>NZ_JBKGVD010000001.1:0-167595 GCF_046462515.1 Pedobacter sp.
TGCTGCCAATCTTGGCATCATGCTTTACAAAGCCATTGGTTGCAAACATCTCATCGGCCAGTTGCTCGGTCTTTGTTCCGGCGGCATCACCGTGCAGTATAATATCATCTACTTTGTTCTTTAAGCTGGTTGCAACAGGCTTAACGCGTAAAGATAGCTGATCTATCATGGTTCTGGAAATGTTGGTTAAGGTTTTATCAGCAGGCTTTACAGCTTTGAGCGCTTTAACCCCGTTATGGCTAAAGGCATTAACAGCGACCTTAATCAGCCTGACAGCTCCCTTATTGCTTTTTATCACGATGTAGCTAACCTTACCTGCTGCTTCGCTAAGTGATTTTGCCGCTACCTTCTCAACCGTGCGGAACCATTTACCGCCTACCGATACCCATCCCCAAACGGGTACCGCAGATGCGGCACTCAAAGCGGCATTTAACCTATCTCCTTCGATATAGTAAATTGCGCCATTGGCAAGATCTGCTGCTTCACCTACAACCGGGACAAGACCAACAATGTCAAGCGCAAAATGGCATTTTCCTTTAAGGGCATTCCATGTAGCTCTGGTTACAACCTTAAATTCGCTCCAGTCAGGGTGCGCCACCCTTAAATAAGATGCTTCAAGTTGAATTTCAAGGGCTGTATTAAGGCCCCATACCGGTGTAAAATTTGGGATCTCAAACTCTCCCAGGATATTGTCCACCTCTTCATTGTTAAAGGTGTAATAGTCCTCAACCTCTCCATAGGTTATGAACCGCCCGGTTTCGTCATGGAAAACCGTTTCACTGCGCATCGGTGTCATTTCTCCGGCAAAAGGATCATAGCTGTAATCGGGATCGTAAGGATTTGGCGGAATTATCGGAGGGATTGTCGGCGGTTGTGGATCGCAATCAGGTAATTGGTGTACCATGAGCTTAGCGCCCGTCGCGCCACTTTTTACCGCGCCTATTGTACCAATGGGCGGGTTGTTGCCGTTACAGGGATTGTAGTCTGATGGTGGTGTCGGGGTTGTTCCGCCTCCGCTACCACCTGAACCGCCACCGCCTGTTCCCGGGTCTATCGGTGGGTAACCATTGCCCGGAGGAAACGGAGGGATATATCCACCGCCACCGTTACCGCCGCCACCCGGATCGCCGGTTGTGCCACCTCCGGTATTTCCCGGATCGGTTGTGCCGCCACCAGTGCCGGGATTGGTAGTACCACCTCCGCCACCTGGAAAACCATAGCCGCTGTCATCGCCGTTATAGCCACCGTCGCCGCCGCCGCTACCGCAATAGGTTACATCGAAGTAAACAACAAAATAGCCGGCTCTTAACGAACCGTCCAAACGGCATCCCGGATCGCCCGGCCAGTGCCTGCCTGAAGAGCATGAATATGGGATGGCATACCAGTAGTCAATGGTATAACAGTCGTCAACATTTGCGTAAGAAATTTTGCCCTGGCCGTTACCTGCGCCCGAGGCCGAAGACGTTGGTAAATTAACCGGAACCGGATTGTTGCCTAAATTCAAAAAGGTAACGGCAATATTGCCGTCAAACTTTGACTGCTTCCCTGCCTTCCAGTCCGTGATCCATTTCTGCGAAGGTGTGTAGGTATTGATGAAAGCAACGGTCTTGTTGTTCAGCTTGTTTTTCTGGATGGTCAGGTTCTGAAAGGTTATTGCCCTCGGGCTGGACAGCTTTACAGGGAAAACATAGCTGGTGTAATTGTTCGTTTCAACAACATTGATACTATCGGTCTGGATATTAAAGCCAGCGTAGGTTTCCGGCATGTTGACGGACATCAGTTTGTCCTTGTTGGGCTTGTAGTCCTGAAAGGACGCGGCGAGCTTGCCCAGGCTTGCCACATCGACCTGTCTTTTAAAATCAGTCAGGTTAATGGTTTTCATCTGCGGCCCTTTTGAATAGGCCTGGTTCCGGCTGACCAGGTTCGGGTCAGAAAATTCATCACTCGTTTTAAAAAGATCTTTTTTGCAGGAAAGCACTGCAAGGGCAATAATTGCCAGGAGGGCTAAAAAGAAGCTGCCCCTTCTTAGCCCTAAAAGCGTAGTTTTAGTCATTGATGGTGTTGGTTTAACTTAGTTTTCTGTTAGTTTATTTTAGGTTAAAACTTTAAGTTATAAATTAACATAACGCCTTGCAAATAAATGTTTTGTGGTTTTTACCCAAAAAATTGTGGAATCTGCGAAATTTTAACAACTTGAGAGTTTTTTGACCTTTTTCAAACCCAAAAAATAAGTGAATATGAGCGTAATTAAGGCAGTTATGCTTTTTCAATAGAAAAAAAGCATAAGAACAGATGTTAGGTGCTCTGCTTAACCCCATCAAGTATCGCGGCTTCAAGTACATCTATATGGATGTCTTTTAAGGTAGTGAACTTGATGCAATAGCCGGTTACATTTGCCTTACCTATGGTTTTACCGTAAGTTTCTGGTAAGTACTTTTTATCTTCAAGGCCCATTATATAAACTGAAATCCCGGTTGTATTGCCGCTCATGCCAATTTGGTAAAAGGCTTTGGTTTTTCCGTTAGCATATTTTACGGTTTGAAGCCCGTAGCCTATCTGTGGATTAGAAACCGTTTTGCCCTGACCGTCTTTACCATCTAAAAACCAGAGTTTAGCTTTGGGCAATACATGCAATATGCGTTGATGCAAGGTTTCTATTTCGGCTCGTTTGGGTTCGGGCTGACTGTCTATATAAGCTTTGATCTGTTTTTTTATATTCAATTGCTTCTAATGGTCAAGTTTGTAAATAAATTCTTCTATTTCTGTTTGGCGTGCATTTGCAAAGCCTTTGTCTGAGCCAATCTTTACAAAACCGCATTTTTCCAGGACTTTTTGCGAGCCAAAATTGTCAAACGCGACCCGCCCAAATAGAGGTCTTGTGGTTTCAAGATCAAGAAATTTTTTAAGTGCGAGGGTCGCTATTCCCTGCCCCCAGAATTTCCTGTCCAGCCAATAAGTAATTTCCGTATCGCCCTCCATCACAAATTTTGCAATACTACCCACAATAGTATTGCCGAGCATAATGGTCTGGTTGTTTACAGTTGGGTCGCTCAATAATTTCGTGTATTTTGTTAAATATGCGGTTTTATCTGTCGGGTCTTTTGGCATAAACGCGGCTAAAAAACCTGCTTCTTTATCAAGCTGAAACTGAAACAAAGTGTCCAGGTCGGCAATTGCTGTTCTTCTCAGTTTTAGGTCAGATGTGTTGGTTATCATTATGTTTTGGTTACTGTTTTATTTTAAATATTCCGATACTAAAATTACAAAAAAATCAATGCGATTACTTTAGTCAGGGATTAACAATAAGTTAGAAAGCAAAAAAGCCAAAATAAGTTTTAACTTCTCCTATACCCTGTAAAAATCACACATAAACCGCTGAAATCATATCCATTAACATTCCAGATATTCCAATTACTACCATAAAGAAATTGAACCAATCCATCTTAAAAGCCAAATTCTCCAGATTGCGTAATAGCGCTACATAAACAAGGTATAAGGCTCATTTATTAGAAAACTTCTATTTTTAGTTTTCACCATGCGTATTTTGCATTGCACGCAATTTTAAAACACAAGAAAAGATTTAGCCATGTACTGCAAAAAAACATATAAACCATTGATTTTAATTCAATTAACATTCAAATAACTATAATTAAAACTATAAAGAAGTTGCGTATATTTGAGAGTTATAGGTAAGTTTAAGATGTACAGAACACTGACAGACAGAATGTCGACCGTCAGCTACAAAAAATGGTCAATGCCAGAAAACTAAAATTGAAACTAAAGAAAGAATGAAGAAGAACTATTTAATAACTATAATTATTGGTGTAATTGCTCTTGTAGCAATTTTAACCAACCCTAATCAAGACAGGCATAAAGAAGTTATTAAGATTAAACTAAGCTCTTATATGCAACAATCGATAAAGAAAAACCTGACTGAAACCGACGACAAATGGAAAAATGCAGGACAAGCACTTGGAATAATGTTAGGAGGAGCATTAGTTGACAGAATAATTGACAACCTTATTAGTACAGACAATTATGTTCTGTTTTCAACAACCAAAATAACTTGGGAAGGAAAAACAAAAGTTATTGGAATTGGCGCTTTTGGAAATGTATTCATAACAAATAAATTAGATGAAGCAATGAATGAAGGATTGCTTGAAAACAAATAAGAAAATAGATTTTCATTGAACTATTTTGCCAGCAATCTTATAAAAACCTACCTATAACAACAGGTTTAAGTTACGCCTCGGGCGAAGTACGAACACAAAAATTTGAAGCCATTTATTTAGATTAGTGTCGTGGGTAATTGGTTCAAATAATTAGGCTCAACTTAAACCTGCAAAACGTTAGCAGAAATTATATGAAAAGAACAGCAATAACAGCACTTTTATTGATTTCATTCAATACTATGCTATATGCTCAAAGCAAGATTAAAAAGTATTATAATTCTAATTTTGAAAATATAAGCGAAAAAGAATTTAATGATTTCTTATCAAAAGATAATTACCGTTATAACGGTTTTGAACTTGAAGACCAGGTTGCACATATATTATACCAACCTAAAACAAAAGGAAAACTATCTGTTGAAGAATTAGAAGAATTGAACAAGAGTTTAATAAAAAAAGGTACAGTTGATAATAACCTTACAATAATCATTTTTTATCCTGGAAAAGACAATTGCAATGGAATGGAAAGAATTTCTACATGGACTGTTTTTGACCATGATTATTTAAGAAAAATCAAGAAAGTAAATTCGACCAACAATTTCTGGATATATAAAAGTGATGAAAATTTAAAATATTATCATCCTAAAAAAGTTGACTGGAAAAAAGATGATGACCAAATAATAGAAAAATTATTTTTTAAAATGCATTATCCTTGTGCCAGTTCTGCGGTAATAGATAAAGATGGGAATTACATATTAAACTTAGGAGAATTTGGGAAGCAACAGATATGGGCAGATGTTAGAGAGCTCACAAAATAACTTCTACCAACAACAATTTCAGGTTCCGCCCAGGACAATGCAACTCTTCTTTTATAAATACATACGCAGCAAGCTTAAGCCAAGCCAGCATAGGTACTAAATTTGTACGGGGGCAATAAAAAAGAAATGGATTAACCCACCTTTATAATCTCCTTCCAGTCGGTAGTATAATTAGGGCTTAGGAAATCCCTGCGCAGGTTCCATTTAGGGTTATGCCCTTCAGAGCATAGGCGCAATGCCCCTGCCCCGTAATGGGTGTTCAACTTGTCCATAAGCGAGCTGATGCGGTTTAAACGGTCGCCATCATAGGCATTGAACAAACTAAATTGCACTTCTTCTTCGGGAATAAGTCCAAAAGCCGATACCTCTACTTTTTGGTAGCGATAGCCTTTAAGAAATATCTGCTCCAGACCCCATAAGGTATGTTTTACCAGTTCGGGCGTATTGTTGGCTGCTGTATGTACAGGAATGGTAATCTGTGGATAGACCTGTTTTTCCTTATCCGTAAAACGGTTGGTAAGCAAACGTACCGATAATACCGTGCAGCACAATTTTTCGCGACGGAGCTTCTGTGCCAACCGTGCCGTATAAGATGAGGTGGCTTCTTTCAGTTCTTCATAATCATCAGTTGTTCTGCCAAAGCCCCTGCTGGTGCTCAGTCCTTTCTTAGGGTCGCCTATCATTTTGATCGGTAAACAAGGTTGTCCCCATAGCTCGCGCCACAGGCGTACACCTACCACCGACATATTTTTCTGCACCCAGTTAATAGGTAACCCCCTGAAATCTTTTGCCGTATGTACCCCTATTTTTTTGAGCCGCTGGGCATGCTTGTAGCCTATGCCCCAAACCGCTTCAACAGGAAACGCTGAAAGTGCCTTTTCAATCTGTTCAGGCGTTTGCAACACCAGATGCCCCTGTGCTTTTTTGGCCAGTTTATTGGCTACCTTGGCCAGTACCTTGGTAGGCCCTACCCCTATGGATATGGGAATACCCGTGTTGTGGATCACGGTATTGCGCAAATGCTCTGCATACCTGTCGAGATGATCAAATCCTGTAAGACCTATAAAACATTCATCAATGCTGTAAACTTCCATATCGGGCGAAAACCTGGCAATATTGGTCATTACCCTTGCGCTTATATCTCCATAAAGTTCATAATGCGAACTGAAAACCGCTACCTTATGAGCCGTTAAAAAAGGTTTCCATTGAAAATAAGGAGCGGTCATAGGTATGCCGAGCTGCTTGGCCTCTTCGCTACGGGCAATTACGCAGCCATCGTTATTGCTCAAAACCACAATGGGCACATTCTTGTACTGTGGCCTGAAAAGCCGCTCGCAGCTTGCGTAAAAATTATTGCAATCAATTAATCCAACCATATCATCTGGTGGGCATGCAAACCCATGAAACGCTTCCAAAAATATCCAGCTGTCGGCCGCTTGTTTCAATACAATTTTCAAAGCTGTTACTCATGCAAAGGTAGTTCCGTCCGTTGCGCCTGCACAGCTTCCTGATCAGCCATTCGCCATCCAGGCAGCAAACAATAATGGATCCGTGCATTACGGGCAGAGATTTATCTACCACGGCAATGGCTCCTTTCAGGATATGGAAAAAGCTCATCAGGTCATTATCTACCTTAAAGTAAAAGGTATTGGTAGGATCGCCAACAATCATATTGGCAATATGCAACCTGCGCTGTATATAATCTTCTGCCGGACTTACAAAGCCTGATGTCCTGCCCGGATCATCTAAGGTATCCAGTACCTCGTTGCGCAAAGGGTCTATCGGTCTGATCATCACTAAAAAATCAAGCCTCAAATTTGCTAAAAATATTAGTAATTCAAAACAGTTTTTTGTGAAAAAGACTAAAATGTTAGGCTCCGTTTACATTTATTTTTTTAAGTTTTTATAATGCACATGCGGCACGTATGCGCCAGCATGGGAAAAACTGTATTTTTAGTATTTACCATCTAAATTTTGTATTGTACACAATAACAAAAACACAAGAAGAGATTTAGTCATGTGCCCCAAAACCAAATACAAACAATTGATATTCTTAACATTATCATTTCAGATATTCTAATTGCTACTATAAAGAAGTTCTGTATATTTGAGAGTTATGGCCAATAAGCAATGTGAAGTAACCACCAATAGTAAATCTACGGTTAGATGTGTAAAATTTATAACACAATTGGTTCGTTGACTATATTAAAGTCAGAATTAGAACGAAACAACATTTATGATTTTAAATCCCTGAAAGAAGCAATTGCTTTTCAGAAATCTTATCCTGCTTCTAGACAAAATCTAATTTTTCATCACGAAGACTTGATTAAGCAAGAAAAAGAGAACCTTGAGGTTGACTTGCCGATTTTAAAAACATCAATAGAAACAAAACGGGAACAATCACGTCAGTTATTTTTGAGTGAAATTGACAAGTTAAAATCTGAGCTTGAAATTTCAGAAAAGAGTATTCCAAAAAATATTTTTCAAACAGTAAAGAAAAGCTTAAAAAACTGGGACTATATTAGAAAAATTAAACATAAAGAGCTCTCTTTCGAAAGCGAAATAGAGTTTTCTGTTACCAATCTTCTTCAAGAATATCAAATTAAAAACAATCGTAATCAATTTATTAATTCAAAATTCAATGAAGCCGTAAAGAAAAGCGCATCTACCGAGCTGTTTCAACTTGAAAGAAAAAAAACAATTTTAGATGGGCTTAACAACTATATCTATGGTGCTTTAGGGGAGCAACAAGTGGTCAAGACACTCGAGAATCTAAGTGACGATTATTATCTAATTAATGATTTTGCAACATCGTTTTCTCCAGCAATTTATAATAGACAAGAAAACGACTACATAAAATCTGTACAGATTGACCATATACTTGTAGGTCCTTCAGGAATATTCATTATTGAAACAAAAAACTGGAGTGAGAAATCAATGGAAAGCTTAAACTTGCGCTCACCTGTTAAACAAATTAAAAGAACAAGTTTCGCATTATTTTACTTACTAAATAACACTAACAGTAATTATCAATTGCGCTTAGACAGTCATCATTGGGGAGACAAAAAAATATCAATCAGAAATTTAATTGTTTTGACCAATACAAGACCTAAAGAAGAATTTCAATATGTGAAAATCCTAACAATCAACGAACTTATTAATTACGTGAGTTATTTTAAACCAATATATTCGACTTCCGAGACAAAACAAATAGCTGAGACACTTTTATGGCTAAATAAGTAAGTAAAAGCTACCTTTAATTTGTGACTTTTTTGCACACTTATTTTTTTGCTTTTCTTTAGTTAAATTGAAGAAATTTTTAAAACCAGTTTATTATGAAAAGAATATTTTTACTTCTATTCGTGAGTGTTTCGCTTTTCACAGATGCTTCCGCTCAAAATGATAACACGCCTGAAAGGTTGGGCTATCTAGCAGGTTACGATCTTGGTAATTATGTGAAAAACACATTTGTAATTCCAAATGTACCCCCTAGAGCAACATTTCGTATGATTAGATTTAGCTCTAATCCAGAACCCGTTCTACAAACTGATGGAACCTATAAACAAATCCGAAAATTTATGATAGCTGATCCTGGAGATGTAACAACGATTATATATAACCAGGTGGTCGCTGCCTATGCTTACGAAAGTGGTCTTTATGATTACTATTATAATGCACTAATGGATGGATATTTTAACGCCATAAATGGTGATGAACAAATTTATTATCTATCAGCGATTACGGCATTCACACAAACTATACAAGGTATAAATCCTGTAAATGACCCACCGGGTGGTCCAGGTGTTATGCCAAACTAGTTATTATTTAAGTTCCTTGTTAAGGGCTTTTTTACCTTAGCACCATGTCAATGGATGAATTAGTAAGAATGGTTTAGAACAGCGCCGGCACCTGATATGCCAGTTTATCTCAACGCAGCTACAAAGGTTAGTAATTATCATTTTTTCTCAAACTCCCCCTCGCTGGCGCACGTATGCAAAACCATAGTGCTCAACAAAAAGTTGTAAAGCAACAAAGCCGAAGTTAGTTTTAACTTCGGCTTTGTACCGATCAGCAGGAGTACTTTGAAAATTTAAAACGTTTTTTATCTCTTATTGAACCCATAATTGAGGATTTGGAACGAAAAGGATTCATATTAAAAAGAGTATGAAAATTTTTCATTTTTTCATCAAAGGAGACCTTGACCAGATTATATTAGAACAAAAAAGTTGACAAATGTGAAAAATTGTAGTTTTAATTTTTAAATTATAGTAAGATGCTCCGTGGCTAAAATTTAAAAACTATTTAATGGTTACAAAAATTAATTTATTGTGGGGGATTTTACTACTGGCTGAGACTTACTATTCTGAATTTTCAATGCATTTAATTCTTCCTTAATCTCAATCAAGTAAAGAGTCAGCTCCTCAATTTTTTGAAGTAATTTTATATTCATTTCTCCCAATTCTAAGCCATTTCTTTTCATTTCATCGGCTGAAGCTATTTGCGGGAGGTGTTTGTTAGTTGAAATAAATGCTGCTACATCTGCAAGAGGAGTAAGTTTATAATCTTTTTGGAATACGAAATCTGCACCGGCAGCTATGCTTACTTTTACTTCTTGAGAGTGAATCTTACCAGCTACAGTAAGTTTTGAATCTGGTGTTGTTGTTCCTATACCTACGTTTCCATTCCCCGAATTATCAATTACAAATCTGACACTTCCATTTTGGGAGATAGAAAATCCTCCGTTATTCACATTTTTTATAAAAGGATTTATATCTATGTAGTTGCCCCCGGTAAATCCAGTACTAAGTCTAAATTGATTTAACCCTCCATCCGCTAGAAATATTTCCTGCTTGGCGCTTGGGGTTGTCGTTCCAATCCCCACATTCCCATTTGCATTAATAGTCATTTTCTTGGTGTCTGCGGTCCAAAAATTTAATACTGAACCATAATAATAATTATCGCTTGTTAAAATCTTGTGTCCACTCAATCCTAATTCAAACCCATTATTTTCAGCCCAATTAGCTTTCATATAAGCCCAATAAAGGTTTGAGCCGACGTTAGTTGATCTTATTTCTCCAGCTACATCAAGTGAGCTTTGGGGATTTGTTGTTCCTATACCAATATTCCCAATCTGTGGAAAAGGATATGTATTTTGTGCATATCCATAAACAGCAACCATTGTTGCCAGTGCAGTTGTAATAAGTTTTTTCATTGTGATACAAATTAAGTTTGTTATTCTTTCGTTGTTTTCAAGTTCTTCAATACGTTTATTCTGTTGGTTTAAAAAGTTATGTTGCTTTGCAATAAGTTTATCCAGCTCTATTGGCAATTTATTTCCAAATGCCCCGATATGTAATCAAGCAGAAATAACTGATTCAATATGCAAAAAAATGGTGTTTGAAAATAATGTTTTTCGAATCACTAAACCGAAAGAAGCTGTTCAACTTATCTATAACTTAGCAGCAAGTTAGAATGATTTAAAACAAAAAAAGGACGGTTGCCCGTCCCGAATTCTTAAAAGTACCCGGAAGCAGATTCGAACTGCCACGCCGTTGCCAGCGCCACCCCCTCAAGATGGTGCGTCTACCAATTTCGCCACCCGGGTATCTTAATGGTGCAAAGATATCATTTGATTTGAAAAAATTGGCTTGTTAAATTGTTTTTTCTATCAGTTTAGCTGTCATTTGAGGATAGTCCTTTAAATTCCTTAGGTAAATCTTGCTCTTCATCCTCTTAATATGCGCTTCAATCAATCTGGCTTGCTGGTAACCAAGATTTTCAATCGTATAGAAAACATCCCAATCGTTTGCTTTCGCCGTAAAACTATTCATAAAGTCCTTGTTCAAGTGCTGTTGCAATCGAAACGAAAATTCAGCACAACTCCCAATATAAAAACGGTCTAAGGTTTTTGAATATAGAATATAAACAGAGGCCATAATGAAAAATTAAAGAAAGCCGCGCCAGTGTCAACACCTCTCAAATAGTGTGTCCACCATCCCGATAGCTATCGGGATCGCCATCCGGGTATAATGCTGCAAATGTATAAATTAACGCTACAGCTCATAGCAAATTCCTGAATTATTTTAGGATTTTCCTTCCCTATTCATTGAGCAGATTAGCCCACAAGCATATTATAAAAACCATACAGCAACATCTATTAGCTGTGCTGTAGATGAAAGTACACATTAAGTTAGTTATGACGGATTTTAGACAGATTTAAAACGGACTTTAGTCGGACTTATGACAAATCTATCCGAGTAAAACCCGAATAACATCCCTATTAAATACAGCTTATTTGCTTTTTAATCAGTAAGTTGCTATCTTAATGTAGCTAAACACAAACATTATGGCGGTTATCAAAGACGGAATAAACGGCGGATTTACCGGAACAGTAGGTATAGTAAGCGGGTACTATCTGTATGGCAAATGGGTAATCAGAGCTAAGCGTACACCTTCTTTAAAGAACAAAATAGGCAGTGCCCGTCAAAATGCGTGCAGATCAAAATTTAGCCTTATGCAACAGTTTCTTAAGCCTATTGTGGGTTTTGTGCGGATAGGTTTTAATATGGAATCTAAGAAGCGGATGATGAGCGCCCACAACGTAGCCAAATCTTACAACATGTTAAATGCGCAACAGGCAAATGGCGAAATAGATTACGCTAAAGTATGTTTAACCTATGGAGTTTGCCGGGAGCAACGGGTGTGCGATTAAAGGTAGATGACGTGGGTGTACATTTTAGCTGGACAAACAATACAGCGGGCGACTATATGAGGGCGCATGATCAGGTGATGCTCATGGTTTATAATGTAGAAGATGGCATTGCCCACTATGAAACCAGTGGGGCCAAAAGATCAAGAGAACATGAAAGCATTAAGCTTTCTGAATCAGATCAGGGAAAAACTTTTCATGTTTGGATTGCTTTTATTGCCGAAGACAGACAGGCTATTGCCATGAGTACTTATTGTGGTAGTGTGTTTTTTTAAATCTGAATAGATTAGATTATTCTGATGATTAACGCTATATTTTGCTGTCAAAGAAAGGGTTTCGACAATCCCGATCGCTATCGGGACAGCCTGACACCGAATGCTTAAGCGAATTAATACATTTCGACAAGCTCAATGTGACAAGGATAGGTTCAATGTGACAGGGATAGGTTCAATGTAACAAGGACAAGCTTAACATTCAAAAGAAAGCCCATCATAGGCCAATCTAATGTTGGCAGGGAGTTCTTTTTCTATTGCCATATGCAAACCCATATTATGGCTGATGTGCGTAAGATAAGTCATTTCCGCCCCTATTTTTCGGGCCATGCTCACGGCCTCATCCAAGGTAAAATGAGAGATATGCGAATCTTTCTGCAAAGCATTTAGTACGACTATTTTAGAGCCTTTGATCTTCTCAATTTCTGCGTCTTCAATGGTTTTGGCATCGGTAATGTAAGTAAAGCCGCCTAACCTGAACCCCAGTACCGGGAGCTTGTAATGCATCACCTCTATGGGGATAACCTTATTTACACCCACATAAAAGGGGTCTTTATCTATGGTATGCAGGTTAATTTGTGGGATACCGGGATAAATCGTATCTGAAAAGATATAAGAGAATTCTCTTTTTAAAGCCTGTTGCACTCTTTGGGTAGCATAAACATCAATTACCTTTTTGCGCAGGTAGTTAAAAGGTCTGATATCGTCTAGCCCGGCTACATGATCTTTATGTTCATGCGTAAATAAAATCGCGTCCAGATCGTTAACTTTGGCTCTGAGCATCTGGTACCTAAAGTCTGGGCCGCTGTCAATAACCATACGTTTATCCTTAGTTTCAATCAGCGCAGATACTCTTAGCCTTTTGTCTAATTTATTTTCAGACCTGCATACCTCGCAATCGCATCCGATTACCGGAACGCCCTGTGATGTGCCTGTGCCTAAAAAAGTAACTTTCAAAATGCTATTCGTCTAAATGAACAATATAAAGGATTTAGCCAGATATTGCTTTTACTTGAAGTAAAAAACAATATTATAAAATAATGAGCAAATAAAAAACGGAAGCCTCAAAAGTGTTGGTTGTCAATCCCCAATAAATCAATCGTCACCCTCCAATCAAACGACCGTCACCCTGAATTCATTTCAGGGTCTCTCTGTAGAATACGACTAAATATTTTAGATTCTGAAACAAGTTCAGAATGACGGATATCAATACTCTTAAGGCTACCTCTTGCTTGTTTTAGCGTAGATCAACTACTTCAACGCCTTTGTATTTTTTGGTATCAAAGGTGAACATATCATTTGAGATGGGTTTGTTCAATTCAGAAGAGCTTACGTTATACGTGTAACGCACCCCGCTTTTCTCAAACATTTCTGCTTTTGCAATATCATTGCTTTTTTTAATGTACAATTTGATCTTAAAGATCTTGGCATCGTTCTTTTCCGGAGTTAGCTCAATGGTAGATAAATTACCCGATTTTGATTTGGTATCACCAGCATAGATGTACTTAAAGCCTTTTTCGTAAATGGTAAACAATTTAGAAGGGTTAATCGCATCGCTGCCTGGATCAACGTTAGATACCTGAACTTCATTAGATGATTTAATGTACGTCCACTGTGTCTTACCATCGCTCATGATCTGCTGATCGCCCAGATCTACCTTAAATTTATTGGTACCCGGTATGGCATACAGCACACCGTTTTTTACATCCATTACTTTACCATTTGCCGCATTCAATGTTAAAGAAAAATTAGCTTTTATTGATTTTAGTGAACGGTATTTCTGACTAACCTTGGTTAAAATGGCACTTGCTGCCGGATCTTTCTGTGCAAAAACATTTATACTTAAGCAACTGATAGCTATAAAAGTAAGAGCAGTTATTATTCTTTTCATGTTGTGTTTTTTCGTGTTAAAAATTACTTATTGTTAAGGTTATTCAAGAATTGTTCCAAAGCGTACAGATCGGGAATTAAAACTTCCCTTGCCTTACTTCCTTCAAAAGGGCCAACCACACCCGCAGCTTCTAACTGATCTATGATCCTGCCGGCACGGTTATAGCCTAATTTCATTTTACGTTGTATCAAAGAAGTTGAGCCTTGCTGGTGGTTCACAATGAGTTGCGCAGCTTCTTCAAACAACGGATCCCGATCATCAGGATCAAATTCTTTCATCGATCCTTCGCTACTTTCGTCTATGTATTCTGGTAACAAGTAGGCATCTGGGTAACCTCTCTGCTGACCTATAAATTCAGAAATACGGTCTACTTCAGGCGTGTCGACAAAAGCACATTGTAGCCTGATCAAGTCACTGCCACTGGCCAGCAGCATATCGCCTCTTCCTATTAACTGATCTGCACCACCTGTATCTAAAATGGTACGCGAATCAATCTTACTCAGCACTCTAAATGCTAACCTGGCAGGGAAATTGGCTTTAATTGTACCTGTAATTACGTTTACAGAAGGCCTTTGCGTAGCCAGTACCAAATGGATACCGATAGCACGTGCCAGCTGCGCTAAGCGTGCAATAGGGGTTTCAACCTCTTTGCCCGCGGTCATGATCAGATCGGCAAACTCATCTACCACCAAAACAATGTAAGGCAGAAAACGGTGTCCGTTATTAGGGTTGAGCTTGCGTTTAATAAATTTATCGTTGTACTCTCTTAAATTTCTTACCTGCGCATCTTTTAACAGATCATAACGCTGATCCATTTCTATACACAAAGAATTAAGCGTATTGATCACTTTCTTGGTATCGGTAATAATGGCGTCATCACCGCCCGGTAGTTTTGCCAAAAAGTGACGTTCTATTTTATTGAACAGGGTTAATTCTACCTTTTTAGGATCTACCAGTACAAATTTCAATTGCGAAGGGTGCTTTTTGTACAATAAAGAAACCAATATAGAGTTGATCCCTACCGATTTACCTTGCCCGGTTGCACCCGCTACCAGTAAATGGGGCATTTTAGCCAGATCGGCGATATATACCTCATTGCTAATGGTTTTACCTAAAGCGATAGGCAGATCCATGTTGTTCTGCTGAAATTTCTCTGTAGCCAGTACACTGCGCATGGCCACCATTTCGGGATGCGAATTGGGTACTTCTATACCAATGGTTCCCTTACCCGGCATAGGTGCTATGATACGGATACCCAAAGCTGCCAAACTTAATGCGATGTCATCTTCTAAATTTTTGATCTTAGAAATACGTACGCCCGGTGCGGGTATGATCTCATATAAAGTTACCGTAGGGCCAATGGTTGCCTTAATCTTATCAATTTCAATATTGTAATGGTTAAGGGTTTCTACAATCTTATTCTTATTGGCTTCCAGTTCGTCCGCATTTACAGATATCTTATTGGATCCGTAATTTTCTAACAAGTCTAAATGCGGGTATTTATAGTTGGATAAATCTAATGTAGGGTCATAATTTCCAAACTGTTCTACCAGTTCATTGGCTTTTACCTCTTCTTCTGTTTTTTCTACCGTAAACGCAGGTTCCGGATTAGGCTGTACCACTTCCATGTTCCCAACTTCTACCACCGGTTTAGAAGGAGCAGCTGGGGTTACATCTGGCGTTAAGATTACGTTAGCTGTCAAAGGTGCCGTCACTACAGGAGGTATATCTTCTGTTTCTTGTTTCTGATCAAAACGATTTGGTGTTAAAATAATGTTCTGATCTTGTTTTTGCTTATTTGCCGCATAACGATCGTTCAAGCTAAACTCAACAGGTTCAGACTTTTCTTCCTCAAATAAAGAAATATTTTCAGGTACTTCGGGTTCAAAACCAGGAGACAAAGGTTCTGGCTTAGGTGCTCTGTGCGGTAACTTAAAGTCTATGTTATAGGCAATAATGAGAATGGTAAGCCCTAAAAAAATCAGCAGGCCACCAACCCCTGCCTGCCCTATTTGAGCTGTAAGCAGCTGATTAGACCAGTAGCCAAACTCTCCTTCTAAAAAATGTGGGGTTTTGGCAAAAAAGGCATGTCCGAAACCAAAAGCCAGTGAAATAAACAGCAGGAAAAAAAAACTGTATCCTAATGTTTTTTCTACCGCGAAAATCTTTACTTTAAAAAGTAGTCTGTAGCCTATTACAAAAAAAACAAAAACAAATAAGAAAGAAGCTACTCCAAACCATTTATAAATAAATTGATGCGAGAGCAGAGCCCCTATTTTACCGAGCCAGTTTTGTACAACCGGATCATTGACACCACTGGTTTTTAATTCCTCCGCTGTTTTAAACAGATTACTCCACCCACCATTGGCATCAATTACATAGCTCTGATCTTCCTGCCAGGTAAATAAATAGGATGTAAAAGCAATTAAAAAGTATAAAGAAATAATGATAAAAAGCAGACCTATGATTTTTACAAACCTTCCATCGGCCAGATCAAAACGCGGTAGAATCTCTGCTCGTGTTTTATGTACCTTACCGGGTTTGCCTTTATCGCCATTTTTAGGTGATTCGGTATTTTGCTTAAAAGAATTGGCTCTAAATTGATTTCCTCTTAACGACATCGTAAAGATTAAAAATTAATAATCAACAAATATAAAAAAGATATGCTGGTTTGTTTATGCTGTTTTGCTAATTAACATGAGTTCATTTTAGAAACTGTTTAAATTTCAATCAAGCTTTTTACTTGCCGTTACCCTGACTTGGAGCAAAGCGGAAAGCTACGGAGTAAATTCATTTTACAAGTCTTTATTTATTTTCTTTAAGGTCTTGTAGCTACTTTGTGGTCAGGGTCTATGTTTACTTTCACGATAGCTCGGGCCTGTCCCCTCCGTTCTGCTAAAACCGGCATTGGCTGATGCGGATAGCAATAATTTGCTCATTTACCATCATCTTAGGCCTATATTTTATCACTACCTCACCTTAATTGGCTTACCTATTTTATACCAACAAATTAATAAAAAATGGATGAAAATAGTTTGTGTACCGCCTATTCAATGCGTTTGTTTTTTATTTTCACATTGATTTTGTTTTTAATATTCCTTTTTTATTTCGTTATTTTACTTTAGAACCAAAACCACGAACCAAGAAATGAGTACTTCTCCTCTGGAAAGCTTAATTGAAAACGGGCAAACCGAAGATATTATTGCGTTATTAAGCCAAACGCCAGAACTTGCAGTAAAAGAAACCTCTCATCATACCTCGCCCTTAATGCTGGCCTGCTATTACAAAAAAACGGATATAGCCTTAGTAATCGCAGAGTTTATGCCTAATTTAAGTTTGTTCGATGCCTGTGCCATTGGCAAGTTTGATGATGTTACGCTACTGGTATTTAAAAACCCTGAACTGATCAATGCTTATTCTGTAGATGGTTTTACCCCTCTGGGCCTGGCTTGCTATTTTGACCATGAAGAGATTGCAAAGTTCTTGTTGCTTAAAGGAGCAGAAGTAAACCTGGCCAGTAAAAATGGTTACCATGTTTTTCCCCTGCACTCGGCCGTAAACAACAACAATTATGGTTTAGCTACAGCCTTGTTAAATGCAGGTGCCTACCCCAATGTATGCCAGAAATTGGGCATTGCCCCTCTGCATTTTGCCGCGCAGCACGGTAATATTGAAATGATCATTGCCTTATTAGAAAAAGGGGCAGAAGTAACTTTACGTACCGACGATGGCAAGCTCCCTGCTGATCTGGCTGCCGAAAAAGGTTTTAAAGAGATTGCTGAGATTTTAAGGGATGATGATTAGTTGAGAGTCCGGAAGTCCGAAGTTAGGAGTCCAAAGACCGAAAAACGAACAACGAGTAACGAATAGCGAAAGACGAATAAACGACAAACGAACAACGACCAATCACCCCATACCCTGCACCCAATGGCCTTATTGGATTCCGCGGTAGCACATGGTAAAACTTTTGCACTACCCCATAAACCAGCACAAATAAGAAATCAATCAGCCCCAGAGCTAAGGCTTTGCGCAAAGGCAGGGCCTACTGATTTCGCCCTGAGAGTTTTGCCCCTGTGATGCAAGGAAGGCAATACAGCCTTGATTCTTTGGTACTTTCTCATCAAGGAGAAAGGACTAGCCCAACGGCAATGAGTGAAAAACATACTAATTATGAAGTTAGATGCTGAACAAATTTCAGCGTGACGTGTAAAGTCGGGAAGTTGGGAGTCAAAAGACCAAAGACCGAGGTCGGATGTCAGAAGTACGAAAGACGAACAGCGAGTAACGAATAGCGAAAGACGAAACCCCAACCTATTCCCAAATTTTTAACCTGATCCGTTTCATATAACGCCTAATATCTAACACAATGGCGGCCAGGATATAAAACAAAATAGGAAAACCAACTGCCAGAAACGAAGAGTAGATAAAAAAAAGACGCACTTTAGCCGTACTCATATTTAACTTTCCCGCTAAGTATTCAGATACGCCAAAACTCCTTTTCTCAAAAAAAGTAACGATACGTTGGAACATTTTAATGCTTTAGTATTTTAATTCCGATACCACAATTTAAGCATTTTTTTTCATTGCAGTAATTTTTTTTCAATTGCAGTATAGCTTGCGAGTGGTACGCGTTCTTAACGTTAACTTTCGCATTTGCGTATAATTTAACCACTGCATTTTTTTCGGCGCTTATGTTTTCGAGCAATTTTAAGGCCCGGGTCTGGTAATTCTGCAATTGCATGGCTTTGCCATAAGCAAACAAAAAAACACTTACGGTATTGATCAGCAAATTATGGATACTTTCTCGGCCCAATTGCAGTTCTGCCTTTGGAGTTGCTTTATTGAAATGATAATGCGTGTTCCAAAATGGATTTACGGGCAGATCTTCAAACAATCCGATCAGTTCGCCGTGATCTTTAGCGGCCAGTACCTTAGCAAACAAATGATTAGATTTAACCACCAGAGCAGCAAATTGCGCCAACCTCAAAGTTGGAAAATTTTGAGGGCGCATACGCATAAACTTCCATACAGAAGGCTCTATAGGATTTAATTGGTATTTCTGCTTTAAATAGGCATATTCCTTTTTTAAAGCGCTGGGATATTCTTCTTTAAACGGCTGCGCTAAAAATCCGGCTTGCCCAAACAAAAGGGCCTCAATCTGAAAAGGCTGATTTTTATGTTTGGCAAAAAGTTGTTGCGGCAAACTTTGTGCAAGCATCTCCATGGGCAGGGCGTTTATCTTAAAGCCAAAACTCTTGGCCAGAAACTGGTAAAAGGTCTCATCCCAGTTTCCTTTTAAGCTTTCCAGTTTATGAAATACTTCTCCTGATCTGGCAATTAAACGTTCAACTAAAGTTCTGGATAGAAAACCTTCTATCACAAAAGGATCAATATCACCTATCTGCGGCTGACAAGGGAAATCGTTCATGTTTTCCAGTAAAGCCGCGTACCTTAGCAATAAATCTGGTTCAATAAGTTGATGCAGTTCAAGCGTTGGGATCAGCGTACCATCTGTACGCTTTACGGGTTGATCATCAAAATAAACCACATGCAAGATTACATTGTCATATGCCTTATCTAAATGATGTTTATGTTCGTACCAATCTGAAGATCTGATGTGAATTTCTATATTGCCTGCCCAGGTGGTTTCGCCAACAATGAGCTTTGCGTTCATAAAATCGGGCCCGGCATTTTTATTGGGCAAACCACTTTGCAATACGCGCAAAGATTGTTCACAACAGGTTTGCAAGTTTTCGGCAGCATATAGCCTAAACTGCCATACAAAGTGCAAAAAATCTTCTGAGAGGTTCATGATTGAATTTAGCAAATTTTTCTCATTTCAAGAAGTTTGCTAAAAAACCAAATCAGTGGGTTGTTTTTAAAACTTCTCTTTTTTTATAGTTGACAATAAATACACCTAATATAATCAGCACCGTGGCAATCAGCAGATCAACCGTAATTTTTTCATCTAAGATCAGCCACCCCAAGAATATGGCGATAACTGTATTAAAGTAAGAAAGAATAGACACCTGTATAGCACTTACCCTCTTTAATGCGTAGTTGTAACAGAAATAACCTACTATAGAACCAAAAACACCTAAATAAGCAACCGCCACCATACTTGCCAGGCTCCATTGATGCGGTTCGATCTCTTTTGAAAAAACAAAAGCGAAAATCAATTGCACTATTGCCGAAAAAAGGAACTGATAGAACAGATCCAGATAAATATCCTGGCTTTTATGTGCATATTTTTTGGCATAAATGGTACCACAGGCCCAACCTAAAATAGCTAATGCAAGAAAAAATATGCCTATTTTATAGCTTGGCTCCAATAAGGCCGTAAAACCATCCCTAAAAATAAAAGTCACCCCGCTAAAACCTACGCCAACCCCTATGAAACCTTTTAAATTAGGTTTTTGCAAGCCTGCAAGAATGCTACCTAAAAACACCACAATTGGCGATAAGGCATTGAGCAGAGAAGTTAAACCGCTGGGTATGGTCTGTTCTGCTACCGTTGTAAGGCCATTGGCCATTACAATCATTAAACTGGACAGAATAACCTGTCGGCCTAAATGCCCCCATCCTATCCATTTCAACTTCCTTTTATACAATAAAATAGTAAGCAATATACCCGAAGCCATTAATTGGCGTAAACCTGCCACAAACCAGGGTGGTATGGTATGTACGGCTACACGTATGCCCAGATAGGTGGTACCCCACACTATGGCTACCGCAAAAAGCGCCGCAATCAGTTTCAGATCTTTAGCCTCGCTCATATCAGGTTTGCGCCTTTTAAGATCTGCTCCATTTCCTGCTGTAATTCTAAAGCCGCTGCACGGGCTTTCTCGGCAAAATCTTCACCATTACCTGCGTAGATAATGTTTCTGGCCGAATTTACCAATAAGCCGCAATGTTTGTTCAATCCGTATTGGCAAACAGCGCTTAAACTACCTCCTTGCGCCCCCACACCCGGAACCAATAAGAAATGATCCGGAGCCAGGCTGCGTATGTGTTTAAATTCATCGGCCTTGGTTGCACCAACCACGTACATCAATTGGTTAACATCAGCCCACTGTTGCGAACTCAAGATCACCTGCTCATACAGCTTTTTATCTCCAAGGTTTTTCACCTGAAAATCTTCACTGCCTTGGTTTGAAGTTAAAGCCAGTAAGATTACCCATTTATTTGGATGGTTTAAAAACGGAGAAACCGAATCTTTACCCATATAAGGCGCTACAGTAATAGAATCAAAGCTCATATCGGAACTTTCGCGATTAAAGAAAGCTTCTGCGTACATAGCCGATGTATTACCAATATCGCCCCTTTTTGCATCGGCAATGGTAAAAATATGCTCCGGAAAATGTTGCCAGGTTTTTACCAGCGTGTGCCATCCTTTTACGCCCCTACTTTCATAAAAAGCCGTGTTAGGTTTATAAGCAACACACAGATCATGCGTAGCGTCAATAATCTGCTTATTGAACTCAAATACCGGGTCTTCGTATTTCAATAAATGCTTGGGCAGTTTATCCATTACCGGATCAAGCCCTATACATAAAAACGATTTTTTTTGTTGTATCTGTTCAAAAAGCTGTGCTATGTTCATGTGTATCTGCTTTAAATTTTGTGCAAAGATGCCAATTTTACAGCGTTTTTTTGTATCTTTAATGTATCATTAAATTTAATTTTAAAATATTTTTTATTTTTTTCTTGCAGTTTTTGTTACAATTGCATAGAATTGTGCCATAATTCCTTAACGTTTATCTGAGTATCTACAGAAAAATCTTATCAAAACTGTTTCTTGAAATGTTTATAATTCATTTTTCGGTTGTATAATTTGATAAACCCTAAAAAAATTTCTCTACAAAATATAGATGTTTAATAAAACAGAACTATCAGAAAAACTTATCGCCGAGCTGCGTGAGTTAGCAAAGTTAAATGGTATTGAAAACGCGGGAGACTTGCGTAAAAATGAGCTCATAGAAGAGATCCTTAAAAAACAGGAATCTACCCCTGAACCAGCTCAAAACACCCCTGTTGCACCGGTTGCCACAGAAGATAAACCGGTTAAAAAAAGGGCAAGGATATCAAAAGATAACAAAGAAGCCAAAGAAGAGGCCGAACAAAAAACAGATATAAAAACCCAAAAGCCTACTCTTTTTGATGACGATCAGCTAAGCCATACCGAACCAGTTACCGAATTTGACCCGATTACACTTGCAATGGGCGAAAATCCTGAAAAACTGGAAAGCATAGCTGATAAACTAAATAAACCTAAAAGAGAGCGGATATCGGCTGATAAAAATATCATCAGGCAAAACAATGAAGAAATCATTATCCTTGATGAAAACGTGGTTAAAGAAAGTAAACCGCAGCATAGCGAAAAAAGAGAAGAAGCCAAACCTAACAAAGGCAATAACCCAAACCAGAATGGCAATGCCAGCAGCAATGCAGGTCATAAACATAACGAAAACAGTTATTCTAACCTAGATTTCGAGAATACCATTACCAATGAGGGGGTTTTAGAAATCATGCCCGATGGCTACGGTTTTCTTCGCTCGGCCGATTACAATTACCTATCTTCTCCAGATGATATTTATGTATCGCAATCACAGATCAAACTTTTTGGTTTAAAAACCGGTGATACGGTAAATGGCAGCATACGCCCGCCAAAAGAAGGTGAAAAATATTTTCCTCTGGTTAAAGTAATCAGCATTAACGGAAGAGTTCCTGCTGATGTTCGCGACCGCGTTCCTTTTGATTATCTTACTCCTCTTTTCCCTACAGAAAAGCTAAATCTATTTACTGATTTCACCAATTACTCAACACGTATCATGGACCTTTTTACCCCTATTGGTAAAGGACAGCGTGGTTTAATTGTTGCACAGCCCAAAACAGGTAAAACCAATTTACTGAAAGAGGTGGCTAACGCTATCGCAAAAAACCACCCTGAGGTTTACCTGATCATCCTTTTAATTGATGAACGACCTGAGGAGGTAACAGATATGGCCCGTAGTGTAAGAGCAGAAGTAATTTCTTCTACTTTTGATGAACCTGCAGAACGCCATGTAAAAATTGCCAATATTGTACTTGAAAAATCTAAACGCCTGGTTGAATGCGGACATGATGTAGTCATCTTGTTAGATTCAATTACCCGTTTGGCACGTGCTTATAATACAACCGCCCCGGCCTCTGGTAAGATCTTATCAGGCGGTGTTGATGCCAACGCGCTGCATAAACCTAAACGCTTTTTTGGTGCAGCCCGTAACATAGAAAAAGGTGGATCTTTAACCATACTCGCTACAGCTTTAACCGAAACCGGTTCTAAAATGGATGAGGTTATTTTTGAAGAGTTTAAAGGTACCGGTAATATGGAGCTCCAGCTGGACAGAAAACTTTCTAACAAACGCATATTCCCTGCTATTGATATCACGGCATCAAGTACACGTAGAGACGACCTGTTACTGGATAAGGAAACCCTGCAACGTACATGGGTACTGCGCAATCACCTGGCCGATATGAACAGCCAGGAAGCCATGGAACTTGTACAAGCTCAGATTAAAGGCACCAAAACCAACGAAGAGTTTTTAATGGGCATGAACGGTTAAAAATTTTATGACCGATGCACTTTTGTATCTCATAGAATTTAAAGCAAACAGCATAAATGAAAAAACATATTCCAAACGCCATCACCTGTGCAAACCTTTTTTCGGGATGCATAGGTGTGGTTTTTGCTTTTAATGGCGATTTTAAAACCGCCACTCTTTTTGTAATCCTATCAGGTATCTTTGATTTTTTTGACGGGTTAAGTGCCAGGGCATTAAACGTTAAAAGTATCATTGGCAAAGAACTGGATTCTTTGGCCGATATGGTAAGTTTTGGTTTTTTACCCGGCGTAATCATGTTCCAGCTGCTCAAACTCAGCGATGCGCCATATACCTATCTACCCTATCTGGGCTTTTTGATTACCGTATTTTCTGCCTTGCGTTTAGCTAAATTTAATATTGATGAAAGACAAACAGTAGATTTTATAGGTTTAAATACACCTATGAATACCTTATTCATCATATCGTTACCTTACGTAGCCGAGTTATTTCCGCAACTAATAGCCAACTGGCTTGTGTTAATCGCCATTACATTGATGTGCAGCTACCTGCTGGTAAGCGAAATCAGGATATTTTCTTTAAAATTTAATGGCTTAAGCTGGGCCGAAAATAAGATCAAGTTTATTTTCCTGATCCTATCAGCTGCTTTATTAATCACCTTGCGGTTTGCAGCTTTCCCGTTAATATTGATAATCTATATCGGTTTATCTTTTGTACACTTTAAGGGTAAAGCAATACAATAGAATTAAATACGCTGTTTTAACTGTTCTTTGGCCTTATCTACCTGATTAAACAATTGTTTCATCTCATCAAAAACCTGATTAGCCAAATTAGGTAAAGTATCAATTTCCTTTAATTCTTTAGCGTTACGCTCTATTAACTGCATGCAATCTCTAAGGTCTTCTCTGCCCACATAAAAAAAAGTAGGTTTAATTTTATGTGCAAAATTAGAAACAGCAGCCCAGTTCTGCGCATCAAGCGCACCCCTAAGTTCTGCCATATATTGTGGAATTTGCAGTTCTAATGTATCTAACATTTCTAACATGAAATCAGGGCTATCTCCTGAAAGTTCTTTCAGATAAGACAAATCCAGATCACTTTGACTTTTAGATAGATCGATCATACCGGTTTATTTCTTTTTTACTTCTAAGGAATCTGTAGATTGAGCTAATATAGTGCAAATGTTTGAATTTAAGACAGGATGCACAAAATTTTCTGCAATTTCATTCAGCGGCATCAGCACAAATTTACGCTTCTGCATTTCGGGATGTGGTATTTTAAGATCTATTTCGTTAATGATCTGATCCCCGTAAAATATAATGTCTATATCTATGCTGCGTTCGCCCCACTTCTCCTTTCTTACCCTTCCCAGTTCTTTTTCTATATTCAAGATCTGCTGTAATGTTTCAGCAGGTGATAATTTTGTGCCTACCAGCACTGCCTGATTATAAAAATCAGGCTGATCTTCCTTACCCCAGGCCTGCGTTTCGTAAATACCTGATATAGCTTTTACAGTACCTACACGTTCTTTAATGAGCTGTATGGCCTTATCTAAATTTTCTGCTTTGTTGCCTAAATTGGTTCCCAACAATAAATATACTTCGGTTGTAACTGCACGCATTCTTGTAGCTGTATATAAAAAAATATGTACCTTATAAAAAATTACTTTATCAGCCTGCTTAACTTAGCATAACACAAAGCATTTTATATCTTTACAAAATAAATATTTACAAAGCACATGAAAGAATTTTTCAAATATGTTTTCGCAACCGTAGTAGGGATTATCATCTCTTCGGTAGTTTTATTTGTGTTGTTTTTTGTTGTAATTGTAGGCTTTCTGGCCTCTTTAGGAACAGAAAAAGTAAAAACCGTAAAAGCCAATTCTGTACTGGTGCTTAATTTAGATCAACCTATTACAGAGCGAACCAAAGACAACAGCCTTTCGGGGCTTCCTTTTGTGGGCGATGGAGAACGCACCGTTGGCTTTGCCGATGTGATCAGAGCTTTGAAAAAAGCCAAAACCGATGACAATATTGACGCTGTTTATATTAATGTAAGCTCTCCTGATGCCGGCATGGCTTCTATGCTCGAAGTGAGAAACGCTATCATCGATTTTAAAAAAAGTGAAAAACCGGTTATCGCCTATAGCGAGATTTATACACAGGGCGCTTATTATTTGGCTTCGGTAGCCGATAAGGTGTATTTAAACCCACAGGGTTCTTTAGAATTTAAAGGCTTTAGCTCGCAGATTACTTTCATTAAAGGCACGTTAGAAAAATTAGGTATAGAAGCACAAATTATAAGAGTAGGTAATTACAAAAGTGCTGTTGAACCTCTTATTAACGATAAAATGAGCGATTACAACCGTCAACAGGTTACCGCTTATGTAAATGGTTTGTACCAGACTTATCTATCTGGCATAGCCGAAAGCAGAAAAATGAGTGTGGATAGCTTATTTGATATTGCCAATAATTACAAGATCAGGTTAGCGGATGATGCTTTAAAATATAAAATGGTAGATGCTTTGAAGTATAAAGATGAAGTTATAGCTGAATTAAAAAGCATAACGGGTAAAGGCAAAAAAGAAGATATTTCTACCATTTCAATTAATGATTACATCAGAAATCTAACTACTTCAAACATTACTTCTGATCAACGTATCGCCATCATATATGCCCATGGCGATATTGTAAGCGGAGAAGGGAATGCGGATCAGATTGGTTCAGAACGTATATCAAGGGCCATTAGAAAGGCCCGTTTAGACGATAAAGTAAAAGCCATTGTTCTGCGTGTAAATTCGGGGGGTGGCAGTGCTTTAGCTTCTGAAGTGATCTGGCGCGAGGTAGAGCTCAGCAAAAAAGTAAAACCGGTTATCGCATCATTTGGGGATGTTGCCGCATCTGGCGGATATTACATTGGTTGTGCTGCAGATAGCATTTTTGTGCAACCTAATACCTTAACCGGCTCTATTGGAGTTTTTGGTGTAATTCCTAACTTTCAAAATTTGTTGAACAATAAACTGGGAATTACTTTTGACGGTGTTAAGACCGGGCAATATGCCGACATCATGAGCACCAACAGACCAATGACCGCAGGCGAAAGGTTTATCATACAAAACGATGTTAACCATGTTTACGATACTTTTATTACCCGTGTAGCCAATGGCAGGAAGAAAACCAAAGCACAGGTTGACAGTATTGGCGGTGGCCATGTTTGGGTTGGAACCGATGCGGTAAGGATAGGTTTGGCCGATCGTTTAGCTGGTTTTAAAGAGGCTATTACCGCAGCCGCCAAAAAAGCTAAAATAAGTGATTATAGATTAGTTGAATATCCAGAAAAAACAGATCCATTAAAAGAGCTGATACAAAACGCTAAAGATAATGTAAGTGCTTATTACGCGAAAAAGGAATTTGGAGAAAACTATATCATTTACCAGCAAATGAAAAAAGCCGTACATATGAACGGTATTCAGGCTAAAATAGATTACGATATCAACATCAGATAGTTAAAAAACGATGAGTGTTTAAAAACATGACTGGAATAAAGGTTCAGTCATGTTTTTTCATTATTATTCAATTGATAACACATGGAAAACAAAGCCATAGCACGTACTCTACGGTTATTATCGCAATTAATGGAATTGCATGATGAAAATCCGTTTAAAGTTAAATCTGTAGCCAACGCTGCATTTAAAGTAGATAAACTGCCCTTTGCCATTGCCGGCAAAAGCGCAGCAGAAATTGAAAAGATTGATGGCATAGGTAAAAGTACGGCTGCCAAGATCATAGAACTATTAGAGGCGCAAACCATGCAGGAACTTGAAAACCTCTTGGCCCAAACCCCTGCTGGCATTGTTGAAATGTTAGGTATTAAAGGCATAGGCCCTAAAAAAATAAGCGTTATATGGCATGAGCTGGGCATAGAAAATATGGGCGAGCTTTATTATGCATGCAATGAGAACCGCCTTATAGAAGCCAAGGGCTTTGGTCTTAAAACCCAGGAAGAAATCAGGAAGATCATTGAGTTTAGAATGGCTGCCAACGGCAAATTCCTCTATGCGCAGGTTGAAAGCTATGCAGATCAGCTTTTTGAAAATATAGCTTTATGGCTAAAGGATATAGATCATGGTTCATTATTGGGTCTGGCAGGCGATTTTAGGCGCAAATGCGAAATTATTGAAAAACTTGAATTGATCATTGGCAGCGAGCATATCGAAACCATCTTTGATAACATAGCCAGTTTTGAAGCACTATCTTTTAATCCGGATCAAGACAAGTTTATTACCCAAACTGAAAGTGGCCTGCATATAGAACTAACCGTAGTTGAAAAACAGGATTTCTATCTGGAGTATTTTAAACTTACGGGAAATGAAAAACACGTTGCAGAAGTTTTAAAATTAGCTGGCGAAGCTAACTATACAAGCGAAACTGAAATCTACCAAAAAGCAGGCTTAGCCTTTGTAGAGCCCGAATTACGCGAAGGGCTTGATGAGGTTGAACTGGCTAAAGTTAACCAACTGCCTCAACTGATCAACTATGAGGATCTAAAAGGCAGTTTACACAACCACTCTACCTGGAGCGACGGTGTACACACCTTAGAAGAAATGGCTGTTTTCTGCAAAGAACAGCTTAACCTGCAATATTTAGGCATTTGCGATCACTCAAAATCGGCATTTTATGCCAACGGTTTAAATGAGCAACGGGTAATGGAACAACACCTACAAATTGATCAGCTTAACCAGAAATTAGCGCCATTTAAGATATTTAAAGGTATAGAAAGCGATATTTTATACGATGGTTCTTTAGATTACAGCGATGATATTTTAAAAACTTTTGATTTTGTAGTGGCATCTGTGCACAGTCAGTTAAAAATGGATGAACAAAAAGCTACACAACGATTGATCACCGCTATAGAAAATCCTTATACTACTATTTTAGGCCACCCTACCGGACGTTTATTGCTTAGCAGAAAAGGCTACGATGTAGATTTTAAAAAAGTTATAGATGCCTGTGCAGCAAATAATGTAGTGATAGAGATCAATGCCAATCCTTTACGCTTGGATTTAGACTGGCGTTGGCACCGTTATGCACTAGAAAAAGGCGTGCTGCTTTCTGTTAATCCAGATGCGCACCGTAAAGAAGGTTTCAATGACATGCATTTTGGTATTTATGTAGCCCGAAAAGGAGGCTTAACGGCTACAAAATGTTTAAATGCCTTTACACTTAAAGAAATCAGTGATTTCTTTCATAAAAAGCACCCTTAATCTATAAAATGTTTATCCTGCTTACCAAAATTTAAAATACCTTTGTTACATGATTAGTGAATTAGCCAATAAGGTTTTTAACCAGGCCATTACAGATTACCACCAATTTGACGAGATTGATCATCCTGTTGAAA
The DNA here is from genome assembly GCF_046462515.1 of Pedobacter sp. Classification (GTDB taxonomy): domain Bacteria; phylum Bacteroidota; class Bacteroidia; order Sphingobacteriales; family Sphingobacteriaceae; genus Pedobacter. The sequence goes on from NZ_JBKGVD010000001.1 coordinate 28,859, forward strand.
ACCCTTATACAAAAGACAGTTTAGAACACCTTTTTTATGCCAAAAACTGGATAGATACCGCACAGTGGCATATGGAAGATGTTGTGAGAAACCCTGATATAGAGCCCAGCGAAGGCCTGTACTGGAAAAGAAGGATTGATGCGCAAAATCAGTTGAGAACAGATATGGTAGAATATATAGACAGCTATTTTTTACATAAATACCAGCATATACAACCCTCACCCGATGCAACAGTAAATACAGAAAGTCCGGCCTGGGCATTAGACCGCTTATCTATATTGGCTTTAAAAATCTATCATATGCAGGAAGAAGTAAACAGACCTACCGCAGATGAAGCGCACAAAATTCAATGTCAATTAAAATTAGATGTGTTATTGGCACAGCGCACAGACCTATCTAATAGTATAAATGAGCTTTTAGCAGATATTGAAGCAGGAAAAAAATACATGAAGGTTTACAAGCAAATGAAAATGTACAATGACCCTACTTTAAACCCGGTGCTGTATAATAAAAATTCTTAAGTTTAACCGTATTGAACTAAACATGCCGACAAAAAAAATCATCGTTCTGCGTTTTTCGGCTATGGGCGATGTGGCCATGGTAGCTTCGGTATTGAAAGAACTGATTGAACAGAACGCGGATATCGAAATTGTGATGGTTAGCAGAAAAGCCTTTGCGCCTTTTTTCAGTACGATTGATCGCTTAAGTTTCCATACCATAGACCCTAAAGGTGAGCACAAAGGTTTTTGGGGTCTTTACAAGCTGTTTAAAGCGCTTAGACATTACCAACCTTATGCGGTAGCAGATTTACATGATAACATCAGAAGTCGTGTTATATCCGCTTTTTTCAGGTTATCGGGAACCATAATTAAACGGATAGATAAAGGCCGGGCAGAAAAGAAAGCTTTAACCCGGCAAAACCATAAACAATTGGTACAGTTAAAACCAACTGTAGAACGTTATGCCGATGTTTTTAGAGCATTGAATTTTAAGATCAGGCTAAGCCATCAATTACAAAACCGGCAAACACCTGTTCCTCCAAATGCCAAACATTGGTTTGATGTACCCGGCGTTAAGCGAATAGGTATTGCACCCTTTGCGCAACATATTTATAAGGTCTATCCTTTAACCCGGATGGAAGAAGTAATTGCAGCTTTAAGCAAACTTGGATATGAGATCTTTATTTTTGGAGGGGGAAAAAAAGAAGCAGAAACCGCTTTGCAATGGGAACATAAATTTGGGCGGGTGCACAATACCATCGGCTTATTTTCATTAACAGAAGAATTAAATCTGATTGCGCATTTAGATGTAATGCTGAGCATGGATTCTTCGGGTATGCACATGGCCTCGTTAATGGGTGTTCCTGTTGTGTCAATATGGGGCCCTACCCATCCTTATGCAGGCTTTTTAGGTTATGGGCAATCTATGGATGATTGTATTCAGATTGACCACCCAAACCGGCCAAATTCTATTTACGGAAACAAACCCTGTTTATGCGGTGTTGAAACATGTATGGATCTCATTGAACCAGAAGTTGTTATTCAGAAAATTAAAAGCAAATTAGAAAATGGCTAAACAACTTTTTATCATAAGACATGGCAAATCTGACTGGGGAAATCAGTACCTTAAGGATTTTGAGCGTCCGCTAAATGCAAGAGGGCATAAAAATGCACCTGAAATGGTACAAAGGCTGGTTTCTAAATCCATCATACCTCAATTGGTGGTTAGCAGCCCTGCTTTAAGAGCATTAACTACTGCTAAATATTTTGCCGCAGGTTGGAATATAGCTCCAGATCAATTGCGGACAAACTCTTCTGTTTACGAAGCTCATACAAAAACCTTATTAAAAATCATCAACGGATTTGACAATCAATATGACCGCATAGCCATATTTGGTCATAATCCGGGTTTTACAGATTTGCTTAATTATCTTACCGATATGCATATTGGCAATATTCCTACCTGTGGCGTGGCGGTTATTGAATTTCCTTTTGATGAGTGGGCATTGGTAAGCGGAGGAACAGGAAAACTCCTGCTATTTGATTATCCTAAAAATAATCAGGATTAGTATTTTCCCGAGTTTTGGAAAAACCTAAGTTCATAACCTTACAGTTAAAACTTAGATTCTTCGCTCCCTTTATATTTTTATAAAGTACACTCAGAAAACATTAACACTAAAACTTCAAGTGTTTAACGGTTAACCCGTTATTAATTAACTGCATTAAAGAGTCTATACCTATTCTCAGATGCGTTTCTACATAATTTGCCGTTACAGAAGTATCGCTTTCAGCAGTTTTTACACCTTCCGGTATCATGGGCTGGTCTGAAACCAAAAGCAAGGCACCTGTAGGAATTTTATTTGCAAATCCTGTAGTAAAAATAGTTGCTGTTTCCATATCTACAGCCATAGCGCGTAAGCTCTTTAAGTATTTTTTAAAGTCTTTATCGTGCTCCCACACTCTACGGTTGGTGGTGTAACATGTGCCTGTCCAGTAATCGCGAGAGTGGTCTCTGATGGTTGTTGAAATTGCTTTTTGCAAAGCGAAAGCTGGTAGAGCCGGAACCTCTGCTGGTAAATAATCGTTAGAAGTACCCTCGCCTCTTATGGCGGCAATCGGTAAGATCAGGTCTCCTATCTGGTTCTTTTTCTTTAATCCCCCGCATTTACCTAAAAACAATACTGCTTTTGGATGTATAGCGGTTAAAAGATCCATCATTGTTGCTGCCAACGGGCTTCCCATACCAAAATTGATAATGGTTATGCCATTAGCGGTAACGCTTTGCATAGGTTTGTCTAATCCGTAGATAGGTGCATTATCATGCCACTCAGAGAACAATGAAACGTATTTACTGAAATTGGTCAGCAAGATATAGCTACCAAATTCTTCGAGCGTTCTTCCTGTGTAACGGGGCAACCAGTTACGTACAATTTCCTCTTTAGATTTTAAACCTTTCTTTACCGGAGTTTCTACTTCATGTGTTGCTTTGTTGTCTTTGTTTTGTTTCTTTACGTCTTTTTCTTCGTTCATGTTTTTAATACTCCTTTCTTTTAAAGTTAATAAAATTGTTCAATACAAAAAATCCCGATCAAGGTCGGGATTTTCATTTATTTTATGCGGCTTTAAGCTTCTTGAAATCTGCTTTTTCAAATTTCTCTTTTGCATAAGCCAAGTTAATCTCCAGATCTTTAACATCGCCCTCTGATGGCACTTCAAACATGGCATCTAACATGATTGCCTCGCATATAGACCGCAAACCGCGGGCGCCAAGTTTATATTCCATCGCCTTATCTACAATAAAATCTAATACTTCTTCATCAAAGCTTAATTTCACGCCTTCGTAATCAAACAGTTTCACATACTGGCGTATCAATGAGTTTTTAGGTTCTGTAAGGATATTACGCAACGCCGTTTTATCCAAGGGGTTTAAGTGGGTTAACACCGGTACACGTCCGATCAGCTCAGGAATTAACCCAAAAGATTTCAGGTCCTGAGGGGTAATGTATTTGTACAGGTTTTTAAGATCCAGATCTTCATCGTCTTTTTTAACCTTATAACCTACGGCTGTTGTACGTAAACGGTTGGCAATTTTACGTTCTATACCATCAAAGGCGCCACCGCAGATAAATAAAATATTGTTGGTATTTACCGCGATCATTTTTTGATCGGGGTGCTTACGCCCCCCTTGTGGAGGTACATTTACAATGGTCCCTTCCAATATTTTAAGCAATGCCTGCTGCACACCTTCTCCACTTACATCTCTTGTAATAGAAGGATTATCTGATTTACGTGCAACTTTATCTACTTCATCTATGTAAACTATACCCCGCTCTGCCGATACTACATCATAATCTGCAGCTTGTAATAAACGGGTAAGAATACTTTCAACGTCCTCGCCAACATACCCGGCTTCTGTTAAAACCGTTGCATCTACAATACAGAATGGCACATGCAGAATTTTAGCTATGGTTTTAGCCAAAAGGGTTTTTCCCGTTCCGGTTTCACCCACCAGCATGATGTTGGATTTTTCTATCTCAATACCATCTTTATCTGCTTTTTGTCCCAACCTTTTAAAGTGATTGTAAACCGCAACCGAAAGCACTTTTTTTGCATCATCCTGCCCAATTACATATTGATCTAAATGAGCTTTGATTTCTGCGGGCTTTAACAACACCATTGGTGAGTCGTAACCTTTACCTTTTTTATTGCCTAACTCCTGCGCCAATAAAATACTGGCCTGACCTACGCATTTATCACATATAAAGGCATCTAAACCTTCTATCAGCATTAATGTCTCGTTCTTTGGGGTATTGCAAAAAGAGCAATGTGAATCTCTTCCCTGTCTGGCCATATAATTATTTTAATATATTAACGCTTTTATTCAGCATTCTTATTTGTTAGATCCTAAAACTTCATCTATCATGCCAAAAGTTTTGGCTTCTTCAGAAGTCATCCAGTAATCGCGGTCTGATGATTTCTCTACCCAGTCATAGCTTTGTCCGGAATGCTGAGCAATGATATCATACAATTCTTTTTTCAATTTCAGCATTTCACGTAGGTTAATTTCCATATCTGATGCTACGCCCTGCGCACCTCCAGATGGTTGGTGAATCATTACTCTTGAGTGCTGTAATGCCGCACGTTTACCTTTTGCACCTGCTACTAACAGCACCGCCCCCATTGAAGCGGCCATACCTGTACAGATGGTTGCCACATCAGGTGAAATATATTGCATCGTATCATAAATACCTAAGCCCGCATATACTGAACCACCGGGTGAATTGATATAAATCTGTATATCACGGTGCGCATCTACCGATTGCAGGAATAGCAATTGTGCCTGTATGATATTTGCATTCTGATCGTATACGGCATCTCCCAAGAAAATGATGCGATCCATCATTAAACGTGAGAAAACGTCCATCTGTGCAACATTTAACTGGCGTTCTTCTATGATATATGGGGTCATTGACTTAGGTGAATTATTGGTGGCACCAATAAACCTGTCAACGTTTAGTCCGTTAATGCGGTGATGCTTAACTGCATATTTTCTAAATTCGTCTTTGTTAATTTCCATGATTGTTCTCTTGGTTTAGCGTTTAGCGATAAGCGTTAGGTATATCTCAAAGCTAAATTATTTCAGTAAATATTTTCTAAGGTTCGTTAATTTTCGTGCCAATTTATCTAATTCTTCTATATAATGAATCAATACATTGTCAGAAATTATCTTTCTACGTTCTAACGCTACCAAAATATCTGTATTCTCAAACACTGATCGGTACGCTATGTTTAAGTAATGCGCAAATTCTCTGTTAGAATTTGAACCCGAACCTTCGGTTATATTATTGGATATGCTAAGAGCAGCCCCATTGAGCTGCTCTGCAAATCTATATTTTTTATTTTCTGACAAACGGTCAGCTATACCTAACAATTTGTCGGTTATTGCAATGGCTAATTGCCAAACTCAAGCAATTGGAAATTTAAATTGGCTCTTTATCAAAGATAGATAATCTGCCAATTTACAAATAGCACTTAATCTGTTAGGCAACGTTAATCGCCTAACGTCAACCATTTTACGCTAATTCTGTAAATTTGTTATAAGCAATTTCCTTTTCGTTTAAAGTAACCACAGATTTAATGTGATCAAAAACTTTAGAAGCTTTAACTTCTTCAAAAATTCTGTTCACATTCTCTTTTTCCTGTAAGAAATTGGTTGTGTATTGTGCCAACTGATCTTCAGGTAAAGCTTGTGGACTGTACATTCTAAACTGTGCATCCAAACGTTGTTTGGCAGTTTCAAAAACGTCTTTATATTCTATTTTAATATCGTTGTCTTTAACGATCTTGTTTTCGATCAAAGTCCATTTTAAGTTCTTAGCAAAGTCATTATAGCCTTCTGCTAATTCTGCATCAGATAATTTTTCGTTGGTAGCTTTTAACCATTTACGTAAAAACTCATCTGGTAACTGCATTTTTGTTTGCTCAGAATATTGTGTATAAATGTCGTTCTGCAATTTACGCTCAGCATCTTGTTTAAACATGGCCTCGATCTCTTCTTTGATCTTGGTCTTAAAGCCTTCTTCATCTGTTACTGCTCCGGCTCCAAACAATTTATCAAAAAACTCCTGGTTAAGGTCTGCTTCTTCTAAACGGTTAACATTTTTAACGGTAACTTTAAATTTAGATTTTACTGCTGCTGCCTGCTCATCGGTAATGTTTAATAATTTAGCAATTGCTGCTGTATCATTACCATAAGCTTTTTGTATATCCAACTCAATTACATCATCTTTTTTAGCACCGATTAAAGATTTTAAAATCTTTTTATCACTTACAAGGTCTGTACGAACAGAACCTGTACTTGTAATGCCTCCTTCTAATACAGAACCATCTTCTGCCAGTTCAGCTAAATCAGCATACAGCACATCTCCTTCTGCCGCTGCTTCAGGGTTGGTCATTTTACCATAGCTTTTGCGAATGTTTTTGATACGTTCTGCCAAAGTTTCTTCGTCTGCTGTAACGTTATATTGTGTAAATTTATCTTTTGAGGTAATATTGATATCTACCGCAGGCGCAAGCCCTATTTCGTAGGCAAATTCAAAAGTATCGTTACCATCCCAGTTAAAATCTTTTTCGTCTTCTACTTTTGGAAGCGGCTGGCCTAAAATCTCAACATTGTTATCTGTTAAATATTTACCGATGTTTTCATTTAACATGTTGTTGATCTCTTCAACAAGAATGCTTTTTCCGTACATTCTTTTAATGTGGCCTACCGGTACCATTCCTTTACGGAAACCTGGTAGGTTAGCTTTTTTTGCCTGCTCTTTTAAAGCTTTATCTACTCTTGGTGTGTAATCTTCAGGTGCGATAGCAATTTTTACTACTGCGTTTAAATCGTCAATTTTCTCCTGTGTGATGTTCATTTTATTCAATTAGAGTTGAGTATTGAGATATGAGATTTGAGGTGATAAAGTTAAGCCCAAACGCACATCGATATAAATTATTTAAAATGTCTTTTTAAAATAAAACCGTCCCGACATAAAATCGGGACGGTTTACCTTTTGTGCGGAAGAAGGGACTCGAACCCCCACGCCGTGAAGCGCCAGATCCTAAGTCTGGTGCGGCTACCAATTACGCCACTTCCGCAGTTAGGATTTATTTCGGATTGCAAAGATAGTGTTTTGCTTTAATTTCCAAAAATAAATTGAAATTATTTTCAAATATTTTAACCCTGGATTCTTTCTTTTTTGAGCTAAAATCTTCAAAGCGCTAATCCTTAACATCTTGCAAAAAATCAAAAAAGTACTGCACCGCTTTTACCAACCTGCTGCCATACCATGAAAACATCTCTCCATCTACCAACAACACTTTGGTTTGGGGTAATTGCGCTACAAGTTCATCAATATGTTGCTGTTTAAAAGGGTAAGGTTCTGAGGATAATAGAATCATTTTAGGAGCCATAATTTTAATATCTTCCATGCTTAACCCGGGATAACGCTGTTCTTCAACAATGTTTATAAGACCAATTTTAGTAAGTACATCATCAATGAAGGTATTTTTACCGGCAGCCATGTATGGTTTTTTCCATATCAGGTAAAGTGCGCTTAGAGAAATTGCATATTGAGCCGCTAAGCTTTGCAGATCGGCAAATCCGCTTTTAATAAGGTAGTTTAGATAAGAAGCCTCAGGCTGTCGGTTTACCAACTCTCCTATCTCGCTAATTGTAGTTAAGGCATCTTCAAGTGTACAGATATCACTCATCCATACCGGAAATTCCTGCATCAACCGCTCTATATCTTCTTTGGTATTTTCTTCTTTGTTGCCTATAATCAGGTCTGGTTTTAAAGCTCTAATTTCATTTATTTTAAGCTTTTTGGTCCCTCCTATTTTTGGTGTAGAAGCAAATTTTTCAATGGGATGGATACAAAACTTGGTAATCCCTACAACTTCATCATTCAATCCCAGATCAAATAAGAGTTCTGTTTGCGAAGGTACCAGCGAAACAATACGTTTAGGTGGATAATTAATGGTTATGGTATTGCCCAGCTGATCTGTAAAACTCTTTTGCATAATACAAAAATAGGTATTATGTAGCTTTTAGGTGCCCATTAATTACAACTCTTGTATTACTCGTTCTTAAACCAGTCTACAGCCTTCTGGATAACCATTTTCCAACCATCAACCTTTGGATTGTTCTGAAGGTTAAAAGAGTGGTCTGCATTTTCTATCTTTTCTAATTTTATTTCCCTTCCCTTAGATAAGAGAGTAGTATATGCGATAATTGCAGATTCAGGATATACATTTTTATCTGCCGTTCCCTGTATCAGTAAAATTTTGCCCTTAAAATCAGAAAGTTCATCAATTACCGAAGTCTTTAGCATACTTGACCATCTCAAATAGGTAAAGCCCCAAAATTTCTTTTCTGTGTTCAATGGATCGGCCAAGATAGCTTTCCATTTATTTTCTACATAACTTATCCGCTCTGCCGATGTTGGCATATTGTGCTCTTTGGTATTAAAAAATATACCCTCATCAGCAAATTTATAGAGGCTGTATAATTGCGAAGGCCCTTCTCCTGCCAAAATAGCTACATTTGAAATCTTATTATTCAGCATTTTTGCAACTCGTGCCGCAACCACCCCTCCTTCTGAATGCCCGGCAATAAGCACTTTATTTTTCAATATTTTTTGATGTTCAAGGGTATAATGAATAGCTGTTGCAATGTTGCTACTCCAGTTATCAAGTGAAAACTGCTGATCAAAAGCTGTTGATTCTCCTGTTTGCAAAAATTTTACGCCCGGTTTTTCTACAATCAGCACCCTGTATTTTTCCTGTGCCACATCAAACCAGGTCATGTGTCCGTAATCGGATCTAAACTGTCCATTTCTATTTTTAAAAAACAATGAATTCATTCCCGAGCCCTGAACAAAAACAATTAAGGGCAGTTCTTCTTTTGAAGAGGTTACCGAAAGATAAAACGTAATGGTATCATGCTCCTTTTTAAGCTCATATTTATCATAAGGCAGGTCTGGTAAAAATTTTACTTCTGCTTTTTGTCCAAAAGTAAAAAGCGATACAAATAGTAAAAATAGGGTTAAATTGATTTTCATTTAATCTTAAAACTTAATAGGCGAAACGTATTATTCATATTTGAGCATCTTAACCGGATCAGCTTTTACAGCTCTGATGCTTTGCATACTTACAATAGCGATAGCCAGTAAAACTGAAACCACATTTACACTCAAGAAAAGCATAAAAGGCATTTCGATACGGTAAACAAAGATCCTGAACCAATTATCCATATAGATATAAGCCAGTACATCGGCAATGATATTGGCTGCAAGAACAAGTTTTACCAGGTCTTTATTTAGCAATTTAAGTAAAGAACCTGTAGATGCACCTAATACTCTTCTTACGGCAATTTCTTTAAGCCTTATCTTTGCACTGTAAGCCGCAATGCTCAATAAACCGAACAGCGATACCAAAAGCGTTAAAGAACCGAATAAAAAGATCAGTCTGCCTGATATTTCATAGCTTAAATTCATTTTTGCCGCTACTTCATCTATAAAATTGATGTTTGGTTCATCTCCCGGTTCTATTTGTCGCCATGTTTTCTTGATATCTCCAATGGTTTCAGTTATGTTATGACCGTTTATTCTGATGAGGATATTCTGACGCCAGTGAAATTTAAAATCGCTGGCCATGTAAATAGTAGGATTAATTTTACTTTCGAAACCATATACCTGTATATCTTTTACTACGCCTATTACATTAAACTGCTTAAGTTCATCATTTACATAAATTCCAAGCTGCTGGTCCAGGCGAGAAGACAGGCCCAATTTATTAAAAAGCGTTTGGTTAATGATTACACTATTGAGGGTATCTGTACTCATTTTCTGAACGGAAAAATCTCTCCCTGCTACGATTTTTCCTTTTACAACTGATAAATAGTTAGGATCTGTGTATTTGGCATCCACTTTCTGTTTAATGCCCTTAAATTCAATATCATCTTCAAAACCCGAATCGTTGATCGGCATATCAACAGACCTTGAAACGTCTTCAACCCCCTTAATGGTTAACAATCTTTGCTTTATGCTTTCAAACTCATTGGGATTAAGGTTTCTATGTTTAAAGTCTGCAATCCCCAGATTTACCAAGAGTTTGGGCTCTATACCCAAATCCTTATTTTTCATGTACTGCAATTGGGCATAAACCACTAAAAAACTAATGGCCAGAGATGCGGCAATAGCAAACTGTGAAACGATCAATACTTTTCTGAAAGCACCAATTTTTCTGGATGTGCTAAGATTGCCTTTAAGCACTTTAACCGGTGCATAGCCTGATAAAATAAGTGCGGGATATAAACCAGCTATAATAATTACCCCTGCCAACAGCAATAAAGACTGCTGTAATACTCTTAAAGTATTGTAACCGTCAAAAAATTTAAGGTTATCATTAATCATAAGGTTTACAGATGGCATAAAGAGCTCTACCAGCATCAGTGCAATTAAAAATGCGCCTATACACTGAACGGCTGTTTCTAAAAGGAACTGTTTGGTAAGGTCTGCCCTGAAACATCCCAAGACCTTTTTAACACCCACTTCTTTGGCCCTGCTCTGGGCTAAAACCAGAGCCATATTGGTATAGTTTACACAAGAAATAAAAATCAAAAAGCCTGCTAAGGTTGCCAGTATATAAATGCTTTTTTGCTTTGGATTGTCTGAAGAATAATAAGAAGTTAAATTGATATCGGGTACGGGCTCTATAATTACTTTATAACTGGTAATGCCCTCTTCCTTTTTTAAGATTTCTTTCGCTTTTTCTACACTTGGATTAAACGAGGCGCTGCTATTTTTACTTGCCAATCTGGCACTTTCTATAAGATATTGGTTGTTTATCTTTTCGAATAACTGTTTAGGATCTGAATCTTTATTTAAAGTAAAGAGTACAGAGAATGAGGTGCTCAACAGCTGATCGCCGTATATTTTTTCATCTAGCTTTGTAATGACATCAAATTTAAAAACCGATGGCTGTTTCTGGTCATCCCATACTGCTTTAACCACCAAATTTTCATCTTTAAAGTTAAATCCTCCTTTTCTTACCAATGTTTTTCCTATGGGATCTTCATTGCCAAAATACTTTTTGGCGCAACTTAAACTAATGGCAATGGCATTAGGAAAAGCATTAAATGCGGTTATACTTCCTTTTACAGGTGTAAGGGGATAAACTTTCAGAAAATTACTATCTACTGTTACGGTCACTGATCTTTCGGCAGGTTTTGAAACATCTTCTGTTCCGTATAAATATCGTCTGCTTTCTAAATGGCCTACAGATACGTTTTCTACCTCATGAAACTGTTCATTAAGCATTTTAGCAAACAGTCTCTTAATTTTTGGCCCTTTGCTTTCAGCTCCATTCTGAATTTCTTCTCTGCCTACCCTGTAAGTACGGTATAGTTTTTTATTCCATTTATCATAACCCGTTTCTCTGTTTACGTAGGTTAAAATCATCATGAAGCCTGCCAGTCCTAATGATAAGCCAAATATATTTATAGCTGTATAAGCCTTATTTTTCCAGAGATTACGTAACGCTATTTTTAAATTTAATTTAAACATACTATAGATGGGTTTAATTAAGTATTGATTTATTTCAACAGGCTCAATGTAACATGAATTATGGCTGCTTCCTGTTATTCATATTTTAAGGCATTAACCGGATTATTAACTGCTGCTTTACGTGCTTGCATGCTGGTGGTTAATATGGCTACCAATACAGATGATAAGGTGGCGATGATAAAAGGCCATATAGGCATATCGATACGGTAAGCAAATCCTGTTAGCCATTGTCGCGTTAAGATATAAGCTACAGGCCAACTGATTATATTAGCGGTTATAACCAAAATAAGAAAGGAGCGGTTTAGCATATTGATAAGTTGCAAATCTGAAGCACCCAGTATTTTGCGGATGGCAATTTCTTTGGTACGCCTTTGTGCCATAAATGCAGATAACGCAAATAAACCCAGTAATGAAAGCGCAACTGATATGACGCTGAACAATAACATGATCTGCATAATACGCTCGCCACTTTGCAACTCTTTTTTAAATGCATCTTCAAGACTGGTGTATTGCATCGGAAAATTAGGATACAATTTGCTCCATTCTTTCTCTATAGCCTGTATTACAGCTTTATGCTGCGAAGTATTGAACTTAACCAAAAGGTTATTTGTGCTTGATGTGCCCCCTAACTGGGTTACTTTATAAACAGTTGGCAACACAGCTTTATCAAAGCTCTCGTTATTGTAATCTTTAATTACACCTACAATCTGAAAAGTATTCTCAGACTTATCTTCTCCGCTCTTATAAAATTTACCTACCACATCATTACCCATCAATTTTGCAGCAGTTTCATTTAAAACCGCAGTATTTACTGTGTCCTGTTTGTATTGGTATCCAAAAATTCTTCCTTTCAGAACTTCTACACCCAATGCAGGTAAGGTTTCCATACTTACCGTAACCGTATTTAAGTTGTATTCTTGGTTGTTATATTTTATCTGATGTGGTACATTAAAGGTATTACCCATAACCTGTGTAGTTGTGCCCACATATTCTACACCAGGTATGTGCTTGATCCTTTCAACAAAGTTATCTTCATAATTGGTTGCAATATTGATCAGTTTGCTGCGATCGAAACCTAAATCTTTATTGGCAATATATTTATTTTGAAGGTGTATAACTCCTATACCAATTATGAATGTAACTGCAATTACAAATTGCAGGATTACCAGCGCATTTCTTAATGCGATACCTTTAAAACTGGTTTCATAATTGCCTTTAAGTACTTTTACAGGATTAAAGCCAGAAATAATCCAGGCTGGATAAAAACCTGCCAAAAGCGTAATGAGCAAGAACAGTCCAAACAATTGGAGCAGCAAAGTACCTAAATGATTATTGTACCAGAAAGACAGATTGATATCAAACTGACTATTAAAAGATGGTAAAAGTATCTCTACAAGAACTACCGCAATAAGTGTGGCGGCGAAACTCTGTATAGCCGCTTCATTTAAAAACTGACGAACAAGCTGTTGCTTATAAACTCCTAATACTTTTTTAACCCCTACTTCTTTAGCTCTCTGAACAGATTGAGCTGTTGAAAGATTTACAAAGTTGATGATAGAAATGAGCAATAAAAACAGAGATACCGCGATAAGTGGTTTAATTTTTTCGAGCCAGGTAGAATTAACAGTAGGATTAATATGTACCTCTGTCATAGGAACCGCTTTTAGCCCAGGCTTGTAACCGTTTTTATAAAAATCTTCGAATTTAATTTCACGCTTTGCAAAATTAGCTTTCTTAAATGCGATATAAGTACTTAACAGTGTCTTGTTTAAATTAGTGGTATCTAGCTTTTGGCTTGCCAGTGCATAAACCTGACAGTAATTGGTAGATTGTGGCTGATCAGGATCTATTTCTCTCCTTCCTGTATGTGTCATCACATTAAAGGCAATTGTTTCAGGAGTTTCGGTGTCTTTTACAACTCCGGTAATCGTCATCGGTTTTGCTTCATCTCCTCTCCAAGCCAGCACACTGATCTGCTTACCTAAAACCTGATCTGTACCGAATAGTTTTTTAGCAAAACTTTGTTTTAAAACTGCTGTAAATGGCTTATTTAGTGCTGTTTTCTCATCTCCATATAAAAACTCATAAGGAAAAACTTTAAAGAACAACGAATCGGCATTTTTGATGTTGCTTACAAGAATAGGCTCTTTATTTTCTATTTTAATAGAATAAGAATTGCCCCAGCCGTTATCAATTTTTGTAACAGCCGAGAACTGGGGTATTTTTTCTTTGAGCAGATTACCTATCCTCGAATCGGTTATATGCTGCCATCTGGGTTTATTATCTGGCGTAAAGAAATCATGCCTTTCTCTTATCTGGTAAACCTGCTTAAGCTGTGGATCCCAAGTATCGTAACTTTTTTCATTATTGATAAAAAGAAGCAATAAAATAAATGCAGTTAAGCCTAAAGCCAAACCGCCGATATTAATGGCTGTATAGCTTTTATTTTTCCATAGATTGCGTAGGGCTATTTTCAGGTTTATCTTAAACATATGCTTGTTGGTTATTGGTTAACAGATAAATTATTTAATGTTTGCTTATCACGTCAATTATCCCATTTTCAAATCTTCTTTAATCACTCCGTCTTCAATAGTTATGATTCTGTTTCCATATCCCGCGTTCTTCTCAGAATGTGTAACCTGTACTATTGTTATACCGTCTTCTCTATTCAGTTTTTTAAAGAGTTCCATAATCTCTTCTGCTTGCACAGACTGCAAATTTCCCGTAGGTTCATCTGCCAGTATAATAGCCGGTTGTGCTGCCAAAGCTCTGGCTATACCTACTAATTGCTGTTGTCCGCCCGAAAGCTGATTAGGGAACAAATCTTTTTTAGCCACGATATTAAATCTATCTAAAAGGTCTGCTATACGGCTTTTACGTTCTCCGCTGCTCACGTTTTTATAAAGCAGTGGCGCTTCAATATTTTCATATACCGTCATCTCATCAATAAGATGATAAGCCTGAAAAACAAAGCCTATATGGTTACGGTATAATTCTATTTTTTTACGCTCGCCCAAATGGGTTACATCTTCTTCATTGAAGAAATAACTGCCATATGTGGGTTCTTCCAGCATGCCCATAATATTTAGCAAAGTAGATTTTCCTGCTCCGGATGGCCCCATAATGGATACAAACTCTCCTTTATTGATCTGGGTGGTAACGTGTCGCAAAACATAGTTTTTAACTCCCTTGTTAGCGTAATATTTTTCTATATTTTCAAGCTTTATCATCTTTATTATTCGTTTTTTGTGGTTTGTCTTTCGTTGGCCGTTTTTCGTTGATTGTTATTTACTTTTTATTTTCACGATCAGCTATTCATATTTAAGCGCATCAATGGCATTGGCCTTAGCTGCCCTTAATGATCGTATAGATACTGTAACCAAAGTAATGGTTAAAGAAATGCACATAGCAATAACAAAAGGCCATATACCCAAATTGATACGATAAGTAAAGCCATTGAGCCATTTCGAAACAAATACATAAGCCAGAGGCCAGGCCACCAGATTGGCTATGAAAACCATAAGCAGGAACGAGCCGTTTAGCATTTTAACCAGTTCAAATGTAGATGCTCCCAATACTCTCCTAATAGCTACTTCTTTGGTTCGTTGCGCAGCCACAAAAGAAATTAGCCCGAACAAGCCGATGAATGAAATAAAAATAATTACACCCGCAAACACTTTAAATAGCGTACCCATAATTTTTTCACTCTCATAGTAACTGTTGATCTCGTCATCCATAAATGAAGAACTGTACACATATTCAGGAAATACATTGTTCCATATCTTCTGGATATTGGCCATGCCTTGCATAATCTGTTTACTATCAAGCTTAACAGCCATGGTATAATAGCTGTTTTTATAGGTACTGATGGCTATTGGCGAAATACCATCGCGCAGGCTATTATTGTTAAAGTCTTTTACCACACCCACAATTTGCCCTGATCTGCCACCAATCTTCAGTTTTTTACCAATAGCTTCCTGCGGATTAGGTACATTTAACCGTTTCAATAAAGTTTGGTTCACCACATATTCTTTAATGGTATCACTTTTACTGAAGGCTCTTCCAGCCACAAAATCAAGCCCAAATGTTTTAAAGTAATTCTCATCACCAACTTTGGTGTTTATCTGAAAATCGGCATCTTTTGAACTGTTATATGAAAAATTGCTCTCGTTATTGTTAGATGATGAGGGCGCAGACATGCACAAAGTCAGGTTTTTCACTCCTGGTACCTGCATAATGCGTGATTTTAATACGTCAAATCTTATTCTGCTGATACTATCGTTAGGAATATCTACCAATGCAATAGCCGAAGGGTTAAAGCCTATGGGCCTTTCCCTGATGTATTTCATCTGGTTAATAATAAACAAGGTACCAATAATAAGCACTACAGTAATTGTAAACTGTACTACCACAAGTACCTTTCTCAGTCCTAAACCACCCGTATTGGCTTTTACCTTGTTTTTAATAGCTAAAGCCGGACTAAAACCCGACATCACTAATGCAGGATAAAAACCAGACAAACATGCTACTACAACTGTTAAGGCTACCATAAACAAAAAGATAGACGGATATTTAAAGATATTGAAAGACATATCGATGTTGAACAGATTCCGCATACCTGGCAAGGCAGCTTCTGTTAACACACAGGCAAATAACAAAGCGATAAGGGTTACAGCAAAAGTTTCTGTAAGGAATTGCACGATCAATTGTTTGCGCATACTTCCCATTACTTTTCTTACACCTATTTCTTTTGAACGACTGATCGATTGAGCCGTAGCCAGATTGATAAAGTTGATACAAGCTGTAAGCATGAGAAACGCTCCTATTACCATTAAGCCATATATTTCTTTCATAGGCATGATATTACCTGCAAAATTTCCATATTCAGGATCGTAATGGATCTGGCTTAAAGACTGAAAATGATGTCCCTCTTTACCCGGGCCCTTATCTGTATAATATTTATTTACAAATTGAGCCATTGGGGCACTAAGGCTACTGATATCTGTGTCTTTTTTCAACAAAACATAGCATTCTGAAGACGAAGAGCAAGAGCTCCATCTATCCATGTTTTTGTTTTTATAGTTTTTATAGGAAAGGATAATTCTTATAGGAAAAGAACTGCTTTTAGGCAGATCGTCAATTACACCAATTACCCTGTAGTTTTCGTTGTTCTGATAATTAAATGATTTGCCAACCGCGTTTTTCCAGTCACCAAAAAACCGGGTAGCTGTTTCTTTAGTTAGGATGGTTGTATTTGGATTTTTCAGTTCATCTGCTTGTCCGGCTAACCACTTGAAATCGAAGATATCAAAAAACTCAGGCTCTATGTAAAATGTACGTTCCTGTGTTTTTAATTTTTCATTGCCTTTAACATCATTAATTTTAACGATCCCGAAAGCTTGTTGTATGGCCGATACTTTTTCAAGCTGTGCTGAAAAATCATTACGCAAAGCAGGCGTTAAAGGTAAAGGTACACCTTGTGAAGCAAAGGTATTTCCATCGGCATAATTCCATGTAGAAACCACGCGATAAATCCGGTCTTCATTTTTGTAGCCTTTATCATAGCTCATCTGGTAATTGATAAACATAAAAATGAGGATACAACAGGCCATTCCTATAGAAAGGCCCAGAATATTAATGATGGTGTAGGTCTTATTTTTCCAAAGATTGCGTAAGGCTATTTTTAAGTTCAGTTTAAACATCTTTTTATGGGTTAACTGGGTTATTAGTTTGCTGGTCATTTTTCGTTCGCCTAGTTCGTTGGTTATCTTTCGAACTCTCGACTTTTAACTTTAGACTTTACATCTTTATCTATTCATATTTCAAGGCGTCTATAGGATTTGATTTGGCCACTTTTACCGACTGAATACTTACCGTAAGAATGGCAATGGTTAAGCTCAGCAAAATGGCTACTAAAAACGGTAAGGCTGATATGCCTACTTTAAATTCATAATTAGAAAGCCATCTGTTCACAATAATATAAGCCAGCGGAAAAGCGATAAGATTGGCAATGCCTACCAGCTTAATAAAATCTTTGTTAAGTAGGGTTAAAATATCAGTTGTGTTTGCGCCTAAAACCTTGCGTATGCTAATTTCTCTTTTACGTTGTTCTGCTATGAAAAAGGCTAAACCCAATAATCCCAAGCATGAAATAAATATGGCAAAGCCTCCAAACCAGTTTGCTAAAGTTCCGAGTTGCTTTTCATTTTGAAATTTTAATTGAAAGCCTTCATCTACAAAATGTCTGTCAACTGGAAAATCAGGATTAATGTTTTTTACAATTTTATCTACACGCGCAACTGAGTTGCCGATGCTAAGATCAGGGTTCAATCTTATAATAATCTGGTTAGCCTCATTAGGACGATAATACATTAGCATGGGCTTTACATGCTGGTATGGTGATTCCATTACAAAATCTTTCATTATGCCTGTAATAGTTAACCTCATTCCTCCCCAATTAATTATTGTTCCTAATGGATTTGCTAATTTCATTGCTTTAACAGCAGCTTCATTAACCATAATGCTTAAAGAATCCTGATTAGGTTTAAATACCCTACCGGCAAGCAATTGTGAACCTACGGTTTCAATAAAATCCAGCCCTACTGCCCTGTTATTGAAAAGCACTTTTTCATTAGGGTTTTTTCCAGGCCAGGAAACACCAAAGGTATTTCCTCCTTCATCATTAAGGCTAGTTCCAAAAGTGCTCACAGATGTTGCTGCTCCAGCGCTGATCAATCGCTCTTTCAAATTTTCGAACTTGCTTCGTTCTTTTAGAGTGCCCTGTACGGGAATTTCGATTAATCCCGTACGGTTAAAGCCAATTGGTTTATTTTTGATGTAATTGAGTTGCTGATAGATTACTATGGTACAAATAATGAGACATGCGGCAAAAGTAAACTGAAAAACTACCAGTATCTTTCTTACTGAGAGCGATGAGTTGCCTGCTATATTAAAGCCTTTAAGTACTTTAAC
Source organism: Pedobacter sp. (assembly GCF_046462515.1). Lineage (GTDB taxonomy): Bacteria > Bacteroidota > Bacteroidia > Sphingobacteriales > Sphingobacteriaceae > Pedobacter. The sequence goes on from NZ_JBKGVD010000001.1 coordinate 47,442, forward strand.
CGGTTCAAAGGAAGATAAGTAAAAGGCCGGATAACTTCCTGCTATTAAACCTGTGCCCAAAATTAATCCAATAAGTGTAGCCCAAAATTTCCATTCTCCATAATTGATAACTAATTGCAGACCAAACAGGTTGTTAAAATAAGGCAAGCTGATTTCTATTAAAATAAAAGCTACTGCCATACCCATAAAGGCAAGCAGCAATGATTCTAACATGAACTGACTAATCAGCATTGTACGTGAAGAACCTATAGCTTTACGCACTCCTACTTCTTTACTTCTTTTTTCTGATCTTGCAGTAGAAAGGTTCATAAAGTTTACACAGGCTATCAACAGAATGCAAAATGCAAGTACAAAAAATAGTTTGATCTGGTCTATTTTTCCACCTACAGGTTTTCCGTTCTCAAACCTATCATACAAATGCCATTTTGTTAGGGGATGCAGTAAAGCCGTATTTATATTTTCTGGTTTTTCATCTATATGTTTAAAATAAATACTTTTAATTTTTGCATTTGCTTCACTAAAAAATGAATTGTCTTGCAGCTGTACTAAAGTAAGACAATGGTTATTTCCCCAATTATTATTTTTTGCCCAGGGATTTTGCTTTAAATACATATCCCAGGTAAGTAAATAATCAAAACGTATGCTGCTATTAAGAGGCACATCCGCTATAATACCTGTAACTTTAAGCACTTCTTCATTATTGAGTTTTACGCTTTTATTAACAGGGTCTTCATTGCCGAATAAGTTTTTAGCCAGGCTCTCTGTTAAGATAACTGCATTAACGCCTGCCAGAGCCTGATTTGGATCTCCTTTAAGAAAATGGTAATCCATGATTTTGAGAAACGCTTTATCTGCAAATACAGCCTGCTTCTTAAATTGTTGCTGCCCGTAACTAATCAACTGTTTTTCAGGGTAACTAGAATGTGAGGCAATTTTCACGCCCGCAATAGTCTCCTCTACTTCTTTTGCCATTACGCCTGGTGTCCATGCCCAGCTAAAAGTTTCTGAATTAGTTTTAAAATTGTTGTAAACCACATAAGTTTTATCGCTGTTAGGCGAATGTTTATCAAAACTCCATTCATAAGCCACATAAAGCAGCAACAGCGTACAGCTTGCCAAACCTATGGCCAAGCCACCCACATTAATCATGGTATAGCTTTTATTTTTCCAAAGATTACGTAAGGCTATTTTTAAGTTTAGTTTAAACATCTTTTACGGGTTAATTGGTTATTCTTAATTGTACCGGATAAAATATCGATCAACAGGATCGTATCTTAAATTCATTACTATTTATTATTCAGTACATCTTTTACAAATTCTACCCATTTGTATTTAGGTATAGATCCATCTATATAAAAATCGGGCTGTATGCCTATTTCATCTATCGGGAAATCAGGTATTCTTTTGCTTCTGCTTAACGCATAACCTAGTTCAAATTCTTTGCATGGTGAGGGTACAAAATACATGTTTGAGATATCGAGCACACCGTGGGTTGTGGTACCAAAAAGTTTTACTTTTTTACTTTGTTTGGCCGCCAACAAAAATTGCTCGTCTGTACTTCCATTATTTTTATTGATAATTATACCTACGTTTTTAGGGTATTCGTGTACAGTATCCAATCTTTCTTCTGAAACGGGATACTTATTTAACGACATAAAGGTTCCTAAGTGTTTTTCAAGTGTATCGTATGCTTTTTTCGCCCATTTCTTATCATCTTCATCAAAACCATATTCTGGTTTACTGATAAAATCGAGCATACGTTGGTTATTCAATTTTGTAGAATAATATTCTACACCTACTGTTCTTATGGGGTTGGTATAAATAAAAGGAATAATTTCTCCAAAACTCGAATCGCTACCACCTGTACCGTAACGGATATCCAGTATCAGATTTTCTGTTTTTAAGATGGTAGCTCTATGCAAGTTCAGCACACTGTCTATATCTTTTTTACTGCTTACGTTAAAAGATGGGATTCTGATATAGATGGTCTTATCATCCAGTTTCTCCATAAAAGGTTTTCTGGCCTCTATTATTCTCGAATAGGCTTTAATGTCCTTATCTTCTTCTAACTTGGGATATACTCTTTTTAAGGCTGTATTTCCCAGTTGCAATGTATTCTTGCCAAAGGGTTCAACCTTATCTGATTCTACCGCACTATGATCACGCATATAAAAAGTAGAGTAAAGCTTATTGTTCTTATGGGTAATTTTAAGTTTAATCTGATCTTTTTTCCATGTATCAGCACCTGATTCGATGATAAACCCGATATAATCATTCTTTACTTTCTTGATTCCTATTTTGTAAGGCTCAGTAACCCATATGCCTTCCAGGTCCTGTTCTTTTTTATTGGCTAAATATTTTTCAAATTCAGGGAGATTAACTTTCAACGTTTCCCAATTATCATAGTTTACCGAGTTGGTTGCAACTGCTGCCTGGTTGGTATTATTTGAATTTTGGTTTGTTAGCCTGATGGCAATGTGCCCTGAACGGAAGAACTCTAACCATTCATAAAGTATAGGTGCACATTCGTTCAGCGTTTTAGCTGTTTTGATCTTCTCTAAAATTCTTTTGTTATGATCTTCGTATGCCTGTTTGCCTTTAACACTTAAGGCATACTGAAACCCGGCATCATTCTCTTCAAATGTTTTCTTTACCCAGTTGAAATTTTCTTCACAGTTACAGCTTTGTGCATAACTGTTAAAAATTCCCAACCCCAGCATCATTAAGACAAGTACTAAAAATTTAAATTTCATTGGTTTCGTTTTATGGTAATATGTGTTATCTATTCGCTTCGTAGGTTATCTTTTAGCTTTGGACTTTCTTTAAACTTCCGTCTTCAGACTTCACATCTTTATCTATTCATATTTCAAGGCATCAACAGGTTTGGCTTTCACACTTTTTGAAGCTTGTATACTTACTGTAAGCAAAGACAGGCCAATGGTTATCAAAGCGCTCAGCACAAATGGCATTACCGGCATATCTACCCTGTAAGCAAAAGTTTCAAGCCATTTTTTGGTTAATAAATAAGCTAAGGGCCAGCCCAATAAATTGGCTGTAAGTACAATGACAAAGAATGAACTGTTTAACAGTTTTAAAATCTGTAAATCGGTAGCACCTAAAACTTTACGTACTGCAATTTCTTTATTGCGTGCGTTGGTTACATATTTAGCAAAAGCAAACAAACCCAATACAGCTATAAATATGGTAAGCATGGCTGCTACAAAAAATATGGCCTGTAGCTGTTCTTGTTTTTTAAACAGACGACCATACAATTCATCTAAAAATTGATAACGGAAATGATCTCCATCTAACTTGTTAATAGACGACCATTGTCTTTTTAAGCTTTCTAATACAGTAGACATCTGCTGTGCTTCAATCTTGATCAAAATTTCAAGTTTAGCATTACCGCAAGGATTGTTCAAACTATAAATAGTAGGTTCTACTGCATTTTCAAATCCTTCTGATTTAAAATCTTTGATTACGCCCACAATCTTATAATCTATACTGCAGCCTCTTATAGTTTTACCAATCGGATTTACCAAACCATATTTAGCAACGGCACTTTCGTTAAGAATAGCTGAGTTTACAGTATCTGATTTAAATGCCCTGTTAAAAAACCTGCCCTCCTTTAACGAAATACCTAAAGTTTCAAAGTAATCAAAATCAACATCCATGAAACCCAGTGTTTCTTTCTTACCTTCGGCTGTATAACCATTCTTGCCCAACTTTGAACCATCCGGAATGGCATTTGCAACAGTTACCGATTTTACACCCGGTATTTGCATGATTTTTTCGCGAACGGGTTCGAAAACCTTAGGATCTGTGAAAAATGCCATGTTTTTTACAGCTACTACTTGCTCGGCTTTAAATCCTACATCTTGCGTGCGCATGTATTTAAGCTGCGAATTGATAATGAACAGTCCTATAATAAAGATAACCGCTACTGCAAACTGGAATACCAATAAGCTGTTTTTAAGCCAGTAACTCTGTCTGCTGGTTTGAAAGTTACCTTTTAATACCAGAGCTGGTCTAAAGCCCGAGAGAACCAAAGCTGGATAGATACCGGCAATAAGAGTAATACCAATAATTATAGCGGGTAATTGCCAGAAAATAGCGGTATTGTTATGCCATATATTAAGATTGATCTCAAATAAGCTGTTAAATGCCGGCAGGATCAGCTCGGCCAATATAAGGGCCACCCCTCCGGCCACAATACATTGTATCAGTATTTCTGTAATGAACTGGAATACCAGCTGGTAACGGAAAACGCCCATTACTTTTTTTACACCTACTTCTTTAGCTCTTTTAGCTGCCTGTGCAATACTTAGGTTGGTAAAATTGATACAGGCTATAACCAGCATCAATAACCCTAATACCGATATGGCCAACACTACTTTATAGTTTGTATCTGTACCCGCAGTAGGTCTTAAATGCAAGTTTCTTAAAGGATCAAGAAAAACATTAACGCTATTGATCTCTTTCCAATCTAGTTCGCCAAAAGCCTTTGCCGTATTGGCACGATACATTTTTTCTATTTTTTTTGTCAGTAAAGCAACATCTGTCCCAGGTTTTACCTGTATATAAGTGAAATAATTGTTGTAACCATAATTTTCGCCTTTGCCCAGTTCTTTAACAACTGTGAGCACATCAAAATCTATATTAGAATGTGCATCCGTTTGGATAACATCACTTATTTTTCCGATGTGTCCTGCAGATTTGCTTCCGAACGAAACCATTTCAGGTTTATCATCTTTTTTACCAGGAAACAAAGTTTCCATATAAGGTTTACTGAGGTAAAAAATAAATTCATCGCCAGCCGGTTGCGTAAGACCACGTTCAGGTTTTATATTCAGGATCTTAGCTGCTTCATACTCTATAAAAATGTGTTTCTTTGCAAATACAGTATTGGCATCTTTATTTATCGCAAATTCAAAGAAATTATGCTTAATGGTTCCGGCCGCTTCAACTTCCGGAAAATTTGCTTTGATCTCTTTGCTTAACGACGGCGGAGTAAAATTTGTCTGGAAAGCAGATGATTTACGTCCAACTAAATAAATCTGATTATAATGAGGATTGTCCTTATCGAAGGTAGTTTCATAAGTAACATAGATCATCAGGATTAAGAAAGCCGCCATCGCAATGGCAAGGCCACCAATATTTATAGCGGTAATACTCTTATTTCTCCACAGATTACGTAATGCTATTTTTAAATTGAGTTTAAACATGATGTACTTATTAATGAGTTGTTTTTAATTCGTTATTTGTTGTTCGTTCCTCGTCTTACACTTTCAGCTTTAGCTATACATCTTTACCTATTCGTATTTCAAGGCATCTACTGGGTTTGATTTGGCCACTTTTACTGACTGTATGCTTACCGTAAGTATAGCCACGAGAATAGAAAGGCTGATGGCGATCAGGAAAGGAACAACCGATAAACTAACATGGTACTCAAAACCGATAAGCCACTTATTGATAATGATATAGGCCAGTGGAAAAGCTACCGCATTGGCAATAATTACCAGAACAATAAACTCCTTATTTAACAGAGTAAGGATGTTGCCTGTGCTTGCTCCCAATACTTTGCGAATGCTGATTTCCTTTTTACGTTGCGTAGCCATATACAGGGCTAAACCCAACAATCCTAAACAAGAGATAAATATGGCCAGTCCGCCAAACCAATTGGCTAAGGTTCCCAATAGTTTCTCATCGTTCAACTTGCTTTCAAATTTCTCACTCACAAACTTGATCTCGGCAGGATAAGCCGGATTAACCTCTTTAACAATAGCTTTTATTTTTTCTACCGAATTTGTGGCATTATTTTCAGGGTTAAGTCTTACAATAACGGTATTTACAGAGTTTGGATTTTGCAATACAAACAGCGGCATAGGTTTTTTATACGGACTGCCCATTACATAATCACTCAACACACCTACAATCTTAAATTTGTCATCGCCCCAGGATACCATTTGTCCAACCGGATTTTCCATGCCCATGGCTTTAACCAAGGCCTCATTTACCATAACACTTGCCGTATCTTTAAATTCTTTGGCAAAGTCTCTGCCTTGTAAAATACTCATACCTGTAGTTTTGGTAAAATCTAAATTGGTAAACCTGTAATTTATCAGCACAACATCCTTTTCATTTTTGCCAGGCCAGCTAAAACCGTAAGTATTGTTACCTGATCCGGTTAAAGAGGTACTGTATTCTGTAAAATCTGTTACCGCTCCTGATTTGATGAGCAGGTCTTTTAAAATCTGACGTTTGCTTTCGTTGACCAACTCTCCTTCTGCTCTTATTTCCAACAGATTTACGCTATTATAACCTATGGGCTTGTTCTTGATATAGGTTAACTGTTGGTAAATTACCACCGTACAGATAATTAAGCAGGCAGAGAAAGCGAACTGAAAAACCACTAAAAACTTACGTACAGAAAGTGATGCTCCACCACCTATTTTAAAGCCTTTAAGTACCTTAACCGGTTCAAAGGAAGATAAGTAAAATGCAGGATAGCTTCCTGAAACTATTCCTGTAATCAATGCCAAACCTATAAAAACTACCCAGAAATACGCATCGGTATAATCGATCTTAAGTGTAATACCCAGCAGGTTATTAAAATAAGGCAAACTGATTTCTATTAGTACAAAAGCTACCAATGTGCTAAAGAGTGCAATTAGAATAGACTCTAACATAAACTGGCTGATGAGATTGGTTCTGGTAGAGCCTATAGCCTTACGCACACCTACTTCTCTTGCTCTTTTCTCTGATTTGGCCGTAGATAAATTCATAAAATTGATACAGGCAATCAACAAGATGCTAAATGCCAAAATCAGGAATATCCTTAGATTATCAATTTTACCACCAACAGAAACACCGTTTTCAAACTTGCTGTACAGATGCCATTTTTCTAAAGGGAACATCATGGCTTCATTGTTTGTATCGGGGTTATTTGCCTTTATCATTCCTTTTAAATGACTATTAGCTGTATTGAAAAACTTATTATCTTTTAACTGGATAAACAGCATACAGAAATTATTACCCCATCCACTGTTTTTTGCCCACGGATTTATTTTTTCATACAGGGCCCATGAAGTAATCATGTCTCCATTGATTGAAGAGTTTTTAGGTAAATCCTCAATAACTGCTTCAACTTTAAGAGGTTCTTTGTTATCGTACTTGATCACTTTACCAATAGGATCTTCTGTATTGAAAAGAATTTTAGCAAGCGTTTCTGTAAGGATTACTCCATCTGGATTTTTTAATAATCCTGTTGGATTGCCTTTAAGAATTTTATAATCAAAAATCTTTAGAAAGTCTGGATCGGCAGAAATAACTTGTTTTTTAATATTGTTATTTTCATATGAAATCAACGTTTCTTCAGGATATGAAGCACGGGTAACCGCAGCTACGCCATTAACTTTTTCTCTTACCTCTTTTTCCATTACTCCTGAAACGGCCACAAAACTAAAAGTTTGTGTAGGCGTTTTTTGGTTGTTATAGACTACGTAGGTTTTATCATAATTGGTAAATTGTTTGTCATAGCTCCATTCATAAGCTACATAGAGCAGCAATATCATACAACTGGCTAAACCAATGGCCAAGCCGCCAATATTAATCAGTGAGAAACCTTTATTTTTCCAAAGGTTACGTAAAGCTATTTTTAAATTCAGTTTAAACATATGTGTGTTTGTTAATACTGTTAACCTATATCAATCAAAACTTAGATTGATTTTCATTATTCATATTTTAAAGCATCAACCGGATTAGCTTTGGCCGATCTAAATGCCTGAAAACTAATGGTAATCAATGCTAAAGACAAAGTTCCAGCTGCGGCAAGCGGTACAATCCACCAACTGATTTCTGTATGAAACTCAAACTGGTTTAACCATTTGTTCATGGCATAATAACTTAATGGCACCGCTATAACTACAGCAACCAAAATCATTTTCACAAATGAAACAGATAAAATTTGCATTAGGTTAGCTACTGATGCACCCAGTACTTTACGCACACCAAACTCTTTGGTACGTTGTTCTGCGCTATAAGCTACCAGCCCAAATAAACCTAAACAGGAAACGAAGATGGCCAGTCCGCCAAAAAGATTAGCTAAAATGCCCAAGGTTTTCTCGGCATTGTATTTTTCTGCATATACATTGTTGAGGAAATTGATCTCAACCGGATAGGCAGGGTTTAGGGATTTTGTAATCTGACTAATGGTATTGATATTATTAGCTACAGTATGTGCTTCATTTAAACGCATGGTAATCGTGCCCGCACGTTTTGTATTCAAGAAAACTACCATAGGGTTATTGGCTTTATAAGGCGAATCCCATACGTAATCATCAAAAACTCCTATAATATTAAGTTTATTGCCAAAAACGGTAACCGTTTTACCCAGAGGGTCTTTGTAACCAAAGGTTTTTACAGCCGAAGCACTTACCAGAACACCCAGCGAATCTGAAGCAAATTGTTCTGAAAAATCTCTGCCTTCTAACAGTTTAATGCCATTGGTTTTCAGAAAATCATAAGAAGTTGCTACCTGATTAAACATTACCCTATTTTCGGGCTGTGTCATTCCCTCCCATTTGATATCCAGAAAATTAGCCCCATGATGCGAAAGACTTACCGACGACTGAAACATAGAAGTAACCGCCCCAGATTTTAGCAGTTCATTTTTTAAGATATCATATTTGGTTTTAAGCTCTCCTTCTTGAGGCATTTCTACCAAAGCGTTAATATTAAAACCTACTGGCCTATTTTTTACATATTGTATTTGACGGTAAATAACTAACGTTGAGATGATCAGAATGATGGCAAAACAAAACTGACCTACTACCAAAACCTGTCTCAAATTAATATCAGCCCAACCACGTCCGTTAATTTTACGTTTCAGGTTCTGAATAGGATTAAAGGCCGATAAATAAAAAGCCGGATAGCTTCCTGCTATTAAACCGGTTATAAACACAATGCTTAAAACACCTACCCAGTTTAAAGCATTAAAATAATGCATGCTTAACTTAATGTTCAATAAGCTATTAAAAGTTGGCAAACTAACCTCTAACAATACAATTGCTATAATTACCGCAACAAAAGCCATCAGTATAGACTCGGTTAAGAATTGCATAATTAGTGAAGCTCGGTTTGCACCTATTGTTTTCTTAATTCCTACTTCTTTTGCCCTTTTTTCTGATTTGGCTGTTGCCATGTTCATAAAATTGATACAGGCAATTAACAAAATACCAAAAGCAAGCCCCATAAACAACCTAATTTGTTCAATAGCCCCACCAATACTTTTTCCGTTTTCAAATTTGCTGTATAAATGCAGCTTGCTTAAAGGAAATAAGGATTGTGATTGAAAGCTATCTTTGGTATTTTTTCTAATAACTTCTTTAATTTTTTGGTTAACCAGTTCAGCATCAGCACCTGGTTTTAATCTTACCAAGGTAACATAGCTATAGCTTTCCCAATTGAGCGTCTGTGCCATTGGATCTCGAGTACCCAGCAATGACCAGGGCATAAGGTAATCAAACTTATTTGAGCTGTTATCGGGTTGATCTTTAATTACTGCTGTAACATTTAAATCCAATTTATCCTGAAAACGAACAGTTTTATTCAGTACGTCTGTTGTGCCAAATAATATTTTAGCTGTACTTTCAGTAAGCACTACTGAGTTAATGCCCTTTAATGCAGTTTCAGGGTTACCTTGAATAAATGTATAATCATACATCTTAAAGATATCAGGTTCAGCAAATTTTGAATTACGTTTAAAGGAATTGGTTCCATTTGCTATTAGATTCTTCTTACCATAATCCATGCGGCTCATATACTCAATTTCAGGTATATCCTGTTTAATGGCCGGACCAAAGGCACTTACAGAACCTTCAAAAGTACCTGCTATTTTCCCGTCATCGCCGGGTATATTGGTCATTGTGGTATAAACATCTATTGAATTTTTGGCCTGCTTGTCAAAATTCCACTCATAGCTTACATATAGCAGCAACATTAAGCAGGCTGCCAAACCTATGGCCAAGCCGATAATGTTAATGAAAGAAGCAGTTTTGTTCTTCCATAGGTTACGCAAAGCGATTTTGAGGTTTAGTTTGAACATATTTAAGCAAATAAGAGTTTGTGTGTTTGGTTTATTGTGTGCTTAAAAAATTATATCAATTCTTCTGTTTTGCCTTTATTTAGTTTTTCAGAAATTACATGCCCATCTTTCAGGTTAATGATCCTGTCTGAGAAGCTGGCATCGTGACTTGAGTGGGTTACCATTACAATGGTAGTTCCTTGTTCGTTCAATTCGCATAGTAATTCCATTACCTCATTACCATGACTACTATCTAGGTTACCGGTAGGCTCATCGGCTAAAATCAGCTTAGGTTTGGTTACAAGTGCTCTTGCAACAGCTACGCGTTGTTGCTGTCCGCCTGATAATTGTTGTGGAAAATGTCCTTTACGATTAACGATGTTCATACGCTCAATAATCTCGTTTACTAACTTTTTACGCTCAGAAGCAGCTACTTTATTGTAGATCAACGGCAGCTCAATGTTTTCAAATACGCTCAGCTCATCAATAAGGTTAAAGTTCTGAAACACAAAGCCCATATTTCTCTTTCTGAAATTGGAACGTTCCTTATCATTTAAAGTAAGTAATTCAGTATCTATAAACTTGTAGCTTCCTTTTTCAGGTTTATCTAATAAACCCATCACATTTAATAAGGTAGATTTACCGCAGCCAGATGGTCCCATAATAGAAACAAATTCCCCTTCTTTAATTTTGAAGTTAATACCATTCAGCGCAGTGGTTTCAATTTCTTCGGTTTTGTATATCTTTTCCAGATTCTCTATTGTGATCATATTTTAAGGTTTTTATTTTTTTTATTCAACGCATAATAAGTTGGCGCCCTGTTCAACGCACCTGATTCAGGGCTTAACCAACCTAAAATTATAACTGGTTTATTTGGTTTATTTAGTAATTTCTAACATATCATATTGGTTAAACAAATCGTAAGATGAGGTTACTACATTCTCTCCTTTCTGCAAACCTTCAAGAACTTCGTAATACAGATAATTTTTACGCCCTATTTTTACATTGCGTTTAGTTGCCTTTCCATCTTTTTCTACAAATACCCAGTTGCCTCCGGTACTTTGAAAGAACTGTCCCTGCGACAATAACAGCGATTTACTGTTATCTGAAAGTGTTAATTTAGTTTGCATAGATAAACCTCTTCTCAGGTTCTCAGGCGCTTTGCCATCAAATACCATTTCTACTTGAAACTGACCAGCTGTTACCTCTGGTATAACTTTGTTTACTTTTAATTTGTAAGTCTGTCCGTCAAACTCACAATGTGCACTTTGCCCTTCTTTAACTCTGTTGATATAATACTCGTCTACCCCAGCCTGTAATTTATAACCTTGCAGTACATCAATTTTTCCCAACATCTCGTTAGATGAATAAGATTTACCTATTACAGGATCGTAAGATGATAATCTTCCTGATACAGGTGCTTTAACGGTCATGTTCTCTATATTTTGTCTGATCAGCTCCAAACTTTCATTCATACGGCCTATAGAGCTTTCTATCTGCTGGAGCTGCATTCCACGACTTTGGTTTTCTTGTTTAATTGCTTGCTGTAAAAGTGCTTTACGTCCTTTATAATAATCGTAATCTTGTGATGACATAGTAAATTCTTCTCTTGTAATTACTTTACGATCAAATAAAATGCTGTCTGCTTTAAATTTACGGGTAGCCGAACGCAGTTTATTATCAATATCCATCATATCCTGCAACATTACACGCTGATTTTGCTCCAAATCTAAACGTACCTTACGCAATTGGTTAATTTGTTCGGTTATGCTGGTTTCACTGGCAGTATAACTTGCCAAAGCATTGGGGTTAGCTATTCTTAATAAAGGTGTACCTGCTTTTACAAATGATCCGTTCTCTGTAAAAATCTGCGCTACTGTTCCTCCTTCGCTTGAGCTTACAATTACAGAAGTTAGAGGCACAACACTGGCATTGAGTAGCACTACATCTTCAAAATCTCCGTATTCTACTTTACTCAATGTAATTTTATCTGCTTCAACCCTGTAAACTTTGTTTAATGATAAGCGATATCCGTAAGCAACCAATGCAATAAAAACAATAGCTGCAACCATGATAATAATGGTTTTGCGGTTAAATTTTTTCTTCTCTATTACTTTGTCCATGAATTTTTTAAACGTTACCTGCAGTTTGCCAAGTTTATGCCAACTCACAACAAAAACATTAAACAACTATAAATCAACAAGATAAATACAATTATCAAAAATAAGGTGTTCGTTATTGAACATTTACTGTGCAGCAACGTACACTTCCCCTATTTTTGCAACATGATAGACAGCAATATCCTTGTAATTGATGATGATGACGACATTTTACTGAGTGCCAAGCTTTTTTTAAAACTGCATTTCAGAAATGTGATTACCTGTAAATCTCCAAAAGAAATCAATGTCTTATTGAGCACCAATGATATAGACCTTATCTTACTGGATATGAATTACCAGAAAGGGGCCAGCGATGGCCGTGAGGGACTTTACTGGCTCGAACATATTCTTTCTATCGATAAAGATTACGTAGTCATCTTAATGACTGCCTTTGGAAGTGTAGAGCTGGCTATACAAGCCATTAAAAAGGGTGCTATAGATTTTATCCTTAAGCCTTGGGAAAATGATAAATTGTTTGCCACTTTATCTGCCGCCTCAAAACTGACCCAGTCTAAAAAGAAAGTTAAAAAGCTCGAAAGGATACAAAGCTCTCTTCATACCGATATTGCCCGAAAATTTGAAAATATAATAGGCGACAGTGCCGATATTCAGCTTTTGCAAAAGAACCTGCTTAAAGTTGCTCCTACCGATGCCAATGTGCTAATTCTTGGAGAAAATGGAACAGGAAAACAGGTGTATGCCTACGAAATCCATAAAAAATCATTGCGCAATCAACAAATTTTTATGCATGTTGATTTGGGTTCATTAAATGAGAATTTATTTGAAAGCGAATTGTTCGGTTATGCCAAAGGTGCATTTACAGATGCTAAAGAAGACCGTCCGGGCAGATTTGAAATGGCCGAAGGTGGTACCATCTTTTTAGATGAGATTGGTAATTTATCCTTAACCCTACAAACTAAATTACTTTCGGTTTTACAGAACAGAACAATAACCCGTTTGGGTGAAAGCAAGGAAAGGTCTATTAATGTAAGATTAATTGCAGCCACCAATATGCCTTTAAATGAAATGGTTGCTAAGGGAACATTCAGACAGGATTTGTTATTCCGTATTAACACGGTAGAACTGTTATTACCACCTTTAAGAAAAAGAGGAGATGATATACAGGTACTTGCCAAACATTTTATTGATGTTTTTAGCAATAAATACCATAAGCCTGCCAAAACCTTATCTCTACAGGCAAAAAAAGCTTTACAGGAATATAGCTGGCCTGGTAATGTGAGAGAATTGCAACACGTTATTGAACGGGCCACCATCATGTCTGAAAATTTTGAAATTACTGAAGATGACCTGCAGTTATCACCTCATAAGTTTAATCATCAGCAGGCTGTAGCTATGGATCTGCCTTTAGAAGAAATGGAAAAAGCTATGGTAGCCAAGGCTATAGAAAAACACAAAGGCAATATATCTCGGGCCGCAGCAGAATTGGGTTTAACCAGAGCTGCACTCTACAGGCGTATCGAGAAGTTTGGCTTATAGTTTTGTTGCTTGTAACTTTAAACAAATTTTAACAGAGAAAGAATCATTAGTTATATGTTCTACCAGCGTTTTACTTTCAGACTTATTGTTAAGCTTTTATTTATCAATCTGCTGGCAATTGTCTTATTTTTCTTAATCCGTGAAACGCAGTTATGGTTTACCATTATAGGTATAAGCCTTGTGTTGATTATAGCCATTATCTCTTTATATTATTACATTAACCAAATCAAAGAAGATATCCGGCGTTTTACACTGGCTGTTAAAACCAAAGATCATACTTTAAATTTCAGGAATAAGGCTACTCGAGGTAGCTTTCCGGAATTATATGAATCTTTCAATGAAATCATTGATGTGCATAAGAATGTTCAGTTAGAACAGGATGCTATCGCCATGCTCATTAAAACTATATTGGAACAGGTTCCGGTTGGCGTAGTGGTTTTAAAAACACAGATTAGTGATTGGGAAAAGGCACAGATTGCTTTTTTTAACCTTGCTGCAAGCAATCTATTAGGTGTACCTTCTTACAGTTACTGGCATCGGTTTAAACAACATTTACCTCATTTTGCGATAGAGATTGAAAAAATAGCACAGGGCGGTAAAAGGTTTTTAGAGCTTAAGATTCATGAAAAAATCGTGCAGTTATCTATAGAAGTTATTCCTTTAAATTTATATGGCGTCGATTACAAAATTATTTCTTTTAAAAATATCAAAGACGAGATTGAGCAGAAAGAAACAGAAGCCTGGAACCGGCTGGTAGGTGTGATCTCTCATGAGATTTTAAACTCAATTACGCCAATCAGTTCTTTGTCTGATACCGCAAATCAGATGATTACGCATAAAGATCATTTGAATGAAGAAGAATTAGCCGATCTGAAATCAGCTTTGCAAACCATTAAAAAGAGATCTGAAGGTTTATTACAGTTTGTGAATGACTACAGACTTATAGCTGAATTGCCTACTCCTAACAGAGAAGCAGTTACCATGAGTGAAATTTTAAATCACATCAAAACCCTGATGTTACCAATGGTTAAATCTAAGGGCATTGTTTTCGATGTAAAAAATACTTCATCTAAAATTACATTGATGATAGACTTTAAATTGATTGAACAGGCTCTGATCAATCTGATTACCAACAGCATTTATGCATTAGAAGAGACGGAACATTCGTGCATAGAGGTCAATTATCATCTTGCTGATAACAAGATACACCTGAATGTTACAGATAACGGACGTGGCATTGAACCTGATAAAATTGATAAGCTTTTTGTCCCTTTTTATACCACAAGAAAAAATGGTTCTGGCATTGGGTTAACCATTACACGTAACATTATGAAGATGCACAATGGTAATATAGAAGTGGTTTCCGAACCGTATAAACACACCACTTTTTCTTTGATTTTCAATTACCAGTAGTTCGTTGAATTGGTTAATTGAAATTACATCAAGATAGACCCTGAAATAAATTCAGGGTGACGCCGCTATTATCGTCATGCTGAACTCGTTTCAGCATCTTAAAAAGTAGTCACTCAAAGGTCACCTTAATATGCTGACTTGGAGCAAAGCTATAAAGTAAAACGGGTTCAGCATGACGGTAAGTAAAGGTCAACAATGTGTCAGGCTGTCCCGATAGCTATCGAGATTGTCGAAGCATACATTTCGACAGGCTCAATGTGACAAGGACAAGCTCAATTTGACAATTGGGTTTTAATTAACCTTTAATAGCATTGATAATATCATATTGAGTAATGATATCGAAACGCCCGTCCGGCAATTCAACCAAAACAGCACTGTTCTCTTTATTGATCAGCGATGATATTTTATCAATTGAAGTATTCAGATCAACAAAAGGAAAAGATGAAGTCATGATACTCTCAACTGGTGCGGATTTAAGGCTTGGATTTTCTAACAATGCTTTTAAAATATCTCCCTCGGCAAGTTTACCCACAAACATACCTTTCTGCGTAACCGGAATTTGCGAAATATTTAATGTATTCATAGTATTGATTGCCTCAGAGATGGTTTTCTCACAATCGATGCTCACAATTTCTGAACTTTCTTTTTTAGCCAGAATTGTACTTGCCGTAAGTTTTTCGTCTTTCAGAAATCCTCTCTCTCGCAACCAGTCCTCGTTGTACATTTTACCCATATAACGACTTCCGTGATCATGGAAAATTACAACCACTACATCTTCAGGTTTTAAATGATCTTTTAACTGTAATAAACCCGCGATTGCCGCTCCGGCAGAGTTCCCTACAAAAATGCCTTCTTGCCTGCAAATTTCACGGGTCATTAAGGCAGCATCTTTATCGGTTACTTTTTCAAATAGATCAATGGTATCAAAATCCACGTTGGCAGGTAAAAAGTCTTCACCAATGCCTTCGGTTATGTATGGATAGATTTCATTCTTATCGAAAATACCGGTTTCTTTATATTTCTTAAACACAGAACCATAGGTATCGATACCCCACACTTGTATATTCGGGTTTTTCTCTTTTAAGTATTTACCTGTGCCCGAAATGGTACCACCGGTACCAACTCCAACCAAAAGATGGGTAATCTTACCTTCTGTTTGTTCCCATATTTCTGGTCCTGTTTGTTCATAATGTGCCTGAGAATTGCTCAGGTTATCATATTGGTTAGGTTTCCATGAATTGGGTACTTCGCGTTCTAATCTTGAAGAAACTGAATAATACGAACGCGGATCTTCAGGCTCAACGTTAGTAGGACAAACAATTACCTCAGCCCCAAAAGCACGTAAAGCATCTACTTTTTCTTTAGATTGCTTATCTGTTGTGGTAAAAATACATTTGTAGCCTTTTATAATAGCGGCCATAGCCAGTCCCATACCTGTATTTCCAGAGGTTCCCTCTATAATAGTACCGCCCGGTTTTAATTTTCCGCTTTTCTCGGCATCTTCAATCATTTTAAGTGCCATACGGTCTTTAATAGAGTTACCCGGATTGGTTGTTTCTATTTTGGCTAAAACCGTAGCAGGAATATCTTTAACGATCTGATTAAGTTTTACCAATGGCGTATTGCCAATGGTTTCTAGAATATTGTTATACCACATGCTGCAAAAATAAGGATATGCTTTTAGTATTAAGGTAATTATAAAGCAATTAGAATATTATTTTAGCGAGATTTTTAGCAGAAAATTTTATTTCATTTTTAACCTTAAAAGCCCGGTGAAAAAGTGATTAATTAGGCAAGCTTATAAATTTTACCTGGCAAAGAAACAATTACACCTTTCATTTCCAGCATGAGCAGTTGAACAGCAAGCTTACTTTGCTGAAGGTTCAATTTGACTTGTAAATCATCTACGCTCAAGGTTTTTTCTGTCAAGGCGTTTGCAATCAATTGTTCTTCTTTAGACAGGTTAAGGTTCAAAACCGTTTGTTTTACGGGTTCAGGGTTTAATGCACCTTCCCATCCCATATAATACATCAAATCTTTGGCTTGATGAATTAAAGCTGCCCTATTGGTCTTGATTAAAAAATTGCACCCTTTTGAATATTCATCCGTTGTGCGGCCCGGGTAAGCAAATATATCTCTGTTGTATGAATTGGCAATCTCTGCCGTAATTAAGGCGCCGCCTTTAGCAGAAGCTTCAACAACTACAATTGCATCAGCCATGCCTGCAATAATCCTATTCCGTTTAGGAAAATTTTCTCTGTCGGGGTTGGTACCGGGCAAGTATTCTGTAAGCAAGCCCCCGTTTTTTGTCATTTTTTTAGCTAGTTCTGCATGACTTGCGGGGTATATACGATCTAAACCATGCCCCAGAACCCCTACAGTAGGAATATCGCAATTTAAACTCTCCTTGTGCACTATGGCATCTATACCATAAGCCAATCCGCTAACGGTGAGAACATTTTGCTCGCGCAACCCCTCTAAAAGATCTTTACATAGCCCTTTGCCATAAGTTGTAGCATTACGTGTACCTACAATGCCTACTACACGTTTATGGTTAAGATCTGCACTACCTTTGTAGTATAAAATTAAAGGCGCATCAATACAATTTCGTAAACGTTTAGGATATTGTCCATCTGTATAGAATAAGACTTCTATCTTGTGCTTTTCTATGAAATTAAGCTGTTCTTCTGCTTTTTTAAGAGCTGTTGTATGCAAAATTGCTTTAGCGGTCTTCTCGCCTATGCCCTCTGTCTGCACCAGCTGATGGTATTTAGCATCAAATACAGCTTGCGCTGTTCCAAATTTTTGCAACAGGTTTTTAGAAATCCGCGGTCCTACACCGTGAATCATTGAAAGCGCAATTTGATAAACTATTTCCATTTTAAAAAAAATATTTAACTGAAAATAAGCTAATTACATAATCAAACTATAAAAATAGTTGCAAAACTATTTTTATAGTTTTAAATTTAAATTATTACAAAATACACTTTATGAAAGAATTAACAAAAGCTGAAGAACAAATAATGCTTATCCTTTGGGAAATGAAAGAAGGTATAGTAAAAGATATTATTGAAAAGATTAGCCCGCCAAAGCCTGCGTATAATACGGTTTCAACTGTAATTAGGGTATTAGAAACTAAAAATTTTGTTGCCCATAAGGCAATCGGTAATACGCATGTTTATTACCCGATAATAAGCGAAGAACAGTACAAACATTTTGCATTAGATAAAGTTATGCATAACTATTTTGAAAATAATTATGAGCGTTTGGTATCATTTATTATTGAAAAGAAAAACATTGACATAAAACAATTAGATGAATTGGTAAACCTAGCTGAAAAACTTAAAAATAAGAACTCATGAACTGGATATACTACATTCTTGAAGTAAACTTATACGTAAGTATCTTTTACGTATTTTACAAGTTAATTTTGCAACATACCACTTTCTATAATGCAAACAGGTATTATTTAATATTGGCCGTTGTGGCATCTTTTATTATCCCGCTAGTTCAATTAGGTTTTTTAAAACCGCACGCTTTTATTGATCCAGAGCTTAATTACCACCCTATGCCTTTAGAACTACCAGAAACTAAAACGATTGAGCAAACACCTGCCTTAGCTTTTGAAGATTATGTTTTGTACTTCTATATAATTTTAGTTTTTTTCTTAGGTCTGAGGTTTTTAATAGCTATCTCCAAAATCATTAGAATGTATTTTGGTAACAGGAAAAGTAAATATGGGAAATATACTTTGGTAGAATTACCTACCGAACAAAGCCCCTTTTCATTTTTCAATATCCTTTTTATACACCCTATTATGGCTAAAAATGAAGCTGTTTTAACTCACGAAAAAATACACATTAGAGAAAAGCACAGCATAGACATCATCTTGTTGGAACTGCTTAAAATTATTTGCTGGTTTAATCCGGTTATCTATTTCATTAAAAATGACTTAAGGTTACTACACGAATACATTGCAGACGAAAACACCACAACGACAATTATTTCTAAACACGAGTATGCGATGTTTCTTATCGAAAACTCGATAAGCGCATTCTCCACTTCATTTGTCAATCATTTTTTCAATCAACCCACATTAAAAAACAGAATCAAAATGTTAAACAAAGAAAAAACAGCAAATCGGGCAAGGCTCAAATATTTGCTAACCATTCCGCTTGGAATTGGATTACTCTGTGTATCAACACTTAGCTTTAGTAAAAGTTATGGATATATAGATTTGCTTGCTGAGAAAAGCTTTTATACTGATGTTCAAGAAAAGCCCAAAGCAGTAAACATTAAAAGAGATCAGGTTAAATTTCCACCGCAAATTGTAAAAACTGATTCATTGAAAAAACAAAATCCTAAAAGAGATCAAATTAAGTTCCCTCCTACGTACAAACCTAAAAATCAAACCTCATTTTATCCTCTAAATCATTATAAAAACCAAAAAGCTGTACAGGTAGACAATAGACTGATCATAATTAATGGGTTAAAGGTAGAAGACAACAGTAAATTTTATGGTGTTACCAACAGTGATGAAGTTTTGATTTTAAATTCAACGGAAGCAGTAAAAAAATATGGACCTAAGGCTAAATACGGAGCAGTAGAAATTTCTGGAAATGTAAAAGAAATAGATCTGGCAGAACCACCACCCTCGTTATATAAATTACCAATTGAGATAGACCGTACTAAAGGAGAATTATTAAGTTTCAGCACGATCACAGGTGCAAAATCGCTGACGATTTACGATAGATTTGGAACTATAGTTTACAATAATACCGCTTATAATGATGATTGGAATGCCAAAAAAGGTAATTACGGTAAATTTGAAGACAAAGAAGTTGCCAGAGGTACTTATTATTTTTTTGTTAAAGTAAATGAGGAGCCTGAAAAAAGCCAAAGGGGTTCAATCATAGTTAAATAACCCTATTGTGGTACATAAACCACATATTTGGTATCAAAGAATTCTTCTTCAAAATAATCTGAAAGCGGATACAGCTCCGCTTTTAATTTAGATTCTTTGATTTCTTCGGTTAAATCGCCACCTTTTAGGTATAAAATACCATTTTGAATGGCGTTCAGGTTTTCTTTGGCAAATTTACCTCTTACCCAAGGGTAAAAATCACCCAGACGTGTTACTGCACGAGACACAACAAAATTATATTTATCTGTAATTTGCTCTGCCCTACTGTGGCTAGCTTTTACATTCTTTAACCCCAAAGCCTGAGCCACTTCTGTTACAACCTTTATTTTTTTACCAATAGAATCTACCAGATGGAATTGGGTTTCAGGAAATAAAATAGCTAATGGAATACCGGGGAATCCTCCTCCCGTACCTACATCCAATACTTTCTCTCCTTTTTTAAAGCTGCAAAATTTTGCAATACCCAAAGAGTGCAAAATATGACGCTCATAAAGCTCCTCAATATCTTTTCTCGAAATTACATTGATCTGTGCATTCCAGAAGCTGTACAGTTCAAATAATTTTTCAAATTGAACCGTTTGTTCAGAATTCAGGTTCTTAAAATATTTATAAATGATATCGGGTTTAATTTGCGCCATTTTAAATTCAAAGATTATTTCCAGCTTACTTTTTTTACAAAGATAGACAGAATAGCATTAAAGACTAAGAACAACACCAACAATATATCCAAAAATGGAAACCACCAGCGTAGTTCTTTGTAATTAAGCCTATGTAATAGCTTAGGGTAAACAAAACTCCTTACAATGATGTTTAGTATCAAAATACCCAAAGCAATAAACTGTGTGGCTTTAAAACATAACAAAGCCACAATTAGCGCATAAAACAAAAACTGAGTAACAATCTGTAAGCTTAAAATAAATTTATGCTTGGGTTTATAGAGTTTTCCAGCGCCTATATGACGTTTTTTCTGCCTGATGTAACTTAAAAAAGTTAGTTTAGGCCCGCTCCAAACATGTGTTTCACGGTTAATCTGTATAATGGTATTATCGGCAGTAGCATTTGCATTTACAAACAGATCATCATCGCCCGATGGTATGTGCATATGTGCAGCAAATCCTTTGTTCCTAAAAAACAGTTCTTTATGATAGGCCATATTTCTGCCTACGCCCATGTAAGGCATCCCCTTTAGCGCAAAAGAAAGGTAATTTACTGCAGTAAAAAAAGTTTCAAAGCGAATTAGCACATTCAATAAGCTTCTTTGCTTTGTATAGGGCGAATAACCCAGTACAATTTCTGTATCACTGTTCACAGTTTTTTGCATACCCAAAAGCCAGTTTTCTGAAGCGGGCATACAATCAGCATCGGTAAATACAAGCCAGTTGTACTTAGACGCTTTAATGCCCATGGTGGCAGCAAATTTCTTTCCGGCAATAAAGCTACCGCCTTCGCTTACTGTTACCATTTTAAGGTTAGCATATTGTTTGGAAAATTCTTCTAAAAGCTCTTTTGTGCCATCCCATGATCTATCATTAACCACTACAACTTCATATTGCCCATAGTTCTGATTAAACAGTTTGGGTAGGTTTTTTCTTAGGTTTTCTGCTTCGTTTCTGGCACAAACAATTATACTTATAGGTTCATGTTGCCCGGTATCAATTCCCGTAATTTTATAACGGGCCAATTTAACATGTACAAACAAGGTATAGTAAAGCTGTATCAGCACACAAATAACAAGCGCAATTAAAAGCGTAAATTCAATTAAATTTAGTTCCACAATGATGATTACAAGCCAGCAAATTTCGTTTTTTAATCTGTATTATTGCCTGATGTTGAAAAATATGCGCTTTTAACAATCAGTCTTGAACTATCCCAACAGTTTAAATGCGGTTTAGAAGAATTTTCTTTTTACTTTTGTTCGATTTTTTGAGGAATAATACAGGATATGAAATTTGAGTTAACCGCAGCCGATCCGCATTCTAAGGCCAGAGCAGGAAAAATAACCACTGCGCACGGCGAAATACAAACCCCTATTTTTATGCCGGTAGGTACAGCCGGTTCGGTAAAGGCGGTACATCAAAGAGAGTTGAAGGAAGATATTAAAGCTCAGATTATTTTAGGTAATACTTATCATCTGTACCTCAGACCGGGCTTAGATATTCTGGAGCCTGCCGGTGGACTGCATAAATTTATCGGATGGGACAAACCTATTTTAACCGATAGTGGTGGTTATCAGGTTTATTCTTTAAGTCAAGTAAGAAAAATCAAAGAAGATGGCGTAACTTTCAGATCACATATTGATGGCTCAAAGCATCTTTTTACGCCTGAAAATGTAATGGATATACAACGCACCATCGGGGCCGATATTATTATGGCTTTTGATGAATGCACACCTTATCCATGTGATTACAAATACGCTTCCAATTCACTGAACATGACCCACCGCTGGCTAAAGCGTTGTTGTGACAGGTTTGATCATACCGACCCTAAATATGGTTATGAACAAACGCTTTTCCCTATTGTTCAAGGCTCTGTATATAAAGACCTAAGGATTAAATCTGCCGAGTTTATTGCAAGTATGGACCGTGATGGAAATGCTATTGGCGGATTATCTGTTGGAGAACCTGCAGAAGAAATGTATGCCATGACAGAAGTGGTATGTGATATATTGCCTCAAAATAAACCCCGCTATTTAATGGGTGTAGGTACACCGATAAACATATTAGAGAATATTGCTTTAGGTGTTGACATGTTTGACTGCGTAATGCCTACAAGGAACGCAAGAAATGGCATGTTGTTTACCAAAAACGGCGTAATCAATATCGGCAATAAAAAATGGGCAAATGATTTCAGTCCTATTGAAGCAGATAGCGATCTATTTGCCGATCAGGTTTATTCTAAGGCTTACTTAAGGCATCTAATGCATTCTAAGGAAATTTTAGGCGCACAAATTGCTACCTTGCATAATCTTCACTTCTATTTATGGCTTGTGCAACAAGCACGCGAAAAGATATTGGAAGGTACTTTTTACGAGTGGAAAAACAAAATGGTAAAAGTATTAGGCACTAAACTGTAAATGAAAGCAATTAAACAGCGTTTAAAAATTCTCGATGCCTTTATTATTGGCAAATATCTAGGTACTTTTCTTTATACGCTGGCTGTATTTATTGTAATCATCATCATTTTTGACCTTTCAGAAAAACTGGACGATTTCTTGAACAGTGGCCTGAATATTTGGGGCGTAATTACCAAATACTATGCAGGTTCAATTCCTTTTTATGTAAATATGCTTTCGCCGCTGATGAATTTTATTGCGGTAATTTTCTTTACAGCAAAAATGGCAGATCAAACCGAAATTGTTCCCATATTAAGCGGAGGTGTAAGTTTTAACCGTTTCTTAAGGCCTTATTTTATTTCCGCATTCATTATTTTTTCGGCCAATCTGATATCAAACCTTTATATCCTGCCTTATACTAACCGCATTAAAAACAAGTTTGTAAACGAAGTTGTAAACAAAGACGATCCTTTTACAAAATTCAATATCCATATGAAATTAGATAAGAATACCTACATCTATATGGATAATTTTGATAACCGCAGCAATATTGGTTATCGCTTTACCTTAGATAGGTTTAAAGGCGATACATTAACTAAAAAGCTGGTTGCTGAACGCATTGCGTACGATTCGGTAAAACGGGTGTGGAAGATCTCTAACTACTCGGTGCGCAATATAGACGGCCTAAAGGAAAACTTCAGCTCTTATCTCAACTCTACAAAAGATACCCTGCTGGATATGACACCAGAAGATTTCTCGGTATATGACAATGTAGTTGAATCCATGAGCACAAAAGAATTGGGCATAAAGATTGAAAAAGAGAAAATAAGAGGTTCAGGCATGATGAACGACCTGCTATTTGAATATTACAAACGCTGGGTACAGCCCCTTTCTGCATTTATTTTAACGCTTATAGGGGTCGCCTTATCTTCAAGAAAAGTAAGAGGTGGCGTAGGTCTTCCGCTAGGTATAGGAATTGTTCTAAGCTTCGCTTACATCGTTTGTGACCGCTTTGCCAAAATGTTCTCTACCAAAGGTGGATTACATCCTTTATTAGCCAATTTAGCCCCTGTAATCCTGTTTGGCCTGTTGGGCTATTACCTGTTAAGGAGAGCACCAAAGTAAGCGCTAAAAACACCTATTTATTATATTACCGTAGAGATTACTCTTCTATGAATCTCTTGTACGGAAAAGTCCTGTATTTGCTCAACATTTACAATCTATTCTTACGCTCTCCGAGCCATTGGACAAACCTTATTACATTTTAAATTCCAGCTTTATTTAGATAAAAGTATCATTTCATCGGTCTAAACAGAAAGGAAGATAATCACAAAATACATTACAACATTTCTTTTAATGCTTCATAAAAAAAGTTACAAACCTCTTAAAAAAACGAAATCAAAACCACTTGTAAAATCAACATTTCGCATCAAATTACAAGTCGGTATTTATCTTATTTTGTTTCTCATGAGCAGGAGATAAACACTAAGAAAAGCACTAAAACGCCTGCATAAAATAGCAGTTTTTACAAGGTCAGTTTTACTACCTTTTCAAATATTTAGGCGCTTAAAAACATTCCCTATTTCTACAAATACATATTCTTAAAGGCTGTAATTTCATGACTTTAAAAACGAAAACCTATCTATTTTTTTGAAGAAAAAAAATAGATAAAATTAAATGAAAAATACACTAAGTATAAAAAATAAGAAAAAGTAAATACAAAATATCTTTCTAACATCAGGTAAAAATCATAGAAATACGCAGCTATAAAAAACCTCATTAAATCATATTTTTGTCAGTAAAAAAACAACAAACATTACATCCAAAGATCTCTAAATAAACAACAGATTCATACGAGTTAATGCAACCCAAGTTACGGGCTAAACAAGTTTCACAAAAACTAAATTAAAGCAAAATACCCTACAAAAATCAAACATGAAATAGTATTTATTTTTAGAAAAGAATTGCTAATTATTTATACAAATCAAAAAAAAGAGCTAAAAAACAGCAAAGAAATTAACCATAATTAGTGTACATAAAATTCACTATATAATACATTTATTTTTTTGTATGTTTGATGTATAAAAACCCATATAAAATTACCAAAAACAACAAAAATAATTTGATTTTAATCTTAAATAATAGAACTATAAAAATATAAATATCAATTATTTACAAAATTCAAATAAAATTTAAGTCAAATTAATAACCCAAAAAAATCAAAATAAAAACTAATATTTTTAGCAAACAAACAAAATGCACAAAAACAAAATATATAAATATTTAAAAATCAGTACATTAGTTATTATAATATTAATAATAAATTCATATTTTGGTTTTGCGCAGATTTTCGACTCCTCACAAAGTCCACTTAGTGTAAAATGGAGGCAAATAACCGCAGGAGGCTTTAAAATCATCTATCCTGCCGAAATGGAAAAAGAAGCCCAGAGAATGGCCAATACATTTACTGCCTCCTACCCTCTCATCGGCGCTGACTATAAACAACAGAAAACACGTATCCCGATCATCCTTCAGAACCAGGGAATAAGCGCAAATGGCTTTGTTCAACTAGCTCCTAAAAAGTCGCAATTTTATACTACGCCACCTCAATATTTTGACAGTCAGGATTGGCTAAATAATCTTACTGTTCATGAGCTAAGGCATGTAGCGCAATTTGATAAAATCACCGGAACACATGGCTATCCTTTTCCTGAAGAAATACACTTTGCCTATTTAGGCGCAAGCATCCCTACCTGGTACCTCGAAGGTGATGCAGTGTTGACCGAAACCATATTGACCCACTCTGGAAGAGGCAGGCAACCCAATTTGATAATGCCCTACCGGGCCTCTCTTCTTAGTGGAAAAAACTTCTCTTATTCTAAGGCCTATTTTGGTTCGGACAAAGACCAAACTCCGGGTTATTACCAATTGGGTTATTTACTCGTTTCAAAACTTAGGGAAAAATACGGTAAAGACATCAATGACCAGCTTCTTACCGACATCAACAAAAGACCTCTCAGACTTTATCCTTTTTCATCTAGTTTAAGGAAAATTACAACGCTAAACACCAACCGCTTTTACCACGAAACTTCAAATACATTAAAACTGCAATGGCAAAAACAAGACAGTTTAACCACTAGTAAATCTTACTCTCTTTATAACCGTGAAAATAATTTCGCAACAGATTATTTCTTGCCCGTAAAAATAGATGAGCACTATGTGTTAGCATTAAAACAAAGCAAGGCCGAAACTTCAAAATTTATACTTATTGATAGCACCAAAAACGAAAAGACTTTATTTCACATCGGCTATCAAGAGCAACCTTGGTTCAGTTATGCCAACCATAAAATTGTTTGGAACGAAACACGCTATGACCCACGTTACAGACAAAGGAGTTATAGCGTAATCTGCATTTACGATTTTCAAACCAAAAAGAAAAGCCAAATCACCTACAAAAGTCGATTGTTCTCCCCAAGTCTTTCGGCCGATGGCAAAAAACTAATTGCCGTGAGTATTGACAAAGCCAATCAGTCTGAACTTGTATTTGTAAATCTTAGCAATGGAAAACTCACAAGTGCTTTTTTAAATGATAAAAACGATATTCTACAAACTCCCGCTTTAAGTTTTGACGGAACAAAGATCAGTTGGGTTAGTGTTAGCGAAAAGGGGAAAGCCCTCTGGTTAAAAAATTCAGACGGAAAAATCCAGAAAATCATCGACGACACAAAAGAGCAGTTGAGCAGGCCTGTATTTATAAACCACCAAATCGCTTTTAATGCCCATTACAACGGAATTGATAACGTTTACAGCATAGACCCTCAGAATAAAAAGATAGTGGCGCTAACAGCCGCAAAATACGGTGCCTTTAATCCGTCATTTAGCACAGCTGGGAATTCCCTCTTTTTCAATCTTTATACCGAGCGAGGTTACCAGATAGCAGAGACTACATTTGAAATACTCCCATTGCAAGAGAACCATTTTGTTTACTTCGCTCAAGCCGCCCAAGATCAAGAGAACAGCAGTTCTATTTTTGAAAATATTCCCGACAGTACTTTTGAAAGCAAACCTTACAAAACATTCTTTCACACCATTAATTTACACAGTGTTACTCCCGTAACAGATGAAAAAGAGAAAATAGGGCTTGAGTTAAGATCTAATGACCTGTTAAATACCACCAGCATTTACGGAGGCGCATCATACAACACCAACTTGAAAAGATTAGAATACAGCGCTGGATTAATCTATAAAGCACTGTACCCTGTTTTCAGTATAAACTTTATGAACAGGCCTCGAACACAATTTTACAAATACAAGAACCAAATCAACCAGGCCAACTGGCGTGAAGATTACATCAATTTCAAAGTAAACCTACCTTTAAGCGGCAGCTATATGGATCATAATTACAGTATTAACCCAGAGGTCAGCACTTATTACATCAAACGTTTTTTTGAGCCTAAAGAACAAGGCGTTTTACGAGATGTGGTTAAATTTCCAATGAAATATAGGCTTAATTTAAATCACACTTTAAGAATGGCCCAACGAGATATCGCACCAAGGTTTGGCCAGAATATTATTGTGCAATACTTAAACCAACCTTTTGACAAAAATTTAAAGGGCGAGCTGTTTTCGTTTGAAAGTTATTTCTATTTTCCAGGCATAGCTAAAAATCACTCGGTCATGACTAGTTTTAATTACCAAAGTCAAAGCGGTATTTTTAATGGCTCAACAGAGATCCAAACTGTATTTGGCTACAACCAGATCAAGGCAAAAAACCTATTAAAAAATTCTTTACTGTTTAATTATCGCTTCCCTTTCTTATATCCCGATCTTGAAATAGGCCCTTTAGCTTATATCAGAAACGTGAGGGCTACCCTATTTAGCCATTATGAAAATTTTGGCATCGAAACCAATCTGTCGCAACCTAAAACCTATGGTTTTGAATTGAGAAGCGACATGAATTTACTCAGGTACCAACCTGTAGTTGATTTAGGCTGCAGAGTTATTTTTGTTAATAAAATCTACAACCAAAACCCTATATTCGAGTTATTATTTAATTATAGCTTTTAAAAACCCTCTTAATATCCTTAAAAATGAAAGGGAAAACTATTTTCATTATCGTTGTAACGGCTTTACTAACCATTTTCTTAATGGTTAATCGTGAACCTGTTGACTTTGATTTCTTGATAGGCTCACCAGTAGCTATTCCAAAACTGATCGTAATCGGTGTATGCATCCTTATTGGTTTTATTTTAGGTTTTATTGCCGGAAGACCCAGAAGCACCATGAGCAGTTACAATGATGAAATTGAGAAAAATCAGGTAAACGAGCAAAATAAAAACACCTTATCTGATGAAGATCGCGACTATATCAATTAATAAGCAACTTTTCACACTTTGCTAAACTTGTTTGTAAAAAGTTTATAGGTCATCAAAAATAAAGTCACTGATATACTCTATTTTAGAATATCTCAATATTAATATTACTTATCTAACCTCTTTAAAAACACATTTTTAAAAACCGTTTTGCTATTTTTGCTATATAAAATATAGTCCCTTGCTTTCTTTTATATTATATAAAACACCACAAAAATATTTTAAGGCATTTGATACCCACTACAGCTTAATCAATCTCAAACAAGTTAAAGTAATCAGTGCCTGCATTTTGGTTTTAGCTCTATTTGCCCGTATTATAGGGGTTGTTTTTTATGCAGAAACAAGCAAAATACCAAATTATGATGAATACTCTCTTAGCAATTGGATACAATTACTGGGCGGTATTCTGTTTTGGTCTGTTAGCTCATACATCTTGAGTTCTACTAAAAGCACACTTACACAACGTAAGGTCACTGTTTTTCTTTTCCTTCTGTTTCAGTTACTTATTTCATTAGGAATAAGCTATACCGTTTCTCATCACAACACGAAAAATACACTTACGATGCTATTGGTAGGCATATTGGTGGTGAGCATTTTTTTTGTCATAGAATTGAGAGAAATCATTTTCACTTCAATCTTCCTTGCCCTGGCCTTTATTGTAGCTATTGTTTTCCCAAAAATAGCATTAGAAGAAAAACTCATCAATATTATTGCCGGTGTTACATTAAGTTTTATTCTCTTTTGTTTCTCAAGGCATACTTATCAATCAAAGTCGGCACATTTTATTAAAATCAAAGAATTAGAAGAGAAAAACGAAGAAATTGCGCTATTAAACACCCAGAAAACCAACATTTTATCTTTTGTGGCTCATGACCTGAGAGGACCTTTAAACAACATTGATGCCCTTAGCAGTTTAATGCTTTTGGAGAATGAAGACAATGCCGAAGCTAAAATGATCCAATCCTCAGCATCACAGGCAAAAAATATTATCAACGACCTGATAGAAGGCATTAAACAAGGAGACGATAATTTTAAAAAGGAAAAGATTTCTCTAAACAACCTGTTACAGCAAATTGTAAAAAAATGGAAAATCAACAGCGACAGGTTGATTGACTTTACTTTACCAAAAGAAGAATTTTTTATTATGGCCAACCCTTCCAAATTAGAGAGGGTTTTAGATAACCTTATCAGTAATGCTTTAAAATTTTCGCCCAAAAGCACTGCCATTAAAGTTAATTTACATCAGGAAGAAAATCATGCTGTTGTGGGGGTGCAAGATTTTGGTATTGGCATAGATAAAGTCATGCAAAACTTTATTTTCGATCAGTTTTCTAAAGCTGGCAGAAAAGGTTTATTGGGCGAAAAATCCATCGGTTTAGGACTTTATATTTCAAAACAACTCATTGAAAAACATGGTGGGAGCATAGAAGTTACAAGTGAGCAGAACCAAGGCACTACCTTTACCATAAAGTTGCCTTTGGCGTAATCAGAAATCCTCTTCGATTCTGTCTTTAAAAAAAGTCTTACCAAAGTTTACCAGAAACAATTCTCTTTTGGCACGGGTTACAGCCGTGTATAACCAGCGCAGGAAATCCAAATCGAGCATATCTTCTGTTAAATAACCTTGATCTACAAAAACCGAATCCCATTGCCCGCCTTGCGCTTTATGACAAGTTACCGCATAAGCAAACTTAATCTGCAAAGCATTATAATAAGGATCTTGCTTTATAGCGACCATTTTAGCCTTACGGTTCGCAATATGATCATAATCAAGCAAAAGTCCCTCATATAATTGTTTAGCAGCTGAGAATGGAAGATTTGGGCTCTCCACCTGAATCGTATCTAATATTACTTTACAAGTTATAGCGCCTAAATCAGGATAATCCAGCAATTCTATCTGTGCTTCTGCAAACCTGAAACCATAACGTTCTTCTTCCCTCCTTACCCGTATGATCTTAGCCATATCTCCGTTCGCAATAAAAGAAGCATCGCTGTTTTCGGGCAGCCAGAAATAATTGTTACGCACAATCATAATCAGATCCCCACCACCCAGTTCATCATCTTTGTATAAGATGCGAGTACGAATCTGGTTATTATAAGCATTTGCAGATTTATTTGACCTGCAAACAACCAAAGTATTTTCTACACCGTATTTGCGGTAAGCATACTCAAGACCTTCTGTAAATTTATGCCCGTTCATGCTGAAGATGTCTTTATAAGCCTTGGTTGCAAATTTCGGGACACCAGATTTATGCCGCTGAGAAATATGGATCATTTTCCGGAGCATAGTTGCATTTTCAAGTATACCCGATTTCTTTTGCTGTCTTACCACTTCCGTTAGCTCTATGCTTTGTGCATTTAGCCCAAAATGATTGGCCAAGTATTTTTCATTTAGCGCAGGACTTTCTATACTACCTACCGGTGGTAGTTGGGCTGTATCGCCCACAAAAAGCAACAAACAGTTTTTCTCACTCCCATCATGGGCCGGTTGGTACACATACTCTATCAAATCTTGTAAGAGAGAGGAGCCGTTTTGTGTATTATATTCATCCGCTATCATGGATGCCTCATCTATGATAAACAAAGTTTGTTTAACAAGATTTGGTGCCAAACCAAACCGTGTATCCATTTCATTAGAAGTTTTTTTCCTGTAGATTTTCTTATGGATGGTATAGGCTTTTTGTTGGGTGTAGCTACTCATAACCTTAGCCGCTCTACCAGTGGGCGCTAATAAAATAGATTTATATCCAAATTTTGGAAGTACTTTTACCAATGCCGCAACAGATGTTGTTTTTCCCGTTCCGGCGTAACCTCTCAGAACAAAACAGCTTTCTGGCTTTTTAGCTGTTAAAAATCCCGCCATTGCCTCACAAAATTGTAGTTGTTGCGCAGTTGGGTTAACATTGTAAGCCTGTGCTATAATTTGTCCGTTGTGCATTTGGCAAATATGCGATGCTAATCTTATAGAAAAAAACTTATTTTTGCCTAACATGAACGAGAATAACAGCATTTTATTGATCGATCCCGGTTTTCATCCAGAAACAGCCGCTTCATGCAGCCTGATCGTAAAAATAGGTTCCGGTAATTTATCCTATACTATCATCAATAATGATGAAACACGTGTTATTGCTCTTTATGATGAACCTGAGTGTACAAACAGTATCCAGAAATTTAACCAGCTCTTAAAAACCGATATTTATTTAACCCTGCCCTATGCAAAAATCAGCATAGCGGTTAATACAGGTAACATCGCTTTTATTCCTAACGAACTGTTTAATGAAGATGAAATAAACACATATACCCAGTATTTTTCGGAAGACAGCTCGAAACAGATTTTTGTACAACCAGATCGTAGCGCAGGTTTTACAACAGTTTTCTCACTACCTTTACTTACCGAAAAAAGCATTTCGGGTATATGGCCTCATTATAAGGTATACCAACAGAACCAAGGATTAATCGCATTGGGAAAGGGTTTTGAAAAACAGAATCTCCTGCTTGATTTTTCGGCCCATACCTTTGAAGCTTTGGTATTTAATGATGGTATTTTGCAATTTCAGCAACATTACGAGTTTGACAATAATGAAGAGTTTGTATATTATCTCCTCCTTATTGCACAACAATTAAATCTTGATTTTGAACAGGTTAACGTTTTAGTAAGTGGGATTATCCATTTAAACGATGAAAAATGGAACAGTATCAAGAAGTATTTTACTAATTTAAGTTTATTGAACACTGATATTGCTTTAAACTGTTATGTGATTGAAGACATGCCTAAGCATTATTACGCAGGGCTATTATCTATTTACATATGCGGATAATTGGCGGAAATCTTAAAGGAATCTTTATAAAAGCACCCGATAAGCTTCCTGTAAGGCCTACTACCGATATGGCTAAAGAAGCCTTGTTCAATATCCTCAATCACTCTTTTGATTTTGGAGAATGTGATATCTTAGATTTGTTTAGCGGAACGGGCAACATCAGTATAGAGTTTGCTTCACGCAATGCAAAACATATTACAGCCATAGACAAACATCCTGCTTGTGTACAATGGATTAAAAGTATTTCACAAAAGCACCAGCTTACCCAGATTAATCCTTTAAAAGCCGATGTATTTAAATATCTGCAACAGGAAAAACGGCAATACGACATTATCTTTGCCGATCCTCCGTATGACCTGCCAAATATACCGACAATTGCACAACTGGTTATTGAACATAATTTATTAAAATCTGATGGTTTATTGATTATAGAGCATCCTTCTATGCTTAAGTTAGACCAGAAACCAGGTTTTTCTGAATGCCGGAAATATGGAAATTCTTCGTTCAGTTTTTTCAGAAATTAAATAATTCAATTTTAGAAAGGCATTCCTATACCAAAGTTGTACTGTAAAAAGCGGTATCTGTCCGGGCTATGCGTAAGTTCATAAGCTGCTTTAAACGCTTTTGCCCCACTTAAGTACTTGCTGATAACCCACTGTTCTCCAGGTGCAAACTGAGGATCTTTCAACTTTAAGCCTACATCAAACCTGAAAACAAAGTACTGTACATCATACCTGAAACCTAAGCCTGTTCCCAAAGCAATTTGTTCATGTAATTTTTTAAAATTAAAATAGGTTTGTGGTTGCGGGTTGCCTGGCGCAATATTCCAGATATTTCCGCCATCTAAAAAGGTAGCACCTCTCAATTTACCACCAAAAAATTTCGAGGCCAAGATAAATCTATATTCCAGATTGGCTTCAATACGCATCTGCCCTAACTGATCGATACCAAAAGAAGATGCACGCACCTCGGGACTCGAAATCACCTCACGATTGTAATTACCCGGACCTAAAGTACGGGCCTGCCAGGCTCTAACACCACTTGAACCACCAGCATAGAACAATTTATCAAAAGGCATAGCCAAAGAGTTACCATACGCATACCCCACACCTGCGTTTATGCGTGCTACAAATTGCTTTTCATTATCAAAGTTCTTATACCATCTAATATCTACCTCAGGCCGCAGGTATTGGTTATAAGGCAAACCTAAAACTTTTCCATAATTACCTGCTGCCGGATCAGGTTTTTTACCAAAAATCCTATTGCCCAGATACAAAAGATTACCGCCTATCTCCATATTTCCTTTAAAATAAATGAAAGTACGCTGTTGCGAAAGTTTCTCCGCATTTAAACTGTAAGCATATTTCATACCTAAGGTCACGTCTTTACGTCCGAGCAAAGTAATGTTATAGGAGTTTTTCTCAAAAAGTTCTTTATTATCAAGATATTGCTGATAATTTGTTTTGTCAGTGGTGTCTATCAGTACACTACCAAACCGGTATTCAAAATTTAAAGGAGTAAATGAATGTAATTTGGATTTCGTTTCAACCCAGTCGTAACTAATAGAGTTGATAAAAATACGCCTTACCGTTATATCTTTCTGTAACGCATAAAGATAGCTGCTTGAAAACGTAGTATAAGGAATACCATTTTTTCCCATAAGCGGAATGTTAAACGGCACCATTAATCTTGGCACGGTTAAACTTGCACTTACAGAGAAATCTCTCTGGTAGATATCTGAAAACAAAGAAGTTCCTTTGGTATTTCTAGCTTGCAACCCACCTTTGATCTGGAACTGAAAGCGCTCTGCGCCTTTAAAAATATTATTATTGGTATAGGTATTACTAATGTTAAAACCTACTGTAAAATCATTAAAGGGTATTTCGCCTTCAATACGATTGCTCATTCTCTTTTGTGGCGTTAGCATTACCACGGGGTTTACCTTATTCGTACTGTCTTTAGGCTTGTAATAATCTATCTTAACATTTTTGAACACATTGAGATCATACATCCTGTCATAAGTCAAGGTTTCTTTATCTATATCATAAATTTCACCCGGTTTAATAAAATTATAGCGTATAATGGGATTTCTTCTGTACTTATGAGAAAGATCTGTAAACCGTATATCTCTGAAAACGCGTTTATTTAATTCTATCGAATCTGTAAATCCCTCATAGCTTGGCGCAATGATAATATTGGTTTCACCTATGGTATAAATCTTGTGCTTACCCGAACTGTCTATAGGATTATCTATAATCAGTTTTACGCTTACTTTATTGTTATTTTGGTTAGAATCAGGTTCATATCTTACATAAGGGCGCACAAAATCAAAATATCCGTTCTGGCGCATAAGCTTATAGATGTTTTCACGTTCGTAAACCAGTGAATCCTCATCATACTGCATACCTTCACTCAAATGGGTAAATCTCGATTTATTTCCCATATAAAGGTTTTTCACCTGTTCATCAGGTATTTCATAGTTGATTTTATTAACCATGAAAGGAGCACCTGTATTGGCCTTAAACTTAACGGTAGCCAGTTTATTTTTTACAGAAATTTCTGATTGTACTTTTGCATTAAAGAACCCTTTACTTCTCAGGTACTTTTCAATCTGCGTACGCGAGATTTCTACCAGTGCACTATCTAAAATTGCCGGAGGAGTACCCAGAGGTTTGATGTTATGCGTTTTATACTTTCCGTTCTTGGTATTAAAAATATTATATATTCCCTCGTTAAGCCCTAACCAACCTGCAGGTCGTATATCTTTCTGAACATAATTGTAGGCAGCTTCTTCATAAGGTTTTGAAATGCTATCTATTTCTACCTTTTTAACTATAGACTGGTAACTTTCAATATATTTAGTTGATGAGCATCCTGCTGTAAAAAGCAGAATTAATAGTATTATTGCAAAGTGGAAATTCTTTTGCTTATAGTTTAGGTAATATGCTTTCAAAATCTCAAATCAGTTTTATAAAGTCGCTACATCAAAAAAAGTACCGCAATGCAAACGGGTTATTTATTATTGAAGGTATAAAAACATTAACAGAATTTTTAAAATCTGATTATATCCTACAAAGCATCTATTTTACACCCGCTTATGCCAAAGCTATTGCTGCACTTAAACTTGGTACAAATATAAATTTATTTGAACTAAGCGATGCTGTATTAGAAAAGATTAGTACACTGCAAACACCACAAGGTGTATTGGCTGTAGTTGAGATACCAAATACACGAGCTATTGATCCTCAAACCCTAAAAAGCAAATTTTCGTTAGTTCTTGATAATGTTCAGGATCCCGGAAATTTAGGGACGATTATCAGAACTGCCGATTGGTTTGGCATACAGCACATCATCTGCTCTGAAAACACTGTTGAGGCATACAATCCTAAAACAGTACAATCTACCATGGGTTCTTTATGTCGGGTAAATATATCCTATACTTCATTAACTGATTTCTTAGCCCATACCTCTTTACCTGTATTTGGGGCTTTGCTTGAAGGTGAAAATATTTACAAGGTAAATTGGGGAAATGAAGGGCTGATTTTATTAGGCAACGAAGGACATGGCATTTCTCATGAACTGATCAAAAAAATTAACATACCTGTAACTATTCCCCGTATAGGCCAAACAGAATCGTTAAATGTGGCTGTTTCGGCAGCTATTTTTTGTAGTGAATTAGGGCGCATGAAATTTTAGTATAAATTATTCTAATTTTTCTCATTTCTAATTTGCAACCTCACAATTAATTGTTATTTTTGCAG
The DNA here is from genome assembly GCF_046462515.1 of Pedobacter sp. Taxonomy (GTDB): domain Bacteria; phylum Bacteroidota; class Bacteroidia; order Sphingobacteriales; family Sphingobacteriaceae; genus Pedobacter. Next base: position 83,522 of record NZ_JBKGVD010000001.1, read on the forward strand.
CCTTGAAAAAGGTCGAGTGGCCGAGTGGCTAGGCAGAGGTCTGCAAAACCTTGTACAGCGGTTCGAATCCGCTCTCGACCTCAAGATTAAATAATAAAAGAAATTAAAGCTTATTGTTATGGGAGTTACAAGATTAAAAAGAAAAGACAGATATAATAAAACTGTTTCTCGCTTAGAAGTTCAAGGGTTAAAATTAGCTACTAACTTAGAATTGGGAAGCCGTTCTAAACAATCTAAAACTGATCAGTTAGCTAAAAACAACGCTATTTTAGCTGCTTTGTCTAAATAGTCTTCTTTAAAGAAATTAAAAAAGCACGTGCTTACGTGCTTTTTTTATAAACTTTATATTTGATAGGCAATGATGTCTGCCTTGAACCGCCCTGGTGCTGATGATATCTACTTAACATACTATTAAATTAGTGTAGATTTTTACCATGGACATCAAAATTTATAATTTCTTGTTTTACCTGCTTAAATGGCTGTTCATTACTCTACTTATCAGTATTTTAGTGGGCTCTGCTTCGGCTTTCTTCTTGTACACATTAGACCAAGCCGGAAAATTTAGGGATAACCATCCTTTAATTATTATTTTGCTACCTTTTGCAGGCCTTGTAATAGGTTACGTATATTTTAAATACGGTAATGGCGTAATTAGAGGTAATAATCATTTAATTGATGAATTTCATACCCCAAGATCCGTCATCCCTTTTAAAATGGCTCCCATGGTTTATGTAGGAACCTTACTTACCCATTTATTTGGTGGTTCAGCCGGACGTGAAGGAACCGCCGTGCAAATGGGCGGAGCAATAGCCGATCAATTTACCACTCTGTTCAGGCTGTCAAATCACGAGCGTAAAACAGTATTGATTATAGGTATAAGCGCAGGATTTTCGTCTGTTTTCGGAACACCTTTAGCAGCTGCTGTTTTTGCACTAGAAGTATTAAGTTTCAGAAAACTGAAAAGTTCAAATGTATGTATAGCGCTGGCTGCAGCTTTTATGGCTGATTACATCTGCCGTTTATACCCTATAAATCACAGTCATTATATATTATCCTCTTTCCCGAGCTTCAGTTTCAAAATCTTATTCTGGTGCATTGTTGCAGGTTTAATATTTGGCATAGCTGCTTATTCTTTTTCAAGTCTGCTGAGATTTTTTGAAAATACATTTAAGAAAGTGATCAAACATGTTGTTTTAAGACCTGTTGTTGGTGGAGCAATTATTGTTATAGCGGTATATTTTATGGGCACCAGGTACACCGGCTTAGGTGTCCCTGTAATCAATAACAGTTTTGAAAACCTCCAGAACAACTATGATTTCCTACTTAAGATGCTGTTTACTACTTTTACTTTAGGTGCCGGCTTTAAAGGAGGAGAAGTTACACCTTTGTTCTTTATTGGTGCCACATTAGGTAATGTTTTAAGTTGTTTTGTTCCTCTACCCATGGCTCTTTTAGCTGCTATGGGTTTAGTTTCTGTTTTTGCAGGAGCAACTAATACACCTTTAGCGAGTTGCTTTTTAGGCTTTGAATTGTTTGGTGCGCCTGGTATTTTATTTATTTCTATTTCCTGCATAACGGCTTATTTATTTACCGGCAAAAAAAGCATTTATCATTCTCAGTTACCTTTAGGCCCTAAGTATCTGATTTATAAAAAGCTTAGAAATTTTAAAAAGTAAATCTCATTATTTAACTTAACGTAGAAAAATCGTCGATTGATTCCTTGCTTTTACGAATCTACAAAGGTTTGTATTGTTATTGCAGAGGCAAGATAGATTTAAATCAATTTAAGGGCTTTGAAAGATTGATATTGCTTAATTTATAATTTTATGAAAAATCAGGATATTGAAATAACGGTTTTAATTAAAGCTCCCGTAACAAAAATTTGGAATGCCATTTCTTCTGTTGAGGAGATGAAGAACTGGTATTTTACCCTGAAAGATTTTAAACCCGTACCCGGATTTAAATTTAAATTCTGGGCAGGTCCTGATGAAAAACAATACCTGCATTGCTGCGAAGTGATTGATGTAGAACCTCTAAAAAGGCTGAGTTATACCTGGCGTTATGAAGGTTTTCCCGGAAACTCTTTAGTGATCTGGATACTTGAAGAACAGCAAAACAACCATACTCTGCTTATCTTAAAGCATGTAGATGTAGAAACGCTTAAAAATGAATATCCTGCTTTTGACCCTGAAAATTTTGTAGCCGGATGGAAATCCATCACTCATAATTTAAAGGAATACGCAGAACGTTAGTATAAGGCTTTACATATCCGTTTAATCAAACCCGGTCCCTCGTAAATAAAACCGGTATACAATTGAACCAGTGAGGCACCTGCCTCCAGTTTTTCCTTTGCATCCTGAGGAGTATGAATACCTCCTACGCCTATTATTGGAAATTTACCTCCAGACTTTTTAGAAATATAGCGGATAACTTCTGTAGATTTTTTAGTTAAAGGTTTGCCGCTTAATCCTCCGGTCTCACGTTTCAATCCATCTGCCGCATATAAACCATTTCTGTCAATTGTGGTGTTCGTTGCGATTACACCTGCTATTTTGGTTTGATTAACGATTTCTACAATATCATCTAACTGTTCAAAAGTTAAATCTGGAGCTATCTTTAATAAGATAGGTCTTGAAACACCTTCTTTATTATTTCTAAGCTGCAAAGTGTTAAGAATATGCATTAGAGGCTCTTTTTCTTGTAACGCCCTTAAACCTGGCGTATTAGGCGAGCTTACATTTACCACAAAGTAATCTACCACATCAAAAAGCCTGTCGAAACATTTTATGTAATCATTAACAGCCTCTTCGTTAGGTGTGTTCTTGTTTTTCCCAATATTACCACCCACTACAATATCAGAATGCTTGCATTTAAGTAGCCTCAAACGCTCAGCCATTACATCTACACCTTTATTGTTAAAACCCATTCGGTTAATGATTGCTTCGTCTTCTTTAAGTCTGAACATCCGCGGTTTATCATTTCCGGGTTGTGGCAAAGGTGTAACCGTACCCACCTCAATAAAACCAAAGCCTAAATTGCTCAATGCTTCTACAAATTCTCCATTTTTATCAAAGCCTGCAGCCAGCCCTACCGGGTTTTTAAACTTCAGTCCAAAAACCTCACGTTCCAGTTCTTTACTATGCAGGTGATATGATTTTCTTAGAATTTTCTTTCCCAAAGGAAAAAAGTCATGAAACCATTTTAAACGTTTAACCACAAAATGATGCATCCTTTCAGGATCAAATTTGAAGAAAACAGGTTTTACCAAACGATACATGGCACGAAGATAGAAAAAAGCCCGATATAATTTTTAGAAAGCGCTTGTTAACAGCGTATATCTGTTTGCAAATATAATAAAATGAGCCTGATACATTGCAAAAGATAAACTTTATCGATCTGTATCAGGCTCTTGAAAATCTATTTAAGATTTATTGCTTAGGCTTGCTTAAATAATAAACCGGGATACCAATCAGCATAATCAGTACGCCCCAGCCACAGGTGCTGGTTTTAAATACCAATAACGAAATGCTGATCGCGCTGGCACAAATAATATATAATGCAGGTAGAACCGGATAAGCAAAAGCCTTGTAAGGTCTTTCTGCATTCGGCATTTTCTTTCTTAATATGAAAATACCTAAAATGGTAAGAATGTAGAAAATCATTACAATAATGATCACGAAATCAAGCAAATCCCCATATTTACCAGTAAGGCATAACGCCGAAGCCCATATACATTGAGCCCATAGCGCCCATGCAGGTACGTTGAATTTATTTAAATGGCTTGCTTTTTTAAAGAACAACCCGTCCTTAGCCATCGTATAATATACCCTTGCCCCTGCCATAATCAGTCCATTATTACAGGCAAAAGTAGAAATCATGATCATAATAGCTATAATGTATGTTCCCATGCTACCAAATATAGGCTGGGCGGCTGCAACAGCTACTCTGTCATCGGCTGCAGTTGCTATTTCTTGTAAAGGTAATACGGCCAAGTACATCACATTGGCCAGAATATAGATTACACTCACAATTAAAGTCCCCAAGAACAAACTTAGACCTACATTACGCTGAGGATTTTTAATTTCTCCGGCAATAAAGGTCACACCGTTCCAAGCGTCGCTACTGAATAAAGAGCCAACCATTGATGCCGCTATACCCGATACTAAGGCTACTCCTGTAATATTAACCCAGTCGCCTGTTTCCATATTAAATGCTTTTGGTGTCCAAGCATCCTGCCAGTTGGCATTCCATATCTCGGCTTTGGCACCCAACATAAATCCAAATACAATAAGGCCAAACAACGAAAGAATCTTAATAATGGTTAAAAAGGTTTGCAAAATTTTACCATCTTTAACACCTCTACTATTTATAAATGTTAAAATGATAATGGTTACTATAGATACCAATTGAGCGGCATTTAGTTTAAATGAACCAATTTCATACAGTACGTTTTTATCACTGAAAGCCGGAAAAAGATATGCCGCAAACTTAGAAAAAGCTACACCTACCGCCGCAATGGTACCAGTTTGAATTACGGCAAAGAAACTCCAGCCATACAAAAAGGCAATCAGCTTATTATAAGCCTCTTTTAAATATACATATTGCCCTCCCGCCTTGGGAAACATGGCGCTCAGTTCACCATAGCTTACAGCAGCAATCATCGTGATTAACGCGGTTAGTACCCAGATTAAAATAAGCCATCCGGCAGAACCTACCTGTCTGGTAATATCTGAGCTCACAATAAAAATACCCGAGCCAATCATTGAGCCCACCACAAGCATGGCGCCGTCAAAAAGTCCTAATTCGCGTTTAAAAGATTCTTCTTCTTTTAGATTTTCCATAATTCAGTTTAGTTCTGGTTAATAGTTTAGTATTAGCGAATATAAAAGAACCCTTTAATTTTTTTACATCCTATAAGCATATTAATTATAATTTTTTTATGACATAGACCAAATAATCTTTGGTTTGATTTAAAAATGCAATTACTTTTTTAAGGTAAAAAGGCATTTTTTATTTCATTTTGAGAAAAATTTGTTTATTAGGCAAACAAAATTATCTTTGTTTAAACCACTTAAACTCAACCAAAACTAAAACGTAAGTATGACTTTTTTACAAACTAACTTAATTTATCTGATACCCATATTAGGCCTAATAGGCATTATGGTAATGGCAGTAAAAAGCGCATGGATTAACAAACAGGATGCCGGTGATGCAAACATGAAAGAACTTGCCACTTATATAGCTAATGGCGCTATGGCTTTTTTAAAAGCCGAGTGGAGAATCCTAAGTATATTCGCTGTTATTGCCGCCGCCTTGTTAGCTTATTCTGGCACTGTAACCCATATTAATGGTAAAGAAATACACTCAAGCTGGATCATTTCCATTTCCTTTATTATTGGAGCCGTATTTTCGGCTACAGCTGGATATATGGGCATGAAAGCAGCTACAAAAGCCAATGTAAGAACAACACAGGCAGCTCGAACCAGTTTAAAGCAGGCTTTAAAAGTTAGTTTTAATGGCGGAACAGTAATGGGATTAGGCGTTGCCGGATTAGCCGTTTTAGGATTAGGCGGTTTATTTATCGTTTTTTTAAAATATTTTAACGTAATCAGCCCAAACAGCAATGAGCTAAGAACAGCTATAGAAGTACTAACCGGATTTTCATTAGGTGCAGAATCCATTGCCTTATTTGCCCGCGTAGGTGGTGGTATTTATACCAAAGCTGCCGATGTGGGCGCCGACCTTGTAGGTAAAGTAGAAGCAGGTATACCTGAAGATGATGTACGTAATCCTGCTACTATTGCCGATAATGTTGGCGATAACGTAGGTGATGTAGCAGGTATGGGTGCCGATTTATTCGGTTCTTATGTAGCTACCATCTTAGCTACTATGGTTTTAGGACAGGAAATTGTTTCTACCGATTCTTTTGGTGGTATGGCTCCTATATTATTACCTATGCTGATTTGCGGATTAGGTATTTTAGCCTCTATTGTAGGCACATGGTTTGTAACCATTAAAGATGAAAAATCGAGCGTACAAAATGCCCTTAACCTGGGCAACTGGTCTTCAATTATCATTGTAGCTATTGCATCTTTCTTTTTAACTAAATGGATGCTTCCAGAAACGCTTAGCTTACGTGGTTATGAATTTAGTAATGTGAACGTTTTCTATGCAATTATAGTAGGCCTTGTAGTGGGTACCATTATGAGTATTGTTACAGAATATTATACCGCCATGGGAAAATCCCCTGTAAATTCTATTATTCAACAATCGTCAACCGGGCATGCTACCAATATTATTGCCGGACTTTCTGTAGGAATGAAATCTACCGTAGTTCCAATCTGTGTCTTAGCCGCAGGAATCATGGCCTCTTATCACTTTGCAGGTTTATACGGTGTTGCTATCGCTGCAGCAGGTATGATGGCTACTACTGCCATGCAATTGGCTATTGATGCTTTTGGTCCTATTGCCGATAATGCAGGTGGGATTGCAGAAATGAGCCAGTTACCTCCCGAAGTTCGCGAAAGAACGGATAATTTAGATGCAGTAGGTAACACTACTGCTGCTACAGGAAAAGGATTTGCCATCGCTTCGGCTGCCTTGACTTCTTTAGCCTTATTTGCCGCCTTTGTGGGTATAGCAGGTATCACAGCTATTGATATTTATAAGGCTGATGTTTTAGCCGGTTTATTTGTAGGAGGTATGATTCCATTTATATTTTCTGCATTATGTATCCAAGCTGTTGGTAAAGCCGCTATGGATATGGTACAAGAAGTACGCCGACAATTTAGAGAGATTCCGGGCATTATGGAGTACAAAGCAAAACCTGAGTATGAAAAATGCGTTGCCATTTCAACACAAGCCTCAATCAGGGAAATGATGCTTCCAGGTGCTATCGCCTTAATTACTCCGGTGGCTGTTGGCTTTTTATTTGGCCCTGAGGTTTTAGGTGGTATGCTGGCCGGTGTAACTGTTTCGGGTGTTTTGATGGGCATATTTCAGTCTAATGCAGGCGGTGCATGGGATAATGCCAAAAAATCCTTTGAAAAAGGGGTGGAAATTAATGGAGAAATGCATTATAAAAAATCAGAACCACACAAATCTTCAGTAACAGGCGATACAGTAGGCGATCCTTTTAAAGACACGTCAGGTCCTTCTATGAATATTTTGATTAAGCTGATGTCTATCGTATCTCTGGTTATTGCGCCTTACATCGCTGTAAGTGCTTCAAAAACAGCAAATCAGGTAGAAATTAAAAAAGAAGTCAGGATCAGTAAAACTATAGATTCTTTAGGTAATGAGAAGATTGACACCTTAAAAAATGAGACCGATACGGTTTTATATCAATAAATTGTTACTCAAAAACGAAGCTGTAAACAAAATCCGTTTTTCATTTTAAATAATTTTTATTTAGGTTTACGCCTCAAAAACAATCAAACTAATCAAAACTTAATAACGTATTATGAATTTGAAAAAGCCCATTGATGTGCTAATTGCCGAGTCGGCAGAGAGTGGAGAGGGCACCTTAAAAAGAACATTAGGAAATACCAGCCTTATTGCATTGGGTATTGGTGCCATTATTGGTGCTGGGTTATTCTCGTTAACAGGTATAGCAGCAGCAGAAAATGCTGGCCCTGCAGTTACGCTTTCATTTGTTTTAGCTGCATTAGCCTGTGCTTTTGCTGGTTTATGTTATGCAGAATTTGCTTCCATGATCCCTGTTGCAGGTAGTGCGTACACCTACTCATATGCTACAATGGGCGAATTTATGGCCTGGATCATAGGTTGGGATCTTGTACTTGAGTATGCTTTAGGAGCTGCTACCGTAGCTGTATCATGGTCAAGGTATTTATTGGAGTTCTTCCATAAATATGGTATAGATCTTCCACACAATTTATTGGTTTCTCCTTTCGAATCTTTAAAGCTTGGTGATGGAACTTTTATTGCTAAAGGTGAAGGTATAGTTAACTTACCAGCTATTTTCATTATCATATTATTATCTGCGGTTCTGATCAGAGGTACTAAAGAATCAGCAACCATGAACAATATCCTTGTAATTGTTAAAGTTGCCGTTGTATTGATATTTATCGCTTTAGGCTGGTCGCATATCAATAGTGCCAACCATGAGCCTTATATACCTGCTAATACAGGTGTATTTGGTGAGTTTGGATGGAGTGGTATTGCACGTGGTGCCGCGGTAGTGTTTTTTGCTTTTATTGGTTTTGATGCGGTTTCTACAGCTGCACAGGAAGCTAAAAACCCTAAAAAAGGTATGCCTATCGGTATATTAGGTTCATTAGTAATTTGTACCTTATTATATGTATTATTTGCTCACGTAATGACAGGACTTGTAAACTATAAAGAATTTGCAGGCGATGCAAAACCTGCTGCTACAGCTTTTGCTGTAACAGGTTACTCTTTCTTACAAGACGGCTTGATTATTGCTATTTTGGCAGGTTATACTTCTGTAATGTTAGTTATGTTGATGGGCCAATCGAGAGTATTCTATACGATGTCTAAAGATGGTTTATTACCTACGTTCTTTAGTTCGATCCACCACAAATTCAGAACTCCATGGAAAACCAATATTTTCTTTATGTTCTTCGTAAGTATTTTCGCTGGTTTTGTTCCGGTATCTGACTTAGGGCATATGGTTTCTATCGGTACATTATTTGCATTCTCTTTAGTATGTATCGGCGTATTGGTATTACGTAAAACTGATCCTAACAGAGAACGTCCGTTTAGAACCCCACTTGTTCCATTTGTTCCTATTTTAGGTATCATTACCTGTGTAGGTTTAATGGCAACTCTACCATTAGAAAGCTGGGAGCGTTTAATTATATGGATGGCTTTAGGTATAGCAATCTATTTCTTCTACGGAAAGAAAAACTCAGTTTTAGGAAAAAAACAAGCAGGAAATTCTTAATTCTTATCGAAAACAAGAAAGCCACCTTAAAGGTGGCTTTCTTGTTTTTATACATCGACGTTTTACAACAATATATCTAACTTACTTATTTTCTTTGCTCATTTTCTTAATCCAGGAATAAACCGAGAAGATAACAGTTACAATAAACAACAGAATAAAGATTACACGGTTTCTGTAAACAAAATCGTGAAAACAAGCTCCTACTAAAATATAGGCACTGGCAATACATAATTTTAATGGAATAAATTCTCCATTAGTCCATGTGGTTTTACGGTTAAAGAAATTCATACAATCTTATTTTAAGTAAACAAATTGTTAATTAAATATACCAATAATCGGACTCATTCTACCAACCCTTTACACCCTGTTCCAATTTTTCAAGCATAGAGTAATCATCAGGAGTAATTACAATTTTTTTATGCTGCTTGGTTATGATTAAAATTCTATTCTTTCTTTGAGTGGCATATAAGGTTATACTGCCTATTTTATTTGCATAAAATTTACCAAAGTAGCCAAAGAGTCCTCCAACACCAAATGTTCTAATCAGACCATTCATTTCTCCTTCTTCAACTGCACGAACCTGATCTATATCATCAAATTTCAGGCTAACCTTACCTATTATTCTGTTGACAGAAAATCCCGTTTCATCTATACCATAAGATTGCGGAGCATAAAGATAGCAAAACAGCAGTGTAGCAATGAGAAATAAAAGTATAACGGTATGAACAAAGATTACTCCCCTGCTTGTACCGGCATGCATAATGGTACGTAAATTATTTTGCCCTATAAAAAGAAAAAGTACCAATACCCCTGTGGTAATAATCTTAACAGGTTGATCTGTAGATGCGATGTATTTCATATATAGTTTATCAATTGTGTAATCTAGTTTACAGCTTTTTAATTAATTTGTAACAATTAAAATTTACTTTTGTAAAAAAATTGAAACAATGGAATACCTGAAATTCGACTTCAACCAGATTTTGTCTACCACAATGATCCTTTTTGCCATCATTGATATCTTAGGTTCTATTCCTATTATTATTGAATTGAGAAAAAAAGCGGGCCATATACAATCTGAAAAAGCTTCAGTAGTAGCAACAGTTCTGATGGTTTTGTTCTTATTTGCAGGCGAATCATTGTTAAGCGTGATTGGGGTAGATGTACAGTCTTTCGCCATTGCGGGCTCTCTGGTTATTTTCTTTATTGCCATGGAGATGGTTTTAGGAATTAATTTCTTTAAAGAAGAAGCTCCTGAAACTGTATCTATTGTTCCTCTGGCTTTCCCGCTTATTGCAGGAGCAGGTACCATGACTACCCTGCTTTCGCTAAAAACAGAATATCATACACAAAATATATTGATAGGTATTTTATTAAACATGCTTTTTGTGTATTTTGTACTTAAGAATACCGCCAAGCTTGAAAAACTTTTAGGTAAATCGGGCTTAAATGTTTTAAGAAAGGCTTTTGGTGTAATCTTGTTAGCTATAGCAATTAAATTGTTCAGATCAAATGCTGGTCTGTAACAAATATAGCCAAGCAGTATCTTATAACTAAAAGATATTTGATGATGAACCCTTTCGAAAAATATACCGTTGTAATTGGCGCATTAGCCATACTACTGGAAGTCGTTCAGTATATCAAGAATAAGATTAAACAATTGTTTTAATCTGTTCTGATCAAACGGGCAGCAAACATGCTATCTGCTTTATGGCTATAGCCTTTAATCAGTTCCATTTTTTCTAATTTTAAAGGACAGTTTTCCACCAGATAAGCTACTACATCTTCGTTTTCGGCTTTAAATACCGAACAGGTCATGTATATTAAGGGCTTACCAGGTTTAAGGTATTTAATTACATTACTTGCAATGTTTTTCTGTAAGTTATTGAAATAAGAAACCTTTCGCCCATTAAAACTGCTTAACATTTCAGGAGTACGCCCCCATGTGCCAGAACCTGTGCAAGGAGCATCAAGCAATATACCATCAAAACTAAAATTGTGCAGTATCTGATCATTATTCTGCAAAAGATCCAGAACTTTTTTTTGGTATTTTTTGATACCTGCGAGCCTAAATCTTTCCTCAAGATTAATCAGACTACTTTCTCTTACATCGCTTACCAAAAGATTAATATCAGGTTGCAGATCATGCAAAAGCAGAGATTTTCCACCAGAAGCTGCACAACAATCCCACCAATATTCGTAAATATGGGGTTCAAAAAAAGCAGAGGTTTGCTGTGAGGATAGATCTTGTATATGATATAAGCGCTGATCTGGAATTATGTGATCTAACTTAGTTCCATTAGGCACACTTAAAGTAAAGTTCGAAATCTCATTTACCGGTATGTCATGGTTTGAAAGTATATTTTTTACTAAAGACAAATGCGTTTCTTTTATCCGGATAAACAAATCGGGCTGAATAAAGAAAGAATGCAAAAATGCTGTTTTATCTATTGTAGCAGATAAAGTTTCGACAAAAGGAAATACCTGTTCTATATTAAAATCCGTATAAATCTCCTTTATACGTTTAAGCTTAAGCCCTAAAGACTGTTCAATTTCTGAAACAAGATTTGGAAGGTATTCATTAATAACAAGACTCAAAGTAGGATTACACAAAAAGTCTGCAACCGCTAAGCGTTCAACCAAAGGCAAATCTGATAAAGCATTGCCAAGTCTAAAATAACTATATAAATACCTGCTGGCCCATCTCCTGTCTGAAGAGCCCATCTGCTTATTTTGTTTATAATAATTTACCAAAAAACGATGCAGAGGAAGCTTATGGTCATATCCTGCTAATATCTTTTCGAAAGTTTTGATCTGGTAATGTACTTTCATAAAAGTTAATCAATTACATTAAGCATCAGGTTTCTGTATTGCAACAGCATCAGACTTTTATTATAGTAACCATAAAGTGGGTTAAAATCAAATTCAAAATCATTATGCAGCCCCTTATATTTCTCTTTCCTTATAAAATCAAGGTAATTACGGCCATACTTTACCATCAGTTTACCAAAATAAAAACCAATATCAAAGCCTTTAAAAGCATATTCTGTTGGCTCTACTTGATACTTTGCCCGGTATCTTTTCACAAAATTCACTACTTCTGTAGATTTGTAATCTACAAAATAAGAGGAACTTATAATGGTATTGAGATTTTGTAATTGCTCTATGTTATAATTCTGCTTTACCCAATTTGGATGTCCAAAAAGATTAATTTGGTAACCTGTGTTAGGTAAAGTCTTCAATTTATAGAGTTTTGCAATAGATGGAGTTACAAATGGCACATCTTGTGAGCAAATAATAACCGCATACTTTTTATCCCTGATCATCTTTGTTTCAAAAATATTTACAGAGGCGTATTCCTGTATCAGGAAATTAGGGTAACGCTTTTTAAAGGTTTCTTTTATAGGGTCAGCAAACTGTTTGTCTAAAGCTTTTTGCGTATTGATCAAAACCACAATACTGTTTGCAGCATTGTAATGCTTAGCAATATAATCAGCTATTTTAATGCCATGCTGATCAATATCATTTACAATAGAAATTAGATTAGGATTATTAAACTCTGAAGGCTTTGAAGCCGCCAAAGGCGATACTACAGGAAGATCATTTGCAATAGAGAAATTGGTAACGTATTTTAATCCGTCAGGAAAAACAGGGCCTATAATCAGGTTACTTTTTTTAATGATATTGTTTTGTAATAAGGCTCCTAAACGAGTGTTATTATCTCTGGTATCAAAAACATTTAATTTAAAGTTTAAACCCAAATTGGCTGCCGAATCAAAACCATAGGTTAAACCCTGATAGAAATCAAGAGGCATTTCAAATTTTTCGAACTGCTTTTTGGTAACGGTATTCGGGTTAAACTCATTGAGCTTAAAAGGGACAAGTATGCTTACCTCTGCTTGCGTAAAATTATTAAGGTCCTCGGTTTTCTCTGGTTTTACCACAGGGATGGTTACAGGTTCTTTTTTTTGCACTACCTTAGGAGAACAAGCACCTAAGGTAATGATACAGCACAGTACGATTAGAAACTTATTCCCATTCAATTGTAGCCGGTGGTTTTGAGCTAATATCATATACAACCCGATTAATTCCTCTTACTTTATTGATAATTTCATTAGAAATTTTTGCGAGTACATTATATGGCAAATGGCACCAGTCTGCGGTCATTCCATCTAATGATTCAACTGCTCTCAGGGCTATTACATTTTCATACGTACGCTCGTCGCCCATCACACCTACAGATCTTACCGGTAAAAAGATTGCACCCGCCTGCCATACTTTATCGTATAATCCGGCTTCTTTTAAGTTATTGATATAAATATGATCTGCTTCCTGCAATATAGCAATTTTTTCGGCAGTAACCTCACCAATAATCCTGATTCCTAAACCCGGACCTGGAAATGGATGACGGCCTAAGATGAAACTTTCTAAACCTAAAGCAGCTCCAACCCTTCTCACTTCATCTTTAAATAAAGTTTTAAGAGGTTCTACTACCTTAAGTTTCATAAAATCTGGTAAACCTCCCACATTGTGGTGCGATTTAATGGTAGCAGACGGACCTTTTACTGAAACCGATTCGATTACATCAGGGTAAATAGTACCTTGTGCTAACCATTTTACATCTTGTATCTGATGCGCTTCATCATCAAAAACTTCGATAAATACACGACCAATTATTTTACGTTTTTTCTCAGGGTCTTCAACTCCGGCAAGTTCGCTTAAGAACCTGTCTTTTGCATCAACACCTTTAATATTTAAGCCAAAATTTTTGTACTGTTCAAGTACATTTTCGTATTCATTTTTACGTAAAAGGCCGTTATCAACAAAAATACAATGCAAGTTTTTGCCTATTGCTTTATGCAATAATACTGCTGCTACACTTGAATCTACTCCTCCAGAAAGTGCCAAAACTACTTTATCATTACCTAACTGTTGCTTCAAGTCTGCGATTGTAGTTTCTACGAAAGCATCAGAAGTCCAGTCTTGCGCACAACCGCAAATAGTTGTAAGGAAATTACCTAATAAAATCTTTCCATCTACACTATGCGTTACTTCTGGGTGGAACTGGATCGCGTAAACATCTTTACCTTTTAACTGGTAACCTGCTACCTTAACATCTGCCGTACTTGCAATAATATCGAAATCTTCAGGGATATGTGTAATGGTATCACCATGACTCATCCAAACCTGAGAATCTTTCTGAATGCCTTTAAATAATTTGTTATCAGCATTTACATAGTTCAGGTTGGCTCTGCCATATTCTCTGCTTGCCGATGCTTGTACATTACCCCCATGTTGCTGCGCAATAAACTGTGCACCATAACATACCGCCAAAAGCGGATAATCTTTAAACAAATTCAAATCAACATAAGGTGCATCTTCCTGTCTTACAGAGTAAGGGCTACCTGATAGAATAATACCTTTAACAGTTGAATCTAATTCCGGAATATGATTAAAAGGGTGGATTTCACAGTACACGTTTAATTCGCGAACGCGACGAGCAATAAGTTGTGTGAACTGAGAACCAAAATCGAGGATAATGATTTTTTCAAGCATGTGCAAAGGTAGGTTTTTTCAATGATTTTCACATTAAAAAAGCGGCAAAAACACAACAATTTAAAGGCGTATTAAAATAGAATGTTTACTATCTGAGCCTCTAACGTTCTTATTTTTCAAGCTGAGCAATACTTACCCCAAAACGTTTTAAGAAATCAACGCCTTCATCGCTGCTTAAACCTTTATATGCAGCGTATGAATCTCTGTAATATACCTGGCTAATACCTGATGATAAAATCAGTCTTGCACAGGCAATACATGGCGAAAGTGTAGTGTATAAGGTTGCTCCTTCTATTTTAGAGCCATTTTTTACTGCATAGAGTATAGCATTTTCCTCTGCATGCAGGGCTAATGAGCAACTTCCTTTGCTATCTCGATCACAACCTTTTCCAGGCCATTCTTCATCACAATTATGAGTACCTGACGGCGGGCCGTTATAACCTATAGAAATGATACGGGTATCTTTTGTAAGTACAGCACCTACCTGGGCTCTCACACAATGGGAGCGCCCAGCCAGATCTGTAGCTAAATTCATAAATATTTGATTAAAACTAGGTTTATGCATCTTTTAAGCCTGCTTTATAGCCTCTAACCGCATAATAGAAAATATAGATATAAGCAGGTAACATACAAATTAAAAATGCCATGTTATTTGCTACACCGAAGTCTTTTTTTAAGTGTCCGTAAATTTGCGGAATGATAGCACCACCCGCTATACCCATAATTAACAAGGCAGAACCAGTTTTGGTAAAACGACCTAACTTATTAATGGCTAATGGGAAAATAGCCGGCCACATTGGTGCATTTGCCAGACCTAATAAAGCTATAAAAGTAACTGCTGTATAACCATCGGTAAAATAAGCACCTAAGGTGAATGCAATCCCTAAAATCGCTGCTAATTTTAAGCTGGTTTGCTGGCTGATAAATTTAGGTATAGTAAGAATGCCGATAATATATCCTGCTAACATGGCAATCAAGGTAAAAGTAGTGAAGTACTTGGTTTCATCTAAGCTCATTCCCATAGAGCGGCCATAATTACCTATAACATCACCTGCCATTACCTCTACTCCTACATATAAAAACAAACAAATTACACCTAACACTAAATGAGGATAAGAAAAAACTGAAGATTTTGCAGGTAATGCCGTACCTGTTTCTACCGTTTCTTCTTTATCTGTATCAATTTCAGGTAAAGCTGATTTCTTAACCAAAAATGCGACCAATGATAATACTACCGCTAATACAATATACGGCATAATTACTTTTCCTGCCAGTTCATTTAATAAAGTAGTTCTTTCATTGGTTGTAATGCCTACCATATTAATTTTTTCCTGAACAGCATTTGCACCGCTTAATACCAGAGCGCTTAATACTAAAGGACTAAGGGCTCCCGCTATTTTATTGCATATACCCATAATACTTATACGTTGGGCTGCACTTTCCATAGGACCAATAATTGCCGCATAAGGATTGGATGCTGTTTGTAATAAGGCTAAACCTGCACCCTGAATAAATAATCCGGTTAAAAACAAAGTAAAATTACGTTGCTGAGCAGCAGGTATAAAAACCACACAACCTATAGCCATTACAAAAAGACCTAAGGCCATTCCATTTTTAAATCCTGTCTTTTTTAGAATTGATGAAGATGGAAGAGCAAAAACTGCGTAAGCAATATAAAAGGCAAAGGTTACAAATAATGCCTGATGTTCATCTAAATCGCAGGCCAGTTGTAAAAAAGGTATAAGCGTACCATTAAGCCATGTTATAAAACCAAAAACAAAAAATAATGCACAAATGATTACCATTTGCTGAACATAGTTGGAAGATCTCTTTTCCATAAAAATAGTTTAGGTTGTTTGAAATTTTGGCCTAACTTAAAAAATTTATAAATGCCAACCTATTTTTGTTAAAAATAACGTAAAAAGTATCTTATTTTTTTCAAAAAATACAGATCGAAACAAAGGGACTTACATAGATGTTAAAAATTAAAAAATATATTTTTAACTTACAAAAGTGCATATTAGCAAAAATTTTTACGGCAGATATTAATGTTTGAAGCGATTATATTAGGTCTTGGTGCAGGGTTAATTTCCTCATTTATAACTGGTCCGGTTTTCTTTGCCATGATTAAAACAGCTATTGAAAGAGGCTTTAAAGCGGGCTTTTCTTTAGCAATTGGCGTTTTTATCAGCGATATTATCTTAATCAGTATCGTTCTTTTTGGTAGCCAGTTTTTTGTATACAGGGAAAATTTAGATAAATATATCGGTATTATAGGAGGCCTGTTCCTGCTTGGAGTGGGCATTTATTATATCTCCTCTCGCATATCACTAAATTACCAGGAAAACAGCTTGGTTAAGATCAGTAAGCGGGGTTATATTATCAAGGGTTTTTTGATGTGTATTTTAACACCTTCTACTTTCATGTTTTGGGTAGTGGTAAGCGGTATCATCTCTGTTAAGCTTAATAATTTAATGTATGAGAAGATTATTTGTTTTATTATAGCCTTACTTACTCAACTTTGTATCGATGCCGTTAAAACTTTCTATGCCGGTAAATTGCGCTATCGCATACATGAGAGCCATCTTAAATTGCTCAACAAACTGGCCGGGATAGTTATCATTGCTTTTGCGATATGGCTAATCTTAAAAACTTATCTGCAATTCTATAGTTAAGGTATCTTTCTGTTCTATAAAAGAAATTTAACAGTATCTTTAGATAATTCATCATACCAGGTAATTAACTTATTTGTATGTACTTCAATATCTATTCATGTCATTTATAAAAGAATTTCGTTACGCCTGCTTCTATGGGTCTATTTTAGCCATGCTAATATTTATATTAAAATGGATGCAATGGAAATTTTTAATTGACGACCTTAGAATAGAAATTTATACTGGTATGGTTGCTTTATTTTTCACCATATTAGGTATTTGGATCACAAATCAGTTCGCAAAACAAAAAAATAACATTCTTATTATTGAAAAAGAAATTCCCGAAAATTCCCTGATTGATAAAAACGAGTTGCAGAAATTAAACTTAAGTAACCGTGAATATGAAGTATTGAAACTTTTAACAAAGGGTTACAGTAATGCCGATATAGCTGATCATCTGTTTCTTTCGGTAAGTACGATTAAAACCCATGTTTCCAACCTTCTCTTGAAAATGAATGTAAAAAGCAGGACGCAGGCCATAGAAAAAGCCAAAAGACTGAAAATTGTTGAATAAATTATCGTCTACTTTAAATAAAGTATTCCTAAAAAATGTTTTTGGTACTAAAGTATGAACTAAACTTCATTTCCTGATTTTAATTTTACAGCAATTTAAATGGTAAAAAAATGAAAAAGACGGTATTGATTTTCGGTTTAATTATTGGGGTAATTTTATGTGCTAACATGATCTTAATGATCAATATAATGTACAATAAACCCGAGTTTAAGGGTAATGATATTGCAGGTTACACTGCAATGATCGTACTTTTCTCACTTATTTTCTTTGGAGTAAGAAATTATAGGAACAAGTATCTAAATGGTAAAATCTCTTTTGGGAAAGCCTTAAAGACAGGTGTTTTGATAACCTTCGTAGCTTCTACTATGTATGTTATTGTATGGCTGTTCTATTATTATTTATTCGTACCCGATTTTATTGACATATATACTTCTCATGTTTTAAAGCAGTGCTCTGCAAATGATCTGGCAGCTAAGACCGCAGAAATGGAAAGTTTTAAAAAGATGTATAAAAACCCTCTTTTTGTAATTTTAATTACGTATTCAGAAGTATTGCCTGTAGGGCTGGTAGTTGCCTTTATAAGCGCCTTGATACTTAAAAGAAAACCAATAGAAAATTAATATTTAATGGCTAATAAAAAAGCAGTGTTAAAAACACTGCTTTTTTATTTATGAGGAATTTTAGTACGCTCTTTGATTATTGCCTTCTTTCCAGTTTACAAAAGCTTTGTTTACTACTTTATTTCCTCCAGCAGTAGGATAATTTCCTGAAAAATACCAATCACCAGTATGATTAGGTGTAGCCAGATGAAGGTTATCTAAAGTCTGATAAATTAATTGTACTTCTGCATTTGTACCTTCGGGTGTGATAATTTCAGCTATTTTATCAGAAATTTCCTGTTGTTTAAACGGTTTATAAATTTCCTTTACGTGATTTACAATCTGATTTTTCGGCAGCAATAAAGAAGCTTTACATTTCTCGTAAACTTCTTCAATAATATGTTCCATCCCTCTTTCTTTCAATAATTGTATAGCGGCATCAAAAGCTACAAATTGTCCCATTTTAGACATATCAATCCCATAACAGTCAGGATATCTGATTTGTGGTGCAGAAGAAACAATAATTATTTTTTTAGGATGTAACCTATCTATAATTTTAATGATACTTTGTTTAAGGGTTGTACCTCTCACAATAGAATCATCTATGGCTACCAAAGTATCTACATGGTTTTCTATAATACCATAAGTGGTATCATATACGTGTGCCACCATTTCACTACGATCTGCATCTTGTGTAATAAAGGTGCGCAGCTTAACATCTTTAATCGCCAGTTTCTCAACTCTTGGTCTTAGCGATAGTAATTCATCCAGTTGCTCATCGTTTAAATTTTCTTTGTTTTTAATGAGCTTTTCTTTTTGGAGATTTCTGATGTATTCATTTACACCTTCTACCATACCGTAAAACGAAACTTCGGCAGTATTAGGAATAAAAGAGAATACTGTATTTTTAATATCGTGGTTAACTGCCTGTAAAACCTGCGGACAAAGTAACTGCCCTAATTTTTTACGTTCTTTATAAATATCGGCATCACTTCCTCTTGAAAAATAAATGCGTTCAAAAGAACAGGCTCTTTTTTCTACAGGATCGCGGTACATTTCCTGGCTTACTGTCCCGTCTTTCTTCACAATAAGCGCATGTCCGGGTTCTATTTCCCTTACATCTTTAATTGGTATGTTAAAAGCGGTTTGTATAGCCGGACGTTCTGATGCGGCCACTACAATCTCATCGTCTGCATAATAGAAGGCGGGTCTTACTCCAGCCGGATCACGCAGTATGAAAGCATCGCCATTACCTACAATACCACAAATGGTATATCCTCCATCCCAATTTTTAGCCGATCGGCGTAAGATATTAGCAATATTAAGGTTTTTAGAAATCTTTTGGGTAATTTCTACATTACTTAAGCCTTCTTTTTTATATTCATCAAAAAGTTCCTGATTTTCATCATCTAAAAAATGGCCGATCTTTTCTAATACGGTTACAGTATCAGCTTTTTCTTTAGGATGCTGACCCAGTTCGTAAAGCTGCTCTAACAACTCATCTACGTTGGTCATGTTAAAGTTACCAGCTATAACCAGGTTTCTGGTCATCCAGTTATTCTGACGTAAAAAAGGATGGCAGTTTTCAATACTGTTCTTTCCATGTGTACCATAACGCAAATGCCCCATTAAAACCTCGCCAACAAAGCTTACATTTTGTTTAAGGTATTCAGCATCTTTCATTAACTCAGGCGTTTCTTCTTGTATGTTTACAAATTTGTTTTGTACATAGCTGAAGATATCTGATACTGCATTTTGGGCCATTGAGCGGTAACGGCTAATGTAGCGGCTACCTGGCTTCATATCTAGTTTAATGGTAGCGATACCCGCGCCATCTTGTCCGCGGTTATGCTGTTTCTCCATTAAGAGATAAAGTTTATTCAGGCCGTAAAGTGTTGTACCGTATTTTTCCTGGTAATATGAGAGAGGTTTTAACAAGCGGATAAAGGCTATTCCGCATTCGTGTTTGATCTGATCGCTCATTGATTTGTATTGAAGCGCAAATTTACCCTTTTAAAAATTAAAAACCAGAAACAAGGATGATAAAAATTCAGCTTCACCATCATTTTTATGTTATATTTCTGGATCTTAAATATTTACCATTCCATTTTTAAAGATGTTACAGCCTGTTCTAAAAAAACAGCTGCATGTTGATCAAAGTTTTCGGTATCTCCAGATGTATAAAATAGTCGTTCCTGATTTTTAAACAATCCATTTTCTATTTCAGGATGTCTGTTTAGATAATCAAGGAGACTTTTGGCAACAATATCTGCCTGTGCTACTATCTTAATCTGGTTAGAGACATGTGCTGCTATCTTAGGAATCATTAATGGATAATGCGTACAAGCTAACAGCAACGTATCTATATCTTTAGATTGAACAAATAATTCATCTAAATATTTCTTTACAAAATAATCTGCGCCTTCATTTAAATGCTCGTTATTTTCTATCAAAGGTACCCATAAAGGACAGCTTTGCTGAAATACTTCAACATCCGAAAAAAAATGGCTGATCTCTATAGGATAAGAGTTTGAACGAACCGTTCCCCTGGTACCTAATATACCTACTTTTTGAGTTTGAGTAAAATTACCTATTATTTCGGCTGTAGGTCTAATTACACCCAAAACCCTGTAATCAGGGTATTTTTTAGGTAAAACCAATTGCTGTATATTTCTAAGTGCTTTTGCCGAAGCTGTGTTACAAGCCAATATAACCAGTTTGCAACCTTTACTAAATAGCCATTCTACACTTTGCAGTGTATAATGATAAACGGTTTCAAAGCTATGGTCTCCATAAGGAGAACGGGCATTATCACCTAAATAAATATAATTATAGTCTGGCAGGATTTCTATAATAGATTTAAGAACGGTTAGCCCACCGTAACCCGAATCAAAAACACCTATTGAAAATTCTCTTTCCATAAAAAAACGGAATTGAGCTATCTTCAATTCCGTTTTCAAATTTAGTAAAATCTGTTACTAATTTTTAGGTTTTGTAGCTCCTGCGGCAGGTTTATTTGCAGCTGGTGCCGGCGCTGTGGCAGAAATACCTAATTTTGATTTAATTTCTGCGGTAAGATCTTCTCCTCCATCAGAATAAATAATATTGTTGAAACCTTGAGAGGCAGCAATGTCAAATATATAAGCGAAACCTTTTTCTTTCGCTACAGCTTTAATCACGTTTCCTATTTTGGTATGCAAAGGTGAAAACAATTCTTGTTGTTTAGTTTCAATGTCTTTTTGAGCTTTTTCTCTTGCTGCCTGAATTCTGTTTTGCAAATCATTAAGCTCTTTACCCATTTTCTCTAATTCCTGGTTAACTTGCGCTTGGTTAGAAACACTTCTTGAATCTTCTTTGTCCTGAGCAGCTTTAAGCTTAGTCTGGTACTCGCCCATCATTTTATCGATCTCTTGCTGCTTAGTATTAGAAAGGTTATTAATTTCTGTAGCCGCTTTTGTCCAATCTCCCCAAACACTTAAAATCGCTTCAGAATTGATGTGCCCTAATTTTTGTTGTGCATTTGCCACACTTACGCTAAGCATCAAACCCGCCGTTACGCAAATTACGTTAATTAACTTTCTCATTTTTTCTTATTTTCCTAATTTAATTTTCTAAAATACTATTTTACTACAGTTCCAGGCTTAAAGCCTAATTTAACAATCACATCATTACTGATATCAAATGATGCACTTGCATAAATCATCATGGTAGATTCGCTGCTTTTATCAAAAACGAAATCAAGGTATTTGATTTTAGCAACTTCTCCTACAGCTTTCGCTACTTTTTCCTGAATAGGTTTTAAAAGCTTGGTACGCATTTGAAACAGATCTCCTTCCGGACCAAATTTTTGTCTTTGAATTTCTTTTGCTTTTTTCTCTTTCTCTATAATCTCATTCTCACGTCTTTTGCGCATATCATCTGTTAGCAGTACCTGGTCTGCTTGATATGCACGATACATTTTATCTACTTCTGCAAACAACTGATCTACATCTTTCTGGTATTGCTGCGACAATCCTTCTAACTGTGTTTGTGAGGATTTATAATCTGGTAAATGTTTTAAAATATACTCTGTATCTACATAGGCAAATTTTTGTGCCGATACAGTTAAACCACATAACAGAAATAAACAGGCTAAAACAATTTTTTTCATGTGTGTTATTTTTAGTTAAAACCGCCCAGTTGTTGTGCTATACTAAAGTGGAACTGTCCTTTGTTAGCATCTGGCAAACCCGGTATCTTATCAAAACCGTATCCATAATCAATACCCAACAATCCAAATATCGGCAAAAATATTTTAGCTCCAACACCTACAGAACGTCTAACGTTAAACGGATTGAAATCGCTAAATCTGTTCCAGGTATTTCCGGCCTCTGCAAATGCTGTTAAAAATGCCGTTGCCTGTTGCGAGTTGATAACCGGATGTCTTAACTCCATTACATATTTAGTAAAAATAGGGCTTCCCGAACTTTGTGCAATATTAGGATCTGCTCCAACCGGAATAACAGAGTTATTCGAATACCCACGCATCGCTATAATTTCTGATCCCTGTAAGAAGTCAAAACCTTGCATACCATCACCACCTAACTTAAAGCGTTCAAAAGCCGACTGACCTACCGCACTGTTATATGAACCTAAGAAACCAAATTGTGCCTGTCCTTTAAACACCAATTTACCCACTAAAGTTTCAAACCATTGTGCCTCAAATTTCCATTTATGGTATTCAGTAAACTTATAACGTTGTTTATCTGATGCTATTGCGTAGTTAACGTTATTCAACAATGAATATGGTGGGGTTGCCTGTACAGTAAATTTAATATAAGAACCTCCAGTAGGGAAAATATTATGATTTCTTGAATCACGACTGATCTCCTGTGTAAAGTTCAGGTTGTATGATGTACCGGTGCTAAACAAATACCCTGGATAGTTCTGTAATATATACTGGTTCAGGTTAACCGAATGTACTAAAGCAAACCAGTTATCAGGCCATTTTAATTTTCTACCTAAGCTCACCGAAACTCCATTTAAGCGTATTTTATAGAAACTCGCATTAGATGATGATAAACCATTTGATTGCAAAGACGTAAATGCACTTAAACCAAAACTAACTGGTTTTTTACCTCCAAACCAAGGTTCAGAGAACGAGAAACTGTATGACTGGTAGTATTTTCCGTTAGTTTGTCCGCGTAAGCTTAAACGTTGCCCATCTCCTTTAGGAAGTGGTCTATAAGCTTCACCTTTAAATAGGTTTCTCAATGAGAAGTTGTTAAAAGTTAAACCTAAGGTACCGATTACACGACCACCGCCAAAACCTCCTGATAACTCTATCTGGTCTGATGGTTTTTCTTCAACATGGTAAACAATATCTACTGTACCATCAGCCGGATTCGGTTTTGGAACTGGATTGGTTTTAGCCTCATCAAAGTTACCTAGCTGGCCAATTTCACGAACACTTCTGATCAAAAGGTCCTTGGAAAATTTCTCTCCTGGTTTGGTACGGATTTCTCTAATTACTACCCTATCGTTAGTAATGGTATTACCCTGTACAGAAATTCTGTTGTTGGTATATTGGGGGCCTTCATAGATACGCATTTCTATATCAATTGTATCTTTTCTGATCTTAGTTTGCACCGGATCTACATTAAAAGTCAGGTAACCGTCGTTTAGGTAAAGACTTGATACGTCATCACCGTTTGCGCTGCCACGAAGTTTCTTTTCTAATTTTTCTTCGCTAAATACTTCACCTTTTTCTATACCAAAAATCTTCTCTAATGCGCTGGTAGGGTACTTTGCGTTACCTATCCAGTTGATATTTCCGAAATAATATTTAGGTCCTTCGTATAAATCTATTTTGATACCCACAGTTTTATCATCGTATTTGTAAAGACTGTCTTTGATGATAGTAGCATCACGGTATCCTTTCTCATGCATTTTTGAGATCAGCTTAAGCTTATCTTCTTCGTATTTTTCTTTATTAAATTTACCACTGCCAAAAATCTTATAAAATGCCCGCTGTTTGGTCTTTTTAAGATATGATCTTAGTTTTCTTGATGAAAACTCCTTATTACCGGTAAATTCTATTTTTTGTACTTTAACCCGGCGCCCTTTGTTTACATCAACTACAAGTATAACGCTGTTTTCCTGATTTGGATCAGGCTTTTGTTTATAATCTACCGTGGTGTAGAAAAAACCTTTTTCGTACATGTACTTGGTTATAACAGATTTTGTAGTATTAAAAAGGTTATCGTTTATGATACTTTTACCTGCCTTATCTGCTAATTTTTCTGAGATATCATTCTTTTGAGATTTGGTTAAGCCCACAAATTCAAAACCGCTTAATCTAGGTTTCTCAACAACAGCTATGTTAAAATATACCGTATCGCCATTTACTTTATCTACATTTACCTCAATATCATCAAATAAACCCTGTACCCACAGGTTTTTAATGGCATTGGCAGTAGCCTCACCCGGCAACATTACGCTTTCTCCTTTAATAAGTTTGGATAATGTAATGATTACATCTTTATCCAGATATTTAGTCCCGGTTAAAGTTGTTCCCCCTATTATATATTCTCTCGGATTAAAATAATCTAAATCAGAGCCCTGTACCTTTAAAGAAGGCATAGTTTGCATATTTCTAATTTGCGCCATTGCAGGCAAACCAAAAAACACCAGAAAAATGAATTGATAAAAGATTCTCATTTATAATTTGTAATAGGTGGCTAAGTTAATTTAAAGTCATGTTAAAAAGTGTTAAAAGAAAAATTAGTTTAATTGCTCACTAATTTTGCCAAATCTGCGTTCTCTTTTCTGATAATCTACAATAGCCTCAAAAAGATGTTCGCGTCTGAAATCAGGCCAAAGCGTTTCAGTAAAATAAAGTTCTGTATATGCTAACTGCCATAACAGAAAATTACTTATCCTGTGTTCGCCACTGGTTCTGATCATTAATTCCGGATCTGGAATGTTATATGTAGTTAGTTGTGCGGCTAACTCCTGTTCGTTTATATCGTTCAGGTTTAATTCGCCGGCCTTAACTTTTGCTGCTATTTTTTTTGCAGCTTCAACAAGCTCCCATTTAGCGCTATAACTCAATGCCAGTGTAAGTGTACATTTATTGTTATTCTTCGTTTTTTGCATGGCATCATGCAAATCATCAATACACTTTTGCGGTAAAGAATTGATATCACCTATGGCATTAAGCCTGATATTATTTTTGTTCAGGGTTTCTGCTTCTTGGTTGATAGTTGAAATGAGTAATTCCATCAATGCATTTACTTCCTCAATTGGCCTGTTCCAGTTTTCTGTAGAAAACGCATACACTGTAAGATATTTAACGCCTACTTCTATACATCCTTCTACAATATCTTTTACGGATAAAACACCACTCTCGTGTCCAAATACTCTAAATTTTCCTTTATTTTTTGCCCATCGTCCATTTCCATCCATTATAATGGCAATGTGTTGTGGCAATTTGGTTAAATCAATTTGTTCTTTAAAGCTCATGTATTATTTAGCGATCCTATTAACTTAGAAGCACTTTTGGCTCACAAAGGTATAAGTTATGCCAATACCAACAAATAGATAAGTATCTCTTTTTCTAAAATCTCCACGCTGTGTATTAGGCTTTCCGATATAAATTCCTGTATTTTCGCCAGATCTGTCTGAAAAAACTTTTTGCAGGTGCGATATATTGCTGTCTTTGCTTAACTGCGAGGGGTCAGGGTAATATCCGCTTACATCATCCAGATAATCGGTATAGGCATTTCTATACCCGAGGCTTGCTGTAGTGCTCCAGTTGCCTGCTATATTGTACTTTACACCAACTCCATAAGGAATGGCCAATGCGTAATTCTCATACATTTTGTCCTGCCCTTCTGTTAAATAATATCTCAATTCGTAGGTTTTATCCATATACCTGGTTTTGGGATTAAATAGTGCCATACCTACACCGGCATATAAATAAGGTGTTACTTTATGGCGTCCTCCTTCAAGAATATAGTCTAAAAAATTAAAATCAACCATCAAGGCAAATTCTGTTAAAGGTGTATAGAAATTCAGGTTACGATCTCTGAATTGTTGATTTTTAGAGCTTGCGTCATCTCCTTTTATTTTTGAAGTAGTAACATATAGACCTAAAGACCAATAAGGATTAAAATTATTTTTGATAAAACCACCTGCTGCAAAGCCACTTATTTTTAAAGGATTATCGGGATTTAAATCTCCCATATACCCTGCGCCACCACCAAAACCACCAATTTCTAAAGTCTGGGCGAAACCTACGGTTTTAATAGTTAATAAAAATAAGAAAATGATTAAAGCCTTTTTTAGCATGCTAATAATTTCGCGTATCTATACCCCAAAGCAATTTATTCCTTAACGTAGTTAAAAAGGTTTCATTATTTAATCGGACTAAATTTATGTGAAAATTAGCTTTACTGATGTTTATTTCAATTTTGCGGTCAACCGTTTCGGTCCTTGAATCGCAGGTTAAAAGAAATTTCGTACTTCTGGCTTCTACCTGAAAAGTAAGTCGCACATCATCGGGTACAATAACAGGTCTTACATTTAAGTTGTGCGGAGCTACAGGGGTAATGACAAAGTTTTGTGCACTGGGTAAAATGATAGGTCCTCCGCAGCTTAAAGAATAAGCTGTAGACCCTGTTGGCGTTGCTATGATTAACCCATCTGCCCAATAAGAGTTTACAAACTCCCCATTCATATAAGCATGAATGATCATCATGGCTGAATCATCTCTGCGATGAATGGTAATATCATTTAAAGCAAAATTCTCTTTTCCAAATAAATTATTAGGCGATTCGAGGTTTAATATACTGCGTTTATCTAAAGTATATTCACCGTTTACAAGTGCTCTGATGGCTGCTTTAATATCAGCTTTATTGATACTCGCCAGAAAGCCTAAACGTCCAAAGTTTATTCCTATTACAGGAATTTTGGAATCTCTTATCAACGTTAAAGTATCTAACAAAGTGCCATCGCCTCCTAAACTTAACAATACATCTGTACTGTTTAACAATTGAGTATGTTCCTGAAAAGTTTCTGTATCTGTTGGGAGTTGTACTTTTTGGTGTATGAAATTGAAAAACTTTTGAAAAACCGTGATCTTTATATTGTACTCGGCCAAGCTATCAAATATCTCCTGTACATAAGGTAGTACATTGTCATTAAAATCTCTACCGTAAATAGCTATTTTCATAGGTTATACATTTAAATAGTTCATAAAGGACTGGTATCTGTCCCATGAACCATCATCATAAGCGGTATTGTTAAATACGGCTCTTATTTCGTAATCATATCGTTCAAAAGAAGCTATAATAGCAGAAAGATCTGTTTTATTTATCTTTAAAGTAACTTCTAAACGTGTAGAATCTGGAAAAGACCTTATATATGATGAAAGTATTTGTGCGTTATCTGATTCTACAATCTGAGCCATGTGTGCCAAAGAGTTGTTTCTGTTGCTTATGGATAAAGCAATAATACCTCCCGGTTCATCTACAGAAAAGATAGAAGCTGTATAATTGATCAGGCTATTGATTGATATAAGTCCTAAATAATTATTCTTTTGATTTAAAACAGGCATTATTGATAGCCGCAGCTGATGAAATAACTTTATAACATCATATATATGAGAATTATCAAATACAAAAGGATTAATAAGTGATAATGATAATGCACCTATTGGTGTTTGCTGATCTCTTACCTCTATCAGTTCTTCTTCTGATACAAGACCCAAAAACTGAGCTTCGTTTACAATTGGAAGATGAAAAATTTTGAACTCACTCATTCTCTCCAAAGCTTTCTGAGCCGTATCAGAGGTCCTTAGCGGAGGTATAATATCCGAAATGAGTTCTATAGCAAACATTATTTCAATAATACGCGTTTTAAAAACTTATCCAAATAAGCGTTAAATTCTTCGGGATGTTCCATCATTGGAACGTGCCCGCATTTATCTATCCAGTTAAGTTCAGAATTAGGCAGGCATTCATGAAACTCAGTAGCAACCTCAGGTGGAGTAATTTTATCCTGTTTACCCCAAATCAAAGATACCGGGATGGTTATTTTTGTAAGCTCTTTAGACATATTATGTCTGATAGCCGATTTAGCCATAGCTAAAATCCTGATGACTTTTGCCCTATCGTTAATGGTAGCAAAAACTTCATCTACCAGTTCTTTAGTAGCAATAGCCGGATCATAAAAGGTAAAAGCAACTTTCTCACGCACATAGTCATAGCTCTCCCTTCTCGGAAAAGAACCTCCAAAAGCATTCTCATATAAACCCGAACTTCCAGTTAACACAAGTGCTTTTACATATTCTTGATGATTGACTGTAAAAACCAGTCCTACGTGCCCGCCTAAAGAGTTACCTACTAAAACAGCTTGGTTTATTTTTTTAAATTTCAAAAATTTAAGTAAATATTTAGAAAGTGCTTTTACACCCAGCGTAAGTATAGGTAAATCATAAATGGGCAAAATTGGTACAATAACCTTGTAATTCTGCTTAAAGTGGCTTATTGTATATTCCCAATTGCTTAACTCTCCCATTAAGCCATGAAGTAACACCAGCGGATCGCCCTCACCTGTCTCAATGTATTTAAAACCATCTTCTTGTATTACTTCGTATGTCATAAAATTTGCGTTATATAAATTTGGTATGTGTCACTAAGTTAACAATATTCGGATAGAGTAATTTAAATTTATTACAATTATAATTTATTCTTTAAGAATACAAAATATTAAGACAATCTGCTTTTTACAATTTCTCCAATCAGTTTGCCTTCTGCTTTACCGGCCAGCTCTTTGTTAGCAAGTCCCATAACTTTACCCATATCTTTTATATTTGTTGCTCCTGTTTGGATAATGATTTTCTGTATAATCTCCTCAATATCTGATCTTTCAAGCTGCTTAGGCAAATATTGACTGATTACCTCTATTTCTTCCTGTTCTACCTGAAGCAGGTCTTCTCTACCCTGATTTTTATAAATATCTGCTGATTCTTTGCGTTGCTTTACCAGCTTCTGTAGAATTTTAATTTCGGCATCTTCTGTCAGGTCTTCTGCTCCTCCTTTTTCTGTTTTTGCCAATAAGATTGCCGCTTTAATAGCTCTTAATCCCCTTAATTTAACCTGGTCTTTGGCTAACATGGCCTGTTTTATTTCCTGATCTATATTTTCTGAAATCATTTTTCTGTTGTTTAATTTCTATTTACAATTGAACCATTAGCCTGTGCGGTAGGCATAATTAACATATCATTAATATTTACATGTGGGGGTCTGCTAACCACAAACCAGATTGCATCTGCTATATCCTGTGCAATTAAAGGTTCTAAACCGTCATAAACTTTTTTTGCCCGGCCAGTATCCCCTTTAAATCTTACAATTGAGAATTCTGTTTCTACCATACCCGGATTAATTGCCGTAACTTTAATACCATGTGGTAATAAATCTATACGCATACCCTTGTTTAGCGCATCTACCGCGTGTTTAGTTGCGCAATAAACATTACCATTGGCATATACCTCTTTTCCTGCTATAGACCCAATGTTAATGATATGGCCTTTTTTTCGTTCAACCATCCATCCCGAAACTGCCTTGGTAACGTATAGTAAACCTTTAATATTGGTATCTATCATCGTGTCCCAGTCATCGGGATTACCTTTATCAATAGGTTCTAATCCTTGGCTTAAACCTGCATTGTTTACCAGCACATCAACTTCTTTCCAATGTGCAGGTAATGTTTCCAATACATAAGCGATATTCTCTTTATCTCTTACATCGGCCTGTATCTTTTTAACCTCGATCTGGTGTTTTTGTTTCAGGTTTTCAGCTAATTTCTCAAGCAATTGCTCTCTTCTGGCAATTAAAATTAAATGATATCCCTGTTCTGCAAATGTATGTGCACAGGCTTCGCCTATACCTGAAGTTGCACCGGTAATTAATGCAATTTTAGCCATTACTCTAAGATTTTTAATGCAAAAATAAAGTTTTTATCAGAAGGTCTTTACTCGAAAAACAAACTAAATGTAAAATTGCGTAATATGGCTTTCTCTATTGGGGTTGCATAAGGTGTATTTTCTCTTTTCATTACATTTCCAATGGAATGAGAAATCTTTATCTCGGGCGACATCTTAAAATATTCAAAATAGAGATCGAAACCGATACCTGCTTCATAAGAAAAGAATGCTTTCTTATTCTTAAGGAACTTATCTATAGCTGCAAAATCTTCATCTTTGTATTTTTTACCCGATGCTAAATCCATAGAGTATTTACCTCCACCAAAAAAGTAGGCTCTGAAATTATTTTGCCTGTTCGATTTTACTTTAAACAATAAAGGCAGATCTAACATAGTTGACTGCACTTTTTGCTGTTTTTCTGAAAATGCTACGTTATTAACAGGGGGTGTTTCATATTTATAATCAACAAGCCTGTCGTTAAAAACGATTGAAGGTGTAAACCTTAGATCTGTATTTTTGCTTACATTACGATTTAACACAAAACCTATCCCAAATCCGGCAGATAAAGGAGAAGATATAGAATTTAAAGGATCTGTTACCGGAATCCCCCCTTGTTCTGCATCTCTAAAAGGTGCTCTCCAGTTAGGCGTTTTTATAATCTTGAATTCGGAAGCAACATATTGGAAAGTAAAGCCCCAGTTAAAATCTTCATCATCTATCCCTCCACCCCAGTTTTGCGCCTTAACATGGAGGCTAAAACAAGATAATAATAGAAACAGGGTTAAGAGTTTTCTCATTTAATACCGGTATAAATGGCACTTATACCAAACGTTAAAGAACGGTGTTTGGTATTTTTATAACCTACTTTTTGCATCAGATCTGTAAAACGCTTTCCATCAGGAAAAGCTACAACCGATTCTTGTAAATAGGAATAGGCTTTTTTATCCTTTGAAAACAAACCTCCAAAAAACGGAGTAATATATTTAAAATAGATGTGATAAGCCTGTTTTATGGGAAATGCCGTAGGGTTTGAAAATTCTAAGATAACCACTTTACCTCCGGGTTTCAATACCCTTAACATATCCGTTAATCCTTTTTCAAGGTTTTCATAATTTCTAACACCAAAAGCAACTGTAATGGCATCAAAAGTATGGTCTTCAAAATGCAGGCCTTCAGAATCTCCCAACTGTACTTCAAACACCTCTCCTAAACTCCTTTCCGCTATTTTTTGCTTAGCCACTTCCAACATTCCTTCAGAAATATCCACGCCCGTAATTTTATGGGGTTTAAGAATCTTAATAGCCTCAAAAGCAAAATCTCCAGTACCTGTAGCTACGTCTAAAATATGCTGTGGTTTATCTTTTAAAAGTTCTTTGATTGCTTTTTTACGCCATATAATATCAATACCTAAAGAGAGAAAATGGTTTAAAAAGTCATAGGTCTTTGAAATGTTATTGAACATGCTTGCAACCTGCTTTTTCTTAGTATCGTTACTTGCGTAGGGGGTGATTTCTGAATTCATAATATGCTGCAAAGATAGAAAAGAATGATCTATTTTTTTGTGAAATGATGAAGTAGCGTATGCATCTTAAGCGCTTTATCTGACTTCACCAACTAAATTACTACCTTTGCCCTATGCTTATTAAATCAGCAACATTTGTTGTCAGTAACACTAAAATTTCGGCTTTGCCTGCTCCAGATATGCCCGAATATGCTTTTATTGGGCGTTCAAACGTAGGTAAATCTTCATTGATCAATATGCTGGTTAGCCAGAAAGGGTTGGCTAAGACCTCTCAAAGACCAGGTAAAACCCAGTTGATCAATCATTTTTTAATTAACAGCAACTGGTATATTGTAGATTTACCAGGCTATGGTTATGCAAAAGTTTCCAAATCGAGCAGAGAGAAATGGGAAAAATTTATTAGAAACTACTTAACCAAAAGAGAAAATCTGCAATGTGTTTTTGTGCTGGTAGACAGCAGGCTTGAGCCTCAGCAAATAGACCTTGATTTTTGCTGCTGGCTGGGCGAATGTGGTATTCCTTTTGTGATTGTTTATACAAAAGCAGATAAGCAGTCTATCAATAAGTCAAAACAAAATATGGCTGCTTTTAACAAAGCACTGAAACGCTGGTTTGAAGAAGTACCTGCTTCTTTTTTAACCTCATCTGAAAATGGATTGGGCAAGAATGATATCTTAACTTTTGTAGAGGAGGTAAACAGTAATTTTGTATTACCTGATGTAGCGGCTAAAAACCCAGAAACTGAATAATTTTAAAAATCTGAATGAACATGAAGAAGTATTTTTCATTGGTATTATTTGCGCATTCTATTTTTGCTTTACCTTTTGCCATGATCGGTTTTTTTTTGGGCGTAAACAGTACCGAAAAGCCTTTTAATTGGCTGTTATTTATAGCTGTAATTTTATGTATGGTATTTGCACGGAACGCAGCAATGGCATTTAATCGTTATTTAGACCGTAGCATTGATGCCAAAAACCCACGTACGGTCACTCGTGACATACCTGCCGGAAGGATTAGCGCAAAAGAAGCGCTGATTTTTGTAATTGTGAATTGTGTTCTGTTTATCACCGCTACATGGTTTATCAATCCTTTATGCTTTTATCTTTCTCCGGTTGCTTTGTTTGTAGTACTTTTTTATAGTTACACTAAGCGTTTTACTGCTTTATGCCATTTAGTTCTGGGAGTTGGTTTAGGCCTTGCGCCTATAGGCGCTTATATTGCTGTAACCGGTCATTTCAATATCGTTCCTGTACTTTATGCTTTTGCTGTGTTATTCTGGGTTAGCGGTTTTGATATTATTTATGCTTTACAGGATGAAGAGTTTGACCGAGGTGAAAAACTACATTCCATACCTGCCGCATTAGGCAGAAAAAATGCCCTGCGCTTATCTGAATTTCTGCACTTGCTTTCGGCAACCTGCGTTATATTACCTTTAGCTTTTTATAGCTTTGGCTGGCCTTATTACATCGGTATTGCTTTCTTCTGCTTTATGCTCATTTATCAACATCTACTGGTTAAACCTACCGACATCAGCAAAGTAAATAAAGCATTTGCCACTACAAATGGTTATGCTTCTCTGGTTTTCGCCATCTGTTTTTTAACTGATGCTTATTTAAGAACGCATTAAACAGGCAATCTGTTCAGTTCTATATCATCAGGCGACACAAAAATCAAAGGCACTTTTTCTACTTCAACATAACTGGAATCAAGACCAAAACTTGATACTTCTGATAAAGCAAAACGTTTAAGTATAAAATAGTAATCCATAATGCTTCTCTCATAAAAGCTCAGATTGGTAAATTTACTTAAGTGTTTTTCTAAAAGCACGAACCTGAAATCACCTGCTATTTTATGTTTATTTAAAGAAGTGTATTGACTGGTAATATCTACCTCATTATTTTTTACCAGTTCTTCAATTACTTTACGGTATAACAGATTTACGCGTTGCTCTATTCTAAAACCTAATTTAAAATCTATTCTGATTAGTTTACCAGGTATCAAGAACTCAACCTTATAATCCATGGTATAAGGCTCGTCCATTACGTCAACGTGTACCAGCCAGTAAATATCTGCCCTTTTAGGTTCTTTCTGAATAATGGAATAAATAATCTTAGATTCAATCTCTGTTTTAAAATTAGCACTGGTTAAGTACACCAATTGCGAAGAGTATTTAGGTACACTCTCGTCAACGCTTAACTCTTTAATAATATCAAAATAATCTTCTATCTCTACATATTTAACAAATCTGTTTTTGATTTTCCTTGAACTGTACCAAGTCCACATTACACTTAACAGAACCGAACTGATTAGAAGTGTTACCCAGCCTCCATGTACAAATTTAGACATGTTACCAATTAAGAAAGCAATTTCGATCACACCATAAATCAGTACAAAAAGAACAATAAGATATTTTGGGAATTTCTTTCTCAGCATAAATACGGTAACCAGAATGGTGGTCATTAGAAAGGTAAGGTTAATAGCTAAACCGTATGCCCCTTCCATATTATCTGAAGTTTTAAATACACTTACCACAATTAAACAGCCCACAAATAAGATCCAGTTAATAGAAGGAACATATAATTGTCCCTTTTGAATGCTTGGATAATTAATCCTTACTTTTGGCCAAAGGTTTAAACGCACTGCCTCAGAGATAAGAGTAAAAGAACCCGATATCATAGCTTGAGATGCGATTACTGCTGCCGTTGTTGCCAAAGCAACCATATAAACCACTAAACTTTCCGGAACGAGTTCAAAAAATGGGTTTACCACATGTGGATCATAATTAGGGTTTTTCAATACCCATACACCTTGTCCTAAATAGTTAAAAATAAGCATAAGCTTTACAAAAGTCCAGCTTACTCTTATATTATCTTTACCACAGTGACCTAAATCAGAATAAAGTGCTTCGGCCCCTGTTGTACAAAGGAAAACACCACCTAAAATTGCTAAAGCACCCGGATTTGTAACCAATAGATGTACTGCGTAATAGGGGTTAAGTGCTTTAAAAATACTTGGATCGTGTATTACCTGTGCTAAACCTGCCACACCCAATGTGGCAAACCAGACAAACATAATCGGGCCAAAAAACTTGCCAACCAGATTGGTGCCAAATTGCTGTATGATAAACAGCACTGTAACAATGGCCAGTACAATAGGCAATACCTGTACATGCGGGAATTTTACTTTTAACCCCTCAATGGCTGAAGTTACAGTAATACTTGGAGTGATAATTCCGTCGGCAAGCATGGCAGCTCCTCCAATAATTGCAGGAATAACCAGCCATTTTGCTCTTTTACGTACCAATGAGTACAAAGAAAAAATCCCTCCCTCTCCTTTATTGTCGGCACGGAGCGTAATTAATACATATTTTATGGTAGTTTGCAGTGTTAAAGTCCATATGATGCAAGATAAAGCACCTAATACCAACTCGGGATTAATGTAATTACCAGCCGCATGTGTAGTTTCTGAGACCTCTTTTGCTGTTTTAAAAATGGCTTTTAATGTATATAACGGAGACGTTCCTATATCACCGAAAACAATACCTAAACTAACTAAAACACCTCCGGCAGTAAGTTTATTTACGTTACTAAATTTTGACACTTCTGTTTCTTTAATTTTGCCACAAAATTATGAAAATATAATTCACTTTATCTTCTGCATAACATAAACATTGTTCTGTATTAAAAGTTTACAATATCAGAAACTTAAACAAGGCTGTTAAATTTTGTTAAAATGCTTTCAAATACGTTTCACGCTTGATAATTTCAATATTTTTTTTATATTTTTGTTGCCATAGATCGATGAGAAACTACTTAGAAATAGCGCTCAAAAATAAAGTCATTTACCTTTCGGTATTGCTGGTGAGTTTTGCTTTTACTGTTTTTGGTCAAAAAGTAGACTCGTCATCAATAAAAAACGGTTTCAAAAATTTTATTCCCAAAGCCCCTCAGATTAAGGCAAACATTACTCCATATAAACCTAAAGCTTATATGGGTGCATTAGCCGCCGGTAAAGAAACAAACCTTATCTCAGCTTCAACTGGCAAAAGTGGCAAAACGCTAACTGTATTAAAAATCTATCCTAACCCGGTAGTTGATCAGTTGAATGTTAATCTAAGACTGGACAGGGAGGTTAATCTTTCTATCAAGATTACTGATTTATTGGGCAATGACGTGGTAACATTGGCCAATGAAAAAGCTCCGCATGGTGAGCAGACCAAAACTTATACCTTGCCAAACAAATTAAATCCCGGCATCTATTTTCTTAAGATCATAGCAGGAGGCGAACCTGTAATAAAACGTATTTCTGTACTCTAAATATTTTTTCTTTACTACTTTTGTTTATGAAAATTATTGCAATAGGCAGAAATTATGCCGCTCACGCCAAAGAATTAAACAACGAAATACCAACCAAACCTGTTATATTTCTAAAACCTGATACAGCGGTACTTAAAGATAATAAGCCTTTTTACATGCCCGATTTTTCTTCAGATATTCATTATGAATTAGAAATTGTGCTCAAAGTATGCAAAGAAGGCAAACATATTGCCGAGAAATTTGCATCGGGTTACTATGATGAAATTGGATTAGGAATAGATTTTACCGCTCGTGATATACAAACCGAGCATAAACAAAAAGGATTACCCTGGGAATTGGCCAAAGCTTTTGACCATTCGGCAGTAATCAGTAATTTTTTACCTAAAAATGAGTTTAAAGATTTATATAATTTAAATTTTGAGCTGGATATCAATGGTGAAAAAAGACAAAAAGGACACACAGCTAATTTGTTGTTCTCTTTCGAAAAGATAATTGCTTTTGTATCTCAATATATCACCTTAAAAAAAGGAGATCTGATTTTTACAGGAACACCAGAGGGTGTAGGGCAAATTAACATCGGCGATCATTTAACGGCTCATTTAGAAGGCACCGAATTACTTAATTTCCATATCAAATAAAAAATGCATCATAGCCGTTTATACAAATTCAATATATACACTGGCTTATTACTGTTTTCAATTACTTGTTTAAACATGAGCTTAAGTAGGGCTCAACAAGTTTTCAGTAATAATAAATACCCTTTAACAGATTTCAGATATCCGCTTGATATTGTACCCCCTGCACTTGCCGGCTCATTTGGCGAACTAAGAGCCAATCACTTTCACTCGGGCATTGATTTCAGGACCAACCAACGTACAGGCTACCCTGTTTATGCTACTGCCGATGGATATATTTCAAGGCTGCGGGTACAAAACAGCGGTTTTGGTCTGGCACTTTATATTACGCATCCTAACGGTTATACATCTGTTTATGGCCATTTATCAAGATTTAATCCTAAAATAGCCCAGATTGTAAAACAGTTACAATACGTAAAGAAATCATATGAAATTGATGAATTTCCTAATGCAGACCTGATTCAGGTACGTAAAGGCGAGGTAATTGCCTATTCTGGTAATACGGGCAGTTCAGGTGGTCCTCATTTACATTTTGAATTACGTGACAGCAAAACTGAAGCTACGATTAATCCTCAGTTGTTAGGTATTGATATACCTGACCATATCCCTCCGGTTATCCATGCCATGTATGTTTACCGCTTAAATGGTCAGGCTTTTAATGAATTTACACCTAAACAATATTTCCAGATTGCAGGTGTGAACGGAACGTACACGCTTAACAAGGTTAATACCATAAATTTAGGAGGAGAAGTGGGTTTTGGTATTGTAGTTAACGACAGGCATGATGGTGCATCAGGTAATAATGGGGTATATAGCATTGAATTGTTCGTAGATGATATCGCAGTTTATACTTCCGCTTTGGAGCGTTTCAGCTTTGAGAACAGCAGGGCTATCAATGCGCACATAGATTATGCTACCGCACAGAAAACCAAACAAAATATCCAGAAGAGCTTTGTTGATCCGGGCAACCCTTTAAAAATTTATTATAATTTGGTAAATAATGGTAGAATTGACTTTACAGATGAAAAATTACACAAAGTAAAATATGTAATTACGGATGCAAAGGGAAATAAAAGCACACTTTCCTTTAACGTACAAGCCAATAATAAGGCAACAATACCTACACCTAAAGCTGGCGATGGCATTTTATTTCCTTATGGGCAGGTAAATGAATATACCGCTGAGGATGTTAAAATTGTATTACCTAAAGGCACTTTATATAACGATCTAAATTTTGTTTATAAGAAACATAACCGTCCGCAGGGCAATGCTTTTTCGGCTATGCACCAAGTACAAAACGCCTTAACACCCTTACATACAGGATTTGATATCTGGATTAGACCAGACAGTTCTTTGAGCAAGTATCAGAATAAAGCATTAATTGTAAACAGTAACCATGTTTCGCAAGGGGGCTTTTTTGAAAATGGCTGGGTTAAAGCAAGCCTAAGAACTTTTGGAAATTTCTTTATTGCCATAGATACCATTGCGCCTAATATTGTGCCGGTTAATATTACAAACGGTAAAAATATGGCTGGCATAGCCAAAATGAGTTTCAGGATCAGTGATAATCTTTCAGGGATAAAAAGCTTTAATGGTTATATCGATGGGAAATGGATCTTAATGGAATTTGATACTAAAACAGCAAATCTGTGGCATTCTTTTGATGAAAATACCAAGCCAGGAAAACATAGTTTTGAGCTGATTGTTGTTGATATGAAGGATAACGTAAAGCGTTATGCAATTGATTTTTATAGATAAAGCGAAATAAAATGAACGAGTTAAAAATAGGCGATAAAGCGCCATCATTTACAGCAAAAGACCAGGATGGTAACACCATTACGCTTGACCAATTTAAAGGCAAGAAAGTGATCTTATATTTTTATCCTAAAGATGATACCCCAGGTTGTACAACAGAAGCTTGCGATTTTAGAGATAATTACCAAAGTTTAAAGGCCAAGGGTATGGAAGTTTTAGGTGTAAGTGTTGACGATGAAAAATCTCACCAGAAGTTTATCAGTAAACACAACCTACCTTTTACCTTACTGGCCGATACTGATAAACAAATTGTTGAAGCATACGGCGTATGGGGAGAAAAAAATATGTATGGCAAGAAATACATGGGCACAAACCGTAAAACATTCATTATTGATGAAAATGGGAATATTGCCCATATCATCAATAAGGTAGATACCAAGAACGCTTCGCAACAGGTTTTAGAGGCTCTTGCCTAAAAATAAAAATACTGCCCTGAACAGGGCAGTATTTTTATTTAAATGATTTCTAAGAGCTATTTAGAATCAAGTGAGGGTGCACCTGTATGCTTTATTAACGCAACAGGGGTAATTTTAATAATCTTAAATTCTGTACGACGATTTAACTGATGCTCAGCTTCCGTACATTTAATTCCATCTGCACATTGGTTAACTAATTGGGTCTTACCTTTTCCTATAGGTTTTAGCCTTTGTGCATTTATCCCTTTTCCAATCAGGTAATTCATAGCGCTGGCTGCTCTTTTTTCAGAAAGTTTCTGATTGTAGGCTGCTGTTCCTCTTGCATCTGTGTGAGCTACCAGTTCCAGATTGATCTGAGGCATACTGTTCATAAACTGATCTACTTTATTTAGTTCTGCCTCTGCGTCTTTTCTAATATTCCATTTATTAAAATCGTAATAAATGTTATTAAGGGTAATGGTATAAGCATTCTTAGACTTCTCCAATTCAAACTTAATTTCAAAGACCGTAGATTGCTTAATGCCTTTTGTAGAAATATCACCTCTTTGAGAAGTAAAATATTTATCTGAGTTACCACTTAACACATAATCCATTTCTTTATCAAGCCTGAAACTAAATTTGCCTTGATCATCAGAAAAAACGCTGGTTTCCTCACCGTTATTTTTATTACGAAGAATAATCTGTAACCCCATAATAGGAGCATTACTGCCTTTCTCAACCGCAATACCCTGGACCACATAAATATTTTCGAGAGGTTTTTCTTCAACTTTGATTCCTAATTTAAAGCTATAAATATCATCCATTCCAATTCCTCCTGCTCTATTACTTGATAAGTAACCAGTTAAGTTATCCTCATTAAATACAATCCCGAAATCATCTTTAGGCGAGTTAAGCGGAGCTCTCAGATTTTCTACCTTAGAAAAATTGTTTTTAGAGCCCTCGGCAGAAAAGATGTCTAATCCACCCATACCTATATGCCCTTTTGAAGCAAAATAAAATTTCCCGTCTTTTCTTACCGATGGGAAAACATCATCTTCAGGAGTATTGATCTCATTTCCACAATTTACTGGTACAGACCAGGTACCATTAGCCTGTTTTTCTACATAATAAATATCCATTCCACCATAACCTCCAGGCATATCAGATACAAAATACAGGATCCTGCCATCGGGTGATAAAGCTGGATGCTGGACAGAGAATTTGCCATCGCTATTAAACGGAAGTCTATCTTTAACTACCCAATCGCCATTTTGCTTCACTGCTATCAATAGATATTGACGCCCCGGATTATTACTGTTATTTTTATTTTTAAAAGGTACTGAACGGGTAAAAATCATTGTATCTGCTGCTGCATTAACAACAGCTGGACCCGTGTGGAAACCACTGTTTATTCTTTTGTTTAAAGCCTCTACCTGCTTGTTTTCACCATGCAAGGCATATAGTTTTAAATAAGGATTACCTGTCCACCCATATATTTTTTCCCCCTTAGTATCTTTTTGCCAGCGATCCGAGACCAATAAAAGGTCTTTACCTGCCCACATCGGACTGAAATCTGAATTTTCAGAGTTCAATGCTTTTTCATTTTTAATACTGGCTCCAACATCAGGGTTTTCTGTCCAGAATTTGGCTGTGCGACAAATCTCTGCCTGTTGCTGTGCTTCTGTATTTACACTTTGATCTCTTTCTCCCCAAGTAAGGTAGTTACGCTCTGCTTCTTCAAACTTGCCATTTTGTTTAAGTACATCGGCCAAATATTTATAATTATAAGCAGGAGCATCTGAATATTGCAATGCTTTTTTGTACCAGGTTTCAGCTTTTTCGGTGTTATTGATAAATCTGTAACAATTAGCAATCTTTTCGGCTACTTCCATACTTGGGCTGCTCTGCATTACTTTTTCATAAATTTCTAAGGCAAACTTATAATCGAGAGACTTATAGAGTTTATCCGCATCCTTAATATCGTCTGAAAACAACAACGAAGGCATGAGATAAACCAGTAAGAAAGCAAAAAAGAAACGTATAAATTTTCTTAGTGACATAGGATGGGTTTAAAAATAACGCGGAGAGGTTAAAGCGTTGTATTTTTCTTTTTTACCTATAGTAAGCCCTACTGAAATCTCATGACTACCACCAGTATAACCATTTAATTTAGAAAGACTATAATCAAATGCGTAGCCAACACGTACGCTTTTAGCAATAAAAACTTCAACCAATCCTATCAGCGAATTTTGTTGAAATGTTTGATTTATATCCTGGTTATTTTTCAACATATCAACACCCATACGGTATGAAGCACCTAACCATAAAGTTTCCTTGATCAGAAAAGAAATATTGGTATCAAAATTACCATAACCATCAGGGTCTTGACGCAACATTAAGGAAGGCTTAAACTTCAGGTCTTCGTTTACATTTAATAAGCCTCCAACCGTTAAAAAGAAGTTTGTAGGCGGCAATATTACATACTTGGCTTTCTCTTTATTTTTATTAAGTACTTTGGTTAAGGCATTGTTAGCAGATGCACCTGCATAAAAATGATCGTTATTAAAATAAATCCCGAAACGTGCATCTGGAGAGAAATAAGTCTGTTGCCCTGAAAAATTACGGTCACTTCCATCTCCAATCACCGCATTATTTCCATTTAGCATAAATTGTATAGCCCCCAAACCTAAACCAAAGCTCAATCTCGAATTTTCTCCAACAGGCAATCTGTAAGCATAGTTTGCCATAAAAGAGGTCTGTCCCTGTATGCCTACCTTATCATTCATTACAGATAAGCCCAAACCTACATTTTTGTTGTTAAAAAAAGCCCCGTCTATAATAAAAGACTGAGTAGTTGGTGCATCTTTTATCCCCACCCATTGATTGCGGTTCAATAATGTAATATTGACATTCTCTTTATATCCTGCATAAGCTGGATTAATCAACAGGTTATTAAACATGTACTGGCTATAAATCACCTCATGTTGCGCATGAACAAGGCCTGCACTTAAACAAAGAAGCAATAGAAAGATCATTTTCTTCATAGCACTATTTTTTAACAACAGTTACAGTTCCTTTGTACATCTTATCTTCACCGTTAATGCCAACTCTTAAAATATAGATATATGTTCCTGCACTTACATTTGAAGCATCCCATGCTGATACATTTTGGTAGTTAACTTTTTTGTAAACAAGATTTCCAGATCGGTCAAATATTTTCAGATCATTATCTGGATACAGATCTATGTTCTTAATTTCCCATCTTTCGTTTATCCCATCGCCATCAGGTGAAAAAGCATTATAAAGTTCTATGGAATTTAAAGTTGCAGAAAAAGCAAAAGGCATTTCTTTATTGTTCGATGCCATTAATTTATAAACGGCCGCAGCATTTAACTGTGGTAATAAAGCTGCCACATCTTTTCTAAATACAGCCGGAGCAATATCCCAGATGTTCTGATCGGCCCAGCTAACCAGATTATTAAACTGGTCTGCTTCAGTACCTGCATAAAACAACAGGTCAGCAGGGCTTTTACCCTCAATCTGAATAATTTTATGGTAAAAATTATCATTTATACTTCCTATTCCTGATTTTTTAACCATTCTGCTATACCCATCATCGCTTGGATCTTTGTCTATAAATGAAGCACCATAAGTATTTACTGCCGCATCTTTAGGTGTGATAACCACCGGCCTTTTTAAATTAAGTTTATCTGAACCAAAAGGGAAAATATACGTTCCGGCTTGCCCCGTTTTGCGGAATAAAAAGCTTCCTTTCTGAGTATAAAAAAAGCCTTTATTATACATTAATGCCTGTATATCAGGGTTAAATATGCTCAGATTATAACCATTTGTTCTGATCTCGGTATCTCCAATGCTGATATTATCGCCTACTTCTATATGGTTATTCAGATCAAAAACCCCATCTCCCGTAAAACTTAACTTAGGAAAGAAAGTAACCTTTTTCCCATCTAAAATTCCTTTTCCGCCTGTAAACCTTACTAAACCAACAGAACCATTATCCAGTAGCTTTGAACCTGTATTGTTTACCCATTTATTTTCAACAACAATTTCTCCGTTGTTGATCAACGTTCCATTATTATGGGTATAAGATTCATTTACATAAAATAAGCCCTGCTTTTCTATACTAATTGTAGTTCCTGTATTGGTAACCTGTGCATAAGCAGAGTTAACCAAGAGATGCAATACTATTATGA
Organism: Pedobacter sp.; assembly: GCF_046462515.1. Taxonomy (GTDB): domain Bacteria; phylum Bacteroidota; class Bacteroidia; order Sphingobacteriales; family Sphingobacteriaceae; genus Pedobacter. The sequence goes on from NZ_JBKGVD010000001.1 coordinate 126,693, forward strand.
TAAGTTTTTTTTTCATAATAACTATTCAATTGCACTGATATAAAATTGCATGGATGGCAGATCTATACTTGCTCCGCTCAGATTTGAAAATTTAATCTCTACAACTCCTGTTGCCGACACTCTTGCATAAGCAATCAGTAAACCATCAGGTAATTCCTGCGAAGAGGACACCGAAACACTTGCTGTTTTAGCAATTCCACTTACAGAAACAGTTTGTTTATATGAAGCTCCTGCGGCAATTAATGGGAGGTCTATAGTATTTATACTTTTGTAAATAGCAGTTATAGGTGTTCCGTTCTCCCCTATTTTTACCTGCCCATTTATTTTTATTCTTATGGCTTCTGCTCGATTAGCCGCAATAACGACTTCCTTATCATCAGTTGTACCAATAAAATCGCCAAAAACACCTGGATTGGTAGTCCCTCCGGTACTTCCAGCACCATTTCCTGTTCTTAACCAGGCAGCTGCACTTCCTGAAGGGCCCTGCGCTCCTTGTGGGCCAGGTTCTCCTGCATCACCTCTATCCCCTTTATCGCCTTTATCTCCCTTGGGCCCAGCAGGGCCAATCGGTCCGGCCGGACCTGTGTCACCTTTAGGGCCAATTGAACCCGTTGGTCCGGCAACACCCTGAGGACCTTGTGCTCCGGCATCTCCCTTATCTCCTTTATCACCTTTAGGACCTATTGGTCCCTGAGCTCCAGTATCACCTTTGGGGCCAGCTACTCCCTGCAGACCTGTATCTCCCTTATCGCCTTTATCTCCCTTAGCTCCGGCAGGGCCTATTGGGCCGGCAACACCTTGAGGGCCTTGAGCACCAACGTCACCTTTATCGCCCTTATCGCCTTTAGGACCTGTTAGTCCCTGAGCTCCGGTATCACCTTTGGGACCGGATGTCCCCTGCAGACCTGTATCTCCCTTATCGCCTTTATCTCCCTTGGGACCGACAGGGCCTTGCGGACCGGCAACACCTTGAGGGCCTTGAATACCAGCATCGCCTTTATCTCCTTTAGCTCCGGCAGGGCCTTGCGGACCCGTCAAACCTTGTGGACCTTGAGATCCTTGTGGGCCTGCCGCACCTTGCAGGCCTACAGGACCTTGATCCCCCTTATCGCCTTTATCTCCTTTAGGCCCAACTGGTCCCATTAAACCTTGCGGCCCTGTAGCACCTGTTAAACCAGTTGGCCCTGCCGGGCCAATAGGGCCTTGCGTACCCTGTGTTCCTGGCAAACCAGCATCTCCTTTATCTCCCTTCGGACCCGCAGGCCCTTGCGGACCTACGTCTCCGCGATCCCCTTTCGGACCTTGTATCCCAGTGGTTAAATTCGCTATAATAGTCCAGGTTCCATCCGCCTGTCTTTTGTAAACATTACCTGTATTATTGTTGAGATATAAATCTCCTTCTTTCACTGTTGGGGGCTCTGTAGACTGAACTGGGGGATTTAAAGTTCCATTATACCATTGGGCGCCGGCAGGGCCAACAGGGCCTACTACACCTGTAGTCAAATTCGCTACCTCAACCCAGCTGTTATTTACTTTTAAATAAACTTTACCATTATTGTTATTTAGATAATAATCACCACTTTTAGAGGCCGCAGGTTCAGATGCTGCAACGGGAGGATCCAAAGTGCCATTATACCAAGCCGGCCCGGCATCTCCTTTATCACCTTTGTCTCCTTTTATTCCGGGATCGCCCTTATCCCCTTTCTGCCCATCTAATCCGTTTTCTCCTTTTGGCCCCTGAGGTCCGGTAGCACCGTTAATACCATTCACACCGTTTACACCTACCGCTCCGGCATCTCCTTTGTCTCCTTTTATCCCAGGGTCACCCTTATCTCCCTTATCACCTTTATCTCCCTTATCACCTTTATCTCCTTTTGCGCCCACATTGTTCCCACTAAAGATTTCTTCCCAATCTGCATCTTTCCAAACATTAAACCTATTCGTAGTTGTGTTAAAAATCAGTAATCCATTTATCGCCTGATTATTGGCTCCGGGAGCCTGTAGGGCATCCCGTTGTACTGTGGATAATCGGGGGATCAGCAAACCTTTTTCAGTAGACGAAATATCTAAAATAGATTTAGGATTTGGATTTTCCGTTCCTATACCCACACCTCCCTTTTGACCAAGTGCAGATAGGCCAACCAGCAAGAGTGTTAATAAAGCAAAGATCCTCATAAAAGCGAAATATTTGTTGATTTTTGGGTAATTATTTACTCAAATATAAACAGTTAAAACAAAACAACAAACTTATCAACAAACATTATTTAAAAATGTTGATAAACAGCTTCATACAAGCTCTTTTTAAATGTTAATAAACTGAATTTTCACACAAAATGCCTGTGCTTTATTTATTTAACTTAACTTTGCTGGTAATCAACTTTAATTTTAATGAAACATACTATCAGCGAATTAGAAAATATCGCATCGCAAGTTAGAAGAGACGTTTTAAGAATGGTACATGCCGTACAGTCTGGCCACCCCGGAGGTTCTCTGGGTTGTGCCGATTTTTTTACGGCTTTGTATTTTGAAATTCTTAATCACAAGCCCGAATTCAATATGGACGGTATAGGGGAAGATCTTTTCTTTTTATCAAACGGACACATCTCACCGGTTTGGTACAGCGTCTTGGCAAGATCAGGATATTTCGAAGTAAGTGAACTGGCTACTTTCAGAAAAATCAATTCAAGACTACAAGGTCACCCTACCACACATGAAGGCTTACCAGGCATACGTATAGCTTCTGGTTCATTAGGCCAGGGTACGTCTGTAGCTATTGGTGCTGCTTTAGCAAAAAAACTTAACCATGATAATTCGTTAGTATATGTTTTAACTGGCGACGGTGAGTTACAGGAAGGCCAAAATTGGGAAGCTTTTATGTTTGCTCCTCATCATGAAGTTGATAATCTTATTGTAACTGTTGATTATAATGGCCAGCAGATAGATGGCCCTACTGAAAAAATATTATCGTTAACCAGCCTAAAAAATAAATTTGAAGCTTTTGGATGGCAGGTAATCTCCTACGATGGCAATAACATGGAAGAAGTTTTAAAAGCCATGCATTATGCCAAATCATTAACAGGAAAAGGCAAACCTATTGTTAATCTGATGAGCACACAAATGGGTTACGGTGTTGATTTTATGGCAGGCACCAACAAATGGCACGGTGCTGCACCAAATGACGAACAGCTTGCAAAGGCTTTAGACCAGCTCCAAGAAACGCTTGGAGATTATTAAAATTGCTCTTTTATTCAATTAAAGCTTCTATTATTTAGTTACAGTAATGAAAAAATACACATATACAGAAAAAAAAGACACCCGTTCTGGTTTTGGAGCCGGCTTGCATGAAGCAGGTAAAAGAAACGAAAATGTTGTGGCACTTTGTGCCGACTTAGTGGGGTCTTTAAAAATGGACGCCTTCATTAAAGATTTTCCTGAGCGCTTTATTCAGGTTGGTATTGCAGAAGCAAATATGATGGGTATTGCTGCCGGATTAACTATTGGCGGAAAAATCCCTTTTACCGGAACTTTTGCCAATTTTTCTACCGGTAGGGTTTATGACCAGATCAGACAATCTATTGCTTACTCAGGCAAAAATGTAAAAATATGTGCTTCACATGCTGGCTTAACGCTTGGTGAAGATGGCGCTACCCACCAAATTCTGGAAGATATAGGCATGATGAAAATGCTACCGGGAATGGTAGTTATCAATCCTTGCGATTACAACCAGACTAAAGCCGCTACCTTAGCCATTTTAGAGCATGAAGGTCCTGTTTACCTGCGTTTTGGCAGACCTACAGTTCCTGTATTTACACCTGAAGATCAAAAATTTGAAATCGGTAAAGCTTGGATGGTAAATGAAGGAACGGATGTAACCATTGTTGCTACAGGGCATATGGTCTGGAGAGCTATTGAGGCAGGAGAAAAACTAGCAGAAATGGGCATTGATGCAGAAATCATTAACATCCACACTATAAAACCATTGGATGAGGAGGCAATCTTAAAATCAGTTAAGAAAACCGGTTGTATCGTAACCTGTGAAGAGCATAATAAATTAGGTGGTTTGGGTGAAAGTGTTGCACATTTACTTACAACTACTTATCTTGTGCCTCAGGAATTTGTTGCGGTGAACGATAGTTTTGGCGAAAGTGGAACACCTGATCAGTTAATGACCAAGTATAAGCTTGACCCTTCTGATATCGTTGCTGCCGTACAAAAAGCGATATCAAGAAAAAACAAATAATTTAAATGAAGCAGGTTGAAGACGAAGAAATTCTTTTGAAATTCAAAGATGAGCAAACACGTACGTTAGCCTTCAATCTGCTTCTTCAAAAATACCAGCAGAAAATCTACTGGCATGTCAGAAGATTAGTAATAGATCATGATGATGCAGATGATTTAGTACAGGAAACCTTTGTTAAGGTCTGGAAAAATCTAGCAAATTTCAGGAACGACTCTCAACTCTATACCTGGATCTACCGCATAGCCACAAACGAATCTATTACCCATCTCAATAGAAAAAAAAATAAAAACAACGTTTCTATTGATGAGGTAAACACAGAACTTGCCGAAACACTGGCTGCATCTACTCATTTTGATGGCAATAAAATTCAAAGGCAATTACAGGCCGCTATACTTACCTTACCCGAAAAACAACGTATAATTTTTAACATGAAATATTTTGACGACATGAAATATGATGAGATTTCTGAAGTATTAGGTACAAGTGTAGGCGCATTAAAGGCCTCATTTCATATAGCCGTTAAAAAAATTGAGCTTTTTTTAAAAAATGTTGATTAAAGTATTAAACCTTTTACAAAAAAACGCATCAATAAATGTGTAATGAATAGAGTTGATGAAAATATGGAATGGAAAGATGAAGCACCAATACTCGCTCAGCTACCTGCAAGCAATCCATATCGTGTGCCTGATGATTATTTTAACACTTTAACCGAACACATACATCAGTGCATTTTTATAGCCGAACTGGATAAAAACCCAACCGGAGGCTTTAGTATCGAAAAAAGCTTTTTTGAAGAACAGAAACAACAGATTCTTAATCAGGTTGCTCTCTCAGATCAAAATCCAGCAGATACAGGTTTTAGCATACCTGATGGTTATTTTGATCGATTGAATAGCAATATCCTTGCTAAAACGATTAATACAAATGCTTCTAGACCTAAAAAGATCAAATTGTGGCTTTCTGTTACAAAATATGCTGCAGCTGCCTGTGTAATACTTATTGGCTCAATATTCTTTTACATTAGTCAGCAATCAAAAATTGAAAAAAAGAAATTTTTCGCCGATACTGCTACAGAGCGTATGCTTTATGATATAGATGAAACCGCAATCATTGATCATATACAAGAGACACAAAAAACACCGGTTACCCAAGTTTCTAATAATGATGTAGAAAAGTATATTTTAGAAAATTTTTCAGCAAACGATATTACCAATAATCTGTAAAAAATGAAGTATTTATCAATCTTATTTCTATTGTTTTTACTTCCTTTTTATTCGAAATCTCAAGAATCGAGAAGTGAAATAGAAGAAAAAATGGAAGCCAACAAAGTGGCATGGCTTACTACTAAATTAGACCTTAACCCTGACGAAGCTAAAGTATTTTGGCCAATTTATAATGATCTTGTAAGAGAACAAAAGGCGTTAAGAAACGAGCGTTTTCAAAAAATGATCAGCTTTAGAAAAATCAAGGAAATTGATGATTTAAGTGATAGTGAAATCCAAACACTAATTTTAAATGACTTTGACTTTAAACAAAGAGATTTGGACATTGAAAAAAAATATTATAACAGGTTTAAATCCAGATTATCGCCTAAAATAGTAGGTAAATTTTACAGGGCACAAGAGTCTTATAAAAAAGAACTGCTTAAACAATACAGAAGAGGCCCTCAGTCCTGAATATAATATCTTAATCTTACTAAAATTGAAAATCTGCTTTGAGTAATAGTATTCGCCCTCTTAAAGCATAGTTAGAATTTAGCAAATAATTATTTGTATAACTGTAACTTGTATAATTTTTAACATTAAAAATATTAGACACAGTTGCCGAAAGATCAATCTTTTGTTTTTTAAGCGTTTTCTGAATGCCAAAATCGGCAAAGAGATAATTAACCGGTTTCAGGTACTTCGCATCATTATAATAGTGTTCTAAATTTATTTTAACTGTATAATCATTAAATAATGAAGCTTTTAGATTAAAATTCTGATTAAAAAAATGAACAGGGTCATATTCAATGTAATTCCCGTTTTGTTTTGAAATATTCTTATATCTATTAAATTCTAAATTGTGATTCAAAACAAGCCATTTATTTGGCTGGGTATTGATTCTAAGTGTAAATTTCAGCGTTTTATTTAAAAAGCTATTTATAGTCTCCTGCTGTATTTCTTTAAATTTGGTAAACGCATAATTTATACCAAAATCTATACCCGTTTTAAGAGGTAAGTAGTATTTATTTATGTTTCCAGACAAATTAAGTTTATCAGATGGATTATCCTGAACAATTGCTGTCTGGGTTATCAAATCCTGATCAAACTTAGATTTCATTAAAATATTGCTCTTCTTTCGGGAGAAACTTATGCCTAAATTGGCAAACATCGCTGTTACTATATTTTTATAATTCAGACTGTAGTTAATACTCCTATCCCATGTCTTATACAAAGGAATTTCATAGCTCACTAAACTTCTGTAGTTCTGTAGCACAAAACTGGTATTGGATATATACGTTGCATCTCTCTGAACCGTTACATTAAGGCTATTGGTAAAAAATTGGTTAATATCATATTTTGATTTAATACTATAATTAAAAAAAACCTCATTTTCACTTTGTTTAATCCCTCTATCGTCATTACTCAAATGAGTTGGGCCTATATTCAAAGTTGTGATGACATTGGCTTTTTTCATTCTATACGTTAAGGCTGTCTCATTATATAATTTAAGCTGATTTCGTTTAATGTTATTTTGAAAAGAACCTGTAGGAAGTGAAATTTCATGCCCGGTAAACAGCTCTAAATTATTGTTCAGCTCTTGCAGATTGATTAATATCCCTAATTTGTTATTGATATATAATTTATTGATTTTCCTACCAATAGATAGAGTGTTATTTGAAAAGAAAGTTCTTGATTGTATTTTTTGCAATAACCCATCATATTCCTGATTATTATTAAGCAACTTCTCGTATTGTCCGGGAGTAATATTTAAATATTGTGGTAAATCACTATAGCTTATATAAGAATTAACCCCTAACAGATTATTTTTAATCTTTATAACCGAACTAAAATCATTGTACAAATTAATAAAGGGGTTATTCAGCTTCTGATTAACATCATTAGAAGAAATATGATTATATTCTGAGCTCCAAATCCTTTGAAAATTAAAAATATCTTTAAAAAAGATTTTTTGTGTATTAGCTTCTATACCTAACCTTGAAATCAGTTTATGGTAGGTATTATATCCGCTCTGGTTTTCATTTATTATAATCGTATCTGTAGGAAGATAAATCTGAGTAACAGCATCCGAATTATTTATTAATTTATCGTTCTCGTATGCAATATTATATTTCAATGTAAATAATTTACTAATAGGAAAAATTTGATTGCTTGTTGCTAAGGTGTTATTATTAAAAGTATATCTTTCTGCATTTAAAGGGGGAACTGGTGCTTTAACAATATTTACTAAATTTTGCGTAATACCCCCACTAAGTATGGTATTCAAATTTAGATTAAGGTCATTTAGTTCTTTATCCAGGTTTACTCCAACGTTATTATTTTTTACAGTATTGATGTACTGCATATTTTTGTTAAACTTTAATAATGCCAGATTGTTATTACGGAGAAAAGGAGTTAAACCTAAACCTGCATTTACATTTCCCATCAATTTCATTTTAGCATTTGCATTTAACTTAATATTTAATGCAGCTCTATCCGTATCCTCAATTCCCTCAAACATCTTAACTGGCTGATGGTTTTCTAATATCTGTACAGCATCAACGGCATTAACAGGAAGGTTGTTAGTTGCCAGATTATATCGTCCTTCCAAAAGATCCTGCCCTTCAACATAAAATTTATTGATAGCCTTATTCTGATATAAAATCTGCCCGCTTTCAGTTACTTTTATGCCCGGCAAATTTTTAATAACATCTATAATAACTCTGTCGTTTTTATTAGCAAAGGATTTAATATTATAATTAATGGTATCCGATTTTTTAGTAATCGGACGCTCATCTTTAATAATAATCTCTGGCAAAGTATTTACAGCAGTTTTAACCTGAACATTTACAAGCTGATAAGACTTGGAAACTAAAAAAAGTATTTTTCTTTCATAGGCGAGACCTATAATTTCTAACCTGATACTATCCGTAGTAGCATTTGGGTATTTAATTGTAAATCTTCCTCTTTCATCTACTCCCCCATATCCTAAAATATTTTCTCCTGTTCGCGGATATAAGATCAGATTGATATTGTTTACTATTTTACCTGTTTCATCTTTTATGGTTCCTTGAATAACATTTTGACTATAACCCTCAAATGAAATGGTTACAAGCAGGCAGATAATAATCTTATTAGGAAGAAAGACTGTAAGATTTAGTATTATTCTATATAAAAAAAGCACATTAGTTTTGTTTTCTTCCGGTATTAGGCGATGCTCCCCCTATCTGACGTGAGGCTTTTGCGTTTTCAACTGCTTTTTTAAAATCAGTTTCACTTACCAATGCATAATCGATAATGTCCATTTTCTTTTTATCATCTTTATTATAAGTGATACCTGTTAATTCTGCTTCCCATCCATCAGAAGATGAAGTCTTAACAATCAGGCCGGGTAATCCAAAGAAAGAGAATGGTCCTGCCTGAAAAGGTATATCTTTACAAAACCACCCTGTAATTATAGAAGAAGATCGCTCCAATATTGCTTTTTGACATTTCAATCCATTTATACTCATCGTATCTGGCTTTATTTCCCAATTATTGGTATATCCTGCATCAACATATCCCAGCATCTGGTTACCAACACTCTGTATATTAATTGTTTCTTTTTTACTAAATGAATGTAATTTATAGAATCTGTAAATTTTAGTAATAACAAAATCAGCAGCATTAAAATTAGGTTTTACCCCTGTTGCACTTGCCTTTTCAAAAGCTTCTTTCATTTTAGCTATATTTTCGGCTACATTTTTACTGTAAAAAAAACTATAGTTTTTACTTATATCCATCAAGCATACATCGTTTATTAATGTTTGTTGATTTCTTATCTGGCTTATTTTATAAGTTACAGTAGCCAAAACTGTTTCATTTTTCTGAGCATAATTTTTTTGTGAAAATGCAAAGAGCAAGATTAAGATTAAGTACTTCTTTAAAACCATTTTATTGATATGAGTATGAGTGTGCATTAACTACGATTTATATTTAAAGAATTACCGCTAGGCAATAAGATTGCCTAACGGTAAAATTGACCTTTTAGCAGTCGTTACCTTCTTCTACCTCCACATAATCTACAGCGGTACCACATGCGGCTTCCATTTTTGCCCATAAAGCCATATGGCAACCCCATGAAAGTCCTTCAGAAGTAGTTACATCCCACACTTCTCCACAACTACTCGTATACGTGTAGTCTGCAAAGAATTTTTCTGAAGCAACCTGTTCTGTTTTTGGAGTTTCGCTTTTAGCAGCATAAGCGCCTACCGATAGGAAAGCGAAGCAAGCGAGAATCATTAATTTTTTCATAGCTTTTAAGTTTTGAAGGTTAATTATTTGATTAGTTAATCCTAATTTAATTATCCTATTTACCGAACTCCAAATATTTAATGTGAATATTTTTCACAAAAAGAAACTAAAAAATAAATGCCTTAACTTTGTAAAATGCTAACACAACGTCAATTATTTTTAAAACATAACGCCCAAACTTCCCCTAACCCACTTTTATTAGCCTTTACCCGTGCCAAAGGCATTTACATGTATGATAAGGATGACAAACCTTATATCGATTTAATTTCAGGCATTGGTGTAAGTAATGTTGGCCATTGCCATCCCAATATTGTAGAGGCGGTGCAATTACAGGCACAAACCTATATGCACCTTATGGTATATGGCGAGTATGTGCAAAGCCCACAAGTAAATTTTGCCAAAGCGTTAGCAGAAGTATTACCTGATAATCTGACCTGTACTTATTTTGTAAACTCTGGAGCAGAGGCTGTAGAGGGTGCTATGAAGCTGGCGAAAAGATATACAGGAAGAGCCGAAATCATTTCCTGTAAAAATAGTTACCATGGCAGTACACATGGAGGCTTAAGTTTAATGGGTAATGAAACATTTAAACAGGCTTATCGCCCGTTATTACCCGGAATTAGTTTTATTCAATTTAACGATTTACCAGATTTAGAAAAAATCACTATACAAACCGCAGCAGTCTTTATTGAAACCATACAGGGCGAAGCGGGAATTGTTGTACCTGAAAAGGAATATATGCAACAATTACGCAAAAAATGTAACGAAACAGGAACACTGCTTGTATTAGATGAAATTCAATGTGGCTTTGGCCGTACTGGAAAACTATTCGGTTTTGAGCATTTTGGTATCGTACCCGATATTTTATTGTTAGCCAAAGGTATTGGCGGTGGCATGCCTATAGGTGCATTTATTTCATCTTCAGAAATCATGTCGGTATTTACAGATAACCCGGTACTAGGTCACCTGACTACATTTGGAGGGCATCCTGTTAGCTGTGCTGCAGGTTTGGCTACGCTTCAAACCATTTTACAAGGTCAATTGGTTAGTGATGTTGAAAGCAAGGGACAATTGTTTAAAGATCTATTAAAGCATCCTGCTATATTAGAAATTAGAGGAAAAGGATTGATGTTAGCAGTGGCCTTTAATAGCTACGAAACCAATAAAAAAATCATTGATGCCTGTATTGAAGATGGTGTAGTTACTGATTGGTTTTTACATTGCGATAATGCCATGCGTATTGCCCCCCCTCTTATCATTACAAGAGAAGAAATCAAAACTGCATGTGAAATCATTTTGCGTAATATTGAAAAAATCTGCGGATAAGTTATATTAGTAATCATAAACAGGCAAAATATGAATGTACTTATTGTAGAAGATGAAAAAAGTCTGGCTCTGGAAATGAATGAGTTTCTAAGCAAAGAAGGTTATATTGTAGAACATGCCTGGAAAAAGTCTTCGGCAGAAGAAAAAATCTTCGTTAATAATTACGATTTCGTTCTGTTGGACTTAGGCCTGCCTGATGGTGATGGTTTTGAAGTGCTCGAAGGCTTAAAAAAATTGAAAAACCGTGAAGATGCTGTTATTGTTCTAACTGCCCGAAGTGCAGTTGACGACAGGATAAAGGGTCTTGAAGCGGGTGCCGATGATTATTTACCCAAACCTTTTTCTCTAAACGAACTTCTGGCACGCATGCATGCCATTATAAGACGTAAACATAAATTAGAGAAAAATGAAGTAAGAGTACATGATTTTGTTTTAGATATACAAAACAGAACTGTATCGTACCAAATAGAGCGCGTAGCGCTTACCAAAAAAGAATTTGAGATATTAAACTATCTTGTTTTGAACAAAAACCGGGTTGTATCAAGAGTAAGTTTAACCGAACATGTTTGGGGCGATATTCTCGAAGTAAATTCTGATTCTAATTTTGTAGATGTACACGTAAAAAATCTGCGTAAAAAATTGAGTCAGTTCACTAAAATAGACTGGTTTGAAACCGTAAGAAGTATAGGTTACAGGGTAAACGTTTAAACAAATGAAACTTCAGGCAAAATTTGCACTGTACAATGCCATAACTAAAGTAGGTATTATCTTGGTTTTAGGGGTAATTATTTTGCTTTCTATTGATAAGATTTCTACCAACCATTTAGATAACCGTTTAAATAAAAAACGTTTAAAAATTGTAGAAAACCTAAACGAAGAAGAGATCAAAAACCTTTTACAGGAAAATCAGACTTTTACCGATTATAACATCCTAAAAGATGAATTCATTGTGTTAAATGTTATTCCCAAAAAGAAAGCATTGAATAGTGAGCTATACTTTTCTACTGAACACCGTGAGATTGAAAATTATATAGAAGTTTACAGGATATTAAGTGAAGAATTTGAATATAACGGACAGCGTTACCAACTAGAGATTGGTGAAAGCATGACCGCCATGCAAGCCATAAAAAATACCATTGGTTTTTATATGCTCATTGTACTCTCCTTAGCCATTTTTGTTACGCTTATTATCGATTTTGCTTTTACCCATTACCTGTTAAAACCATTTTACAAGATTATTGATCAAAAAATCAATAAAGTAAATGATCCTATTTCTTATAGTTATGATCATATACCCACTACTACAACAGATTTTAAAATACTGGATAATAGTATTAATTCATTAATGCAAAAACTATCAAGCTTATTTTTGTTAGAAAAGCAGTTCATAGCTAATGTTTCCCATGAATTGCTCACTCCTATATCCGTATTAAGTACCCGTTTAGAAAACATACTTGCTGATGAAGGTTTGAGCGAACAACATGAGAATAAAATCCTTTCTTCTCTTAAAACGCTTAACCGTTTAAAAGTGATCATCAATAGTTTATTGCTGATTTCTAAAATTGAAAATGAACAATATGTAAAACACGATCAGATTTCCATTCAAACAGAAATAGAAGAAATTTATGAAGAGTTAGAAGACCGTATAATAGGCAAGAACATTACTTTTGAAAATCATATTGATACAGATCTTACTTTTACAGGCAGCCAGCCCCTAATCCGTACACTTTTAATTAATGTAATTAATAATGCCATTAAGTACAACCGAATTGGAGGCAAAATAAGTATTGATGCTGAAATAAAAAATCACCAATATTTGCTTCATATAAAAGATACGGGGATTGGCATGAATGCTGATGAAATTAAAAAAGCTTTTGAAAGATTTGAACGTGTTCAAAACGAAAATGAAGAAGGATTTGGCTTAGGATTAGCCATTGTAAACAGTATCGCTAAATTTCATAATTTAAAACTGGATATAGAATCCGTTAAAGATGTTCATACTCTATTTACCATTACCTTTCCTACTAATTAAACTCTTCATCAAAACTTCATAAACAAGCTACATATTTGTTTTAACAAAACGTCAGAAATGATTTTGTTTTGTGATCTAAAAAATATCCATATATAATTTTTTAGTTTTCCGGTTACCTTATCTAACCTCCACATAAGTTTTTATGAGGAGGTTTTTTTTTATAAATTAAGCCATTTTCTGTCTTTTAATAAGATAAGCTTGCAATACCTGTTCAAAACCCTCTTCCATATTTGCATCAATCAAATCTATTTTATACTGGGCGCATTTTAACGCCAGGTTTTGGCGATAGTTTTCCATTTGCTGAAAATAACCTTCTTTAACCTGATTAGGATGTAACTTAACTTCGTCGCCCGTTTCCATATCAACAAATAAATAAGGACGGTTATCAAAGCTAAAGTCGAGCTCTTTGGTTTTATGCACCACATTAAAAACAATCACCTCATGCTTATTAAACTTAAGATGCTGTAAGGCAGAAAATAATTTATACTGGCTTTCTTCATCATGATGATTTTGAAACATATCACTCATTACCACAACCAATGATCTTTTGTGAATGGTATCTGCCACCTGATGTAATGCCTCTGCTGTATTTGTTTTTAATGGTACTTGCGGTTGCCTCATGAGCTGCTCTAAAATATTGAACAGGTGTTTTTGATGCGCAGTGGTAGATTTAGCTGGCGTATTAATGTGCAGATTGTCATTAAAAAGGCTTAAACCAAAAGCATCGCGCTGCTTTTTAAGCAGATAGATCAAGGCTGCTGTGCTCTGTATAGAAAATATAAGTTTATTGTACTTCTCTTCTGGAAAATACATGGAAGAAGAAGTATCTATCACAAACTGGCATCTCAAATTGGTTTCTTCTTCAAAACGTTTACTAAACAGCTTATCTGTTTTAGCGTACAGTTTCCAGTCTATGTTTTTCACATTATCGCCAGTATTGTACAAGCGGTGTTCAGCAAACTCTACCGAAAAACCATGAAAAGGACTTTTATGTAAACCTGTAATAAATCCTTCTACTACCTGTTTAGCTAAAAGCTCAAGACTGGTATTGAACTGTATATTATCGGGTTTCAAAGCGGTTTGCATGTAGTAAAGCTAAAAAAAGATTTTTATTACTTTTGTAAAAAAACTTTATGAAAAAACATTTACTTATCGCTTTCTGTATCCAATTAAGCGTTTATGCTTCTGCTCAAACCATCCAAGGTGGAAAAGTAAATACCGAAAGCGCAAAATTAGCAACAAAATTAGATACAGCTAAAAAAGCTGAAGGATGGACAGTAAGGGGCACCAATACTTTACTTTTAAACCAGGCTGCCTTTTCAAATTGGGTTTCTGGTGGTATTAACTCTGTTGCGCTTACCGGGAGGGTTGATTATGAATTTAACCTTAAGTCTGGAAAAAATCTTTGGGAAAACAGAATTTTAATGGGCTATGGCCTACGTTCTGAAGAAGGCAATCAAGCTACTAAGGTAGAGGATGTAATTGATCTTACCTCTAAATATGGGTACCAATTAGGCACAAGCAATTGGTATACCGCCGCAGCATTAAATTTAAAAACCCAATTTGCCAAAGGTTATGATTATGGTAATCCTAATCAGGGCTATATCTCAAATTTTATGGCTCCGGGTTATGTAACCTTAGGGGTAGGTCTTGATTATATTCCAAATGATAATTTCCAATTAAGCATACATCCTTTAACCTCAAGGTTTACCATTATTGCCGACAAAGCTGTTTTTGACCCTGATCATGACGGTATTTTAACTGATGCCTTTGGCGCCAAACCTAACGAAAGTCTGGTTTACCAGTTAGGCGCTTATGTAGGTGGACGTTACAAAGCAAAATTAATGGAAAATATTTTATTGGATAACCGCTTTGGTATGTTTACCAACTACCTGAAAAAACCACAGAACATGGTTCTTTCTTATTCGGCAATTTTAGACATGAAAGTAAATAAATTCATTTCTACACAGGTTACCGCAGATCTGTTTTATGATGATAACCAGATTGGCAAACTACAGTTAAAAGAAACCTTAGGCGTAGGTATAACTTACAAGTTTGGCAAGTATTAATCATTCCAAACTTTAGAAACACAAAAAAAGCCAGAGATACATCTGGCTTTTTTTAAAAAGGTAATGAACC
This sequence comes from Pedobacter sp., assembly GCF_046462515.1. Lineage (GTDB taxonomy): Bacteria > Bacteroidota > Bacteroidia > Sphingobacteriales > Sphingobacteriaceae > Pedobacter. The sequence goes on from NZ_JBKGVD010000001.1 coordinate 141,925, forward strand.
TTTATATCTTATAATTGACTGTTTAATTTACCAGCTAAAACAGACTTAGGCACCGCGCCTACTTGTTTGTCAACTACCTGTCCATCTTTAAAGTATAAAAGCGCAGGGATATTACGGATACCGAACTGCATAGAAATTTGCGGATTGTTATCCACGTTTACTTTACCTACGATCGCTTTACCTTCGTATTCTTTAGCTATCTCATCAACAAGAGGGCCCACCATACGGCAAGGGCCACACCATTCTGCCCAAAAATCTACTAATACAGGTTTATCTGATTTTAATACTACTTCCTCGAAGTTAGCGTCTGTTATTTCTAAAGCCATAACTAAATTTATTTAATGTGTTACAAATATATAATCAATTGTGGTGCCAACAATACACATATGTCATTTTGACACTAATTCAACCGGAAATCAACTACGTTAAGTCGCTGTATCTGAGCCAAAAATTGGTTGTTAGGATTTATCTTTAAATTTTTAGAAGGTAAATCCAATTTTAATCCTTTTTCTCTATCGTAAACCTCAAAGTTAAGTTTACAATTCTGATTTTCGCTGATTTCTTTATTTTCCTCTAAGATATAAGCTATTTTATCCATCAGGCTAGTATCTACAGATTCAATAGGAAACAATAAAGTTAATGATTTGGTAAGTTTATCTCTTAAGCCCGAAAGCAAATCTATAGAGGTAATTTTAAACTCCCAGTCTCCTTCTTTACCATAGCGTAAACCAACTTTTCCTCTGATCTGCAAGAAATAGCCCTCTGTTAAAAATTGTTTGAATTTTAGAAAATCTTCCCCAAAAAGAGCAATCTCGCAACTGTCGTCATAGTCTTCAAAGGTAAAAGTTCCAAAAGGCCGCCCAGTCTTAGTAATACGTTGTGATGCCATACCAACCAGTCCGCCCACTACCAATTCTCTGTTCTTTAAGCCTTCAAATTCTGCCAGTACTTCTTCATTGGTATCACCGCTACGAACTTTGTTTATAATACTGATATCTTTTACCTTATGCTGGCAGAACCTATCCAGTTCAAACTTGTAATCATCTAAAGGATGGCCTGAAAGAAATATGCCAATTGCATCTTTTTCATATTTTAGCTTATCAATTAAGCCCCACTCTTGTGTTGCTGCAAAAGTAGGTTCAAGAATAAGATCTGCTTTTGAACCGCCAAATAATGAAGATTGCGCCGAGTTCTGGTTATTCTGAAAATCATTGGCATATTTGATCAGTTTTTCTATACCATTCATTTTATCATTGGCCCCGATATAAAAGTATTGAGATCGGTTGTATCCAAAAGCATCAAATGCTCCACTGTACACAAAACTTTCATAGGCCTTTTTATTTACGATACGGGTATTAGAACGTTTTGCAAACTCAAAAATACTTTGATAAGGGCCATTAGCCTGGCGTTCTTCTATGATACTTTCTACCGCTTTCTCTCCTACTCCCTTTACTGCCGATAAACCAAAACGAATTTCTCCATTGGCGTTTACCGAAAATTTCAAATCGGATTCGTTCACATCAGGGCCTAAAACCGTAACTCCCATTTGACGGCATTCTTCCATAAAGAAAGCAACCTGCTTAATATCGCTCATGTTGTTAGAAAGTACAGCGGCCATATATTCTGCCGGATAATGTGCTTTTAGATAAGCCGTTTGGTAAGCTACCCAGGCATAACAGGTTGAGTGTGATTTATTGAATGCATAAGAAGCAAAGGCTTCCCAGTCTTTCCATATTTTTTCTAATATAGCCGGAGCATGACCTTTTTCTGCAGCCTGTTGAACGAATTTCGGCTTCATCTTATCCAGCACATCTTTCTGTTTCTTACCCATGGCCTTACGCAAAACGTCGGCCTCACCCTTGGTAAAACCTGCCAGTTTTTGCGATAAAAGCATCACCTGTTCCTGGTAAACCGTAATACCATAGGTTTCTTTCAGGTATTCTTCGCAGGCATCCAGATCGTATGTAATAGGCTCTAAGCCATGCTTACGCCTTACGAAACTAGGTATATACTCCATTGGCCCCGGACGATACAATGCATTCATAGCAATCAGATCTCCAAAAACCGTTGGCTTAAGCTCTTTCATGTATTTCTGCATACCCGGACTCTCGTACTGAAATATACCAACTGTTTCGCCGCGTTGAAAAAGCTCGTAAGTTTTTACATCATCTATCGGGAAGTTATCTGGATCTAAATCGATCCCATGTCGTTTTTTAACCAGTTTTACAGTGTCTTTTATCAGGGTTAAAGTTTTTAAGCCCAAAAAGTCCATCTTTAAAAGACCTGCACTTTCTACTACAGAGTTATCAAACTGGGTAACGTACAGATCAGAATCTTTAGCCGTAGCTACGGGTACAAAATTTGTAATATCATCTGGCGTAATGATTACCCCGCAGGCGTGAATACCTGTATTACGCAACGAACCTTCTAATACTACAGCCTGTTCAATGGTTTCAGAAGCTAAACTTTTAGCAGCTGCTATGTTTTTAAGTTCGTTTACTCTTTCAAACTCATCAGGCCGTAAAGCAGATTTCAGCTCTTTTTCTTCAAGATTAAAAATCTTTGCCAACTTCATGTTAGGGATAAGCTTGGCTATTTTATCGGCTTCGAACAGAGGCAGATCCAATACACGTGCTGTATCTCTTATGGATGATTTTGCAGCCATTGTACCATAGGTAATGATCTGAGCCACCTGACTGGAACCATATTTATCAATCACATAATCCATCACCCTACTACGACCTTCATCATCAAAGTCAATATCTATATCGGGCATAGAAACCCTATCAGGATTTAAGAAACGCTCAAAAAGGAGATCATATTTGATGGGATCGATATTGGTAATACCCAAACAATAGGCAACTGCTGATCCTGCTGCCGATCCACGACCTGGCCCTACAGATACATCTCGCTTGCGGGCTTCAGCAATAAAGTCCTGTACAATCAGGAAATATCCCGGATAACCGGTTTTTTCAATGGTCTGTAATTCAAAATCCAGACGTTCGGTAATATCTGGTGTTAATTCTTCATAGCGTTTTTTAGCACCTTCGTAAGTTAAATATCTTAAATACTTATTCTCTCCTCTTTTGCCTCCATCTTGCTCATCATCAGCTACTTGAAATTCTTCAGGAATATCAAATTTTGGTAAGAGTACTTCACGGGCAAGTTTATAGGATTCAATTTTATCTATAATTTCCTGTATATTCAGAATAGCTTCAGGTAAATCGGCAAAAAGCATCTTCATTTCATCTGCCGTCTTGAAATAATATTCTTGGTTAGGCATACCAAACCTGAAACCTCGACCGCGACCTATGGGCGTTGTTAATTTCTCTCCATCCTTAACGCAAAGCAAAATATCATGCGCATGCGCATCTTTTTTGCCAATATAGTACGTGTTGTTGGTGGCAATCAGTTTAACATCATGTTTAGCGGCAAGTGGGATCAGAGATTCATTTACACGATCTTCATTTTCTTGGCCGTGGCGCATAACTTCAATATAGAAATCATCACCAAACTGTTCTTTCCACCAAATGAGTGCCTCTTCCGCCTGTTTCTCGCCAATATTTAACAATTTACTTGGTATCTCACCATACAAGTTACCTGATAGCACGATGATATTATCTTTGTACTGCTCTATCACTTTCTTATCTATGCGGGGTACGTAGTAAAAGCCTTTAGTATAAGCGATAGATGACATTTTAGCCAGGTTGTGGTAACCTTGCTTGTTTTTTGCCAAAAATACAACCTGATAGCCATCGTCTTTACGGGTTTTATCTGTATGATCATCGCAAACAAAAAACTCTACCCCTATAATAGGTTTAATGGTCTGATTTTCGGGCTTTTCTCCTTTTTCTATGGCTTCCGCATTTTTTGCTTCAACACCTTTGTTGTATTTGAATACTTCATTTACAAAATGAAAGGCTCCCATCATGTTTGCGTGATCGGTTAAAGCTACCGCGGGCATATTTTGTACGGCCGCGGCTTTTACCAGAGCACTTATGCTTATAGTACTTTGAAGTACTGAAAACTGTGTATGGTTATGTAAATGCACAAACGTAGCGTCAGCCAAAGCTGCTGCATCAGCGGCAGAGGTTTTTCTTTCTGCACCCGCACCAGCTTGTGTACGTTTTCTGATTTCATCTGAGGCCGCTTTTAAATTAATATGCTTTAAACCTACTGGCTCAAATGGTAAAGGATTGGCATCTTTAAAACGTAAAAAATAGTCGGTATCTACCTGTAACTCTTCTTTGGTAAAAACTCCCTTTTTTATCAATTCAAGAAAACAACGGGTAGTTGCCTCAACATCTGCGGTAGCATTGTGCGCTTCGCTAAAGGGTACACCAAATAAATATGAATGCAGCTCTGTTAAGGTTGGCAATTTAAACTTACCACCCCTACCGCCAGGTATTTTAAGCAATTCGGCAGTAATTTCGGTACAGGTATCAAGTACCGGCATGTTAACCAGGTTATTCTCAATACCTAAACGGTAAAACTCGCAGCCTATAATATTAATATCAAACCCTACATTTTGCCCTACAATAAATTTGGCTTTACCTAAAACTTCTTTAAATTTTTCCATCGTTTCGGTTAGGCTGATACCCTGTTCATCGGCAAGTTCCGTAGAAATGCCGTGAATACGTTCAGAATCATAGGGGATATTAAATCCATCGGGTTTAACCAGATAATCCTGATGTTCAATTAAATTACCTAATTCATCATGCAGTTGCCATGCTATTTGAATACAACGCGGCCAGTTATCCGTGTCGGTAATGGGCGCATTAAAATTACGGGGTAAACCGGTAGTTTCTGTATCAAAAATCAAGTACATAATCGGGAAAAATTTAGCTATCAAAAATAGCAAATTACACTAGCTAAACCGTCAGTTAATTATCAACAAAGAGACGATTTTCATTTACAAAGAATTTTAAAATATAATATTTGAGTATTTTTAAAAGCAGAATTATCCTTTTAACTGATGAAAAAACTACTACTCCCATTTTGCCTCTTTTCTTTTTTAATCATTTCAGGCTATAAAAGCGAAGGAAAATCGCTAGAGAAAAATCAAAAATATTACATTGATTCAGAATTAGGGAAAGATTCTAATTCTGGGACATCTGCAGATCAGGCTTGGAAAACCTTAGACAAAATCAATTTGTCTGTCTTTAAACCTGGTGACAGGATTCTTTTAAAAAGAGGTTCTGTCTGGGTTGGCCATATCGAATTAAAACAATCGGGATTATTTAAAAAACCCATAACTATTGCCGATTATGGCGATGGCAATTTGCCTAAAATAAATGTCAAAGGAACTGTTAGAGACGGTATTTTGCTAAAAAATATAAGCCACATTACCGTAAAAAACATAGAAATAACCAATTTTGATGCTTCGGTAGATTTTCAGAAAAACGGTCCTACCGGAGTTAGAATCTTAGCAGAAAACATTGGCACCATTTCTAACATTAACTTATTCGGTTTGTACATCCATGATATAAACGGTGATAATAAAAAAGGCAGTAATGAAGGCAATGGGATTTATTGGGAATGTAAAGGCCCCGCAAAAAGCAATATCGAAAATTTAAAAATCCAAAAATGTATTATTAAAAAAGTAGATAGAAACGGTATTAGGGGCAACGGAACTTTTGCTTTTAGAGACAACTGGTTTCCAAATAAAAATTTAACCATAAAAGATTGCTTATTGGAAGATATTGGCGGCGATGGTATTGTGGTTAAGGCTTTTGATGGTGCTTTAGTAGAACATAATAAACTTTTTGGTATGCGGGCCAGGGCTAAAGATAATGCGGTTGCCGTTTGGCCTCACAGCAGCGACAATACGGTTATTCAATATAACGAGGTGGCCTTTACTAAAAACCAAGATTGGTCTAACGACGGGCAATCTTTTGATATTGATGGTAATTGCAATCATACAACCATACAAAACAACTACAGCCACGATAACGAAGGTGGTTTTATGCTGGTAATTTCTGATGACATCAGTGCACAAAGTATGATGACCAAAAACAATATTATTAGGTATAATTTAAGCGTAAATGATGGTTTAAACCGAAAAAGGCTGTTCAATTTTGCAGGCACAACAGATAGCACCTTAATTTACAACAATATATTTATAAACAACAGTAAAACCAATTTAGAGATGGAATTGGCAGATATAGAACACAGCTTGCCCAAAAATATTGTCTTTAAACAAAACGAGTTCAGATATAACGACGGTGTATCGGCAAAATTCAGCAAATCAAACAAACAATACCAAACCATACAATGGATAGGAAACCTGTTTAAAGGTAAATTTATAGGTAAAAATTTATTAGTAAATAATGTTGAGGGACAGGAAAGCCCGCCAATAAATTTAAAACGTTTCCCTTGGAAATTTATGCCAAAAAAAGCTGATTAAGGTAAATTACCAATTAAATAATTACAAAAAAACATTTTTAAAACTAACTCAAATCAATATATTAGACCAATAAACATAATCTTAAACCTATCCATAAATATGAAAATTACTGTAGTAGGTGCAGGCGCCGTAGGAGCCACATGCGCTGATAATATTGCAAGAAAAGAATTAGCCGAAGAAGTTATTTTATTAGACATTAAAGAAGGTTTTGCAGAAGGTAAAGCAATTGATATGATGCAAACCGCCACCCTACTAGGCTTTGACACCAAAATTAAGGGTGTAACCAACGATTATCAGGCTACCGCGGGCTCTGCTGTCGCAGTGATTACTTCAGGACTTCCCCGTAAGCCAGGTATGACCCGCGAAGAACTAATCGGTATCAATGCGGGTATTGTAAAAGGTGTTGCCGAAAACATACTTAAACATTCACCTGACGCAATTATTGTTGTGATCAGTAATCCAATGGATACCATGACTTATTTAGCTCTAAAATCTTTAGGCTTACCTAAGAACCGTATCATTGGTATGGGCGGAATTTTGGACAGCTCGCGTTTTAAATATTATTTAAGCCAGGCTTTAAACTGTAATGCTAATGATCTACAAGGCTTTGTAATTGGCGGACACGGCGATACGACCATGATTCCGTTAACCCGTTTTGCAACTTACCAAAGTTTACCGGTTAGCAATTTATTAGATAGTGTTGCTTTAGAAAAAGTTGCTGCCGATACCATGGTTGGCGGTGCTACTTTAACGGGTCTGCTGGGCACTTCTGCCTGGTATGCCCCAGGTGCCGCAGGCGCTGCTTTGGTCGAAGCCATTGTACGCGACGAGAAAAAACTCTTTACCTGCTGTGTAGCCTTAGATGGTGAATATGGGCAGAAAGATATTTGCTTGGGTGTACCGGTAATTATCGGCAAAAATGGCTGGGAAAAAATCATTGATTTTAAATTAAATGACGATGAACAGGCCAAATTCAACAAAAGCGCAGATGCGGTTCGTAACATGAACAATGTGCTCACAGAAATGAACCTGATTTAATATGAGAACAGTATCTGTTCCGCTCCATCTTATTAATTTGCAAAATGACGGTTTCCACCTCTTGGTGGAAATTGTTGTTTTTAACGAAAAGGTTTTTGCCGTTTTAGATACGGGGGCATCACGAACTGTACTGGATCAAAGCCTGATGAAAAGGCATTTGAGCGATCTTGTACAAAACAGTGAAACACAGGCCGCAACTATTTTTAGCAGTGCCACAACCATACATGGCATTATTTCTGTTTTAAAAATAGGCAAACTTAACCTTAAGAATTACGAAGCAGTTGCCATTGATCTTCAAAGTGTAAGCGAAACCTATCTGCAGCTTGGCCACCCTGAAATTCATGGCATTATAGGTGGCGATATTTTAATGAAATACCACGCCAAAATTGATTACAAAAGCAAAATATTAAGATTATATGTATAAAAAGATTTTTGCGGCTGCATTGTTCATAAGCAGTTATACAGTTTCCTTTGCACAGCAAATCAAAATAGTAGATAAACCTATTGTTTTTGATACTACTCGCATTAGGTTGTCATTAGAGTATTTAAAAAACAGACATGGTTTGGTTAAAAGTACGCCTACTATAGAACCTAAAATTATTGTACTGCATTGGACCGCAGCCAAAACTTTTTCTTCTACCTTTAATGCATTTAATACGCCTAAATTGCCAGATGGAGATCGTAAAGACATTGCCTCAGTGAGCAGTTTAAATACTTCTTCACAGTTTTTGATAGACCGCGACGGTACCATTTACAGATTGATGCCCGAAAATTATTTTGCACGTCATGTAATTGGACTGAACTATTGTGCCATAGGTATTGAGAATGTGGGTAGCCGCGATTTCCCTTTAACGCCAGAGCAACTAGCCGCAAATGAAGCTTTGGTAAGGTATTTAACCGCAAAATATCCTATCGAATATTTAATTGGGCACTATGAATATTCGCGTTTTAAAAACACTCCATTGTGGAAAGAAACCAATCCTAATTACCTAACGGGCAAGGATGATCCGGGCAAAGATTTCATGGAAAAGGTAAGGGAAGATCTTAAAGACCTTAATCTGAAAGGTGTGCCCCAGCAAAAAAACAATTAAAATGTTAAGGCTAATTGTTTATCTTTAAGTAAATCAAATACAACAACATGAAATTCTTAAAAATTCTTTTAGCAATTGTAGTAGTATTGATACTACTATTTTTTGTAGTAGGTGCTTTTTTACCAAAGACCTATTCGGTTAACCGCTCTACCACCATTAATGCACCTGATAGTGTTATTTATGGAAACATTGCCAATTTTAATGAGTTTAACAAATGGAATCCGTGGATAAAGATGGAACCTTCTGCTAAAACTACTATCACTGGAGAGGTTGGCAAACCCGGACATTTATTTGAATGGGCAGGCGATAAAACCGGATCCGGGCAAATGAAAATTTTGAGCGCCACTCCTTACAGTAATGTAAACATCGAATTAAAATTCATTAAACCCTTTGAAAGCTTAGCCAATTGCAAGTTTGATATCGTGAAAGAGAATGATGGCTATAAAGTTACCTGGACCATGAGTGGTGAAAACCCTAACACCATGAGCAAATGGATGAGTTTAATGATGGACTATATGATCGGAAAAGATTTTGACAATGGATTAGCTTCATTAAAAGAGAAATCTGAAAAAGGAGAATAACAAAATATCTTTTAAAAAAAGGTGTCTAAAATAATTTTAGACACCTTTTTTATGAATTATACTCGAAAAATAATGTTTTTGCAACTTAAGTAGCCTATTTATTAAAATTGTTGTTGCACATTTGCATAAACAACACACGCAAATGATTTTTTTAGGTTACATCTTTTCAATATTCATAGGCATATCATTAGGGCTTATGGGTGGCGGTGGCAGTATTTTAACCGTGCCGGTACTGGTATATCTTTTCAATATCAATCCTGTTCTGGCAACCACTTATTCACTTTTTATTGTGGGCATGGGCAGCATGTTTGGCGTTTATGCTTATTTAAAGCAAAAACTGGTTAATCTTGGTGCGGTACTTAATTTTGGCGTGCCTTCTGTTATTGCCATTTTCATTACACGCAAATTTTTATTACCCCACATTCCTTCTGTAATTTTTACGGTTGAGGGTTTCGCAATAACCCGAGAATTGTTTCTGATGCTATTGTTCTCCGTTTTAATGATAGGTGCTTCTTATTCTATGATCCGCAAAAGAAAAACAGATCTATCTCTTAGCGGGAAACCCAAACCCGCTACTATGGCTTTCCAGGGCGTGATAGTAGGTTTTCTTACCGGCATTGTAGGTGTTGGGGGTGGTTTTCTGATTATCCCTTCGTTAAATATACTGGGCAAATTATCTATGAAAGAAGCTATTGGCACTTCGCTGGCCATTATTGTATTAAATTCATTAGTTGGTTTTGCCGGTAGTTTAGGACATTTTACGCCAGACTGGGCTTTCTTGTTATCTGTAACAGCTGTAGCCGTAACTGGTATATTTATCGGTACGCAGTTATCCAAAAAAATTGAAGGGACAAAACTAAAACCCGCTTTTGGCTGGTTTATCCTTTGTATGGGGATTTATATCATTGCTAAAGAGACTTTATTAAAATAACAGAGCAATGCCGGATCAAAATTATTGGCAAGATAGATGGCTAAACAAGCAAACACGATGGGACATTGGCTATGCTTCTCCTCCAATAACCACTTATTTTGAAAATTATAGTGATAAAAATGCAGTAATTCTAATTCCTGGCTGTGGAAATGCCTATGAGGCCGAATTTCTGGTAAAAAATGGTTTTACCAATATTACTTTAATTGATATTGCACCTAAAGCCGTAGAAATATTGAAAGAAAAATTCTCGACCTATCCTGCTATTAAAATCATATGTGAAGATTTTTTTAAGCATGAAGGAAATTATGACCTCATAATCGAGCAGACTTTCTTTTGTGCCATTAACCCCAATAACAGAAAGGCTTATGCCCAAAAATCCGCTGAATTACTAAACCCAGAAGGTAAGATCATAGGTTTGCTTTTTAACCGAATGTTTGCGCATGAAGGCCCTCCACATGGCGGACGGGAAGTAGAATACCGGCACATTTTTTTGCCATACTTTGAGATTCAAGTTATGGAATTATGCTATAATAGCATAGAAGCCAGAAAAGGGGCAGAACTTTTTATTATCTTGAATAAAAAGCCTACCCCTCCTCTTTACGAATCTTAAATAGATTAGCAACAAGCCTATTCTGGCCTTGTCATTGTAACCTTATATCATTTACTTTTCTTTCCTCCGCCAAAGAAGAAACCAATCTTAGCGGCTAAATAGCCACCATCTTTAATCATATTATACTCTCCCGACATGCGAAAATGACCTGTTTCAAAACCTACTCTCGGAAAAAATCCAAATTGGGTTGAACCAGGTATAATCTCTGTATTGCCATTTTGCATCGTGCTTTCATTTAAGGTTACAGAAGCCGATTTAAAAAATCCCAAACCAGCACCCGCAAAAGGTCTGAAACTGCTTTTACCAAAATAATAATCGCCAGTAGCAGTATAAGAACTCAATACAGAAACTTTTGCATCCGAATCATCATTACCTGTATTATTTACACGAGCCAAAGCTGCGCCTTCAAATCTTAAACCCACCGCCAACTCATCAAATAAACGATAGTGAGGTTCTATGGTAAAAGTAAGCCCTGCTTTGGTACCTTCACCCCCTCCAGTTGGTGCGGCATAGCCTAAACTCAGATCAACTTTAAAAGCTTTGTACTCTTGTGCAAAAGCGGTAAAACCGCCACCGATCAAAAAGAATAAAAAGAATAATTGTTTTTTCATTACTTAAAATTGTTTGTAATTGGTTAATAAATTTGTTTGTTCGACAATCCAAAAGTAGATAGCCTTTTGTACAAAAAAGGCTCACTTTATAAAGTGAGCCACATATTTATCAAACTGTATAACAACATATTACACACAATCACAAAACAAAAAGATGTATTCCTTATAGTTATAAAAAGATTTAAAGCATTAAGCAATATGCCTTAACTCCAGTTCACGGTATGTGCTTGGGGTCATTCCCGTATATTTTTTGAATGCCCGCTGAAATGATGCTTTTGAATTGAACCCGCACATATAAGCCAATTCTTCGAGCTTAATATGCATAAATTGTTTATCCAGTAATTTCTCCTTAAATGCATCGGTACGGTATGCGTTTACGAAATCAAAAAAATTCTTGCCGAATTTTTGGTTGATGACCTGCGATAATGCGTGTGAAGGAATTTGAATCCGGTTAGCCAATACGGATAGATTTAAATCTGGATCCAAATAACATTTTTCTTCGTCAAAAAAGGTTAGGACTTGTATAGCATACTCCTCAATTTTAGCGACAGAGAGATTTGAATTCGAATATTTTTCCTTTTGCTGATGGTAATGGTTTAAAGGAATATATTTTTCCTGAAACAAACGGTAATCATCTTCAGAGAAAATCATTCCATAATTGTAGCTCTTATACACAATGTAGAGGTACATTACATTGCCCAATAAGGGTATCCATACCAGATCTATATAATAAAATGAAACAAAAGTAGATAGTAGGATCAGCAGCACAATTTCTGCTATGATAATGAAATTAAATTCAAAAATATAACCTATTCTTAGGCTTTCTAAATTGGAAAAAACCTCTTTGTACAATGCAATATGCTTAAAAACCATATGGGCAGAAGCTGCAACATAAATCAATACAATAGTTATAGGTACCAAAGAAGACACCAGCATAGGCCAGGCTCTATAATTACCGTTATAGAAACTTTGCTCAAAAGCAAGCTGTGTTTTATTTCCGGCCAGTAAATAACAGATAAAAAGTACAGCTACACTAAAAGACGGAAGCAGATGAAATAATTTCTTCTTATCTATTTTAAATGGTTTCCCTATCATCTGCAAGCAGTAGAACAGGTAAACGGGACCAAAAAAGCTAAAAATAATTTGCGATATAAATAACGAGGGCACAAAATATACGGATGGCCCTTGGTAGAAAATATAATTGGAAACAATGGGAAATACTGGCAGCAGTATCAACAAGGCCAGCATACGGTTTGCCATAGAATTGTGTTTTCTGAAAAAGAAAAGCGGAAACAACAGTACTTTATTAATGATAGTGAAAATATGCAGGAATAAAATCCAATCCATTTTGATATTCAGGGTTGATTACATATAAGCTAAATTGCTGATTATTTAGTTATTACAGAAATATATTTCGCTTTTATACAACTTTTAAGACTTAACCCCATTGCAAAATCATACAAACCTTTTAAAAAATAATATAAAGATATGAAAGGCATTGTACCGACCTTTGTGTAGATCATTGAAAAAATATCATGACAGCAAAAGAACAAGTTATAGAAATACCTTTACAAGATGTTGAAAGTGAACATTGTGCCCTTATCGTTGATAAAGGTTTAAAAGATGTTGATGGTATTGCCACGCATACAGTAGAATTGAACAATAGAAAAGCACTGATTACGGCCAAGCAAAACCCTAAAGAAGTGGTACAAAAGGCTGTACAAAAAATACGCGATCTGGGTTACAATGTACCCACCGTTAAAAAAAGTTTTCCTGTATTGAGTTTAGCTTGTGCATCATGTGCCGGTAATACTCAGGATGCGCTTAACGGTGTAACCGGTGTGATCAATGCCGAAGTAAATTATGCCAATGCCGTAGCCAAAGTAGAATATGTACCGGGCCTAACCGATCCACAGACATTGAAGAGAGCTGTACAAGCTTCGGGCTACGATTTAATTATTGATGAATCTGAAGACGCGAAGGATGAATTAGAAAGAATTAAAGAAAATCATTACAAAAGCTTAAAAGGCAAGGTAACCGGTGCCATGATCTTTGCCATTCCTTTATTTATTATCGGCATGTTCTTCATGGATATGCCTTATGCCAATTACATGATGTGGGCCTTGGCTACGCCTATGCTTTTTTATTATGGCAGCCAGTTCTTTACAGGAGCCTGGAAACAGGCCAAACACCGTTCTGCCAACATGGATACCTTGGTGGCCATCAGCACAGGAACGGCTTATATTTTCAGCGTTTTCATCACCTTATTTCCTGATTATTTACACCAGAAAGGTATCCATACCCATGTTTATTTTGAGGCGGCCGGTATCGTTATCGCTTTCATTCTTTTGGGTAAATTACTGGAAGAAAAAGCCAAAGGAAACATCGGCACGGCCATTAAAAAATTAATGGGATTGCAACCTAAAACCGTAACGGTTGTTCATGATGGCGGCCATCAGATGGAAATGCCAATTAGCTCTGTTAAAGTAAACGATGTTTTATTGGTTAAACCCGGCGAACGTATAGCCGTAGATGGGGAGGTGATCAATGGTTCATCTTATGTAGATGAAAGTATGATCAGTGGCGAGCCTGTTGCCGTAGCCAAAAATCAGGGCAGTTTGGTTTTTGCAGGAACCATTAACCAAAAAGGAAGTTTTCAGTTTAAAGCACAAAAAGTAGGTTCAGATACCGTACTTGCCCATATCATTAAAATGGTTGAAGACGCACAGGGCAGTAAAGCACCTGTACAAAAACTGGTAGATAAAATTGCCGCCATCTTTGTACCCGTTGTAATGGGCATTGCCTTATTGGCTTTTATTTTATGGAATGTGCTTGGTGGCGATAATGCTTTTGTGCAAGGGCTTATTGCATTTGTAACGGTATTGGTTATTGCCTGTCCTTGTGCGTTAGGACTGGCAACACCAACCGCTATTATGGTTGGTGTGGGTAAAGGTGCAGAGCAAGGTATTCTGATTAAAGATGCCGAAAGCCTTGAACTGGCTAAAAAGGTAAATGCCGTTATTTTAGATAAAACCGGAACCATTACCGAAGGCAAACCCACCGTTACTGCCCTAAAATGGTTTACCGCGGTAAGCGAGGAACAAAAAAACATCTTGTATAGTGTCGAAAAATCTTCTGAACATCCGCTTGCAGAAGCTATTGTAAATTACCTTAAAAATGAAAGCAGGTTTATAGATGGTTTAACCATCGAAAATATAAGTGGTGAAGGCATAAAAGGTCAATATGGTACAGAAACCTATTATATCGGTAATCAAAAGCTCATCTCAAGACTTCATATACAAACAGACACATTACAGCAACAATGGATAGATGAGCATTTGAACAAAGCGCAGACCGTAGTTCTCTATGCCAACGAACAAAATTTATTAGCTGCCATTGCCATTGCCGACCAAATCAAAGACAGTTCTGCCGAAGCTATCAATCTGTTGCATAAACAAGATATAAAGGTTTACATGCTAACCGGCGATAATGAGCATACCGCAAAAGCTGTTGCAGACCAGTTAGGCATAGATGCCTACAAAGCCAACGTCTTACCTGCAGAAAAAGCGCAATTTGCCAAAAACTTACAACAAGAAGGCAAGGTGGTAGCCATGGTAGGCGATGGTATAAACGACAGTAATGCGCTGGCACAAGCCGATGTAAGCATTGCCATGGGCAAAGGCAGCGATATTGCCATGGATGTAGCCAAAATGACCATCATCTCTTCTGATCTATCTAAAATTGCGGATGCCATACGCTTATCTAAATACACCACCAATGCCATTAAACAAAACCTGTTTTGGGCATTTATCTACAATGTAATAGGCATTCCAGTTGCTGCAGGTTTATTGTATCCAATAAATGGTTTTCTGCTCGATCCCATGTGGGCCGGAGCCGCTATGGCGTTCAGCTCGGTAAGTGTGGTCGGCAACAGCTTGCGTTTAAAATGGAAAAAGATATAGGCTTAAAAGCATATCTTTACCCTAAAATTTGGCGTTAATAATAAACAAGGCTTAAAAACTGTTTAGATTTAGTTCATAATAGCTATACTCCGTCACCCTGAATTTATTTCAGGGTCTACTTATAAAAAGATTCTGAAACAAGTTCAGAATGACGTGTATTTCTAAATTTAACCAGTTTCTCAATTTGAGCCTGTTTCTTTTTATAAGCAAGCATAAACATGACAAAGATTATCATTGCCGGAATTGGAGGAGTTGGGGGTTATTTCGGGGGCCTGTTGGCTAAAAAATTTCACGATAATCCAACGGTGGAAATTGATTTCCTTGCCAGAGGCGAAAACCTTAAGGCTATCCAAATAAATGGCCTAACTATTGTAAGAGGGACCGAACAATGGCTTGTAAAACCTAAAATAGCAACAGATGATCCTGCTACTTTGGGAAAAGCAGATGTAATTATGCTCTGCACCAAAAATTATGATCTTGAAGCAACGGTTCTACAACTAAAACCCTGCATTTCTGATAAAACCATTATCATTCCCTTACTCAATGGCGTAAACAGCAGAGAAGTTATCCAAAAATATTATCCCAATAATTTAGTGACAGAAGGTTGTGTTTATATTATTTCGAGATTAACCGCTCCCGGTAAAGTTGAAAATACAGGCAGTACTGAAAACCTGTTTTTTGGTTTGGATCAAACCGAAGATGAACGTTTGGTACAGCTCGAAAGCTTGTTTAAACAAGCAGATATTCATGCAAAACTATCTAACGATATTTTAAAAATCATTTGGGAAAAATTCATCTTTATCTCTGCCACGGCTACTTCCACCTCATTTTACAACCAAGGTATGGGTGCCATACTTAAGGATTCTGAAAAGAAAGACAATCTTTTACAATTGGTTAAAGAAGGTGTACAGCTTGCAAAAGCCAAACAAATTCCGGTTTCAGCGAACATCGAGGAAATTACCCTGAACAAACTGCAAGCAATGCCGCCTTTGGCCACTTCATCCATGCATGCTGATTTTGCAAATCGTAAACAGCATACTGAATTAGAGTCGCTTACGGGCTATATGGTGCATGAATCTGAAAAACTGGGATTGCCAGTCCCAACATTTAAAAAAATGTATGAAAGCTTAAAATAATTAATTTTTACGCAATGAAAGCCATTATCCTCAAAACGTTTGGCCCGGCAGAAAATCTGGAATATATCGAGAAAGAAATTCCTGTTGCTGGCCCTGAAGAGATACTGATCAAAACAAGGTCTATCAGCATAAATCCCATTGATGTAAAGGTACGCGCCGGACAAAGACCTGCCTTTAAAGAAAAACTGCCTTTGATATTAGGTTGGGATATTGCAGGCGATATAATAAGCTCAGGCGAAAATGTAAAAACTTTTAAAACGGGTGATCGCGTTTTCGGAATGATCTGTTTCCCAGATCCCGGTAATGCCTATGCCGAATTTACTGTTGCACCTGCCAAAGATTTAGCGATTATACCCACTCATGTAGCTTATGCTGAAGCTGCATGCTCAGGTATAGCTGCACTTACAGCTTTACAAGCGCTTAAGAACTTTGCTCCTGTACAGGCCAATCAGCGGGTTTTGATACATGCCGCAGCAGGTGGCGTTGGGCATTTTGCGGTACAACTGGCCAAATATTTTGGGGCTTATGTGATTGGTACAGCATCAGCAGGCAACAAAGATTTTGTTTTAGACTTGGGTGCAAATGAATGTATTGATTATAAAACCACAGTTTTTGAAGATGAGATAAAAGACATAGATCTTGTAATTGATACGATTGGCGGTGATTATATCGAAAGATCTTTAAAAACGATGAAAGCGGGTGCTACCATTGTAAGTATCCCCAGTATTTTAAATGCACAAGTTAGCCAACTGGCAGAAGCCCAGGGTAAACATGGCTACCCTCTATTGGTTAAGCAAAACACCAAAGATCTAAATTTTATTGCTGATCTCTTGGCTAAGGGTATCTTAAAACCTTTCATCAGCCATGTTTTTTCTTTTGATGAAATGGTAGCTGCACACAGGCAGATAGAAAGTGGCAAAACACGAGGTAAAATTGTTGTTAGTTTTTAAAAACCATACTCTTTACTAAGAGATCTAAGGCATTTTTACTTTAGGCAACCAAATAAATATTCCAAATTTGAATTTTAAAATAGTAAAATTAATAGCCGATTACTATATTTATATTCAGGAGTTAACGCTACATCTTCAGATCGGTTATTACCGCAATCTACTTTAGATTATCAGAATGGTTAACGTTATCCCTACTAAAATAATTAAGGAGTCTTATGATAAAGTTAGGGTAGCAATGTATTTAATAGGTTTTTCTTCCAGAGTTTCAAATTTTATAGATGCAGCTGATGTAAATGGCAATATCAAGCATAATAGTTTAAGTTTACAATATTTAAATCAGATAGATAATGCCTGTAGAAAAGCAGGTATTACTACTGGTGCTGTATATCCTGTGATTGGAGGTAATGCAGATAGCCATAGTTTTAACTTTCTAAATCCTCAAAATACAAATAGTGCTAACAGGCTTGTATATAGTTCAGGTATCATTAATCACACTATTAATGGTATTGAATGGGTAAGAAATGTCAGTAATCCTGCTTATGCTAATACATTTTTTAAATCTACACAATTTGCAATTACTGGTAAAGCAACAATGATATATTATTCTAATACACAATCAAATATACAATCAGTTGAAATGGGATGGTATGATGGTGGTAGTACTGCAATAAATATGTTAACCCCAGGAAATGTAGCCCGAGTTTTATTTGGACAGAGTACAGTAGATGTTCAATATCCTAATACTAATACTAAAGGATGTGTATTAGGAACATTTGATAGCGGTTTATCTTCTTTTTATTTACGAGGAGAATTGGTTGGGTCTTCAAATGGCAGGATATTAAATATAACTAATAATTTAGACTTTTGGATAGGAGCAAGAAATGGAGATTCTCAAGTTTACCCATCAGATAAAACTTGCTCTTTTGCCGCAATATTACAACAATCATTAACAATATCACAAGCTAAAGTATTCTCACACGACATTACTGTAGCACAAAGAAGTATAGGAAGAGGATAATGAATAACTTAGAAAAATACATAGGTGATTTAAATCCAAGTTGTTGGTTAAACTCTGACCATGTAAATGGATATGGAGCTGCTCAACCATCTATTGGAGATGATGTAAATACTTGGGCTGATTGTAGTGGTAACGGTAATGATTTTATACACGAAGTTGTTATAGGTCAAAATCCACCAAAATTTGGTGAAGTTAATTTATTTGGTCAAACAAATAAAAGTTTAAATTTTACAGTAGCTAATCAAAACTCTTTAATTAGAAATTCAAGTTCAAATACAATTTGGAATATCGCATTTACTTTAATTAGTATAGGAGATATAAGCACAGGTTGGTTATTACAAAATAGATTTGGTGGAACAGAAAATGGTAGCATACAGATTTCTGATAATCAAATATCTTCTTATACTATAGGTTCTCAGTGGATTAGTTATGGTGGGAATTTTAGAACCGGGAGAAGAATTTTAATAATAAAAAGAGGTATAGATATATTTGATGTAAAATCAGTATTTAGTCAAAGTAATAATTATCAGTTAGTAAACGGTGCTACTATAAATAATATACCATCATCAGCACTACCTTCTAATAATCTGTCTTTAGGTTGTAGACTTTTATCTAATGGTAATAAGGATGTATTTTTCACTGGTTCAATATGTGAGGTCATAGCTTTTCCTAGAATACTAACACAGGGAGAAACATTAAAGACACAAACCTATCTTAAACTTAAATACAACATATAATGATATTATTAGATAAAGGAAGATTATTGGTTGATTTTGATAAGGATGCCGAAAACATTATTAAAACCATTAGAGATATTGATGGCGTGATGCTAACTGAACCTGAAAGATTCTATGTAAATCATATTGTTAGTGGATTAAAAGGAATTGGCGTATGGACCAAGATAAGAGCCTTATATGGTTTTGTAGGAGGTAGAGCAGCTACCCATAAATGGAACTGGAAAGATATGCGTGATACAGATGATGCATTTAGGATAGTTTGGGGTGGTACTGTAACACATTCTTTATTAGGTGTGAAAGGAGATGGTAATACAGGATATGGTAGGTGTTTTTTTAATTTGACAACACAAGGTAGATTGTCAACTGTATCAGTGGGTTTAACAATACAAGATAAAACTGGAGAAGGTATAGGTATAGGGGCAGGAGTAGGAGGTTCAGGTATATTTGGTTGCAGTAGCAATGGTTTTCAATTTGAACCAACAGGTAGTATATACTCCTATACTCCACAAAGAATAGGTAAATCCTTAGCATTTAGTTATAGTACACTAAATTCACCAGTATGTTCAATAGACGGTAACATAATACCAATTACTTTAAATTCTAGAATCCCTACTGCACCAATGCCAAATTTTAATATTAATTTATTATGTAGAGGTAAAAATAGTGAAGCTGATAGAGATAATTTTTCAGCAGCTAGATACACATCAATGTTTTTGGGAGAACCTATGAGTAATCAAGAATTATTTCTTACAAATAATTTACTTTATACAGCACAAGGAATTTTAAGCCGTAAATAGCATTAATAAAATATGATCGTAACATCAAGTGGAAAAATATTAGCAGGACCTAACCGAATAATTGTAAGTGACACAATTAATGAATTTTTGGGCACAGTAAGTAATTTATGGAATAACCCTGCCAATTGGAGTTTAGGTATAGTGCCAATAGCAAATCATATTGCTGTTATAAAAGCTGATTGCATTTTAAACACAACAGGCTCTATAAAGCAGTTAATTATTAACAGCAGTTTTACATTTATAAAGAGAGCAGCATTAACAACTGAAAATATCAATATATACGGCATATTCAATGACAATAATGGCAATCAAACAACTATAACTAAAGGAAATAACAGTTATTGGAACGGGTATATAAGAACTGCGAATAGCAATATCCAGTTTAATAATTCTGGTCCTGTAATACCAGCTATTGATTACTATAATCTATACATAGGTTCTAATTTAACCAGCCCCATATTATTATTAAATAACACCAGTGTTTTTAATACTTTAAGTGTAGGTGGGAATAGTCAATTTGATTTATCCGTTTATAATATAGATACTAATGATTTATCCCTTAGTAATAATAGCTATCTGATAGCTAAAAATAACAATTATATCCGTATTAATAATTTAGCAACATTTAATACCAATACATTATTAGCTACTAATTTTACATCGGGAACAGTTTTTGAATTTGTTAAAGACATTCTTACCAATGCATCTTCAATAAATGATTTCGGTCAATCAAAAATTATTTTTTCTACGAATAATAAAACAATAACGACAAATTCAACTGAAAATGTTAATCCGTTTGTTATGAGAAACGTAGAAATTAAAGAGAATATAGAGGTTACATTAACAGGAAAGAAATTTACCTTATTTGAAAAAATAATTGGTTTAAATGCATCATCAAAATTAGATACAAGAGGAAATATTGACTGGCAAGGTAAATTAAATTCAGATTTACTTGCCAATAGTTTATTTTATGCCAATCAGAATGATAATATTTTTTCGTATAATTTTTCAGGTAATCAGGAAATAAGAGTACCAGATGATGGCGGTTATAGAGAACTTAGATTACAAAATGCTGGAGTAAAAAAATTAACGGGTAATACTACCTGCACGCATTTATATTTTGCCGGTACTGCAACTCTAGATTTAAATGGTTTTACGCTGACCGGATATACAAAATATACCGATGCTCGTAACAGAGCTTCGACAGTACCCTTAGGTAATTATACCAATGTTGAGTTTAAAGATGAAAATTTAAATACTGTTCAAACATTAACAACAGGCTCTACTGTTGATGAATTAATTTGGCGCGGTGGGAATTTTACTGTAGGAACTAATACACCTGTATTTGCCTTAAATGGTGTAAATCCAACTCAATGGAGATTTATCAGACAGTTTTCCCAACAAATAAACAATATTACTTTTACGTTTTCTAATGTTAGACTTGAGATAGAGAGTGGCACTCCGGGCGGTCTAACATTGAACAATTCTAATATAACAATAACCGGCACGTTAGATTTTAGAAGAAATGGCCTAGTGATATTAAATGGTGCTTCATCCATAACCTGTAATACATTAGCATTTAATCTTGCTGGAGCACAAGATGTGCCAGCCAATGTTGGATTTACGAACCTTACAATAGGTGGTAGCGGAATAAAAACTTTAACAGGAAATATAATAGTAACAGGAATTTATTATAGAGATACTGTTAATACAACATTGAATAAAAACGGCTTTACCATTAAAAATAGCAGCGGCATGGATTTAGAATAAAAATCAATGAATATTTCCATAACTTCTACAGATTCAATCTTACATGTTTTAGCATCTATTTTAAACTATTTACGATTTTCAGTACAAAATCTGCCCTGTTCTCTACCGTATCTTTGGGTACTTCAATAGTTTCATAACCATACTGCTCATAAGTAGTTTTCATCAACTTAAAAGTATGAGCGGCTTCTGCGTAGATTTGCTTACGCTCGCGGTCTGTTTCATAAATTTCAGGCCATGGAGGCAACAAAAATACTTTTTGGTTATACCTGTATTTTGCGGCAAGCATTTCTGCTTCTTTGCCCAGCTCTAGGTTCTCCATATTCAAGTAACAAAAGGTATCTAAAATAGCCCGGTCAAAAAACACTGAGCTTTGAATTTGCTGCTCATCAAGGCGTTTATAGGTAGTTACCGAAGCAGCGAGCATTAAAGCAGCATACGCAGCTTTGTTTTCCCATGGTAAACCTTGGCCTTTCCGCGCAATTTCTTCTTTGATAATACGCCTTGCCTCTTCTGGTACAACAAGATATCCTCTTCTTTCCAATTCGTTCAGCAAGGTGGTTTTACCTGCTCCCGGCCCTCCGCTTATAACATGGAAATGATTATTATAAATTTTCATAGATTAATTTTGCAAACAAGTTTGTATGGTGCTCCAGTAATTTAAACCTGCCTTTATAAACAAGAAAGTACAGATACGCCAATAGCGACTATACATGCGGCAATTAATGAGAAGAGCCAGAGTACAGGTTTGCCCAAGCCCAAATTATAATAAAACAGATATTCACCCTTTCTGCTATAATCATAAAATATATACTGATAAAATAGACTTAAAGGGATATAGGCCAATGCCGCTCCCTGAACAATTCTGTTTGCAGGCAAGGAAACTACAGCCAATAATAAAGCCGTAACCAGGGATGGCAAGATCAGCTTTTGATAAAAAATCCACCAGGCTTTAAATAAATGTCTGTACTTCATATTTATTAGCTCATTTTAAGCAATTATTGGTAAACGATCATAAACCCATTTTCGCTTATTTATTTTTCTTGAGTTCCGAGACCTCTTTCTTCAATTCTATCAAATGCAAGGTCAGTTCCTCTATCTTTTTCAATAGTATCTTGTTCATCTCGCCCAGTTCTATGCCTTCTTTCTCTGCCTCTGCTGCCGAGGGCACACCGGGAAGGTGCTTGTTCGCTTTGATAAATTCTGCTATTTCCTTGAGGTCTGTCAGTCTATAACCGTCGTTGAACACGTAATCTGCCAGTTGGCGGTCTCTACCTTGATCTCTTTAGCACGGATCTTACCGTTTACAGAAAGTTTTTCTTGGGGGGTATCTGTGCCTATGCCTACATTATTGTTCAGTACAATATTTCCGGCATCTGCAAAAATTACGAGATTGGTAGTGTTATGCTGTATATAGCCCAATCTATTGCCCGAAGCATTTATTCTTGTCAATTGAAGACATAGCGCTTTGAGTAACCATATTTGGTTCAGTTGAAGTTGGATGTCAATGCACTTGCCCAATTATTATTTTATTTCTCGGAGAATCATCATTATCGATAAAATTTACACCTGTTGATGGAGCTGGAATAGAAGTCAATGTTGTGCTTGAATTAGTTCCAGGCTTACCCATTACCGATGATATTGTAGCATTCTCTCTATTTAGATAGATATATATATTTGATGTTCAATTTTACTTGTTAAACTATTGTCTCTTACTAACTGTAAATTAGTTTGTATATTATCATCAACCATTATGAGTTTACTATTATTTTGTAATGCGTTATCGTTCGTTTTATTTTCTTGATATACATTATCATCTATTAATCTGGCATTATTTGTTTTTACATTATCGCTTCCTAAATATTTTCCATTAAGCTTACTATAATAATCATCAAATGGCATCATCCCATCAGGATCAACAAACCTAATTGGGTTATTGAAACCATAATTGTAAGGCGAATATCTTCTCATTTTCTCCGCCAGCGGATCTATGACGTTCCACCTACCAATAACCGGAGCATAGAACCTCGCGCCATAATCATATTGTCCCAATTCATCCTGCAACTCCTTCCCGTTGTACAGGTATTTGTTGTTCCCCCCCGTTTACACTCTTCCTCAACCCGAAGGCATAATAACCGAGGCATGGCCGAGCTCATGAATACCATTGAAAAACAATAACAACCTATGAATAATCGTCCCGCTGCAACATCCGCACAGCTCCTTCAGTAAATATCGAAACTTCCCCGAACATTTCCAAGGTGATCCTTCAAATCGCATTGATAAGTATAGGTGCCATTGTTGTTCAATGTTCTGCCTTCTCCTTTTAATAGCATATTTACTACTGATGGCCACAAGTGTAACCTCGTTCGCCATATTATACCTCCCCTGAAATTATTTAAAAGTACGAACGTGGCGAAAATGTGCCCTCGATAGATGTGGCGGCAAAGATTGCCGATGCACTGACCGTTACACTCGATTACCTGGTAAAGGACGCAGAATACGAACAGATAGACAACGATACGCTGAAACACCTGAAAGAGGTACAGGGACTGGATGCGGAGAACCGCTCCCACGTGTTCGCCACAATAGACGCTTTCATAAAGGCCGCAAAGCTGAAGAGCATAGCGACAATGTAAAACAAGCAAAGCCCAGCAATATTCACATCGCTGGGCTTCTAATTCTATTTTAGGGCATGACGACCCTTAATCTTGTATTCCATAGAAATCAGCCATATCCAGCCATAAATTAGCTAATTCTATATTTTTCTTTATCCCAATTCCATAATAGTACAACCTCCCAACCTCATATATAGACTGTCTATCGCCTAATAATGCCGCTTTCATATAATAAAAAAAAGCATTATTAGGGTCTTTTTTCGTGCCGATACCTTCTTCATAACATTTTGCTATATCGTAACAAGCTTCTGGAATGTTATTCTCAGACGCTAATAAAAACAACTCAAAGGCCTTATTAATATCTTTTTCTACATATTTCCCAAACAAATACCATGTACCTAAGGCATAGGTGGCTTTGTAGTTTTTCATTTTTTTTGCTTTTTCAAGCAGAGCAAATACCCTGCTTAGTTCCGCAGAATCCGTAGAGGCTTCTTTCAAAGCAAGCCCATATAATCTATCTCCTTTCATAATTTATCTAATTTTTTGGTGGCCAAGGACCTTTCCATCCTCCTGGACGTTTTCTTGGAGCCATTTTTTCTCCTTTCTCCCCGCCTCTGTCTGCGGCTTTCCTAGCTTGTCCTTTTTGATGTTTGCCTTTTGTACTTGGCCTTGCTCCCTTTGTATGCTCAGATGCTTCCAAAATACGCTGGTTCCATTCCTCTTCTTTCTGCTTGCCGTAGTAATAATTTGTGATTGCATCGCCAATTACGTAAGCTGAATAAGCTGTCAGGGCAATCGCTCCAATGGTTTTTGTGACAGGCTCAGGATTTGCGCCCTCAGCTCCCCAAAGTGTCCCAGTGCGAACTGTCAGCCCAATGCCAATTGCACCCCACGCCGAACTAGGTTTTTTCGCCGTTACCGAAACAGTATTTAACGGTATCGGATTGGGATCGTAAAGAAGGGGGGTTAGATTTTGGCCAACTAGGCTGTTATAATCAACACCCTGCCTTTCCGTTCCTATCTTTACCCTTCCCGTAGTGGGATCTTTATCATACTTCTGTCTATCTACAATCTGGTAAACGGAATTATCGCCATCGTCAACACGCTTTATTACCTTTCCTCTTTCATCAACATGGGTAGATGCAATATAATGCGGACCATCTTCTACCCTCATACCGTCAGGATCAATATAGTTTACAGGGTTGTTAAGTACATAATTATAAGGAGAGAAATCATCATAGTACTCCGCCAGCGGATCCACCACGTTCCAACGCCCGATTACCGGATCATAGAACCTGGCTCCGTAATCGTACTGTCCCAGTTCATCCTGTAGTTCTTTGCCATTGTATAGATATTTGTTGTTCCCGCCGTTCACACTCTTCCTCAACCCAAACGCATAGTAGTCATCCCGCTGCAGCATC
>NZ_JBKGVD010000002.1:0-395464 GCF_046462515.1 Pedobacter sp.
AAAAAAAAGTTAGAAAAGCTAAATATAGCTTATAATGAGTAGTTTACGAGGCGGGAAATCATTGTCGGTAACGATTTAGTAATGGTGCTTATTGCATTCATTTTCTTTCGATTTCCTTGTAAATCAGTAGCAAATATAAAAAAAATATGGGTCGGTTCGACCCTTTTTTATATCTTTTTATATAGGCTCCGTAATAGCGTTTTTATACGTATTTAGAAAAAATTTTACCTGACTTCGGCATATCTCATGGGATTAATTCACAGTTAAGGGTAACATTTGTATTTGGATAAATACAGCCTGATAAAACGAGTGTAGCTATGAGACATCCCTTACAAACCATCGTTGCCGAAATTCAAAGGCAGGAAAGAAAATTATCTGCCGAAGCGTCCAGCTTTATTGATGAGGCTTATAGAATGACTATCTATCTTCAGGAATTATTGCGTGCCGTGAAAGAAGACGTGTTGAAAGAGGGCTTTGCCAGTAAAGCCGAAGAAGTCCATTTTTTCAAATTGATTAAGCCGAACATTCTCGGCAAATTGATTTACTATAACAAAGTGTACCGGATTGAAACGGCTTGCCCCGCAGATAACGGGAATTTGCATCAATGCTATTTTGCTTTACAACTCCGGGAGTTAAAACAAGAATATAAAGAGCATATCTGCAATTCAGATTTTTACAGGTACTACCGTTCCGGCAGAACCGACCGGGACGAAAATTATTATACGCTGGGCAATATCAATTACTATGAGGGATTAAACAGCTTTGTTTTTGAAATTGACCCGCAATTCTCAACCTACTTTGATTATAAGGTGGCAAAAATCTTAGCCAATGAATTAATCTATAACTACCTCACCACAAAATTAAGCCCGGAACAAAGCCCCGATGTGCTATTGCAGAATGGCGATACAAAAGATATTTTTTGGACACAATCAAAGAACGCCCTTATCGAATTGATTTATGCGCTTCATGCCGCCGATGCGCTTTCACACGGCAAATTGGGTATTCGCAAAATCAGTATGGTATTTCAAATCCTGTTCCGTGTTTCGCTTAGCGATATTCATAACAGTTTCCACCGAATGAAGACCCGTGCAGGTTCACGGACTTTGTTTTTAGACCAACTGAAATACAGCTTAGAAGAATACATGGACAAGGAAGATACTGCGTAATCTTCTTTTTTATTTTAAGGAATAAAGGACGGCATTGATGGTGCTGTCCTTTATTTTGCCCGTTTGCCTATATGTGTATATAGGCAAATCCGTTGGTCGGCACTCTTAGTTCATACTGTAAAAAGCAAGAAATCCCTATACAGCAATACTTTACATCAATTGCAAAAAAATAAAAAAAACTGCCTTTTTGATAGACACGTATCGGAAGACAGCCCCAGCCAAACGCTCCAATTTTGTACAGTGAACATTAAGCAACTGTGCAATGAATATTATAACCATAGAAGAAGAAGCATGGAGGTCGCTCAACGAGCGTATTAAATCCATTAGCGAGTTTATTCTGAAATCAGAAAACACCAGCTATGATAGTCTTTGGCTCAATAACCATGAAGTCTGTCAGTACCTCCACATCAGCGAAAAAACACTTTGGCGTATGCGTTCCAAAGGCGAAATAGCCTACTCCAAAATGTACGGGCAGTATTACTATACCATAGGAGCCATAAAAAATATGCTCAATGCCCATGCTGTGCAAACCAGCGAGGAATACATACAGGAGCTTATGGCAAGGGGTAAAAGCTATATCGAAAAAGGAAGAACAATAAAATCCGGCAAATAATTAAAACGTACTGCTATGAACATAGATAGAATGGAATTTTTTGCATGGATGGAGCGAATTATGGAACGCTTTGATGTTCTGAAACAACACATCATAGATATACAAAAGCAACGCAATACCATAGACGGCGAAGAACTGCTGGACAACCAAGACCTGTTACAAATGCTGAAAATCAGCCACCGCTCCTTGCAGCGTTACCGTTCGTCTGGCAAGCTGCCGTACTACACCATTAGCGGAAAGCTGTATTACAAGCTATCGGATGTACACCAATTCATCAGGGATAGTTTCAATGTTCCCCTGCAACGCACAAAGGACAACGGGTGACAAATAGTGCCACCTAAAGACAGGTACGGCGTAGCCGTACCCTGTTCAATTACTTTCGGACGATAACAATTTAAAATATCAATATTATGAGCGAGCAGACAATAGAACAGCCTCAACAAGAGCAGCAGCAAAAACCACAGCAATCCCCTGAACAGCTTTCAGATGTTTTGCTGGTCATGGATAAGGAAAAAAAGACTATTCAAGCGGTTACAGGTATTGACGAAAATGGCGAATTAAAAACCGTTGATGCCAATAAAAAGAACCAAAGCGAATTTATGCGGGTAGATAAGAGCGGAGATTTTTTCTCCAACTTCTTCTCCAACTTTTGGCGACAGCTCAAAGACCCCACCCGTTTTTCATTTTTCAAAGTTCCTGAACAGGAAGCCGTTGAAACAGCCCAAAAAATGCAGCAACAAATAAACGCCCCTACCAAAGAGGGCGAGGCAGTTATGGCTAAACATGAAGTGAAAGAGCCAAAGGAAGTGCAGCAAGAAAACAAAAAAGATATGGAAACTACACAAGCAACACAGACAACGCAGGCAACCCCTGAAACAAACGACCATCGTTTTAAGGCAGATGATATTGATTGGAAAACACTGGCACAAATTGGGATAACCAAAGAGCGGCTTGAAAAAGACGGCACATTGGATATGCTGTTGAAAGGCTATAAAACCAATAAGGTATATCCCATAGGTATCAATTTTGGTTCTGCCGTAATTCGTTCGGAGGCAAGGTTGGGGCTTCAAAACGGAGAAAACGGCAAGCCTGTATTTGTAATGTATGGCGTTCGCCACGAGCCGAACCTGCATACTCCTTTTTTCGGTCATGAATTTACCAAAGAGGACAAAGACAATTTGCTCAAAACCGGGAACATGGGGCGTGTGGTAGAGTTGACCTATCCCAAGACCGGAGAAAAAATACCGTCCATTATCAGCATTGATAAACTGACAAAGGAAGTTATTGCCTTACGGCAGGATTGGATAAAAGTGCCTGACGATATTGGAGGTGTAAAACTCACCGCGGAGCAAAAGCAAGTCTTATATGAGGGCAAAGCCATTTACTTAGAGGGTATGGTTTCGCAGAAAGGCAAAACGTTCAGCAGCGATATTCAATATAATGCTGACAAGCGTTTTCCCGAATACCTTTTTGAAAGGGGTGCAAATTACAAACAGACCCAAAGCCAGCAGCAAGCGCAATCACAGGAAAATCCCAAATTATTCAGAGGTAAAGAATTTAACGATGAGCAATACAAAAAGCTCACAGAGGGCAAGACCATTTATGTTTCTGATTTCATAGACGGGAAAGGACAGCCTTACAAGGGCTATGTTACGCTGAATGCCGAAACAGGCAAGTTTGATTTCAGTTTTAGAAACCCGGATAAATTAAAAGACAAGATTGTTCCCGCAGAAACCCATAAAACGCAGGTTGCCGTCAATTCAGAGGGTAAAACCAATGAGGCTACCAAAAATATCAATGAGCCTTTAAAACCCCAACAAACTGCTCCTGTGAACAAACAGCAGCAGGAAAAGCAGGAGCCGCCAAAGCCAGCTAAATCAAAAGGAATGAAAATGTAATTTCTAAAGGATAAGATATGAAAGCAATTATAGCAGAAAAACCAAGCGTAGCCCGTGAAATAGCCTCCCTGTTGGGAGCCACCGAAAAAAAGGATGGCTACGTAACAGGCAATGGCTATCAGGTTACGTGGGCATTCGGGCATTTGGTCGGTTTGGCAATGCCGGAAGATTATGGGTTTTCGGGTTTCCAAAAGGAAGCCCTGCCCATATTGCCCAACCCTTTTTTATTGACGGTACGCAAAGTGCGAAAAGAAAAAGCCTATGTTCCCGATAGTGGAGCGGTAAAGCAGTTGAAAATTATTGAACAGGTTATCGGGCGTTGCGATAGCATTATTGTTGCTACCGATGCGGGACGTGAGGGTGAACTCATCTTCAGGTATATTTATGAATACCTGAAATGCAGCAAACCTTTTCAGCGTTTATGGATAAGTTCATTGACTGAAAAAGCCATCAGGCAAGGTTTTGATAATCTAAAACCCGGAGGTGATTTCGATGGGCTGTACCGTGCCGGGCAAGCACGAAGCCAAGCCGATTGGCTCGTAGGCATCAATGCTTCACAGGCATTGAGCATTGCAGGGCGTGGTTTGTTTTCGCTGGGGCGTGTGCAAACGCCTACACTCGCACTCATCTGTAAACGATATTTGGAGAACAAAAATTTTGCTGTCAAAAAATATTGGCAGATACAGTTGGAACACCGAAAGGAATTTACAGACTTCAAAAGCCTTTCAAAAACCAAATGGGACGATAAGAAATTAGCAGACGACACGCTTAAATCTATTGAACGCACCGGGGTCGCAACTGTTACAACCGTAGAAACCAAAACAGTTACCGAACAACCGCCATTACTTTTTGACCTGACGGGCTTGCAAAAGGAAGCAAACAAAAGGCTCTTTTTAACCGCCGAAGAAACGCTGAACATATCCCAAACCCTGTACGAAAAGAAACTCATCACCTATCCACGTACCGGGAGCAAATACATACCCGAAGATGTTTGGGCGGAAATACCCGCTTTGGTAAGGTCACTGGAAGCAAGAACTTCCTGTAAAGAAGCAGTAGGGAAATTGAAATGGGGTCGTTTTAACAAGCGGATTGTGAACGATGTAAAAGTAACAGACCATCACGGTTTGCTCATCACCGAAACCATCCCCTCTGCATTACCCTCAAACGAAGAAGCTGTCTATGATATGATTGCACTGCGCTTGCTGGAAGCCTTATCGCAAGCCAGCACCAAAGAAATAACAGACGTTACATTACAGGCATTGCATTATGATTTTGCAATGAAAGGCAGCAAAATTATAGAAGCGGGCTGGCGTGGCATCAAAAGAAATTTTAGTGATGAAGAAAGCGAACCAGTGCAGGAATTACCGGAATTAAAATCGGGCGATGAACTTAAAATCAAGAGTGCTGAAGTGCTGGAGAAAAAGACCAAGCCACCTGTACTTTACACGGAAGCAGATTTGTTGTCTGCAATGGAAAATGCCGGAAAGGAAATAGCGAACGAAGATGAACGTAAAGCCCTGCAAGGTATCGGTATTGGTACACCAGCCACAAGAGCCGCCATTATAGAAACCCTTTTTAAAAGGGAATATATCAGGCGGGATAAAAAATCACTTGTTCCCACCGAAAAGGGATTGCAGGTATATGAAGTCGTAAAGGATAAGCGAATTGCCGATGTTGCCATGACCGCTGAATGGGAAATGGCTTTGCAAAAGATTGAGAATAACGAAGCAGATGCTATGGACTTCCATCAATCAATGAAAACCTATACATCTTCTGTTACGCAGGAAATTTTAGGCATAACTATCGAAAGTCAAAATCACCCAGACCTAACCTGTCCCAAATGTGGAACCCATAAACTGCTCATTCGGGATAAGGTTGTGAAATGTCCCAATGAGGCTTGCAACTGGCTTCAGTTTCGCAATGTGTGCGGTGTACAATTGAGCGTTGCCGACATAGAAAACCTTGTAACCAAAAGAAAGACCAATCTTCTCAAAGGAATGAAAAGTAAAGCGGGTAAAAAATTCGATGCTTTTATCATCCTGAAAGATAATTGCGAAAGCTCTTTTGAATTTGCCAACACCACAAGCAAAAAGAAATGAACAACAATGCTATCATAAATCGAAAGGATATAGAAAGCCTTATTTACACAGTACGGGACAAACAGGTTATGTTGGACAGCGACCTTGCAACCCTGTACCAGGTTGAAACAAAAAATCTTAACAAAGCCGTAAAAAGAAACATAGAGCGGTTTCCCCAATCGTTCTGCTTCCAATTAACCGAAAAAGAAGCTGAAAACTTGAGGTTCCAACTTGGAACCTCAAGTTTGAATTACGGCGGCAGGCGTTACCTGCCTTATGTTTTTTGCGAGCAAGGGGTCGCTATGCTGTCCGCTGTTTTGCGCAGCGAAATAGCTGTAACGGTCAGCATTGAGATTATGAACGCCTTTGTGGAAATGCGGAAGTTGTTAATCGGCAATGCCGCATTGTTCTCCCGGATGGATAAAGTGGAACTCAAACAAATTGAAGCAGACGGAAAATTTGAGGAAATATTTAAAGCACTGGAAAGCGGTAAGCTACACAGCGAAAAAGGTATTTTCTACGACGGGCAGATATTCGATGCCTATGTCTTTGTCGCTGATATTATTAGAAGTGCCCAAAGGTCAATTGTGCTTATTGACAATTATGTGGACGATACGGTGCTTACGCTACTCGGAAAGCGTGGACAAACCGTATCTGCCACTATCTATACCAAAAGCATCAGCAATCAGTTGCAACTCGATTTGCAGCGTTACAACAGCCAATACCCACCCATCACTATTCATACTTTTGTTCATGCGCATGACCGTTTCCTCATTATTGACGGCACAGAATTATATCACATTGGCGCATCTTTAAAAGATTTGGGTAAAAAATGGTTTGCATTTTCTAAGATGAACGCAGAAACAAGCAAAATGCTTAGTTTCCTGAACGCCATTTAAGTATATCCTTCCAACCTATATAGCAGACCGTTACCCGGTCAATAACTGCCACTAAAAGCCAACTGCTACCGCTTTTGACGTGGCAGTTTATTGCCATAATACTTTAGCTACTCATTGAAAATTTTAAACAAAATCAATATGAGTACACAGCAAAAAGACCTCTCTTATTTCTCGTTAAGGTTACAGGAATTATTAAATACCAGCTTCCCCGAAAAAGCACATGACCAAAGATTTATCGAGCAACGTTCCAAATGGGCGGCAAACGCCTACGAGGGTGCATTTAGTTCGGGAAACTCCACAGAGCAATGCAACCGTATCGCAGATTACATACTGTTTGAGGGACTTCACTATTCCAAATTCGACACTGTTTTTCAAGTGGTTTGCAATGAGTTTAACAGCATCATGCTGGACGAAGAACTCCGCCCGTTCGCATTAAAGATGCTGCCAATCTGCGAACCCGTATTTGCCAAATATGTGCTAACGGATGACTTTGCTTACACCACCGACCACGACCTGCTCTATACAGAAATCACGGGAACCATAGCAATTCATATCGAGGACTATGGCATTTAATCAACGTGAACACCTGAAATTGAATATTGAGGCGTTGCGGGTCATGTTCAGGTTAGAAAAGGAAAAACGCCAAGCTACCGAAGCCGAGCGGCAGCAGCTTTTGCAGTATAGCGGTTTCGGCGGGATAAAATTCATCTTAAATCCCGCAGAGCATCCAACAGACATAAGGCAATGGAAAGACTATGAGCGAACCTATTTTGAGGAAACGCAGGAACTCCACCGGATGCTGAAAGAAAATGCCCCAGACGAAAAGCAATACAAACATTATGTGGACAGTATGCGCAGCTCGGTACTGACGGCGTTTTACACCCCTCCCGAAATTATAAATATGCTATCCGATATTTTCAAGGAAAACGGCATAACGATACAGAAATTTTTAGAACCATCAGCAGGGGTTGGCGGTTTTATTCAGTCTTTTACAGATAAAGACGTGCCGCAGGTTACGGCTTATGAAAAAGACCTGCTTACGGGCAAAATCCTTAAACAGATTTGCCCAGACAGAAATATCCGAATAAACGGTTTTGAACAAATACCGGAAAAGGAACTGAACAGCTACGATGTAATTGCCAGCAATATTCCATTTGGCACAAGTTCGGTCTTTGACCTTTCCTATTCGCGTGGTGATGACCCTGCAAGAGCGCAGGCAGCAAAAAGTATCCACAATTATTTTTTTCTGAAGGGAACGGACACCATACGGGATGGTGGTATGCTCGCTTTCATTACCTCGCAGGGTGTTTTGGATAGCCCAAGCAATAAGCCTATCCGTGAGGCATTGATGGCAGCGCATAATCTTGTTTCGGTGGTACGGCTACCGAACAATCTTTTTATGGATTATGCAGGAACTGAAGTTGGAAGCGACCTTATCGTACTTCAAAAGAATGAGGGCAAACAAGGGCTTACGGAATTGGAAAAAGATTTTTGCGATACACTGCTCACAAAGCACAACGACCACGTAAATGCCTTTGTTCATTATACCGCTCCCGTTGTGTTCGATGAAATCATTCAATCCACCGACCTGTACGGTAAGCCCTACACCGTATATGTACATAGTGGCGGTGTGGAAGAAATTGCAAAAGAAGCCAGGCAAATACTGTCTGCGGATTTTAAAAGCAATTTAAACCTGAACCTTTATAAAGGAATTGCGCCGGATGAACCTACCATACAGCCGGGTATTACTTTAGTACCTGAACCAGCCCCCGTGCAGCCAGCTACCGGCAATGCAAGGGGAAAAACATCACAGCCCACATTATTCAATTTTACCAATCCTGCGGCGGCACAACCTGTCATGAGCCGTACACTGCAAGGCATCACGGCGGTAGCGGATGCGCCGTCAACACGGGAAGAAGTACAATTGAGTTTGTTTGACCTCTTTAACAATACGCCACAATCTGCCGTTCTCGCACCAGCGAAAAAGGTCAGAAGAAAAACGAGCATTACCAAGAAAAAGGTAGGCGGTCGCACCCAACAGCCGGGGCTGTTCGATTATATACCCTTGCGTAGTTTACAAGAGGAAACGCCAAAGCCTCCAATCACGTCACGAACAAGTGAGCAATCAGCCGTAATTGGCGATTTGTTTTCGTCTGTTAGTGTCAATAGCAACGGCGAAATAGAAGAACTGCCCAAAAACAAACCTGCCCCTGCAACGGACAATACCATCCCTGAACCCGCACCATATTCCGGCGAACTGCAATCATTCCACAGGGATGATTGCCTTGCAACGGATAAGGGTTTTGTTGGGCATTTGCGGGATGTGGATATACCCAATGGCACGGCTGTATTCTGTCCGCTATTATTGCCTCCCAATCAGAAAGTAAGAGCCGAAGCCTATATAGGGTTACGGGATGCCTATCAGCAGCTTTACAATCACGAAGCACAATATCATAAAGAGTACAAACAAGAACGGGAAACACTGAACCGCCTGTATGATGATTTTGAAAAAAGATACGGCAATCTGAATAGTGCCGACAATATCAAATTGATTAAAACCGATAGCGCAGGTAAGGAAGTACCTTATTTGGAGCGTGTGGTAGGTGGCGTGGTACATAAGTCAGATATATTCCACCAGCCTGTCAGTTTTGCAACAACAACACTCGCAACGGACAACCCGGATGAAGCGTTGGCGGCATCGCTCAACAAGTACGGAACGGTTGATTTGAACTATATGTCGGAGTTAAGCGGAATGTCCGGCGAAGATTTAAAAGATGCGCTGCATGGCCGCATCTTTTACAATCCTGCACAAAGAGAATATGAGATTGCAGAAAAATGGGTTTCGGGCAACGTAGTAGAAAAAGCGGCAGAAGTACGGGCGTACCTCGCAGGGCAACCGGATAGCAAAGAAGCTGCCGAAAGTCTTAAAGCACTCGAAGAAGCCAAGCCCCGCAGGATAGAGTTTGACGAACTCGATTTTAACCTCGGTGAACGTTGGATACCAGCGGGCATTTACAATCGTTTTGCTTCGCATCTGTTCGATACCGAAATCCGCATTCATTATTCCGAAAGTTCCGATGATTTTTCAATCCATTGCGACCGTAAGAATATCCATATCACAGAAAAATACGCCATCAAGTCGGAAAGCCGCACGTTTGACGGCGTTACCCTGCTGAAACACGCTCTTGTCAATACCACGCCCGACATTACCAAAAAGGTAATTATAGATGATAAAGAAGTCAAGGTGCGGGATATGGAAGCCATACAAATGGCGAACAGTAAAATTGATGAGATACGCAGGGAGTTTACAGATTGGCTTTTTGCGCAGAACGATGAGTTTAAGCAACGCCTGACCGATAAATACAACGACACCTTTAACTGTTTTGTTCGTCCGCAATATGACGGCAGCCATCAGGATTTTCCGGGGCTTGACCGCAAGGCGTTGGGCATTGAAGACCTCTACCCAAGCCAAAAAGATGCCGTTTGGATGATTAAGATGAACGGCGGTGCTATCTGCGACCATGAAGTGGGTGCGGGTAAAACGCTCATCATGTGTACTGCAGCGCAGGAAATGAAGCGTTTGGGGCTGGCACATAAGCCGATAATCATCGGGTTAAAAGCCAACGTGCATGAAATAGCGGAAACTTACCGCAAAGCCTACCCACACGCCAAAATATTATATCCCGGCAAAGAAGATTTTACCCCGCAGAAACGTCTGCGCATTTTCGGCGATATTAAAAACAACGATTGGGATTGCATCATCTTAACGCATGACCAGTTCGGGATGATACCGCAATCGCCTGAAATGCAAAAGCAGATTTTGGAAGCCGAATTGGAAAGCGTGGAAGAAAATCTTGCGGCTTTGGAAAGACAGGGCAAGGAAGTTTCAAGGGGAATGCTCAAAGGGGTAATTGTTCGTAAGCAAAATTTAGAGGTTAGGTTAAAAACACTGGAGCATGACATCGAAAACCGCAAGGACGATGTTGTGGACTTTAAAATGATGGGCATAGACCACATTTTAGTGGACGAAAGCCATCGTTTTAAAAACCTCATGTTCAACACAAGACATGAACGTGTAGCGGGATTGGGCAACATGGCGGGAAGCCAAAAGGCTTTGAACCTGCTATTTGCCATCCGCACCATTCAGGAGCGCACAGACAAAGACTTGGGCGCAACGTTCCTTTCAGGTACGACGATCAGCAACTCGCTTACTGAACTGTATTTGCTCTTTAAATACCTGCGCCCTAAAGCAATGGAAAAACAGGGCATCAACTGTTTTGATGCTTGGGCAGCTATTTACGCTCGTAAAACCACCGATTATGAATTTTCGGTAGCGAACAATATAGTATCAAAAGAGCGTTTCCGCTTCTTCATCAAAGTGCCGGAACTGGCGCAGTTCTATTCGGAGATTACCGACTACCGGACGGCAAAGGACATTGGCATAGACCGTCCCGAAAAGAATGAGATACTGTACCATATCCCACCGACACCGGAACAGGAGGTTTTCATCAAAAAGTTGATGGAGTTTGCCAAAACGGGCAACGCCGAATTATTAGGCAGACCGCCGCTGAGCGAAAGCGAAGAAAAAGCAAAAATGCTGATTGCGACAGACTACGCACGTAAGATGTCGCTGGATATGCGGATGATTAGCCGGGGTTATGAAGACCACCCCGACAATAAAGCCTCGCACTGTGCGGCTAATATTGCTAAATACTACAACAAATTCGATGCGCAGAAAGGAACGCAGTTTATTTTCTCCGACCTCGGCACTTATAAACCCGCCGAATGGAATATCTATTCTGAAATCAAGCGTAAGCTGGTGGAAGACCACGGTATCCCTGCTCATGAAATACGGTTTATTCAGGAGGCTAAAAATGAGAAACAACGTAAGGAGCTTATCAGGGATGTAAACGAGGGAAAAATACGGGTGCTGTTCGGTTCTACCGAAATGCTCGGTACGGGCGTTAACGCTCAAAAGCGGGCAGTTGCTGTCCACCATTTAGATATACCGTGGCGACCATCAGACCTTGCACAGCGGGATGGCAGGGCTATCCGCAAGGGCAATGATATTGCCAAATTCTTTGCCGATAACAAAGTGGATATTTTCATCTACGCCGTTCAAAAATCGCTGGATAGCTACAAATTCAATACGCTGTACAATAAGCAGGTATTTATCGAGCAATTAAAGAGCAACAGCCTCGGCAAACGTACCATTGATGAAGGTGGAATGGACGAGAAAACGGGCATGAACTTCTCCGAATACGTGGCGATACTTTCAGGCAATACAGACCTATTAGAAAAAGCAAAGCTGGAGAAGCAGATTGCCGGACTGGAAAGCGAACGCCAGGCGCATAACCGTTCCAAACTTAGTTCCAAATACAAGCTGGAAGATACTGTTGCCACACTGGAAAGTACGCAGGCACGTTTCGACCGTATGAGCCTCGACCTCGGAAACCTGCAAAAGCGCATACAGAAAAACAAAGAGGGCGAAATACTCAACCCTGTGCAGCTTATTGGGCTTTCACCAAACGCCGATGTAAAGCAGGTTGGGGCAAAACTCAATCAGCTTTCCGAAAAAGCCCGCACCGCAGGGCAGTATGAGGAAATCGGTACGCTATATGGTTTTACGCTCTTAGTAAAAACAGAGGTTTCGCAAAAGGACGGTGTGGATATTAAGGACAACCGTTTCTTTGTTCAGGGTGAGGGCAATATCAAGTACACGTACAATAACGGCAAGATGGCTACCGATGCGAAAACAGCATCCTTTAATTTTCTGAATGCGCTCGAAAAGATACCGGGTATCTTAGAGCAGGAACAGAAGAAAATTGCTGAATTGCAAAAGGACCTTCCGGTTCTTCAGGAAGTGGTAAATGGCTCATGGAAGAAAGAGCAGGCATTAAGCGACCTCAAAACGGAACTGGCGGCGGTTGAAAGGAAAATACAATTATCCATAAAGCCGGAAACCGATACGGGCGAAGAACAACCCGAAAAAGCCGAAAAGCAAGTGCAGAATAATTCGGAAACAATTGTACGGGTTAAAGGCATTCATTTACCCCGTGGGGTATTATAAACTGAAAGGAGCGATAAAAAGTAAAAGGGGATCTGCAAGTCCCCTTTTACTTTTTCCATATCTACGGTAAGATTTGTTTTATCCGTTCTATGTTTACTTCTTTGGACTTTTGAAGGACAGTTTGCCCATACTCCGTATGGTAACTATGGTTCTGCAAGAAAGTATAGTTTGTTTTGTTCCATTCAACATCTGTACAGGATTTACCCAAATGTATTTCAAACTCTTTCCTTAATCGCTGTTCATATTTGGGGTAATCCGGTTTTGTGAAATGATACAAATCTGCATCTGCAATAACGTTATCTTCCGGCGATTGGGGATTTTGTGGGAAACGTGTTGCCTCAATGCAGGCTAAAACCCTTTCTATATCATCTTTTGGATAGCCATACCGGGTTAAAAAATCGGAGGCAATGGCTTTGCTGCTGTCCTCGTGGTTAATATACTGCACTGTATAACCGCAATCGTGAAACCATGCGGAAAGCGTAACAATTTCTAATTGCTTCGGGTTAAAATTACATGCTTGGGCAATTTCAATTGCTGCCTTTACAACTTCTTTCGTATGCTCTACATTGTGAAAGAAAATACCATCAGGAAGTTTGCCGGACAAAAGTTCAGATACATATTTCCGTGTCAATTCAATAATATTCTCTGCTACCATTATCTGATAATTTGAAATTTATATTCTAAGTACTGAACATGGACACAATTATTTCTCGTCCTGTTCGTCCATCTTCTTTAGAAGACCGTCCCGGAGTTCATCAAGGAATTTTGTACGGTTTATTTTTCGGGTTCGTAACTCCAAAAACGTTTGATAAAAATTCCCTAAGTCAATATTGAACGTATTTTCAAAATATTGTGCTATTAATCTTATATCGGTATTGCCATTATCAAACACACCCTGACAATTCAGTGCGTAAATTAATTCTATCATAGCCGTTTTGCTTCCCGTCCAATTTAACTTTTCAGTGGCTACCGATTTATTGTCCTGGGTTTTGCTGTATAGTTGTTTTTCGACATAAACCTGTATCATGTCGTTAGCAATTATCTTGGCAACCTTATAATCGTGTGAAGTGGAAAAGGACTGGTCAGACTGAAAATAGTAAGTATCCAACCATAGTTTTATATCGTGCCTGCCACGTACAAAAAAACTTTCATCAAGAAAAGAATTATTGCTACGATAGTATTTATAGAAATCGAGATTGTTATCAAAAAATCTTTTTAGCTTTTTCAGTTCTTTGGTAAGATATTTTTTTATTGGCTTTGCTCCATAGGGTTTTCTTGCTTCAATCTTGTAAATGGTATTGTAGTAAATAAGTTTTGAAACAATGGTCGGTTTCTGATATTTGAAAAAACGGATTTCCTCATCTGTATTCTTAAATCCTCTTTTCAATATATACTCTTTTACTTCGGACAGGCATTTAAGAATAAGGTGTATCACAGTTTCTACCTGTTGTATAGAACAATCGGTTTCAATCTCTAACTCATTGATTGAAAATTCCAATTTATATAGCGTTTCATTATAGAATTTTTCCATTTTATTATTTTAAATGCCCCAGATATTGGTTGCTAATAGAAGAACCCAAATTGTTTTGCCGATGCTCTATTCTGTTAGCATTTTACGAGGCGTATTAATTAAAATTTCTATGTTTCTTTATTTCACTCGCTTCACCCATTTATACACTTCAAACCATAATACAGATACCGATGCAATGCCAATAGCCGTACCTAATTCGCCTGCATTTAATCCTGTTAAGTGAAAGAAATTGGCAAAAGGTGCAATATATAATATAGCGAACAGCAGAATAAAGGTTAAGCTGTTGACTACCACAAACAGCCTATTCCTGTTCTTAAAACTTTCAAACAGGCTGTAATGGAATGAGCGATTGGCCAGGCTCAATAAAATATTGGCAAAAATCAAGGTCGTAAAAACCATCGCTCTTGTTTTCTCTTCATTACCGCCGTTTTGCACGGTATATTGATAAGCGAACAATACACCACCTGTTATGATCAACCCCTGAGCAATGCTAACAGCCAACTCTTTCCAGTTCAGAAATGTATCCGTCATTTTTCGTGGCTTTTTCAACATGGTGTTACGCTCCATCGGTTCGTTTTCATATACAATGGAGCAGGTAGGCCCCATTATCAATTCTAAAAAGATCACGTGGACAGGAGTGAATATCTGTGGGAATACCCAGCCCAGAAACAAAGGCAGAGAAACCGTAAGAATAATCGGTATATGAATGGAAATAATATACTGAATAGCTTTTTTAATGTTCGCATAAATTCTTCGACCGGATGCGATACCGGTAATCAGCTTGTCTAAATCGTCATTGGTAATCACCAATGCTGCAGCAGCTTTAGCTATTTCAGTTCCTTTGCTGCCCATTGCCACACCAATATGAGCAGCTTTCAGTGCCGGGCCGTCATTTACGCCATCGCCCAGCATGGCCACTACTTCACCTTGCTTTTTTAGTGCGTTTACCACAGCCAGCTTGGCATCAGGGAACATCCGGGTAAACAATACTTTATCTTCGGCTGCTTCCATAAGCTTAGCATCCGAATATTCCATAATATCTTTTCCCTCTACTGCATCGGTTGTGTTTAAAATTCCCGCCTGTGCTGCAATGCTTCTGGTGGTATCAGTATTATCACCCGTAATTACTTTTACTTTAATGCCAGCGTCATAAATATGGCGGAAGACTTCCTGAATATTTTGCTTTGGCGGATCATAGAAAACGACCAGCCCCAGGAAATCAAACCTGAAATCCTGTTGCTTTAAAGGAAAGTCATTCCCTTCAAAAGAGGTGCTGGCAACCCCTAAAACCCGGAAGCCCTGTTGTCCGAAATTTTTGATAAGCTCCCGTATTTTATTTTTTTCATTTTCCGAAAGTGTGGATACATTAAGAATGGCTTCCGGCGCACCTTTAGCAGCGATGATCCGTTGTTGTTCAGCATTTTCAAAAAGATGTGTCATCATTGGAGGTTTCCCTTCCAGTGGATACTCATGTATCATTTTAAATGCTTTCCGTTGGTCGTTGGATTGTGTTTGCTCATATACTTTGTGCAAAGTCTTTTCCATCGGGTCAAAAGGGGCAGGCTCACTGCTCCACATGGCATAGTCAATCAGCGTAGAAAGTGCCACATCGCTGAAATCTTTCTCATCTAAAATTTTATCCGACCGGTAGTCGTAAAGATGCTTTAGGTGCATCGTGTTTTCAGTAATGGTTCCGGTTTTATCAGTACAGATCACCGTTGTGCTGCCTAATGTTTCCACAATGCTGCTGCGTTTGACAATGATACCGTCACGCATCAGCTTCCAGGCACCCAATGCCATAAAAGTGGTAAATGCTACGGGAATTTCTTCCGGCAGTACAGACATTGCCAGCGTAAGCCCATTGAGCAGGCTGTTAATCAGATCTTGAGTATGATAATAGCTAACGGCACATACCATCCCGAAAATAGCTATACCCACAATAGCCATAGCTTTTACAAAGCTGCGTATTTGAAGTTGCAAAGGCGAGGCTTCTTCTTTTATTCCCGAAAGGGAAACGCCGATTTTACCAAGGCGGGTTGCTGCGCCTATTTGTTCCACTTTAAATACAGCCAGTCCCGATACTGCTAATGTGCCACTATAAACCTTGTTGTCTTCGCTTTCCCTGCTTTTGAATACAGAAAGACTTTCGCCGGTCAGAGAGGCTTCATTAACGGAAAAGTCGTTGCTGTGCATAATCTCGCCATCGGCGTTAATCGTTTTTCCTTCTTCGGTAATGCAGAGATCGCCTACCGCAATTTCGTGGGTCGGAATTTCAATAACCTGTGCATTGCGGATAACTTTACTCAATGGCTCGTTCAGTTTTTCCAATGCCTCCAGTGCTTTTTTGCTACGGGTATCCTGGTATAATGAAATGGCGGAAACCACAACGATTGCCAGCAACATAAAAAGGGCTTCACCATAATTGCCTACGATGAGGTAAATGGCTGAAATGGCAAAGAGCAGTATGAGCATTGGTTCTTTGAGTATATTCATCAGCAATTCCAGCACCGTGCTTGTATGAACACCGTCTATTTTGTTGTAGCCGTATTGCCTTCTAGAAGCGGCTACTTCGCTATCGTTAAGACCTTTCAGATGGTCGGGTATATTATATGACATAAACAATTAGATATTAATCTTTAAAAATACATATGCTTTCTTTGTTCCTGTGTTTTGCTTTCAATAATTTTGTTATATATAAATTGATAAAACATGAGCTTCTTCAATAAAAAAACCACCTGGGCAAACAAAGAATTTATCCCATTTAAACTTTGCATTGCCAGTATTTATATCATTGCAGGCAGTTATTTTCACAGTGTCTTTGCAAACTATTATGTACCGCTTTTTATTCTGTTTGGCGTCACTGCCGTATGGACAGTGGTTTTGTGGCTAAAAAAAATGAAAAGCAAGAACTAACGAAAGATTAAGCCCTGAAAAACGCTTCTTTTCCAAGGCTTGTAACTCTATTATACTTTTACTCCAAAAAGATACCCCACCAGAGCGGTCAATACCATTGCAATAGTTCCCCAAAGCGTAATCCGAACAACTGCTTTTGCTATTGCTGAACCACCGGTGCGTGCAGCAAATGCACCGAGAATACCCAGAAATACAATGGAAAAGATGTAAAGAACATATTCCATATTCTTTACAGGAGAAAACAGTGTTATTGCTAAGGGTAAAATACCGCCTGCCGTAAACGCTGCGCCCGATGCCAATGCCGCCTGAATGGGGTTAGCCTGTGTGATTTCATTGATGCCAAGCTCATCCCTAAGGTGTGCTTCAAGTGCATTGTGTTCCGTCAATTCTTTGGCAACAAGTTGAGCGGTTTCCTTTTTCAGTCCCCGTTTCTGGTATATTTCTGTTAGCCGTTGCAATTCGACTTCGGGCATTTCATCCAGTTCCTGCTGCTCTCTTTTTATATCCGCTTTCTCCAGATCGGTCTGCGAACTTACCGATACATATTCTCCGGCAGCCATTGACAATGCCCCGGCAACAAGACCTGCCAAAACCGCTAAAATAATTGGCTCTCTTGTACTGCTGGCTGTTGCTACGCCAATAGCGATACTGGCAACAGACAATATGCCGTCATTGGCACCCAATACCGCCGCACGCAGCCAGTTGCTTTTGTGCATATAGTGATTGTCAAGATAATTATCCAGTGTTCCT
This sequence comes from Pedobacter sp., assembly GCF_046462515.1. GTDB lineage: Bacteria > Bacteroidota > Bacteroidia > Sphingobacteriales > Sphingobacteriaceae > Pedobacter. Next base: position 17,919 of record NZ_JBKGVD010000002.1, read on the forward strand.
GTTTGTTTACTATTTGCCATTTGTTTTCCTTTTATTAAATGATTTATTGAATTTCTTTTTTTACTGTATTCACCCACGCCTCTATCTCTTTTTTGTCTGCATCAGAAAGTTTTGCATTGCCGTGAATAAGCGTGTAAGAGTTTAACGGCATTTCATCTCTGTTAATCGTTTCTACCACTTCCTCCAGTTTGTGTAGCTTCTTCTTTGCAGGATAGGTATTAAACTCATCAAAATTCAAATGCTTTTTACCTTCAGTAACATGACTGGCCAGCCACCATTTTACCGGCTGCACATTGTTGTACCAGGGATAAGTGGTGTTATTGGAATGACAGTCGTAACAGCTTGTTTTTAGCAATCCCTGTACTTTCGGAGGTACGCTATAATGCCTGGTAATTGCATTTTCAGAGGCTACAATACTGCTATTTTTTTCTGTTCCAAAGAACTGAATGATGATAAGCAGCAGCACTATGGCTGCTACTATCTTTTTTAAGATTGATTTTTTCATTTTATTTTAATTATTTTTTATTTGAACCTGATGTTTAACGAAATAATATCCGATGCCATTCCTACCGACTTGGTATAATGACCATATCGTAATTCCAGCATATTGATCTGTTGTATGCCCAAAAGCCCATTGGGCAGGTTGTAACGTATGCCTGCACCAAAGAAATTGCTATTGAATTTGGACAGGTCGTAATTGCTGGTATAAAACTCATCCGATACCCCATGTGCCTGATAAGGCGCAAAATATTTTGCCCCTGTTTGCGTATAAAAACGATAGAACGGACTGACTGAAACAAAAGGTGATAATTTGATCGGAGTTTCCAAACTGATCGTATGTGATTTTATACCCCAACTGTCCGTGTAATAGCGGTAATAGGTACGGATGATAAATTGATCTCCCAGAAAATAATTGGCACGTAGCCCCAGTGGGATTTTAAAACGCTTATCGGGCAGGGTTTCCTGATGTACGGTACCATCCGAAAAATATACCCTGTGAAAAGGCAGACTTAGATAGCCACTCTGCTGCACAACGTCCGTAAGCAGTTCCACCTGAAAGTTTGGATTGATAATCTGCGAATAGGCAAGTGAAAGTGCAAACGTGTTCCGCCCGCTGGTACCATATTGTTCATGTTCCCTTCCACCAGTTCCCGGACTATAGTTTGGTCTTAATTCAATCGGCGCTATAAGTGTCACCTGATCCAAATAAGCCTGGAACTTGGCTGTAAATTCACCCATTTTATTGGCTGTTTTCTGTGCAAAGCCAATATTGGCACCTAAAGACTGGTAGTCAAATTCCCCGGAATAGGAAACTCCACCCATCAGTGTGCTGCCTTTACTTTCATTTTCTCTCGTCCAGCCAATCGAAGGATAAAACCTTGTATCGGCGTGAGATGCGGAAGAATTGGCTTTCAGGTCGATCCTATCGGAAGAAGCAGAGGTATAATGATCTACACCTACATCCAGCCTGAATTTATTTTTCCTGTTCTTTCTGTCATATTTAACGAGTGTAACGTCTATGACATTGGAAATATCCGTCAACCTTTCAGAACCGATACCACCCGTCACTGCCGAGTTATTGCCATTCTGATGATAATAGCTGGATACCAGGTTAATTTCATCAACTTTTAATTTTCGGGATATATGGCTGGTATCAACAGGCGTAGTCTGCGCATGGGAATGCAATAACGCCATAAGAGCTGCTGCTGTTAAAAATATTCTTTTCATTGTTTTTCTCTTTTTAGGTTAATTACAGCCACAGCCTCCACCAGATTTGCCTGCATTGGCACCGGATGAGCCTTCACGGTAGGATTGAAAATTGAGTTCGGTTTTTTCGATGGTGCGATTGCCGAGTACCATTTCGGCATCATTCAGCTTATTCTTTTGGTATTCTTTTACTGTTGTACAGGAAACCAAAGCGCAAACTGCCATAAAAGCAGCAGCTTTTAAAAATATTTTACTTGATAATTGTTTCATTTTAAATTGATTTTTTTGGATGAATAAATGCGGTTGGCATCGTCAATGATGATACATTCAACCTGTTGGATCTGGTTAATAAGGTTTAGCGCTGCATCGATGCCCATGATGCTTACAGGCGTAGCCATTGCATCAGCTATTTCTGCATTCGGGCAGATAATGGTCACACTTTTGACCCCGGAAACGGGTATTCCTGTTTTGGGATTAATGGTGTGGGAATACCGTTTGCCTCCGATCATGACATATTTTTCGTAATTACCTGAAGTGGCTACCGCCGTATCCGTTATATTCAGGTACGAAAATGGCAATCTTGCATTATCGGGATTGGCAATGCCAATCGTCCAGGGTTTACCGTCTGCCTGGCTTCCCCAAACCGTAAGGTCACCCGAAGCATTGACAACACCGGATTGGACACCACGTTGCTGCAATAATCGTTTGCCCATCTCGGCAGCATAGCCTTTTCCAATTCCCCCGAAACCGATACGCATACCTTTCTCTTTCAGGAAAACGGTTTGTTTTTCGGGGTCTAAAAGGATGTTCCTGTAATTGACCAGTTTCAGGTGTTCTTTAACAGATCCGGGATCAGGAAGCTCCTTCATTTCCTTGTCGAAGTTCCAGAGCCTTTTATCTATGCCACCGTAAGAAATATCAAAATAACCATCTGTAATCTGGCTGATGCGGATACTCCGTTCAATCAGGTTAAACATTTCCGCATCCACTTTTACAGGCTGCACCCCCGCATTGCGGTTAACGAGGTTGGTTTGACTGTCTTCCTTATAAGTGGTGAGTAATTGCTCAATCCGTTGGATTTCGGCTATGGCGGCATCAATATGCTCCAGTGCCTGCCGCTCATCGGTATCCACAACGGTAATTTCAAAAGCATTGCCCATCAGCCTTTGGGGTTTGCGAAATTCCTGTAGCATCTTAATGTTTTTTGTTGTAGAAATTCCGTATTTCACCTGTAAAAGCGTCCGCACTTTGGGCCGGCAATCCTTCCCAGGTCTTTAAGATTTTACCCTCTGCATCCAACAAAAGCGTATAAGGGAATATCCCGTTCGGATTGTACTGGTCTGCCAGTTCTGCATTTTCTTTTTTAACGGCCTGTGTCGGCTGTTTCTTTTTGCTTCTCGGGAAATCGGCATTGAGATATATCACAGCGTTATCCGAAATCAGTTTTTGAAATGCTTCGGTTTCTATAATATTCTTATGGAGCTTAATGCAGGGAACGCACCAGTCCGACCCGGAAAAATTGAGTACGATCAGCTCCTTTTTTTCAGCAGCTTCTTTTTTAGCCTGATCGAAACGTGATTGCGAAAAGGCTATGTTTGAAAATAACGCCAGTAGGATGGCTACACTTACATTTTTCATTTTATTAATTTTTAAGATTGTGATTTAATTTATCAATAGCAGCTATTCATCTTCTGCTGCATTTTTGAGTTTCATCAATAGCGTATAAGCGTTCTGTACCACAATGTTTTTTCCTGCCAGCTCACCGCTGTTCAGTATCTGAACGAAACCGTTTTCCTGTGTGCCAGGTGTAACCGGCAGCATGGTGTATTTTTGCTTACCGCTTACCGCAAACACATAGCTTTTCCCTTCAAAATCAACAATGCTTTCTTCGGGCAATGCCTGTGAAAAAGTGGATTGAAGTTCTATGACCGCATTCATGTACATTCCGGGTAATAGTCCATTATCATACTGGTGAAAATGACAGTGCACATCAGCGGTTCCGTCCATTCCGATGTCCTTACTGATCAAAATAATTTCAGCAGGTATTTTTTTACCGGGGTCGTTATTGGTATAGGCAATTACCTGCTGACCGATTTTCAAATGGCTGATATCTTTCTCATATACCCTCAAATTCAAATGAATATCATCGGGATTAATGAGTTCAAACAATACTTCTGAAGGGTTGACGTATTTACCAATGTTCACATTCACCTTGCTTACAAAACCATTGATGGTGCTGTAAATGCGGATACCCTTAGCTATCGTGGCTGTTGAAAGTTTATCAGGATTAATATTAATGAGTCGTAGTTGCTGCGCCAGTGCATTGAGCTGTATCTGCTGACCAGCCATTTCTGCCTGTGCCTGTTGCATTACTTTATCGCTCGCCGCCTGGTTTTCATTCAGATTTTTTTGGCGGTTGTAATCCAGTTGTGCAAAATGCAGTTTTGATTTCGCCTGAAGGTAATCCTGCTGCAACCGGATGTATTGCGGGTCTTCCAGTTCAGCGATTACTTCGCCCTTTTTTACCTGCATTCCCGGTAATAGTTTGGTATTTTTCAGATAACCTCCCAGCGGCACACTTACCGAAACCAAACTTTGGGGTGGCACGTCTATCTTGCCATTGAGCTTTAATTGGGTGGCAATATTCCTGTCGGAAAGCTGTGTAGTGGTTACCGGTGCGTTTTTCAGTTGTGCATCGGTTAATATGACCACATTGTTTTCTCCTTTGACGGCTGGCTTCTCGGCATCCGCAGATTTGTTTTTGCATTGGGAAAATGCCAGGACAGCCAACAGTAAGACACATTTTAATGGGGCTGATTTTTTTATATGGATTGCTGATAAAAGCATAATTATGGATTTAGATTGAGATAATTGATGGATATAATGGACTGGCAAAGCGTATTGACCGCATCGGCATAATTGCTCCGTATTGCAATAGCCTGGTTCATCAGCATTACCCAGTCCAGGTAATTGATTTCGCCACCCAGGAACTGCTTCTGCGCTGTAGCAACGATGGTAGCTGCATTTTTCAGCCCGGTGGTTTCAAAATACCTGACAATAGCTATATTGTTATCATAGGCGGAAAGCAGTTCCTCGTATTTACTCTTCAATGCGGCCGTTTCGGCTGCAAGCCGACCTTCTGCAATATTTTCAGCTATACGGGATGCTTTCACCCTGGCTTTTTGCGCCTGCGCAAAAACAGGAATGCCAATGCCAATCTGTACGGAATGGAACCGGTTAGCCGTGCCATAGGAATTATTGTCGGGACCTGTGCCTTTAAAACTGTTGTTGTTATAACCCAGCATCAGATCAGGCAATAGTTTTGCCCGTTCAGCTTTGGTCTGTGCTATCGCAATAGCTTGCTGTTGTTTTAATATTTGCAATAAAGGATGATCGTTGCCGGAATTAGAAGATAAAACAGGTATTTTACTGTCATCTGCCGGTTGCATAGGGGTATCTGTGTTCAACAGGAACCTCAAACGGATGCCCATTGTATTCAGCTCCTGCCTTACCTGCTGCAACTGTATGGCGATAGCTGCTTTCTGGCTTTCTGCAATTGTTTTTTCCAATATATTGCTTTCGCCATTTTGCAAGCGCAGTTTTGCCTTTTCATAAAATCCACTGTACAAACTATCTGCCCCAAGCAGTAATGCTTCTTTCTTTTCCCAATAAAGGAGGGTGAAAAATGTTTGGGTTACGGCTTTTTTCAACTCATATTCTTTCAGTGAAATATTCAGCAGGCTCTGCTTGTATTCTTCTTCAAGAACCCTGTTTTGTTTTTGGTAAACAGAAGGAAATGCAAAACTCTGCGACACGCCAAACCGGGTGTCATTATACGCACTGTTGATCTGACCGAAATCAGCCGTAACCGCCATTTGAGGGATATTGGCACCCGATTTTACCAGGGCTTTACTATATTCCGAAACCAGTTTTTCATTTTTTACCTGGAGGTTGTTCTTTATGGCAATATGGATCGCCTCATCTAAGCTAACCGGTGTCTGTGCGCTTACTGTTCCGGCAGATAGCAAGCCGATGAACAGTATAACGACCGCTTTGTTTTTGATTTTGATGCCTTTTTCAAACAGGATATACAATAGCGGAAGCACAAACAAAGTAAGCAGCGTAGCAATCAGTAATCCGCCGATTACAACTGTTGCCAGCGGACGCTGCACTTCGGCTCCTGCTCCGTTGCTCAAAGCCATCGGCAAAAAGCCCAGTGATGCAACGCTTGCGGTCATCAGGATGGGACGTAACCTGATTTTAGTGCCATAAACCACGATGCGGGAAATGTTGGTCAAACCTGCGTTTTTAATGCGTTTGAACTCCGAAATAAGTACAATCCCGTTCAGTACTGCCACACCAAACAGGGCAATAAACCCAACACCGGCACTAATGCTGAACGGCATACCACGGGCAGCCAGTAGCAATACACCACCGATAATGGACAGAGGAATGGCTGTATAGATAAGCAGGCTCTCTTTAACAGACCTGAAAGCAAAGAAAAGCAGGATGAAAATCAGCACCAATGCCACCGGAACAGCAATCATCAGCCGCTCTTTGGCCTGGTTCAGATTTTCAAAAGAACCTCCATAAGTAATGTGATACCCTACGGGCAATTTTACTTGTTGCGCTACTTTTTGCTGAAGTTCTTTCACGATACTCTGCACATCCCGGCCTTTGACATTGAAACCGACTATGATACGGCGCTGGGCATTTTCACGCTGTATCTGGTTAGGCCCTTCCTTGATCTGTACATCGGCCAGTTGCGAAAGTGGTATTTGGTTGCCCTGGGCGGTAGGTATCAGCAAACGTTTTACATCTTCCAGTCGCTTGCGGTCATTGGCATCCAGTCGAACCACCAGATCAAAACGTTTTTCACCTTCAAAAACCAGCCCGCTGCTTTGCCCGGCAAATGCCGTGTTTACTATATTGTTGATGTCGGCAATGGACAAATGATACTGTGCAATAAGCGGCCGGTTGTATTGAATAATTACCTGCGGCATTCCTGTAACCGGTTCCACATAAAGGTTTTCCGCTCCTTGTACGGTATTCACCACTTTTCCCAACTGTGCTGCTGTAGCAGCCAGTGTATCCAGGTTCTCCCCATAAATCTTTAATACCACATCCTGCCTGGCACCGGTCATTAGTTCATTAAAACGCATCTGCACCGGGTACTGAAAACCTGCGGTGATGCCCGGAACATCCTGTAGCGCCTTACTCATTTTTTCTGCCAGTTCGGGAAATGTCTTTGCGGAAGTCCATTCCTTTTTGTCTTTCAGGATCACCATCATATCACTGGCTTCCATTGGCATAGGGTCGGTAGGTACTTCACCGCTGCCAATCTTGGTAACCACTTTTATTACTTCCGGGAACTTTGTCTTTAAAAGGTGTGCGGCTTTCTGCGTATGCTCGATTGTTGTGTTCAAATTGCTGCCGGTAAGCACACGGGTATCTACGGCAAAATCACCCTCTTCCAGGGAGGGAATAAACTCGCCACCCAAACGGGAAAGAATAAAAACTGAAACAATGAAAAGTACTGCAACCAATGAAAGGATAAGTTTGGGCAGCCGCAATGCCCGGAGTAACATCTTTTGATAAAATGCTTCAATGGCCGCCATCATCCGGTCGGAATAGTTCACTTTTGTACTGCTTTTTCTTTTCAGTACCAGCGAGCTCATCATTGGAATATAGGTAAGTGATAGTAAAAATGCACCCAATAAGGCAAAGGCCACGGTTTGCGCCATCGGCTTGAACATCTTGCCCTCTATGCCCTGTAAGGAAAGAATAGGCAGATAAACAATAAGGATGATGATCTGCCCGAACACGGCGCTGTTCATCATTTTACCGGCGGCAGTGGTAACGGTTCCGTTCATTTCTTCTTTGGAAATGCCACCTATCTGTCGGAAATGTTTATTATGTGCTATCTGGTGCATTACCGCTTCCACGATGATTACCGCGCCATCGATGATCAGGCCGAAATCCAGCGCACCGAGGCTCATCAGATTACCGCTTACGCCAAACAGGTTCATCATACAGATGGCAAATAGCATAGCCAACGGAATAACCGATGCAACCAATAAACCCGCACGGATATTTCCAAGAAATATCACCAGCACAAACACAACAATGAGCGCACCCTCCATCAGGTTATGCTCAACGGTTCCGATAGCATTGTTGACCATCTTTGTGCGGTCAAGGAACGGTTCGATCACCACACCCTGGGGCAGTGTCTTTTGAATTTGGGCGATGCGTTCTTTTACGTTTTTAATGACCTGGCTGCTGTTTTCGCCTTTCAGCATCATCACCACGGCACCGGCCACTTCGCCCTCGTCATTATAGCACACAGCGCCGTAACGGGTGGCATAGCCCATTTTTACAGCAGCAACGTCACGAATAAAAAGTGGTGGCTGATCGGGTCTGTTTGTAATGGCTATGTTCTGAATATCTTCAATAGTGCCTATCAGCCCTTCACTACGGATATACAGGACGGTGGGGCCTTTTTCGATGTAAGCGCCTCCCGTATTCTGGTTGTTGGCTTCCAGTGAAGCAAACACATCTTTGATGCTGATGCCGTGGGCGTGTAATTTGTCGGCGTTTACGGCTATTTCATATTGCTTCAGCTTGCCGCCAAAACTGCTGACTTCGGCTACGCCTTTTACGCCCAATAACTGGCGGCGCACAATCCAGTCCTGAATGGTACGCAGTTCGGTGATGTCGTATTTTTTTTCAAAACCTTTTTTCGGACGTACCACATATTGATATATTTCTCCCAATCCCGTTGATATGGGGCCTAATGCCGGTGTACCGATGCCTGGGGGGATTTGGCTTTGCACCTGTTGCAGACGTTCCGCCACCTGCTGCCTTGCCCAATAAATATCAATACCATCTTCAAAAACAATGGTTACCAGCGAAAGCCCGAACCGGGAAAAGCTGCGGATCTCCTTTAAGCCGGAAATATTGCTGTTTGCCTGTTCGATGGGAAAGGTTACCAGTCTTTCAATATCAGTGGCTCCGAAAGAAGGAGCAATGGTGATGACCTGCACCTGGTTATTGGTAATATCCGGCACAGCATCAATAGGTAATCTGGTGGTTTGATAAGCACCTATGACTATCAGGGCGATTACCAATAGCCCTACAATGAGTTTGTTCCTTACGGAAAACTCAATAATTCTATTTAGCATAAATTTCTTCTGGAATTTGTTAACGATAATTTGGCTCACAGAAGAATACCTGCGCAATGATTAGCCGCACATCGGAACAATAGTATGTAGCAAGATTATTTAGCCCCTTGCAGAAAGTATAGACAATCTAAAAGAGACAAAACATCAGTTACAGTTCACAATACTACTTTGAGATAGTATTGCAAACAGAATGGCTATCTTATTCAACATAAGAATAGCGTCCAGACTATTGTTGTAGTGCTGTTAAATCAAAACAGGAACGTTCTGTGAGAAAAAAAACATTAACAGGCTCTCGGAGGCTGCCAGATAGAATTTTGGTAGTTGAAAGAATACGCTGTTGAATTGTATAAAAGCGGTTTTTCTTTCTTATTGTAAAAAGGAGGGACTATTTGAAAATGTGTAGATACAGATGGAATAACAAAGGTGACTAAAGAGGTGTGTGCAACCATTTTAAAAGGCAATTGCATATCCCGGTCATAATCGGCATCATGTGGACTGCCGTGCATATAGTGCATATCCAGGAAGGCCAAAACAGAAATAGAAGGATCTTGCGCACGATGCTCCATAAAATGCTCTATCAGCACAGGCAACTTCCACACCTCTTTGAAAGGTGTAAAAGCAGTCAGATAGACTGATAAAAAAAATATGGCTATCATCTTCCTCATTGAAGCAAAGGTACTTAAAAATATAATGCTATTTACTGGTATATGCTATTTTAAATTGTTCAAAATAAATTCAATATATGTAGCCATTTTATATGCCATAACAGAAAAAATTGGAACTATAAACACTGGTGGAAAACCCAAAATTTGCTATTTTTGTTAAACAATATGAATTGAATTAATGAAAAAATCATTCCAAAATAGGAATGATTTGGGAGATATTACTTTTGGTGACTGGTCCTACTTTTCGTCCTGTTCATCCATTTTCTTTAAAAGCCCGTCCCGGAGTTCATCAAGAAATTTTGTCCGGTTTATTTTTCGGGTTCGCAATTCCAAAAACGTTTGATAGAAATTGCCTAATTCGATATTAAACGTATTCTCAAAATATTGCGCTATCAGTCTTATATCGCTATTGCCGTTATCGAAAACGCCTTGACAATTCAGTGCATAAATTAGCTCTATCATGGCGGTTTTACTTCCCGTCCAATTCAGCTTTTGCGTGGCTACTGATTTACTGTCTTGGGTTTTGCTGTACAGTTGGTCTTCGATATACACCTGTATCAAGTCGTTGGCGATTATCTTGGCAACCTTATAGTCATGTGAAGTGGAAAAGGTTTGGTCAGATTGAAAGTAATAAGTGTCCAGCCATAACTTAATATCGTGCTTACCCCGCACAAAAAAATTTTCATCAAGAAAGGAATTATTGCTACGATAGTACTTATAGAAATCGAGGTTATTATCAAAGAACCTCTTTAATTTTTTGAGTTCTTTGTTGAGGTATTTTCTTATAGATTTCGTTCCATAGGGTTTTCTTGCCTCAATTTTATAGATGGCATTGTAATAAATGAGTTGAGCGATAATGGCTGGTTTCTGATATTTGAAAAAATGTATTTCTTCCTGCTCGTTTTCAAATCCAGTTTTCAATACATATTCTTTCAGTTCAGTAGTCTTGCTTAAAATGAGTTCAATTGCTTTCTCATAGGAAGCTAAGACATTTCCCTGCTCGTATGCCAATTCTTTTATTTCTTCATCTAATTCATCTGATATTTTCTTAAAATATTCTGTCATTCAAATTATCACTTTTGTAATTAATTGATTACCCCAGAATAACTCTTAAATACTTGCTTAATTTATCCGGTTGTGTAACAATTATTTTTGCTTGAATTTTTGGTTTAAAAAAGTCATTTATTGCTCTTTTGACGTTTTATCTCAAAGGGGTTCTACAACCTCAATCCCCAAAGAATTAAGTTTACTTTCTCTATGTGTTTATATGTCCACCCCATAAAACATCTTTCATTTGTTTACATATAAATTACTGTTACGTCAATTGTCTTGTCTGCGTTCAATTCAAAACTTGCTTTGGAAAAATTAGGCCTGTTTCGTAAACCTATTGACTGATAATTGGAAAATCCAATTCCCTCTTTGGGTAAAAGCAAACCTTTATCAATCTTTCCGTTATTGTTTTCATCGTGTAAAATATTTACGGCATATCTCCCTTGGGGCAGGCTTTTAAAAGTAATTTCAGATTTGCCATTTACAATTTTCGCTTTCTCTAATCGGTAATATTTTTTGTAATCTTCATCGGGGATTGAATTATCTTTGTTATAGAGGGCGAATTGAACAACACCCTTTGAATTTCGTAAATTTTCTACCTTAACGGTCAAGGTGTAGGTTTCTGCCTGATTTTCCGAAAATGAACAGAGAAAAAAACATAACCCAACTGTCAGTATAATAAAAATTGTTGCTTTCATTTATTATTGTTTTTTATTTGAACCCAATTTTTCTTTCATTCTATCTACTCCGTAGTACACCATTGGCACTAAATAAACCGTCAATGCTAATGAAGAAAGCAAACCGCCAATGATTACCCACGCCAAACCGTTTTTCCATTCGGCTGCTGTTCCGCTGGCTAATGCTATGGGCAACATTCCTATTGCCATTGATAAAGTCGTCATCAAAATGGGTCGCATACGTTCTTTTCCTGCGGTAATCAATGCTTCCTGATAATGTTTTCCTTCTGCCTTCAAATGGTTGGTAAAGTCCACAATCAAGATGGAATTTTTTGTTACCAATCCCATTAGCATAATCAAGCCGAGCAAAGCAAATAAGCTCAAATTGCTTAACGATAAATTCAAGGCTAAAAATGCTCCGATTGCTGCAACGGGTATGGCAAACAGGGCAACAAAAGGATAAATGTAACTGTCGTATAAGGCTACCATAATCAAATAAATCAGTAAGAATGAAATCAGCAATACCGAACCCAAAGCCCCGAAACTGTCGTTTTGCCGTTTAATATCGCTTCCCCAAGTCATTTGTATGCCGTTGGGTAAAGGATTGTTTTTGAGATATGCCACTACATCGTCTGCTACTGTTCCCGAAGGTCTGCCGAGTGCATCGGAAGTTAATGTAACGGCAGGTTGCCGGTCTTTTCGTTCTAAAAGCGAAGGCGAATTATCTCTTTCAATAGTTGCAAACTGTGAAACTTCAATCGGAATGCCCATTGGATTTATAATGTTGAGTTGGTTTACATCATCATAATTTTTACGGCTGAATTTATCCAACCAAATCCGTACAGGATATTCTGTTCCGTTTTCCGTTAAAGTGGCATCGTCATTTCCTGTAAAAGCGGTACGCAAATTCATTCCCACATAAGCCGTGTTCAATCCTAAACGCTGCATTTTGTCTTTGTCAGGAATGACTTTTAATTCAGGGCTTCCTGCTTCTACCGAAAGCCGCACATTATCTGCTCCGGGTATTTTTTCAATAACTGTTTTTAAGTCATTACCTGTCTGCATTACCTGGTCTAAGTCGCTTCCGCTTAATGTAATTTCTATCGGTGCAGAACGTGGAATTAAGCCTAATGCTATCATTGAAAAATTGATGCCTGAATATTCTTTTTGCAAATCAGTTCGCAATTTCCGCATAAAGGTTTCGGTAGAGAGATTATTTGTTTCTTTCCTGGATTTTAGCTGAATAGTAAATTCAGTTTTATTGGCAGAACCAACTCCCAAACTTCCGATACCTGTGCTTGGTCCGCCTACATTGCTGAAAACAGTTGAAACTTCGGGTTGCTTCAGAATATAGTTTTCTATTTTTTCTGAAACCAAATTGTTTTGCTGAATGGAAGTACTTTTATCAAACTCTAATGCCAAACGGAATTTCCCTTGGTCGCCTGTGGAAATGAGTTCCTTTCCAATAATTCCCTGCTTCATCATTGCTACCGTTCCTACGAACAGCAACAAAACAAATCCTGTAAAAATGAGTTTGTGATGTAAAACCCAATTCAATGTTCTGCCATACCAATTGATGAATTGGTCTAACTGATGTTCAAACCAAAGCAAAAAACGATTAAAGAAATTAGTCGGTTGCAAATCTTCTTTTTTCCCGATGCGTGAAGCCAGCCAAGGCGTTAAAGTAAACCCGACCAATAAACTTGTAAGCGTAGAAGTGATAACTACTACCGAAAACTGTTTGAGCATATCGGCAACAAAAACCTGTAAGAACAAAATCGGCAAGAACACCACCACATCAACCAATGTAATAGACAATGCCGAAAAACCGATTTCCATTCTTCCGTCCATAGCTGCCGTTCTTTTTTCTTTACCCATATCCAAATGGCGTTGGATATTTTCTAAAACTACGGTAGCATCGTCCACCAAAATGCCGATGATTAAAGACATCGCCAGCAAAGTCATCAGATTGAGCGTATAGCCCCAAAGCCACATCACGGCAAAAGCGGTAATTAAGGAAGTCGGAATGGCAACTAAAACAATCAGTGAGTTTCTGAAACTTCGCAGAAACAGCAACATTACCAACGACACTAAAATCACGGCTAAAATCAAGTCAAACACCACCGAGTTAACGGCTGCAATGGTGTTATCGGTGCTATCGTCCGTAACTACAAATTTTACATCTGCATTGGCATTTTGTTTTTCAATGGACTGAAATTTTTCCCTAATCAGTTTTGAAACATCAACGGCATTGGCATCGCCTTGTTTCTTTATCATTAAGCCAATACCGTTTTTACTGTTGTAACGGCTATACGAAGTAATTTCTTTAATGCCGTCTGTTACTTCCGCAATATCTTTCACATAAACAGGACTGTTTGGAAAAGGCATTGCGACCTGAACATTCTGAATATCATTGATAGTATTGAATTTGCCAACTAACCTAACTGAATTATTTTCTGTATCGGTTTGTAATTTTCCCGCAGGTAAATCAATACCTGAACGATTGACGGCTTCCACTACCTGGTACAAAGAAATTTTATAGAGCTTCAATTTTTCTTTATCCACCTTGATTTGAATTTCCCGTTCTTCTCCGCCTAAAATGGCAATCTCTGCTACTCCTTTTAGTTGTTGGATTTGTGGCAGGTAATCGTCTTTCATTTTTTGGTAAAAGTCAGTCGGCTCTAAATTGCTTGTTGCACTTACCGACATTATCGGCAAATCATTAGGCGATACTTTGCTCATTACAGGGTTTTGAATATCGTTAGGCAAGTCCTTTCGGATATTGTCAATGTAGCGTTGAGCGTCCTGCATTGTTTTGTCCAAATCCGTTCCGTATTTCAGATTGGCTATGATGATTGAAGCATTGGGTAATGATTTGGTAAGCAAATAATCTACGCCCTCCAGATTAGAAAGTGCATCTTCAATTTTTCGGGAAACGGAAGTTTCCACTTCGTTGGGTTCTGCACCGGGATAAACGGTTTTGATAACCACAACAGGCTGATTAAAATCGGGCATCAGTTCATAGCTCAAATTCTTGTAGCCGATAATTCCCAACAGGGCAAATACGCTGAAAAGTACGATAATCAGCGAGGGACGTTTGATTGATATTTCTGTAATATTCATTTTCGCTGATTTTATTTAATCGTAATATTCGCTCCGTCAAACAGGTTGATAAAGCCATTCGTTACAACAATATCGCCTGTTGCCAATCCGCCTGATACAATCGTTTTATTGCCGATATTTCTTGATATGGTTATCGGTTGCAATACGGCTTTTCCGTTTTTTATGATATATACTTTCGCTTTTCCATTTTCTTCTGTAATGGCAGATGTCGGAATAAGAATACCTTGTTCTTGCTTGGTGTCAGAAAGATTTACCTTACCGAACATTCCCGATTTTATGGTTAAGTTGTTGGTGTTGGCAACCTGAAACTGTATAGGAAAACTATTGCCCATATTGGCTTTACTTCCTGTCATTGTTACTTTGCCCGAAAGGGAAATGTCGGGATAAACATCAGCACTAATTTTATAAGTCTGATTGTTTTGAAACTGCACCAAATCATTTTCGGGAACATTGACCGTAAAGCGTAAAGTGCTTATATCCGTAATTTGTAGCAACGGAATACCCGGTGCTGCAAAACCACCCTCCTCATTGAGCTTGGCAGTTACCACACCGTTGAAAGGTGCTTTTATAGTGGTTTTACTGATTTGCTCCAATAAAGTCGCTTTCTGAACTTTTGCAGCTTTCAATCCCAATTTTGCCTTTTCCAACTGCACACCTTGAACGGCATCGGCTTCTGTTAAAATGGTGTATCGTTTTACATCGTCTTCCAAACCCTCAATCTGTACTTCAACTGCTTGCAGTTGTAGCTTCAACAACGAGTTATCCAACTGAATAAGTGTTTGTCCTTTGCTTACACTACTTCCAACATCTACCAAAACAGCATTGATTTTTCCTTGTATATCCGCACTGATTTTTGTTTCCTTATTCGGCTCAAAAGTACCTGCATAAGTATTTGCATCATCAATAGTCTGCAAACGAATGGTGTCAGCATTTACAGTAATAGGTTTTTCTTTGTCATATTGATACACCTTGCTTTCGGTGGTTTCTTTATTGTTTTTCAACTTAAAAAACACAAGTGCTATTACCGCAATCAAAGCAATTATCCCGATTATTTTTTTCCAATTCATATTCCTGATTTTTTATCCGTTATTTTAATTCTTAATTGTTCCTGCCAGCTTTTTTAGCTCCAAATCCGCTTTCAGATAATCTATAACTGCCGACAGGTAATTTTGCTGTGCTTCACGAAGTGTATTATCAGCCAATAAAACATCGGTAAGTGTTGCCGTACCTTGCTTTTGTTGTAAAATGGTTTGCTCATAAATAGATTGAGCCAAAGTGATTTGATTTTCGGTATTGATGACTGTTTGCTGTGCAATCGTTCTTTGCCTTAAAGCATTTTCAGTTTCCATTTTGTTTTTATCGCCAATCAGTTGAGCCTGCAATTCGTTATTGCTGATTTCCAGTTTTTTTTGATTTATTTTTCGCTGTGTAACTGTTCCGTTGAAAAGCGGGTAAGTCAGTTGCAAACCTGCAAAGCCTATGGGATAAAATTTCAGAAAGTCATTTGGGGTTTTGTCGTAGCCAAAACCTGTTGTTCCGTAGGAGGCAATCAAATTAAGCGAGGGTAGAAATCGTGATTTGTTCAACGTACTCAATTCGCTGTTCAATAGTTTGTTTTGTGTCTGAATAATTTTCAAATCCAATATGTTTTCTACATTATTTTTAGTTAAGGCTCGCTGTTCGATTTCAGAAACAACGGTAATATTTCGCTCCAATGGGATACCGATATTCAGTTTTAGTGCATTTAGAATTGAAATGTATTTGTTGTGGACGTTTTCCCTTTGGGTATTTAACTGTTCGGTTTGCAATTTCACTTTACTCACATCTGTTCCCTTTGCCAATAACTGTTTTTTCAAAAGTTCCATATTCTTTAATAGCTTTTGGGTGTTGAGCATATTGCTTTCCAAAAAATCCAATTGATGTTTCAATATTTGAGCGTTGTAATACAGCATAGTGATGTCGTATAAAACCTGCTCTTCCGATTTTTGAAATTGAAGCAGTGTCAGTTTGTTGGCAATTTTTGTATTCTCAATCACTCCATAAACCTGCGGATTATACAACGGCATTGCCAACTGCACATTTGCATTGATGTTGTGAGGAACACCAAATTGCAAATCTCTGAATTGCCCTTCGGGTGCTTGCGGATTGAGTGCATTCATCGGCATGAGCTGTGTAGGCAATTCCATAAAATATTTGTAATCGGCATTGGCTGTAACTTTCGGAATAAGATTGGCTTTTGCTTCTTTTTCCCTTTGTTCGCTGATGCTGATGTGGTTTCGGTTGATTTGCAGGGTTTTGTTATAGACCTGTGCCGTATCAGTACATTGTTTCAGTGTCCAGACTTCCTGTGCCTGAACAGTATTCCACCCGATAAATATCAACGGAATAATAAATAGTTTGCGAGCGTTCACTAACATAATTGAGCAAATTTTTTTGTTTCTTTTTATTTATATTCTTTGAGCAAAAGCGATAATATGCCCGTCTAAATCGGTAAAATAGCAAACGCTGTCGCCCCAATCTCTGTCTTCTATCGGACTAATAAGTTTAGCTCCTATTTTCATTGCGTTATGAAATTCAAGTTCAATATTATCAACATAAAAATATAGCTCACATCTCGGAATTCCGTTTCCTTGGTCAGGATGTGGTGTTTTGTCCGAAAGTATTTTGGCAATTCCTTTATTAGGCATAAGTCCCAATTTACAGTTTTCGGAAAGTTTAAATTCAGTCATTCCAGGTACATTCAAGTCAGGGTTTATACGAAAAAGCTTTGTGTAAAAATCTGTACTTTTCTGTTGGTCAATTACATAAAGTATAAATTCAGTTGTTATAATATGTTTCATTCTTAGTTTGATATTAAATATGGTTATATGAATTGTTCTTCCTTTATCATTGTCAGCAACATTTTAAAGCGTTCAATGGCTTTCAATTCGTGTGGAATGTTTGCCGGCATAATGATACAATCACCTTTTTTCAGATGATGAAGTTTTCCGGCAATCGTTATTTCTGCTTCGCCATCCAAAATCTGCACAATGGCATCATAAGGTGTTTTATGCTCCGATAGTCCCTGTTCTTTGTCAAACGAGAATAAAGTCAAGGTTCCACCTTTGCTTTTAGTTACCTGTTTGCTGATAACACCGCCGTTTGTGTATTCAATTGCATTTTCGAGATTGAAAATGCTTTCTTTTTCAAATGTTGCCATAGTCGTTGTTTAATTAAAATACTGATGATATTGCTGATACGAATGTTGCAGGCGCAAAACAATTTCACTTGCTTTGGTTGCATCTGTTTCATTTTGCAACGCCTTAATTATTTCAAGATGTGGATGTAGCCATTTGTGCAGTTCATCGTGACCTTTGCCGCCCATTGTACAACTTTTTACGAGCTGGTCGTTTTGCTCTTTTAGTTGTTGAGCCAATGCTTTATAATCAGTCTTTCCGTCCTGAATATAAGTATTTACCAATTCTTCGCCTTTCACTACAAAAGGTTTCATTTCTTCGTTCACCAGCCACTTTTCGCCATTGTTGAGTTCAATAGCTTTGGAACCCTCATCGTGTTGATGTTCTGCGTGGTTTTCTGTTTCCTGATGTGCCGTTGATTTTTCAGTAACATTATTACAACTCCACAAAAGCATAACGCTCAATCCAAATACAAGTAGTTTTTTCATATCTCAATTTTTTTTTCAATCATTTTTAAAATTCCCTCTAAAACTGCTGTACCGTCTTTTATCAGGTTAGACTTATGCCTCGAAAGTTTCCATTTCAAAACCGTCATTCTCATTCCACCAAGTATAATAGTGGTAAGCGTGGAGGCATTGATTAGCTTGCCGTATTGCCCTACCTTCTGTCCTTTTTCAATGTTTGCATTGACATATTGGTGCATTAATTCCATTATTTCGGAAACTTTATAACTCAATCCCTCATCATAATGAAAAATACTTTCCGCAAAAATGACACTGACAATCGCAGGTTTATCTGTAAAGGTTTGTAGTTGCGATTTAAAAATATCCCTCAATTCATCTCCTGCCGTTGCGTTAGGATTTACAGGAATGTTACTTATGCGGTTTTTCATTCCTGTTATGAAATAGTTGAGCAAACCAAGTAAAATATCATTCTTGCTTTTAAAATGACGGTATAAAGCCGGTTCGGATAAACCAATATCGGCAGCCAGCGTTTTGATAGTCAGGTTTTGAATACCGTAAGCATCAATCCGAACCGTTGCGGCTTCCATTATTTCTATTTGTCTGTTTGTGAATTTTTCCATGTTACCCGTTCGCTAACAAAATTATGTTAGTTAGCATTCGCTAACAAAGGTAGTGATATTTTTTTATTTAGCGATATTTCTTCAAGAAAAGGATATTGTCAACCAATACTATCATTCTTTATTCCTTTTGCACCAAATGTTGTAAGTCAGGGTCGTTTTTGATGCGTTCCATTTCACTTTCAACAATGGTCATAACATCCTGCTTGACTTGCTTGTAGTTGGCTTCAATTTCTTGCTTCATATTATCCGCTCCACTTTCATCGGTAAAGGATAATATCTGCGGTATCTTCTTGTAGGCTTTGGTTTCGGCGGCAACTTTATCATTATCTACTACAATTTCAGAATGAAATATTTTCTGCTCGATGCGTTCATCGAAATTGTCGGAAACCGCACCAACAAACATGCCCTGCGTAAGTGTTGAAATTTTGGATGCTGGTATCAGGCTATCCATTTGGGTAGAAATGGAAGTGGACTTATCATTTCGGTTGATGGTCATGCTCTGCCTTTTCTGCAACACTTTTCCAAAGCGTTCCGAAAGGCTCTTTGCTGTTTCGCCCACCACCTGACCGGAGAAAATATTACCTATGGTATTCTGTATTACCTTACTTTCTTTATCGCCGTAATCCCTTGTCAGTTGTGAAAAATCCTGAAAGCCCAAACATACTGCTACCTTATTACTACGTGCAGTTGCAATCAGGTTATCCAATCCCCTGAAATAAATGGTTGGCAACTCATCTATGATAATTGAACTTTTAAGCTGTCCTTTTTTGTTAATCAGTTTTACAATCCTTGAATTGTATAAACCCAAAGCTGCGGAGTAAATATTTTGCCTGTCGGGGTTGTTGCCAACGCACAGTATTTTAGGCTCTTTCGGATTGTTGATGTCCAGTGAAAAATCGTCCCCCGTCATTACCCAATACAACTGCGGGCTAATCATTCGGGACAAAGGAATTTTTGCCGATGCAATCTGCCCCTGTAACTGGTCTTGTGCGCCCCCTAACCAGGCATCCATGAACGGCGATAAATAATTTTCGAGTTCGGGGTATGACGTAAGTATGGTAAATACGTCTGCGTATTTTTTGTTGAGCAATTCGATGGCGTGCGGGAACGTGCAATGCTTGCCGTTATCGTAAATTTTCAGGAACCAAATAATTGCTGCAAGCAATATAATCGGGCTTTCAACGAAGAAATCCCCTTGCTTCAAAATCCACGACTTGTTAAGGTTAAGCATGATGGTATAGGCAGCTTCGTAAGCATCCGATATGTCCGTCATAAAGTCGGGATTAAGCGGGTTGCACCTGTGGCTCCGGCGTGGGTCATCAAAATTGATAACATAAAACTTGGGGGCTATTTTGTACTTGTTGGTATGCTTTAGCAGGTGGTTGTAGGCAATCGTGGAAAGGTCATCAAACTTGAAATCGTAGATATACATACTGAACCCTTTCTCGATGTGTTGTTTGATGTAGTTGTTTACAATAGCATAGGATTTCCCCGAACCCGGAGTACCCAACACAATAGAGGCTCTAAAAGGATTGACCACATTAACCCAACCGTCATTCCATTTGCCTTTGTAGTAAAACTTCGTAGGCAGGTTAACGGAATATTCATTTTGCATCAGTTTGGTTTCCTGCTGGAAACTTTCGTTCTCGTTGTTGAAAACATCGTCCATCAGGTTATTGCGTAGTAAGCGGCTCATCCATACACCAGCCATCAGCAGGGCAATATATCCTGCGCCCGTTGTAAGAATGTAAAGCGAAGTAGCTAACCCTGCCGATAATTTCAGCAATGGGAAATTCAGGAAGAACAGCACTAAGCCAGTGGCTAAGGCAACACGGATTTTAGTCCATGTTATCTTTTCGTTTTTCACGCCCTTTGTACCCAAACAGCTTAACGCCAGTAACACCAATGCAAAAAATTTGGTGTAAAGCGTGTGTGAGAAAAGCCCTGCGGTACGGTTAAAATTGGTGAGTATCTTGCCTATAACTTCTAAAGTCCAGCCACGTTCGGCAAAGAACCCATAGCAAAACCAATAAAAGTGCATCAATACAATGAGGATGCTTACCGCTCTCATAAAAGCCATTATTTTGGCTAACCCTCTTAAATCGTCTTCTCCTTGCATAATTCAAAAATTTGTTTTGATGCAAGTGTAACCGCTATGAATAGCGGTGTAGAGAAAGCGGTGTCAGATGGCGTGTAGTGGCATTATTTGGCATTAAACTGGCTTCCTGATAGAGAACAAAATCTTATTGCCGTCTTCCTGGTCTTTTGTTTTTCTTCTTTTTCTTCATGCGGTTTGCAAAAGCCTGTTCCTCGTAATCCTCGCCCTGTGCTTCCGGTAATAGCCCGCCCAATCCGTCTATCAATCCTGTATCATCGGTTGGCTGTTCTTTATCAAAGAAATCAAAAAGCCTGTGAGTTTCTTCTTTTTCCTCAACAACGTTTTTATCTGCGGCTGGCAATGCGGAGGTACTTGTATGTTCTGTATTTTGGCGTTGTTCCATTACTTGTTCTTTCCACCAGTCGTTAAACACATTTGCCGATAGTTTTTTGTCCAAAGCTGAACCGTTCCAAACTGTGCGGCTTTCATGGTCTATAAATGTCATACCATATATGCGCCCCTTATCAGTGCGGCGTACAACGGTATTGATGCCCTGCTCCAATAGTTGCTTTTTAAAATCGGTTTCATTGGTGGCCGTGTGCATTGCTACCTCGATGCTGTTTTTCAGTATGGCTCTTACCGGGTTATTTTTAATCTGCTCTTTAGATTGTGCAAAATGTTCCTGCAAGGCTTCCAATCCTGCGTGTTTGCCAAAACGTGAAGCCTTGAAAGGATTGCTGGCTTTTACTCCCTGTTCGTTCAAGGCAAAATACACCAGCCCGTTTTTGGGCTGTCCGTTCAGCTCGCCTTTCACTTCTTCGGCGGTAATATTAAAGAGGGAAAGCAACGCATTGTATGCGCCCAAACTGGCATATCCGTAATACTTTGGCAGATGTCGTACCACCGATGCTATCTGACTTTTAACATCCCCGGCTTTGTAGTCTATCGGGTGGAATACCCGCTCGTTCCCCGTGCGTTGCTTTTCCGTTGCAGGTACAAGATTGTACTGCTGTTCCAATTTCCTGCAAATTGCCATTGAACGGGGATGGTCGTAACTGTCCGCTATCTTCTTGCCATCCAATCCAACGGCAACGGTCACAATATGGATGTGGGTGCGCTCTATATCCGTATGTTTGAAAACAACATAGGGCTGGTTGCCATAGCCCATTTCCTGCATATACTGCTGCGCCATTTTTATAAACTGCCCATCGCTGACCTTATCCGCAGGATCAGGGTTCAGCGATATGTGGCGAACTGGTTTTTCCGTTCGGATATTGGCGGCTAAATAGGGCTCAAATTGCTGGTGCAGGTAATGGGTAGAATAAGTATTGTTCAATGTTTCCGGTATCTTGTTCAGCAACAAAACCTGCCCTTTTTCTTTGTCAATCTTCTGCTGGTTATATGATATAGCACCGTACAAATGCTCACCCTTTCCAATCTTTGCTATCATTTTTGCAAGTGTTTTTTCTCAAATTCCTGTGTCAGTTCAATTACTTTCCGGCACAAGTCCGCCATTTCTGCCGTCTGTTTTTCCAGTTTAAAGAGGTAAGCAGATGCTTTTTTCTCCGAAAAATTGCGGTACAATATCTTCACGATTTGGTTGTAGTTCACACCAACGGCTCTGAACTGGCTGTAAAAACTGGTGAGCCTTGTATGAAATTCTACGGCATCCATATCAATTTTTACTGTCTTAATTGTTTTCTGAAAGATGCAGGCAGTAATAAAATGCGCCATTACTTTCATTCCCGATTGCTCGAACAACGTAAGGAACTGTGCGTTTTCCGTATCGTTCAGGCTAATCGAATAGCGGTGGGTTGCAGGGTCATTCTTAGGCTTGCGACCACCTTTGCTTATTTGATTTCTTTTCTTGTCGTCCATATCTCTATCCATTACAATTTCCATAAACCCCGACTTCGGAGGGGGTTTTCCGGCTCCATGCAATGGCAAGTTGTTTTTAGCTGCGGAAAGCATTTCAAGCAGCTAAAAACATAACTTGCTCTGTTCGGTTGAACAGAAAATCCGCCCTGCGGGACGGATTGGATAAAGCAGAAAAAAACGACTTAGAGCCGTTCCACTTATAGCCTCTTATCTCCAATGATTTTTCCATTCTCCTGTTGCATTGATGCAACTACAAAATAAGTGCAGCTTTCCCGAAGCATCACCCTGTTGCACACTGCCAAACACTGCCACAGAACGCCAATAGCTACCACTTCGCAGCAATGCGATAAAATAACCCGCTCCTTTGTGATAGCATTCAGGCAAGCGTGTTGGCAGGCATTCATTCCGGTTGGCAGTTCAGAAAGACAGCATACAAGATTGCAGGAACCTAAGAATGTCTGATAGCATTCAGTCCGGCAGGCTGGCACACCTGAAAGAAAGCAGGACGGCTTTCATGTTGGGCTGCAAGGTGGCATGACAGCTCACAAAGGAAACGGCTTGCAAGCGTGACAGCAGAAATGCAAGATGGTCGGCACGACAGGCAGAAAGGTTGTTTGCCTGATAGCCGGAGTTCCATCGGGATAGCATGACAGTATTATTTCATGCAGGATAACACGCTATCAAGAAAGCCATCCCGCAGGATTGCAGGCAGTACAAACAGAATTAAATTTTAAAACAGAATAGAAAATGGAAACAAAAAACAAAACCCGATTCATTGCTTTTTCCAGCCAAAAAGGAGGCGTGGGTAAAAGCACTTTTACCACCATCACTGCAAGCATACTCCATTACCGCATGGGGTATAACGTGGTCGTATTTGATTGTGATTACCCACAGCACAGTCTTTGGCAGATGCGGGAACGGGATTTAAAAACGGTGATGAAAAGCGAAATCCTGAAAAGACTGGCGTACCGCCAGTTCACGACCATTAACAAAAAAGCATATCCGGTATTGCAGAGCAAGGCAGACAATGCTTTAAGGGATGCGGAGGCATTTTTACAATCTTCCGATGTCCCGGTGGATGTGGTTTTCTTCGACTTACCGGGAACTGTGAACACCCCCGGCTTGCTCAATACGCTGGCAGGAATGCAACATATCTTTTCACCTATCACGGCAGACCGTGTAGTGATGGAAAGTACATTGAGCTTTACCGATGTTCTGACCAATGTTTTGATGAAACGGGGACAGACTTGCATCGAAACGATACGGTTATTTTGGAACCAGGTGGACGGACGGGAAAAATCGCACCTGTATGAAGCCTATGGAAATATCATCAATGAAGTTGGGCTGCAAACGATGGAAACCCGCATTGCAGACAGCAAACGCTTTCGCAAGGAAAGCGAAGCTACCGCAAAGACCGTTTTCCGCTCCACATTATTACCTCCCGATGAAAGATTGATGAAAGCCTGCGGGCTGGATTTGTTTATGGTAGAGTTTTTAAGAACCGTCAAATTGTAACGGCTATGGAAAATGAGAATAAGAAAAAAACAAATGCCCCGATAGACGAGGCATACATCATGTCCATAATGGCGGGTGAAACAAAAAAGCCTGAAAAAGCAACGGAGGAACCCCAGGCAGAACAAAAGGAGTTGATAGACGAAAAGCCCGCATCTAAGGAGCGTACCCGTCAAAAGAAAGTTTCCGGGTTCAGTTACGGTGAGCGTTTCCTCAATGGTCATACCATGACCCGCAGGGGTGATAAAAGCATTTACATCCGGCAGGAATATCACGAACGGCTTTCCCGTATTGTACAGGTTATCGGTGAGGATAAAATACCCCTGTATGCTTATTTGGACAATATTCTCGAACACCATTTTGAACAGTTTGAGAAAGCCATCACCGATGATTTTAATGAGAAATTTAAACCCATATTTTAAAGTATTTGATTATGGAAATAATAATTGTTATCTGCCTGCTGATTGTTATTGTGCTGCTGGCAAAGGATAAAATCATCATCAAAAAGGTGGTGAAAAGCAAGCCTCAACATCCTGCGGTAAATCCCGATTTATCGGAAATAATGGGCAAGCCAAAGCCTGTAAAGCGACACATAGTGCCAACAAGTGCCACGAAACGCCAATTTGATAAAAAGGCTGATATACCTGATAATTTTGAAGCAGAAACCAACGAAGCAGGTTTTGCGAGGGAAATTCCGCAGGAGGAATTGGATGAAGTTTTTGGGAGTGAACCTGTTTCCGATTTTGAGAGTGAGGACGAGGAATGGCAAGAACAGGGATTACCGAACAGCGACAATGGGTTTGCCACAGGGGTTACCTACGAGGAACTGACAACCGTGGGGGCATTGCTTCAGCAAGACGTGCTGGAACCTGCCTCTCAACAAAAAGCGGTAGACATCGTTCAGCGAATACAGGGAACCGAATTGTTTAGCTTGCTCGAAAACTCCATAGAGGGGGCTTCACGAAAGATTGCGGAGCTGCTGGATAAAAGC
The DNA here is from genome assembly GCF_046462515.1 of Pedobacter sp. Taxonomy (GTDB): domain Bacteria; phylum Bacteroidota; class Bacteroidia; order Sphingobacteriales; family Sphingobacteriaceae; genus Pedobacter. The sequence continues at coordinate 43,061 of NZ_JBKGVD010000002.1, forward strand.
CTCCCCGCCAGAGCGGATTTCAATTCTTCCAACGTGCGGAATAAGGATTTAGAGGGTTTCGACATTGGGGAGTTTGTCTGAAAAGACAGCTCCCTTTTGTTTATATCGCTTTATCAAGTCTTTTATGAATGTAGGATATGGTATTCAAAATATCCAAAGCCTCGTCTTCGGTAATTTCAAATTTGATTTTAGGTTCGTGCGCCGTAGAGTTTCTAATTAAGCCAAACATACCTTTAATCAAGTTGCATAATCCTAAATGCTCGCTTCTATCCGTATCCGTTTTTAAGTGATTGATTTTAACCAACGGATTACTGGTAGAAAATGAAGTTTCTGCTAAAGCATTGCCATCTGCATAAAGCCCGGTCATTTTCCTTAAACGGTCTGCAATACTTTTGGTAGCCTCAAAAACAGAATGAAAGTAGTTTTCAACCAATAGTTCAGCCTTACAATATTCAAATATCGCAGCATGAACATTCCTGCTTTCCAACTTATGTTTTAAGCGGCTGGCACGTTGTTCGGCTTCTGCGATTGTTGTAGCTTTTTCAACTAATCTGAATTTACCTTGCTCTGTGAGTTCTGTACCTATAAACGCTAAACGTTTATTAACCTCTAATCTGCGGTTATGAAAAATTTCTTCTTTCCCAATATACCGAACAGGTTGCAAAGCATCTTGCACAAATCTTAGTATATGATTTGAACATTGATTTTTATTCTGCCAATCAGCAAATGCAGAATACAGTCTTCTCCATTTTGTGTTTTGAGGGTCAACATCCGGGATGTTTGCGTTCAATAGAATTTGCCCTATTTCCGTACCTGTCAAACCATCCGAAGCATCTCCAATAGTTTTACATAATCCCTCCAACACATGCGCTTCAAACATTGGACGTTTAATACTTGCCATACTTTCTACTTTTCTTCCTCGTAATAGATTTTGTAATACTTCCTACCATCTTTCTCAACACCCTTTTCAATAAGATCTTTATTCCCATGAATATATATGTCGAAATTTCGGTCAAGTTTTAGTACGCTTTTGAAAACACGAGATTGTTTTTTTACAGCTTGGGAAGATATTGGGAAGCTATCTGCTAATTCTACCTCATTTTCCTGTCTGTAAGTTTGATCGAACTTTCTAAACGATTCAATAACATTGTTGTCTCCAAACACTTCCTCTTCAAACTCCTCTTTATTAAATGTCTCATTCTTTTTAAAATAGTCCACAGATCGATTTAAAAAATCAATTTTATCGGCTTTACTCAACTCAAAGTCTTCATCTAATTGCTTTGTTACAAACTGTTTGGCTATTCCTAAAAATTGGTTGGTTTGATGGTATTCATCCTTGATAATGCTCACATTAAGAAACTCATCTTTCCAATATTGTGCTTCGTTTGATTTGCTTGCATTATCAATAATTAAAATTTTATATCCTGTTTCGGCAGTTGTATTGAAAATCAAACAGCCTTTATCCATGCTTTTCAAATCGAATCCAATTTCATGTACAATATTATAATTCGATCTTTGCTTCTTCATCTGAATAAATGGAGAAGGTGTTTCTGATTTGAAAATGCCAAGTACATTAACAACCTCATCTTCTATAATTATATTGTCGAATAGTGAAATATTGAGTTGCCCTTCTTTTATTTTGGGGTGCATTGACTGTTCATAAAGTAATTTTGCTATACTTTGAGAATTTGAGATAAAAGAATTTGGATCTGAAAATATCTGCTTAGCTAAAGTAAACACTTCATTCATCTCAATATTTACTGCATGGGTAAATTTGTAAAGTTCTTCTGTTTTTAAAAGGGATAAGAAATATTTTAAAAGATAGTTTTTCGTGTCCGATGCTAAGAGCGATTCTTCATTAGAAAGACTATATTTTTCATCTCGTAATTTATTTCCAATTTGGTGCGTAATAATTTTCTCTATTTCTACTTGGGTAAAATCTATATTATTCATCTTTTATGTCGTATGTTGTACAGAATGTGGTTGAGATTTCAGTAAATTATATTTTTCCATTTTGAATTTTTCAAATTCTTGTAATAAAAATAACCTCACTTTATCTTTGTTTACTCCTTTATATTCATCTTTAAGATTAACGGTTGAAACATCTATTGAAAATTCAATGTTGCTAAGTCGTTTTTTGAAATATCCGTTGAAGCCAAATTGAACTACGCAGTTCCCTTCAGCGGCATGATAGGAAAAATTGTAAAGAGCTTCAACTGAGGCTAACTCAATATATTTATGATTCTCATTTTCATTAATCAAATAATGTTCATGTAGTGTTTCGCCATTTATTTTTAAAGTATTTACTTTACCCGTCATTAACTTGGCAATTTCAATTGGCATTTCCATAGTTCTATCAGGAGCAATATCCAAATCTGTGGCTCTTTGAAATTCAAAAATTTCAGAACTATCAGTTAGACTTAAAAAAAATTTAATCCTTTCTTCATTTGTGAAATTGCTATACAAGATTCTTTCAACGTCTGTATTTGGTTTAGTATAGTTTTTACTTTTAAACTCATTAACCAAATGCTTAACACCCAAATCCGCAATTGTTTGAGTTTCAGGAGAGGTGTAAATCATTCTTAGATATACCTTGTCATTTTCTTGTACCTTCTCTAAGACAATTTCTCCATCATACTCATTTTTAGTTCTATACCAGCCAGAATTATAATTATTCGTTTGACATCTAAATTGCATTTTCACTTTGTTTGGATTTCCTTCAACCATTGCAAAATTGGTTTGCGAAATAACAGCCTGTCGTGAATCCGCTGTTCTTATAATTTCCTTTAAATCAATCTTGTCAGGAACAACTTTAATGAGATCATCTGTATTATGCCAGGCTAAAGGTCTTGAAAGAATTTTTTGGTTTAATTCTTTTCCTCGAATGTTTTCTTTAATATATTCAAATTCACTCGGAGAAAGTATTGTTGACAATAAAATTGGATATGTATCATTATTCTTTGAATCCTCTAAATAAATTCCACGCAGTCTGAGCAAGTATTTCAATTTTGTGTCGGATAATGACGGATGATTTAAAACGTCCTGAAGAGTTGCTCCAAAAGGGATATGCTTATTTACTTCTAACTTTTCCATAGTACTAACGTAAAATAGGGTTATTATAATTTACTACTTCTAACTGCGAAGTAAAAGAGGCATCATTGAATATTTGCTTAATGTTGTTTACCGTTGGCAAATGTTCAGTTTCTGAATAGTCCGGAAAGCCAATTAATGTCGCTCCTTGTGCATTACAGCCAATATTTTTTGCTATTCCCATGTATTTCATCAAATCATCTCTATCAAAATTGTCGATTGCATTTATAATGATAGTTGTTTCATTCTCCTTTGATGCTCTCAATGGTAATATACTTGAGTTAATGTACTGAATCGGCATAACTCTCCCGTTTCGTGGATTTCGGTCATCATTATTTAGCCCATTGTTGAAATAAACAAAGTCAATATTGTGTAGACGATATTTCAATTGAGCAAAACAAATCGAATCATATATGAACTCAATCCGTTTATTGTCAACTAAAAAAATGCCGTCGTGATTTACCCCTGTATTTAACTCAATCCGAGATAATCGACTTACTAAATCGTTCTCACCTGTTCCTGAATTGTTCAACCAAAACAAAACACCTCGATCGAAATGTGTGTCAATGTTCTGGTGAAGATTTATTGTGTATTGTTTTAACTCAGACTTTTTAAAGGATTCAATTGCCTTAGCTAATTCAAGATATCGCTCTTTAAATTGTGTTGTTACTTGTGATACAGGATAAGGATCTGTGCTATATTTTGATGAATAGATGACATTTTCAATTGTGCTGCTCACCATAGGATTAACGTAATGAAAATATCCATCTATCCCATTTGTTCTTTTTCTGAACTCGGTATCAATACTATCAATATCATCATTTCTTAAAGGATTTATCCATCCTATAAGGGCTAAAAAATCCGCTACTACTGTTTCGCCTACTTCTCCTACACGTTTTGAATATTCTCCCATAATTTCTATTTAAGTTAAGTCTAAGTTTTTTTTCTTCGATAGTATTTGATTTTCTTCTCTACTATTTTTAGGATTTCAAGTCCATCTTCCTCATTAAGAAGTTGATTAGTGATCTTATCGCTAATGTATCTAACCTTTAGTTCGGACTGGTCAATTTTGAACATTCTTGAAATTCCATCAATGATTTGTTCATTGGCATTTCGTTCATTCTTCTCTATTTTACTCAATGTTGACGTATCAATATTCAATTCCGCTGCGACTTTTCTAAGAGGAAGATTCGCTTTTCCCCTTAATGACCGGACATACTCGCCAAATGATATTCTTTCTAATGTTGACATTGACTTCTTGGACATCATTTGTCCAAAAGTAATAAAATTCTATGATTTGAAAAATATGTATTTCATAGGTATCAATTACTCATAACACTGCCACTCACTGCCAAGTAATTCCACTGAAAGACACATCGTTATTGCGCCTCTTTTTTCCTGACACTTTTGTTCCGAAAGCCCACAGAAAGCGGGAAGTAGAAACAAAATAATTCATTCAGATTATGGAAAGAAGAAAGAAAAAAGTATTGCTGACAGGCGTTGCGTTACTGTCGGCATTTGGTGTGTTCGCACAGGGAAACGGCAATGCTGGCATTCAGGAAGCAACACAAATGGTAACGGGATATTTTGACCCGGCTACCAAATTGATTTATGCCATCGGTGCGGTGGTTGGGTTAATCGGAGGTGTAAAGGTTTACAACAAATTCAGCAGTGGCGACCCGGACACATCGAAAACGGCGGCAAGCTGGTTCGGTGCGTGTATCTTCTTAATCGTTGCAGCAACCATCCTGCGTTCATTCTTCCTTTAATCCAATGCCCTATGAGTAATTACAACATCAACAAAGGCATTGGAAGAACCGTAGAGTTCAAAGGGCTGAAAGCACAATACCTGTTCATCTTCGCAGGTGGCTTGCTCGGCGTGCTTATCCTTGTTATGATTATGTACATGGCAGGCGTAAACTCCTACATCTGCCTGTTCATAGGCGCAGGCGGTGCATCACTGATTGTTTGGAAAACATTCTCATTAAATGGCAAGTACGGCGAACACGGGTTGATGAAGCTGGGCGCAAAGAAAAAGCATCCCAAATACATCATCAGTCGCAAAGCGGTACATCGCAGTTTAAGGTTCACCTCTAAATCCGATGCCGTATGAGAAACACCGCAAAAACTACAACGCTGGAAAGCAAGTTTCCATTACTGGCGGTGGAACACAACTGCGTCATTTCAAAAGATGCAGACATTACCGCCTGCTTTCGGGTACACCTGCCGGAACTGTTTACCGTAGCATCACCGGAGTACGATGCCATACACTCCGCATGGCACAAGGCAATCAAAACCTTACCGGATTACTCCATCATCCACAAACAGGATTGGTTCATCAAGGAAAATTATGCACCGGATATTGCACAGGACGGATTGAGTTTCTTAGCGAAATCCTACCAGCAACATTTCAACGAGCGTCCTTTTCTCAACCATTACTGCTACCTCTTTTTGACGAAGACAACCAAAGAGCGTATGCGGATGCAAAGCAACTTTAGTTCGCTTTGCAAAGGCGTTCTTATCCCGAAAGAAATAAGGGATAAAGAAACCGTCCGCCGATTTATGGAAGCGGTGGCGCAATTCGAGCGCATCATCAACGACAGCGGGTTTGTGAAACTGGAACGGTTGACAGAAGATGACATCATCGGTGCAAATGAAAAACAGGGATTGTTGGAGCAATACCTGACCTTATCACGGACAGCCAATACGCCGTTGCAGGATTTGGCACTCGGTACGGAAGATGTGCGCATCGGTAATAAGCGATTGTGCCTGCACACGCTTTCAGATACAGACGATTTGCCCGGAACAGTATCAGCAAATACACGTTATGAAAAGCTGTCCACCGATAGAAGCGACTGCCTGTTGTCCTTTGCGGCTCCGGTGGGCTTGCTCCTTAGCTGTAACCATATCTACAACCAGTATTTATTTTTGGATAACAGCGATGAGAACCTGCGCAAGTTTGAAAAATCCGCAAGGAATATGCACTCGCTGGCAAGGTATAGCCGTGCAAATCAAATCAACAAAGAGTGGATTGAAAAGTACCTGAACGAAGCCCACAGCTTCGGGCTTTCGTCTATCCGTGCGCACTTCAATGTAATGGCGTGGTCGGATGATGCAAACGAACTCAAACAGCTAAAGAACGATACCGGTAGCGCATTGGCTTTAATGGAGTGCAAGCCTCGCCACAATACCATTGACGTTGCCACGCTGTATTGGGCGGCTATGCCGGGCAATGCGGCCGACTTTCCAAGCGAGGAAAGTTTTTACACGTTCATTGAACCCGCCCTGTGTTTCTTCACCGAAGAAACCAATTATCAAAGTTCACCATCGCCTTTCGGTATCAAGATGGCAGACAGGCTTACGGGTAAGCCTATCCATTTGGATATTTCCGACCTGCCAATGAAAAAAGGCATCATCACGAACCGCAACAAGTTCATCTTGGGGCCATCGGGTTCGGGTAAGTCTTTTTTCACTAACCACATGGTGCGCCAATATTACGAACAGGGCGCACACGTCCTGCTCGTGGACACAGGTAATTCCTATCAGGGCTTATGCGAACTGATTAAAGGAAAGACCAGAGGTGAAGACGGGGTTTACTTTACTTACACCGAAGAGAACCCGATTGCGTTCAATCCCTTTTATACCGATGACGGCGTATTTGACATTGAGAAAAGGGAAAGCATCAAAACCCTCATCCTTACGCTTTGGAAGCGTGATGACGAACCGCCGAAGCGTTCGGAAGAAGTGGCGTTGTCAAACGCCGTGAGCGGTTACATTGACCACATTAAGCAAAACGATGAATACCCATCGTTCAACGGATTCTACGAATATGTAAAGGGTGATTACAAAACGGTACTGGAAGAAAAGCAGGTAAGGGAAAAAGACTTTGACCTCGCCAATTTCCTGAACGTACTGGAACCTTACTACAAGGGCGGCGAATACGATTACCTGTTGAACTCCGATAAGCAACTCGACCTGCTTTCCAAACGTTTTATCGTGTTTGAAATTGATGCGATAAAAGACCACAAAATCCTCTTTCCCGTGGTCACAATCATCATTATGGAAGTGTTCATCAACAAGATGCGCAGGCTCAAAGGTGTGCGTAAGCTGATACTGATTGAAGAAGCGTGGAAAGCGATTGCTAAAGAGGGTATGGCAGAATACATCAAGTATTTGTTTAAGACCGTCCGCAAATTCTTTGGTGAAGCCATCGTGGTTACGCAGGAAGTGGACGACATCATCCAGTCGCCCATCGTGAAAGAAAGTATCATCAACAACTCCGACTGCAAAATCCTGCTTGACCAGCGCAAGTACATGAACAAGTTCGATGACATTCAGGCGATGCTCGGACTTACCGAAAAGGAAAAATCACAAATCCTTTCCATCAACATGAACAACGACCCGTCAAGGCTTTACAAAGAAGTATGGATTGGGCTGGGCGGTACGCATTCCGCAGTTTACGCCACAGAGGTATCGCTCGAAGAATACTTAGCCTACACCACGGAGGAAACCGAAAAAATGGAAGTGATGCAGCTTGCCCATGAACTGGATGGTAACGTGGAGCAAGCCATTAAACGCATTGCCCTCCAAAGACGTGAGAAAGCAAACAGTTACTAATCATTTTAAAAGCAAGAGAAGTGGAAAAGGAGAAAATCACACTGCCCATTGGTGGTAACAAGGCTTTGATATTTGAAGCCGACCCCACCAACAAAGAGGAACAGGATTTTGCAAAACTGTGCAAGGAAGCAGCAGCATCCCAACCTCAAAGCCTGCAAGACTTTTTTACCCGGCTCAATGACCTGCAACAAAAGAAGCCTCCTGAACCAAAAAGGAAAATGGGTCGGAAAATGTAAAGCAGCTTTTCAACAGGAAAAGAAAAAATCAAACAGTTATTAATTTTTAAAAATCAGAAACAATGAAAAAAGCAATGTTACTGGTGTGTACGGCAATTATGCTTGCCGTTGCACCATCCGCTAAAGCACAATTTGTAGTAACTGACCCCGGTAATCTTATCTCCGGCATTCTCAACAGTGCAAACGAAATCGTGCAGACCTCATCCACCGTATCGAATGTGGTTAAGAATTTCAATGAGGTAAAAAAGGTGTATGACCAAGGCAAAGAGTATTACGACAAACTGAAAGCCGTAAACAACCTGGTTAAAGATGCCCGCAAGGTACAGCAGACCGTTTTGCTGGTGGGCGATGTGTCCGAAATGTACGTGAAGAATTTCGGCAAGATGATGAACGACCCCAATTTCACCCCACAGGAATTGACGGCAATTGCTAATGGTTATTCTACGCTTCTGAATGAAAGTACCGAGTTGCTGAAAGAGTTGAAACAAATCGTTACCTCGACCGGGCTTTCCTTAAATGATAAGGAGCGTATGGATATAATCGACAAAGTGTACAAAGAGGTTAAGGACTACCATAACCTTGTACGCTATTACACCAATAAAAATATTTCTGTAAGCATTTTGAGGGCGAAGAAACAGAACAACACCAAGCGTGTGCTGGAACTGTACGGAACCGCAGAACAAAAATATTGGTAAGCTATGGAATGGAATAACCTTCACGAAATGCTGCGCAGCCTGTACGATGAAATGATGCCATTGACGGCAGACATGGCTGCAATAGCCAAAGGAATTGCCGGATTGGGCGCACTGTTCTACGTTGCGCTGAAAGTGTGGCAGGCGTTGAGCCGGGCAGAACCCATAGACGTGTTCCCTTTGCTCCGTCCGTTCGCCATCGGGCTTTGCATTATGTTTTTTCCCACGATGGTTTTAGGAACCATCAATGCGGTAATGTCTCCCGTAGTAAAAGGCACGCACTCCATGCTCGAAGGGCAGGTACTTGACCTGAACAAGCTACAACAGCAAAAAGACCAGTTGGAGCGGGAAGCCATGCTTCGCAATCCCGAAACCGCTTACCTCGTAAGCGACGAGGAATTTGATAAGAAGCTGGACGAATTGGGCTGGTCGCCGTCCGATTTGGCTACCATGACGGGAATGTATCTCGACAGGCAAGCCTATAAAATGGAGAAAGCCATAAAGGAGTGGTTTCGTGACCTGCTGGAGATACTCTTTCAGGCAGCGGCATTGGTCATAGATACGATACGGACGTTCTTCCTCATCGTACTGTCTATATTGGGGCCGATAGCCTTTGCGATAAGCGTTTGGGACGGTTTTCAGTCCACGCTCACGCAATGGCTAACCCGATATATCAGCGTTTATCTGTGGCTGCCCATATCCGATATGTTCAGTTCCATACTGGCGAAAATACAATCGCTCATACTGGAGCGGGATATTGAAATGCTGGCAGACCCTACTTACATCCCCGATACTTCCAATACCGTGTATATCATTTTTATGCTGATAGGCATAGTGGGCTACTTCACTATCCCAACGGTGGCGGGCTGGGTAATACAGGCAGGCGGTGCAGGAAACTTTATGCGTAACGTAAACTCTACGGCTGCAAAAACAGGAAATCTTGCCGGAGCCGGAACGGGAGCCGCAGTGGGCAACATTGGCGGCAGGCTATTGAACAAAAATTAATCATCGTAAAAATGGAATTTAAAACATTAAGAAACATCGAAAACAGTTTTAGACAGATAAGACTGTACGCTATTGTTTTTGCCATTCTCTGCATTGCAGTGGTAGGATATGCCCTTTGGCAGTCCTACCGCTTTGCGGAGTTACAAAGACAAAAGATTTATGTATTGGATAACGGCAAATCATTGATGCTTGCTTTATCACAGGATGCCAGCATTAACCGACCAGTGGAAGCCCGTGAACACGTTAGGCGTTTCCATGAATTGTTTTTTACGCTCGCACCCGATAAGAATGCTATCGAAAGCAATATGAAGCGGGCTTTTAATCTCGCAGATAAATCGGCTTTTGATTACTACAAAGACCTTTCGGAAAAGGGCTATTACAACCGTATCATTTCGGGCAACGTACAACAGCGCATCGAAGTAGATAGTGTCGTCTGCAATTTCGATACCTATCCTTATGCGGTTCGTACCTACGCCAAGCAATTCATCATCCGTTCAAGCAATGTAACCAGGCGCAGCCTTGTTACCTCTTGCTACCTCGTGAACTCCGTCCGTTCGGACAACAATCCGCAGGGCTTCAACATCGAAAAATTTGCCGTGCTGGAAAACAAAGACATGGAGGTTATCGAACGCTAAAACCAATTTTATGGAAGCATTATCAGATTTAAACACGTTCGCCAAAATCCTTACCGACAAAGGATATAACGGCTATTTCCATACGCAGGGGGCATATCCCGGAAAGCTCAAAGATAGCATAGGCGAATACCTCGAAAGTTGTCGTAAAGGAACAGAGGGCGCACCTAAGCCCGTACTGTTGGTTACGGGCTACCTGCAATGGGCAGGTGAAGACAAGCCCCATGTGGAATGCAGTATGTGGGTCAAGTACCTGAACGGAAAATTCTTCCTCTCAAAAATGGAGGTTTCAAGAAAAGACCAATACGGGCAATTATTGAAGCATTCGGAACTCACAAATCTATCAGTGGTTACCGCTCCCAAAGTAAGGGAGGCAATCGCTTTGGTGAGTGATGCGCCTAAGCAAAGAGTTGTTCCCAAAAGCAAAGGTTTCAGGCACTAAAAACAGTCAAGGAATGAAAAAGTTACGAACAAAAATCAGCAAGTGGTTTGACAGGCTCGATGACAGGTGGCGGGAGTTGCCCATAAAAAAACAGCACCGCTATACGCTATTGCTTTTCGCTGGCTATGTGTTGTTGTCCATTATAGTAATAGCAAAAGTCTGCTATGATGTTGGCGCAAGCGATAGCAAGCTGAAAATAGAGCATATCGAAAACCCGCTTATCAAACAAAACAAGTCCCCGGTATCGCCGCAGGACAGTATTTCAAAAATCCTAAAAAATAAGATGTATGAAAGATAATGAAAACAAAAAAGTGAGTATTCTGGTCGAAGATGACGACCTGAATAACCAGCAGGATGCACCGAAAGACGGTGCGCAGAACAAAGCCGAAAAGCTAAAAAAGCCAATCATTTTTGTCCTTATGGGCGTGGTATTTCTCGGCTGTATGTATTTAATCTTCAAACCATCTTCCGACAAGAAAAAGGCGGTAGATATAGGTTTGAATGATGCCGTACCACAGGCTACCGATGCCGGAATGCAATCGGATAAGCAAAAAGCGTATGAACAGGAAATGCTGGAACAGAAAGAACAGGAAAAACGCAATGCGCTTATGTCCCTTTCCGATTACTGGAGCGAAGACAGTGCCGCCGACAAGAAAGCTGCTAATCCGGATGAGGTTAACGAAGACGGATCTGCTTACGGAGGTGGTATGCCTGCTAAGGGCAATCCGGCTTTGAGCAGTTATCGCAATGCCCAAAGTACTTTAGGTTCATTTTACGACAACAACGATTATCAAACGCAGGAACTCCGCAAACAGGTTGATGAACTGAAAGAGAAACTGGCGGAAAAGGATGTACCCGCTACAACGACCGTGCAAGACCAAATGGCATTGATGGAGAAGTCGTACCAAATGGCGGCAAAGTACTTGCCAACAAATACAGTTCCACAATCCAATAAAGTAGATACAACGGTTCCGGTAAAGGGTGGCGGTACGCAAAAAGAACATTTTGTAGCGTTCTCACCTGTGAGGAAAACTGCGGTGTCTGCATTGTACCGTGAGCCGACAGACAGTGCTTTTCTTGCCAACTGGAACGAAACCCGTAACAGGGGATTTTATACAGCCGGAACCAGTAAGCAGGTACAGCAGCCCAAAAACAGCATCAGGGCGATAGTACAGGAAACGCAGACTGTAACCGATGAAAGTGGTGTGCGCTTGCGTTTGATGGAAACTGCGAAAACGCCCGGTCGTACTATTCCGGCGGGAACGGTGCTAACAGCAAATGCAAAGTTTGCAGGCGGTAGGTTACAGTTGAAAATAACGTCCATTGAATTTGAGGGCAATATTATCCCTATGGAAATAACCGTGTACGATTTGGACGGACAACAAGGCTTATATGTGCCTTATTCGCCTGAAGTAAATGCCTTAACGGAAATAGCCTCCAACATGAGCCAGACGTCCGGCACGTCCATTATGATGACCCGCTCTGCAGGGCAGCAGGCGGCAGGCGACCTTTCCCGTGGCGTGGTGCAGGGTATATCGGGCTACTTCTCTAAAAAACTAAGAACACCGAAAGTTACCGTTAAAGCCGGTCATCAACTTTTCCTTGTTTCAAAAAACTAATGTTCAACACTAAAAATCAGCAATAAAATGAAAGCAATATTTAAAAGTCTTTTGGCAATGGCTTGTTTAATAGCCTTTACTGCCAATACCAATGCGCAGCAGGTTGCATCTAATACAAGCAAATTAAGCATGGGTAAAGTAGAACCTTACGAAATGCAGGTAACGTACAATAAGACCTCCCATTTGATTTTTCCGGCAGCCATCCGGTATGTGGATTTGGGCAGTGAATACCTGATTGCAGGTAAGGCAGATGATGCCGAAAACGTGCTGCGTATAAAGGCTACCGTTAAAGATTTTAAAGAAGAAACCAATTTTTCTGTAATTACCGATGATGGTCGTTTCTACAACTTCAATGTTTTTTACAGTGCTTATCCAACCACCCTGAATTATGATTTACTGACGATGCAAAAAGCATCAGACAGGGAAAACGGTAACGATGTGCTGTTTGAGGAATTGGGGAGCAATTCGCCATCGCTGGCCGGGTTGCTCATGGAAACCATTTATAAAAAGGACAAAAGGATTGTAAAGCATATAGCCTCCAAAAGTTACGGCGTACAGTTTCTACTGAAAGGCATCTATGTACACAACGGCAAATTTTATTTTCATACAGAGTTGCGCAATACAAGCAACGTTCCGTTTGCTATTGACTTTGTGAATTTCAAAGTAGTAGATAAGAAAGTGGCGAAGCGTACCGTAGTGCAGGAAAAGCCAATGACCCCGTTGCGTATGTATAAACCGCTTACCGAAATTGCGGGCAATACGACTGACCAAAACGTCTTCCTACTCGACCAGTTCACCATTACCGATGATAAGGTATTGGTAATTGAAATCTTTGAAAAGAATGGCGGCAGGCAGCAAGCCTTACAGGTCGAAAATTCCGACCTCGTACACGCCAAGCTGGTAAACGCTATGCACCTAAAGATTAAGTAACCAAAACAGAAAAAACAATGACAAAATACATTTTTGCTGTAATGCTTGCGGTGTTGAGCATTACAGCAACGCAAGCACAACGAATGACACCCGGACAAAAAGGACTGGAAGTAAACGCCGGATTGTTATCTAAGAAAGTAAAGGATAATTACTTTTTGAATTTGACCCTTACTGTAAATAGCAGAGCTGGAAACTATTGGATTTGGGGTGCAGAATATACCCACCAATTTGCCGATTACAGGACTGTACAAATACCTCTTGAAACCTATACGGGTGAAATGGGGTACAGCCTCCAGCTTTTAGGCGATGCAAGAAAGACTACAAACCTTAATGCGGGGCTTACTGCTGTTGCCGGGTACGAAACCATTAACCGGAGTGATGCAACGCTCTATGATGGCTCTAAAGTCCTCGACAAAGACAATTTTATTTACGGAGCCGGAGGGCGTTTGTCTTTGGAAACATACCTGTCCGACAGGTTTGTGCTGCTCCTGCAAGGTCGTACCAAAGTATTATGGGGTACAGATTTAAAACAGTTCCGCCCATCAGCAGGCATTGGGCTAAGGTTTAACTTTTAAAAAGAATAACAATGAAACGATTTTTGAATAGAAATAAATTTTTGTGGCTGCTTCTCCTGGTCTTTACAAGTGCCGCCGTGTTATCGTCCTGTAATAAGGAGGAACTCGACATACAGCAGAACTATCCGTTTGAGGTCAAAGTGATGCCAGTTCCGGGAGATGTGGCAAACGGGCAGACTGTTGAAATAAGGTTTACCATTGAACGGAGTGGTAATTTCAACGATGCAAAATACTTTATCCGCTATTTCCAATATGACGGGCAAGGCGCATTGCGATATTACAGCGAACCGCCGTATATGCCTAATGATTTGTACCAATTGCCAGCGACACAGTTCCGGCTGTATTACACCTCACAATCTGCCGTATCGCAGTCGTTTGATGTATGGATAAGCGACAATTTCGGGAACGAAAAGCAGATAAGTTTTCAATTTAATAATAAAGACTAAGCGAACGGCTATACCAATCGGAAAATAGAAGTCGTCTGACCTAAAAAGTCGGACGACTTTTTTATTGCAGTTCTTAATTTGTGCCGTTATAAGCTGTGACTGCTAAAATATTCTGCTGCTATTTCACTAATTCCAACACTGACATATTTCCTGTCTTTGCTCAATGCTTTTACGGCGGTTATTATCTCATCAGGGTCGGCGAATTTCAATATATAGCCCGATACACCAGCTTTCAGCATAGTTCTAACACTTTCCTCTGCATCATCGGTACTTGATATTAATAGCTTTAAATCGGGATGTTTTTCGAGTAACAATTTTGCTGCCGCAAAATCTTCTTCGACGATGCACACATCGGGCAGCTCGCCGTCTTCATCTATTTTCATTAATGCTTTTTCGCTGTCACTCACTTGAAATTGTACAATATAGCCAGCATTTTCAAGTTGATTTATGGAAGTATATCCCAGATGTTCGTTGTTATCTATAATGGCTATGCGAATTGCTTTTTCATTACTGTTCATAATCTTGCAATATTATTTGTTACGTTTAATCCGTCCCCACCAGCTTTTATTTGTAGATGGAGGGGTTGGCTTTGTCCTTTCTTCTTTTTGTATATCTCTGATTTCATGAGCGGTCAGCCAATCATGAAAATGTTGGACATCATTGGGGCAAAAGTGTACTATCTTCCCGTTTTTAAGTGATATGGTAAAAATGCCACTGGCAACTGCAAAAGCCGATAATTCGGAGGCAGAAAATTGAAAGGCAAGGTAGGTATTGTTTGCAGTGTCCATAATATCCGTTTTAGTATTGGAAGCCTGCAACAAAAAGAGGCGCAGGCAACCACACTTACCGATACTAAGGCACTGGTACGCCTAATCCCGAATAAGCGAGCGCCCACGCCATAGCATGAGCGTTCTTACTTATTATCTCGGGATTTTTAAAAATTACCAGTTTTTAGTATCGAGATTTAAAGCAAAAACACTTTAAATTTTTTATATCTTCAATAGCAAATATACTAAAAAATCACCCCTATTTAAGTATAGATGTAATTAATACGATTATTAGACTTCCCATAGCCAATTTCCTGTAATTAAATTTTTAATTTTGCACTATGAGTGATTTGCAACAGATAACAGAATTTAAGTCATCGCCTGAATTAGTGGAGCAACTGTATAAGCACAGTATACAAAAGACTTATAAAGCGGGTGATATTATTTTAAACGAAAATGCACACATTCGTTCTATTCCGATTGTAGCGAAAGGAACTTTAAAAGTGATCCGAACAGAAGAAGATGGAAAAGAAATTTTGCTGTACTATATTAAAGCGGGTGAAAGTTGTATTATGTCTTTTTTGGGTGGACTGCACAACGAAATAAGCAAAGTAAGAGCCGAGGTGGAAGAAGATGCTGAAATTCTGTTTTTGCCTGTTGATAAAGTATCATTATTTATCAAAGAATATCCCCAATGGTTGGATTATATTTTCCGTTTATACCACAAACGGTTTGAAGAGTTATTGGAAATCGTAAATGCCATTTCCTTTAAAAAAGTGGACGAAAGAATGCTGAATTTGCTGGATAAAAAAGTAGCACTTACAGGAAACAAAACACTGAACATTACCCACGAACAAGTAGCCTCCGAATTGGGAACAGCAAGAGCAGTTGTTTCCCGCCTGCTAAAACAGTTGGAAGAAAACGGAAAAGTAAAATTGGGCAGAAACAAAATAACCCTTATGTGACCAAAGTAGCTGTACAGTTTTTGGAGTTGGTGCATTTTTGCAGCAGAAATTTCAGAAACTTATGGATATAGCAGGTTATTTAGCATCAATTTTAATAGGTATTTCATTAGGGCTAATCGGGGGTGGCGGCAGCATTCTTACCGTTCCTGTTTTAGTCTATTTATTTCATATAGATGCAGTTTTAGCAACCGCCTATTCTCTTTTCATTGTTGGAACTACCAGCGTTGTAGGCTCATTCTCTTATTTCAAAAAAGGGTTGGTTAACTTTAGAACGGCTGTTGCATTTGGCATCCCGTCTATTATAGCCGTTTTTTTAACAAGGGCTTTTATTGTTCCCGCCATACCGCAGGAAATTTTTAGCATCGGCAGTTTTATCATTACCAAAAACATTTTCTTGATGTTGCTTTTTGCTGTATTGATGTTTTTTGCGTCTTACAGTATGATAAAAAAGTGTAAAGGAGAAGATTGCCTGCCTTCCAAAACAGCCCCTAAGCGCACTTCATTAGTTATTATCCAAGGATTATTTGTGGGTATAGTTACCGGGCTTATCGGTGCAGGTGGCGGTTTTTTAATAATCCCTGCCCTGGTTAATCTGCTACATTTAGATATTAAGAAAGCAATCGGAACCTCACTGGTCATTATTGCGGTCAATTCACTTTTTGGATTTGCTGTATCGGCTACACATCTAACGGTTGAATGGATTTTTCTTCTCAAAATTTTGGCACTGGCTATTATCGGGGTGCTGATAGGAAGCTTTATCTCTAAAAAAATTGATGGTAAAAAATTGAAACCTGCTTTCGGTTGGTTTGTGCTGTCAATGGGTATTTACATTATGATCAAAGAAATCATTGTGAAATAAAATCCCTTATGTGACTAAAGTAGCTGTACAGGAAAATCAATCTTCAGAAATTTGTAACAAATAATATAACCCACTACAGCGGGCAATGTCAACTGTCCTTTTTCAATTCAAAAATTATGTCACAAACACATTTTTACGAAGTAAACATCAAATGGAAAGATGGCAGAACAGGCGAACTGTCATCGCCGGTATTAAACAAAACTATTGAATGCGCTACACCACCGGAATTTCCTAATGGCGTTCCCGGTGTATGGTCGCCAGAACATCTTTTTGTAGCAGCTATTAACAGTTGCTATATGGCAACCTTCCTGGCAATTGCTTCTAATTTTAAAGTAGAAATCGAAAACTTTAGTTGTAAAACAATTGCCAGATTGGAAATGGTAGAAGGAAAATACCTCATCACGCAGGCAGAAATGTTTCCGGTAATAAAATTGATTAATCCCGGAACCGATATGGATAAGGCCATGCGTGTTGCCGAAAAAGCAAAAGCTGGCTGTTTAGTAACCAACTCAATGAAAACAGAAATTACATTAACGCCTGAAATTGCCTAATGTGACAAAAGTAGCTGTACCGAAAAACCAATATTCGGAAATTCGCAGTATCAAATCATAAACAAGAAAAATTTGGATAATGAAAATAGAACAAATTTATACAGGCTGCCTGGCACAAGGTGCATATTATATTACTTCCAATGGTGAAGCTGCCATTATTGACCCATTACGTGAAACGCAACCGTATTTAGACCGTTTGGAAAAAGATGATGTGAAGCTCAAATACATTTTTGAAACGCATTTTCACGCTGATTTTGTAAGCGGACACGTTGATCTGAGTAAAAAAACAAATGCATCAATTGTTTACGGGCCTACGGCAAAGCCAGAGTTTGAAGCCATCGTAGCAGAAGACAATCAGATTTTTGAATTGGGCAACGTGAAAATTAAAGTATTGCATACCCCGGGGCATACAATGGAAAGCTCCTGTTTTTTGTTGATTGACGAAAATGGCAATGAAACAGCATTGTTTAGTGGCGATACACTTTTTCTTGGCGATGTAGGCAGACCGGATCTGGCACAAAAGGCGGCAAACCTCACACAGGAAGAATTGGCAGGTTTGCTTTATGACAGTTTGTATCATAAGATTTTACCACTATCGGATGATATCACTGTTTATCCGGCACACGGTGCAGGTTCGGCTTGCGGAAAAAATATGATGAAAGAAACGGTTGATAGCCTTGGTAATCAGAAAAGTATCAACTATGCGCTAAACCAGCCGGATAAAGAAAGTTTTATCAAAGCCGTTACTGATGGATTATTACCACCACCTGCTTATTTCGGTATGAACGTAGCCATGAATAAAAAAGGTTATGACAGTTTTGAAGAAGTGTTGAGCCACGGAATGAAAGCACTCTCGGCAGAAGAATTTGAAGCGGCGGCAGAAAATACAGGAGCATTGATTTTAGACACACGAAGCGATAAGGATTTTGCCAAAGGCTTTATTCCGAAATCTATCAATATAGGTTTGAAAGGCGATTTTGCACCTTGGGTGGGTGCGATGATTGTTGACGTGAAACAACCGATTTTGTTGGTTACCGACAACGGTACGGAAGAAGAAGCCGTAACACGATTGAGCCGTGTTGGTTTTGACAATGTACTGGGACATTTAAAAGATGGTTTTGAAACCTGGATAAAAGCAGCAAAAGAAACTGACATCATAAATCGGATTACGGCCGACCAATTTTCAAAAGATTATTATGACAACAGCAAGGTCATTGATGTTCGCAAAGAAAGCGAATATACGGCAGAGCACGTTGAAGATGCTTACAGCAAACCATTGGCATATATCAATGATTGGGTTAAAGAACTCAACCCGAAAGAGCATTTTTACCTGCATTGTGCAGGCGGCTACCGCAGTATGATAGCTGCGAGTATTTTACAGGCAAGAGGATACAGAAACTTTACGGAAGTAGAGGGTGGTTTTAACGCCATTGCACAGACCAGTATTCCTAAAACCGATTTTGTATGTCAAAGTAAAATGTTGAGCTAATTTATATCACCATAACAACAATAGCAATGTTTGGAATTTTCAAAAATATGTTCTCGTCAACAGACAATACCCAACTATCAGAAGCGATAAAAGAAGGTGCTTTTTTAGTGGATGTTCGCACACCTGCCGAATTTTCGACAGGTAGTGTAAAAGGTGCGGTAAACATACCGCTGGATAAAGTTCAAAGTCAGTTATCCAAATTCAAAAACAAAAAAAGCATCATTGTATTTTGCCGTAGCGGAAACCGCAGCAGCCAGTCAAAAAGTATTCTGGAAAGAAAAGGCATTCAAAATGTAATCAATGGCGGAACCTGGCACAACGTAAATAACTTAGTAAACAACAAATAGATCAGATATGAAAAAGAATATGGGAACAATAGACAAAGCAATTCGCATACTCATTGCGATTGTGATAGGTGTTTTATATTTCACAAATACCATTTCCGGTATAATGGCAATCATCTTGGGTATTTTAGCCATAGCATTTGTGCTTACTTCATTTATGAGCTTTTGCCCTTTATACCTGCCGTTTGGCATCAATACCCTTAAAAAGAAAGAGAAATGAAAAAACATTTTGAAAACTGGAGCTTTATGCGAGTACTGCGGTTAGCATTGGGCATCCTTATTATCGTGCAAAGCGTTATTGCAAAAGATTGGCTTTTTATGGGAGCAGGTATTTTGTTTTCACTGATGCCAATATTGAATATCGGTTGTTGTGGCACATCGGGGTGCACTACGCCTGTTTCAAAAAGCAACAAGAAAGTGGAAGAGGTAAGCTATGAAGAAGTTCGCTAAAAATAATCTGCTCACAATAGTTGGCGTATTTGCAGGGGCATTGGCAGGTTATCTCTATTGGAAAACGGTCGGTTGCAATTCGGGGCAATGTGCTATTACTTCAAATCCTATTAACAGTAGCTTATACGGTTCAGTTATGGGTGGCCTTCTATTCTCAATGTTTCAAAAAAGCAGAAAAAAAACAGCATGACATTTCAGGAAATAATAAATCAGGACAAACCTGTATTGGTGGACTTTTTTGCCACTTGGTGTGGCCCCTGCAAAATGATGTCGCCAATATTGGAAGACGTAAAGCAACGTGTTGGCGAAAATGCAAACATCATAAAAATTGATGTAGACAAAAACCCTCAAGCTGCATCAGCTTATCAGGTACGTGGCGTACCCACGCTTATCTTATTTAAAAACGGGAAACCGCTTTGGCGACAATCGAGCGTTGTGCCCGCAAACGAGTTAGAAAGACTGATTATAGCAAATACATAAACTAAGAATGATAGAATATTTAAAACAGCCCTGGGCTTGGTATATAGCAGGCCCATTAATCGGCTTAACTGTTCCTGCATTGATGATTTTAGGAAATAAATCCTTTGGTATCAGCTCATCTCTACGACACATTTGTGCCTCGTGCGTGCCTGCCAACATTCTGTTTTTTAAATATGACTGGAAAAAAGAAATATGGAATTTACTCTTTGTATTCGGTATATTTCTGGGCGGAGCATTGGCAGTTAGCCTTTTGGCTAATCCCAATCCGGTTGAGGTTAGTCCTAAATTAGCACAAGATTTAGCAGGTTATGGCATTACCCATTTTAATAATCTGGTTCCACAAGACATTATGAGCTGGCAATCGCTGTTTACATTAAGAGGCTTTATAATGATGGTAGGCGGTGGCTTTTTAGTAGGTTTCGGAACTCGCTATGCAGGTGGCTGTACCAGCGGACACGCTATTATGGGATTGTCCAATTTACAACTGCCGTCCCTGATTGCTACCATTAGCTTTATGATGGGCGGTTTCATTATGGCGAACCTGATTTTGCCTTTTATTCTTTCACTTTAAGTAAAACAGAAATTAACTAAAACAAAAATGCAGCAACATATAGATACAGAAAAAGATTTAGCACAAAGAGAGCTGGACGCAATGTGCGTAAATGAAAGCCATTTACAGCACAAATGGTATCATAATTTGAAATACTTAGTTGTCGGAATTTTATTTGGCATTGTGTTCGTAAAAGCCGAAGTCATTAGCTGGTTTCGTATTCAGGAAATGTTTCGTTTGCAATCGTTTCATATGTATGGAATAATAGGAAGTGCCGTTGTAACAGGAATGATTTCCGTTTTTCTGATTAAAAAATTCAACATCAAAACCATTTATGGAGAGCCGATTAAAATTGCACCCAAAGAGTTTAATAAAGGGCAAATCTACGGTGGTTTAATTTTTGGTTTTGGTTGGGCAATTACCGGGGCCTGTCCCGGGCCGTTGTTTGCTCAAATTGGAACAGGGGCAACCGTCATTGCCGTTACGCTTCTGAGTGCTGTTGCAGGGACTTGGGTTTACGGCTATTTCAGAGAAAAGTTGCCGCATTAAATATTGTTATGGGTTAGTTTAAGAAATTGTTGCTAACAACAATAATGTAGGTCTTATTGGGCTTAATCTTGAATACAAAGCTTTACCCAATTTGAAATTTGATATATCTATGTTAGCCGAATATCCTTAACAGCACCACAAGGCTGTACGAAAACAATATCTCTGAACGTTATTCAATCAAATAGAAAATTAGAGACAATATAATGATACATAATTTGCTTGCAGGATTGCCCAAAATACACATTTTTAAAGCTGAAATGCTTTTTATATGGCTATAAACTTATTAGAAAAACAGTTTTGTAAGTTTGCAATAAAAAAAATTTATAAATGTTTAGACATAAGGGTAAAGGTCGGACTTATGCACATAATCTAAAATTAGCTTCCATATTATCAGGCGTTGCTGGCATCGTAAATATTACGGGTGTTTTAGAATTGCATACATTAACAACCAACGTAACAGGACATTTCGCTTATTTTTCTGAAGAACTTATTTTAAGAAATAACAAAATGGCTCTTGCATATTTATTTTACATTCTTTTTTTCTTATTTGGTGCTTTCGTTTCAAGCCTGATTATGGAATTGGTATCAAAATATAAACCACAAACTTCTTATGTGATACCTATATTGATTGAAGTATTCATATTTTTAGCAATTAGTACTTCAGTATTTTTTGTACCAAACGAATATCCCAAATTTTCGATTATATTATCGTCTGCTCTGCTTTTTGCTATGGGATTACAGAATGCATTAGTGACGAGGGTATCTCAATCGGTAGTAAGAACTACGCATTTAACAGGATTGTTTACTGACCTCGGAATTGAACTCTCACAGTTGTTCTTTTATAAAGACCGACCAGCAAAGATGCAGTTAAATAAAAGCATCTTCTTGAAGTTAGCTATTATTAGCTGTTTCTTTTTAGGATGTATCATAGGGGGGCTGGTTTATACGAATTTCAAGTTGCAAACTCTTTTACTCCCGGTGGGATTATTATTTTTTGCGCTGTGGTATGATCGCTTACTCTTTCGATATTATCATCTGAAAAGGAAATTTAGAAATCATCACTAACCACATTTTATTTTATATAATGCTTTTCCAATATCGTTACCAAATCTGATTGTTTATAGATTAATTTGCCTCCTATTTGTATATACGGCAAAATTTGGTCATCACGGTATTGTTGTAAAGTTCGTTTACTGATATGCAGCAGTTTGCAAATATCATCCCCTGACAAATAAATTTCTCCGTTCATTACCGGGCGAAAGTTCTCCAGTATCATTTCCGTTTGGATACGGAGCTGCTCAAACTTTCTTTTATAGTTTGCTATTTCTTCGGCATCGGTATCAAAAAGTTCCATACTCATTTGTTTTGTGTGTGGTATCAGGAGCAAGCAAACGCTGTACATCCGAAAGTTTGTAATAATTTTTTCGGTTCAATTTTGAAAAAGACAAAATCCCTTTGTCTTTGTATGATTGCAGGGTGCGTTTGGTTATGCCAAGCATGAGGCACACCTCCTGATTGTCCAGCCATCTTTCTTCGTTGAAAATGCCTACATAGGCTTTGCTCGCATCTGTGGTACGCTGTAACAGTTCATCCAGCTCTGTGGTCAGTTCTTTAAGAACTGATTTCGGTATTGCTATCACTTCCATAATCTTTTCCTCACTTTTTCATGTTAGGAAAGGAAATTAGGAAAGGTTTTAAGGTGTCTTATAAATGTGGGCGTGTTTGGCGTTGAGTGGTAAGGTTTGGCACAAAAAAATGGTACAAGCCTGTAAAGACCTATACCATTGAATAAAGTAAGTTGTTGATTATCGTGGCTTCTGTACCTCCGTGTTTTTGGTTGCTATTTCCTTCTTCTCTCTTGAATATACCCATAGCGACAATAGCCCGAAAATAATCAAAGCATAAGCTATCCATTTGCCCACACGTTCGATGAACTTTATAGCTAATGATTTTTCATAGCTTGAAAATCCTTCGGCTCCGGTAGGGCTTCGCCTGTAAAATTTCCTGCGGTTAATCCAATAACGTAACGCCAAGCCTGCTACCAAAAATATTATTCCTATGACTAATGATGATACCATAATTCTACCATTTAATTTAACAAAAACTATCCAATCCGTTATAAACAAAAATACAAAATATAAATGTGGGTGACTGCAAGGAACGACCTAAGTGTTACAAGACTGTTTTACTTTTAATGCTAACAGTTTCTCATGCATATCAGCCCAATATGCCTGCCGCTCCTTGTCACTTTCTACTGGAGGGTTGTGTTGATACGTTTTATACCAACTTGCCTGCTGAATAGCTTTTTTAAGATTGGTAACTTCAATGCATTGTCCGTTTTTATCTCTTACTTTCATCGTTGTTCAGTTTAAAAAGCAACCGCCATTGCAGACGGTCGCCCGTAGTTTTTAATTATCGTTTGGGATTATTTTTAATAGCTTCTCACTTCCAAAAAGCAAGTGTATCGCCTGTGTTAAATCAGGGTTGCAATCTTCGCTGTCTGCATACTCAATAAGACAGTGTACAGTAAACAATGAGTTGTGTCCGTCAAAGAAATGGTCTGCAAACCAATTTGGGCGTTTCCATAGTTGGCGGTCGTTTTTCTCAATTGTCTTGTGTGCATTTTCTACAAGTCTGTACCAAAATTCTGCGGTGAAAAACCCTTTTTGATGCCAGCCCTCACGAAAGGCAGTTTCATTTTGCAGAAAGTAACCGCATTGCTTTTCTATTGCGTTTTGAATGCCCTGTAACGCTTCGGGAAACAGTTTGCTTAGTAACGTTCCTTTATCCAGATTGTCCATTTTGTTTAATGCTTTCATATATGTATATTTTTTAAAGCGACCGCCTGCAAAGGCGGTCGCCTGTGATTGATTAATTAAAACTGAAAATATCTGCCCCGTTTTGTGCAAAGGCTGTGCATAAGTCAAAAGCCTTTTGTGTTTTTAGTTGTGCTGTTCCACCCATTACAATGCTTTCCAGCTTCGCTTCCCCACTCTTGTAATTGCGTACATTTTGGTAGTAACCTGTAACGGCGTTATATGCTCCGAACAATGTACCTTTGGTTGTGTCCATTTGTTGTGTGTCGCTAATCATGGCGTACGCAAAAGCATCTTCAACAGTGTTTTTAAACACAGTGGAAATTTCATCGTAGTTACCTTTTTCTAAGTGAGTTAAGGTTTCTTTGTTAGGGCATAATGCCAACTCGATTAGCTTTCTTATTTCTCTGTCCGTTACCCTTACTTTAGCCCATGTGTTGAAAATATCTTGCAACTGGTTGCTTAGAGTGTTAGCCAGCCCCATAACCTTGTGAGCATTTTCTAACCGCTGTTTAGCTCCTGCGGTGTGTTTAATGCGTACAACGTTACTCATGTTGCGAAGTGAAGCATTTAAGGTATTTTGGCAAACGATGCGGATAGGGGTAAATGCTGCGGTAATACTTCCGCTACCGTCATGGCTTGTTGTTAAGAAGATGTATTTTTCTGTAACATCATCACCGTTTCCTACACGGATGTAGTCAGGCAACTTTGCAGTGATAAATATGCGTTCTCCATTACCTAATGCTCCGGCTGTTTCATACAATATGCCATCGCCTCCACCTATAATTGCGTCAAAGAAAGCAAAGGCTTCACGGTTCTGTACGATATGGTAATCCTTGCCCACTACACCCAATACGGCATTGTTGTCGCTTCGGATATTGGCAAAGTAGTTCGGTACGTGGAGTTGATTGTCTGTTATTTCGATACCCTGTGCAGTTTCTATGATGTTTGAGCCGGTGGTGTACAGTGGACTTTTTACTACTTCATAATCCAGCCCTGCGTGTTTTATTGCTTCCTCGCTTGTGGGGTAGTCTTGTACGATTTGTCCTAATCCATGCCATGCTTTTTCTTTTACGCTAAAGAATGAATAACGTCCTGTTCTGTTGTTGAAATTTAGATTGTGTGCCATGATTTTTATTTTTTAATGATTGTTTTGAATTGATTTTTTTTGATTTATTCGGTAATGAGAGGAGGTGCTGTTTCGTTTCCCTATTACCATTTCCAATGCTGTTAATCTTCATACCTGACATTTTTTTTATTCGTCTAAAGAGCCGGAGTATGCTATGTTTCGTTTCACGAGCAGAAAAAGGTTAGTGTTTAGCCGACACAAGGTTTTGGAAAATAAATACTACCCAAAGGGTGGAGATTTTTTTCCAAACTTGCATGACCTTTTGGCGGCGTTAAGAACACGGAAATACCTTTGCTCTTGAAACGGAACAAAACGGCATACTGGCTCTTTGAATAAAAAACCGTGGAAGCAATGAAGATGGCATTGGCAATGGTTCCAGGTGGATGAAAATTCTACTTCCAATTCACAGAATATTCAAACACTGTTTTTCAATGCGTGGTTGTGAAAGCCACATAAAGGGTATTGAAAAATAATTGTGTGGGCTTATGCAGGGTTATTTTTCAATAGGCTTTATCCGAACACCCAACAAAGTTCTTTTAAGTGAAAAGATATGTGTGGAGGGCATTAAATGTGCTTTGGGGTCAGATATGGAAACAAAAAAAGCAGGACGGTAAAATCCTGCTCTTTCATTACGTTACAAACTCTTGCTATATGGCAATTTCCAATTCCTCTTTATCCATAACAATTACAGCATTAGAAATAATTTCCTCCTGCGAAACAGGCTCCGTTTGCATGGCACTAAATGAAACCTCCATTGCCTTTAGGTTTCTTGCAACAATGTCCATATCCATACCTACTTTTTCGTTAAGTATCTTGGCATAGATTTGAGTAGTGGTAATGTTTGTATGCCCCATCATCTTTTGTACGCTTTCAAGTGATGCACCTGCTGTCAGTATCATAGTGGCAAACGTGTGTCGGGCTGTATGGAAAGTAACTTTTTGTTCTGTTACAACTCCTGCGGCTTCCGTGATTTTAAGTACATGAGCATTGCAGGTAGCGTTTGACGGAATAGGGAACACAAACTCGTCCTTAGTTGTACCCAAATACTTTTCAATGATTTTCTTGGGTATTTCCAATAACCTCACATTGGAAGAAACATCGGTTTTCTTTCTGCGGCTGATAATCCATTGGTGTCCGTCAAAGAAATTCTGAATATTGCTCCGTTTCAGTTTTTTGATGTCTGCATAAGAAAGCCCGGTAAAGCAACTGAAAATAAACAGGTCACGTACAAGTTCATACTTTGGTTTGGGAAGACTGCAAAGCATAATCTTTTCTACATCCTCTTTCAGTAAGAACCCCCTGTCGGTTTCTTTCATGGTAATTTCGTAATCCTCGAAAGGGTTATTGCGTATCATACCCTTTTTCATTGCCAGCTCTACCATTCGCAATACAGGCATCGTATAAACCCAAACTGTATTGTGGGTGCATTCCTTGTCTATACGCAGGTAAAAATCAAACTCACGGATAAAGTCAGAGGTAAGCTCTTTGAAAGCCATGTCTGTTCTTAAATAGCGTAGCTGGATAAATTCGGAAAGATGGTTGTACACGACTTTATATTTGTCGTAGGTGCTTTGGGAACGTTCCTTTTTAGCAACCATCTTGGCAAAATCATCGTTGTGGGCTTGGAATACTTTTAGAATAGCTTCTTCCATAACGCCCACGCCTAAAAATGCCAGCTTCAATTTCTGTGCAGAAGCAAAGCCATCGTATTTGAGCAATTCCTCGTAATGCTTGTCAATTCGCAGGCGTACATCATCTAATTTCTTATTGGTGCTTTGTGCTTGGGTACTTTTCCCCAATACACGCCCATGTTTCAAATCCCAATTATCAGGGTGGATTTCCAGCTTGGTGCTGAAAGATGCGGGCTTTCCATCAATTGTGATGCGCCCCATAATAGCAACTGCTCCGTTCTTCTTAGGCTCGTTTTTCTTTAGGTAGAAAAGTAGCTTAAACGTTGACCTTTTCGACTGTTCCATAACTCAATTGTTTAATGTTTAAAATTAAATTTCAATGAGTTACAAGGGAAGATGAAAAGAAGTGCAAAAGACTGAAATATAATCTGTTATATCAGTCGGGGTTGGGCGGTAACCAGTAACGATTTAGTAACCTAACCCTGTCTTTTTAAGCCCAAAAACTAAAGTACAGAGACTTCCAACTTTAGCCCCGAGTTTCATAAACTACTGTGTTTGAACGGACTTCGCCGTTTTGCTTATTTTTGCTTTTATCTAATCTTTTTTTGTAAAAAAATCCGGTTAATTAAAAACCGGATCTTTCTTTTTTTGTTTGCAATTATTTGCTCGCAACAAGTTTTACGTTGATGATAAACTCATCATAGATGAAATTATCGCCAATGTTGCTGAAAATTGATTTTGATTTATACTGGATACCGTATTTAGTTCTGTCTATTTTAATTTTTTCTGCGGTAGCAGTTACAGTTTTATCTGGGTTCCAAGTAATGTTTGCTGGAAAAGTAACAGATTGGGTAACGCCTTTAATGGTTAAATCACCAGTTATATTTACTTTAGCTCCTTTACCTTCTACTTTTTTAATAGCGAAAGATGCAGATGGAAATTTATCTGCCCCGAAAAAATCGTCTGCTTTTAAGTGTTTTTCTAAACTGGCATTTCCGTCGGCGTCTTTAATAGAAGTCATGTTAACTATAAAATTACCTTCTGCTAAATTGGTGCCGTTAAAGCCTAAAGTACCAGAGGTTAAGCTAACTGTACCATTATGAGAACCCGCAAATTTCTTTCCTTCCCAAGTGATGCTTGATTTTGCTACATCAACAGTGTAAGCAGTAGGCTTTGTTGTAAAAGCGAAAAATGCAAAACTAGCTACAAGAGCTAATGCTAAGCTTAAAGAGTTTTTTAATTTCATTTTTTATCAGGATTTTTAGTTTGTGCAAAGCTATTTGTTAGAACGGTTATTTTTATTGATGTATGATATCTTTTTTTAATTATGGTTTAAAGATGATGATAGATTTAAGCTGTTTCCACTAAACTTTTATAAGATTCGTACATTTTTTCTGTGATTAGATAAATATCATGATTGGTTTTTGCAGTAATACGGGCATTAATGCCAATTTCCTGTATAATGCCGGGCTGTGTTAAGCATTGTAAAATCAGACGGTAAAATTCATCTGTAGTATCGGCTATGAGAATATTCTTTTTATGCTGGTATTCTATACCTTCTGCCGCGGCTGTAGTGGCAATGATACATTTTTGCATAGCCATACCTTCAATAATTTTTACACGCATACCTGTACCGGTTAAAATAGGCACAATCATAATTGCCTTGCTGTTTATAAAATCAACGGCATCAAACACTTCACCTTCTACGATAAGATTTTCAGAATCATACTCAAAAAAATCTTTTGGCATATTTTTTCCGGCTATATAAAAGCGGAGTTCGCGATTAAGACTTTCTATATCGGGCCATACTTCATCTAAAAACCAGGCTAATCCTTCCTTATTAGGTCTCCAGTCCATGGCACCTAAATGAAACAAAGTAGGGTACACCGTTTTAGAAGCATCAACCCTATATTTTGTTAGGTCTATCGCTGCCGGAAAAACATCTAATCTGGTTTGACATCCCATCAATACAAATTTCTGTTTATCACGTTGGCTGATTGCAAAAATCTGGTGAAACCGATTTATTTGTTCGGTTTCATATATTTTAAGACGGCGGGCTAAAAATTCGAGGTATTTTTTTCTGGGCCTGAAGTGTTCTTTTATGGCTAACCGCTCCCATATATCATGCTCTATATTGTGTGCACGATAAATTAACCGGGCATGGCTAAGCGCTTTTACCGTATCGAGATAGGGAACAACAAATAGGCCTTCAAATTGTATAATGTCAAATTCTTTTTCACGTAAGATATTTTCCAGCAGTTTTGCGGCTTCTTCGCTATAAAAGCGAGAAACATTGTAAGAATCTGATGAGAAAATGTTGAAGAATGCACCCCATATATTTACCTCTGTATTAATGTGGTAAGAATGGAAATCTATTTTTTCAAAAACAGGATCATAAATATCATCTACATCAATATAATGTTTTGAACTATTAATACTGAATAATGTGATTTCTACATTTTGCTTTAACAAGCCTTTAATTGTATTGTAAACCACAATAGAATATCCGTTATTAGGTGGAAAAGGGACCCTGTTGGTTAGCAAAAGCGCTTTCATAATTACTCTTCTTCAATAAAGTTAATGCTGAGCTGCGGAGAACTAACTTGAAAGGTTTTTCGATGAAATGGCGACATGCCCTGTTCGATTACTATCTTACGATGTGTAATGGTGGGGTAGCCTTTGTTTTTTCTCCATTCATATTCTGGGTGAAGCTTGTCGATTTCGTTCATGTAAGCATCACGGTGCGTTTTAGCTAAAACAGAGGCTGCGGCAATATTTAAATATTTTCCATCACCTTTAATGATGCAACTATGTTGAATATCTGGGTAGCTTTTAAAGCGGTTACCATCAATGATTAAATAACCGGGTTTAATTTTAAGCTGTTCAATGGCCCGGTGCATAGCCAGAAAAGAGGCATTTAAGATATTGATACGGTCAATTTCCTGATGATCTACTACGCCCACAGCCCAAGCAAGGGCCTGCTCTTCAATTAAGGGCCTGAGTGTTTCGCGTTGTTTATGATTGAGTTTTTTTGAATCATCCAGTCCTTCCAGATAAAAATCTTTAGGAAGGATAACAGCAGCCGCAAAAACAGGACCTGCAAGGCAGCCTCTTCCGGCCTCGTCACAACCGGCCTCAATCAGATCTTGTTGGTAACAGTTTAGCAGCATGAATGCAAAATTAATACTTATTTGTATTTGAATATCTAAATAGTGCTTATATACTTGCGTTTTGTCCTTTAACATCAAAGGCATCACGTAAACTAATGGCTACCAGATTAAAGGCATATACGGTAAGCATAATAGCCAAACCTGGTAGAACAGCTAAATAAGCGGCATCCATAATGATGTAGCCATAATGTTCTTTAATCATACCGCCCCAGCTTGGCATTGGTGGCTGGGCGCCAAAACCTAAAAAGCTCAAACCAGTTTCTAATAAGATTGCAGAAGCGAAATTTGCAGAAGCCACCACTAAAATAGGGCCAGCTATATTGGGTAAAATATGTCTTACAATAGTGCGTGAAGTTGAAAAGCCTAAGGCTTTTGAAGCTTCAACAAACTCAACTTGCTTTAAGGCCATCACTTGTCCGCGAACTAAGCGGGCTACATCAACCCATGTAGAAAGGCCAACGGCAATAAATATTTGCCAAAACCCTTTGCCTAATGCAAATGAAATGGCTATAACCAATAAGAGTGAAGGCAAAGACCATATCACGTTCATGAACCAACTTACGGCGGCATCAACCTTTCCTCCAAAATAACCGGCAATGGCACCTAAGCCCACTCCAATAAAGAGAGAGATGATAACAGCCATTAAACCTACAGAAAGCGAAACTCTGATGCCTAAAATAAGGCGGCTCAATAAATCGCGGCCATAAATATCCGTACCTAAATAGAAAGT
This sequence comes from Pedobacter sp., assembly GCF_046462515.1. GTDB lineage: Bacteria > Bacteroidota > Bacteroidia > Sphingobacteriales > Sphingobacteriaceae > Pedobacter. The sequence continues at coordinate 73,825 of NZ_JBKGVD010000002.1, forward strand.
TTGCTTATAAGTGTTTTCTCCGTTTACTAAAGGATAGGCTTTTTCTTCTGCCTGTTCGTCATCACCAATATACTCGCGGGCATAAACTTTATTCTGGCTAACCCTGTAAGAAGTAATGGGAATACTTTTAAAGTTGGCTTCCTGGCCGAAAAGCATTTTGTTGAAGAAATTAATCTGCTTCACTTTGTCGTTGCGGCTGATGATCAGAAACTCAAACGATCTGCCCGGTTTTTTATTGCTCAGCTGCAGGTGCATGGTGTTGGCATAAGGTGTTTGATCTGGAGTGATCAAATAACCTAAAGTACCTAAGATGACCAAAAGAGAGATAAAAATTAAGCCAGCTACAGCCAGCTTATTGCGCTTAAATTTAATCCAGATTTTTTTTGATGGGCTGTTGCTCATTATTACTTAACCATTCTTCCTTTCCAGTTGTATTTGCCTGAATTTCCGGCGATGCCAATATAAACAATGTAAATTATATGCAAAAGGGTTAAAACCGGCAATAAAACCAGCAGTGCTCTGCGTTTAAAAAAATCGGTTACTTTATAGAGAAAAATAAACTCTGCAACGAATTTAATACCTAACTGAAAGATTAAAAAGGGCAGAGATTCAGGGAAAAATATAGCCAATAAAGCGTTAACGATAATACTTAGGTTAAATAGCCAGATACTCACGCCTAAAATAATCACTGATTTTTCTTTGTATCGGGTACTTTTAGATGCCCACCGCCTGCGTTGTTGTATAAACTCATTTAAATTGGGTTTGGCATGGGTATAAACTATTGCATCTCTGTTTTTTAGAAATCCTATTTTGTTACCATAAAGCGCTGCCATTTTATGCAAAAGCAGTTCATCATCTCCTGATGCCAGATCATCAATACCCCTAAATCCGCCGACTTCAAAAAATGCTTTTTTTTCATAGGCCAAGTTTGCACCATTACAAGTACTTGGATTTTTGTTGCCAATAGTTGATGCCCCCAAACCTATTAAATATGAAAACTCAAGAGATTGAGCATTTTCGAACCAATTCTTTTCTTGAAAATAGGCTACCGGTGAAGAAATCATTTTGAAACCGTTCTCTTCGTAATAATTTACAATGGTTTTTAACCAATCGGGTCCCATACGGCAATCGGCATCGGTGGTAATAATCAATGAGCCTTTGGCCTGTCCTATTGCGGTTTGTATGGCTTTTTTCTTGTATGAATTGGTTAGCTTGTCTTCTTTCAACTGAAGCAGAATAACACCTTTATCCGCATAAGAACTGATGATTGATGGGGTGTTGTCAGTAGAATTATCGTCTATGATAAGCAGCTCAAAGAGGTCTTTGTTATAATTCTGGTCCAGTACATCATTTATGGTAGCGTCAATTTTATCTTCTTCGTTACGTGCCGCAATAATAATAGATACCATTGTATTGCCGGTTTTGGTAGTAGGTCGGTAATATTTAATGCGAATCCAGCCTATAATAAAAAAACAGACCACAAGCACATAAATAACGGCTAAAAAAGCAGAGAAATAATTAATTACGCTGAGTATTTCCAAAGAAATTGAGTTTAAATACAAAATAAGAGCCTAATATAGCAGGAATTATAATATTGATCAGCCAGATACTTGCAATACATGCCACAACTGCTGTATTTTGCTGCGTAACAAACTTAAAGAAAAATAAACCTGTTACGCTTCTTATGCCGATATCAAACAGGTCTAATGAGGGTAGCGATGACTGTACAAAGAATAAAATGGGTACTAACATTAAAATATCTGTAAAGGCAAGTGAAGGTACCAGCCACATAAACATGATGAGATATTGAAACGTGAAAACGATATAACGTATCAGGCAGATCATCAATATTTTAAACAATTCAGTTTTTTTGTAGCGAGCCAGAAAGGCATAAAACCTTTTGTACTTTCGGGTAAATTTTATAGAAAGTAGAATGCCGTTAACCCATTTGATATTGAAATAGAAAACCAAAAAGAATGCGGCAAAAGCAAAGGCCAGTACACATAGTGCAAAGAACAAAATAGGTTCTAAAGTGGTGAAACGATAAACAAAAATGCAAATAGCAATGGCTCCAAATACGTTGGTTAATACCAGTTGACCAATATTACCGACTGTCATGACGACCACACCGGCAATACGCCTTTTGGGTGATAAGAAGAAAACCCGGCCGCCATATTCGCCTAAGCGATTGGGTGTAAAGATAGCCCAGGTTAAACCGCAAAATACAGATTCAATAGCCCGCCATAATGAGATCTGTTCTACCTGAGCAATCAGTCTTTTCCACTTAACGGCCTCTAAGCCCCAATTAATAAGCATGAGTATAAAAACAACACCTAAATACAGGTAAACTTCTGATACAGGGATGCTTTGAATAAGGGCTGCAAACTTTTTAAGGTCATTATTGCTAATCAGTTTGGTATAAATGAACCAAAAAGCAAATGCTACAATAGCTATTTTAAGTAATAAGGAAAAAGATTTTTTAAGGCCTGATGTCAAAATATTAACGTTTGTATGTACAAATATGCTTAATATTGTTTTATGTTGGTTGAAAAAAAGGAACGTATTATCATGGGAATAGACCCCGGTACGGCCATTATGGGTTACGGTGTTATTTTAGAAAAAGGAAATAAAATGGAACTGCTGAGCCTGGGTGTAGTAAGAATGGATTACCTGGATGATCATTTCTTGAAACTGCAACGTATCTTTGAAAAAACAACCGCATTAATTGAACAATACAATCCAGATGCCTTAGCCATTGAAGCGCCATTTTACGGTAAGAATATACAGGTAATGTTAAAATTAGGGCGAGCACAGGGCATAGCTATGGCTGCGGCTTTGGCCAAAAATATACCGGTATGCGAATATGCCCCAAGAAAGGTAAAACAATCTATAACCGGACAAGGAACCGCCAGCAAAGAGCAAGTAGCAGCTATGTTACAACGTCTGCTTAATTTTAAAGAAACTCCTGAATTTTTAGACGCTACAGATGGTTTGGCGGTAGCGGTTTGTCACTCTTTTCAAAAAATTACTTCTGGCGGTAAAAGTAAGACTTATACGGGATGGGAAGCTTTTATGAGTGATAATAAGAAACGGTTAAGGTAAAGCTAGTTAGTCTTAATTCCTTTTTTCTTAGGGAAAGCCAATGAAGCTATAATGCTAATAGCCAAAATGGCTACAATAATAATCAACGAATGCTCGGTAGTAAAGCCCCATGCCTTTAAATAACCATGGCCCAGCATTTTAATGCCTATAAAAGCCAGCAAAATGGCTAATCCTGTTTTCAGGTAATGGAATTTATGAATGATGTTCACCAGTAAAAAGAACATAGACCTTAAGCCCATAATGGCGAAAATATTAGAACAGAAAACGATATAAGGGTCTTTGGTAACTGCAAAAATTGCTGGTATTGAATCTACGGCAAAGATGAGGTCGGTAAACTCCACAATGAGCAGTACCAGAAATAAAGGGGTGATCATTTTCTTATGGTCTACTTTGTGAAAGAAATGATTACCAACATAATGTGGATGGATAGCGAAGAATTTAGAGGCAAATTTAACCACCGGATGATTTTGGGTATCTATTTTTTCTTCCTCATCTTTAGATAAGAACATTTTTATTCCGGTAAACAATAAGAAAGCGCCAAAAACATACAAGATCCAGTCGAACTTGTTGATCAGTGCAGCACCTGCAAAAATAAAGATGAAACGCATGATAATAGCGCCTAAAATACCCCAGAACAATACTCTGTGATAATATTTTTCAGGTACAGCAAATGCCGAGAAGATAAGTACGATTACAAAGATATTATCTACAGAAAGCGCGTATTCTATAACATATCCGGTTAAAAATTCAAGGCCTAAGTTTTGCTTGTACAGACGTAAGCTTGCATCAAAATTACCTGGAATTAACTCTATGGGATGCTTATGATTTTTTACCACTTCTGCTAAACTACCATAATCATGAATGCCGTGTAGATATTCACCCTTTAAAACCAACAACAGGTAAAAGCTCAATGCCAATATGACCATTACAAAACTCATAATGCCTGCTTGCTTTAAACTGATCACATGGTCTTTTTTACTAAAAAGGCCCAAATCAAGTGCAAGGATCAGTACTATAAAAAGTAAGAAGCCTGTAATGAATAAAAGTTCGCTCGACATTATTTTTTTCTCTCGGTGGTATATCTAACTAATTGCTCTAATCCGACTCTGGCATCGCTCTCGGAAAACTGATTTAAAATTTCAAAAGCTTCCTGCTGGTATTCGAGCATTTTCTGGTTGGCATAATGTACACCATCTTTGCTGTTCACAAAATCAATAACTTCCTGTATTTTCTTAGGGTCGTCCTGATGATTTTTTACCAGGTTGATAATATGTTTACGTTCTGCTCTGTTACTATGGTTAAGTGCATAAATCAGAGGTAAGGTTACCTTTTTTTCTTTAATATCAATGCCTAAAGGTTTGCCCACATCATCTGTTCCAAAATCAAAAGTATCGTCTTTGATCTGGAAAGCAATACCCACCTTTTCACCAAAGAGGCGCATCTTTTCGATAGTTGCTTCATCAGCTCCAGCCGATGCAGCTCCGCAGGCACAGCATGAAGCAATTAACGACGCCGTTTTTTGACGGATTACGTTAAAATAAAGCTCCTCGCTAATGTCCATTCGGCGTACTTTCTCAACCTGTAACAATTCGCCTTCACTCATCTGTTGTACCGCTTCGGATACTATTTTTAACAAAGTAAATTCATTATTGTTTACCGAGAGTAAAAGACCTTTAGCTAACAGATAGTCGCCTACTAAAACGGCAATCTTGTTTTTCCATAAAGCGTTGATTGAGAAAAAACCACGGCGCTCATAAGCATTGTCAACTACATCGTCATGTACCAGTGTGGCAGTATGAAGCAATTCAACCAAGGCCGCTCCGCGATGTGTAGATTCCTGTATACCTCCGCATAATTTAGCAGCAAAAAATACAAACATCGGACGCATTTGTTTGCCTTTACTTTTTACGATGTAGTGGGTAATTCTATTAAGTAAGGGCGCATCACTGCGCATCGAATCTTTAAACTTGATCTCAAACGCATCGATTTCTGCTGCAATAGGTTGCTTAATCTGGTCTAATCCGGGCTTCATGTTAAAAATCTGATTGCAAACTTAGTTAAATTCCTCCAAAAGCGTATTTTTATGTAACTTATTACTATGAAAAACTATAAAAAGCTATCCATTGCATTCATAGCCATTATTTTGGCGGTTTACTTTTTTGGGCCAAGACCTTCGCAACCTATATATAATACTGCTTTACCTGTTGTTCCTTCTATAGATCTATTGCCAAGGTTTATTCAGAAGAATGATCAGCAGCATAAAATTAAACCTGGAAATGAAGCAGAAATTATTTGGGCAGATTCTGCCCATAACCAAACAGAGTACGCCATTGTTTATCTGCATGGATTTTCTGCTAGCAAAGAAGAGGGCAGTCCGGTACACCTGAACTTAGCCAAACGTTTAAAGGCAAATCTTTACCTCAGCCGTTTAGCCGATCATGGTATTGATACTATTTCACCTATGCAGTATTTTACGGCAGAGCGCTTGTGGAGATCGGCCAAAGAAGCTTATGCTATAGGCAGGCAATTGGGCAAAAAAGTAATTTTAGTGGGGACCTCAACAGGAGGTACTTTGGCTTTACAACTGGCGGCAAATTATCCTGAAGTGAACAGCATCATACTACTTTCGCCAAATATCGCTATCAATGATAATAAAGCTTGGTTACTAACCATGCCCTGGGGCTTGCAGATGGCTCGTCTGGTAGAGGGAGGAAAAGAACGTAAAACTTCAGGCAATAATGAACTGTACCGCAAATACTGGTACACTCATTATCGTTTGGAATCGGTAGTTCAGTTACAGGAACTGGTAGAAACAACCATGCATAAAGAGCTGTTTGCTCAAGTGCATCAACCGGTTTTATTACTTTATTATTTTAAAGATGACAAACATCAGGATCCGGTAGTGAAGGTTAACGCTATGCTTAAGATGTACGACCAGCTGGGCACTCAGCAAGATAAAAAAATGAAAGTTGCGCTCCCTAATACACAAAATCATGTAATCGGCTCATATATTACCTCTAAAGATGTACCCGGTGTTGAAAAAGCTATTAACGATTTCATTAGCAAAATGAAACTCTGAAAAAAGATTGTTAGTTTAGCCGCTCAAAATATACGCTATGATGGAGTGGAAACACCTGTTGTCGTCAAGAAGATGGGGACATGCCAAGAGGCACGAAGATACAGATGAAGCTCGTTCGCAGTTTCAAAGAGATTATGACCGATTAATTTTTTCCTCACCTTTTAGGAGGCTGCAGAATAAAACACAGGTCTTTCCCTTGCCGGGCAGTGTGTTTGTGCATAACCGTTTAACACACAGTTTAGAAGTGGCCAGTGTGGGCCGTTCTCTGGGCCGTATTTTTTACAACAAACTTAAAAAGCATAATCCTAATCTTGATGAGGAATTGCCTTTAATGAGCGAGGCTGGTAATATTGTAGCTGCTGCTGCTTTAGCACATGATATGGGAAATCCCCCCTTTGGGCATTCGGGAGAAGCGGCCATATCAAGATATTTTACAGATGGCGATGGCAAGCAATACCAAAGCAAGGTTACCACAGAGCAATGGAGCGATATTGTGCGGTTTGAAGGAAATGCAAATGCGCTGCGTATTTTAACACATCCTTTTAGCGGAAAAGGAAATGGTGCTTATGCTTTAACGTATTCTACTTTAGCAGCTATTGCCAAATACCCTTGTCAATCTATTGCTGGTCATAACAAAGCCAATATTTATACCAAAAAATACGGGTTCTTTTATACTGAAATAGATACTTATCGTAATATTGCTCAAGAACTGGGTATAGAAAAAGTATCAGATCAGCCCTTGGTTTACAAACGTCATCCCTTAACTTATTTAGTAGAAGCTGCGGATGATATTTGCTACAGCATTATTGATTTGGAAGATGCACATCGGTTAAAAATCCTCAGTTATGAAACTGTTAAAGATCTTTTAATCCCGCTTTGCAATGATGAAAGATTGGAACAGCGATTAAAGAACGAATTTGAAGATAATGATGCAAAGATTAGTTTGTTGAGAGCAAAAGCCATTAATACTTTAATTGCTGAGTGTTCTGAAATATTTTTTGAGCAACAGACTGAATTTTTGAATGGAACTTTTAACCAAAGTCTAACTGATAGTTTACCTCCATCGCTTTCTGATACCTGGGATAAGATTGGGGCAATTTCTGTTGAAAAGATCTATAATTACGAATCGGTTATCCAAAAAGAAGTTTCAGGTTATAAAGTAATGGCCGGGTTATTGGAAGAATTTGTACCCGCATTGGTAAATAACGATACCCATTACTACGAGAAATTAATAAAACTCATACCTCCGCAATTCTTGCATAAGGAAGATAATACTTATGCTAAAATACAGAGCGCACTGGATTTTGTTTCGGGTATGACAGATCTGTACGCGGTAGAGCTTTATAGTAAAATAAAAGGGATTTCTTTCCCTACCATTAGCTAATGCTGAATTTTTACAGTTAGTTCATATCATAACCTTTAAATTTACTTCTCATAATTTGAAAATATGAAAAAGGTATTGAATGTATTTGGTTTAAATATGGTTAGGTTGCCGATTCTTTTAGCGGGCTTATTGATTTTGCAAAATCAATATCTGTACGCACAAACCAATGGAATTGTCAATGCAAAAAAATCGAATGCAACCACAATAGAGCTTACTCTTGTAAATCAACATAAGCTGTTAATCGATTTTTATGGCAATCATATTTTCAGGCTTTTTCAAGATAACAGCGGCGGAGCAATGAGAGCTCCACAGGCCAAGCCCGAAGCACAGATTTTAGTTGATCAGCCCCGTAAACCTGTTTCAAGCTTAAAACTAACAGATAACGGACGTGAGATATTGATTAGCACACCAAGCATTAGTCTAAGCTTTAATAAAACCAGTACACTTTTTAAATTGGTTGATCTCCAAACCAAAAAAGTGGTTTTAGAAGAAGCCGAACCAGTTTTATTTGAAAGCGGCAAAGTTACCTTAAGTATTAAAGCTAAACCTGATGAATATTTTTACGGAGGTGGCGTACAAAACGGCCGTTTTTCTCATAAAGGAAAAATGATTGCCATTGAAAACCAGAACAGCTGGACAGACGGAGGAGTGGCTTCTCCAACACCGTTTTACTGGTCAACTCAGGGTTATGGTCTAATGTGGTACACCTTTAAAAAAGGTAAATACGATTTTGGTTCTAAAAATAAATCGGTTGTAAAAGCTTACCATGAAACCAATTACTTGGATGTATTCTTCATGGTAAATCAACAACCTGAAGCTTTACTAAATGATTTTTACCAGCTAACAGGTAATCCTGTACTGTTGCCAAAATTCGCTTTTTATCAGGGACATTTGAACGCTTATAACCGCGATTACTGGAAAGAAGACGAGAAGGGAATTTTATTTGAAGATGGCAAAAAATACAAAGAAAGCCAGAAAGACAATGGCGGTATTAAAGAATCATTAAATGGAGAAAAAAATAATTATCAGTTTTCTGCACGCGCCGTTATAGACCGCTATCAGAAAAATGACATGCCCTTGGGCTGGATACTCCCTAACGATGGTTATGGTGCAGGCTATGGACAAACAGAAACTTTAGAGGGTAATATCCAAAATCTAAAAAGCTTTGGAGAGTATGCCCGTAAAAATGGGGTAGAAATTGGGCTTTGGACACAATCTGATCTGCACCCTAAAGAAGATATCAGTCCGCTTTTACAACGTGATATTATCAAAGAAGTGAGAGATGCAGGTGTAAGAGTGCTAAAAACAGATGTAGCCTGGGTAGGAGCGGGTTATTCTTTTGGATTAAATGGAGTAGCCGATGTAGGTAAGATCATGCCTGAGTATGGAAATCATGCCAGACCTTTTATCATTTCACTTGATGGCTGGGCTGGAACGCAACGTTATGCCGGCATATGGTCAGGCGACCAGACCGGAGGTGTATGGGAATACATCCGTTTTCACATCCCTACTTACATTGGTTCAGGACTTTCAGGTCAGCCAAATATTACTTCAGATATGGATGGTATTTTTGGTGGACAAAATCCGGTAGTAAACACCCGCGATTTTCAATGGAAAACCTTTACACCCATGCAGCTGAATATGGATGGATGGGGAACCAATGAAAAATATCCGCAAGCATTGGGCGAACCCGTAACCTCTATTAACCGTAACTATTTAAAGCTCAAATCGGCTTTATTACCTTATACTTACAGCATAGCCAAAGAAGCTGTAAAAGGCTTACCTATCATCAGGGCTATGTTTTTAGCAGATCAAAATACCTATACCTTAGGCGTTGCCACGCAATATCAGTTTATGTACGGGCCTTATTTTCTGGTAGCACCTATTTATCAGCCAACTCAGGCTGATCAAAAAGGTAACGACATTCGTAACAACATTTATTTGCCAAAAGGCATATGGTATGATTATTTCACAGGTGAAAAATATGAAGGCGGCGTGGTGATTAACAGTTTTGATGCGCCTTTATGGAAATTGCCTGTATTTGTAAAAGCAGGCGCGATTATTCCAATGGTTAACCCTAATAACCATGTGAAAGATATTGATGAGCATACCCGTATTTATGAGCTTTATCCATATGGTAAAAGTAGCTTTATGGCTTATGATGATGATGGGAAAACCGAAAATTATAAAAGAGGACAGGGCACTACAACCTTGATTGAAAGTAATCTGAACCAGCAAACAGCAGTTATAACTATTCATGTAACCAAAGGTAATTTTGATGGTTTTGTGAAGAATAAATCAACCTGGTTTAAAGTAAATGTTACGGATAAACCCAAGCAAATAGCGGTTAAAGCCGGTAGTAGAACAATCAAATTAAGCGAAGTAAACAACATAGATGATTTTACAAAAGGTCAGAATGTATTTTACTATAACACGCATCCTAACTTTAATGAATTTGCCACAAAAGGTAGTGAATTTGAAAAGGTTGAGATGACTAAAAACCCTCAGTTATGGGTTAAAGTAAATGCAGTAAATGTTACCACAACACCAGTAACGTTAAGTATTTCAGGGTATCGGTTTAATCCTACAGATCAGTTGAAGAAATCAACAGAAGCGTTGAGTATTCCTCAAAATGCACTAGTTTCTGATGTCAACACAGAAGCTTATGCCTTAAAACCAAGCTGGGATAAAGTAAGCAACGCAGACTATTACGAGATTGAGTTTAACCAGATGCGTTATACCCATATCAAAGATGAAAGCTTTTTATTTGAAAGCTTAAAACCCGAAACAAGTTATACTTTCAGGTTAAGAGCCGTAAACAAGAGCGGAACTTCAGAATGGGTTACTATAAATGCCAAAACAAAAGTAAATCCCTTACAATTCGCTGTTAAGGGTATTATAGCACAAACCACAGCCCAAAATCAGGAAGGTGAAGAAATAGAAAATCTCTTTGATTTTGACGAGGCCAGTATGTGGCATACCAAATGGGGAGCCAAAGCTGTTCCGTTTGACCTGATACTGGATCTGAAAAGTATTAATAAACTGGATAAACTGCATTATTTACCACGTAGCGGAAGAGGTAATGGTATATGGCTAAAAGGAAAGGTTTATTACAGTGATGATAAAGAAACCTGGACAGAAGTAGGACCGTTTAACTGGGAAAGAGATGATAAAGTAAAGATTTTTAATTTTCCTGAACATCCAAGTGCACGTTACCTAAAAATTACCCTTACTGAAGGGGTTGGGGGCTATGGCTCAGGGCGTGAACTTTATGTATTTAAAGTGGCGGGAACAGAAAGTTATTTGCCGGGAGATATCAACAACGATAGAAAAATAGACCGTAACGACCTGATCTCTTATACAAATTATACAGGGTTACGTAAAGGCGATGCTGATTTTGAAGGCTATATCAGCAATGGAGATATGAACCATAATGGAATAATAGATGCCTATGATATTTCAGTGGTGGCAACGCAGCTTGACGGAGGTGCAAAACCCGGAGCAGACAAAATAGAAGGTAAAATAGAGTTTGCCGGAAATAAGGCTGTATACAATAAAGATGAAATGGCAGAAATAACTGTAAAAGGATCAGGATTAAAAGCTGTAAATGCTTTAAGCTTTGCATTGCCTTATACCAATCAAGATTTTGAATTTGTAGATATAAAACCACTGAACATAAAAGAAATGGATAACCTTACCAACGATAGGTTACATACCAATGGCAATAAGGTGTTATATCCCACTTTTGTGAATATAGGAAATAAGGAGACTTTAGAAGGCACACAAGATTTGTTTATCATTAGATTTAAGGCAAAACGCAAAGCTTCGTTTGACTTAAAAGTTGCACAAGGATTTTTGATTGATAAAGCCCTGAATGTAATCAAGTTTTAAAGAGATAACTGCAGCGTAGATCAGATATCTTCAGATAAAACCTCCTGCAATTCTTTCAGCTCGGCAACCTTTTCTGCCGCGCCTAAGTTCTCGTAAGCAGAAATCAGGTTCCTAATGATACGACGTACAATTTCGGTATTACTGCAAGGTGCATAAAAACCCGGTTGCGGTTCTAAATTGAGTTGGCGCAAAAACTGGTCAACATCATGTTTGCCAAAAATAGCACCTTTATTAAAAGCATTGATATAGAACAGTACAGCCTTTTCTTTATCGGGATTGGTCTCGTCTATGTAACCTAAAATAAAATGTTGGGGTAGATTTACACCATAAACCGGGATATCAAGCTTTTGCGCTAAAGTAGCATAGATGATAGCTAAAGAAATCTGATTTCCTCTTTTACTCTCTAATACCTGACTGATGTAAGAGTTCTGCGGATCATGATGGTTTTTGGTATTGCCACTAAATCCAAACTGAGTATAAAAAACATGATTGATCAGCTTTATTTTTTCAATAGAGCTCATCTCATATTGCAGGCTCATCCAGATTTCACGTTTTATTTCTTCTATCTGGTTAATTACCTGTTGCTCATCCAGATCAGGGTATTGGTAGCGGTTAATGATCAGGGCACCCTGTAACAGATCAAAAGCACCACTTTGATACCATAAGTTCAGATCTAATTTTACATTGTTAAACTGTATGGTGTGTACAATGTTCTCAATGCGATCCTGCATCACGGTATCTAAAGACTTTTCCCATGCATTTTCCAGATAAGAAACTACCTCGCTGCCATAATTGATCAGCCGCTCCTCCACATGCTTAAAAACCTCTTCATCAGGATCATCAAGCAATCTTACCAACGCATCTATCTCAGCAAAATTTTTCATTATTATGCAATTACAAGTTCAGTCTTTACTTTTGTTTATGGTTTTAACTTTCCTTACAGATTTTTTTAAGCACCGTTTAACAGCAAAAAGCCGGCATGGAACACATTCGCCTTTTGTTTACAAACTGGCAGATGAGGTAATTTACGATTTTTCAGAGAAAAACGAATACAAGCAAATAGAAACACAACGTAAAAAGCTGTTAAATGACGATAGACTGATAACTGTTACCGATTTAGGGGCAGGATCTCATCTCAATAAAAATCGTACAAAGAAAGTTAAACAGATTGCAAAAAATGCCTTGAAAACACCCCGTTTAGCGCAGCTTATTCATCGTTTGGCAAAAGACCACCATCCAGAAAATATAATAGAACTGGGTACTTGTTTGGGAATTACAACAGCATATTTGTCGGAAGCCTGTCCTAAGGCAGATATTTTAACTATTGAGGGCTGCCCGCAAACAGCCGCTGTTGCCGCACAGAACTTTAAAGAACTGCAATTAGATAACATAGAGTTGCAGGTAGGTAATTTCGATAATCTATTACCAGATGCTATTGCATCAAGAAAAAAATTAGATTTTGTGTACGTAGATGGAAACCACACCAAAGAAGCTACATTGAATTATTTTAATTGGTGCTTATCTAAGGTACATGAAGATACCCTGCTTATTTTTGATGATATTTACTGGAGCCAGGGTATGAAAGAAGCTTGGGCCGAAATTAAAGCCCATCCAAAAGTAACGGTAACCGTAGATTTGTTTTGGATCGGGCTGGTTTATTTTAGAAAAGGACAGGCTAAAGAACATTTTAAGTTAAAGTACTGATATGAAAAATACATCAGGATTGAGCAAAATACAAAAACAGAAAGCGGGAGAACGCTTTGCCATAAGTGTTGCTTGCGGCATATTCACGTTTTTTATTAGCGAAATGTTTGATCTTGATCTGATCAGTAGGCTTATGGCTGGATGGATTATGTTTTGTGTTGTGCAGATTGCTACCAGTTGGTGGATATTTAACCATACCACACCTAAACAAACACAGCAACATGCAAATATTGAGGATGGGGGTAGGGCTGCTATTTTCTTGGTGGTATTACTCGCAACTTTTGCAGGATTACTGGCCGTATTCATTTTGATAGCCAAGGCCAAAGTGAATGAAAGTCATGCTTGGTTATATCTTGTTTTAGGGATGTTGGGGATGTTTTTAAGCTGGTTTCTGGTACATACCATTTATACTATACGTTATGCCCATCTGTATTATGAGATGCATGGTAATAAAATACAGGGAGGATTAAAATTTCCGCATGATGACGAACCTGATTTCATAGATTTTGCTTACCATTCACTGGTAATAGGTATGACCTTTCAGGTGTCTGATATTGATGTAACTACTCGCAAAATGAGAAGGTTGACCTTGTGGCACAGTGTAATTTCTTTTGTGTTCAATACCTGTATTATTGCGCTTACTATTAATGCTGCAGCAGGTATTGCAGGATAATAAAGCGTTTGCCTAAATCCTTATGAACTTCAATTTAGGCAAACGCCTGTGCTTTAATTATTCTCCTGGTCTGTAAATCCGCTCTGCATTTTTTAGTACATCTTCTTTATAAAAATAGATGTCTTTAAACTGTCCTTTACTGTACATCAGCGCCTGATCGTTAAAATGTTTAGATTTAGGATCCCCACTGTTTCCACCGGCTAAAACAGATTTTGCTTTTATCTTGTCGCCAAATTCTACCACACATACAAAGCTGTTTCCACTTGTTCCATAACGTTTATTGGTTTTGAACATACTGCTGCGGTATGAAGGTAATTGTCCCCAAATGCCCGAGCCAAAAGCCACGGGCAAGCTTGGTGCGTTGTCGTCATATTGTTCATCTACGTTTCCGGTTAAACGCTGAAAGCGGTTTATTTCGCCCCAGCTTATCTGCCATTTGCCAAAACGCTCGTTTAAATTATTGATAGTGGCTTTTAGGGGTATCAATAAATCTGCAGGTTTTGCGGTTTGGGCAAATGCAGTTGTAGAAGTAACCTGGTCTTTTTCTTCGGGATCTATATATACCTTTTGTATCATGCTGTTTAAGCGAGGGGCCCACTCCATAGCTAAAGCAGCCGCGACAGAATTTTCGGCGCTGTAATAATCCCACTTTCTTAGAATGTTAATAGGATCTTTTAAAGTGTTCTTTAGGCTATCTGTTGTAGGTAAACCATCATAAGCTTTGATGAGTGCAGGTAATAAAACCTCAAATGCCGAAAGGTAAGTGTCGTATCCCATGGCGATCACTTTATCCATGTTATACTTAACAGGCCTATTCAATAAACGTAAAGCAGATACGCCTCTGAAATTTTCACCATCTGGAGCCATGTAACTAGGGTAGTCGCTTTTTTTAGGACTGTTTGCACCTGCTACTGTAAACGGTGTTGAGTTGCAGTTTTGCAACCAGCCATTTATGGGGTTGTAAACGTGTACACTTTCGCTTACGGGGTGTAAACCTTTCCAGGCAGTTGCAGAAGTAGAACCATCTACTACCTCAGCCCAATTGTATTTGATATCTCTTATGGGTATGTAATTGCCATGCCAGTAGGCAATGTTACCTGCTGCATCTGCATATACCGTATTGTTTGAGCCATTGGCACGTAAATCCATTGCTTTTTTATAATCATCAAAACTTTTTGATTTTGTACGTACCCAGCTTTGAACCAAACTTTCGGGGTTTCTGTTCTGGTGCCGCAATGTGATCCATTTACCATCTCTTATGGCCATTACAGGTCCGTTTGTGGTAAAGTAAGTTTTAAAAGATTTAGATTTCAGCTGGCCATTCTCGGTATATTTAATTTCTACATTTTTAATTTTTACCGGATGTTTTTTCCCGTCATATTCATAAAAAATATTTCCCCCTGTTTTGGTAATTTTTTCTGCATACATATCTGCAATATCTACGTTATTAGAGGTGTGCATCCAGCCACAGAAATCATTGAAGCCTTGGTACACAAAAAACTGCCCCCAGGTAACCGCACCGTAAACGTTTAAGCCTTCATCGCTGTGTATCTGTACTTCGGGCCTGAAATAGAAAGTGGTATGCGGATTAAGATATAAGATTGCTTTTCCATTTTCGGTAATCTTAGGCGCGAATGCAAAACCATTGGAACCACTTTGCTGATCTTTTATTTCGGGAATATAAGCTGTTGGTTCATGATCGTTGGTGTAAAACCGTTTAAGTTCGGCAACAGTAAGATTGCCCGTATTAATGGCTCCAATACTACCGTCTGTCCATAAAAAAGGATACCAAGGTTTAAAGCGGGTCAATAAAGCGGGTTTTACCTGCGGATTTTTATACAGGTAATAGTTGATGCCGTTTGCATAAGCATCTAATAATTTTTTTAACCACGGTGCTGCTTTTTTATAATCAGCAATGGCATCGGCACTGTCAATTAACAGGCGAATCTGTAAATCGTTAAAAAGATCTTTTTCGCCGTTAATTTCAGATAACCTGCCTAATTTTTCTATATAGTTTAATTCTACCCGTTTAAAATCATCTTCGCATTGCGCATATAAGAGGCCAAAAACGGCATCAGCATCTGTTTTGCCGTATACATGCGGTATTCCCCATTTATCTCTGATGATCTGTACCTGCTTTGCCTGTTTTTCTAAACTGGAAATTTCGGTTGGGGTTAATTTTTGCGCAAATAAGGTTAAAGGAAGAAATAAGAGCAGCAACAACTGTTTCATATACGAATTTAAGATTTAGTTAACTTTAACGAATATCTAAACTTTATCTTAGTATATAAAGCAAGTGTTTAATTTTCACGTATATTTTTACTTAGCGTTTCTCTAACATTTTGCGGATGGCTATTAAAATGCCTCGCCTAAGCCAATATAAAAGCCTGTCTGCCTTTTTTCTCCAGGACGTTTTTCGCCTACACCATAATCAAAACGTACACTTAAACCTTTGGCCGTATCAAAAAAGTACCTGCCTCCAACACCATAGTTAGGCTTGAAATGGTTTAGATTTACTTCGTTGTTGTTGAATACCTTGCCTAAACCTGCAAAAGCCACAAAAGCAAAACGGTTCATAAAGCGGTAACGTATCTCGGCCTGTCCCTGAAGCAGGTTTTCATCGCGGTAACGACCTGCATAATAACCACGCATAATTTCATCGTTACCCAATTGCGGCAACATGTAAAAAGGGGTATGATTGCTTTGAACCGTATGGTAAATAGCTTGTACACCTAAAACTATTTTAGGTGTAAAGGACCAGAAACTGCGTAAGTTTAGCTTAAGCTGGCTACCCTTAAAATTATCTCCTCCAAAAATATCGGGAGCATATTGGTACGAAATTCGGCCAAAAAAACCTTTGGTAGGGAAGTTATTGCTGTTTCGTGTATCTAAACTTTGTGATACACCTATAAATACTACAGAGCCTCCATCTTTATCGAAGATGAGTGGGTCTTGCGCAAAAATCCCATCAGCCATTTTATCTGTAAAGCTATAATTTTCAAAACCCAAAGAAACTCCGCTATAACTTTTCGCCACGAAACTCTTTTCAGCATCAAATAACATTTTTATAGAGCGTTGTACAAGTTTGTCTTCATTGGCAGCCAGTGTATTGTTGCCTAAACCATAAAAATTAAAGGGCATGTCTTTAAAACGAATGTCGCCGATAAGATGATGTTTATTACCTTTTGTCCAAACATCTCCTTTTAAAGTAACGCTGTAAGTGCCTTTTGTAGAATAAGATCCCATCCCGTAAAAATTGGAGCTGCGATTTAAAGTGTCTTTCCTATCGAGATATAATGAATATATCGCGCCGAGGCCTAATTCAACTCCTGTTTCCTGTGCATAACCCAATACAGGTACAGGCATAAAGCTTGCTTTACGGGTAGTATCTTTTTCGTTTGATAATAATTTTCTGATCAGTTTGCCCTGTGCACTGCATACCAATATGCTTATACTCATTAAAAAGGATAGTACAACTTTTTTCATAGGGACAAAGCTATTACAAATAGCTTAAATGCGTTTAAAATTTTATAATTAACTTGTTTTGAGCACCTTGCTGTAAGGTTACAAATAAACAACATAGATTGGCAAAGATTAAAGTAATTGGTTACTTTTGCCAATTAAAATAAATTAAATAATGAGTACTACAAGAGGACCAATATCCAAATTTATGGAGACCAATTATCTCCATTTTAATGCTGCAGCTATGATGGATGCGGCAAAAGGGTACGAAACCCATTTAGATGAAGGTGGTAAAATGATGATTACGCTTGCGGGTGCAATGAGTACTGCTGAGCTTGGAATTTCATTAGCCGAGATGATCAGACAAGATAAAGTTTCTATTATATCTTGTACAGGTGCAAACTTAGAGGAGGATATCATGAACCTTGTAGCGCACTCTCATTATAAACGTGTACCTAATTACCGTGATTTAAGTCCACAAGATGAGTGGGATTTGTTAGAGAACCATTACAATCGTGTTACCGATACCTGTATCCCAGAAGAGGAAGCCTTTAGAAGATTACAAAAACATATCCATAAAATATGGAAAGATGCAGATGATAATGGTGAACGTTATTTTCCGCATGAATATATGTACAAAATGCTTTTAAGCGGAGTTTTAGAGCAATACTACGAAATTGATCCAAAGAACTCATGGATGTTAGCTGCGGCAGAGAAAAACCTTCCTATAGTGGTGCCAGGATGGGAAGATTCAACTATGGGTAACATTTTTGCTTCTTACGTAATTAAAGGAGAACTTAAAGCTACTACCATGAAAAGCGGTATAGAATACATGGGCTACCTTGCAGATTGGTATGTGAAAAACTCATCAGGTAAAGGCATAGGATTTTTCCAGATAGGTGGAGGTATTGCTGGTGATTTCCCTATTTGTGTGGTACCAATGCTTTATCAAGATATGGAAATGGAAAATATTCCTTTCTGGAGCTATTTCTGCCAAATATCAGATTCTACTACTTCATATGGTTCATACTCAGGAGCTGTACCTAACGAGAAAATTACGTGGGGTAAATTAGATATCAATACACCAAAATTTATTGTAGAATCAGACGCTACAATTGTGGCCCCTCTGATTTTTGCATGGATATTGAAACAGTAATCCAAAGATCAAAATCTTTATTTGATTAATTGTTAGAAAATAGGGGGGATTATTAGACTGAAATTGTGCTTATATGCCTTTAAAGCTAACAATTCTTATTAATTTAGAATGATTATAAATTGTATTTCACTGTCATTAATGTGTCATTGATAACTTAATAAAGATTACTTTTGTCCAAATATTTCTGAGTGGTAAACCGATGGAAAACTGTTCAGAACAAAAAAATTATTTCAAATTATAGCATAAAATACTCATTATGAGAAATATCTCATTAGGATTTAAAAAGTTTAGAAAGTCGGCCATGATCTTGGCGGCGCTATCTTTTTTTATTGTAACTGTATCAAAAGCGCAGGATGTAGCGGAGGGTAAGACATTATTTACAGCAAAATGTAAGTCATGTCACGCGTTAGATCATGATTTAACAGGTCCGGCTTTAACGCCAAAAGTTAATGAATTAGACGAGGCTTTCTTGATTGCGTGGATTAGAGACAACGTATCATTAAGAGCTTCGGGTAACAAACAAGCTATAGAAGCGGCAAAATTCTCGCCTTCTGAAATGACTACTTTCCCTAACTTGAGCGATGATCAAATTAAAAGCATCATTGCTTATGCTAAGGCAGGTGAGCCTAAAAAAGAGGTTGCTGTGGGTGCTGCTGTAAAAGATGAAGGAGCTTCAAGCCTTTCTATCGTGGGTATTATAGCTATTATCGTTTTATCGATAGTTGTATTAGTTGTATTAGGAAGAGCCATTAAAGTTTTAGAGCGCTTAATTCTTGAGAAACAAGGTATTGAGATTGCTGAAGAAGAAAATGTTTCTTTAGTAACAGGTGTTAAAGGCTTGTTCAAAAACAAGAAGTTTGTTTTCTTTACGGTACTGTGTCTTGTAATTGTTTTAGGTTCATTCGGTTGGATGGGCATGTGGGAAACCGGTGTTCATACTGGTTACCAACCAACACAGCCAATTAAATTCTCTCACGAACTACACGCCGGTATCAACCAGATTGACTGTCAATACTGTCACTCGGGAGCGTTTAAATCTAAAAATGCTACTATCCCATCTTTAAATGTTTGTATGAACTGTCATAAAAACGTTCAGGCCAGAACTGAAGATGGACAGATTTCTCCAGAAATCCAGAAGATTTACAATGCTTTAGGCTACGATGCCGATAAGCAAACTTATGATAAAACAAAAGAGAAGCTAATTGAATGGGTTCGTGTTCACAATTTGCCGGATTTTGCTTATTTCAACCACTCACAGCACGTTGTAGTTGGAGAAGAGGCTATCCGTAAAGAAAAAGGCTTAAAACCTACAGATCCTGTATGTTTCGCTTGTCACGGTCCGGTTAATACAATGGAAGAGATTTATCAATATTCTCCATTAACCATGAAATGGTGTATCAACTGCCACAAAGAAGCTGATATTTCTAACAAGAAAAACGATGCATTTTATGCTAACGTAATTGCTGCTCACGAAAAAATCAAAAAAGGTGAGAAAATTACCCCGGCAATGTTAGGTGGTTTAGAGTGTGGTAAGTGTCACTATTAATAAAGAGTTTAGTTAAGAACGTTCGATAAACAGTAATATAGCTTAAATGGAAAGCAATAAGAAATACTGGAAAGGCTTAGAGGAGTTAAATAAAACTCCAGAGTTTCTTGAAAATAACAAGAATGAATTTGCTGAGCCGCTTCCAATAGAAGATGTTTTAAGTGAAGCAGGATTAAGTACGGTAACCCCACGTCGCGACTTTTTAAAAGCGTTAGGTTTTGGTTTGGGAGCTGTAACTTTAGCTGCCTGTCAGAAAGCACCGGTACATAAATCAATTCCTTATTTAATTAGACCGGAAGAGGTTGTGCCTGGTATCCCGAACTATTATGTTTCTACCTTTAAAGGTAACAGCGTTTTAGTTAAAACCGTAGTTGGGCGTCCTATTAAAATTGAAGCAAACCCTAAAGCAGGCGTTTTCAATAATGGTACAGATGCTCAGGCTCAGGCTTCAGTTTTAGATTTGTATGACGTTTCTAAACTGAAGAATCCTGTTTTAAAGAAAGAAGATACAACTTGGGCTAAATTGGATGATTATGTTAAAGGGGAGTTGAACAAGGTACAGGCTGCGGGCAAAAAAATCCGTATTGTATCTTCAAGTTTAAACAGTCCTTCGGCTAAATCTGTAATTGCTGATTTTGCAGCTAAATATCCAACTGCAAAGCATGTACAATACGATCCAGTTTCATATACAGGTATTATCAAAGCAAATGAGAACAGCTTTGGTAAAGCCGTATTGCCTAAATATAACTTTGATAAGGCAGACCTTATTGTAAGTTTTGCTGCCGATTTCTTAGGGACATGGATCAGTGGAGAAGAATTCACTGCTCAGTACATTTCTAACAGAAATTACAAATCATTGGAAAAAGGTAAAATGTCTCGTCATTTCCAGTTCGAAACTGGTATGAGTTTAACGGGTACCAACGCTGATACGCGTGTTACAGTTAAATTATCAGAGCAGGGACCTGCTTTAATTGCGCTTTATAATGCAATTACAGGAAACAGCTTACCGGGAGCAGGTTTACCAAATAACACTACAGCAGATAAAGCCATTAAGCTGGTTGCTAAAGAACTTACCCAGAATAAAGGTAAAGCGCTTGTAGTTTGTGGTTCTAATGATGTGTCTACACAAACATTAGTTAATGCCATTAACGTTGCTATTGGTAGCTATGGTGCCACTATTGATATAGATAATCCTTGCAAACGTTATGAAGGTAATGATGCAGAGTTTGCAGAGTTGATCAATGAGATGAACAGAGGAGAAGTAGGGGCAGTATTCTTTATGGATGCGAACCCTTCTTATGATGCTGTTAATACTAAAGCATTTAATGAAGCTTTAGCTAAAGTTGGTTTAAAAGTTTCTTTTGCTGATAGAGAGGATGAAACCGCTGAAAACTGCGATGTTGTTGCTATTGCTCCTCATTATTTAGAATCGTGGGGCGATGCCAATACTTACGAAGGCTATTACTCAATTGTACAGCCAACCATCAATCCGGTATTCAACTCACGTCAGCCAGAGCAGAGTTTATTAATCTGGTCTGATGCTCCGGTACAAGATTATTACCAGTATGTACGTAGCAACTGGGAGAAAAATATTTTACCTGGAACAGGTAAATCATGGAATGATCTGCTACAAGATGGATTGGTAACCAAAGCCCCTAAAGCAGCTTCTTCTTATGGCTTTAGCTTAGCTTTAGATGCCGTAGTTTCTTCTATTATAGCAAGCAGCAAGGCTTTACAAAAAGACATCGAGTTATTGGTTTATGAGAATATCCCAATGCGTGATGGTAAACTGGCTAACAATGCCTTCTTGCAAGAATTACCAGATCCGGTATCTAAAGTAACCTGGGATAACTTCTTGGCTTTATCTCCTAAACAGGCAGATAAATTAGGCTACAAGGAGTTTGATCTGGTTTCTGTAAAAGGTGCAAACGGATATGAAGTTATTCTTCCTGTATTGATCCAGCCTGGACAAGCAATGGGAACTGCCGCTATAGCTTTAGGCTATGGCCGTACCAAAGCAGGTAAAGCAGGTAACAATGTAGGTAAAAACGCTTATCCATTTGTAAGTTTTACAAACGGAACTTTACAATATGCTACTACTGCTACCTTAGCTTCAGCGGGGGGTAGAGAAGAATTAGCACAAACACAAACACACTATTCTTTTGAAGGAAGAAACGTAATACGTGAAGCTTCTTTCAAAGATTATCAAAAAGATCCGGCAGCAGGTTCTGGTAACCACCATAAACATAAAGTATATGATTTGTGGACTACAGATAAGCACGAAATGTTGGGTAACAACTGGGTAATGGCAATTGATTTAAATGCTTGTACTGGTTGTGGTGCTTGTATAGTTGCTTGTAACGTAGAAAATAATATTCCTGTTGTTGGTAAAGACGAAGTTCGTCGTCGTAGAGAGATGCACTGGTTACGTATTGACCGTTATTACAGCTTTAATGATGAGAAAACAGGTCATGATGTAACTAAAGAAACAGAGATTGCTAAAATGGATAACTTGGATAATGTATCTGTGGTACATCAGCCAATGTTATGCCAGCACTGTGATCACGCACCATGTGAAACCGTATGTCCGGTATTGGCAACGGTACACTCATCAGATGGTTTAAATCACATGGCTTATAACCGTTGCGTAGGTACACGTTACTGTGCAAACAACTGTCCATACAAAGTGCGTCGTTTTAACTGGTTTAACTACTGGAACGACTCTCGTTTCGATAATTATTTAAATAATGAATTTACGCAGTTGGTGTTAAATCCTGATGTAACTACTCGTTCAAGAGGTGTTATGGAAAAATGCTCAATGTGTATTCAACGTATCCAGGCAGGTAAATTAGCTGCTAAAATGGAGAAACGTGCACTAAAAGATGGTGATATTAAAATGGCTTGTCAGCAAGCTTGTTCGGCAAATGCAATCATCTTCGGAGATAAGAATGATCCTAACTCAGAAGTATCGAAAGCATTACGTAGCGAACGTACATACTATGTTTTAGAGGAAATCAATGTAGAACCAGGAATTGGCTACATGACAAAAATTAGAAATATCGATTCAGAAACAAAAGAAGTGCACGCTTAACAGCTGTATTTAGAGTATAAATTATTATGTCAGGACATAACGAATCAATTTTAAGAGAACCATTAATTACCGGCAAGAACATCACGTATGCACAAATTACGGATGAGATTTTGTTGCCAGTAGAGAATAAACCTAACAGAGCATGGTGGATTGGTTTCATCGTTTCGCTTTGTGGCGCATCGCTTTGGGTGTTTGCGGTTGGTTATACTTTCTGGACCGGTATTGGTGCTTGGGGTTTAAATAAAACAGTAGGTTGGGCTTGGGATATCACCGGTTTCGTATGGTGGGTAGGTATCGGTCACGCCGGAACGCTGATTTCTGCGGTATTGTTACTTTTCCGTCAGAACTGGCGTAACTCCATTAACCGTTCAGCAGAGGCAATGACCATTTTCGCCGTAATCTGTGCCGCAACTTATGTTGTATCGCACATGGGGCGTCCTTGGTTAGCATATTGGGTACTTCCTTTGCCAAACCAGTTCGGTTCACTTTGGGTAAACTTTAACTCTCCCTTAGTATGGGATATGTTTGCGATCTCAACTTATTTCTCGGTATCATTATTATTTTGGTACACAGGTTTATTACCAGATATCGCAACGATCAGAGACAGAGCAACAGGCTTACGTAAAAAAATCTATACTATTTTCTCATTCGGTTGGACAGGTAGCGTAAAAACTTGGCAACGTTTTGAGGCGGTATCATTGATTTTAGCAGGTATTTCAACGCCATTAGTACTTTCGGTACACACTATCGTATCTATGGACTTTGCAACTTCGGTAATTCCGGGGTGGCATACTACAATCTTCCCTCCATATTTCGTGGCAGGTGCGATTTTCTCAGGTTTTGCCATGGTGTTAACCTTATTATTGGTTGTACGTAAAGTATTAGGTTTAGAAAATTATATTACGATGTTCCATATCGAATCGATGAACAAAATCATCATCGTAACAGGTTCAATCGTAGGTGTGGCTTATTTAACAGAGTTATTCATCGCATGGTATTCAGGATCTCCTTATGAGATGTATGCGTTCCAAAACCGTATTGCAGGACCATATTGGTGGGCATACTGGTTAATGATGACTTGTAACGTAATTTCTCCTCAATTATTTTGGTTCAAAAAGATACGTACAAACATTGCTGCTACCTGGATTTTATCTATTGTGGTAAACATCGGTATGTGGTTTGAGCGTTTTGTAATCATCGTAACTTCATTACACCGTGATTATATTCCTTCGAGCTGGGCAATGTTCTATCCTACCTGGATTGATGTAGGTGTATTTGTGGGTTCAATTGGTTTATTCTTTACTTTATTCTTATTGTTCTTAAGAGTTTTACCTTCTATTGCTATTGCTGAGGTTAAAATGATCTTGAAGAGTGCAAGCGAGCAATCTAAAATGGAACTGATCAAAGAGGGGCATTTGGATAAAGAACAAGTAAAAGAATACATTGGGTCTTTAGAAAAATTTGATAGTGTTAAACAAGAAGAATACGCAAAATTATAACAATGAGTAATATCAAATATATTATAGGCAGTTTTGGCGATCCTGATGAGTTGATGCATGGCATCGACAAATTGCAGGAGAACAACATCTCTATTTATGATGTTTATACTCCTATGCCTATTCACGGTATTGAAGCAAAACTGGGAGTTAAAAGATCAAGACTTGACGTTGCTGCTTTCTTTTTCGGTATAACCGGAACAATAACCATGCTTACAGGAGTTTATTTGGCAACTGTTGTAGATTGGCCTTTAAACATTGGTGGTAAAACTCATTTTGCGTTACCAGATTTTATTCCAATTACGTTTGAGTTAACCATTTTGTTCTGTGCTTTCGGGTTAGTTGGTTCTTACTATGCATCAACACATTTATTTCCGGGAAGAGCACCAAGAGTAATGGATCTACGCGCTACGAATGATCGTTTTATCATTGCGGTTGATGCAAAAGAAAACGCAGATCATGCTAAAATTGATGAACTATTAAAAGGTGCTGGAGCTCTAGAGGTTAAGTACAATGAAAGGAAGTATGTTAGCTATGAATAAGAATAGAATAGTTTTAGCCACTTTTTCATTATTATCAGCTGTAGTAATGTTCTCAGCTTGTAGAGATAAGAAAAGTACAGGCTTAGAATATGCAAGAAATATGTATGATCCAATTGCTTACAACCAGGATCAGCCAGTTTCAACTACAAATCCAGATTTAGAAAGTTTTAAAGGACAAACGGCGCAAACGCCTCCTTCAAATACTAATCCTATAGGTTTTGACAGATATGAATTGCCAAATACCAAAGAAGGTTATGAAGCTTCTGCGGCATTGGTAAACCCATTACCGGTAACTGAAAAGAACCTTGCAGAAGGTAAGCACTTTTATACCGTATTTTGTGCGCCTTGTCATGGCGAGAAAGGTGATGGTCAAGGTCATATCGTAAAATTAGACAAAGGTATATCTGGTGTGCCGGCTTATCATGGAGATGATGCCAACTCATCTAGAGGTGGCTTAATGAGAGATTTACAGGCTGGTAAAATTTACCATACCATCATGTATGGATTAAACGCAATGGGATCTCATGCGTCACAACTTTCTCCGACCGAGAGATGGAAAGTAGTAATGTATGTTCAGGAATTACAAAAAATAAAATAAGAAAAGCAGAAATAAATGGGAACTCATCACTATAATTTAGCCGAACAATTTGAGTTTACAGGAAAAGTTAGAAACCTAAGTATAATAGGTATTGTAATTGGCCTGGCAGCTATTGGATACGGCTTTGCTTCGGGTGCTAGCGAACGTACTTTTGCTAACCTGTTACTAATGGCCTATTATTTTGCTTGTGTATGTATGTCGGCCGCATTTTTTCTGGCTGTACAATTTGTAGCACAGGCAGGTTGGTCTGCGTCAATTTTACGTGTACCACAAGCTATGGCTAAAACCTTACCTTTTGCTGTAATTATTTTACTGCTTGTAATTGGTTTAGGTTTATATTCACATAATCTTTATCACCACTGGCATGCAGAAGGATTAATTGATCCTAACTCACCAAATTATGACAGCCTTATCGCTGGTAAGTCAGTGTTTTTAAATGTACCTTTCTTCATGACCAGACAAGTTGTGTTTTTAGGTATTTATTCAATCTTTGCTTATTCTGTTGCCAAATGGTCATATAACGAAGATTTGAACGGAGGTTTAGAATCTTACAGAAAAAGCTTTAAAAATTCTTGTATATTCTTAGTCATATACGGTTTTACAACTCCAATCTTTGCTTTTGATACGATTATGTCTTTAGAGGCACACTGGTTCTCTACAATGTTTGGATGGTATAACTTTGCCGCTATGTGGGTAAGTAGTTTAGCAGCCATTGCAGTTATTCTTATTCTCTTAAGAAAAGCAGGATATATGAGCTGGGTAAATAACAGTCATTTGCATAACTTAGGACAGTTGATATTCGGTTTCTCAATTTTCTGGACCTATGTATGGTTTGCACAATTCTTATTGATCTATTATGCAAACATGTCTGAAGAAACAGTTTATTTCTATAAACGTTTTGAAAGCTATGAATTCTGGTTTTATTTAAATCTTGCAATGAATTTCTTAGCTCCGTTATTATTATTAATGGATCGTGATAACAAACGTAGTGAGAAAATGTTATTGTTTGTTTCTATAGTTGTGTTATGCGGTCACTGGGTTGACTATTATCAAATGATCATGCCAGGTATCTTTGAACATGGTACTAAAGATGGTAGCGGTTTTGGAGTTATAGAAATAGGAGTTGCTTTAGGATTTTTAGGATTGTTTACTTTCACTGTATTAAATGCATTAAGTAAAAAAGCCCTTGCGCCTAAAAACCACCCTTTCTTACAAGAGAGTTTACATCACCATTTGTAAGACTGGCTTGCATTTTAGAATATAATAATTGAAATAGATAAAGTACTTAGTACTACTTAAAGAAAATGAGTTTAATTAAAGTAATAGGTAATAAAACAATGGCAGCGTTAGCGGTAATATTTACCCTGTTTTCGAGTACTGCCGTTTTTGCTCAAGAAGCTGCCGCTATAGCAAAACCAGTAGATATGGAACCGGTTTACAGGTCTACTATCTTTTATGTTTTGCTGTTCTTATTAGCATGTTTATTCGTCGCTATTGTAGGTAAAGCTTTAAAAGTTTATGAGCTAACCAGAGAGACCCAGGGTAAATCACAAGGCATAAATTGGGATTTGATCAATGCGGTTCTTTTTGTGATATTTTTAATTGTTGGATTATACGGTGTATATTTTGAATATACTGTTCATGGCAAAATGATATTGCCTGAAGCTGCGTCTGAACATGGTAAGAAAATAGACCAGATGTTTGAAATTACTTTAATTTTAACATCTGTTGTTTTCATCGCTACGCATATTGTATTATTCATATTTGCTTACATCTACAGATACAATAAAGCAAGAAAAGCTTATTACTATCCGCATAACAATACAATAGAGCGCATTTGGACTATTATTCCGGCCTTAGTTTTAACTGTATTGGTATTAATGGGCTTTTTAACCTGGAGATCTATTTTCCATAAAGTTGAAGACCCTAATAATAAGCCTCTGAGCATTGAGGTTACCTCTTCACAGTTCCAGTGGGATATACGCTATCCTGGTAAAGATGGAATTGTAGGTAAAAAGAACTACAAATTAATTACCAGTACCAATAATTTGGGTATTGATTTCAATGATAGAAATAGCCAGGACGATTTAGTAGCTGACGAAATTGTATTGCCGGTTAACAAAGCTGTACGTTTTACTTTAACCAGTAAAGACGTTATCCACAGTTTCTACATGCCTCACTTTAGAGTTCAGTTAAATACGGTTCCGGGTATGCCTACCTATTTTGAGTTTACGCCAACCATTACAACTGATGAAATGAAGGCTAAAACAGGCGATCCTAATTTCCACTATATATTACTTTGTTCTAAAATTTGCGGGACCAACCACTTTAACATGCAAAAAGTTGTTAGAGTTGTTTCTGAAAAAGAGTACGAAGAGTGGTTAACAAATCAGAAACCATATTTAAACGATGGTTTGAGAAAAGCATTTAACTTACCTGTTCCTGTAGCAACTCCTGAAAAGGCGACAGATACAGCAGCTACAGCTTCGGTTAAAACACCGGCAGAAAATCAACTTGCATTAAAAAAATAATAATACTGGAAATACCTTATTATGTCAACAATATCAACACACGATACGCATCACGATGATCATGGACATCACCATGAAACGTTTTTAACAAAATACGTTTTTAGTCAGGATCATAAAATGATTGCGAAACAGTTTTTAATAACTGGTATCATTATGGCTGTAATAGCTATGATTCTATCAATCTTGTTTAGGATTCAGTTAGCATGGCCAGATCAAAACTTTCCTCTTTTAGAGCAATTTTTAGGAAAATGGGCTGAAGGAGGAAGAATAAGACCTGATTTTTACCTTGCTTTAGTTACCATTCATGGTACCATCATGGTATTTTTTGTGTTAACAGCAGGTTTAAGTGGTACCTTTAGTAACTTGTTAATTCCTTTACAGGTTGGTGCAAGAGATATGGCTTCGCCATTTTTAAACATGCTTTCTTACTGGTTTTTCCTTACGGCATGTGTGATTATGATGTCGTCGTTCTTCATTCAAACTGGTCCAGCATCAGCAGGATGGACGGTATATCCTCCGTTATCTGCTGTTCCAAAAGCTATTCCTGGTTCTGGTTTAGGTATGACCTTATGGTTGATCAGTATGGTGCTTTTCGTAGCTTCTTCTTTAATGGGAGGTATCAACTACGTAAGTACAATATTAAATATGCGTACTAAGGGTATGGACTTCTGGAAGATGCCTTTAACTATATGGGCATTTTTATTAACAGCTATCTTAGGTATCTTATCTTTCCCGGTATTGGTAGCAGGGGTAGTATTGTTAATATTTGACCGTAGTGTAGGCACAAGTTTCTACCTATCAGATATGGTTTTTGGTACACAGATCATGCCTAACGAAGGTGGATCGCCAATTTTATGGCAACACTTATTTTGGTTCTTAGGTCACCCGGAGGTATATATCGTAATTATGCCGGCGATGGGCATCTCATCAGAAGTAATCTCAGTTAATGCTAGAAAACCTATTTTCGGATACCATGCGATGGTTTATTCATTAATTGGTATTACTGTATTATCATTTATCGTATGGGGTCACCATATGTTCGTAACAGGTATGAACCCGTTCTTGGGAGGTGTATTTATGATTACGACATTGATTATTGCGGTACCATCTGCGGTAAAAACCTTTAACTGGCTGGCTACACTTTGGAAAGGAAACATCCGTTTTACCCCGGGTATGCTTTTCGCAATCGGAATGGTTTCGTTATTCATTTCAGGAGGTTTAACAGGTATTTGGTTAGGTAACGCATCTTTGGATATTAACTTACACGATACTTATTTTGTAATCGCTCACTTCCACTTGGTAATGGGGTCGGCTGCAATATTTGGTATGTTGGCAGGTGTTTATCACTGGTTCCCTAAAATGTATGGCCGTTTAATGGACGAGAAGCTGGGATATTTACACTTTTGGATAACTTTCATTTGTGCTTACTTGGTATTCTTCCCTCTACACTTCTTAGGTTTAGATGGTGTTCCACGTCGTTACTATGCATTTACAGAGTTTGAATTCATGCATAAATGGATTACCGTAAATAAATTAGTTACATGGTCTGCAATTGTTGCTGGTTTAGCTCAAGTAGCTTTCTTGTTTAACTTTTTCTATTCTATATTTAAAGGTAAGAAATCTACTCAAAACCCTTGGGAAGCTAATACACTTGAGTGGACTACTCCGGTGGAGCGTATACACGGTAACTGGCCGGGCGAAATCCCAACTGTTCACCGTTGGGCTTATGATTACAGTAAACCAGGTTCTGAGACAGACTTTATACCTCAAACCACACCTTTCTCTGAAACCATGAACTCTAACCTTTTCCATGATTTTGAAGGAAATGCGGAGGCAGAACAAATCCAGAGAGAATGGAACGCAAAAAATAATCCGAGTAAGAACAACGAATAGTAACCTTACTTTGTAATAAATGTAATAAGGTATCTGCAAAGTAAAAGGCTTAACAGATACCTTATTTTATATCTAATGTGTTTGAAATGATTTCTAAATCTGAAAAGAGATTTATTAGAATTAATTTCATTACTATCATCTTAACCTTAGTAGTGATCTTAGCCGGAGGTATTGTGCGCAGTACAGGATCGGGTATGGGATGCCCTGACTGGCCAAAATGTTTTGATCAGTATATACCACCTACTTCTGTTAAGCAACTTCCATCTGATTATGAGAAGAAATATGTAGAGGGCAGGGTGAAAAAAAACGAGAAGTTTGCAAAGTATCTGGAACGTTTAGGCAAAACAGAACAGGCAAACAGTATCAGAAATGATAAATCTATTTTAGAGCATGAAGAATTTAATGTAGCTAAAACCTGGACAGAATACATTAACAGATTATCGGGAGCAATCTTAGGAATATTTATGTTGCTTACCACAGTTTATTCTTTTACTTTTAAAAATAAGGCTAAAAGAATAGTAATATTAAGTATTTTAAACCTTTTTGTGGTTGGATATCAGGCTTGGCTGGGTTCTATTGTAGTATCTACTAATTTAACGCAGTGGGTTGTAACTGTTCATATGCTTTTAGCACTTGTAATCTTAAGTATAGCAATTTACACTTATAACTATGCTAAGCAATTGTATCAGGAACCTACGGTAATTATGTACCGAATCATGTGGCTAAAAGGATTTTTGGCTTTTACTTTAATCTTATCTGTTATTCAGATTATTTTGGGTACAGAAGTTAGAGAGCATATAGATAGTATTGCCAAAGAATTGAGCTATAATGGCCGCAATACCTGGATAAGTAAATTAGGGAATGTGTTTTCTCTGCACAGAGATCTGGCTATTGCGGTTGCAATCAGCAATTTTATTGTGTATAAAATGGTTAAAGATCGTTTTAGTGGCAAAGCCTCTCCTTTAATAACGGCAAACAATATCATGATCGTGCTAATTGTGCAACTAATGTCTGGTTTTGTATTGTCTTATCTAGCATTACCCCCATACGCACAAACCATACACATCTTATTTGCAACACTGATGTTTAGCTTACAATATTATTTATATTTACTGGTTTACAGAACCAAAACCTATAAGACAACTTAAATCATTAAAATTGAAACAGTTTTTTTCAGATTTCTCGAAATTAGTAAAATTCAGATTAACCTTTTTGGTAGTTTTTTCTGCATCTGTTACTTTTTTAATCGGTTCTAAAATACAGGTTGATAGAGCTGTGGCCGATAGTATAAACTGGTATAACTGGATGATCCTGATTATAGGAGGCTTCTTGGTAACCGGTGCAGCTAACAGTTTCAATGAGATTATAGAGAAAGATCTTGATAAGTTAATGATGAGAACCAAAGACCGTCCAATGCCTGCCGGACGTATGACTACAGGGCAGGGTTTGGTAATTGGTTTGGTTATGGGTATTACAGGTACTTTTTTATTAGGTAAGTTGAATTTAGAAACAGGATTAATCTCTGTTTTCTCTATTCTTTTATACGCATTTGCATATACACCTTTGAAAAGAAAATCACCTGTAGCTGTATTTGTAGGTGCAATACCTGGGGCTTTACCTCCGCTTATTGGTTATCTGGCTGCAATAGGCCATTCTCCAGTAGGTTATGTTCCTAAAGATTATCAGATTGCGATAGTTTTGTTTTTAATTCAATTTGTATGGCAATTCCCCCATTTTTGGTCAATTGCCTGGGTGGTTGATGATGATTATAAGCTTGCGGGTTTTAGATTATTACCAACTAAAGAAAGAGATAAAACCAGTGCAACTATTACTTTTATGAGTACGTTGATTCTGATTCCAGTAAGTTTATTACCTACCATATTAGGATTTGGAGGATATGTGATAGCTGCTGTTTCTTTAGTGCTGGGTTTAATATTTGCCTGGTATGCTTATCAGTTAATGCAAAAACAGGATTTGGCTAGCGCCAGGAAAGTAATGTTCTGCTCTTTCTTTTATATCCCGTTAGTGCAACTTGTTTTATTGTTTGATTTAGTAGTTTAGTAGTTATGGTACATACAATGCAACAAAATAATGCTCCAATAGAATTTAATGCCAAACCCCGCAAATTTGCGATGTGGTTGTTCGTGGTTTCTTCAACCATTATGTTTGGCGGTTTTACGAGTTATTATTTGGTTTTTTCAGCGGCAAAAGGTAAAGGCCATGGTTTGGTATTACCAGATGCTTTCATGTACAGTACAGCTGTACTGGTTTTAAGTAGTCTGTTTTTATTTTTGGCTGCCAGAGCTCTGCGTAATAAGCAGTTAAAACAGCAGCAGTTATACTTGTGGATTACATTAATTTTAGGGGTTGCTTTCGCTTATTTGCAGTTTCAGGCATGGACCAGCTTATACATGAGTGGTGCGGTGCTAATCAATAATAATGCGGCTATTTCTATGATCTACCTGCTTTCTGGAATGCACTTGTTGCACATTGTTGCAGGTTTGGCATTGGTGATAAGCGCATTGGTAAGCTCTTACCGAAATGTAGTGCATGCTAAATTGGTTTATAGACAGGAAATTGCCTCTATTTTTTGGCATTTTATAGATATATTATGGATATATCTGTATGTTTTTTTACTTTTGAACAGTTAAATTTTTAACAAACTTTTATACAAATTATTAAATGGATTCATTATCAAAATTAGACCAAGTTAAAACTACACCATGGGCAGGTGGTCGTTCGCCATGGTCTGTGGAGTATGGCAAGTTAATGATGTGGTTTTTCTTACTATCAGATGCCTTTACATTTTCATCATTATTGGTTTATTATGGTGCGCAACGTTTCAGTAAGTTTGCTTGGCCAGACCCAGATCTTGTATTTCAATCAATTCCAGGCATAGCTGATCATGGTTACCCGTTGGTTTTCGTAGGTATTATGACCTTTATTTTGATCATGAGTTCGGTAACAATGGTACTTGCAGTAGAAGCAGGCCACCGTAATTCTAAAAAAGAAGTAATCGGTTGGATGATTGCTACAATTATAGGTGGTTTTATGTTCTTAGGCTGTCAGGCTATTGAATGGACACACTTACACCATGAAGGTTTCTGGTGGGGAAGTATCCCTAAAGATCTGAGCCATTTCTTTGATGGTGATATATCTGCAGTTTCGGCACAGCAGTTTGCCAATCTATTCTTTACCATTACAGGATTTCACGGTTTCCACGTATTTAGTGGGGTAGTAATCAATATCATTATCCTATGTATGGTAATCAATGGAACTTTTGAAAGACGCGGTCACTATTTAATGGTAGAAAAGGTAGGCTTATACTGGCACTTTGTAGACTTAGTTTGGGTATTCGTATTTACTTTCTTCTATTTGGTTTAAAATTTAACAACGAAAGATATTATGTCAGAGCATAACACACATACAGCAGAAGCACATGATCATGGAGATCACGGTGCTATGACCAAAGGCAGGATCTGGAAAGTATTCTTTATCTTATTAGCCTTAACCGTTATAGAATTTATCATTGCGTTATGGGCAATCCCAGGTCATCATATGACCCAAGCCGTAGGTAATTATGTATATATTGCTTTAACGTTATTTAAAGCGTACTATATTGTAGCTTATTTTATGCACTTGAAATTTGAAAAATTTGGATTGCAGTTGGTACTTGGTATTTCATTTATTTTTATCATCTATTTCATAACGCTTTTATTAATTGAAGGTGGTTACTTACACCTGCATATGCCAAAAGTGTAATGAAATACAACCCAACAAAAAAGATATTAATCCTGGCAACCATACTATTGGTGCCGGGATTTTTATATTATTTGCTACAGCAACAAGGAGAAAACCGCTATAAACCATTGCCTATTTTTGGGCCAAAACAAGTAGCATCTACTTTTCACTCTGTAAAAGGCAAGCAAATTCCCGATACAATTTACCATGTTATTAATGATTTTAAGTTCATCAATCAAAACTCTGAGGAGGTAAGTTGGAAAAACTTTAACGATAAGGTTTTAGTTGTGAACTTATTTTATACCAGAGCAAGTGGCAATGGCATAGACATTACTAACAAATATCTTAAGGATATTTATAAGGAATTTGAAAAGAACCATCTTATACAGTTTGTAAATCTGAGTGTAGATTACTTGAATGACCAACCCCAAGACTTGGCTAACTATGCAAAAACTTTTGGCCTAAAGGGTAAAACAATAGATTTGCTGACGGGAGATAGCACACAAGTTAAACAGTTTGTTAGAAACGGTTTACGATTAGACGCTTTTTATAATGTAGCCGAAGGAAAATTTGTATATAACAATATGTTTGTTCTGATTGACACCAAGCATAGGGTTAGAGGATATTACGAAGCAACAAGTAAAGAAGCAGTTTCAAAACTTGAAGATGAAATTAAAGTATTAATAGCTGAAGAATTAAGAAATATTAAAGACGGTAGATAATGATTGAAACGAGTAATAACATAGAGCAGAAATATAATAAGTGGATTATTGTTTTATCTATAGCCATACCTTTGGTTGTTGCTTTGCTTTTTGGGGTTAACCTTCGTAAAATGGGTTATGATGTAGAACCGCTTACATTTTTGCCCCCTATTTACGCCACTATTAATGGAATTACTGCTATAGTATTGATATTAGCCGTTTGGGCGGTAAAAAATGGCAAACGTACTTTACACGAGCGTTTAATGAAATTAGCCATTACCCTGTCGGTTTTATTTCTGGCTATGTATGTAGCTTATCATATGACATCAGAATCTACAAAATATGGAGGAGAAGGTGTTTTACGATATATTTATTTCTTCATTCTGATTACACATATCTGCCTTTCGGTAGTTATTATACCATTTGTACTGGTTACTTATGTAAGAGCACTGGCACAAAATTTTGACAGGCATAAAAAGCTGGCAAGGATTACTTATCCGCTTTGGTTGTATGTTGCTGTAACAGGAGTTATTGTGTATCTCATGATCTCACCTTATTACAGTTAATTAATGATTATATTTGAACATCCGAGATTTTAATTCTCTAAAATCGTATATAATTTGTAAAATTTCTGCTGCATACTTGCTATAATTCTTATATTAGAATTCACCAAAGCAGAAACCTTCAGAGTGCAACGAACAGAGACAGTAGAAAACATAGAGCGAATGCTTGATAAAGGCCAAGTAGCGGCCTTTACGGATTTCTACACTCGATTTTTTAAAAAGCTGCTCATTGAGAGCGATAAATATGTAAAAGATATTTATGTAGCAGAGGAAATTGTACAAGATGTATTTGTTAAGATTTGGGAACGTTCTGAAGATCTGAGCCAGATCAAATCCATTAAATCATATTTATATCGTTCTGTAATTAATCTTTCAATCAATTACATCAACAGGCAGAAAAATCTGGAGCAACACCACCAAAAGATGCTGAGTGAGTTTACGGAAGAACAGGCAGAGGTAATAGATGAGGAGAACGAGTTAATTGTAATGCTGTTTGACGAGATTGAAAAATTACCTTTAAAATGCCGTGAAATCTTTAAAATGAATAGGTTTGAAAAGTTAAAGTATAGAGAAATAGCTTTAAAACTTGATCTGTCTGAGCGTACCGTCGAAAATCATATCGCTAATGCTTTAAAGATGTTGAGAGACGCTATGCTGGATAACCAGAAAAGCCATTCCATTTCTTCCTCACATCTTAAAATTTTGAGACTTTTATCTTTTTTTTAAAAAAAGATTAGATAAAAGCAAAAATAAGCAAAACGGTTAAAGCAATTGCAATACAACGCTTTATAAAACAGTAGTCTTGGTGTGGAACTCGGTGTCGGATAGGTTTTGGGCTTGAAAACACAACGTTAGGTTACTAATTCGTTACCGATTGACATAGGTAATAACACAGCCTAACAGGTTATATTTCAGTGTTTTGCACTGCATTCTCTATTCCCTTGTAACTCAATGTAATTTAATTTTAAACATTAAACATTTGAGTTATGGAGCAGGCAAAGAAATCGACGTTCAAGCTGCTTTTCTATCTGAAAAAGAACGAACTGAAAAAAAACGGTAATGCCCCGATCATGGGGCGTATTACTATTGATGGCACACCCAAGACTTTCGGGACAAAGTTAGAAATAAACCCCAATAATTGGGATTTGAAGTACGGAAGAGTTGAGGGCAAGAGTGCCACAGCTTTGAGTATTAATCAAAAGCTGGATAACATACGGGGCCGTATCGACAAGATTTATGAAGATATGCTAAAACACGAGGGCTTTGCAACCGCACAAAAGGTAAAGCTCACGTTTCTGGGTGTCGGTGTGATGGAAGATGCCATACTGAAAGTCTTTAAGGAGCAGAATGAAGGCTTTGAAAAAATGGTCGCTAAAGGGAAACGCTCTAAAAGCACCTATGCCAAGTATACCACTGTTTACAATCATCTTAGCGAATTTATAAAGGAACGGTACCATCGGGAGGATATGGCGTTCCGGGAACTCACTTCCGATTTTATCCGGGAGTTTGATTTCTTTCTCCGCATTGATAAAGAATGTACCCACAATACGGTTTGGGTTTATACAATGCCCGTTATTGCACTGGTAGAACTGGCTATTAAAAAAGGTTTGCTACGGGATAATCCTTTTGATGATTACAAGATCACTATGGAGGAAACCGACCGTAGTTACCTTCTAAAAGAGGATGTGGAAAAGTTAATGTTCCTGAACCCATCCAAACAGAAATATGAACTGGTAAAAGACCTCTTTCTTTTCAGTTGTTTTACCGGACTTTCTTACATTGATATTAAGAAACTGAAATGGAGCAATATTCAATCGTTCTTCGACGGCCACCAGTGGATTATCAGCAGGCGTAAAAAATCTGACGTTGCTTCAAACGTAAGGCTGATGGAAATCCCCAAACGCATTATTGAAAAATACAGAGGCATTACCAGAAGCGATTATATATTTCCTGTTCCGTCCAATGCGACCTGTAATAAGCATATCAGTAAACTTATTGAGGAAGCTGGCATTGTTACCGAACAGAAAGTTACTTTCCATACCGCACGTCACACATTTGCCACCATGTTTTTGACCGAGGGCGTACCGCTTGAAAGCCTTAGCAAAATGATGGGACACAAGAATATTTCCACCACCCAGATCTATGCTAAGATTACCAGCCAGAAAATCAGTAAGGATATGGATTTGGTAGCACCTAAATTCAAGGCAATGGAAGATGCGTTTCTTGTCAAAATCGAAGATGAAGAAATAGAATTATTGAATGAAGCTCCACTTGGATTTTATGATACCGAAGAAGTGATGGCTTAAAACAGGGTATATTTTTTAACAGTCAGATTGAAGCAGGATTAAGTCCTGCTTTTTTTATGTCTATACTTTTTATAGCCAAAGCACATTTACTTTTCTCTCCTATTCCCCTTCTGTAAAAGAGCTTTTGTCTACTGCTGAAACAGAAGGTTAAAAAATATTGCCCTGGTACTTCTCCCGCACAAAACGATTTTTCAACCCTCTGTCTCTGTGGCTGTCACAGCCACACAACTTAAAAATAGAGTTTTAAAAATTCAACCAATTGGAAGTGTTATTTCAATCCATTGGGAACCATTTGCCAATACCATCTTCATTGCTTCCACTGTTTTTTTACTCAAAGAAGCCTGTATGCCCTATTGTTCCATTTCAAGAGCAAAGGTATGATCGTGTTCTTAACCCAGGAACAAGGTCATGCCCCTTGGGTTTGCCAAAAAATCTCCACCCATGCGGGTCGTATTTGTTTGGCAAAACTTTGTTCCTGCTAAACACTAACCTTTTATGCTCGTGAAACGAAACAAAGCATACTCCGGCTCTTTAGACGAATAAAAAAAATGTCAGTAATGGAAAAATACAGCATTGGAAACGGTAACAGAGTGAAACGAAACTTCAGCACCTCCTCTCATTACCGAATAAATCTAAAAAAATCAAATCAGAACAAATTTCATAGCGCAAAAAAGTAGAAAACATGAACATCACAGGAAGACTGACAAGGGATGCGGAAGTACGCACAACGTCACAGGACAAACAAGTAGTAAACTTTTCGATAGCGACCAACGACAGCTACCGTAACAAACAGGGCGAACGCATAGAGCAAACAACCTATTTCGACTGCTCATACTGGATTAGCCCGAACGTAGCGAAGATACTCACCAAAGGCACTTTGGTAGAACTCACAGGCAGGGTAAGTGCAAGGGCGTGGACAGGCAATGACGGCGAAGCACACGCAGGGCTGAATTTCCATACCTCAAACATCAAACTACACGGAGGTGGCAAGAAATCGGAAACTGCACAAGCTACCACAGGAACGAGCAACAACAAGGCAAAGGACGACCTCCCATTTTAACAACGAATATTTCAAACATTTAAAATCATTTTAACATGGCACATAATATCAATTTCAACGAGAGAACAGGACGTTATTCATTCTTTAGCGTACAACAAAAAGCATGGCACGGTTTGGGGCAAATCGTGGAGCAATACCCTACAAGCGAGGAAGCTATCAAATACGCAGGATTGGATTACGAAGTCGTAAAATCCCCACTGTTTACCAAAGGTTCGGGCATTCTCGAAACCTCCAACGGCATAGAGATAGGCAGTAACGAATTGGAAGTACCCAATTATTTCGCCAACATACGCACCGACAACAATGCAGTATTGGGCGTAGTCGGTAAGGATTACCACATTGTACAAAATCGTGAAGCCTTTAATTTCTTTGACAGCATTGTAGGCGGTGGCGAGGGTATTCTGTACGAAACCGCAGGAGCATTGGGCAACGGAGAATGCATTTTTATCACAGCCAAACTGCCCGACTATATCCGTGTAGGCAATGGCGATGACGTAACGGAAAAATATATCTTCCTAACCACTTCGCACGATGGTAGCGGAAGTATTACCGCAGCGTTTACGCCTATCCGTATCGTCTGCCAAAATACCCTTAACGCTTCACTCCGCAATATGACCAATGTGGTGCGTATCAAACACACTTCGGGAGCAAAACAGCGTATCGAGAACGCTCATAAGATTATGGGGCTTGCCAATACGTTGAGCAACCAATTGGAGGGCATTTTCAACGAATGGGCAAAAGTAAAGGTAACAGACCGAGAGGTAAGAAAGTTAATCCAATTGGCACTTTGCCCGAACAAGGAAACGCTTGACCTTATCAAGAAAGGTGCGGAAGATGAAATTTCCACCGTGTTCAAAAACACCGTAGAGGACGCATTTGCATACGCTATGATAAGCGACACGCAACAAATGCAGACCACAAAAGGCACTTTGTTTGGAGCATACAATGCGGTTACAGGCTACTATCAAAATGTAAGAAGTTACAAGAACGATGAAGCCAAGTTACAGAGCATTGTATTGGGCGGTACTGCCCAACTCAAATCACAGAAAGCATTTGAATTGTGTACCGCATTTGCATTGGACGGTGCGGAAATCCTAAACCTTAATTAAATAACCACAGGCTACCGCCTTAATCGGTGGTAGCCTACTAAAAACAAAAAATATGGCGAATTGGTGCAACAATACGGTTGTTTTCGAGGGAAATCCCGAAGCAATCAGACAGATACAACGGCTATTCAAAGAAATGGCAGAACAGGAACAAAAAGAGGGTTGCGGACAACTGCCCGACTTTGTAGCAGACAGCAACGGAGGTTATTTCTTCGGCATTTATCAAGACTATGACAATACGGACACCTTTCAATATGAAACAAAATGGTCGCCCAATACGGAAGTCTTGCAAAAGATAGCAGAACACTACAAAGTAGATTTTACACAGGACTATGAAGAATTGGGGTGCTTGGTATTTGGCAGGGCAACATTTTCTGACAGGCTACTCACGGATATTTATTTGGACGATGAGGATTTTGATAAATACGAGTATGACGAAGAAAATTCCGTGTGGCATTTCGAGGGCGAAACCTACGAAAGTGATTACGAGATTTTGGAAACCTTGTTGGAACGGAAAATTGAAAATCAGTTGAACAACATTAAAATTCAGAACAATGAAACTATCAGATAAAGCAACAGCACACCTATTGGTAAAAGCCAATACCAACAGCGAATGGGATAATTGCGAGTTTGCAATAATCCACCTTTCCGAAGAATGGAAAAAGGAACAGGCAAAACGATTGGAAGCCGTTAAGCCTTTTGCAGAGGATTGCAATTTCCAATCCCTTAACTACTATGATAACGCAGTAGATTTTTACAGAACGAGCGAAGACGACCAACCCGACATTGAGGAAATACTTGCAGGTAAAGAATGGGCATTTGTGGAACTTGAAAACGAGGAACAGGAAACATTTACCGTTCCCGAAAATCGGTTGGACTGTTACAGGCTTGTCGTGTACCGTAGTGGCAACGCCATATACAAAGCATACGGCAAGCATACGAGCGAAGAATTTTGGACGGAAGAATTTGACCTCAATATTCTGTGCAATCCCACCACCGAAGAAACGGAGTTGGAAAGGTTTTGCAGAGAGCGTTTTCAGCACCTTAGCAATGCACAGCTTGTGGCAAGGGTAAACGGTCTGCCCGACTTTGGTTGGGATGACGAGGGCGTGGAACTGCAAAGACGGCAAAGGGTTTCAAACGGTGCGTTTGACTATACTTTTGACTACAATACTATGGTAATCCTAAAAGATGAAAAGCGATGAAAGTAACAGATTTGAACGGTTGCCCTATCGAAGTAACCGACCTTGATGAAGCAATCAGAATAACAGCAGATTACAAAGAATACAGGCACAAGGACAAAAGTTTTTCCGAGTTCGACAAACGGCAAAATGCGTATTGGACGGATATGTACGAAAAACTGACGACACTCAAAAAACAATCATTAACAATTAAAATTTCAGAACGATGAACACGAATTTTTTCAATCAGATACAGCAGTTGGACTTTACAGGCGTATTGCAACTGAACATTTCAAAAGGAGCAGAAAATAACCTAATCGTATCGGTATTGCTCAATAACGAGCAATGCGGAGATAACGCCAAAAAACTTATTCCCCCATTGACATTTAACGCCACACCACAGGAGTTTGACGAGGGATTTTTTGAGCAGATAACCACGCCTATACAAACCATTTCGGGGGTAATGGTGGATATGGAAAAATTTCTAAAACAAATGGAAGAAGTCAAAAAACAATCCGCAATGGAGAAAGAAAAAGCCGAGAAAGCCAAAAAGGAAAAAGAAGCCAAAGACAAGAAGTACAAAGAAAGTATGGCAAAGGTGGACGAGTTGGAAAAAGAGGGCAAACACCGTGAAGCGTGGATGAAAGTTCCCGACATTACCGAGTTTCCTGAAAAAGCGGACGAGATACGCAAACGCAAAACTTCATTGTCCGACAAATTCGCCTCTCCGAGCCTTTTCGGGGCAATGGAAGAAGCAACATCCGAACCGCCACAAGCAGAAGAAGTTACAGCCGACTATCCCATAGACGAAACGGAGGAAGAAGAAAACGAGTATTAACCATTAAAAACGAATAGTATGTTATTAGCAACGCAATTAGAGCGAGTTTTTATACTCAAAGATAAAGGACAGGACATCAGACTGACCGACCCCGAACCACGTTGGAGCGTGGAAGCCGTAATGAATTTTTACGCCAATATGTACCCGATACTGACAACGGCAAAAGTATCTGCACCACAAATCAAAGACGATGCAGTCGAGTACAAATTTGAGAGCGTAATGGGAACAAAAGGTTAATCCAAAAATCAAAAACGATGAATTATGCAACGCAACATCATATCGGGAGTTATCAGCATACCCGAACAGAAACGGCAACGGCAGTTGCACCGACAGTTGGGCGAGTTCGCCAATTGGCTACAAAGACCAAAGGACGCAAACCAAGTGCAAAAGGACAAACAGAAATCCGTACCGATAGCAATGTTACCAATGGTATTCTGAAATGTACCTTTCTGCCTAAACTGAAAACGGCACAATCCGTACAGGCTTGTAAGGGAACAGCAAAAACGGAGAGGGATTTTTACAAGTCCCTTTCCAAACTTGCCGAGCATTACGGCATTGAGCCAATGCAGACCAAAGATTTTGGTTTTCCCTACAATATCGCATTGGGTATGTGGGATATGGAAGCCAAAGTAAACCGCACCAACATCAATTGGGATAGTTTTAAATTGGTACAGGACAGTAAGAAAACTTTTTTGGTAAGCGAGGAACGGTACAACACAGGTACAACCCTGTATTATATTCCGATTGTACCACTTTTCAGAATGTTGCACGATAAAGGGCGAAAACACAATGCACATTTACTCTTATCGGTTTGCAGTTATCTGTATCACATTGCCGACATTCCGTATTACAGGCAACAGGACAGCTATCTGTATTGGCTATATGAAACGCACAAAGATTGGGTGGAACAGGACGAAGAAACGGAAGAAACCGAATGTTACAGAAATGAGATAAAGCGAGCCGAGTGGATTGGCGACAACATTGAACAAAAACTGTTTAACCGTATCAATCTGACCTTATTTGAACAGCGTTTGAGCCAATTTAAAAGCCGTGATACATTCGACAGGGAATGTTGGCAGGTGGCGTGTAATGCTTATGCCCTTTATACGGAATACCCAAACGCCACCATTTTCAGAAACGCACCAATGCCCGAACAAGACCCCTATAACGATGATTACGACAATGAAGCAATCACA
This sequence comes from Pedobacter sp., assembly GCF_046462515.1. GTDB lineage: Bacteria > Bacteroidota > Bacteroidia > Sphingobacteriales > Sphingobacteriaceae > Pedobacter. Next base: position 116,665 of record NZ_JBKGVD010000002.1, read on the forward strand.
ATGGAAAAGTATATTTCCTTTATTGCCGATACCAAAGGTTGGTTGTATGAAAGCCTTAAAGACAGCATCAACAACGAGTTTAACGAATACGGAATATTGGAAGAGCCGACCATTTGCAAATCTTTTGACGGAAGCGAGATAACGCAGGGCAACCTTGATTTTGAGAACCGTTTGTTTGCTTTATTGGATGATTTGTGTACGCTATTGTATGACTATAAAACAACAGGAAAATGAACAACGAAAATAACATAACCGAAAATTTCGGCACATTATACCACCCGAAATCTGCTTTGGTATTCTATGAAACCAAAGGAGCAGATACCGCAACCTATGTAGAGCATTTTGATATGGACAAGAACGGCAACCCTATTAATGCCCACCCTTTGACCGTAAAGGAAGCCGAAGTATTAGCACGGTCTTTACAGACCGAAGATGAAAAGAACCAAGCCTTTTTAAAACCAAAGGGAATTTTGCCGACCAACATTCTGCACATCAATCCGAATGCTGAAAAGGGTACGGTACTATGGTACACCAAAGCACAGCAAAGACAACTGTACTTTGTGGATAGTTTGAGCATACCCAACGGAAAGGCACAAGTACCACCAATGTTATGGTACGCCAATAAAAACAGCCTTGCCGTCTTTGCCCTTGCAACAGACAGAAGACCAACCGAAAAAACGCCCTTGCATTACGCTCCGTTTTTTAACATCTATGAAGACGGCAAAGTATGTATGGGTACGGTAAGCATTGATATTAAAAATTCCGCTTCGGTGGAAGAATTTATACAGGCTTGGGAAAGCTACTTTTTCAACAGCTATTTCAGCCACTTATTAGGACGGCACAGTCCCATAAAAGGAAATTGCGTAACCGTATGGAAAGACTTAATCGGAACAGATAAACCCTTTCCAAAAGAGGTATTGAAAAAGAACAACAAACCCCTTAAAAATCTATTGTGATGAATACACAGGAAACAACAAAAACAGCCGTCCATTTTACGGACAGCTATTTGCTCAATCCTACCAACCCGATTTCGGTAAACCTAATCGGTGCAGGTGGAACAGGCTCAAAGGTATTGACCGCCTTATTGGAAATAAACGAGAGCCTTTTAGCGTTAGGACACGCAGGGTTACAGGTGCGTTTATGGGACGATGATATTATCACAACCGCAAATTTAGGCAGACAGCGTTTTTTTGAAAGCGAAACAGGATTGTACAAATCCGTTACGTTAATCAACCGTGTCAATCGTTGTATCGGTACGAATTGGAAAGCCGAAACGGTAAAGTTTGAAAAGGACAAATTTGGCAGGTTGCCCGAAAACGCAAGGGCAACCCTAACCATTACCTGTGTGGACAATGTACAGGCGAGGTTTGGAGTGGCTGAAATTCTGAAAGAAACAAGCCACCGCAGACACTACCAAGACGACCCAAAGTATTGGTTGGACTTCGGTAACAGCCAACACACAGGGCAAGTCCTACTATCTACAATAGGAACTATCAAACAACCCAATTCAGAAAAGTACCAAACGGTGGCAAGCCTGCCAATGGTTACAGATGAATTTGGCGAATTGCTGAAGCAATCCGAAAAAGAGGACAACACGCCAAGTTGCTCATTGGCGGAAGCATTGCAAAAGCAGGATTTGTTTATCAATGGCTCATTGGCTCAAATGGGCTGTGATTTGCTTTGGGGTTTGCTCCGTTACGGAATGACCGAATACAGGGGATTTTTTCACAATCTGAAAGACTTCCGCACCCACCCGATAAAAGTCGCCTGACTCGAAAAATCGGGCGGCAAAAAGACACTCCCTCCCAATGGTCGGGGCAGTCTTTTTGCATCAAAGCGGTGCAACCCCTTTGCCAAAATGCACCGCCACACAATTCCTCTCTTCACATTTCACCAAACAGGTTGCTGCATTTTTTGCGTGGGATATTCATTATCCCATTGTTATTTTTTGCGGACTTCTTTTCTTGCCACACAGCGACCAAAGAAAAGAAGCAAAAGAACGCCGCTAATTATTAACGGTATTGAAGACTGTTAGGCAGTCTGGTTACTAATTGTTCCGAAAATATTCCGTAGCTATATCACTCACGCCCAAGCTAAAATATTTCTTGCCTTTACTTAATGCCACAACAGCAGTCAAAAGCTCATCGGGGTCAGCGTATTTCAGTATATATCCCCAAACTCCGATTTCCAACATATCGGTAACGCTTTCCTTGTCGTCATTGGTGCTGGAGATAAGCACTTTTAAATCGGGGAACTTTCCGAGCAGGGCATTGGCCGCACCGAAATTTTCCTCTATGATGCAAACATCGGGTAATGTGTTGCTTTCTTCTATTTTTTGGATAGCTTCCTTTTCGTTTTCGGATTGGAAAAACAGTGTGTACCCGCTATCTTCAAGTTGTTTTTTGGTAATATCACGAAGCCGTGTATTATCATCAATTAGTGCCAATTTCATTGTATATAATTTTACAGTCTTAATAAAAATATACAAGTGAGGGACACTACCGTTATAAAGAAAGCGTAGGCAACCACACTTATCGGCATTAAGGCACTGGTACGCCTACCCCCAAACAAGTGAGTGCCCACGCCTATGACGTGAGCGTTCTTACTTATCTGTTCCGGGGTTTTAAAAATTACCAGTTTCTAATGCGGAACCTAAAGCAAAAACACTTTAAGTATTTTCTATATTTTCAGTAGCAAAGATACTAAACTCATTCCGATAAGGAAACATAACCCGCACCAAAATTGCTTAAATACGGTTGGTATTGTTAGATATGTAGTTCTGTTCAAGGATTGTCAGAATATCCTTTTCCTTGTAAATTATCTTCCCGCCAATCTGAATAAACGGCAGGATATTATCATCACGGTATTGCTGTAACGTCCGCTTACTGATGTGTAACAGCTTGCACACATCTTCGCTGGACAGGTAAATTTCCCCGTTCATTACAGGTCGGTAGTTTTTCAATATTACTTCAATACGCTTTCTCAATTGCGTTATCATCTCCTGATGGGCGATGATTTCCTCGGTATCATTCGTTAGTAAATCCATTGGCATTGGTATTATACGGATGTCCGGTTTTGAGCAAAGCCTGTACGTCCGAGCGTTTGTAATAGTTCTTACGGTTCAGTTTGGAACAAGGCAACAAACCTTTGTCCTTATAGGTCTGCAAAGTCCGTTTGGTAATGTTCATCATCAAACACACTTCCTGGTTATCCAGCCATTTCTCTTTCCTGAAAATCGGGGTATATTTTTGTGTAGCATTTTCGGTTAACTCCAAAAGTGCTTTCAGCTCATTTCTTATTCCGTCCAATGCGGATTTTTGTATTGCAATGACTTCCATAGTTTGCTCATTTTTGCTGTGGAAGTCGAATTTAGAAAGGCTATTTACAGAGTTGGGGAATGTTGCACCCGTTGGCGTTGAAAGGCAGTGTTTGGCGGTTTACATTTACCATAAACGAAAAATCGGATAGCCCAAAAGGTTATCCGATTTTGTTATTATTTAAGTCCCGTTTTATAAGTGTTATCAAGTTTGTTGTGAATTATTGTTGCTACCACCAAAACTTCTGTCATTTGTGAAAGTTGGGTATCTTCCAATATTTTTGGATTGTGTGCTTTTGGATTTCTGTACATAGAAAAAAATCCCTTGCAGAAGTTTCCGAAGCCTTTATGTTCACTTTCCTCGCTTTGATTTTTCAAAGTATTAAAAGCAAGCATAGGTCTTTTGTCTTTTCCCAGTGCAAAACAATCATCAACTAAATCTGCTCCGTCTGAAGTATAGCCACTTTTTTGTCGAAGCCTCTCTGCGACACTTTTTGTAATTTCAAGTATAGCGTGAAAATAATTTTCCTTTAACCATTCAGCTTCACAATAAGGCAAAATTTCTGAATGAACTCCAATTCCGTGTACTTTTTCTTTGATTTTTAGTGACCTACTTTTTGCTTCTGAAATAGTTTTCGCCTTATCAACTTGTCGGGGCTGTCCACTTTTATCAATTTCTATCCCTTCATAAACAAGTTTCTCATTGATAGTTGTTCTATCTTTTTCAAATTCATCTTCGGAATTATATCTTTTAGGATTTAATAACCTAACAACAAATGCCAATACATTATTTCCACATCTGTCTTGTACTTGTCTTTCTTTTAAAGCATAAAACAATCTGTCTGTTTTATTTGTACCATATTGAGATTGAGCAATACCAGCTCCCGATAAATGTTCTGTAATTTTCGTATGTGTCAGTATATTTGATATAATATCAGATATATTTCGTAGGGTTATGTCATCAAAGGATTTTGTCATTTTATAATTTTCCTCTTTATTATGAATACTAAATCATATAATCTAAATTTTCATAAAAATACTTATTTCGAGTTAGGTATCTCCACTTGTTGTTTTTCCTTATCCTTTTTCATTTGGTTGTAAGTCCATATACAAATAACACCGACAATAATCAAAGCATAAGCAATCCATTTGCCGATACGCTCTATAAACCGGGTAAATACAGATGCTTCAAAGCTCGAAAACCCCTCAGCTCCCATAGGGCTACGCCTGTAAAATTTCCTGCGGTTTATCCAATAGATTAACCCTATCCCAATGACAGTAACAATAATACCAAACACTAATTGAGCCGTAACCGTATCCATAGCTATGGATTTATAATGAAGTAAATTTAAACAAAATCCTCATACACCGAAAGCTAAAAAAGCAAAAAACCGACCTGCGTAAAGTCGGTTCTTTTAGCTTTGCTTCTACTATCCTTAATCTGTATTGTTGAACTGAAAACTGATTTGCTTTTCATTTCCAAAGCTATCCGAAATCCACACCTCAAAGGACTGTGATACGGTAGAAGCCGAAGTATAATACAAACGGAACTGCTCCGTTGGCAACGGGTACAAATCATTGGGTAGGTATGGCGGTTCATCGTAATACCGCAACGTGCCAGTACCATCAAACTGAAAATACCTGAGATAGTATTGCGTACCTGTATAATTTCCGATACGCTGTATGGTAATGCGTATTTCCACGGTCTGCCCGTTGGCAACATCTTTTGGTACGGGCATCACATTTACCTCAAAAGGAAAATCGTTCTGTATTTCGAGTTCATCATCCTTGCTGCAAGATACCAGCGTAACCGAAGCTGTGAGGATTGCCAACAGTACATACAATGGCAGTAACCCCATTCTGAATTTATTGAATATTGCTATCATTGTTTTACGTTTTAAAAGTTAAACCTTAATCCCACACCTGCGGACGGTCTGAACTGTTCCAGATCCGTACCCCAAAAGACCTTTGTACGTCCTTGCAGGACTAACACAAATCGGTCTGACAGGTACGTTTCAAATGTGAGCCGTCCGCCAGCTCCGTAAATGAAATTGTCCTCGCTCAGTATTTTCGCCCCGTCATACAGCATCGTTTCTCCCCGGTTGATGGTTTCGTAACCGACCACGCCAGTTACTCCGAAATTCAATGTGATATTCTTTCGGGCATCACCCAGCAGGAAGAAACTGTAGCCGCCCTCTGCAGTATAGGTTTCCTGCGGTATGCGTAGGTTCTTGTAGCCGTGGTATTGGTGCATGTATTCCAATGCCCAAAGCTGGTAATTTCCGTTCTTTCCGTTCACGGTCATTGCTGCGCTGATGTAATAATCGTTACCAATTTTATCATCGGACAATACACCCGCACTTATTTCCAATCCTTTCTGTTTAGGCAGCATCCTTTGTGCCTGTGCCACCGTGATACCCATTAGGACGAGCATCACGGTATAGATATACTTTTTCATTGCTATTGCTTTAAAAGGTTATTAAAATTTCAGGTGCATATCGCTGATCAACCGGGCTTTTATCAAATCCGAATTTTCCACCTGAAGCGTTTGCTGCCGGCCACCGTTCTTTTCAAAAATCTCAATCAACAGTACCTTATCATTGGCAATAGTGAATTGGTCTAACAGAAATACATTCTGTTCGGTGGTTTGTCCTGAAATTTCTGTGAGTGGCTTGTAGGTACGAAGCGGTATCAACGGGCGTTCCTGTACAACAGTGCGTTTGGCTACCTTTTTATCTACCACTTTGAAATTGACAAAATCAATCTGAAAAGGCACATTGCTACGGTTTCTCAATTCCGTATGGAAATAGTATTTACCGTTGTGGATGTAAATGCCTTTCAGGATAAACTGAATACCGAAGCTCTTAGATCCGATATGCTTTACAATACGTTTGTCTTTCTTGTAAATGGTTTCCAGAAGCAAACCCGCCAATGACGGGGAATTGTTGCCCAATTCTTCAAAAAGAACATCATTACTGTTGGCCTTATCCACCGCTTTCTGCATGGTCAAAAGGTCATAGCTCAACGCATCGGGATACCCACTGTAATACACATTGAAGCTGTAAAAACGTCCGTCATTGGTAATGACCGAAAAATTAGTTTCGGGTTCAAAATCCCTTACCGATGCTTTTACACGCAGTACGTTTTCCGCATCTTCCGCCTTACCTGCAATCAGGTATTCGCTTCCCAAATCCACATAGCGTATGGCGGTAGGGAAAATCAAATGCGAAGTTTTATCGTAGGTAACTTCCATGCGGTACGGTTCTATTTTGCCCAGGGCAAGCGGTGCTTTGATGCTGTCCTGTGCGTAGGACTGTACGGCAAAGCCGAGTATCAGGGCCAAAGCCCAAAAGGTTTTAAAATGATTTTTCATTGTTTAAAATATTTGAGTTCAACATCATTGTTTGGAAACAAGGAAGACCTGATGGTCTGCCTTTAGGGTTACTTTGGGTGTGCGCACCTTTTTGGCGAAATAGCCAGAAATGCCCTGTACCACGCCACGGCTAAGGTCTGCGGCAACCTGCTGTCCGGCGGACTGCGTGAGCATCACGCTGGTTCCCGAAGTCTGGCTCATATTGCCTGCCATTTCGGTAAGGGCATTCATTTCGGGCGAATACGGAACATACAAACCTTGCTGTCCGTCTATGTCATAAATGGTTATATCTACCGGTATGATATTGCCCTCCAGTTCTATTGAAGTAATCTTTAGCTGTAATCGCCCTCCCTGAAATTTGGCATTAGCTGTTACAATCGTTCCTTTTGGAATGGTTCGTTGTGGTGTTTGAGCTGGCTCCAATAAACGAAGACGTACACCTGTTTCGCCTGCTATCGTTTGTGTTTCGTGTACACTTGCCTTTATACTGTTTTTGGGTTGTACCACCTGCTCAATGGAACCTGCGGTATAAAAGCCACGATTTCTCGTTTCGCTCCAATTGGCTAAGAAAGCACTATCCGTAGGCTCACGGTACAGGGCAGAAACGGTGTTTTTTCTTGCAGGTGTAAACGCCACAAAATGCTCTTTTTGGTTGGCAGACGAAACCGCCGGAGTAACATTGTTATCAAGTGCAGCATTTTCTGTATTCGTATTCTTCGGAAGATATTTTGCCGCCATTTCATAGGATTTCTCCATTAGCTTCAGTTGGTCATCTACGGTGGCGACAGGCGGTACATCTTTCTCGGCCAATTGTTCCTTCAGTTCCTCCAATTGCCTGCGGAGTTCAGTTGTTTCCGCATTATCATCCTGATAGAATGAACCCAATGTACTTTGCATATTGCGGTAGCTGCTCAATGCAGGATTGCCGTTTCTTCCAGAAGTTCTGCCCCCGCCGTATCCGTAGGCTTCTTCCTCTTCGGTAAACGCTTCTTCATTGTCCTGTGTACTGTCTTCCGTGTTCCAATAATCGGAAAGCGTGGTAAGTGCGTTGCGTTTTTCCTGGTCTTTTTGCTGAAGCATTTCCTGCTCGTATGCTTTCCCTTTATCATCGGGTAGCCCTGCATCCGTAGCCTGTGGTACGGCATCGTTCAGCCCGATGTTTTCCATTGCCTTTTTATCTTCGGATGGTTTAAATATGAGGTACATACAACCCACGAAGACAATTCCCATCAAGCCGAATATAAGTGGCTTTTTGAGCTTTTCGGCTTTGCTCTCTGTGCTGTCTTGCAGCACATCAGCGGTTACCGACGGGTTTCCTTCCGTTACCCGGACAACCGACTTTTTGTTCTCCTTATCTTTCATAAATTCTATTTTTTAAAATTGTTGTTATGGTGTCCTGCAAGGTTGCCGGACTTTCTTTCTTTTCGAGGACAGGGTTTTCGATATGCTCGATGTGCATGTCGTTACCGGACTTTGCCGTGTCGTACCATACTTTGAAAATGACCCCTGCGGTCAACAGCAGATACCCCACAAAAAAGTACAGGGTATATTGGTGCTGTTTCCTGATGGGCAAAGTCTGCCAGCGGTCGTCCAGCTTGTCAAAGTACCTGTCCATATTTGCTCTGATTTTTTTCATACCTTAATGATTATCGGTTATTACATTCTGAGCCGTCTGACCTGTGAAGACAGCTTTTGTTTAGGTGGTTCGGACACCAATGCAATGGCTTCTTTTCGGGTCGGCACTGTACCTGTGGATAGGTTTGTCAGTTCCGACTTCTTCATTAAATGCCCGTATTGGTCTTTCCTTGTAATGTCCATTTTCTGTACATCGAATTTGCCGTCTTCGTACCGTACCCGCATATAGCAATCAACTTTGGGTTTGTCATCGCCATTCCATTCGATGTAAGTCCTTAACGAAAAGCTATCGGGCCGCAGAGGTTTGTCCGTACCATTCTTGCAAGCCTCCAAGAACTGGCTGATACTGTCTTTAATTTTATCGGGGTAAGCTCCCTCCGTTTGGAAATACCCATCATATCCTTTATCAGTCAGTGTTTTTGCGAATGTGCTTAAATCAAGTAACTGTTTCATATCCCTAGTTTTAGCGGTTTATAACTTCGATATCCCTGTTTTCTATTACCGCGAACTTTTCGATGTTAAATCCTTGCGGATTGTTGTCCGAACGGACGGAATTCACGAGATAGCAGGAAGTAATCAGATTTCGCCTGGTCACGTTGCTTGACCGGATAATGAACTGTTTGGCATAGGTTCGCACCGAATACGGATAGTTGTCGAAGTTGCACACGACACTATCCACCTCTATGCGTTGCTGCACATTACCGGATATGATACGGTTGTAATAGCCCTTTTCCGACAGGTCTTTGTAATAATCAAAAGCTGATTTGTCGGCAAGGTTAAATGCCCGTTTCATATTGCTTTCAATGGCATTCTTATCGGGAGCAAGCGTAAAAAAAAGCTCGTGAAAACGTCTGACGTGTTCCCTTGCTTCCACAGGTCGGTTGATGCTGGCATCCTGCGATAAGGCAAGCATCAGTGATTTGCCATTATCCAACACATAGATTTTCTGGCGTTGTTCTTCTGCGAAGCGGTAGGATTGCCATACGGCATATCCTACCACGCCGATGCAGAGAACAGCAAACACAATGGCATACAAACGGATCTGCCTAAAGCTGTTTTCGATATTTCTTAGCGTTTTAAATTCCATTTTTAAATCATTTAATTGTTTTTATTTTCCCATTAATTTGCCACCGATGTTTCCGGCTGTTGAGCCAACCCCGGCACTTGCGATGTTTCCGGCTTTCATTGCGGTCTGGTTTACATTACGGGTAAAGTTTCCTGCTCCTCCAGCCTGAATAATCCAGCCCGTTACGGTCGGGATCGTGAAATAACCCACAATACCGATTATCATAAACACGATGTACACGGTGTTGCCCGTATCGGGTATGTAGGTGGGGTCTGCAAGCATTGCTATATCCTTTTCAATAATGAGGGATTGTATTTTGGCGAGCATGGAACTGAACAGATCGGCTACGGGTAGCCATAGGTAAACGCTGACATACCGGGTCAGCCATTGCGTGAGCGTGGACTGAAAACCGTCCCATACGCTTATTGCAAAGGCTATCGGCCCCAATATGGAAAGTACGATAAGGAAAAACGTTCGTATAGTATCCACGACGAGTGCCGCAGCCTGAAAAAGTACCTCCAACAGATTGCGGAACCAATTTTTGACCGCCTGCTCCGTTTGGTAGGCGAACCTGTCCATATACATTCCTGACATCGTAATCAGGTCGCTTGGCGACCAGCCCAACTCTTCGAGTTTCTTATCAAATTCCTCATTGGATACGAGGTAGGCAGTTTCCGGATTTCTGAGCATTGCTTCCCGTTCCAGCAGGTCTTTTTTAGCCTGCAAATCGTTAAGGTCAAGTACCTGGTCTTCGAGAATGGCATGTGTACCCTGTACCACCGGACTTAGTACCGCATTGATGGTGCCTAATACGATGGTCGGGAAGAACATAATACAGATACCCAAAGCGAAAGGACGGAGCAAGGGATACATATCAATCGGTTCTGCCCGGCTCAAAGCCTGCCATACTTTTATGGCAACATAGAACAATGCTCCCAAGCCCGCTACCCCTTTAGCCACTGCCGCCATATCAGCGGACAGTGGCATCATCTCATCATATAATGAGCGTAGGACTTCGTGAAGATTACTAAATTCCATAACTACCAGTATTTTTGGTTTGGCGTTCCGTAGAGTTCAAGCACTCTTTTGGTATTGTTCTGTTTTTTTGCCCGCAGGATGCTCACGGAGATGTTTTTATTGGTGTAGTAGCGTACAAGGCTGTGGTATTCCTTTACCTCTTTATATACACGGTCAATAATATCCATACGCTCCTTGTCGTTCAGCGAAAGGCTGGATGAGGTTACAATCTGCTTCAGTTCTTTCAGCAGTGCGGTACTTTCATTAAGCAAAGCCGAGTAACCATTTGCGATAGCTGCCAATTCCTGCGGGGAGAAATTCGGGTCATTCATCATCTTACCGAAATTCTGCACGTACATTTCGGACACATCGCCAACCAACAAAACGGTTTGCTGCACCTTACGGGCATCTTTCACAAGGTTATTGACGGCTTTCAGCTTGTCGTAATATTCCTTGCCCTGCTTATAGACTTTTTCTACTTCCTTGAAATTTTTGATGACGTTGCTCACAGTGGAGGAAGTCTGTACGATTTCGTTCGCACTATTGATAATACCCGATGCGAGGTTTGACGGGTCAACGACCACCCATTGGGCTTTTGCGGATGGCACTACGGCAAGCAATAATGCCGTATACACCATAAAAAGGATTTTTTTCATTGTTCTGAATTTTAAAATGATTAATAATTATTGATTTGCCTTATCCCGCCTTTGCATAGCAATATGCTTGATGGCGAGTTCGACATTGCCGTCCAGTTCGGATGCAAGCTGCATCACTTCCATTTTTTCGGTTTCTTCGGTTGTGTATGCGAGGTATTCCTCCAAACTCACTTCGGTGGCATAAACTGCCGAGTGCGTACCACCTAAGCCGATCCAAACCTCTTTGTATAATCGGCTTGGCTCGTTGTTTAAATTGATGGAAAGTACCTGTCCTTTTTCTTTGTCGGTAAGCCCCAGCATCGCCTGTATATCATCGAATTTGTTCATATACTTGCGTTGGTCTAAGAGGATTTTGCAGTCGGAATTGTTGATGATTGATTCTTTTACAATGGGCGACTGGATAATATCATCGACTTCCTGCGTTACGACAATGGCTTCTCCGAAGAATTTTCTGACGGTTTTAAACAAATATTTTATGTATTCTGCCATTCCCTCTTTGGCAATCGCTTTCCACGCTTCTTCAATCAGGATGAGCTTTCGGATACCTTTCAGTCGGCGCATCTTATTGATGAACACCTCCATAATGATGATCGTGACGATGGGAAAGAGGATTTTGTGATCCTTGATCGCATCAATTTCAAACACAATAAACCTTTTAGAAAGTAGGTCTAACTGTTTGTCCGAGTTCAACAGGTAATCATATTCACCACCTTTGTAATAGGGTTCGAGTACGTTTAGGAAATTGGCGATGTCAAAGTCTTTTTCCCTTACTTGTTTTTCTTCGAGTACCTTGCGGTAATCACGCTGGACATATTCATAGAAGCCGTTGAATGACGGGTAAATCCCTTCTGTTTTGATACGTTCAATGTATCCGCTCACAGCATTGGAAAGGGCAACCTCTTCAGAACGGGTTGGTGGCTCGTCATCACGTTTCCAAAGCGTGAGTATCAAGGTCTTGATACTTTCCCGCTTTTCGATGTCGAATACGCCATCGTCCGTATAGAAAGGGTTAAAGGCAATCGGGTTGTCTTCGGTATAAGTGAAATAAACACCGTCTTCGCCTTTGGTTTTCCCTTTAATGAGTTCGCATAACCCTTGATAAGAGTTCCCTGTATCCACGAGCAATACGTGAGCACCTTGTTCGTAGTACTGTCGAACCATGTGGTTGGTAAAAAAAGATTTCCCGCTTCCTGACGGACCCAATATGAATTTGTTCCGGTTCGTGATAATCCCACGCTTCATCGGCAAATCCGATATGTCCAAATGAATGGGCTTTCCGGTAAGCCTGTCAGCCATCTTGATACCGAACGGTGAGGGCGAATTGTGGTAGTTGGTTTCTTCCGTGAAGAAGCACAAGGCAGGTTCAATGAATGTGTAAAAACTTTCTTCACTCGGAAAATCGCCCGCATTGCCCGGCATACCTGCCCAATACAATGTGGCTACGTCCGTAGTATTGTGGCGTGGCTTACATTCCATTAGTGCCAAGGCACTACCGCAATCGTTCTTTAGCTGTTTGAGTTCCGCTGGATCCTCTGACCAGGCTATGATGTTGAAGTGTGCCCGTATAGATGAAAGACCGAAAGAATGTGCTTCGTTCAGGTACTTTTCTATCCATTCTTTATTGATTTGGTTGGCACGGCTGTACCTTGCCAAAGAGTGCATATTCCTTGCGGACTTCTCAAACTTTTGCAGGTTGTCCTCGCTGTTATCCAAAAACAAGTACTGATTGTAGATATGGTTACAGCTTAACAACAACCCAACAGGAGCAGCGAACGACAGACGGCAGTCGCTCCGATCCGTGGACAACTTTTCAAAACGGGTATCTGCCGAAACCGTTCCAGGCAAATCGTCCGTATCGGACAAGGTATGCAATGACAACCTTTTGTTTCCGATACGGACTTCTTCAGCTCCCAACCCGATGTCCTGCATTGGTGTTCCGGCTTCACGAGATAGTGTAAGGTATTGCTCCAGCAATCCCTGTTTGCTGTCCGTTCCGATGATGTCATCATCGGTCAGGCGTTGCAGGCTTACAAAACCGCTATCGTTCACGATACGCTCAAACTGTGCCACCGCTTCCATAAATCGGTGTATCGTTTCCTTGTTCCTGATTTCCTTTGGTATCAAAGTACCTTTGCAAAGCGAACTGAAATTGCTTTGCATACGCATCCGCTCTTTGGTAGTCTTGGTCAGGAACAGGTAGCAATAGTGGTTCAGAAACGGTCGCTCGTTGAAATGGCGTTGGTAGGACTTAGCCAAAAAGCTCTGATCTTCCTTTGCCAAATCGGGGGCATAGCTTTCCTTGATGTACCAATCTTGCTTATGGATGACCGTAAAATCAGGCAGGGTCTTGATAGCCTTGTGCCAGGCGGAGTGAATGGCTTCGTATTCTGCCGATGCCACTGTGAACAGTTCCGGTAAACGCACTTCAAAACAGGCGGTAATGTCCGCATCTTTGGAAAGGATGCAGTTGTTCTCTACTGCCAGCAATGGAAATTTACTTTCCAGCGTAGTGGTTTTAGATACATTTCTCATAGGGCGTTCTGTTTAGGCGTGAATTTTAAATAGCGGTGTACCGGCTTGCGGCAGATGATGTAGCAGGGATGTCTTTTTCTCGCACCTACTTTCATCAGACCGTATTCGCCGTACTTCCTGTTCAGCGAAAAGGTCTGCCACACAATGAGCGAAGCACCGCCAGCACCGAGCAGCAAGCAGGTGTAAGAGTTCACGCCAGCCATATACAGTATCATCACGAGGATAAGCGTTCCGAGCAGCCCACCAGCGAAAATGAACAGGTATTGTGCTTTTAAGCCTTTAAATTCCACAGTCCTGCCAATGCCTTTGTTTATGTTGTAACTGTTCATAAAGCAAAGGATTAAAGGAAGAATGAACGCAGGATAGTAGCCGCAACAATTAAGAAGATACACGCACCGAACCACGAAGCCGCCGTCTTCGATGTATCTGGGTCACCGGAACTGAATTTGTTGTAAACTTTAACGCCTCCGATTAATCCCACGACGGCCCCGATGGCGTAGATTAATTGGGTAGCAGGGTCGAAGTAGCTTGTTACCATTTGGGTAGCCTCGTTGATACCTGCCGAGCCGTTTCCCTGTGCGAAAGCACTCATTGCCGACAGCATTGCACCTAACGTCAGCAAAACTTTTTTTCTCTGTTTGTCCATAATTGAAACACATTAATTTGTTAACTCAGCCCACACCTTGCGGGCTTATCGGAACAAAGGTGTTTCAGAAATGGAGGCGGTCTTACAAAGTGGCAGTCAAAGGAAGTGTTTGGCTGTGAATGGCTGTTATTGAAGTGAAAAAAGCAGTATATTAGCTGTATTTAAAACTTTTAGCTGAGGAACTACAAATAATGCCGAACGACTTAGTAGCATATTCAAGAGCAGGTGATGTATTTCATTACAGGTGGGCAGCCAGACGCTGCTTAGGATTAGTTTATTCTAACGCTTCTCTACGGACTATTGTGATCGAAGGTTCAAAAGAAAACGAGAAAGAAGGCGAGTATGTTATAGACGTCACTGAATATTACGATGAGTTAAATGACAGAAAGCAGATTAAGTATTACCAATTAAAGCACACAACGGTTCAGAAAGATACTCCTTTTGTTTTAAGTGATTTGAAAGATACCATTGAGGGCTTTTCAAAAAGATTTTCCCAACATTTAACAGAGACAAATGCTCCTGTTTTTTCATTTACCATCGTTACCAACAGACCGCTAGAAGATTCTTTCAAACGGAATATAAATTTGTTAGCAAATGATGACCCGGTCAATGATAGGTTTAGAGAAACCATTGAAAAATATACGGGATTTTCTTCTGATGAACTGAGTAAGTTTTGTAAACTTTTGAACTTCCAGGATGGCGAGGGCGATTACAATACTCAAAAAGATGAACTGAGATTAGAAATAGCACAATTGATAGCCGGAACTGTTGATAATGCACAAATTGAAAGTATTGTTGCTCTTGTACAGGAAAGGGTTTTACCGGACTCTAACGGAATAATTTCTCGGGAAGATATTTTAAAACGCTTCGGTATTTCCGCCGAGAGAGACCTGTTTCCGGCTCCTGCCATATGGGAACAGGCAGAAAATATCATTGAGCGGGAACAACACAATGAGCTTGTCAAAAATATTTCAAATTCTTCATATCCTGTCATTGTCCATGCACAGGGCGGTGTTGGCAAATCTGTATTCTGTCGCCAGCTAATACATTCATTACCTTCAGATTCAATAGGTATTGCCTATGATTGTTTTGGAGCGGGGCGATACAGAAATCGTAGCGAACCTCGACATAGACATCGGGATGCTTTGGTTCAAATTGTCAATGAACTTGCCGTAAAAGGTCTATGCGATCCTTTGCTTGTACAGGACACTTCCCAGGATAATGATATTATGAAGAAGTTCTTATGGCGGATTGACGCCGCTGTAAAAACCTTAAAACAAACAAGTGATTCTGCCACCTTATTTATTTTGATTGATGCGGCAGATAATGCAGAAATGGCAGCTCAGGAATACAACCATCCCTGTTTTGCCAACGAATTGCTTCGTGAAAATATACCGGACGGATGTAAGCTGGTTTTATTATGCAGAACAGAACGAATTCAGTTACTAAAACCTAACTCTAAAATTGCTCAGTTTAAATTAGAAGCATTTTCCGAAACTGAATCATTAATAAATTTACGGAAATGGTTCCCTGAAGCTGACGAAAAAGACGGGACGGAATTTCATCGGTTAACCAGTGGCAATCCTCGTGTGCAGGCAAATGCATTAAGTGTTCATGCATCAACCGTTTCTGAATTATTAAGCCGATTAGGTCCTGCGGGAATGACCGTTGAGGAGCAGATTGAACTGCAATTAAACACAGCGATATCAACAATAAAAGATTCCTTGTCGGATTCTTTTCAGGAACAAATACAGGCAATATGTTTAGGGTTGGCAAGCTTACCTCCTCATATTCCAATAGAAATTTTAGCAAAAGCGGCAGGAGTAACAACCGAGACAATTAAAAGCTTTGTAGCAGATATTGGTCGCTCGTTGTGGTTGTCAGACGAATCTGTACAATTCAGAGATGAGCCAACGGAAACGTGGTTTAGAAAAACTTTCTTGGCAAAAAAAGAAAATTTCGAAACCTATATAAACATATTAGAGCCTTTAGCCAATCAGTACACTTATGTGGCCGAGGTTCTGCCGCATCTGTACCTTCAGGCAGAGCAATATGAAAAACTAATCGAAATTACACTTTCGGACAGTTATTTGCCGGAAGATAATCCAATCGATGCAAGAAATGTACGTGTTTACAGGTTACAGTTTGCTTTCCGTGCAGCACTGAGAGCCAAACATTATAATGATGCGATTAAGATAGCTATGAGAGCTGGCGAGGAAGTGGCTGGAAATCAGCGGCAGCTCGGGCTTTTTCAGAATAATATTGACCTGCTTGTTACTTTGCAGGATCAACAAAAGGTTCAGGATATTGCATTTAAACGCTTACTGAGTGGTGCCTGGAATGGTTCAGAGAATGTCTTTACTGCTTCATTATTGTCAGGAATTAATGAATATAAGGGAGAAGCCAGAGGTTATTTAAGGGCTGCTGTAAATTGGCTGCAAATATACTTTGAAGATCTTCGGAAAAGTGATGAACGCCACCCGCAAAATGAGGTTACAGAAAGGGATGTTTTAGAATTAGCATATGCATTTTTCAATATTTACGGGGTAGAAGATTGTATTGATTTCCTAAATCGATTCACGTCCAAAGCATTTGTTTTTGACATAATGAAGAGTCTAATAAAGCGACTTATAGATATTGGAAATTTTGAAGCTATTAATAATTTCCTGCAAATTTGTATCAGGCAACCGTACTATACAGTAGCTATTGTCAGCGAACTCATAAAAGTTGGGAGATTCCCGGAAGAACAGTTTATTGAAACTTGTTTATGTCTCCTAACAGGTTCGAAATCCAGGATTAAAAAACCAAAGCAGTACTATCAGGGTGACAATATTACACCAGCTATAGTGTCTTTTATAGAGGCTTGTCTACATAGAAACTTACCATCTGCACAACTGCGAAGGGTATTGAGACATTATATCCCTTTACAAGCGTCGCAGATGGTATATAGTGCACATCAATCTCAGGAACGTACCTTTTACCTAAAAACACTCGCAATCCGAAACTTATTGGAAGATAAATCGGAAGTAGATATTGATGCTATTTTGCCTCGAAATCTAGCTGACAAAAAGGAAAAAAGTGACTATGATCGGGATAATGAGATTAAAGAATTCAAAGAAATAATCAACGGCTTGTTTCCCTGGTATCTTCTAAGGGTTAGAATATTGAGCCAGCAGGACTTCAATTTTGAAGGTGAAGTAAAAAATGCGAATGAAAAATCACACAAAGCAAGAACCAATAGATATCGCTCTTACGATACTTTACCTAACGAGATTGCTGCACTTCAGTCATCTATTCTAATATTATATGACAAAGGAAATACTGAAGAAGTAAACTGGTTTTATAATACCTACATCAAGAACAATAAAGCTTTGTGGATTCCCGATGAGCTGAATACAGTAAGAGCAGCATTCAGATTACCGCATTTATCCTTAGTAAAACAGGAGCTTGAGCAAAGTGCTTATGAGCGAATAAAAAGTATCACCGAAGATGGCCCTGAAGAAATGGCGGAAAGATATATCGGACTTGCCCGTGCTGTATTGAATACAGCCTCTGATGACGCCAGTGTATATTTTGAAGAGGCCGTAAACATCGTGTCTAAATTTGGCGACGAAATAGTCAGGAGATGGGAAGCTGTTGTATCACTTGCTAAACAAGCATGCAATGGAGATAGTGTCTCTGACGAATTAGCTTATCGTTTTATACGCTGTGCCGAAGTAGTGGGAGAATATGTCTCCCGTGAAAAGTATTGGAACAGAAGCGAAGCGATTGCTGTTTGTGCGAGAATGTCGAGCGGAGAAGGAATATCTGCACTAAGCCGGTGGCGGGATAGAGACATAGGAAGGTTTGAATACCAGTTAGAAGCATTACTGATGGAATTGGTACAATCCGGCAAAATATCGCCTTCAACAGGATGGACGATGTCAAGATTTTTCTCCTATCATCAACTTGAAGAGTTGCTTTCCATCTGCCTGGAAAATGAAGGTAATACAGAAATAAAGCAAAAGATATTTGCAGATGCCATCTATCTGCTCCAAATAGAAGGTACCACCGCCGATTACTGGGAAAAGATGCAGCAAATAGCCTCCCGGCAAAATATCCAGAATGATACATTAGATGGAATATTAGCTTACCATCAAAAGAATAAAAAATTATTGCCGGAGGATAAAGAAGATAAAACTCTTCAAAACACAAATCGAACTGATGATAATGTACATTGGGAAGATGTCTTTGGAGCTCTGGATATTCTCAACAATGAACAGTTTGAAAAATGCCTTCTTGCTTTTAATGCAATATCCGATAAGCGTTTCTACAGGGACATTGAAAGCTTTTGGAACGAAGTGATACAAAGATTGAATGAAAAGGATCTCTGGAAATTTATTGATATATTACTCTTATCAAGAGTAAATCGTTATGAACTCAAATCTTTTTTCAAATTGCTTCCAGAAGAATGGAAAAATAAGGTCAGCTTCAAGAAAAACTGGCCTGTTTTAGCAAAGCAATTAGGAAGGAAGTATGCACAAGAACTGATAAGCCTGTATTCTTTTCAATATTTTGTTCAGGATTTTAATCTTAGTGAAAGTGAAATAGATAAACTAAAAGAAGGAATATTTGAAGGGCTGTCAAGCGGGTACGAATTTTCTGACGCAGAAATGTTTTTTGGGTTTGTAAGTATTGCTACTTCAATAATCGACCCTGTAAAGGTAACGGACTTACTTGATTTTACACTATCAAGATTTGAATTACATATTGAGAAAGATTTTGGTGATGGCGAATGGGATAAATGGTTATTTACATCTAAGAATGTCAACAAAAATATAGCGGGTTTCATTTGGTCTGCTCTTGGATCCCCTCGCTCATCAGAACGATGGAATGCAGCACATACGGTAAGTGCATTAGCCCAATTCAACTGTACGGGTATCATTGATGAACTGATTAACTGGATGCAGCATGACAAAGTGGATGCCTTTGGTAGCTGTCAATTTCCGTTTTATAATCTTCATGCCCGATTATATTTATTAATTGCTTTAGTAAGAGTTTCTCTTGATAAACCCGAGTTGTTGGTTCAATATAAAGACATATTCGTTCATTATGCCTTTGGTGAACCTCACATCCTTATTCAAAAGTTTTCAGCAGAAATATCGGTCAATCTCTCCACTTCTTTGGACGATATATATGATGACGAAACACTGAATAAACTAAAAGCTGTTGGTAAAAGCAATATGCCGGTAGTGGAAATGGATTACAATGATACAGTAGATAGTTATTGGCACATTAACGGACTAGTTAATACTGAATATGATTTTCATTTCGGATGGGATTTTGACAGGTACTGGTTTGAACCGTTGGGCGATGTATTTGGTGTACCGGGGAAACAAGTAGAAGATATAGCTGCTAATGTCATTATTGAAGAATGGGGTATAAAAGAGAAAAACGGTTATAACAATGATCCGAGAATATCGATATGGAATAGATATTCGAATGAAAGAGAAACTTGGCATGACCATGGAAGTTACCCAAGAACAGATAATCTTGACTTCTATTTGTCTTACCATTCCATGATGGTAGCAGCAGCAAAGTTTCTCGAAAAAATGCCTGTAGTATCAAAAAGAGATTGGTATGATAATGAGTGGGACGAGTGGATCTCAGGTCATTTATTAACGTGTGCTGATGGAAAATGGTTAATAGACTATCGTGATCCAGTGCCATTAAAGAGACCAGAATGGCTTTCTAAAAGTAAGGATGATAACTGGAAATCGGAAATTCCGGAAAAGAGTTTTTATGAAGCATTACTAACAGACGATGACAGCGGAGAACAATGGCTTAATGTACGGGGAGGATGGGAAGAAAAAGATAGCGAAAGAACCGAAAGTTTTTCAATTGCCTCTGCATTGGTTTCTAAAGGCACTTCCGGCGCACTAATGATAGCACTGGAAACCTGCAGTGATCCTCATGACTACAAACTTCCTAATTATAAAGAGGGGGATATGGAAATAGAATCAGGTTCTTTTGAGCTTAAGGGGTGGATTAAGGATGAATCTGTTTCCAAAAGATTAGACGAATATGATCCCTATGCTGATAATGTAGACTATCCTCCTTTTGTAATAGGAGATGATATTGTGGACAGGTTAAGTTTGTCTGTAGATGGTAACGGGAAAATTTGGTATTCACCCAAGTCATCATATCCAGCCTTGAAATGCGCAATATGGAGCAGTCACAGAGACGACAGAGATGAAAATCCAAATCAGGCCGGTAAACGGTTAAAAGCGTCATTACAATTTTTAAAACACATGTGTTCAACTCTTAATTGTGACCTGATATTGGAAGTTGGAATAAAAAGGGAAATTAATTATAAATACCGGAGCCGGGAAGATAAATACGAATATTCGAAACCTATACATAAACTATTTATACTGTCATCAGATGGAGAACTTAGAACTACAGGAAAAAATCATAAACTTGGGTAAACTCTTCGTGAAAGAGCTTAAATTAGAACCAGGCGTTGATACCTTCTCACGCTGGATGGCTCATTATCTTGCAGAAAAAATATCTGTTGCTGAACAATCAGAAGGGAATGAAAAAGAGGCAGCAGAAAAAGAGTGTTTTGATGTAATATTAATGTTATGGCAACACCGGCATTCTCTTCCATCTGGAAGAAGACCTTTCCAAAGTTTCGAGCCTATCCTGGATACATTGTCTAAGCTAAATCCTGACAAAGAGGAACCTTATTTTTATAATGCTTTACGCAATCAAGACCTGGCGGAATTAGAAACAGACAATTTAGATCATAAATCTGTAGAAGAATGGATGGATATTGCTAACGAAATTGACAAGACAGCCAGGATTTGGATAGAATATGCATTAGGCCAAGCCGCTAATAATGCAAAAAATGAGAGAACAAAGCAGTGGATTGAAAATGCTGTAAACCTATCTGATAATGCTGATACAAGCATCATTAATGTTTTATTAGATAATAACCCTTCTTTTGATATTGAAGATTATGATAAAGATGATTATTCAAAACAATATGATATTGAGAGGTTAAAAAAGAGGATTACTCAGCTTCAGAAATATTCACAGCTTAATGAGACTTTATTAAAAGTCTATGAAACTGACCTTAAAAAATTGTCGAATAATATCTAAATCTGAGAATGTAAACACGAGAAAGAACCCTCACACAAACTCCCCAATGTCAAAGTTTTCAAAATCATTTTTCCGCAAAGTGGAAGAACCGGCTTCTGTTTCAGTAGAGAGTGTGCTGTCCAAAAGCTCGGCAATTTTTCGGGAAGCACCCTCAATGGAATTTTCCAGCAAGCTGAATAATTCGGTTCCCTGTAATCTTTGAACTATGGCTACCGCTGTTTCCTTTTGGGCTGTTTCCAATTTTTCTTTTTGGAGCAACACCGCCACGGAGTTTAGTTCTTCAAAGGTAACCCCCTGGGCAAAACCGTCATCGCCACCGGATGTTCCGTACCTGTTCCATTCTTCTTCATCTTCCTCCAAATCAGGCATATTACTGAAAACTTCGTCCAGCTCTTCCTGCGGAACCTGAATACCTACGTCTTCATTCTCGTCGTATTCGATGTCTAAATTAGCGGGGTCGAACGCCTGTTCCTCTATTTGGCGTTCATTGGCAGTGTTTGGCGGCGAAAGTCGTATTACAGGCTTGGGCTGCCCCATAATATCGGGCAGTTTCGGATTGACTTTTTCCTGTTTGGGCTTTTGTTCCGACCTTTTATGAATGACAATCTTGTCCTGCAACAGCAGGACAATGACTATCAGCAGGCATATCACGATAAGTATTTCCATAGCTATAAAATAGGTTTAAAACGTTCGTTGAAATAATCTGTAATATCATCACCAAACTCCCTGAAGTGGTGTTCAAGGATGTTATCAATGTAGGAATAGAGGGTTGTTTTTTCCTCTCTTGTCAATTGTACGATGCGGAGCAACCGTTCGTGGTATTCCGGACGAATGTAAACGACCTTGCCACTACGACCGGATGGGAACCGATTGACCAGAAATGTTTCCTCGTAGTCCGCTTTCTTTGATGTGCTACTTCTGATTTTTTCTTTGGGCTTTGCCTTGATTTCCTTTGGCCCTGGCTCTTGCTGATTATTTTGGATTGGAACAACAGGCTCATCGCCACTGATGATATTCATTAAATAATCCTCATCGACATCAGGCTTTTTAAAATCGTTGCTTTTGTTATCTGTACTCATAGTTTGTCGCTTTTATAGATGAGTGATTTTTATAAATTCCTCAATAAACAAATCCATTTTCGTGGCTTTCAGCAATTGTGTTTCGGCAGGCAGCAAGCTGGATCTGAATACATAATTTTCGGTATCGTCCGTTTCTTTTCGGAAACGCTTGCTGTCCATTATCCTGGTTTCCATTATGGGCAGGTTGAGTTGATGAATGACACTTTGGTAAGCCTCATACAAGCCTGTTTTTTCCCTGCCATCCACCTGGTTCCAGAACAACCACAACTCCTGGTCATCGTTACCCTCAATGGTTTTCGGGAGTTCAAGAAAGGCTTTGGTAAAGCCCAATGTACTTTCCACGACCAAACGGTCGGCGGTTATGGGCGAAAAGATAAAATCCATCATTTTCAAAGTGGTCAATACCCCTTTGGTATTGGCGGTCCCCGGCAGATCAAAGAAAATAACATCCGGTACAATAGCCGACTCTCCGATATATTCCGATGCTTTTTCCAAAGCATATTCGGCTTTGCTTTTGATAATCGGGTATGCCTTTTTGTTAATGCTCTGGAACTGCTTCATTGCAGCCCTTTTATGGTACTCATTCTGCATTAAAGTCTTCTTATCCCGCTCCCGCATATTGGTAAGGCTGTGCTGCGGAAAGTCACAATCCAATACGAGGACATTAAAGCCTAACCGGTAGTGGAGCACACTTGCCATCAAGGTGGTCATTGTGGATTTTCCTACGCCGCCCTTTTGGGTGGAGAAGCTGATTTTTAAAGTTTTTTTCTTTGTTTCCATTATTTAAAAATTTATTGTTGCACACTTTACTTGTTTTGCAGATTTGAATATTCCTGCTTTTGAATATTACATTGTTCCCATTTTTCTGCATTGTTTGTCAGGAATACGCCTGTATATTTTTTTGCTTTTCTTACAGCCTTGTCGGATATGTTTTTTGGCGGATGGTAAACTTCACAAAAGGTAAAATGCTTTACCGCTTTTATGCTTTTAAACTTTTATAGTTTTATGCTTTTAAAACCTTATGCTTTTATTCCAAACTACCTGTATGCAAATCCTGATTTCTTCCCTGTTTTAATACATTTTTTCCTGCCTGCCCTAAAACCATAAGGCAAATAAAGCGAAGGATTGACCTGCTGCTTGATGAGTGGCACTGTTTGGCTTTCAAAGGCAGTGTTTGTCCGAATACGTTATAGCAATACTCTCTTAAAGAGGGCTTTACTTTGTAAAATGATTTTTATTAACGGATTTATGCAAAAATATCTTGACAAATTGGAGGATAACAAGGACGACATCAGGCCGTTTTTCCCTGTTACATTTAATCCGTCACGAAGTGCGGATTTTTGTGTTCACCGGAACACGGCAAGTTGTGTTTTGAGCATCTCGAAACGATTTCCGATGCTCAAAACAACTTGCCCTTGCAGGGGGCAGAAAACGTCCTCCGAAGTCGGCATTTTGTATAAATTAAAAATGGATTAGTGATGAACGAGAACAGCAAAAAGCAGTTAAAAAAGACAGGTCGTCCGCTAAAAAACGACCCTGCGAAAATTCGGTACACGATTTCCTTTAACGAGGAAGAACACGCCCGTTTTCTTGCCCTGTTTGACCAATCGGGTATGCAGGTAAAGGCACATTTTATAACGTCCTGCATCTTCGACAAGACGATAAAATCCGTAAAGATTGACAAAGGAACGGTTGATTTTTATATGCGATTGACTTCGTTTCACAGTCAGTTTAGGGCAATAGGTATCAATTATAATCAGATTGTAAAGCTGTTGTACCGTCATTTTTCGGAGAAAAAAGCCGCAGCATTCCTTTACAAATTGGAAAAACAGACGGCAGAAATGGCAATGTTGTGTCAGAAAATTATTGAGATAACAGCAGAATTTGAAGCCGAACATCTGAAAAAACAGCGTGAGCAATGATAGCAAAAATCGGAAGAAGCGAAAATCTATACGGTGCATTGGCGTATAATAATCTGAAAGTGGAGAAAGAAAACGGACAAATTCTATTTACCAATAAGATAATTGAAACGCCAAACGGAGCATACACCGTTGCACAATTAACCCAATCTTTTGAGCCGTACCTCATTGCAAATCGTAATACGCAATATCACACTTTGCATATCTCGCTCAATCCCGACCCTAACGACAAGGTAAGCGATGACCAATACAGGGAAATGGCACAGGAATATATGCGGGATATGGGCTACGGCGAACAGCCTTTTGTGGTATTCAAACACACCGATATTGACCGCAGCCATATGCACATTGTATCGGTTTGTGTGGACGAGAACGGTAAAAAAATCTCTGACAAATTTGAAAAAATGCGGTCGATGAATGTGTGCCGAGAATTGGAAAGAAAATACGAACTGATACCCGCAACGGATAAGGAGCGTAATCAAACAGACAAGGTTTTCCGTCCGGTGGAATATCGGGCAGGCGATGTGAAAAGTCAGATTGCATCTGTCATTCGACATCTGCCAAACTACTACCAGTTTCAGACTTTGGGAGAGTATAATGCTTTGCTTTCCCTGTTCAATATTACCACCGAAAAAGTGGAGGGAGAATTACACGGAAAGGCACAGCAGGGTTTATTGTACATTCCATTAGATGAGAAAGGCGAAAGAGCAGGACACCCGTTCAAGGCTTCACTTTTCGGGAAGAACGCAGGACTTCCGGCTTTAGAATTGCATTTTGCGAAATGCAAAACAAGCCAAAAAGATACGCCGACAAAGCAAACTTTAAAATCTGCGGTTACCATTGCCCTACAATCCACCAATAACGAACAGGCATTTAAAAAGCAGTTAGGGGAACAGGGCATTAACGTAGTTGTCCGCAGGAACGATACAGGTCGTATATATGGTATCACATTTATAGACCACAATTCCAAATCGGTATGGAACGGCTCACGTTTGGCAAAGGAACTTTCTGCCAATACCTTTAATGATTATTGGAACAACGACATCAAACCGAAAATAAAAGAGCCTGCCGAGCCACAAAAAAAGTCCGTTACGCCAAAAGATACGGAGGAATTGCCTGCGGAAAAACCGCACCATTTCTTTGACTTCCTAAACACAGAGCCGAAACACGAAGACGGTTTGGCAGAAGCTATTGGCGGTTTGCTCATACCCGAAGCACAGGGCGAAGATTACGAGGAACAGGACTTTGCCAATCGTATGAAGAAGAAACGGAAACGCAAAAGAGGTCAGCAGTAGTATTTAGCCAAACACCGCCACGCACCGCCATTGAGTGCCATATTCTTATAGCCACGCTATACAGCCCATAAATTCACGCCCGAACATTAAAACTGAAAAATAATGCAGGGAGAAGACGATTTAAGAGGGCTTGCCAAGATTATGGCATTTATGAGAGCAGTGAGTATTTTATTGGTACTGATGCACCTTTATTGGTTTTGCTACGGTTTCTTTTTAGAGCGTGGTTGGACGTTAGAAGTAATCAACAAAATATTAGGGAATTTTCAGCGAACGGCAGGGCTGTTCTCGCATACTTTATATACCAAAGCATTCGCTTTGGTTTTGTTGGCTTTGAGTTGCTTAGGTACGAAAGGCGTAAAGAATGAGAAGATAACGTGGACTAAAATCTATATCGCATTAGCCGTTGGTTTTGTGTTGTTCTTTCTGAATACTCCCTTGTTAAAGTTACCTCCGGTAATCGGTACATTCTTGTATATCTTAACCATTTCATTAGGTTATATCGCTTTGCTGATGGCTGGCGTATGGATGAGCCGTTTGCTCCGCAACAATTTAATGGACGATGTATTCAACAACGAGAATGAAAGTTTTCAGCAGGAAACCCGATTGATGCAAAACGAGTATTCCGTCAATCTACCAACGAAGTTTTATTACAAGAACAAATGGAATGACGGTTGGATTAACGTGGTCAATCCCTTTAGGGCAACGATTGTACTCGGAACCCCCGGTTCCGGTAAATCCTACGCCATTGTAAACAACTACATCAAGCAGCAGATAGAGAAAGGGTTTAGTATGTATATCTACGATTTTAAGTTTGACGACCTTTCAACGATTGCTTACAACCACTTACTGAAAAACAGGGATAAGTACAAAGTTCAACCGAAATTTTATGTGATAAACTTTGACGACCCACGCAAGAGCCACCGCTGTAATCCGCTCAATCCCGACTTTATGACGGACATTTCTGATGCCTACGAAGCGGCTTATACCATTATGCTAAACCTCAACAGGTCGTGGATACAGAAGCAAGGGGATTTTTTCGTGGAAAGTCCTATTATCTTGTTGGCAGCAATAATTTGGTATCTGAAAATATACGATAACGGTAAATATTGTACATTCCCACACGCTATCGAATTGCTGAATAAAAAGTATTCAGACGTATTTACGATACTTACTTCATATCCCGATTTGGAAAATTACTTGTCGCCCTTTATGGATGCTTGGCAAGGTGGAGCACAAGACCAATTACAGGGGCAAATCGCATCGGCAAAAATTCCATTGTCAAGAATGATTAGCCCGCAGTTGTATTGGGTTATGACAGGCGATGATTTTTCGTTGGACATCAACAATCCGAAAGAACCCAAAATTTTGTGTGTCGGTAACAATCCCGACAGACAAAATATTTACTCGGCAGCTTTGGGTTTATACAACTCCCGAATTGTAAAATTAATCAACAAAAAAGGACAGCTAAAAAGCTCCGTTATCATAGATGAGTTGCCCACAATTTATTTCAGGGGATTGGATAACTTGATTGCAACGGCGAGAAGTAATAAGGTAGCAGTTTGTTTGGGCTTTCAGGACTTTTCGCAATTAACTCGTGATTACGGCGACAAGGAAAGTAAGGTTATACAAAATACGGTAGGTAATATTTTCAGTGGTCAGGTAGTTGGCGAAACAGCAAAGAGCTTGTCAGAACGCTTCGGAAAAGTATTGCAGAAACGCCAGAGTATGACGATAAACCGTAATGATAAATCTACTTCTATTTCCACGCAGTTAGACAGCCTTATTCCTGCATCGAAAATTTCAACGCTTACACAGGGTATGTTTGTAGGCTCTGTATCAGATAACTTTGACGAACGTATCGAGCAAAAGATTTTTCACGCAGAAATTGTAGTAGATAATGAAAAGGTTGCTGCCGAAACCAAAGCATATCAAAAGATACCGCAGATTTTATCCTTTGTTGATGAAAACGGAGTTGATAATATGAAACAGGAAATCGAAAGCAACTATAAACGTATAAAATCCGACATTGTGCATATTGTTGAGAGTGAAATAGAACGCATCAAAAATGACCCTAATTTACAGCATTTGGTACAGCAAGGGTAGAAGAAATGTTTAAAATAATCTAAATTCCTTGATGTCTTAATTTTGAAAGGTTTTAAATTACAACAACTTAAAAAACGGAATGCTCTTTTTTACTAACTTTGCTGTATGAGGAGAGTACTCGCTATATTGTTTCTGTCCGTGTATCTTATTTCAACGACTGAGTTAGGTCAGCTGTTGAAATTTCCTATGCTGGTAGAACATTATTTCGAGCACAAAGAGAAAAATCCCCAAATAACTGTGATGGAGTTTCTCGCACTTCATTACGAAGGCAACCACCTCGAAAATCATCCACACGATGAGGATTACGAGCATGACCAACGACTACCGTTTATCGTCCATACCGATGTTTTGAGTGTCAGTTTTGTACTTACCCCTCCTTTTAGTTTTGAAATAGAAACGAAAAAACTTGTGGGTAAAGAGCCCAAAGCTTTGCCTTTGGACGATGCATTCTCAGACAACAACTATCTTTCTGCTATCTGGCAACCGCCAAAATCCTGTTAATTTTTCTTGGACAGATGTTTTAATTGAATTCGCTTTTTGCGGATGTCGTTTCTGTGTGTTTATACGGAACGTATATTTCCGCAACATAAGCCTGTACCTAATTAATCATCTGCGTTTTTCGGGCTTTACACCAATAGTGTATGCCTGCAAATCCCGTATTCCATTCATCATTAACAGTAGTACAAATTTATGTTAGATAAAATAATTGAGTTTTCCATTCGGAATAAACTCATCATCGGGCTTTTTACCATAGCCCTTATCGGCTTGGGCTTATACGAAGCCACCAAATTGCCGATTGACGCACAACCTGATATTACCAACAATCAGGTGCAGGTCATTACCGTAGCACCTTCCTTGGGAGCGACCGATATCGAACGTCTGGTTACTTTCCCTATCGAACAGGCAAACAGCAATATCAACGGTATTACCGAAATACGGAGTTTTTCCCGCTTTGGATTATCGTTGGTAACCATTGTCTTTGATGACAATACCGATGTGTATTGGGCAAGACAGCAGGTTGCTGAGAGATTACAAACCGTTCAGAATGAAATTCCGGATGGTGTAGGTACGCCCGAACTGGGGCCTATTTCCACTGGATTGGGAGAGATTTACCAATACGTGGTAAGACCCGAAAAAGGGTACGAAAACCAATTTGATGCCACCGAACTGCGTACCATTCAGGACTGGATCGTAAGGCGACAACTATTAGGTGTAAAAGGTGTTGCCGAAGTCAGCAGCTTCGGAGGTAAGCTGAAACAATATGAAATTGCGGTCAATTCCAACAAACTGCAATCGCTGAACCTCAGCATCAGTGACGTATTCACGGCATTGGAAAATAACAACCAGAATACTGGAGGTG
Source organism: Pedobacter sp. (assembly GCF_046462515.1). Lineage (GTDB taxonomy): Bacteria > Bacteroidota > Bacteroidia > Sphingobacteriales > Sphingobacteriaceae > Pedobacter. Next base: position 145,805 of record NZ_JBKGVD010000002.1, read on the forward strand.
CTTATATCGAAAAAGGCCCTACCGTGCTTTATATCCGTAGTGAAGGACTGATAGGCAATATAGAAGATATCGAAAACATTTCGGTCACGGCTACGCAGGATGGTATTCCTGTATTGTTGAAAGATGTTGCCGAAGTGAAAACGGGCTATGCCACACGCTATGGAGCTATGACCTACAATGACCAGGGCGAAGTTTCCGGTGCGGTGGTGATGATGCTCAAGGGAGCCAATAGTGCCGAAGTTATCAAAAATGTGAAAGAACGCATTGCCGTTATCCAGAAAACATTGCCCAAAGGTGTAGTCATTGAACCTTTTCTCGACCGTACCAAGATGGTCAACAATGCCATCAGCACCATTGAGACCAACCTTGCAGAAGGAGCCTTGATCGTGGTCTTTGTACTGGTCCTGTTCCTCGGAAATTTCAGAGCCGGATTTCTGGTTGCCTCTGTGATACCGCTGTCAATGCTGTTTGCCATCATTATGATGAATTTGTTTGGCGTGAGCGGTAACCTGATGAGCTTGGGAGCATTGGATTTCGGATTGATTGTGGACGGAGCGGTCATCATAGTCGAAGCTGTGCTGCACCAGTTGCACGGAAAGAAATTTGCAGTTGCCAATCGCATTTCGCAGGACGAAATGAACCATCAGGTTAGCAGTTCGGCTACCAAAATGGTCAATAGTGCCGTCTTCGGACAGCTCATTATTCTGATCGTGTACTTACCGATTTTCACACTCGAAGGCATCGAGGGAAAAATGTTCAAGCCGATGGCACAGACTGTTGCTTTTGCCTTGATTGGCGCATTCATCCTTTCACTGACCTATATTCCGATGATGAGTTCATTGGTGTTGAGCAAAAAAATCAAGCACAAACCCAATTTTTCTGACCGGATTATGCAAAAGTTGGAGAACATTCATCACAAAGCACTCGCTAAGGTGCTGCATTTCCCGAAAATCGTTATTGGTGTGGTGGTTTCCCTGTTCATCGTTGCGGTGCTTATTTTGTCCCGCTTGGGAGGCGAATTTATTCCGGCATTGGAAGAAGGCGATTTTGCGGTAGATACCCGTGTATTGACGGGAAGTAATCTGAAAACAACGGTTGAATACACCCAGAAAGCAGCCCATATCCTCATCAGGGATTATCCCGAAGTAGAAAAGGTCGTGACCAAAATAGGAAGCGGTGAAGTACCCACCGACCCGATGCCGATGGAAGCGAGCGACCTGATGGTGATCCTGAAAGATAAAAAGGAATGGAAATCGGCCAAAACCTTTCCAGAACTGGCTGAAAAAATGGGCAAATCACTTGAAGCAGTTCCAGGAATTACGACCGGATTTCAATATCCTGTGCAGATGCGTTTTAACGAACTGATGACCGGAGCAAGGCAGGATGTGGTCTGTAAAATTTTCGGTGAAGATCTGGACAGCCTGTCGGCTTATGCAGCCCGCTTAGGCGAAATCATCAAAACGGTAGAAGGAGCTCAGGACTTATACATCGAACCCATCACAGGGATGCCACAAGTGGTAATAAAATACAACCGTGCAAATATTGCCCAATATAATCTGAATATAACTAACATCAACAAAGTCGTGAACACTGCTTTTGCGGGACAAAGTACAGGTAAAGTGTATGAGGGCGAGAAGCGTTTCGACCTGATGGTTCGTCTGGACGAAACACAACGTGAAAATCTGCAAGATATACGCAACCTACTTATCCCCACGCCCAAGGGCAATCAGATACCACTGTATCAGGTAGCCGATGTACAGATCATAGAAGGGCCTGCTCAGATCCAGCGGGAAGATGCCAAAAGGAGGATTGTGGTTGGTTTCAACGTTCGTGGACGTGATGTACAGAGCATCGTCAACGAATTGCAGGGCAAAGCCGATAAACAGATGGCATTTTCGCCTGGCTACTACGTAACCTACGGCGGAGCCTTTGAGAACTTGAATGAAGCCACGAACCGATTGATGGTAGCCGTTCCGGTTTCGCTGGTATTGATATTCATTCTGCTGTACTTCGCCTTTCGTTCCGTTAAGGAAAGTTTGTTGATCTATACCGCCATTCCTCTGTCTGCAATCGGTGGAATTTTCTTGTTGGCATTGCGTGGAATGCCGTTCAGCATCAGTGCAGGTATCGGTTTCATTGCCCTTTTCGGGGTAGCCGTACTCAATGGAATTGTGCTTATCGCAGAGTTTAACCGGATGAAGCAAACCGGAGAGAAAAACCTGTACCAGATAGCACTGCTGGGAACCAAGACAAGGCTTCGCCCGGTACTGATGACCGCATTCGTGGCATCGCTCGGTTTCTTCCCGATGGCGGTGAGCAACGGTGCAGGAGCGGAAGTGCAGCGTCCGTTGGCAACGGTGGTTATTGGCGGTTTACTGTTTGCCACATTTCTGACCCTTTTTGTATTGCCCACTTTATTTGTACTGTTTGAAAAACTGAAATTCCCCAAACTGACATTCGGCAGGAAAAGTGCAACACTGCTTATTTTATTGGGTTTAAGTGGTTCGGCATTTTCGCAAAGCATCACACTCGAAGAAGCGGTAAAAATGGCTACGGAAAACAATCTGTCGGCAAAAAGCCAAAACCTGCTCGCCGAATATTATAAAATGCGGACAGCTACCGGAGCTAACATTCCACAGGCTGTCGTAACGGGCGAATTCGGGCAGGTCAATAGTGGCACTTCCGATAATAAATTCGGGATTTCACAATCCTTTAGTTTTCCGACCGTGTACGCCAACCAGAAGAAATTGCTGAACGAAGAATGGAATTCGGCAGTTATTTCGGTGAACCTGAACAAACTGGACATCCGTAAGACTGTAAGTGAACTGTTTTACAAGATTTTGGTTTTGCGTGAGCGGGAAAAAATCCTGAACCGTACCGATGAAATGTATAAAGGGTTTTTAGAAAAAGCTTCTCTGCGGATGGAAAACGGAGAAAGCAATTTGCTTGAAAAAACAGCTGCCGAAGTGCAACGGGAAAACATTGCTATACAATTAAAAGCATTGGCAAACGAAATTGAGTTGGCAAAAATACAGTTTCAACTGATGCTGAATGCTGACACCCGCTATGAACCATCGGCTTCTGACATCATTGTTCAGGATGTGCTTTTTGATACAAATACGGATATAGCACAGCATCCGGTCTTGCAATTGTCTGCACAGGAAATCGAAAAAGCAAAAGCATCGGTTCGCTTGGAAAAATCGAGGCTGTTGCCTAATCTGTCCATTGGTTATTTCAACCAGAGCTTTAAGGACTTGAACAACAATCGCTTTAATTCCTTTCAGGTGGGTGTAGGCATACCTATTTTCTTCAAATCACAGAAATCACAAATCAAAGCAGAGGAACAGCGTATTCTCTTTACGGAAAACGAATTCGCTTTGCGTAAAGCGGAATGGGAAAGCGGGTATGAAGCGGCATTGCAGCAGTACCGGACACAGCTTGACATCGTCGGTATGTATAAGCATAAACAATTGCCGGCAGCCGAGCAGATTTTCAAAACGGCAGAAGAACAATTTGCCAATGGCGAAATCAATTACTTGGACTGGGTGATGCTTAATAATCAGGCGATACAGATACAGCTTGATTATTACGATGCCGTGATGCAGCTCAATTTCCAAATCATCAATCTTCAATATCTCATTTCAAAATAAATTATTCAAATGAAAAATATAGTCGGAATTTTCGTTTTGCTCCTGTTATGGAGTTGCGGAAATAAGGAAAATACAACAGAAGAAAACACTACGGAAGCTACCGAAAATGTGTTGAAACTATCGGACGAACAGCTAAAAGCATTCTCGCTGACGACCGTTGAATTACAAGAAAGAACCGTTACCAAAACGCTGAAACTGAACGGGATGGTGGAGGTACCGCCACAAAACCTCGTGTCGGTGAGCAGTGCGTTGGGCGGATATGTAAAATCCACGAAATTGCTACCCGGAATGCACTTCCGAAAAGGTGAAGTGATCGCTGTAATGGAAGACAACCAGTTCATCCAACTGCAACAGGATTACCTGACGGCAAAGGCTCAATTGCAAAATGCAGAAGCCGAATACCACCGCCAGAAGCAATTGAACCAGAGTAAAGCAAGCAGTGATAAAGTGTATTTGCAGGCAAAAGCCAATTATGAAACGCTACTCATCAGCCAAAAGGCACTGGAAGAAAAACTGTGGTTAATCCATATCAATCCCTTCAATGTTTCGGTGAACAACATCAAACGTACTGCATCTGTGTATGCACCTTTTGACGGTTTCGTTTCGCAGGTTTTTGTGAATATAGGCAAATACGTTTCTCCATCGGATGTGTTGTTTGAACTGGTAAATCCGAAAGATTTGCACCTGAACCTAAAAGTATTTGAAAAAGATTGGGATAAAATCAGCATCGGACAATCGCTTACGGCATACACCAACAGCAATCCGGAGAAGAAATATGGAGGCGAAATCATTCTAATCGGTAAAAATATTTCCCAAGACCGGGCGGTGGAGGTTCACGCCCATTTCACGGAAAACAACGCAAAACTTATTCCTGGTCTTTATATGAATGCCGAAGTTCCCATACCCGAAATCAAAGCATTAGCACTTCCGGAGGAAAGCATTGTGACTTTTGAAGGAAAACATTATGTCTTTGAAGTGCTGGAAAAGAACAGTTTCAGAATGACAGCAGTAGAAATCGGTTCCTCTGGAGATGGCTGGATAGAGATTGTCAACGGAAACCATTTAAGCGGTAAAAAAATCGCCCAAAAAGGAGCCTATACATTGTTAATGGCATTGAAAAATAAAGCAGAAGATTAAGATGAAACCATTGTTATTGATTACTTTCTTGTATGCGTTGAGCTTAAAAGCTCAAACAGTAGGCAAAGACACATTAAGCATTGAAGATAAAGCGTATAAATTTTCGGCAAAGAAACTGATCGTTCCTTCTGTTTTGATTTCATACGGAGCGTTGAGTTTGATGTCTGATGATTTAAAGTCATTGAACCAGTCCACACGCTACGAAACACGGGAACATATCATTGCCGGAGCAACCATAGACAATTATATGCAATATGCTCCGGCAGCAGCGGTATATGGACTTAATCTTGCCGGAGTTAAAGGAAAACATAATTTTAAAGACAGAACCATTATCTATGCTACGTCTCAATTAGTCTCTGCAGCATTGGTATTGCCCACAAAACAATTCGTAGGCGAAGAACGCCCCGATGGTTCCAATAATTTTTCTTTCCCGTCCGGACATACGGCTACAGCCTTCTCATCAGCCCATTTTATGTTCAGGGAATATAAGGACAGTAATTTCTGGCTTAGCATATCAGGGTATCCTCTGGCAGCTATGACAGGAATATACAGGGTATTCAACGATAAGCATTGGGTCGGTGATATTGTTGCGGGGGCAGGTATTGGTATCTTGTCCACCGAGATTGCCTATTGGCTGTTTCCTTTCACATCGAAATGGTTTTCGTCAAAAGAAGAAAGGGAAGCATTGTCTGTTGTTCCTTTCTATCAATCCAAAGCTGTTGGACTTACAATTATTAAAATATTTTAAAACAATGAAAACAATTATTAAGAAAGAGTTTACTGTAACTCATAGAATATTGCACTGGTCTTTGGGGCTTCTAATGACGGTACTGTTTATTACCGGATTTTTAAGAATGCAATGGATGGGTCGAAAGCCCATTGTTGCGGTTATCGAGCAGGATGCTCCCGGAGTAATGACAAAGGAACAGACAATGGCCATAGTCAACGATATCCTTAGCCCTATGTGGCAATGGCACGAATACACAGCGTATATTATCGTTTTTGTCTTCTTAATGAGGTTTGCTTATATACTGATGAAAGGAACTCGTTTCCCCAATCCTTTTATCGGAACACAGTCCATAAAAGCACGTCTGCAAGGGATGATATATATCTTATTTTATTGGTTTATAGTCATTGCTGCTATTACAGGATTTTATCTCAAATGGGGCGATGGGGATTTGAAAAAGCCTATGGAAACCGTACATAAGCTGGCGATATACTGGTTTCCGATTTTTATATTGGTACACTTTGCAGGAATTGTTATAGCAGAATTAACATTCAAAAAAGGAATAACGTCAAAAATGATTGGCGGAGATTAAATAGATAATTCGTATTAAAAAATAATTGGTAACCTACTAATTTAGTTATTCCATAAGTAGTTTCAATACTTGAAACTAATCATCTAAAATTAAAAAATATGACAACCTATAATATCCCAAAACATCTCACAGGTCTTTCGGAAGAAGAGCTAAAAATTTCTCAAAGTAAATTTGGCTATAACCAAGCAGACAGTATAAAAAAGAATACCTGGTACAATATGTTATTGGCTATTCTCAAAGAACCGATGTTGCTTTTACTCATTGCAGTGGCTGTTATCTATGTGATTGTGGGCAATTATTCCGAAGCGGCTTTTATGTTGGGAGCAATCATAGCTGTTTCAGGCATCTCATTCTATCAGGACAATCGCAGCAAAAAGGCATTGGAAGCTCTGGAAAAACTGAACGAACCACTCAGCACCGTTATACGAAATTCAAAAGTAATACAAATTCCCACTGGCGAAATTGCGGTGGGCGATTTGTGTATTATTGAAGAAGGAAAAATGATTAATGCCGATGGTGAAATAGTATACAGTAATGATTTTTCCGTAAATGAAGCCTCTCTTACAGGGGAAAGTTTTTCGGTGTTTAAAAATCAGGATACTGAAGATAGAAAAATATATAGCGGTACTTTGACAGTTTCAGGACTTGCGGTTTTTAAAGTTGAAAAAATCGGTTCAGAAACAAAGCTGGGAAAAATCGGGAAAACCATTCAGGAGATTAAAGAAGAGCATTCACCACTGCAAATCCAGATTACCAAATTTGTAAAATGGATGGCAATTTTTGGAATAGTGGTTTTTCTGATGGTTTGGGCATACAGTTTCTGGCAATCACGTAATATTATAGAAAGTCTATTGGTCGGGCTAACTTTGGCAATGTCCATTTTACCGGAAGAAATTCCCGTGGCTTTCACTACGTTTATGGCATTGGGAGCGTGGAAACTAATGCGTGAAGGTATAATAATCAAGCGAAGCAGCGTGGTAGAAACACTGGGAAGCACTACTGTAATTTGTACAGATAAAACCGGAACAATTACTGAAAATTCTATGCGACTGAAAGCCCTTTTCGATTATAAATCCAATCAGGTTTTTGACGAAGAACGTTTCAATGCACCCGAATTATCCGAACTCATTGCTTTTGCGATGTGGAGCAGCGAACCCGTTCCGTTTGACCCGATGGAAAAAACACTGCATCAGATTTATGAGCAAGCTCAACCGAATGACCGACGGAAAGATTTTCAAATGGTGCACGAATATCCGTTGGACGGTAAGCCTCCGATGATGACGCATCTTTTTGAAAACCATTCAGGCGAAAGAATAGTGGCAGCCAAAGGTGCTCCCGAAGCCATTCTTGCTGTTTCCAATCTTTCGGAACACGAAAAAGATAAACTGCGTCAGCATATTAGTGATTTTGGCAAACAAGGTTACCGGATATTAGGGGTTGCCAAATGTTATTTTAAGGGAAACAATTTTCCCGAAAAACAGCAGGATTTCAATTTTGACTTTTTAGGATTTACGGTATTTTACGACCCACCTAAAAAAAATATCCAGCAGGTATTCCGGAAAATTTACGATGCCGGAATTAAAGTAAAAGTGATTACAGGCGACAATGCTGACACCACAAATGCCATTGCCCGTCAAGCTGGGATTATCAACCATACTCCGGCTGTTAATGGTGCTGAAATCATTCATCATTCCGATGCGGAATTGATAGAACTTTCAAAGACAACAACTTTATTTACAAGGATGTTTCCCGAAGCAAAGCTGGCAATGGTAAACGCTTTGAAGCAAAACGGAGAAGTGGTAGCTATGTTGGGTGATGGTGTGAACGATGCCCCTGCACTGAAAGCCGCTCATATTGGTGTCGCTATGGGAAACAAAGGAACAGAAATAGCCAAAGCAGCAGCTTCACTGGTTATTACCAACGATGATTTAGACAAACTCATTACAGGAATTGCTGCAGGGCGACGGATTTACGCCAATATCAAAAAAGCCATTCAGTACATCATTTCCATTCATATCCCGATTATTCTGACCGTTTCACTGCCTTTGTTTTTAGGTTGGATTTACCCGCATATTTTTACGCCGGTACACGTTATTTTTCTGGAGCTCATTATGGGACCAACCTGTTCCATTGTCTATGAAAACGAACCGATAGAGAAAAATGCAATGTTACAAAAGCCACGTAAAATGACAGAAACCTTTCTGAACCGGAAAGAATTAAGCATCAGCATTATTCAAGGTCTGATAATTACAGCAGGTGTATTATTCGTTTATCAATTTGCTGTTCAAAAGGGAAGCAACGAAGAAACTACAAGAGCAATGGTTTTTACTACCTTAATTTTTGCCAATATATTTTTGAGCCTGGCGAACCGCTCTCTCGTTTATAGTATATTCGACAGCTTCAAATACAAAAACCGTTTATTTCCAGTTATCATCGGAGCCACGTTGGCATTACTTTTTGCCATATTGTATATACCACTTTTTGCCGATTTCTTTCACGTAGCCGGATTGAACATCCCGGAATTAGGACTGTCATTTCTAATTGCAGCGGCTTCGGTTTTGTGGTTTGAGATGTTTAAATGGATAAAAAGAAGATAGTAAAGAAATGATTTTGCAATGCGAGATTATTTTTAAAACCTACACAAAGGAAAATATGCCGTGAATATCTTATACGCCGAAATTATAGTGGATAATGACAAGGTAGCCTCCGAAACAAAAGCCTATCAGAAGATACCGCAGATTTTATCTTTCGTGGATGAGCAGGGCGAGGATAATATGAAGCAGGAAATCGAAAGCAATTACAAGCGGATAAAAGCGGACGTTATGAATATCGTTGTCAGTGAAATGGAGCGGATTAAGAACGACCCCGATTTACAGCATTTGATACAGTAGGGGTAAATTACAGTTTGATAAATCGGACATTATATAATTATGTCCGGTTTATTATTTGTCTTTAACCTATAAAATATCTAACAAATCATTTTTAGAAAGACTATTAAAAAAGGAATTGTCCGTTGTGATTAAATCTTGTGCCAGTTTACTTTTTTTCTTTTGCATATTCATAATCTTTTCTTCGACTGTATTCTTGCATATTAAGCGTACTGCAACTACATTTTTGGTTTGGCCAATTCTATAACTTCTATCAATAGCTTGGTTTTCTGATGCTGGATTCCACCATGGGTCAACGAGATAGACATAATCTGCCTCGGTTAAGTTGAGACCCACGCCTCCTGCTTTCAGGCTGATAAGGAAGACACGTACATTTTCATTAGTTTGGAAGTTTTGAACCTTAGCCCCTCTGTCCTTTGTCTGACCTGTCAAATATTCAAAAGGAATATTTCGTGCAATAAGTTCAGCTTTAATTAGGTCAAGCATCCCGACAAATTGAGAGAATACCAGTATTTTATGTTCCTTGGATTTATTTTCAATCTGTTCTGTCAATACTTCAATTTTTACCGCATTATCTCCCGAATGTCCCTCCTTTAGTAATACAGGCGAATTACATATCTGTCTCAATTTAGTAAGACCCGTCAGAACGTGCATACTGTTCTTATGGATCTCTTCATCGTTCGTTGCTGATATAAATTCACGTAATTCACGCTCATAGGTATCATATACCTTGCGTTGTTCAATATTCATATCGCAGTAAATAACCATTTCTGTTTTTTCGGGAAGTTCTTTGGCTACTTGCTTTTTTGTTCTTCGGAGTATAAAAGGTTTAATTTTCCGTTGCAGTTCCAAAGCCCTCTTGCTGTATTCGAATTTGTCAATCGGCACGGCATAAATATCTTTAAAATGTTGCTTGCTTCCCAATAACCCAGGGCAAGCAAATGAAAGTTGTCCGTACAAATCAAAGGTGTTATTTTCTATCGGAGTACCCGTCAGTACAATTTTATTTCGGGACTGTAATAATCTTGCCGATTTGTAGCGCTCCGAATTGGGATTTTTGATAGCTTGCGATTCGTCTAAAAAAACATAATTAAATCTCATGGTTTTCAGAAAGCGAATGTCAGAAAGCAACATTCCATAACTTGTCAATATGACCTCATATTCGTGCATATTTTCTATACTTTTTTCCCTTTCAGCTCCATAATGAAGCAACACGCTTATAGATGGAGCAAACTTTGCTATTTCTTCCTGCCAGTTAAATAATAGAGAGGTCGGAACAACAACAAGATTAGATGTATGACCGTATTTTTGTCTTTGCGAAAGGATAAATGCAATTATTTGAAGCGTTTTTCCAAGTCCCATATCATCCGCAAGACACCCGCCAAAATTGAAACCGTCAAGAAAGTTAAGCCAATTAAGTCCCTCTCTTTGATAATCTCTTAATTCTGCTTTTAAATCGGGAGATACGGCAATGTCTGGCAATTTACTAACTTTTATAAATTTCTCATTATAGCTATCAATCTCATGCCGTACCTCTGCACTCAAGACTTCTTTTTCAAACAAATCTGATATTTCGGAAAAATTGATTTTAGGAATGGCGAGTATATCTTCATCAATTTCACCAACCTGAAAATATCGTGAGATTTTTTCTATCCACTCATCGGGCAAAATACCCTGCGTTCCGTCATCCAATCTGACAAACTTACTTTTATTGCGGATAGCACGATGTACCTGCTTCAATGTTGCCTTTTTTCGTCCGAACCGAACTTTTAATTTAGCATTGAACCAGTCAATACCACTGTTTACTTCGATACTTATTTTTGCTCTGTGCGGATTGAGTTTGTTATCTTTTATTTCATTAAACCCAAGAATGGTTATACCATCACTACGCCATATTTCAAAGGCATTTAGAAACCATTTGTCATCTAAGAACTTGTCTTTATGCAAATAGAAATATTCGTGTCCTTCAATCTGTTCTTTAAAATCGTCGTGTTGTTCCAATACCATTGAGGTAAGCCGTATTTCAGCTTCGTTATCACGTTCAATTTTAAATTGGTTTCCATTTTGGTCTGTATCAAAAACCTGCTTTCGGGAATAAACGGGAATTTCAATGTCTCCATACTTCATTATCGGCGTAATAGATATAAAATTTCCTTCCTGATGCAGATAAATAATGCGTTCTGTCTTGTATTCTTTCTCCGCCAATTGTGCAGGAGTTGCTGGACGTATATAACTGTAATTTATATGAACAAGCTGTTCTAATGGTGCAAGTATGGATTGTAGAAATTCATTATATTTTGTGCCATGTATCAATAGAACTTCATTTTTTTCCTTAAAGAATTTAATGATCCGTAACATGTCGGGATTGTCTATCAAGTGGAATGCTTGATGATGATAAACAAAATATTCATTTCTGATAACAACATTCTTAAACGAAAGCCTAATATCATTAAAAACCAGTTCTCCAGTTATTTCAAAGAAAGGTTCCTTTTTAAAAACGGTAAGCTGTACCTCCGCTTTCAAAATTTCTAAACCAACAGGAAGCAACGATTTAGCAGAAATTGTTTCTGAAACATTTCTATCATGGTAATACACCTCCAACTCTAACGGATTTTTTACAATCAGCTTTAATGCTTCGAGGTCTGTGTCGATGCTATCTTCGTTGTATTTATTCTGAAAGCTAACAATAGCTGTATAGAATTTGATTTCTAATGGATTCTCAGCTTTCCAGATAAGTTGCATTGGTTCAATATTGTTGACTGGATTTTTTATTTTACCTGATTGCGTAATATCTGCCTCCATCAACAGAAAGCTTAGCTGATTGTAGTAACGATGTCTACCAATGACCAATATTTGCCTTTTATCCGTGTCTTTTACGGCAAGTTTTTTAACAACCGATTTCCGCTGGGGAACGAGACTGTTTTTTAGTACCTGCTCATCAAATTGAAGTAGCTCTTTTACTTTTGGTTCAATATGTAACCTACTATCCGAATAACTCAAATGAAAGTAAGCATCTAAATTCGGTTCGCTTTCCAATCCATACCCCTTAGCAGATTGTAATAGAACTTTATGCCTAAAGAGATTATCAAAGAAAATACGAAAATTTCTTTGTTCAATCACACAATGTATAACTTCTGCCTGATGCTCACATAATTTTGGTGTATTATTGCCACAAGAACACGATGATATAAGTGAGTTTCCCAATTGGCTCACGGCAACTTTTGGAAACCCAACTACAGAAGCTGTTTTGGTAAACACTCCAGCATTGAGTTCGAGAGAGATTGGAAAGATACTTCCAAAATCTTTCTTGTCCATAAAATTTGCGTTTTGGGTATGCTTTAACAGATCGTACACCGAAAGTATACTGATATTTGTATCGGATAATATATACTCTTTTGGTAACGCCATAAGTAACTTACAAATATTGATATAGAATAATTGAACAAAGTTCCTAAAAAAAATAGAGAGAGAAGTAAAGAAATAGGGGGATTAATAGGACAAATCACGGAATACTTCTTTACCATAGCCCTGTAAGGGCTATGGTAAAGAAGCTACACTGACCAGATATTCGGTGATAAGAAATTGAGATTCCTCTGCGAATTGCTGAAATTCTTCTATAAAAGCTTTTATTTTGTCATCCTTTTCTACTGTTTGGTACATAGATTCGAGGCTGACAATATCTATAATTTCGATATAATCATAAGGAGATTCTAAGGTTTCATTTCCCAAGACACCAATAGTGCGTAACACTTTAAAACTTTTGTGAGAAGATAGCGTAATGTTATATTTCGCCACTTTTTCTTCAAACGCTTCAAACGCTGAACGATCTATATCTTTTTTAAGTTTGACAAAAACCAAAATAACTTTTTCCATAATTAATTAGACTTTAAAAAATGCTCCACCATCAATAATAATTTCAGTACCAGTTTGAGATTCCGAACCAGAAGACGCAAGGTATAATACTGCATTTGCAATTTCTTCCGGTTTTATAAGCCTTCCCATCGGTATCTGTGCAATCAAATTATTTTTCATTTCTTGAAATTTTTCACCTTCCAATCCTAATTTCTGTAATAATGGGGAGTCTGTTGTCCCAGGACTAACTACGTTTACACGAATACCACGATTTACCCATTCATTGCTAAGTGATATAGCGAGACTTCTAAGTGAAGCTTTTGATGCGGAATAAATACTGGAGCCCCAATGAGCTTTGTGCATTCCTGCAGATGCTGTTAAAACGACTGAAGCATTCTCCGAAAATAGTTTTGAAAGGTTTTGTAATGTAAAAAATGCACCCTTAAAATTGATATTCATTACTTCATCAAAAAAACTTTCTGAAATTGTCTCCAATGGTGCGAATCTGGCAACTCCGGCATTGAGAAAAGCAATGTCAAGTTTAGAGAAAGTATCTTTTACAAATATTCCCAATTGCTCAATATCCTTCATTTTTGCTGTGTCGTAAATGAAGAAATGTTTGTTTTTATCATCATAGTCAGCGAGTTCCTTTCGGGCTTTCGCAGTTTCCAGCCCCGCAATGATAACATTTGCTCCGTTTTGTAAAAAAAGCTTTGCTGTTGCTAACCCTATACCGCTTGTTCCTCCGGTAATTAGGGCTGTTTTGTTTTCTAAATGCATAATCATTAAGTTTTAATTTCATTCCAAAACTATAATAGATTGATATTTTCATCACTATGGGTTTCTTGTATGAAACCGGTTTCCGATAGGATACCTTTTCTATTTTTAATATTTTTGCAGTGACATTTCGATTTATATATTAAATTAATGCAATGGAAAAAGATACTACGATAGCTGAGGAAGTTTTATGCAAATCAAGGATATTAGCTATAAAAGATACTTCTGACATTTTATGTGGCAAATGGAAGATATTTATTCTTGGAACATTGTTGGTGACAGGGAAAATGAGATTTATGGAACTTTTACATACTATTGATGGTATTGGAAAAAAAATGTTATCAAAAGAATTACATGACTTAGAGCTAAATGGACTAATACATAGGACTGAAATAAAAACAAAACCTATTACAGTAGAATATCAGCTTTCCAAGCAGGGTAAGACTTTAAGTAAACTGATTGAAGAAATGATAACATGGGGAAGCCAATATAGAAAGGACTTATTAAACCTACACGAAAAGAAAATGAATACTGAAATATGAAGCAGGCAATTCATACCATCGAGAGAAACACAAATGCTTATGCAGGCATTGAAATTTCCAAATTGGACACATCAAAGGAAGAAGCATTTTCTGTTCATAGAGAAGATTATTTTTCGCTTATATATTTGCTAAAGGGTTCGGGAACAGTTGTTATTGAATCAGAAAAAATTGCTATAACTTCTCCCTCAATAATAATCGTAAGCCCCTTGCAGACACATTATGTGGAGGAAATAAGTTATTGTAAAGGTTATAACATTGATATTGAAAATTTTCTTATACCAAATGTTATCATATGTAAGTTGCAATCATTAAATCCTACCCAGCAAGTTATTACATTAGATTATAAACAAATAGATAAGCTCTTTCGTATAGCTGATTTGCTTTTTGAGCAATTTAAAAACAAGGGAAAAGCTTACACTAAAGAGATTATTGTCCACTTGAGTACAGCTTTGCTATTCCAGTCCATTGCTAATCTACCTGTACAACATATTGGAAAGAATGATAATGTTAAAACACAGGGGAAAATCATATCCGATTCTTTTAAAGTACTTTTAAGCAAAACACTTAAAGTCCAGTCTCCTGCGTTCTATGCCAAGAAACTTCATATATCTGTATCACATCTCAATGACATGGTTAAAAGCTATACAGGGAAGACGTCTTCATTTTGGATTCATTATTTTATTATAATTGAAGCAAAACGTTTATTATATCACACAAATTTGACTATCAAGGAAATATCTTTTGAGCTTGGATTCAACGAAGCATCTTATTTTACTCGCTTATTTAAAAACACCACTGGAGTTTCACCCATGAATTTTCGCAATCAATTCTGCGATATGTCCTAATCTTCCCTTCCTTTGTATTCTGTTTATCTAAGCCTTTAAATTGAAATTTGCAGTATCAATTTAAAATATTAGAAGAAATGGAACAATTACAGATGCAAGCAACAGAAATAATAAAAAATGTTGCACGGGAATTACAAGAGAAGTATGTCCCTAAAGAGAAAGGTGTTTCAAAGGAACGGATGTTCGAATTGTTTGAAATAGCCAATTCATTCGCCGAGCATGCAATTAGGACTGCCTTAAATAAAATTGTTCCCGATATTGCATGGGCTGATGCGGAATTTAACATTGTGGCCCAACAAAAAGGAATGGATAAGGATTATTGGGTATGTGATGCATTGGACGGTGCTGTACATTTCCTACAGGGATGCTTCCCATGGGTAATTTCTTTAGTATTAATGAGAAATAATCAGCCTGAATTTTCCATACTCTACTATCCCGAAAAAGACGAGCTGTTTACCGCTAAAAGAGGGGGTGGAGCGTTCCTCAATGGAATTAAGATTGAAGTAAATAGCCGTAAGACTTTGGATTCAGCGTTTGTAAGCACTTTTCATAGATATGGAGATGACGGAGAAAAAGAACTATTGGAAAAAACACTTTTAAGTATGAAAAGAGTAATACCCAAAACTTTTGCATTAAGAATTTTAGGGCCTGCCTCATTGCAAATGGCATATATAGCATGTGGAAGATTGGAAGCGTTTTGGGAATTTGGAAATGATATATATGATTGGTTGGCAGGAAGCCTGCTCGTAGAGGAAGCGGGTGGCGTAGTGACAGATACCGTAGGTAATGCTTTTGGTATTAAATCTAATTTAGGTATTCTATCAACGAACAACACAATTATTCGTGATGAACTTATTCGTATTTTTTAACATCCGGAGTAATGCAGATTAAAACAGTTGAAATATTTAAAACTAACGTTCGAAATGAAAACGACACTAATAAAGCGATAGCTTTTCTTTTATCTTTATATCAAAACTATAAAATCAACTTTGATCTTGAAGATGAAGAAAAAATTTTGAGAGTCGAAGCCAATCAACCTGAAATAGAAACGAATAAAATTATCCATTGTATGGTTGGCTTGGGCTACAGTTGTGAGAGAATAGAATAATTCATAAACATACTTATATGGATAAAATTATGCATATGGATTTCTTAACCCAATATGCGCTTTAGTTCCAAAATTATGGTAATCATGAAAGAGAATGTCGGGAAGTACTTTTTATTGGCTGCGTGATTGTCAGAGATGGTGAAATTATCGGAGAGGGACATAATGAAATATTTGAGCGGGTCAACCCTACATCACACGGCGAAATGGTTGCTATTGAAAGGGCTTGTAAGAATATTAATAGTCTTCAATTATCTGACTGCCAAATGTACACTACATTAGAACCTTGTCCTATGTGCTTAAGTGCTGTTTATTGGGCAAAAATCGGTAAAGTGTACTATGCAAACTCTAATACAGATGCATCTAAAGTTGGTTTTGATGATACATTTATATTTGATGAATTACGAAAAAATGCCAATGAACGAAAAATTAGTTTCTTATATATTCCCGACAGAAGTGCATTGACTGTTTTGGAAGAATGGAAATCCAAAGATTTAATATCTGCCCAACCGTGGAATGACAATGCCGATTAGTCTTGGCAACCCAAAACTAAAATCACAACATTTTTGCTAACACTATAATCCCATCTTCCAAATCTTTTTCAGAAAGCGAGCCATAGCCCAATCTTATACCGTTTATGGTTTCATTGAAGCTGTAGGTATCAGGCGTTATAATTTTGATGCCCTTGTTTTTTAGTTTTTCTGAAACTTGCAACCAATCCATTTGTTTATTTGGTGCAATCCAAAAAGCCAAACCACCTTCGGGAATTACGTAAGTTGCTTTGTTCCTGATATGTTTATTCAATAAAGTTGTCATAAAATCCCTTTTAACTTTGTAGTGGTTTGTCGCCTTTTTGATATGCCTTTTTATCGTACCGTCTTTGACCAGTTGCAAAACCGCCTGTTCCATTATACTATCGCCTTGCACATCAATAATCTTTCGCAAATTACCTGCCTTTTCAATCAAAGCCCCATCATTGCTTACCAAATAACCGATACGCAGAGCAGGTGCAACAACCTTGCTCATTGTGCCTATATAAACATAATTTTTCAGTTCTATAAAACTTGACAACGGGAACACGGGTCGATAACCAAAATGGAATTCATTATCATAATCATCTTCGATAATCGTAAATCCATATTTGTTAGACAACTTTATCAATTCCAATCTTCTTTTTAGGCTCAATGTGACAGTAGTGGGATATTGACGGTGCGGTGTAACATAGATTGCCTTTATCTTTTTGCCGGATTTCAGATAAGCAATGACCTCATCAATCACCAAGCCGTCTTTATCTAAGCTTACAGGCAATAATGTTGCACCGGCATTTTCAAAGGCTTTCCAAGCAGGCTTATAACCAGGGTTTTCAATAAGTACATAATCTCCTTTAGTAAATAGACATTGGGCTGTTAAATACATCGCCATTTGACTACCACGGGTAATGCAAATACTTTGCTTATCCACCTGCATCCCTCTCTGATGGTTCAGCATTTGAACAATCGCTTTTCTAAATTCCAAATCACCCAGTTCATTACCGTACCCCATCATCTGCCACCTTGCTTTTTGGTTGAAGATTTGACGGTATGCCCTTGCCAGTTCCGTAACGGGGGCAATTTTACTGTCGGGATGCCCATCATCAAATTGTATGTGATAATGCCTATTTGCCGTATCTTTTATTACGGTTGTTACAAGATTGCTTTTTTTTGCTGTTTTGAAATCCGGCAGTGCATCGGCTACAAAAGTACCTTGTCTTTCTTTGGAAATTAACCAACCCTCAACGAGTAATACATTAAGGGCTTCAACAACCGTATTCCGATTGACCTTTAAAAGTTGTGCAAGATTTCTGCTTCCGGGCAAAGCGTCGCCTGGTTTTAATCTGCCCGAATGAATGTCTTTTATAATGGCATCGGCTATTTGCAAATAAATGGCTTTGTCTGATTTTTCATCTAATTGAAGTTCAAAATTCCATTTTCTCAACATCTGGACTATCTTTTTTTATATAAACTGTATCATTTAGATAGTCCAAATGTACAATACTTTTGTAATGCAATAATGCAACAGAACCATAAAAATTTTCAATTATGTCAAAATTAGAAACAGCGACAGAAGTAAAAAAATCAATCCACGCTGAGCAAAAACAGTTCAGCTCGAAAGACTTTCATCAGACATTTGCAAGACCAACGTATGTGAAGCCCTCGCACGTCATTCACAAAAACGTTGAAAATGCAGGTGTGCACAATCAATTTTCCGAAGAAAGAAAGCACCCGGTTTTCTTTGTGGACTTGCCAAGTAAAAATGTAAGTATGACCATTGGCGGACTGTTGCCTGGACAGAAAACACACTTGCACCGCCATACCTACGAAACTGTTTTGTATGTCATTGAGGGAAAAGGTTGGACACGGGTAGAGGATGAAATCGTGGAGTGGGAAGCCGGAGATGCGGTTTACATCCCGTCTTGGGCTTGGCATCAGCACCAAAACCGTAGTGAAACAGAACCCGCAAAATACATCGCTTGTGAAAATGCACCACAACTGCAAAACTTAGGTGTAGCACTCCGTGAAGAAGAAGGAAGAGATTTTTAACTTTTAAAACAGGGCAAAAATGAACAAAGTACCATTTAAAGGCGTAATCGCATACCCGGTTACCCCGTTTGACGACAACGAAAACGTTGATATTCCACTATTCAAAAAACAAGTAGAGCGATTGGTTACAACAGGTTCTCACGGCATTGCTCCGCTGGGGAGTACAGGTGTAATGCCTTACCTCAATGATGAGGAAAAAGAAGCCATCACCGAGGCAACTATGCAACAGGTGGCAGGAAGAGTACCGACATTGGTAGGCGTTTCAAACCTTACAACCGAGCGAACCGTTTATCACGCAAAATTTGCTGAAAAAGCAGGTGCTACAGCCGTAATGATCATCCCGATGAGTTATTGGAAACTGACCGATGATGAAATTGTGAAGCACTATGATACCGTTGCTTCCAAAATTTCTATTCCGATAATGGCATACAACAACCCCGCAACAGGCGGTGTGGATATGTCACCAGCTTTATTGAAGCGTTTGTTAGAAATTCCGAATGTAACTATGGTCAAAGAAAGTTCGGGCGATGTGCAGCGTATGCACTATCTGAGAAAAGAATTGGGAGAAGATGTAGCGTTTTTCAATGGCTCTAATCCGTTGGCACTGTCCGCTTTTTCAGCTGGTGCCAAAGGTTGGTGTACTGCCTCTCCTAATCTGATACCCGAACTCAATATTGCTCTTTACGATGCTATTCAGGCAAACGATTTGGAAAAAGCCCAAAGCATATTTTATAAACAGTTTGATTTATTGAAGTTCATTGTGGCAAAAGGTTTACCTCGTTCCATAAAGGCAGGTTTAGACCTGTTGGGAGTAGGCGGAGGTGGCTTCAAAAGCCCTTTGAAACCGCTTAGTGGAAATGAAATAGCGGAATTGGATAACATACTTTCGGCTATTGAAAGTGAAGTAGTTGTTTAAATGCAATATCGAAGCCCGAAAGTGATAAAGAACGTTCGGGCTTTATATATTAATATTTCGTAAAACAGATGGATTTAAACGAAGAAACTAATCCTGTCAAATCCCAGAACGAGCAATCGGAAAACGTGAAAGTAACATTAACATTGAATGGTAATACAAAACATATCCAATGGAACAAACAGACACCTTTGCTTGATGCGATGCTCAATGCCGGAGTTGATGCTCCACATTCCTGTTGCAGAGGTACCTGTGGCACTTGTGTATGCAAACTGGAGGAGGGCGAAGTGCGGTTAAAACGGAATTTTGTCCTATCTGAAGCTCATATACAGCAAGGTTTGATTTTGGCTTGTGTAGCAGTTCCCATAAGCACAAGCATTAAGATAAACTATGATGAGTTTTAAATGTTGCTTAATGTTTCTGGACTACTTATATATCATCAAACTGTACCATCAATATCATCCTGTCATCCAATATTTTTGTATCATTAATCAAAATAATGAAGAGTAATGGATTACAGTATCAAAAAAGTAGGTCTTAACAATTTAGACACAACAGCAGAGTTATTCAATCTTTATCGGATTTTCTATCGCCAGACAAACGATTATGAAAAGTGTAAGCAGTTCATTAAGGAATGATTGGACCATGACCAATCACATATATTTGTGGTTTATGCCGAAGGCAAAGCAGTTGGTTTTGTTCAATTATATAAACTGTATCATTACATCAAATTGGCAAAGCAATGGCTGTTGAGCGATTTGTTTGTTCATCCCGATTACAGAGGTAAAGGACTTTCGGTAGCATTGATAGACAGGGCCAAACAGTGGTGTGATGAGACAGGAGCTTGCGGATTGATGTTGGAAACTGAAAAAACGAACGACATTGGCAACAAACTTTATCCACGTTGCGGATTTGAATATGACGACAAGCACAATTATTACTATTGGTGGAAATAAAAAGAAAAGGCGGACTACGTTGGTTCGCCTGCAATTGGTCGGATGGCTGAGTGGCAAAGCAAGGATACGCAATATCTTTTACA
Source organism: Pedobacter sp. (assembly GCF_046462515.1). Classification (GTDB taxonomy): domain Bacteria; phylum Bacteroidota; class Bacteroidia; order Sphingobacteriales; family Sphingobacteriaceae; genus Pedobacter. The sequence continues at coordinate 166,451 of NZ_JBKGVD010000002.1, forward strand.
ATGGTTCAAATCCATTTCCGACCTCAAAATATTCCAAGAAAACATCAACGTATGAATGAAGAAATCTTGCGAAATATGGCAGTCATACAAGAACGGATAAACAATGCCTGCAAGGAAAGTAACAGAAATCCGGATGAAGTAAAATTGTTATTAGCAACTAAAACCGTACCTGTCGAACGTATCAAAATTGCATTGCAAGCAGGACATACACTGATAGCAGAAAACAAAGTGCAGGAACTCAAAGAGAAATATGAAGCATTGAAAGGTGTTTCACATACCAATCATTTCATCGGGCATTTGCAAACCAATAAAATCAAAGAGGTTTTAAAATATGATGTTTCCTGTATTCAATCGCTTGACCGTATAGACTTGGCAGAAAAGTTACAGCAACGTTTGGAGTATGAAGATAAAACCATAGATGTACTTGTACAGGTCAATACGTCCAATGAAGAAAGTAAATTCGGGGTGCATCCCGATAATGCCATAGCTTTGGTTCAGCAGATTGCCCGATTAGACAGGCTAAAAATAAAAGGATTGATGACCATTGGTTTATTCAGTGCTGAAACCGAGAAAGTGAGACAATGCTTTAAATTATTGAAAAATATTCAACAAGAAATTATCGCATTGAACATTCCTGATATACAAATGAAAGAATTGTCAATGGGAATGAGTGGCGATTTGGAAACAGCCATAGAGGAAGGCGCAACCATAATAAGGGTAGGTACAGCTATTTTCGGACAGCGCATTTATCCTGATAGTTATTATTGGAATGAACAAAAAGCATAAACAATGAATGTACATTATTTTCAACACGTGCCATTTGAGGGATTGGGACACATTGAGACTTGGTTAAAAGAGAATCATCATCATATTTCAGCTACAAAATTTTTTGAAACAGATTTTCTATTGCCTGATATTTCAAAGATAGATGCGTTGATTGTAATGGGTGGCCCGATGGGCGTGTATGATGAAACACAATTCCCTTGGTTGAAACAAGAAAAAGCATTTATAAAATCGTGTATCCAATCCGGTAAAAATGTGTTGGGAATTTGCTTAGGTGCTCAATTGATTGCCGATTGTTTGGGGGCAAAAGTAGTTTCGGCAAAGAACAAAGAAATCGGGTGGTTTCCTGTTTTTCCTACAGAGGAATGTAAGCAAATCGCTTGGTTTTATGAACTGTTCAAACATAATCCGGTTGTATTCCATTGGCACGGAGACCAGTTTGAAATTCCCCAAGACAGCACTCTGAATTTACTGTATTCGGGAGCCAATATCAATCAGGCATTTTACTACAATCAACATATCATCGGCTTACAATTTCATTTAGAAGTAACTATAGGAAGTTTAATGCAAATGACCGAAAACGGAAAAGATGAACTTTTGTATAATCTACCCTATGTACAAAGTGAAAATGAATTATTGAACAACAACAGCCCTATTGCTCAATGCAACAGACTGATGGATACAATTCTTTCAAATTGGATAAACGCGATTAAATCAACCCTTTAGCAATTCTCCCCAATTGTTTCAGCTTGTCATCTATCTGTTCCGACCAGCATTGCCCGTAGCTTAACCGCATACAGTTGTTAAACTGGTTTTGCAATGAAAACATCCTGCCCGGAGCAATGCTTATTTTTTGACGGATAGCCCGGTCGTATAATTCCGCAGTATCGATTCGTTTGTCCAATTCTACCCAAAGCATAAATCCGCCTTGCGGACGGCTGATTTTAGTCCCGTCCGGAAAGTACTCGGCAATAGCCCTGGCAAATTGCAGACTATTAGCGTGTAGTTCGCTTCTTAATTTTCTAAGATGATGTTCATACCTGCCTTTTTCAAGGAAGTTGGCAATAGCTTCCTGTGTGATGGTTGTAGAAGAAACCGTATGAATGAGTTTCTGATGAACGATTTTATCTTTGAACTTTCCCGGTGCTAACCAGCCCACACGATAACCCGGAGCTAATGTTTTGGAAACAGAACCACTCCAAAGTACTAACCCCTCTTCATCAAATGCCTTACAAGGTTTAGGGCGACTGTTCCCAAAATACACATCGCCATACAAATCATCTTCTATGAGCGGAATACCTCGTTCCGAAAGCATTTTCACCACTTCCATTTTATGCTCATCGGGCATACAGCTTCCCAACGGATTGTTGAAATTAGAAACCAGAATGCACACTTCTATTTTGGACAGGACTTTTTTTAGAGCATCAGGTTCAATCCCGGTAACAGGATGTGTTGGTAATTCAACAACTTTTAATCCCAAGCTTTTTGCCAGTTGCAATATGCCGAAATAAACAGGGCTTTCAACAGCAATGGTATCGCCTTTCTGTGTAAGAGCCATCAAGCCGAATGAAATGGCATTCATAGCTCCGGAAGTCGTAATAATATCATCTTCACTTAAATTTCCGTTCCAGGTATAAGTCAATCGAGCAATATCCCTGCGTAGCTTTCTGTTTCCCTGAATTTCTTCATACTCAGTACCGCTTCCTTTGAGATGACGCATGGCGTTGACCAACTCTTTATTGAGTTTTGCAATAGGCAATAATTCGTTTTCGGGAACACCCAAAGAAAGCCGGGTAACGTCATTATTGCTTAACGTTGAATACACTTTGGAAATCAGTGTTTCTACACTTTCAGGTTTTGCCCGATTAGCAGGCTTACTCACGGAAGGAACAGACAAATTGGAAGGCTTGTAATTCACATAATAGCCGGACTGTGGTCTGGAAACAATCAGTCCGTTGGCTTCCAACTCCAAATACGCTTGTATGGCTGTGTTCATACTCACACCGTATTCTTTATGCAGCGTACGTAATGACGGCATTTTATCACCTGTTTTCAGTGTGCCGTTTTTGATTTGTTCCGTAAGAACCGTTGCTATTCTTTGATATAAAACTTCTTTCATTGTTTTTTATACTGTACCCTGCAAAATTACAAAATTTGTATCTGTAACCATACGTTTTTTCTTCCTTATTTTGCAGTATAATTTATCAGATTGCTATGGATAATAATAAAAACAGTCTGGCTTACGGAGCACTTTTCATTGTTTGTATCGTTTGGGGAACGACTTATTTTGCTATTCGTATCGGGGTGGAAACCTTTCCGCCGTTTTTGTTTGCTGCTATTCGGCAGGTGATTGCGGGCGGAACTTTACTCTTAGGATTAAAACTCACAGGAAATCTGAATATGAATAAATCGGATTTCCTTTGTCAATCTGTTCCGGGCATTTTAATGGTGGCTTTGGGAAACGGTGTGATTGGTTGGTGCGAACGCTACATTTCAAGCGGACTGGCAGCATTGATTTTATCACTCATTCCTGTTTTTGTGGTTGTTATCAGCTATTTGTTCGGGTTTGACAGGAGAAAACCACATGTATTAATTATCGTGGGATTGCTATTAGGCTGTCTGGGTATTGTACTGATTTTTCGGGACAACCTGAAAGACCTTGCCAATCCTGCCTATTTTACGGGAATGTTGATTGCCTTCGGAGCTTGTCTGGCTTGGGCTTCAGGAAGTGTATTTGCAAAAAACAAAATCCCCAACAGCAAGAATGTATTGCAAAATGCAGCTTTACAACTTTTTTCCGGAGGTATTGCCTTATTTGTATTCAGTGTTTTTCTGGATGATTATTCAGAGTTAAAAACAGTAACGACATCCAGTATTTGGGCTTTGGTTTACCTGATTGTAGTGGGTTCAGTCATTGCGTATTCTGCTTTTGTGTACGCACTGAAACATTTGCCAATAGGCATTTCATCCCTGTATGCTTATATCAATCCGTTCATTGCCATTATGCTCGGATTTTTATTCCTGAATGAAAAACTAACCGGTATCACTTTATTGGCTTTGGTCGCTACTTTAAGCGGTGTGTATTGTGTCAATAGAGGTTATCAGAAAATGTCAAAGAAATGAGAATAGAGCGAACGGTTATAGCCGACATTCCAGAGGTGGAAATGATTTACAGCGAAGCAAGAGCCTATCAATTTCAGCAAAGCGGATACGGTTGGCCTGTTTTCAGTAAATCATTTATTGAAAATGAAATTACAGAGAAAAGGCACTTTAAAGTTTTAGACCAGGACGATGAAATGGCGGGTGTATTTTCCATAGTAAAAGCCGAACCTATTATTTGGAACGACAAAGACGGCAAGGAAGCCATTTATTTACACCGTATGGCGATACGCAATTCGTACAGAGGAAAAAATATAGCGAAGAAAGTGGTGGATTGGGCTATGGTTGAAGCGTGGAAAAATAAGAAGAAATTTATCCGGATAGATACCTGGGCAAACAATGAAGCATTGACCGGTTATTACCAAAAATTAGGATTTGAATGGATAGGTAAAAAACAGTTACCACCGACAAGCGATTTGCCGGAACACTATAACAATATTGAAGTCAATTTATTTGAAATGAAGCTCAAAAATTTTTTGAGCGAAATTCTATGTGACAATAATTAAAATAAAATAGGACACATAAAATAGGATTATGAAAACGATAACCATAGAAAATTACCGTCCGGAATGGCAAACCTTTTTTGAAAAATTCAACCGGGCGTGGATAGAAAAATATTTTGTGTTGGAAGATATTGACAAATACGTTTTGTCTAATCCTGAAGAAGCGATATTAAATGACGGAGGAACAATTTTGTTTGCCGTTTATGGAGGTAAGGTAATCGGAACAGTCGCTTTGAAAAAAGTAAATAATGATACAATGGAATTGACCAAAATGGCAGTGGATGAAAATTATCAGGGCATCGGAGCAGGAAAAATGTTGTGTCAGGCTGCTATTGACAAGGCAAAAGATTTGGGCGTGGAGAAATTGGTGCTCTACACACAATCCGCATTGAAACCTGCTCTGGGCATTTATAGAAAATTAGGTTTTAGAGAAGTTGCAATTGAGCAAGGACAGTACAAACGGGCAGATACTAAAATGGAAATGATTTTAAAAGCTAACCATTAAATGAAGTAAAAAAATGATAAACATCCAAAAGTCTGAAAGAAGTATGAAATCGAATTTTAACTATGATGATTTTGTATTTGGCGTTCAGCCAACAGACCATATTTTACTATGTAATTACAAAGATGGCACTTGGCAATCACCTCACATAGTGCCATACACCGATATTAAAATAAGCCCGATGTCACTGTGTTTACATTACGGGCAAACCGTATTTGAAGGAATGAAAGCATTTCGTCAAGATAATGGTCAAGTTATCATATTTCGTCCTGATAAGCATTTTAGAAGATTTAATGTTTCATTGGAAAGAATGTGTATGCCTGCTGTGGGGCAAGATTTATTTATCGGAGGAATGAAAGAGTTGGTTCGTTTGGAAGAACATTGGCTTCCGGAAGAACAAGAAATAAGTTTATACATACGTCCGTTTATGATTGCCACAGAACCTCGATTAGGAGTTAAAGTTTCGGATGAATATTTATTCTGCATAGTATGTACACCAATGGGATTATATTATTCTGAACCTGTACGTTTAAAAGTAGAAACAGATTTTGTACGTGCGGCAGAAGGCGGAGTAGGTTATGCCAAATGCGGAGGAAATTATGGTGCCGCATTTTATCCGGCACAGCAAGCCAAAATACAGGGGTATGACCAGGTAATTTGGACAGATGCTAAAACTCACGAATATATTGAAGAAGCCGGTACAATGAATATTGCTATTGTAATGGATAATAGATTGATTACACCGAAGTTGAGTACCTCAATTCTTGACGGAGTTACCAGAAGTTCAATTATACAAATTGCAAAAGATTTGGGAATGATTGTCGAAGAAAGGAAAGTACAACTTCAAGAGCTTATTGATGAATTTCAATCCGGTAAAAAGATAGAAATATTTGGTGTGGGCACAGCTGCGGTTATCTCACCTGTTAAGTGTATAAATATCTTGGGAACAGAATATTATCCATATACCGCAAATGATGCAACAATGTTTAAACTGAAAAAGCAACTTAATGACATCAGAAAAGGGCGAAGTTCAGATAAATATAATTGGAACTGGTTTATATAAACATTAGAAAATGGAACAGATTAATCAATATCCGATTGGGAAATACAAAGAGCCGGAAGTAATTACCGAAGAAATGTGTATGTCATTCATTGATATGATTGCTTCATTCCCGAAAAATCTAAAATCAGCGGTAATGAGTTTAGACGATAAACAATTAAACACACCTTACAGGAAAGGAAGTTGGACTGTCAGGCAGGTTGTTCATCATTTAGCGGATAGCAATATCAATTGTTTTGCCCGCATTAAGTTTGCAATAACGGAAGATAATCCGACTATCAAATCGTTTGCAGAAGAAAAATGGGCGGGATTATCTGATGCAAAACATATATCCATTTTGCCATCATTAAGTATCTTGGAAGGCATTCACGAACGTTGGGCAATACTTTTAAAAGGTTTAGAAAAACAGGATTGGAATCGAACGTTCTTTCATCCGGATTTAAACAAAAGCCAAACGATTGCTGAAGCTATGGCAAAATACAGTTGGCATTGCAATCATCATTTGGCACAAATCAAAAACCTGAAAAATCAAATGCAATGGAAATAAGCAATCAGGTGATTGAAATAAAAACTGGCTTTGAAAATATGGATATTAATGCCGTCCATCAGTTTTTGAGTAAGGAAAGTTATTGGGCAAAAGGTATTCCATTGGAAACTGTAAAAACGGCATTGCAAAATTCATTTTGTATTGGGCTATTTGAAGATGAAAAACAGATTGGCTTTGCCCGATTGGTAACGGACTATGCCACTTTCGGCTATTTGGCGGATGTGTATGTTTTGAAAGAATACAGAGGTAAGGGATTATCAAAAATGATGATGAAATACATAATGGAATTGGATTTTGCAGGAAGTTTGAGAAGGATATTATTGGCAACCTTAGATGCTCATTTGCTTTACAGCCAATTTGGATTTCAACTTCCTGAGAATCCGGAGCGATTGATGGAAATAAAAAGAAATAATCTTTATGAAGATGTTTAGGCTATGAACGATGAAAGAAAAACACGACTATTGGAAAGTTTCGGGCGTTCCAAAATAATGCAATTATTCGGTGCGGAAGTAACCAGAATGGACGAAGGTTATTTTGAAATCACTGTTCCCAAACAGGATTTTATGGCTCGTCCGGCAGGAATGTTCAATGGCAGTACCATTGCTTCATTGGTGGATGTTTCGTCAGGTTACGCAGGAGCGTCAGCTAAACCGGAAGACAGTTATTTTACAACAGTTGAGCTGAAAGTAAACTACCTAAATCCTGCCATTGGTGAACAACTTGTGGCTAAAGCACAGGTTATCAAAAACGGAAAAGTGTTGACGGTAGTTCGTTCAGATGTATTTGCCATTACAACTGAAGGAAAAGAAACTTTAGCAGCGACTTCATTGGTTACGCTGATGCAGTTGTCAAAAAAATCACCCGACAAACAAATAGATTAGGCAATGGAAAGAAAGCTCTTCAAATACCGTATTCTACCCGAAAAAGTTGAGCAGTTACATCAATGGATGCAAACGCTTAACAGTAGAAAAGAAGAATTATTGCAAACCATCGAACACGAAAAAGTCTATTTCGAAAACATTTTTCTTTTGGAAGAAGAAGGTTTTCAGTGGTTGTATTTCTATATGCTGGCAGATGATATTGAATTTGCTTTGGAACAGTATGCCAAAGGCATTTTTGAGATAGACCGAATTCATCTTGGGTTTGCCAAAGAATGCATTGACTTCAGTTATACAGCACCCGATTTTAAAGAGATGGTTTATATCTCTCGGCAAACCGATAGAATTATAAATGATTAAAAGGATAAGTATGGAAATAACCAATATGGAAAATTTTCTGGAGTACTATGGAAAAATCAGGCAACGCACCAATCGTCTGATTGCCGTTATTCCACCGAAATATATGGATTGGGCATACAAGCCCGGCAAATTTACCATTGCTGACCAGATAAGACACATTGCAACCATTGAGCGGTATATGTTTGCTGAAACCATATCAGGAAATCCCTGTACGTACAATGGGTGTGGGAAAGAACTTGCAGACGGGTACAATAATGTAATCAGTTATTTCAACGAGAAACACGAAGAAGCATTAGCTATTTTCAAAAGTCTGAGTGATGAAGATTTACAACGCAAATGCCTGACACCCGGCAATGCTCCCATAACGATTTGGAAGTGGCTTCGAGCGATGACCGAACACGAAATTCACAACAGAGCACAGCTATATATTTATCTGAATTTATTAGATGTTAAAACACCGCCAATGTTTGGGTTGAGTTCGGAAGAAGTAATTCAAAACAGTCAATTAAAGTAAAAGGATATGAATACAGACTTTGCAAAAGAATGGCTTGATGCCTGGAACAGCCACGATTTGGATAAAATAATGGAACATTACAGCGAAAACATTGATTTTGTTTCGCCCATTATCCAGCAAATGGGAATAAACGCAGAAGGTAAAATTTCCAATAAAAGTGATTTAAAGAATTACTTTTCAAAAGCCCTTCAAAAATACCCCGACCTGCACTTTGAATTGTACCACGAACTCAAAGGAGCTAATTCAACCGTATTGTTTTACAAAAGCGTCAATAATTCCTATTCGTCAGAATATATGGAATTGAATAATGATGGGAAAGTAAGTAAAGTGAGAGCACATTATAAATTTGACGAATAATGAAGGATTTTTTTGTCATAACGGGTGGACCCGGAGCAGGAAAAACAACCTTATTAGATGCTCTGTCAGCAAATGGATATAAAACCATTCCGGAGGCTGCCAGAGGCATTATTCGTGAAGAAACAGAAACGGACGGAGATGCTTTGCCTTGGAAAAACAAACAACTTTATACCGATAAAATGATAGCCGTATCCATTTTAGATTACAACAGAGCAACAGCAAGCCTGCCAAATGAAATTTGCTTTTTCGACCGAGGTATTTTGGATGCCGTTTGTTATGCGGATATGATTGGTTATGCACTTTCAACAGAAACTATGAAAAAAGTGCTGAATTGTTCATATAATCCTAAGGTATTTATCCTGCCACCCTGGAAAGAAATTTATCAAACAGATAATGAACGAAAACAGGATTGGCAGGAGGCAGAACACACTTATTTCCAAATGAAAAGTACTTATGAAAAGTACGGTTATGAAGTCATAAACGTGCCGATAGGTAATATCAATGAAAGAAAAGAATTTGTATTAACCCGAATAAAATAGAGAAATGGACAGCTATTTAGGAAGTATTAAAAAGCAATTCCTGTATTACAAAATGCTTGGAGAAAAAGCAATGGAACAATTACAGGAAGAACAATTATTCTGGCAGTATAACGAGGAAAGCAACAGTATTGCTATTCTGGTCAATCACGTTGCAGGAAATATGTTGTCACGATTTACCGATTTCCTGACCACAGACGGAGAAAAGCCCTGGCGAAATCGTGATGCGGAATTTACCAATCCGTTTCAGAACAAAGCTGAATTAATGGAGCATTGGAATAATGGTTGGGATTGCCTGATGAATGCTTTAAACCAACTTGCGGAGGCAGATTTAGAGAAAATCATTTACATCCGAAATGACGGTCATACTGTAACTGAAGCGATTAACAGGCAATTGGCTCATTATCCTTATCATATCGGACAAATGGTTTTCATAGCCAAAATGCTGAAAAATGAAGATTGGAAAACGTTATCTATAGCAAGAAACAAATCAGCAGATTACAACAGCCGCAAGTTTTCGCAGGATAAAGACAGACGGCATTATACAGATGATTTATAAAAAAGAAAGTGATATGATTATCAATACAAAGAATACAAAATATTATCAATGGGGTAATAATTGTCAGGCGTGGACTTTTATACAATCTGAAAACGTTATTGTCAAAGAAGAATTAATGCCACCACATACGGAGGAACAGCTTCATTTTCATAATGAAACAGAGCAATTTTTCTATATCCTTGAAGGTAAGGCCACATTCTTATTAGAGAATGGAAAAGTTTCTTTATTAAAAAACGAAGGGATTAAAATTTCCGCTAAGCAAATACACAAAATTGGAAATGAAACTTCTGAAGACTTGCGGTTTTTAGTGATGTCTTTTCCCGGGAATGTAAACGATAGAGTAAATTCGAGTACTCAATAATCTATTCGTATTATACCTCTTATTGAGCATATATATATGCCACCCTTTTTATCAGATGTACACAATTTCAAAAAGTTGGACTGGTTTTGATGAAAAAATACTGCAATGAAAATCTTTTTCAATTAGAAGAAAAATTAAAGGAATTATCACTTGAGATAGACGAACCAATCTTTTTATCCGAAATAGCAATCAAAACAACTCTCGATTGCTTAACAGAGTTGAAGAAATTCATTTTAGAAAGAAGATTTAAAAATGATGAAGAAGAAATATATTTTTTTAAATGCCTAAAGCCTCAAATACTTTCTAAACTTATCTACTATAATGCCATATTCAAAATTGAGACAAAAAAACCATTTGGATGCGAGAAAACTCTTAGGAAATACCTGCATAAAGAGTTGGAGAAGCTAAAGCGATTCTTTGACAATAACCTGGAATTTTATAAATATTACAGGACAAACAGTACCTATTTAGACCATAAATATTTTGTTCGGGGCAAACACGACATTAAATTAAGCTTGGACACTTTTTATTTTGAAGCTGACCACAGCTTCTCCACCTCGCACGATTATAAGGTTGCCAAGATTATTGCCAACGATTTGATACAGGTATATCTTGAAGGCCAGCTTTATAAAGTACCCCACCAAAACAAATCAGTAACACCAAGTGTAAATTGGACAGGGAGCAAAACGGCTCTAACCGAACTGATTTACGCCCTGTATTCGCAAGGTGTATTTGACAACGGGAGTGCAGACATCAAACTTATCGCCAGAACATTTGAAATAGCCTTTAATATTGATTTGGGAGATTTTTACCATACATTTATGGAATTGAAATTGCGAAAAATAAACCGTACCAAATTCATTGACAGTTTGCGTGATGCACTAATCAGGAAAATGGACGAACAGGATGAGCAATAACTATTGTGATTACAATATACCGCGTGGAAGATGAACACCTTTTGTCCGTACAATACTTTCTGAAATCTGCGGAGCTTCTTTCGGTTTTTCCACTTGTTCCGCAGGTTCTTCCTTGGTTTCGGGCGTAATAGATAGCTGTATCTTCCGCTCCACAGCCGCCAGTTCCGTTTTAAGTTCGCTCAACCGGTTTTCCTTGCTCCACGTACCGTTAAGCACTTCCTGAAGAACGGGTACGTCCTTTTGAATTTCGGTTATTTTCTTTTGCTCCTGTTCGATATAGCCCGGTAGCTTTTCCAATGCGTTAAGGAAATTCATTGATGCCAATTTCTCATCTTTGGCAATGATGCCGTTATTATAGGTGTATTTGATATTTCCCTCGCCCTGTATCAGAAAACGGTTGACACGGATATCCACACCGTCTTTTTGCGACATTTCCGTTTTTACCAAAAGCTGAAAACCGTAAAGGCTGCCGATTTCTTCATATTCTCCGCCTGTGCGGGATTTGTCCGCAAGCTGGTTGAGCTTTGCACCGATTTGTTTGATGTCCGGATTGGGCGATAAGCCGTCCAACTGAACAGGATTGGCAACACTGCCGTCCGCATGTTTTTGGATACGTCCTTGCAGGTTGTTCCAATCAAGACTCATCCGGTCAAAGCGGGATTGAGCCTTTTCCAGTTCAGCCGTATAGTCTTCCAATTTGTATCTGGCATTAGATTTTGAACGGTTGAACGATTGTCTTTCGCTTTCCAATCCGGCAATCTGTTTCTCTATCTTGGCTTTGTCCAACAGGTCTGTATTGCCCATAAGGATAGCCACATATTCAGAAAAGTTCATCCCTGATTTTTCGTCCATACTGCCCTCGTCAATCGTTCGTTTGCCGAGATTGTTGGATTTCAGTTGGTCGATAAATAGCTGTTTGTTGTACAGCAGGTTGAACTTGTAACTGTCCAACGACTTTTCTACGGCATAGATAATTATGTCCACTTTGTTGTTGTTAAAATGTTTAGCGATTTCATTGCCTTTTCTTATAGCCCGACCGTCCCGTTGGGCAAGGTCTGACGGTCGCCACGGCGTATCCAAATGATGTACGGCAACGGCTCTTTTTTGTGCGTTGACACCTGTTCCTAACATACTTGTAGAGCCGAACAACACACGGATGGTACCATCGTTCGTTCCCTTAATCAATGCCTTCCGTTGCTTGTCGTTCTTTGCTTCCTGTATAAATCGGATTTCGTGTGCAGGTATGCCGTGATCTTCTACGAGCTTGCGTTTGATTTCGGAATAAACATTCCATTCGTTGGGTTTATATGTACCTAAATCCGAGAACACGAATTGCGTGCCTTTCTGTGCATTGAACTTATGGTAATACTTGGCAATATTCTTTGCACAATGCGAAGCCTTGTTCTCGGGATGGTCTTCGTAATGTGGGCTTACCATTCGCATATCCAATGACATCTTACGGGCGTAATCTGTAGCAATAAGCATTTTTGCTTTTTCTTCCGATTGTGATAAAGGTGCTCTTCCTAATAATTCGCCTTTGCCTTTTTCGGCAAACCTCATCAGCTTTTGGATAAACTCTTCCTGGTCTGGCGTAGGCGGTATGTTATAAAATATCTCGTTCTTTTCGGGGCGGTCGATGCCGATCATTTCGGCAGTACGGTAATCCGTGATTTCCGAATAGAATTGAGCCAGTTCCGGTACTTTGATGAAATAGCGGAAACGCTCTTTTGCCACGATATTGTTAGCCACCGAAAACTCATAATCGGTTGTTTTCTTTGCGTAGATTGCCGCCCAAGCGTCAAAAGAATTGATGCCTTGTTTTGCCAATGCCCGTGGTCGCAGGTATTTAAAAAGCAGGTATAATTCGGTAAGCGAATTACTGATCGTTGTACCCGAAAGAAACGTTGCTCCCATATCCGCTTGGGTACGCTCCTGTATGGTACGGATAGCAAAAAGCAGGTTCATTGCCTTTTGGCTTCCCTGTTGATTGCCTAATCCTGCCACCCTCGAATGCCTTGTATTGAACATCAGGTTCTTGAACTGGTGGCTTTCGTCTACCAACAGATGGTCTATGCCCATCATCTTGAAATCCACAATGTCGTCTTTGCGGTTTTCAATATCGTGTTGCAGGGTTTTTAGCTTGACTTTGAGGTTTTCCTTTTGTTTTTCAGCTCCCTTTAGCATCCATTGCGTGATGTCATCGCCCTGACTTCGCATAACATCCAGGTTTTCCTCTACGCTGTCTAGTTCGATTTGCAAAATTCCCTTTTGTATTTCGGGCGATTGGGGAATCATTCCGAACTGGTCGTGTGTGAGTATCACACAATCCCACTCGTTATTTTTAATATCTCCGAAAATTCTTAATCTCTTTTCGGGTGTAAAATCATCAATGCCAGGGTATAGAATTTTGGCATGGGGATAAGCGGTACGGTAGGCTTCGGCTATTTCCGGAATATTGGCTTTCAACCCGATAATCATTGGTTTGTGGGCTAACCCCAAACGCTTCATTTCCTGTGCACCCGTACACATGATCAACGTCTTTCCTGCCCCCACTTCGTGGTCGCAGATAGCACCGTTGTTCAGCTTTATCATCCAGACGGCATCCTTTTGGCTCGAATACAGATCGCCAATGCCTAATCCCTTGCGGTCTAATCCCGGAAATTCCTGATGCGAGCCGTCATAGTCCGGTCGGACAAAACAGTTAAACGTATCGTTGTACTGATCGGTCAGCCTTGTTTTAAACTCATCATTCTGGGCATGAAGCCAATCGGTAAAGGCGGTTCGGATTTCGTCAATCTTGGTGTTCGCCATTTGTACGGCTTCCATATCCCGCACCTTCACATCTTTGCCATCTACCTGTACTGTTTTGGAAATATCCGGCGTGGTATTGACAAGGGCGTGTTTGAGCAGGGCAATCCCGTCATACGTCCTGCTGGGAACCCCTGGGTCAGGTAAATCTTATGCCATTGTAAACAGCTACATCAAACAGCAGATTGAAAAGGGATTTTCAATGTATATCTACGATTTCAAGTTCGATGACCTTTCCACCATTGCCTACAATCATTTGCTGAAGCATCGAGACAAGTACAAAATTCAGCCGAAGTTTTACGTGATAAACTTCGACGATCCACGCAAGAGCCACCGTTGCAATCCGCTTAATCCTGATTTCATGACGGACATCTCTGACGCCTATGAAGCGGCCTATACCATCATGCTTAATTTGAACAGGTCGTGGATACAGAAACAAGGGGATTTCTTCGTGGAAAGTCCAATTATCTTGCTTGCAGCCATTATCTGGTATCTGAAAATCTATGAAGACGGCAAGTATTGCACATTCCCGCACGCCATTGAATTGCTGAACAAAAAGTATTCGGACGTATTCACCATTTTAACCTCATATCCAGATCTGGAAAATTATTTGTCGCCCTTTATGGATGCCTGGCAAGGCGGAGCACAAGACCAGTTACAGGGACAAATTGCATCCGCAAAAATTCCATTATCAAGAATGATTAGCCCGCAACTCTATTGGGTAATGACAGGCGATGATTTTTCACTGGACATCAACAACCCACAAGAGCCGAAGATACTTTGTGTCGGGAATAACCCCGACCGTCAAAATATCTATTCCTCCGCTTTGGGATTGTATAATTCAAGGATTGTAAAACTCATTAATAAGAAAGGACAGTTAAAGAGTTCCGTTGTCATAGACGAGTTGCCAACGATATATTTCCGAGGACTGGACAACCTTATCGCAACTGCACGTAGCAATAAGGTGGCTGTTTGCTTGGGTTTCCAAGACTATTCTCAATTAACAAGGGATTACGGCGATAAGGAAAGCAAGGTTATCCAAAATACCGTTGGTAATGTTTTCTCTGGTCAGGTGGTCGGCGAAACGGCAAAAAACCTAAGTGAGCGTTTTGGCAAGGTGTTACAAAAACGCCAAAGCATGACCATCAATCGGAATGATAAATCCACGTCTATATCCACCCAATTGGACACCCTTATACCTGCATCGAAAATATCCACGCTTACGCAGGGTATGTTTGTCGGAGCGGTAGCAGACAACTTCGATGAACGTATCGAGCAGAAAATCTTTCATGCTGAAATCGTGGTGGACAATGATAAGGTAGCCTCCGAAACCAAAGCCTATAAAAAGATACCGCAGATATTATCCTTTACAGATGAAGACGGTAACGACAATATGAAGCAGGTCATCGAAGCCAATTACAGGCAGATTAAAGCAGACGTTGTTCAGATTGTGGAAAGCGAACTGGGGCGTATCAAGAATGACCCGAATTTACAGCATTTATTAGAATAATGATAGTTTTTATTCTACTTCAAAAAATGATGTTAAGTAGTAAAATTATATCCTGTTTTGTTTAAAATATAATTTTCCCTTACTTTACAGAAAATACTAAATAGTATCTTTAATGAAAAAGGCAGAAGCAACACGTTTAAATATTCTACAAAAATCCTTTGAATTGATTTACGCCAGAGGATATCAAAACGCCAGTATTGACGATATATTGGCTACAACTCAGGTAACCAAAGGGGCGTTTTACTATCATTTCAAAAACAAAGATGAAATGGGATTAGCCATCATCAATGAATTGATGAAGCCTGCATTAACAAAAAGTTTTATTGAACCATTACGGAACGTTGAAAACCCGATAGAAGCGATTTACGACCTGATGTACCATTTATTGATAAAAGATGAGTTTATGAGGGTAGAATTTGGTTGTCCTGCATCCAATTTTACCCAAGAAATGACACCATGGAACGCAGAGTTTAGTATTGCTCTGAATGAAATAACGCAGGAATGGATAAAAATGATAACAACTGTTATTGAAAATGGGAAAAAATCGGGACACATCCGCAGAGATATAAATGCAAAACAAGTAACCTACTTCGTAATGTCTGGTTATTGGGGCATACGAAATTTCGGAAAACTGGAAAACAGTAAAAAAGTGTATTTATCTTATCTTAAAGAGCTTAAAATGTATTTGAATACGTTAAAATAATTTTTTTTACAAAAAACATACTGAATGGTATGTTTTTTTAATTATCTTTGCTGATGACGATTTACATAGAATAGATAATAATGAATGGCAGATACCTTATAATAAAAAATAATCAGGAGGAGGAATTGCTTTATGATATAGCAGACTTCTTTTGGAACAATGGAAATGAAGTAATTGTACAAGGTAATTTCTATGACGATAACTATTACTCAACTTTTTTACGCAAAAAACCGTGTGTAATAACTATTGATGAAAACGATTTTTCAGAAAGCCAAAATCAGATGGTAATCGACGAAAGAGAAATTAAATATATACTAATTCATTTTTCAACAACAGGCGTTTATACGAATCTAATACCATTTCCACATAGAATATTCCAATTTGAAAGATTGGATAAATCTGAACTGCACCGCTTTTTCGACTGGTGCGTTAGACTGAATTTGTTTTCAGTCAATAAAGAATTAAAACTATTATAATAAACATATTTTTTAACCAAAAACATACTGATTAGTATCTTTTTTTATTTAAAACAATGTATCAGACACTCACATTTTATCACAACTCGATGCGATGGCTTGTATTGGCAAGTTTGTTATTAGCACTGTATCGAGCCTACAAAGGTTATTTCACTAAATCAGAATTTACCAAAACTGATAAAGTAATACGACATTGGACAGCAACGATTGCCCACATCCAACTAATGATTGGTATGGTTCTATATTTTCAAAGCCCACTGGTGCAATACTTTCTTGCCAATTCCAAAACAACGGGTAAGGATTTCAACATGTTATTTTTTGGAGTGATTCACAGTTCTTTAATGTTGATTTCTATAGTATTGATTACTATAGGCTCTGCTGTCGCAAAAAGAAAGGAAACTGATGTGGCTAAATTTAAAACAATGATGATTTGGTTTACTGTTGCATTGGTCATTATATTCATAGCTATACCTTGGCCATTTTCTCCCTTAGCAAACAGGCCTTATTTCAGATGATTATGAGGATATTAATTAACATTCTAAATTTATGACAATGATATTAAAACTCTTGAGAACAAAAATTGGAAGACTCAGAATAATGGGTTTTTTAGAGGGAATTTCACTGATTGTTTTGGTATTTATTGCGGTTCCCATGAAATACTGGTACAATGATGAATCGCTAACTAAAATGATGGGACCGATTCACGGAGCACTTTTTTTATTGTTTCTGCTAAATACATTTAGCGCCGGTATTGAACAAAAATGGAAAGCTAAAACTACGGGAATGATATTGGCGTCATGCCTTATACCTTTTGGCACTTTTTACGTGGATTATAAATTTCTAAAAAATATAGGCGACAAATGAAATACCTGTTGATTACTGCTATCGGTATTGTGCTCATTTATTTGGCTTACCGTACTTATCGCTATATAAACTTAGCAGATGGATTGGATAAGAAAATTGAAAACGGAGCTATTATTCTTGATGTTAGAACAGCAGGAGAATATGCAACTGGCCACATCGACGGTTCTGTTAATATTTCTTTAGGTGAAATCAGAGATAGATATATCGAGCTTGACTCCTCAAAAACCTACATAACCACTTGTTCTCACGGATTAAGAAGCGTAAAAGTAGAAAACCTATTGAAAGAACGTGGATTTAAAAATGTCTATAATGGTGGTGCGTGGAGCGATTTGCAAAAGATTATTAACAAGAAGTAGGAGAACCAGCAACATATTATAGTTACTGAAAAGTTTTTTATGAAGAAAATTTACATTGTTGCTATTTCTGTAGGTGTTGTAGCATTTAAAGTGTTTTTAAATCACACATTTCTAAACTACGACATAAAGAATACAATTGTTTTAAAGGAAAAGCTTTCCAAATACAATTTTTTTAAGGGATAAATATATAAGTTAATTCCTATAAAGGAGGCTTTACCTTTTGAAATAGCTTATCCTATGTTTACAGATGATGCAGATAAAGACCGTTTTATATTATTACCAATAGTAAAACAATAAAAATGAGATTCCAAAAGGAATTTTGAGACCAACTCTAGCATCTATTTACCATACTTAAAAGAGCTCATGAATTATTTACAGTTTTTAGGATGTTTTTAAAAAAAAACACATACCAATTGGTATGTATTGATTCATATAATAACTTAAAATTTAAAACAATGAATACACATTCTCACACCGTAGCGGAATTTACATTCCTTAATGCTTTATCGGCGATCGCAATTGCTTTCGCTTTTATTACAATCATGTCCTTATTGAAGGAACCAACCAGACAAAAAGTTAATGCTTTGATAATTGCTGGAGCAGGAGCTGTTTATTGGAGTGGAGGTTTAGGACTCTGGGAATTTCTTTTCGGAGCTCTAATGATATTTGTAGCTTATAAAGGACTGAAGCATAAGTATTTTATCGGGATAGGCTGGTTGCTCCATACGGTTTGGGATATTCTACATCATTTATATGGTAATCCCATTGTCTATTTAGCGCCTACTTCGTCCGCGGGGTGTGCAGTGTGTGATCCTGTTATAGCAATTTGGTTTTTCATGGGAGCTCCTTCTGTTTTTGATTTTTTTAAAAAGCGTAAATTAATGACATCATAATGCAGACAGCATTACTATTATTGCAGACAGCAATCAGGTTCTTTGTTGCAATTTCTGGTGGATATACTAATTATAGATTGGTAGTAGCCTATTTAAATATAGAAAATTTACAATTCCGTTTAAGACCTTCTATATTGATTAAATATACTCCGTAGTCTAAGTATAGATAAAAGCTAATGTTAAAAACTGAACTTTAATGCTAAAATTAGTTATCGTTTTCCCTTCGGTTTACTGCTTCGAATGGAAAACGATAAACAAAACTGCTAACCCTGTATATAAAAATGGATGAAGCGACTTTTACAAGTTTGGAACAGCATTTGAAATCGTTGAAGAACCGATAATAGTTTCTATTCGGTTCTGCAATTGAGAGAAAAATCCTTTAATACTGATATGAGACAACAACCTGTAATCGAAAATAATGATATACAATAGCAAGAATTTACAAAGCAGATGATTGCCAAAAACTTTAGCTTGAAAACATTATGAAACAGGCACAAACAAATAGGTTATTTAAAACTTGTCCTTTGTTAATGAACAGGGTGAGGACAAAATGAAACAGGAAATAGAGAGCAACTAACGTCAAATAAAATCAGATGTTGTGCATGTTGTCGAAACCGAGCTGGAACGTATTAAAAATGATCCATACTTGCAGCATTTGGTACAACAGGATTAAGGAAACACAAAAAGCGGTTATTACTGACTTTTTAGTATTTTTTTACCGATTTTATCAGCCATATTCAACAAGCTACTTTTGGGTAACAGTCTATTAAAAAATTTAAGCATGAAAACATTCGGGTCAGGCGAGTATTCTGTTTTTCCTTTATTAATTGCCTTAATCGTTTTACTTGCAAAATCCTGAACATTTACACCTTTTGAGGTAAATCCTACTTTTTTCGGCATTTCAGTTTCTACTTGGGACGGAAGAATTTCAACAACTTTGAAATTTGTTCCTTTCAGTTGTTGCCGTATCATTTTTGTAAATATGCTCAAACCTGACTTGGACGTGGAATACAGACCTAAAGCAGAAAAAGGAAAGATTGCAACTGTAGAGCTGATATTTACTATTACATTATCCACAGTTTTGTTTGCCTGGCTGACAAACTGTTGCGTAATCGCAATAGCGCCCGACAAATTGGTGTTTATCTTTTCAAAAATTTGAGTAGAAGACAAGGTAGATTTTGTAATATTCCATTGCTCAACGACACCTGCGTTATTGAACAAAACATCTAAGACAATTCCGTCTGATTTTATCCTTTTAAAAAGTTCATCAATTTCGCTGGCAACAGAAATATCGGAAACATAATAGGACACATTCTTATTTGCAGCGACAACCTTTTTAAGTTTATCTTCATTTCTTCCGCAAATGATTATTTTGTTGTCGTTTGACAACTTGTTTGTAAGTGCTTCGCCAATTCCTGAACCACCACCTGTAATTAAAATCGTTCTACCTTTCAGCATAATTTTTCGTTTTGAGTTGTAAATGTAAAACTAATAATATACTTTTGAAAGTAGTTACAATAAAGTATACTAATAACCAAAAAGTTACTTTAGTTGATAATTAATTAGATAGATATGGAAAAATGTAAAAAAAATGTGGAGCCATTGCAGTTTATCTTGCAGGTTTTGGGTGGGAAATGGAAATTGCATATTCTTTCAATACTGTATTTTGGCAAGAAACGTTTTAAAGAGTTGGAACGAGAAATAGAAGGAATCTCAGCCAAAATGCTCATCAAAGAATTAAAAGACTTAGAAGCCGCAGGAATTGTAAATCGACAAACATTCAATACCGTTCCGATAACAGTTGAATACAGCTTGACAAAAGAGGGTTTAACCATGAAACCCCTGCTTGACCAAATGAACCAATGGGCAACAGAATTTCAACAGAATGTAAATAAAAAGAGCAGCGACTAACATCGTATTGGCAATAGGAGGACGGAACGGTTTCGTATCAAGGGAAGTACAAAATTCAACTTCTGTTCTTCGATTAAAGTTCAGTGCTAAATCCCGTTCATTGTTAATACGCAGCACGTAAAAACCCCGTAAGCCAATAAAAAAGTCCTCGCTATCCAAAAACAATACGTTTTCTTTTCTCCCTAAATATCTGGACTTTTCAGAAAACAAACTTTGGACTTTTCAGGAAAGTTATTTGGATTTTTTGTACCGAACTTTGCAGTATAAAATAATTTTCACAATGGCTTTATTAGAAGATTTGAAATGGCGTTACGCCACCAAACGTATGGACGGTCAGACTGTTCCTCAGGAAAAATTAGACTATATTTTAGAAGCTGCAAGATACGCACCCTCATCATCTGGATTGCAGCCATACAAGATTTTTGTCGTCAAAAATGGGAAAACACTTGAACAACTAAAAGATTTTGTATTCAACAATCATCCTTTCAATCAAAATCAGATAGCGGACTGTTCTCATTTATTGGTGTGGGCTGCGTGGGATCAATATACAGATGAAAGAGTAGGTAATGTACTGCGTAATACTTCCACTAAACGTAATTTACCGATTGATTCCTCAGAAGACTATAAACAGCGACTTTTAAACTTATATGAATCATTAGGAAAAGAGTGGCAAGAAAATCATACTGCAAAACAAGCACATATTTCATATGGCTTGGCTATTGCAGCAGCGGCAGAACAAAAAGTAGATGCTACGCCAATGGAAGGTTTTGACAACACCAAAATGGATGAATTTCTCGGGCTTAATCAATCAGGATTGAAAAGTGTAGTCATATTACCGATTGGATATCGGGATAAAGAAAATGATTGGTTAGTAAAACTAAAAAAATGGAGAACGCCAAAAGAAGAATTTATAACGGAAATAAAGTAAGGAATGAACACAAGAAAATTAGGGAAAAACGGTCCGGAAGTTTCTGCAATATCTATCGGAACAAGCTGGGGTATTAATAATATGACAGCATGGAATCAATCCAAAAAGCAGCTTACTGATACATTGTACAAAGCAATAGATGCAGGAATTAATTTCATCAATACCGCCGATTTTTATGGCTGTGGAATTAGTGAATTAATGATTGGCGAAGTCATTAAACAAAGAAGAAAAGAAGTGTTCATAAGTGTTAAAACTGGTGCTGTCATCAATCCTGAGGGACACTTTATAGGATTGGACGGTAGCCCGAAAGCTATAAAAAATTATTGTGCGTATTCGCTAAAGCGATTAGGTGTGGATGAGATTGATCTGTACCAACCTTGCCGTATTGACCCAAACATTCCGATTGAGGAAACAGTGGGTGCTGTCAAGGATTTGATTGATGAAGGGAAAGTACGATACTTGGGTTTGTCAGAAGCCAATGCAGAACAATTACAAAGTGCCAATAAAATTCATCCAGTAGCTGCGTTGGAAATTGAATACTCTTTGGCAACACGTTTTATTGAAAAAGAGATTTTGCCGATAGCGAGAACGTTGGGAACCGCTATCGTTCCGTATTCTGCTTTTTATTATGGATTGCTTACAGGTAAAATGCGTTTGCCTTTAGCGCCAAACGATTACAAAAGTATGTTCCCCCGATTTCAGGGAGAAAATCTGGAACATAATCTACGGAAAGTAGAATGGCTAAAAGAATTTGCGGCAAACAAAGGAATGATTGCCAGTCAGGTAGCGTTGGCTTGGTTATTAAATCAGGGGAACGATATGATTCCCATTGTTGGAATGACAAAACCTGAAAGGATAGCGGATAACTTAAAAGCATTGGAAATAATTTTTACGAGAGAAGAAATGGAGTGCTTAAACAACGAATTTAAAGAAGGTGCAATAAAAGGAGACCGTTATCCGCCTGCATTTTTGGCTTGGGCAGCGTCATAATTTTTAAATTTGCAATTATTATGAGGGCAACGATAAAATCATCTGATTGTGTAAGTTCAGAAATTTCGGGAGAACATTTTATTTACGAGCATACTTTCTTTTTTGTGAAAGAAGGAACTACCAAATGTTATGACGGAAATAAAATGCACACCTTTAAATCAGGCGATTTTGGACTTATCCGCAAAAACCGATTATCAAAATACAGTAAGGAAAAGAACAGTCAGGCAAAAACAACATTCATTATTTTAGATGAAGTGTTTCTTAAAAAATTTCAAGAAAGATATGCATCCGAAATAGTCGTATTCAGGTCAAATGAAACGTTTATGCACATTCCAAAGAACTCATTATTGACGAATTTCATTCGCTCATTAATTCCTTATTACAATTCAGCTGGAAAGATAGATGAAACATTTGCAGATTTGAAACGGGAAGAATTGTTACTCATATTATTGAAATTAAAACCGGAATTATCAGGTTTATTTTTTGATTATGGTATTCCCGATAAGATAAACCTGGAAGCCTTTATGAATAAGAACTTCATGTTCAACGTAAACATCGAACGCTTTGCTTATCTTACAGGGCGCAGTTTATCCGCTTTCAAAAGAGATTTCAAAATCATATTTAACGAAACCCCTAATCGCTGGTTGGTAAAACGACGATTGCAGGAAGCCTATTTTTTAATCGAAAAAAAAGACAAAAAGCCTTCTGATATTTATCTGGATTTAGGATTTGAAACGTTATCGCATTTCTCAACAGCTTTCAAAAAACAATTTGGCATATCCCCCACTGAACTTACAGAGCTAAATAAAAAATATAATAGGTAAGTATTAGAAACAAAGCTGCTTGCGTAACATACAATTTTCGCAATATAAAACCCAATACTATTTATTAAAATGAATAAAATTTGGAACTAATAACACCTTCCGTTAACATCGGTAACCGTTATATAACTCCTATTTTTGCTTAAAATATAAAAACTAACCTCTTTGATGGATTGACACCTAAAAAGAAGCAACAAGGGTTTGACTTGATGTAATTAGCTTGTTATTTGCCCTCCTGTTAAATTCTGTGATCTTAAAGTGCTTTTGTCTGAACTGTATAAAAAATTACTGTCACTATTTTTAAGAAGTACAAAATAGCTTTTAATTTGAGCACATTTTATTAAGGAATATATTAAAAGAGCCGTTTTAGATATTCTAAAACTGCTCTTTTACACTATATGTACAATCTTTATAATCTAAATATACCTCCAAAAGCAATCACGGTTTCGCCAAAAAAGAAATCGTGCATGGCTTTGTCTTTTTTACTGGCAGTAGTACGTACGTCATACATATTTATATATCCGCCTTTTAGTTCTGTCTGAACAAAGAAGTGTTTAAAAAAGGTAATGTTTAGCCCGGCTTTGACAGAAGTACCTAATCCAGCTAAATGAAATTCGTCATAGCGTTCTTTACCTAAGAGCGTAGTGTTGGTTTTAGGATATATAATTCCAAATCCAATCCCTTCCGTATTTGTTCAGCGAAGCCGCTAACGCTTCTTCGGGATTGTCGGTTGCTATGGTTGCGGTAGAGAAACTTACGGGGCGGTTGAATATATCCGCCTTATGGATGACACCGCCAACATTACGCTCCAGATAGGGCATTTCCTTACCTGCACTATCCGTCTTTATGAGCTTGATATTGTCGGCACTGTTGAGGTTTCCGTACTTTTTGACAAAGGCATCGTACAAGCGGTTAAGGGTTTCCCGTTCCTCTCTGTGTTCCGTGTGCAGTTCCGCTTCTTTGTTGTAAAGCTGTTGGTAAATATCACGCACCCCGATATACGCTTCGGCTCTTGCTTTTTGCAAGGACGGCAATTGCAAAGGGTGGAAAACAGCCGTACCGTCTGCGGTATTTACGTCTTGCAGATGACCGACCCAGCCGTTATCCTCTACAAGGCAATCATTTCGGTGGAACGGTTGCACTTCACCACTGTACGGAGCAGGCTCAGGAATGGTGTTGTTGGCAACGATGGGAACGACCAGTGTATCCACCCGGCTATTTCCGTTTGCCTGTGAAAACAGGTCGCCGATGACTTCCAGTTTTTTGCCGTTGGATGATGTACTTCCATTGGCTGCATTAGTCGTAACTGGGGCGGGTAAAGGTTGCTGCATCGCACCACCGAACAGGTCGGTTTGACTACCTGTTTCACGATTGTATTTCTTAGCATTTTGTCTTTTGGTTTGTATTCTTTTTTGGGGTGGAGCAGATACCATTACTGGCTCGCCCGCATTTTCAAACAGGTCGAAAATGCTCAACTGTTTTAGTTCCTGCGGGCTTTCCTGAT
The DNA here is from genome assembly GCF_046462515.1 of Pedobacter sp. Classification (GTDB taxonomy): domain Bacteria; phylum Bacteroidota; class Bacteroidia; order Sphingobacteriales; family Sphingobacteriaceae; genus Pedobacter. The sequence goes on from NZ_JBKGVD010000002.1 coordinate 191,251, forward strand.
GTATAACCGGAGTTGGTACAGGTTTTGGCTGAACTATAACAGGTTCGATCACCGGAGGCGTTACCTTTGGCTCAACCGGAATTTGGATAACAGGCTCATCGTTCCGTTCGCCCTTGTATAAATCCAAATTCAGGTACTTCCCAAAATCTTCGGAAAGCATTTGCTTCAAATCTTTGGCAATCCCCTCTACACCATCTTTATGAGTATAGATGATGGCAGGCTTTCCGTACGGGTCGGTATCTATTTTACGGTCGGTATGGATTACCCTTGTACCATTGCGGAAGAAAGCATTGCTTGGCGTATCGTATTTGGTCTGTTTGCTTAGGCAAAACAGTTCTTCCGTTTCGGTCAGACTTTGTTTTTCTGTATTTTTTTGCAGGATAATCAGGTCGCTTCCGACCTCCGTACCTGCATATTCCGTAAACAGGTTGTTGGGCAGTCGGACAACCGAAACTAAGTTATTGTTTTCCATCAACGCCCTGCGAATCGGTTCGTTTTTCGGGCTGTTTAAAATCCCCTGTGAAGTAATGAAAACCTGCAAACCGCCCTCACGGAGCATATTGTTCCCTTTCAGAAAGAAATAATTATGAATGCTTCGGGAAGCCTGTACTTTTGCATTGTCCTTGCTTCTGGAAAAGGACAAATCGAACACCGAAGTATCACCAAACGGAATGTTGCTTGCAACTACATCATAGCTGTTTTGTTCCTTTTCGGGAATTTCCTCAAAACCGCTTATGCGAATAGTGCTTTCGGGATAAAGGTGTTTTAGTATTTTGCCTGTCAGCAAATCCTTTTCATAAGCAGTAACTTTGGGTTGTTGGTTTTCAGAAAAGGATTGGATGAATGAGCCGATACCTGCGGAGGGTTCGAGGAACTTGTCAATCTTTACACCGCTTTCACGCAAGGCGGTTGAAATGGCATCAATGACCTGTGGCGGGGTATAGAAAGCCGTCAGTATAGAGCTTTTCATACCATCCACATATCGGCGGTATTGCTTGTCGTCTTCGGAATTTTCTTTGAGCAGTTGGTGGAGTTCCTGCGTAATCGGGAATAGATCGTGGTCATTTTTCCGCCAGTGGTTGATGTCTATATCTTCGGCTATGGGGTTCAGGACGAATTTAAGACCGCCAAATCCGCTGTATTGCATCATTGACAGTCTTTCGCCTACGGTGGCTTGCCGGTTCTCCTTATCAAGTGTAAAAGCAATTCGCAGGGCATCAATGTTCTGTTGGAGATGTTGCTTTTTACTGAAGCCCATTTTCCTCAATCCATATTGCGATGGCTCCGGTTATTTCGGTGTAGAGCAGGTCAAACTCATAACCGTATGCGAAATCATCGGTTAGTTCATATCGGTCAAAAACAGGATCGCAGACGGGGAGCATTTTAAGGGCGAACGGCCGCAGTTCCTCGTCTGCCATCAGGGTGTCAAACTCATTGCACACCACTTGGAAAACCGTATCAAACTTGGAGAAGTGCAAACCCTCAAAGAGTATGTAATTGGCTATCTCGTTACATTGCTCAATGGGGTTTCCCGAACGGAAAGCACCCTCATAGGCATTGGCGGCCCATGATGAACGCTGATCAATGAATTTTTGGTCGTGTGCCTTTTCGGGGAAGCTACTGTTTACTAATTCCTGCAATCGCAATCTGAAATACGATAGGTCTTTCTGCTGTGTACTCATACTATAATTTTGTTTAGATTTTACTGAAAGCCTAAAATTATAGCGGTAGATGAGTGCATTTGAAAATGTGGCAGGATTTGGCGTTGAGAGGCAGGATTTGGCGTATTAAATCAAAATACAAGAGGAATTAATTGTATTTTTGAACTTAACAAAACCTACAATTAAATAGTGGCTATAAAATAATGAATGAATTAGAACCCCTAAAAAGTATTTTTAAAGACAGAATATTTAAAATACCGGATTATCAACGTGGTTATGCCTGGACAACACGACAGTTAAAAGATTTTTGGGAGGATTTGGTTAATCTTCCTGTTGACAGATTTCATTATACAGGGCTGTTATCTTTAAAAAAGGTGGATAGAAATATCTGGGCTAATTGGAACGACGAACGATGGTTGATTGAAGACAGAGGTTTTAAACCCTTTCATATTGTCGATGGGCAGCAGCGATTGACAACATTTGTAATTTTCATACAAGCAATTTCGGAACAACTAAGAGCCATACCTGAAAATAAGGATAAAAAAGATGAAGAAATATATCTTGGTTCTTTTAGCTTAAAGGCTATTAAGGAAGAATATTTGGTAATAGAAAAACCACCCCAATTTATCATCACAACATATAAATTTGGATACGAGGTTGATAATCCAAGTTTTAAATACTTACGCCATAAGGTTTTCTTAGAGCCTGATAGCGGAACAGTTCAGGAAACTTTTTATACCCTTAATCTTGAAAACGCTAAACGATTTTTCAAGGAAAATCTACAAAACTATTATGATAAATACGGGTTGAGCGAAATAGAAGCATTATTTAAGAAAGTTACTCAAAATCTGATGTTCAACGTCTATGAAATAAGCGATGATTTTGACGTTTTCGTTGCATTTGAAACAATGAATAATCGTGGTAAGAAGCTTTCAAATTTAGAGCTTCTAAAAAATAGGCTGATTTATTTAACCACTTTATACGATGAAAAAGAGCTAAAGAATGATGAACGAAATTCCCTGCGTGAAAAAATTAATGATGCTTGGAAAGAAGTCTATTATCAACTGGGAAGAAATAAGCAAAATCCGCTTAATGATGATGATTTTTTAGTTGCTCATTGGATAATGTATTTTCAATATACAAGAGAAAAAGGCGATGACTATATTAGGTTTCTATTAGAACAGAAGTTTACACCACAAAATATCTATGCAAAAACAGAAGTGAAACTAAGTTCTTTGCAAGAATTTGAAGAAGTTCGCGAAGACGAAGATATCGACCAAGAGGAAGTCGAGGTAAATGGAGATGAAGAAATAACAGTTTTGCGTTCTCAACTTTCTCCGAAAGAGATTGAGGATTATGTGAACAGCTTAAAAGCTGCTGCCGTTCATTGGTATAATACGCACAATCCTATAAACAATCCAGACTTAACCGAACAGGAAAGTCTTTGGATAGACCGTTTGAACAGAATTGGTATAATCTATTTCCGTCCACTCGTAACGGTATCCTATTTAAGCAAAGGTGTCAATTCAGACAAGAGAGTTCAGCTATTCAGCTCAATCGAACGCTTTATATTCATTACATTTAGGCTTAGCCGGGCATTTTCAACATATAGAAATAGTGAATTTTACCGTGCTGCACGGCAACTGAGAAACGGAGAATTGACGATTGACAATATCGTTCAACGATTGAATGATAGAATGAACTATTGTTTTTATACTCCTGAAAATTCTAAAGAAACCTACTTTGACTACACATATTTTCAAAAATTTATTGATAAGAAATTTAAAAGCGGAGGAGGTTTTTATTACTGGAACGGGCTTCGATATTTCTTGTATGAATATGAAATGGAAAAAGTTAGACGAAGAGGAAGTCAAAAAATTGATTGGAGATTGTTTGTGAAAAGTGAAAAGGATAAAGTTTCCATTGAACATATTTATCCTCAAACACCAACACATAAAAACTGGAAAGACAGTTTTAAAAATTACAAAAAATTGCAATTGCCTTTTTTCCAAGGAACTTTAGGTAATCTTTTACCATTATCACAAAGTATAAATTCGAGTTTACAAAATGATTGCTTTGATGACAAGAAAAATGCAAAGTATAATGAAAAGAATGAAAAAATAAGACAAGGTTATTCTGACGGCTCTCACTCTGAAATCGAGGTCGCTGGATATGATACTTGGAACCCTGATACCATTCTTGAAAGAGGCAACAGGTTGTTGGAATTTATGGAAAAACGATGGGATTTGAAATTTGAGGATGAAACTGCCAAAGCGGAATTATTATTCCTTGATTTTATGCTTCCTGAAGAAGATAGTAATGAAGAAGAATAACTTAAAAATACTTTTTTAATGAACTATACAGAAAACATTGAACGTCTAAAAATACTACTTACAGGTGCATCCACCGATGTTACTATCACAAGTGAGAATGAAGCAGAATATAAAAGGCTGAAAAGTGAACTCAACCAATCTGCTAAGTTCAAAACTAACCAGCCAAAAGAATTTAAAATTTGCCTTACGCTTCAAGAATTTAGAAGAGAAATGCAAGCTAAAGGTGGATATGCAGAACGTAGAAAATATATTAATGAGCTATTTTATCCGCTAATTTCAGATGAAAACTCCTTGCTGGATAGTATAGAAGAAATACAGCAAAGTGTAAATTTTGGACATTTAAACCTTTTGCCCCAAGATATACAGCAGAAAGGACGAGAAATGTCGGAGGTTTATCTGTATTTATATTGTATCGAAAATTCTTTAAGAATATTTATCGAAGAAATTATGAAATCACAAACGATAAATATTCCAAAAAAAGTACAAGATACAATAGATAAGCTAAAGAGAAGTGAACAAGAAAGCAAATATTTACCATTAAGGGGCAATAGTGATTTGTTTTATTGTGATTTTATAGAATTGGGAAAAATCATTGTTGGTAATTGGAGTATTTTTGGACAGTATTTCCCTAAACAAAATGAACATTGGTTAAATGTAATGGTTGATGAATTGTACAAGATTAGGTGTTTAGTTGCTCACAATAGTTATGTAGGCAAAGATGAACGTGATGCACTAAAAGTTTATTATAAAAGCATTACTGCTCAATTGAAAATATAAAAGTATCTAAAGTCTAAAACAAAACCCTCTGGAAATTCGGAGGGTTTTGTTTTATGGAGTGTTCAGGATTTGAAGCATTCTACCAACCTCTATATCCATTCGTGAAAAGGCAAACCATTTCTTACCCAAGTCTTTGAGTGATGCTCCGATATGGTACAGTTCCGTACCGTCAATAATCAAAAATCGGTCGTGTGAATCGGAGAAAATCTTTACTTCGATATGCAAATATTGGCTGTTGTAACGTTGCAGGTCTAACCGTAACTGATTGCTGATACTTTTGGTATAGATTGTTGCGGTTACATTTGTATTACGTTTACCCAATAAGGTCAGTACGGTATCGTCCACGTAATTATCCAGCAGGATAATGGAACTTTCGGCATTTCTGATTATATCCGATACAAATGTATAAGCATCAAAGACCTGACCATTATAGAAAATGCCTTTGTCACTTTGGAGCTTGTCGCTTTCCAAAGCCTTAAAAATTTCCTCAATCTTTTGGTCGGCTTGCAATTGTTTCAGCTCAATTTTATCCAAACGATGAAACAAAGCCGCATTGCTGATAAGCATTTTCCGCATTTCTACAAACGCATCCATAATTTCAATGCTGACCTTTACAGCCACATCGGAGCGAAGCACTGCGGATAGCATCGCTATCCCTTGTTCGCCGAAAACGTAGGGCAGGTAACGTCTTCCGCCTCGCCCTACGTTTGAGGTTCCAATTTGGAACCTCAAAAATTCGGCTTCCTCATCGGTCAATTGAAAACAGAATTTCTCGGGAAACCGCTCTATATTCCGTTTTACCGCTTTGTTCAGTATTTTGGTTTCCACCTGATATAAGGCAGCGAGGTCGCTGTCAAGCATCACTTGTCTGCCACGTATGGTATAAATCAGATTTCTGATTTCTTGTGGAACAATAGTCGGCTTATTTTCCATTGCGTTTATTGCTTTTGTTTTTCTCAAACTCAAAGGAGGTTTTGCAGTCAGCATCCAACACAATGTAGGCATCGAATTTCTTTCCGGATTTGCTGGTCATTCCTTTGATGAGTGAAGTTTTACCCTTATTCACAAGATTTTCAATATCGGATACTCTAACTTGTACACCACACACATTGCGGAACTGTACCCAACTGCAAACTTCATCGGGGCATTTAACAATCTTATCACGGATAATCAAATGTTGGCTTTTGCATTTCGGGCAGGTAAGTTTTGACAGGTTCGTATTGGCAATGGAAGTCTGCAACAGTTCATCGGTAATAGATGAAGCATAAGTTTCCATTTCCTTTTGGAACGCACTCGCATCGCCTTCGTTATTTTCAATTTTTTGCAAAGCCAATTCCCATTCGGCGGTCATAGAAACGTCTGCAATCTTACGTTCTTTGACGAGTTCATATACCTGCAAACCTTTTTCAGTAGGGATTAAGGATTTCTTTTCCCTTTTGATATAACTTCGTGTAAACAGGGTTTCAATGATTGATGCCCTTGTAGCCGGAGTGCCGATACCAATATTTTGCAAGGCTTTCCGCTCGTCCTCGTTTTCTATATCCTTTCCGGCAGTTTCCATTGCCGACAAAAGTCCGGACTCGGTATAAAGCACAGGCGGTTTGGTTTTCTTTTCCAGAACGGCAGCTTCCTTTATTTTGAGTTCATCGCCCTTTTTCAGGTCGGGCAAATCCTGTATCGGTTCGATATCATCGTCCGTGAAACTGCCTTTGATAGAACGCCAGCCCGGTTCCGTAACCTTACATCCTTTTGCCGCAAAATCGTAATGCAATGCCTGTAAACCAACATCGGTAATCTCTTTGATGCAGGATTGTGAAAGGGCTTCGAGCAACCGAAAGGCAATCATATCATAAACCGCATTTTCCTTTACGTTCAGAGCTGACGGAATTTTATCCGTAATCAACAAACCGTGGTGGTCGGTAACTCGTAAATCGTTTACGATACGTTTATTGAAGCGCCCCCATTTCATTTTGGTTACGGCTTGCTTGCAGGTTTCCCGGTCCTGCAAAGCCCTTACAAGGTTGGGGATTTCCGCCCACATATCTTCGGGTATGTATTTGCTTCCGGTGCGGGGATAAGTAATAAATTTCTTTTCATATAAGTTTTGGGCAATATTGAGTGTTTCTTCGGCGGAAAGGTTGAGCTTTTTGTTGGCTTCTTTTTGCAGACCTGTCAGGTCAAACAATAATGGCGGTTGCTCTGTAACGACTTTGGTTGCTACCGATGTAACGGTAATCGTATTCCCGTTCCTTTCAATAGACCTGAGCGTATCTTCTGCCTGCCTTTGGTCGTCCCATTTGGTTTTGGAAAGGCTTCTAAAATCAATGAACTCTTTGTTATGTAATAGCTGTATCTGCCAATATTGTTTTATCGAAAAGTTTTTGTTTTCCAGATAGCGTTTGCAAATCAAAGCGAGTGTAGGTGTTTGCACCCTGCCGAGTGAATACACGCCGTTTCCTGCGGCAATGGATAAAGCCTGTGTAGCATTGATGCCTACGAGCCAATCGGCACGGCTTCTGCCTTGTGCAGCCTGGTACAATCCGTCAAATTCCTTTCCGTCTTTCAGGTTGTCAAATCCCTGCTTGATGGCTTTTTCGGTGAGCGAGCTTATCCAAAGGCGTTCAAAGGGCTTGTTACATTTCAGGTGTTCGTAGATATAGCGAAATATCAATTCGCCCTCACGTCCTGCATCAGTTGCTACAATAATGCTATCGCTTTTATTGAATAGTTCTTTGATGACTTTCAGTTGCTTTAATGCACCTGCATCGGCTGTATAGCCTTTGTCTTTTTTGACTTTCCGAACGGTCAGCAAAAAAGGGTTTGGCAATATCGGCAAGGCTGATTTATCAAATCCAGATATGCCGTAATCTTCGGGCATTCCCAACCCGATAAGGTGACCGAATGCCCAGGTAACAAAATAGCCGTTGCCCGTCAGGTAGCCATCTTTCTTTTCAGATGCTCCCAACAGGCTGGCTATTTCTCTTGCTACGCTTGGTTTTTCTGCAATGATTGTTTTCATACTATTTTACATTTTTCTGCCTTTGGACTTTGCAGGTGCTTTTGGCTTTTCTTGTTGTTCCTGCTGCTTTTTGTCTTTCGGGGTTTGCTGACCAGTCTTCAAAGGCTCTTTGATATTCTTGGTTGCTTCGTTGGTCTTGCCCTCAGAATTGACGGCGGTCTGCGTTTTGTTGGCTTCGGTCGGTTTCGCCTGCTCTTTGAGCTTGTTCGGGTTTTGAAAGGAGAATTCCGTTCTATTAGTATCCTTATTGAGCGTGATATAGCCCTGGTATTTCTGACCTTTCTTATCTACCAAACCATCAACATAGACGGTTTGCCCGGCTTTGAACTTATCGTATTGTTCATCATTGAGTTCCTTGCCCCTGAAAGTTCTCGGAATTTCATTGGATTGGCGTTGTTGGTTATTTTGCAGGTTGCTTTGCGACTGCCGATTATTGTTGCTTCTGTCAAACAGGAACTCTACATAACGTTTGTCCGCATTGAACTGTACAGTTGCGGAAAATTCCTTGCCTTTCGTGGAAGTCATCCCATCCAAATAGAGCGGTTTGCCCTCCATCAAGGTTTGCTTTTGCTGGTCATTCAGCTTCACACCCTTAATCTCATTGGGAATCTTGATGAAATCTGTCTTTAATGCAATCAGCTCATTGGTCAGCCTGTCCACGCTGACAATGGACGGCATCATTTCCCCTGTTTTGGTGTTTTTCAAATCCACAATGCGTCCCATATTGCCTGTTTGGAGTAAGTTTTTCTTATCCTCATCGGTAAACTTGTGTCCGAAAAATTCCATATTCAGGTTAGGTTCCCTGCGTACACCATGTATTGCCGCCACGACCTTACCGTTTTCGGCAAGCTGTAATGACAATCGTGCATCTGTACGGACAATGGCAGTGTCAAGGTTTACACCGATAGGCACAAGCTCATTGGTTTTGTACCCCCTCAATAAAGGGTCGAGCAGGTTTCTTTTTTCCAGGTACTCCTTGCTTAATCCAATATTGTTCATTGTTTCCCAATCAATCTGTTCCGGCTTGAAGCGGTATTCGCTTGTTTCCGGTGTCTGTGTTGTTTCCATATCTTTTTTGTTTTCTTGTTTTTGTTCTTGCGGGGTTTCCGGTTTTACCTCGTGTTCTTTCATCACTTTTTCACCTTCGGAAGTCGGATTATCTACCTGCGTCTGAAATTCCTTTGCTTTATTTACGGCCTCGTCAGCCGGAACCTTGAAAAATGAGAACTGCGTGGGATCTTTCAACTGTCTCCAAAAATTGGATAGAAAATTGGAAATGAAATCACCGTGTTTGTCCACGCGCATGAACTGGCTTTGATTCTTTTTCGTGGGATCAACAGTTTCCATTTTCCCGTTTTCATCAATGCTCTTTACGGCTTGTATTTTCATTTTTTCTTTATCCAGCACCAGCAATATGTCCGAAAGTTGTTCGGGCATTTCCTGCTTGTTTGTTGTTTCTTCGCTCATAATCTTGAAAATTTAAAGTTTACCGCCGAAAGTAGCGGAAGCGTACACTTTATAACCTGAAGTGGAACTCAGAGGCAGCGTTTGGCGTTCATTGGCTTTCTATCTGTTGAAACTTTCCCTGATGAATTGGTGTACATCGGATAGTTTGTAATACAATTTTCCGCTTATCGTATAATAAGGTAGCTTACCGATAGAACGATACCGTTGCAGAGAACGGTTGCTGATTTTCAGCATTTGTAATAAATCCTGGTTGTCGAGCAGTACCTCTCCGTCAATGCTGTTGTGTTTCTTTTTCAGTTCTTCAATATGTTCGCTAAGCATATCAAAGCGGATCATTATGCGTTCCATCCACGCCAAAAAATCCATTCTGTCAATATTCATAGGATATACATTTGAGGGTTCATATCTATTTTTTGCCTGTGTTCAGCTTTCTGCCTTTTCCTATATAGCTCTTGCCTTTTGTCATAAGTTCCTGTACATATTCGTCACTGCTCTGTATAGCATTGGCATTGAGCATATCCTTGATAGCACCGATGGTATAGAAGTATTGACCATATATTTTTGAATAAGATATCTCACCTTTGGTACGCATACGCCACAATGTTTTTTCACTTATGTGGAGGTATTGGCATACTTCATGGTTATTGAGCCACAGGTCGTCATAACTGTTATTCTCTAATCTTTTCAGGTAGTCACTGATTGCATTAATACGGGCATTCAGTTGTTGCCACGCTTCTTCTTCAATTGTTATAATCTTCATTGCACAAGTATTTAATATTCACTGTGCAAAGTTGCCAAGAGTGGCAGAGTTTGTCCGCCAACCCTCGCCAATTGGTTTTGCAGTTTTTTGAAGATTTTTGCAATTCGTGTAAACTCTTATGGACTAAGAGTTTTGTTGAAATCGGATAAAAAAAGGTGTGGAAATAGGTTGGCTTTGCCAATTGGCAGACATGGGCAAAGCGTGAAAAACGAGGCAAAAATAAGCAGTACACGAAAGGGTACTGCTCCTGATGTATGATGATTTACCCGGAATTAAAGGTCTTTGTCCATATATTCTTCCAATGAGATTTTAAGCTGGTCTAAAAATGCCGTTCGGGAACCACTTCGGGTTTTCATTCTGTGAAAGGCGTGATGAATATCGTTCAATGGCGTTCGGAATAGCACTTGAAAAATCAAAGCCAATTGCCGGATGCCTATATTGCCGTGGGAAACAGAACTGGAAGCATACAGGGCGTAAATCAGTTCAATAAGTGCATTTTGTGAATTAGTCCACGAAATATCTTTGTTGGTCTTTCCGCCTACCAAGACCATGTCGGGGTTTTCTTCGGGATTGACTTTGTTCAGCAAATAGGTATAGAGCAATTCATTGGCAACGATACGGGCTATCTTATTGTCATAATAGGTGGAGAAACTAAGGTCAATTTCAAACACAGCACTCTTTAAGCCATCGTGGTAATTGATTTGTCCGAGCCTGAAATAAAGATGGTCACGGTCTGTCCTTCCCGCACGGTAATACCTGTAAAAATCCCCATCGCAAATACATTCCATATATTCCGCTTGTAGGGCTTTGAACTGGTTTTCATAATAGTTTTGGTGTAATGTACCATTGTTGACAGGGCAGGTGGTTTCTATGCGGAAGACCTTATTATAGAAAATGAGTTTGCCCAAAATCTGAGATTTGATGTTCTTGAAAAAGTCTATTTCCTGCTGCTCATTTTTAAAACCGTCCTGCGTGACTTGCGATTTTAAAGCACCCAGCATTTCATTCAGAAACAAGGTCATTTGGTAAGCCTCTTCCGCCGGTCGCATCATTTGGGAAGTAAGTTTGTCTTTCTGACGGCGGATTTGCGATAATATTTTACTCAACACGATTTCCATAGCCTTATAATTTTAGACATTGCTACTTTTCGGAGCTACATCTGTGGTTGCTATGTCAAAATTTGGAAATACTTCTGAATTTAATTTCACAGGTTTCCCCCAGTGTGGGAATTTTTTCTGTTTTTATTTGTAAGAACGGACTTAAAAAAAGGGCAAAGCAGAACACCTGCTTTACCCTTTAATTTATTATATTTGCATTAATGATTTACAAGGTAATCAGATGAAAGTAAGTGCAGTAAGCACCATTACTAAATCGTTACCGATAGAGTTTCCCACTCTTGTAAACTACTCTTATTGAACCTATTTAGGTTAAACTAATCTTAAAAAAAAAAAAACAAAAAAATAATTAGGGGTTTTTTCAAATACGTTTGTCTTAGAAATACAACTAAACAAACGACATGACAGACAAACCAGAAATACTGGAGTTGATTGCTAGATATTTGGACAATCCTGAAGATTTAGACTGCAAATCGCAGGTTGACAGTTATATAAAACAATCAGCAGAAAATGAAGCCTTCTTTAAAGAAATAGAGAAAGTATGGCTTTTGTCAGGTCAGTCTACTATTTTGGCTTCAATAGATCAAAATAGAGCAGCATTAAAGCTTCAAAAACGTTTATCCGAAATTCCTCAAGATAAAACAACTAAAAAAGCTAAACTTCGTTTTACAAAATTAACCCGTTGGGCAGCGGCAGCTATAATTATAGCAGTGGCTACCACAGCTTATTTCTATAATACTGGAGGTATTTTAGGGAGAAAAATAAGGCCCTATGCTTCCGATGCTTTGCCGGGCAGTAATAAAGCCGTGCTGGTATTGGCAAATGGGCGTAAAGTATCGCTTACTGATATTAATAATGGTGATGTACTGAAAGAAGCAGGACTATCAATCACAAAAACTTCGGATGGCCAGTTAGTTTATACGGTTTCTGATATAGCGGCTGATAAAGGAAATAATAGCAACCTAAATAATGCCTTAAATACCATAGAAACCCCTAAAGGCGGAATGTGGGAAGTGAAGCTGCCAGATGGTTCGTCGGTATGGTTAAATGCAGCTTCTTCATTAACCTATCCTTTATCTTTTTCTAAAGGTCAAAAACGTATGGTAGAACTCAAAGGAGAAGCCTATTTTGAAGTGAAAGAAGATAAACTTCATCCTTTTGTAGTGAAAACGGTTAAGCAGGAAGTAGAAGTTTTAGGTACGCATTTCAATATCAATGCTTATACTGATGAAACTACTGTAAAAACAACACTTTTAGAGGGCAGTGTAAAAGTTGCTTCTTATCAGGCAGAGCATGAACCCGAAATATTAAAACCAGGAGAGCAATCTATATTAACCGCAAAAGGTTTTGACATTAAGCAGGTTGACGTAGATGAAGCAATAGACTGGAAGAATGGTTACTTTATGTTTAACAATGAGAAACAGGAAAGTATCATGAGAAAAATTGCCAGATGGTACAATGTACAAGTAGAATATGCCAACCCGAGCGCTAAGGAGGTAACCTATTACGGTAGCATCAGCCGTTTTGAAAATGTATCTAAAGTATTGAGAAAATTTGAGCAGACTGGCGAAGTAAGATTTGAAATAAATAACAATAAAATAACCGTATATAAAGAAGACAATGAATAAAAGGTTCTAACCAAGCCTGTCTTCTTTGTAAAAGAAAATATCAACTAACCAAAAAACTAATTAATATGAAAAAATCGCATCAGACTTAAACCATCCTCTATTCGAATACAAAAAGAGGTGCTCGTAACACCCCTTTTATGTATCTGTTTATCGTTCCTAAAATATTGGCGTATCTCTAGGAAACAATTATTGAATTAACTGCGAAAACTTAATTGATGTATGATCAATTAAGATTCGCCTATAAAAAAACAGACTATCAAATGTATAGAAATTATACCAAAATTCTATGTAGGCATTTTGGGTACCTACCAAAATTTTTACTCATCATGAAATTAGTTACAGTCATATTGCTCGTTTCCTTTCTTCAGGTAAGCGCAGCCTCATTTGGGCAGCTGGTAACTATAAAAGAAAAGAAAGCAACTCTGGAAAAAGTTATTAAAGAAATTAAAAGACAAGCGGGTTACGATGTCTTATTATCAACAGATAAGATGAAAAGTAACACCGTTGTTAATGCGGGCTTTAGTAATGTATCTGTAGAAGGCATAATGGATAAAATCCTTGCCGGAAAAGATTTAACTTATACTATTGAAGACAAAACTATCCTGATCAAACCCAAAGAAAAAACGATCATTGACAAGATTATCGATTATTTCTCGGTTGTAAAAGTAATGGGGACGGTAAAGGATAAAAAGGATGGTTTACCCATGCCTGGTGTTAGTGTAACCATAAAGGGAACTACGCAAACTGTAGTAACCAATGAAAAAGGCGAATACCAGATTACAGCTCCGGAAGATGCTATTTTAATTTATAGATACATTGGTTACAAGACGGTTGAAGTTAATGTTAATAACAGAACCAGAATAGATATTACTATTGAAGAAGACGCCTCCCAGTTAAAGGAGGTTAATGTGGTTTCTACAGGTTATCAGAATCTGGACAGAAAGTTGTTTACAGGTTCTACATCCAAGATCAATGCAAAAGATGCGGAGCGAAATGGTATTCCTGATGTAAGCCGTATGTTAGAAGGACAGGCTGCAGGAGTTTCAGTTCAAAACGTTTCGGGTACTTTTGGTGCAGCACCAAAGATCCGTGTCCGTGGAGCTACCTCATTATCCGGAGACAATAAACCTTTATGGGTAGTTGATGGGATTATTTTAGAAGATGTGGTAAACATTTCTAACGAAGCTCTTTCAACTGGTGACGCAAATACACTCTTGGGTTCTTCTGTAGCAGGGTTGAATCCTAATGATATCGAATCTTTCAATATTCTGAAAGATGCCGCGGCTACAGCTATGTATGGAGCAAGGGCTATGAATGGAGTTGTGATCGTTACTACAAAGAAAGGTAGAAACACAGAAGGCATGACCAATCTTAACTATTCGGGCACCTTTACAACATACCTCAAACCTACTTACGATAATTTTGATATTATGAATTCGGCAGAACAAATGTCTGTTTTGCTTGAATTAGAAAACAAAGGTTATCTAAATCATAGCTCAATGGCTAATTCTTCAACAGGAGGTATTTTTACAAAGATGTACAATTTGATGTACGATTATGATCCGGCAAGCGATTCTTTTGCATTAAAAAATACCACTCAAAGCAGGCTGAACTTTTTAGAACGCTATGCAAAAGCCAATACCGATTGGTTTGATGTATTGTTCAAAAATTCTTTACTGCAAGAACATTCATTAAGTGCCACCTCGGGTACGGCAAAATCACAATCTTACTTTTCTACCAGTTTCACATCCGATAATGGCCAAACCATGGGTGACAAAGTGAAAAGATTTACCGGAAATGTAAGGCACAACGTTAAATTTAGTGATAAACTGAGCATGGAACTGTTGATGAACGGATCTATCCGCGATCAAAGGGCCCCAGGTACCCTGACACGTAAATCAGATGCAGTATATGGGTCTTACTCCAGAGATTTTGATATTAACCCTTATTCTTATGCGTTAAATACCAGCCGTTTAATTACACCATATGATCAAAATGGAGATTTAGAGTTTTTTACGCGTAATTATGCCCCTTTTAACATTATAAATGAGTTACAAAGCAACTATTTGACACTGCGTTTGCTCGATATCAAAATTCAGGGTGGATTAAAGTATGAGGTCATTCCTAAACTAGTGTATTCTGTTGATGGAGCTTACCGCTATGCAGCTTCTGAGCGTAACCATTATGCACTGGAAAATTCTAACATGGTTTCTGCTTTTCGTGCCAATGGAACTACTATTGTAAACAGCAACAATGATTTCTTATACAAAGACCCTGATAATCCGGCACAACCTGCTTTTGTAGTGTTACCTAAAGGAGGTTTTTACAATACTACGCTTAACAATATCAAAAACTACTATTTCAGACAAAATCTGGAGTACGATAAGACTTTTGCCAGTAAACACCGCCTAAATGTGTTTGGCTCTATGGAGGTACGTTATACTGACAGGCAAAACTCTAGCTACGATGGGGTGGGTTATCAATATGAAAACGGAGGCTTAGTTAACCCAAGTTATTTGTATTTCAAAAAAATAGCAGAAGCGGGAACGCCTTATTTTAGTATGTACTATAATAACGAACGAAACGTAGCCTTTATGAGCCGTGCTGCTTATAGTTATGATGGAAAATATTCTTTAAATGCTACTTTCAGATATGATGGTTCTAACAGAATGGGTTCTTCTAGAGCTGTGAGATGGTTACCAACCTGGAATGTATCGGGAGCATGGAACATAGATCAGGAATCATATTATCCTAAAAATAATATCTTAAGCTCAGCTCGTGTAAGAGCTACTTATGGTTTAGTTGCCAATATGGGCGATGCTTCTAACTCATCAACTTTATATTATAACCGTATTACTTACCGTCCTTATGATAATGAGAAAGAAACAGCGGTTTACATTTCAAGCCTGGCTAACAGTGAACTAACCTGGGAAAAATTATATGAGTTAAATGTGGGAGCTGATTTGGGATTGTTTAAAGACAAAATCAACGTTACTGTTGATTATTACAAACGTAACATTTTTGACTTATTGGGCGATCTTAAAACCTCTGGCGTTGGCGGACAAAATACCAAATATGCCAACTATGGTAAAATGAAAGCACAAGGATTTGAGCTTACCGTTGCTGGTAACCCTATCAATGTACCAAATGGGTTTAAATGGAGAACTCAATTAAATTTTGCCCACAATACCAATGAGGTAACGCAATTAGATGTAAACCCTAATATCTGGGCTTTGGTACGTGCAGAGGGAGCGCCAATGAAAGGGTATGCGCAACGAGGATTGTTTTCGGTAGTGTTTGATGGCTTAGATCCAAATTATGGTTATCCAACTTTTATAGGTACCGATGGCACAAGGCATGAGCCTTATATTTATTTCCAGAATACTACAGATGTTAAATATTTGAAATATCATGGCCCGGTAGATCCAACTTTTACAGGAGGATTTTATAACCAGCTCGCGTACAAAAACTTTACACTTTCTGCTCTATTTACGTTTGCTACAGGCAATTTTGTACGCTTACAACCTACTTACGCCCCTTCATATAGCGACCTGAATTCTATGTCAAAAGAGATGGCAAACAGATGGGTAATGCCGGGTGATGAAAAATACACCAATATTCCGGCTCTTCTTGATGCATTTACCATGACCAATAGGATATATAGGGTAAATGGAACTACAACTGATGCCAGATATGCTTATAATGCTTATAACTATTCTGATCAGCGTGTAGCAAAAGGTGATTTTGTAAGATTAAAAAATGTATCGTTAGCTTATCAGATACCTCAAAAAATATCTTCTAAGTTTAAAATGTCAAATGTTCAGCTCTCATTATCGGGAAATAATATTGCTTTATTATATGCTGATAAAAAGCTAAATGGTGCCGATCCTGAATTTTTCAATAACGGAGGGGTAGCTATGCCTGTACCAAAGCAATACACATTATCAATTAAGGCAAATTTTTAATCATTAACCCAGAGCATAATGAAAAATAGATCAATTAAAATAGGAATATTAAGCTTGGGCTTAGGAATGGTGTTCTTTAGCATCGGCTGTAAAAAATTTTTAGACGAAAATCCGGATAGACGTACGGAAATCAATACCATAGATAAATTATCACAACTGCTTGTAAGTGCTTATCCAGACAGGCATTATTTTACCTTTGCAGAAACTGCTTCAGATAATGCAGAAGATAAAAGCGGCCCGCTGGCATTAGAGAACAATGAGCCTTTCATTAGCCTCTATAATTGGAATGTACCCGAAGGAAGTGATAATGGTACACCGGCCGAATACTGGAATGCCTGTTATCGTGCCATATCAAATGCTAATCAGGCTTTACAATCCATAGAGCAAAACAATTTTGGTGCGGCTGCAAACCAGTATAAAGGCGAGGCCTTGGTTGCCAGAGCTTATGCAGAATTTATGCTGGTAACTTTCTTTTCCGATCCATATGAAATAAAAGGCGCTAACAGTGGCATGGGAGTGCCTTATCCATTGGTGCCTGAAACCACTACCAGACCTACTTATGAAAGAGGAACCGTGGCTTCAACTTATGCGCAGATCAGAAAAGATCTGGAAGAAGGACTGCCGCTATTAAAAGGCTCTACCTATCTTGTACCACATTATCATTTTACAGAACAAGCCGCAAAAGCTTTTGCTTCCAGATTTTATCTGTTTACCGGAGAGTGGAACAAGGTAGTTACCAATGTAAATGAAATTTATACCGATGGTAATTTTAAAACTAAGATCCGTCAATATACAGGAGAATTATATCCACTTTCTTACGATGAGCATCGTATAGCCTATACAAAAGCAGAAAAATCATGGAATTTATTACTGGCAAGCACATATTCAACCTATCAGAGAGGTAAGGGCGGAGCTGGTTATGCCAGATATAGTTTTGGCGAGACTGTTAAAAATTATTATGCGGCAAATACAGTGTTCGGTGCCCCATTTAGAAACAGGTATGGTATCTATTCTTCATCGCCGCCAAATTACACTACCAATAAGTTTAACGAATATTTTTATGTAACCAATATACAGGCCAATACCGGAAGACCCTATATCATGGCTCCGATTTTAACTGCTGATGAAGCTTTGCTGAACAGAGCTGAAGCCTATATCCGCCTGGCTAAAGAAACATCAGATGCGAGTTATTATACGCTGGCCATTAATGATCTAAACGATTTTGCAAGTACCCGTATTGTAAACTATTCGCAGGCAACTCATGGCCTTACCATAGCTAAAGCTAAAACATATTTTAATGTAACGGATGACTATGAAGCCATGATACAGGCTTTATTACAAACTAAGCGTATTGCTTTTATGCAGGAGGGAATAAGATGGATGGATATTTTGAGGCATAAGCTAACAGTTAAGCATAATTTTATAGCAACTGATGGTACAGAAACTTTTAAGCCGCTTGCTCCTGGAGATAAAAGAAGAGTATTTCAAATTCCTCAAGATGCCATTAATGCAGGTATAACCCCTAATCCAAGATAACTTAAATATAGTAGAGATCATGAAAAAAATATTCTTATACATCATAGCAATAACGCTAACGCTTTCTGCTTGTAAAAAGAAAGAAGCCCTGGATGTGGATATGAGCAAGTATAATACAGACTTTAATGTCGAAAATAACTTGGACCGTTGGATTGCGACAAATATTACCACTCCATATAACATAGAAATTATTTATCGTTTTAACAGAAATCTTACCGATGTATCTAAAGATATATCACCTGTTGATATTGATAAAGTGCAGCCAGTATTAGAAGCTGTACTTAATAATTACCTTAAGCCTTACGAGAAGGTTGCAGGTAAGGCTTTTATTAAGACCCTATGCCCAAAACAGTATGTGCTTTATGGTTCAGTATCTTACAATTCTAACGGCTCAGTACAGCTGGCTACAGCCGAAGGTGGCCGCAAAGTGGTATTTTACGATGTAAATAATTTTAAAATAACCGATCTGGAAAGTGAAAGTGGTGTGAGGCGGAAAATCAGAACCATGCACCATGAGTTTACCCACATTTTAAACCAAAATGTGATCATCCCACCTGAGTTTTCTGAAATAACTAAGGCAGATTACTATTCTGACTGGACCAATGCTACCCAAAATTCGGCAGAGATTGCAAAATCACTGGGTTTTGTAAGCCGTTATGCCAGAATGGTATATACTGAAGATTTTGCTGAAATGACTGCTCACTTATTGGTAATGGGGCAGGTTTGGTTTAATAATTATGTGATATCGGCACCTGTAGACGCGCAAAAGAAACTGCGTAGAAAAGAAGAACTGGTAGTACAATACTTCCAGGATGCTTTTGGTATCAACTTCAGAACTTTACAGGCCGAAGTACAAAACGCGTTGAAAACCATTTATGGAGCACAAGATCCTGTAGATTTATCACAGACTTTCCAAACTTGGTTAGCTCAGAACAAAGTAAATACGCTTACTTATGATCCGGCTGCGGCACATTATACCACTTATGGCAAGTCTGCTTCTTTCACAACCATGTTTACTAACTATACAACATTGGCAGGAAGTATGTCTAATGCGAACAAAATTCGCACAATGACCTTAACTTTCCCAAGTGCAACTATGATGACATTGAACGTAACCTTTACTCAAGGAACAGGCACAACCGTTTATACTGCATCATATGATTTTGATATGATTGTTAATGCACCTGCAAATGAGATTACATTTGCGAAGAGAAATCCTGATCCGACAACTTCGGCCTATAATAATGGAAAACTGTCAGGAATGCTCTCCGGTTTTGAGACTTATCTGTTACCATTTTTTACGAACCGTGTGTTCGTTGCAGATTTCTTACCGGCAACTCTTCCAAGTACAAGTCCATTATATAAAACTTTTGCAGGCTTTTCAGAGAAAGGTAATCCTTCTAATTATTTCTACGGACCAATAGTATTAAAATAACATGAGAAAGAATTTTATATATGCTGTAATGCTATTGTTAGGGTTTACAGCCTGTCGTAAAACTGAGGTTGAGGATATTTTTTATGCTTCCCCAGAGCAAAGAATGGCAGATACGCTGAATTTTATCAGAAACGAGTTAAAAACGGCGCAATATGGTTGGAAAGGAGGTTTCGCTACCGGATTAAAAGGAGGTTATGGTTTCTACTTCCAGTTTGATGCAGACCAAAATGTTTCCATGCTGAGCGATTATTCAACCACTTCGGGTACGGACCTCAAGAAATCAACCTACAGAGTATCACCTACAAATACACCTTCATTATTATTTGATACATATAATTATATTTCTATTATGCAAGATCCTGTGCCAGGTGTGGCAGGCGGTACTGCCGGGCAGGGTTATAAAAGTGATATTGAATTTATATATGTAGGTAAAAAAGGCGATTCACTATTGTTCAAGGGTAAAAAATATAGTTATCCCTTAACACTGATCAAGCTGGGGCAAAACGAACAACAATCATATCTAAACGGAGGCATCAACAGCTATAAAACAAATTTTGCGGCTGCTTATAATAATAATTATATGTTCTCATATTTATCCGGGGGGCAGAATGGCAATTTAGCAGTAGATGTGGATTATGCAGGCAAAATTATCAAATTTAGCTATGTAAATGCCTCTGGTAGCGTTACTTCCATAGTTAGTTCGCCTTTCTATTATACAACCTCGGCGCTTAATTTAGTCCGTTCTTATTATGTGCCTTATAATGGAAAACTGATAAAGGGATTGACCTATCAGGGTAATAAGGTACAACTGATATTTACAGATGGTACAACAACAGAACTCGCTTCGCAAAATTCGCCTTTGTACAAGCTTGATCTGGTTTTTGATTACAATAAAACCTTTAAAAAACTAGTAGCCGGTGACCCTATTCCGGGAGTTACAGCCAATGTGCCTATTTTTGATAAGGTAAGAGAATTGTTTACTACA
This sequence comes from Pedobacter sp., assembly GCF_046462515.1. Lineage (GTDB taxonomy): Bacteria > Bacteroidota > Bacteroidia > Sphingobacteriales > Sphingobacteriaceae > Pedobacter. Next base: position 211,932 of record NZ_JBKGVD010000002.1, read on the forward strand.
TCTGGTCGTACCATTAATACAATGTATTTTGCTTTCACCAACAGTACAACGGCCATTTTTTACATTGCATATACTTCTGGAACAAGCCCTTTTGTTGCATCAGCAACCTATCAGTACAGAAGAGAGGGTAATAGACTATGGTTAAAACGCACAGGAATAGATGGTGGAAATAACTGGAATACTCGATCAGTACAGGTAGCACCTGTAGACGCTCTATTTGGTACTGGGGATGAGCGAGAGTTTGTATTGGATTGGGCAGCGAGCTCAGATATTTCTGTGAAATTCCCAATAGGTGCTATTAAATCAGCAACTAATCTTAATAATATGCTATACGGAAGGCTAGGAGAATAATGATAGAATTGCACTGGCGGTTTAAAGTGTCAGATTGCCAGTGCAAAATCAAATTTATCCATAAGTTATTATATGTAGATAAAGTATCAATGATGTCCTATACTATCCAATAAAAAGAAGTGAAGCTTATTGATTTTAGAATATTGTTAGATGATTAAAATAAAACTCAAAAAAAGAAGGTATAAGTTAAGTTATTTCGTTGGTCCACTGTTTGTTATAGTGTTTATTCTGGATCTTTTTTTGCAAACAGACCACACTTGGAGATCTTACTCTTATTTCTTTCTTGGAGTTTCTTTTACATTATTTCTTTTCCTTGATAGGGAAGCTAATATATTTTAATTGATGATGAAAACTTTGTGGTACTAGGGAGATTTTTTTCTAAACGTATTAACTTAAACAAAGTTACTGATTGTGAAATCAAGGAAGATGTTTTAAACATAGTTTGTAAAGGAAAGATAACATCTATTAATCTAACCTTAATTGAACATGCTTCATTGGAAGATCTCATCTCTTTTCTAAATCAAAGTAAGTTAAAATCAAATCTTAATAATATGCTTAGAGAATAGCTTACCTTTTTTCTAACCGAAATAAGAAATCTAATTCAAATAACAGCTTGGTTTTTATACAGGCCAGGCTGTTTATTACCTGAAAAATCAACCAACTAAACCAAAAAACTAACTGTTATGAAGAAACTTTTACTCTTATTAATACTGGCATTTTGTACATCGGTGGTCGATGCGCAACTTACCTACAAAAACATAATTATAGGTACAAATACTTCGGCCAATGGGCGGGCTCCGCAAACTTCGCACAGAAATACCAAATGTGTTTACTATATTCCTGCATCAGAAATGTCAGATGGGGGTGTAGGAGCAGGTACTCAACTGAAAGGCATTGGTTTCAGTTATAAAGATGCCACTGCCGCAATGACCGCAACGGGTAGTTTAAAAATCTATCTTCAGAACACTACTGATGCAGATTATCAAAAAGGAACCAGTTTTAGTGCGGCCATAGCCACAATGACAAAGGTAAGTGATGGTACTGTTACTTTAACATCAACAGCGGCTACCGATTTTGAATTTCAAAACGGAGATGCTTTTACCTATGCGGGTGGAGGCTTGTATGTAGCTTTTGAGTGGAGTAATGCTGGTACCTTGGGTACGGCTAACACCGCTTTCTGTAACAATTCGCAGATAAACGGAAAAGATGGTTTGTTCTCTTCTTCATCAACATCTAGTGCTACCGGAGCAAGTAATACCATAGCTACCAGTCCTTTTCGTCCCTATACACGTTTTGCTTATCAGTTACCGGCTAATGATGCAGGAGTTTCATCTGTATATGCAATGAGTACTGCACCGGTAAATGAGGGCTTGCAAAAAATAGCTGCTAGGATCACAAATAATGGACTTGCTATACAAAATAATATTGATGTTACCCTAACGATTACGGGAGCGAATACCTTTACGAGTACTAAGAATATTGCAACACTGGCATCTGAAGCATCAACAGTGGTAACTTTTTGATGATTTTGTACCTACAGTTAAAGGTACTAATACCATTAATGTAAGCATAAGCACTGCCACAGATGATAATAATGCTAATAATAGTCTTCAGGTTTCACAAGAAGTAACAGATGGCAGATTTTCACATAATATTGGTACAGCTTCTTCAGGGGCCTATGGTTACAATGATGGTACTGGTGTTTATGCGGCCAAGTATAAAGCTAATGGTACAGTTAATGTAAAAGCGCTCAAATTTAAGGTAGGCAACGATGCAGATAACAGTATTGGAAAACCTATACAGGCTGTACTTATTAATAGTGCTGGTGTAACTCTGGCAACATCAGCCATATATAATATAGAAGCTGGTGATATCGATAAGTTTTTGGTTTTAAACTTTACTCCGGCTAATGCAATCCTAACCAATGAAGAATTTTATGTAGGCGTGGCACTTATGGGAGATGGAGTAAATAAGTTTTACCCTATAGCTGTACAGCCGGAGAGTCCGGTAAGGCCAGGTACTTTCTATTCTACAGGAAATGCCTATGATGGTGGAGCTACCACAACTTTTGGCAGTACATCGGTTAAGCCAATGATAGAGGCGATAACCTCTAATGCGGTTCTAAATAGCAATATCACTACGGTAAACGCTGTATATGCGTTAGGTAAAAACCCACTTGCCCTTGGTGCAGGTGAAATAATGCAGGCCGTTATTACTAACGACGGTGAAACTATTATGAACAATGTACCTGTGAGTCTTGCCATATCAGGAGCAAATACTTTTGCAAGTGCGCAAACAATCGTAAAGTTAGGTGCAGGTCAATCGGCTACGGTGTCTTTTGGAGCATTTACTGCTACAGCCAAAGGAACTAATATTATAACAGTAACTTCTAATAACGAAACGGCCAAAGCATTGAGTATTAATCAGGTAATTACAGATGGAATTTTTTCTTATGCCAATGAAGCACCACGTACATCAAATTATGGTGCATCAAATGGTGATATTATTTTTCTTGTAAAACACAGCTTAACAGGAACAAAAAAAATTAAAGCTGTTAGGCTTAGAATTGGTTCTAATGCCGCAAATACAGGTAAAAGCATATATGCTGTACTAACTGATGGAAATGGAAATGTTGTAGCCCAATCAGATAGTTATATTATACAAAGTGCTGATTTGGATACAGATAAGGATTTCTTACTGCAAACTCCTACTACCATTACCAACCAAAATTTTATGGTAGGAATAGCATTAGAAACTGCACAACAATTCTACCCAATCGGTGTGCAGACAGAAAATCCGGCCAGAACAGGGGCATATTACACCAGAGCACGTACCAGCAATACATTAACCCTTAGCTCGGCACTTTATAGATACATGATTTCGGCTATAACAGAAGATGAAGTATTGCCTGTAACCATTAGTAGCTTTACCGCTAAGCTCAATAATAACAAAGTAAACTTAAGCTGGACTGTGGGCATAGAAACAAATGTAAACCGTTATGTGGTTGAGCGCTCACAAAATGGCACAGACTTCATAAGTGTGGCAGAAGTAGCGGCTAATGGCTCATCAAATTATGCAGCTTTAGATGTTAAGCCAGAACTGGGTGTGAATTACTACCGTTTAAAAGGAGTGGATAACGATGGAACAATAAGCCCGTTTAATGAACTGAGATCCGTTAAGGTTATTTCATTAGCAGTACAGGAAGCACAGATTTATCCAAATCCATTAGTGGGCAATACGCTTAAGGTTAGTTTGGTAAACTACATCAAAGGAACATATAATTACAAATTAACCAATGTGGCAGGTAAAGTTATACAGAAAGGTAGCTTTGATCATAATGGTTCTGAAGGCAGTTCGATTGCATTTAACAGTCAATTGCCAAAAGGTGTTTATGTTCTTCAGATTGTACACGGATCAGAAGTCATTCAATCTAAACTGGTTAAGCAATAAATCAAAAACAATTATACATAACTGTCATATCATTAAGGCGCTCTCTTAATTGATGTGGCAGTTTTTTGTTTACCGCTAAAAATATTTACATGCCCCCTATACCTTTTATTAAAAAACAATCTTTGAGCCGTACTATTTTTTTGTCATGGTTCTTTTGCATGATATTATTTCAAATAGCCTCAGCTCAGGATAATAAATCACTTACAACTAATACTGCTTTTTTGAGGCAAAATGGTAAAGATTTAGCCAAGGTAATGAATAAAGAGCGTAAAAAAGCTTGGGATATAGCCAAACAAAAAGGATGGACCACATTTAGAGCAAACAAACAGGGTAAAATCATACAATTGGTAGGGGTAGATGGTGAAGGCTTGCCTATATATGAGGCAACAACCAATGAAACGGCCGCAGGTACTACTCAAACGAATAAGCTATACACCGGAGGTATTTTGGGGTTAAACCTCAATGGAAGTACTATTCCCAATAACAAGGTGGCCTTATGGGACGGTGGTTCTGTTTTAACCACTCATCAGGAATTTGCAGGTTCACGAATAATAGTTAAGGATGGTGCGGCAAACGCTTCGCATGGTACTCATGTAGCAGGTACAATTGCTGCGGCAGGTATAAATAATTCAGCCAAAGGTATGGCTTATGGCTTGCCACAACTTTTATCTTACGATTTTAATAACGATAACTCTGAAATGTCTTTAGAGGCAGCAAATTTGCTGTTATCCAATCATTCATATGGCCGGATAAGTGGTTGGAGTTATAACGATGTAAGCAGTAGATGGGAGTTTTATGGGCGATGGGGTGATAATGAGGATTATAATTTTGGCTACTACGATAGCAAGGCCCAAACTTGGGATAATATATGCTATAATGCGCCTTACTATCTGCCTATAAAATCGGCAGGCAATAACCGTAATGACAATGGGCCAGTTGTCGGAGGGAATTATTACCGATATAATACAAGCGGAGTAATGGTAAATGCAGGAGCAAGACCTGCAGGTATGAGCAATAATGATGGTTATGATATCATCCCCAGTTATGGAACGGCAAAGAATATTCTTACCGTAGGCGCAATATACGGCCTGAAATACGGTGCTTCGCTACCAAGTGAGATTATAATGTCGAGCTTTAGCTCCTGGGGACCAACAGATGACGGACGTATTAAGCCTGATCTGGTAGCCGATGGAGTTAGTGTGATTTCGGCAAATAACACAGGCAACGATCGATATGTTACCATGTCGGGTACATCTATGGCTGCTCCTAATGTAACAGGTTCATTGGTGTTACTACAAGAACTTTATTATCAAAAATATGGAGCGTTTATGCGTTCAGCCTCCTTAAAAGGCTTAGCCATAGCCACTACAAATGAGGCTGGGCCAGGTTTAGGACCCGATTACCAGTTTGGATGGGGATTATTGAATGCCGAAAAAGCTGCTAAAGCTATTCTGAACAATGGAACAAAGAGCTTAATTTCAGAACGCACTTTAACGCAGGGACAAACACAAACTATTCAGGTAGTAGCTTCGGGTAATGGCCCATTACTAGCAACCATTTGCTGGACAGATCCTGCCGTTACACCTATATCAACTACTAATGCATTAAATAATCCTACGCTACGATTGATAAACGATTTGGATATGAGAATAGGTGACGGTGTTGCTACTTATTATCCATGGATACTGGATCCGTCAAATCCGGCAGCGGCGGCAACTACGGGAGATAATTTTAGAGATAATGTAGAGCAAATCTACATTGCAAATGCCATACCCGGAAAAACATATACAATTACCATTGGTCATAAAAATAATTTACAAAGTGGAAGCCAGCCTTTTTCATTAATTGTTACGGGAGTAGGCGGTACGGCTTATTGCGCTTCGGCACCTGCATCCAGTGCAGATTCTAAGATTACCGCTTTTACGCTGTCTAATCTGGTTTATAATGCTGCTGCTGGTTGTACTTCTTATACCGATAATACAGCTCAGACCATAACACTGGAAAGAGGAAGAAGCTATAATTTGAGTTTGTCTGTAGGTACATGTGGTTCAGATTTTAATAAAATAGCCAAAGTATTTATAGATTGGAACGGCGATGGTGATTTTGATGATGCGGATGAAGCTGTGGCATATACAGGGCTTATAAATGCAAATGGTATGTATGGAGCAACCGTAACAGTTCCAACTACAGTGATACCTGATAATTATACTTTATTAAGAATAGTACTTGTAGAAACGTCGGCAGCAAATGATGTGCAAGCTTGTGGTACTTATGCCAAGGGCGAAACTCAGGATTATAGGGTTAAGTTTACAGAAACTGCGGTTAATGTGGGCCTAAATGAAATTGTAAGCCCTATTAATGGAGAAATGGCAGGACCTGCAAAAAGAATAATGGTTAAGCTTAAAAATTACGGGGCAAATACGGCATCGGCTGTACCGGTTAATATTTTAGTAAAAGAAGAAGGAGTTACTGTGACTACGATTAATGAAACTTATTACGGTAGTATTGCACCTAATAACGAGACTACATTTCTTCTACAGACCACATTTAATGCACAATCTGGAAAAACCTATACCATAGATGCCCAAACAGCTTTGAGTGGTGATGTCATTACCAGCGACAATCTGACCAGCAAAACCATCATGATTTCTAATGCTCCATCTGTTGGTGATACAAAAGCCTATTATACAGATATTACAGGCACTTATTATTTAACCTCTGGGCAAAATAACGGTACTTTGTTTTGGTATGATGCGATGAGTTCAACGACTTCGTTCAGTACAGGTAACGCTGTAATTACTACGCAAGCACCTGCTGGTAACAATACCTATTACGTAGGGCTTAATAATTATCTGGGTAATATGGGGCCGGCAAGTAAAGCTGTATATGGTAGTGGTACTTACGGACAAGCACCGTATAACTTATATTTTACAACTAAAGTCCCTTTAAAGATAGAGAGCGCCCGTTTGTACATAGGTTATCGGGGTGCAGTTACTTTTAACGTTTACGATGCTAATATAGGCGTAAAAGTATCATCTTCTACCATTAGTGTAAATAATACCCGTAATCCGGCCAGCACTTCAACTTCGGCATCAGATATATCAACTGATGTTGGACAAGTATATCAGTTAGATATTATTTTTCCTTATGCAGGTTCTTTTTATATCGTTGCCGAATTTAACAATGGTGCAACGCTGTTTAGAAATAACGGAGCTGCGGGAACTGCAGCATATCCGTTTACAGAAAATACTGGTTTGTTCTCACTTGTATCACATACAGGAGCAAGCGGCCTTTCTATGAACAATTTCTGGTATTTCTTTTACGATTTAAAGGCCAAACCGATTGGAGAAACCCTTACCACAAAACAAGCTGTAATCTTAAGCAATTTAACCATTACACAAGAAAATGGTGCTTTGATATCACCTATAGCTACTGGCAATCAATGGTATTTAAATGGCAATCCTATAAATGGAGCTACAGCAGCCATTTATCAACCTGTTCAACAAGGCAATTATATGGTTAAAATAACTTTGCAGGGTGGATTAACGATTACTTCAAACTTATATCAGCTAAATACATTGCCTGTAAACTTAAACAGCTTTACCGCCAAAGCAGATCACAACAAAGTTATCTTAAACTGGACTGTAAGTACAGAAGTAAATGTGAACCGTTATGAGGTTGAGCGTTTATTGGATGGAACTGATTTTACAAAAGTAGCAGAAGTAACAGCTAACGGTTCATCAAACTATACCGCAATAGATGTCAAACCAGAATTGGGTATGAATTATTATCGTTTAAAAGCTATAAATAATGATGAAACCTTGAGCTATTTTAATGAATTAAGAAGCGTAAAACTGGAGACCTTAGCATCAAAAGAAGTAAGAGTTTATCCAAATCCTCTTACCGGTAATGCCATTAACCTTAGTTTATTGAATTATGCAAAGGGTAATTACAGTTATAAACTAACAGATGTAAGAGGTAAAATAATTCAAGAGGGAAATCTTGAGAACAATAATACAGAGAATCACAAGATTGCTGTGAGTAGTTCATTACCTAAGGGAATGTATATTCTTTATGTAATCAATGGAAAAGAGCTGGTTCAGGCTAAGCTCGTTAAACAATAGATTGATAAAGTGCAGTTAGGATTAATTAAGAAGAAGGGGCTTTTAAAGCTCCTTTTTTTATACTTAAAAAGGAATTAATGCTTGCCTTTGTTAAATGCCTGTGTATATCTTGGTGCTTAATCTCTAAAAGACAGGGTTTAAGGAGTTTTTGATTTTGTTTATTGTAATTTGTAAATTCAATACAATCTAAAAAAAAACTATATGAAAACTCAATTAACGGTTCTTTCTCGTAAAGAAATGAAACAAATCTTTGGTGGTTCTGATGGCGATGAACAAAAATTAGTATTATGCCCTATTTGTACTAATGATCCACGATTTAACCCAGATTTTTATCGTTGGTGCGAAAATTGGGAATGTAGTGATGATGCTACACCAGCAGACGATTTTTAAAAAATAAGCCCTTTCAAGTCTATTGAAAGGGCTTATTTGATCAGTCAAATGGATTTTAGATAAAGTGAGTATAATTCATTTCTTTTAATCCATAAAAGCTGAAGATTATTCTTCAGGTACAGGATCTTCTATAGGGCAATGCCATTCTAAACAAGGTGGTTCTGAATAGCCATGATAAGGAAGAGGTGCTTCTATGCATAATTTACATAATGCAGGTACTTGATCGTCTCCGCCCATAATTTTTTTCATTTCACTTCTGGAAAGTGATTTCATTTTTAAAAGAGCCATATTTGTAATGATTTGATTTAATTAAAATTAACAAAAAAATATACTCCATTTGCAACTAATTTTAAGCTAAATACCTACACCCTTATGACATAATTTTTTGTGCCTATAATGAGTTAATACGTATATTTGCAATCATGTTTAAAAAAGCCATTTTTACTCTGCTTGTTCTTGTGATAACTTTTGGCATTATGCCAAAAGCGAAGGCGCAATGCTCTATGTGTACCATTAATGCAGAACAAGGCATAAAAAATGGTAATACACAAGGTAAAGGCTTAAACTCAGGAATCTTGTATCTTTTATCTATACCTTATTTACTCATTACCGGCGTGGGCGTGGTGTGGTACTTAAAGTATAAGAAAAAACAGCAAAATAATCAGCCATTGCTATAAAGCATCGGTTTGGCTATGCAACATCTTTCAAATTCAAAAACACCCAAATCGCTTGCCTTTATAAAAGGTAAATGCCCGCAATGCCGTAGGGGAGATGTTTTTACCGGCCCTATGTATGGTTTTGCTTTACAAAAGACCAACGAATTCTGTAGCAATTGTAACCAGCGTTTTGAAATAGAACCTGGTTATTTTTATGCGGCTATGTATGTAAGCTATGCTATGAATATGGCAGAAATGCTGATAGCAGGTATCGTTACTTATTATCTCTTAGATGGGAACCTTGCCTGGGAAACGCTTTGGACTTATGTAATCTCTATTTTACTGGTTTCAATAGTTTTATCTCCTTTTAATTATCGTTATTCGAGAATAATTTTATTACATTGGCTATCACCTAAGATAAAATACAAGCCCGAGTTAGATGTGGAACATTTAAAACATAAAGCTTAAACTAAAATGCTGAACAAAGCAACTTTCGACTTTTTAAGAGATCTGGCCAAAAACAATAACCGCGAGTGGTTTGCCGAAAACAAATTCAGGTATGAAAACGCAAAGCAGGATCTGTACCCTCTTATAGCCACTTTAATAGCAGAATTATCAGCAATAGATCCTGAATTTGCCGCAGATACAGCGCCTAAAAAATGCCTCATGCGCATTTACAGAGATATTAGGTTTAGTGCCAATAAAGATCCGTACAAATTAAATTATGGTATTGCGTTCGATGTGAAGAACTACGGGCCAAAAACGCCGAGTTATTACCTGCATCTACAACCGGGCAACTGCTTTTTCGGATCGGGTTTCTGGATGCCCGAAACAGGAGTGCTGAAATCTGTAAGAGAAGAGATTGACTATAGCGGAGATACTTTTGTAGAAGCCATATCTAATAAAGAATTTAAGAGCCTGTTCACGCTTAGTCAGGAAGATAAACTGAAAAAAGCTCCTAAAGGCTATGAAATTACGCATCCCCATATAGAGTATTTAAAGCTGAAAAGTTTTATTGCCATATACCCGCTTAAAGAAGAAGATTTTTATAAAGATGATATTGTAGATAAGTTGAAAAAAGCCTTTGGCGCGGTACAGCCATTTATTGCATTTTTGCGTTCAGCAGTTGGAGAATAAAAATTCATAAAATACATATAACATAACAGCAAGCTAATGAGAAAGCTAAACTTTTTACTATTCGCCTTTATTATTGTTTCAGCCTTAAGTTCATGCGTGGTGCTCTCTACCAAAAAATACAAATCCTTATTAGCACAGCAAGACTCTCTTAATATGGGCTGGAAAGGGGCTCAATCTGCTAACGAAACACTCGAACAGCGTATAAGTCGCTTACGTACAGATACAGCTAAGTTACATAGCGAGTTAAACGATTTAAAAAGCAGATATGCCGAATTGGATGCTAACTATAGCAAGTTACGTACAAACAGTTCTTCAGAAATCAATAAACTTACGGGCGATCTGGCTAAACGCGAACAACGATTAAAAGAAGTAGAAGAGGTTTTGCGTAAACGTGATGAAGCTACCAATCAACTTAAAGCAAAATTACAGGAAGCCTTGTTGGGTTTTGCTAAAAGCGGACTTACAGTAGAAATGAAAGACGGAAAAGTTTATGTTTCATTAACAGATAAATTACTTTTCCCTTCGGCAAGTATCATTATTGATGAGAAAGGAAAACAAGCACTTGCAGAATTGGCTAAAGTTCTGAAACAGCAGCCTGATATTAACATTGCAGTAGAAGGACATACCGATACGCAGAAAATCAGCAACTTAGGCCAAATTAAAGATAACTGGGATCTAAGTGTATTGAGAGCGACATCGGTAGTAAGATTCTTAACAGAGGAACAAAAAGTTGAAAGTGTACGCATGACCGCAACCGGAAAAGGTCAGTATCAGCCTTTAGCAGATAATGCTACAGCAGAAGGCCGCAGCAGAAACAGAAGAATTGAAATTGTACTCTCACCTAAGTTAGATGAATTGTACAACCTGATCAAACAATAATTTTATAGCAATGAAATTAACAAAGAGCTGCCTAAAAAGCAGCTCTTTGTTGTGTTGAGCTTATTGAATATACTTTTTCACTAGAAAGAAACCCCAATAGGCCAGTTCCTTATCTTAGAAAGGACTTTTAAAATCCTCAAAAGAAGATAAGACCATGTCTTTATCAGATAGCAAGAACAAATCAGGATTTAAATACTGAGCCCAGTTGATGTTAAGAGTAACATCGTTGTACATTACACCAATTTCACTTTCTTTGCTGTAAAATCCCGTAACTTTATACGTAAAAATGGTGTTGTCTTCCAGGGTTAAGAAGCCATGTAAAAAACCTGGAGGAACCCATAGCTGTTTATGGTTGTCGCCACTCAGTTCAATGGCAAAATGCTGTCCGTAAGTAAGTGAGTTTTTTCTGATATCTACAGCTACATCAACTACCCGGCCTTTAATTACCCGTACCAATTTTCCTTGTGCAAAAGGAGGGCTTTGCGCATGCATACCCCTCAGCGTACCTTTTTGCGAGAACGACTGATTATCCTGTACAAATGTTAAATCAATGCCTGCATCGGCAAATACCTTAGTGCTGAAACTTTCGTAAAAATAACCCCTGTTATCTTTCCATACCTTAGGTTCAAAAATTAGCAGATCTTTTATAGGTGTTTCTAATATGGTCATGATGTCTGGTAAATTATGGAAGAAATTCCATTAAAGTACTGAAGGTTACAAGTTTTTTATCAAATTGGCTATAAAGCTCGGTTAAAAGCATTTGCTCATGATTTTCTTTATAATCAGAATAGCTCTCTAAAGTTTCGGCAATAAATTGCAAGCAATAAGATACGCCGTCGTTAGGAGAGTCTACAATCTTTAGAAAACGGTTTGACACAAAGCATTCAGTTTGCATAATCTTGTCAATAAAGTTTGCGCTAACCCATTGCAGAAAATTAAATGCGGAATCTGTTTCAACAATAACAGTGATATTATATAAATACATTGCGCAAAGATAAGCTTACGGTATTACATTATCACCACGTAGATTTCTAAAACGCTTACGGGCTTCAGAAATGAGCATGCTTCCCGGAAAATCAGTAATAAGTTTCTGGTATAATTTAGCCGCTTCTTCATTTTGGTGAAGTTTCTTTTCGTATAGATCAGCAAGCATAAAAATAGCGTCATCAATCCAGATACTATCGTAATAATTGCTGATGATTTCGTTTAATTGCTTAACGGCCAGATCATACTGGGTGGTTTTGGTATAGATTTTAGCTTTGCTGAGCAGAATATCATCACTTAGGCTGTTACCCGGATATTTTGAATGAATGCTATCCAGTTTAACAAGTGCATCAGTAGTTTGGTTGGTGAATAAAAGTAACTCCGCGTCTGCATACATGATCAGTGCCAGGCTGTCGTTTTTATTTTGTAGGTTATCAGAGATTAGCAGGCTTAAATTCAGGGCATCATTAGCAATAAGCTGTGAAGTAGAAGCTTTTAGTATGTCTGCCTGCGATTTGGCAAACTTAAAATTTCCCTGGAAAAATGATAGGCGGGCAGATTTAAAACGGGCTTCGCTGCCTATGGGCTGGTTTTCATAGCTTTTTGATACCTGTTCATACATCAACAAGGCTTCCCAGGGTTCTTTGTTCAGAAGATAAATATCTCCCAGGTCAAGCTTAAGTTGAGCTGTTTCCAAGGGTGGTAAATTCTGTATTTTTAAAGCCTGCTCAAGTATCGCCTCGGCTTTTGTAAAATTCTTTAAGTGGTAAGCCTCAATATTGGCCAATTTTTTGGCCGCAAAAAGTGTTTTAGTGCTTAGTCCGTGCTGGTTAATGATGTCATTGAACTGTACAGCCAGATTTTTAAGCAAGATACTATCTGGTTTGGCATTCATGGCCATTTCATAACGGGTATTAATCAGTTGGATCTGCGAAGGCAGATAGAGTTCGTTCTGTGCTCCTTTACTCACTAGATATTCATAAGCTTTTGTGGCTGTATTGTAAGCATTATTTGCTAAAAAAATATTAGCGGCATTATAAATAGCTATTCCGGTACCACTACTTCTTCTATCCTGAGCAATAAGTTGCCTCAAAGCACTTTCATAATCACGTTGTTGTATAAATTGCCAGGTTAAGAGCGAATTTAGAATATCATTGCCAGGGTCTTTTTGCAGCTTTTTTAAAATGGCAGTCTGTAAAAGCATATAATCTGTATTGTCTTCTAATACAGAAGCCAGCACAGTTTGGGCCTGGTTATATAAAGTGGGCTCAGCAGCAAGCAAATTTACATATTCTTGCACCAGCATAGGTTTGTCTTTTTTATACCTATAAAGGTTAATCAGCTCATAAGTGTAAAGCGTATCATTATTAAGTACCTTTCTACCTTGTAAAAAAGCTTGTATTGCCAGATCATAAGCCTCGTACTTGTAAAATAAATTAGCTAGATCGCGGTAAGCATATTCTTCTTTGGCACAGTTCTCAATTGCTTTAAGAAAGATTTTGTTGGCTTCCGTATTTTTACCCAGTTCAAGGTAAATTTTACCTAAGGCAAGCTGGTAGTTTAGTTTGTCGGGGTATTGCCTGTTCAGGGTTTTGGTAATTTCTTCGGCCTCTTTCAGCTTCTTGCCTTTTACAAGAGATGAAAAAAAGAGGTCAAAATAATTTTCATTTTTATCCTTATTAAACAGTTTCTGAAATATTTCTGCGGCTTTATCATAGCTGCCCTGCTGGTAATACTGATAAGCTAAGCTTTCTTCAGGAAACCCCTGTGCAAAGGTGTTAAGAGATAAAATAAAGAATAAAAAAGATAATATAATTCTCACAATAATATTTTCTATGCTTTGCAGAAACTATTTGTATTTCTGTTACTTATCGCTTATTGTTCGCCTGTTTCAATTCATATTTCTTCAACAACCGGAACGGCGAAATTTTTAAATCAGAAATAAAAACTTTGCCTAAAATTAATTTTTTTGCCTCATAAAAGAGAGATAATGTAAAAATAAAGGTCAATAAAGACACTGTATTTTAAATGTTACGCATGATGTATTTTTTTTAAACCTAAATATCGCTACAATTGAATATACGCGTCTTTACGAAAATGTAACAATCTTAAGTTATAGCAGAAAGCGCTCGTGCATATAATTATTTTTGTATTTTGATAACTACTTATGAGAAGAGGAATAGTTTTGATATGGATTGCAATAGTTTTATCTGCCTGTAACTGGAATGATAAAAATGTAGTTATACCTGTAAACGATTTTTTTAAGAGCCAAGACCGCTCAATTTACCGCTTATCGCCTAATGGTAAATTTCTTTCTTATTTAAAACTGCAGGATAATAATATACAAAATCTTGTAGTTGAGAATATTGAAACCGGAGAAGTCACACAATTAACCCATTTAAAAGAAAAGAAAATAACTTTTTACAACTGGGTAAGTGATGATGAGTTAATTTATTATAAAGAAAAAAACGATAAACGGTTTTTATCTAACCTGTTTATTGTGAATAAGAACGGGAAACAGGAGAAAGAGCTTTTTTCTAATGAAAATACCCGTATGAGAATTATCGACGATCAGCTGATTGATGATAAATTTATACTTATATCGAGCAATAAACGCGATTCTACAGTTTTTGATGTTTACAGGCTAAATGTGAGAGATGGTAAAATAGAAATGGCGGCCCAAAATCCGGGTAATTTTACCAACTGGTTAAGCGATTCAAAAGGCAGGTTAAAAATGGCCATATCAACTGATGGCGTAGATGAGTCTTTATGGTACCGGAATAGCGAAGCAGAGCCTTTTAAGAAAATTGTTACCAATAACTTTAAAACTAAGATCTGGCCAGTAGCGTTTTCAGAAAGTAAATCTAATGTAGTTTATGCTATTTCTAATGTGAACCGCGATAAAAATGCACTGGTAGAATTTGATTGTTCAACAGGAAAAGAAATTAATGTGTTGTTTGCAAACGATAGCCTTAACGTAGTTGATGCGCAATATTCTAAACACCGTAAAATGGTGGACTTTGTAGTATATGAAACCTGGAAAAAAAGCAATTTCTACCTAAATAGATCATCTGAAGAATTATACAAGAAAATAGGTAGTCTGTTACCTAAAAATGAGTTCAGGATTATTCATCGTGACAAAAATGAACAGAACTTTGTGGTAAGATCTTTTACAGATCGCAACCCCGGATCTTATTTCCTCTATAATTCTAACACCAATAATTTAAAGAAACTGAGTGATATCAACTCGGCTATAGATTCTGAGTACATGTGCGAGACCAAACCCATCAGTTTCTTAACGCGTGATAGTCTGATGATTTCAGGATATCTCACTCTGCCTAAAAACAGTAAGAGCAAAAAGGTTCCGGTCGTAGTTTTACCACATAATGGACCTGGTCTTCGCGACGTTTGGGAATACAATGCAGACGTACAGTTTTTAGCTAACAGAGGCTATGCGGTATTGCAGGTTAATTACAGAGGATCAAAAGGTTACGGAAAAGAGTTTTATGCTGCGGGTTTTAAGCAATGGGGACATAAAATAAAGAACGACATAGAAGACGGAGTTAAGTGGGTTATTCAGAAGCAAATTGGCGATCCTAAACGCATTGCCATTTATGGAACGGGTTTTGGAGGCTACATTGCCCTGAATGCAGCTATAGAAAACCCCGATATGTTTAAATGCGTAGGAGCAAACAAAGGTGTGTTAAACCTGTTCAGCTATCTTAAAAGCATACCGCCTTTTTACCAATCGAGCTTGCAGATGTATTATGAAGTAATAGGTAATCCGGTTCAAGATGCCGATAACATGCGTCAGGTATCGCCTGTATTTCATGCAGATAAATTAAAAATCCCGGTTTTTATTACTTTAAATTCTAAAGATCCGCGTGTAAATTCTAATGATGCTATACAGTTTATAAAAGAACTGAAGAAAAACAATGTACCCGTTACTTACATAGACAGAGATGATGGAATAAGCTCTCCAAACCGCGAAGCTGAAAGACAAAAGGCTTACACCGCTTTAGAGAAATTTTTAGAAAGTAATTTGGGCAAAAGATAGTTTGATCTGCAATAGATGGTTTCAGAGAAAGATAACGGATATAGAAAGAACTTTTCATTGATACTTACTTTTATAGTACTTATCTCTGTTATTTTTATCCTGTCGCTATTTTTGGCTTTTAACTTTACCAAAAAGAAAATAGAAAGCGATTTTGTTTCTGCAAAAGCTAATGTGCTCGAAGAAAGTATCAGGCCTTATAATGATTTCTTTCTGAATAAACTTCCTGAGATTTCTTATTACAATGGTTTTCTTGATTCTGCTGCGGCAACCAAACTGGTCGATACCATTTTGCTTAAATACCCCTTTGTAAAAAGAGTGGTTTTTTACGATACAGAAGTCAGGAATTTCAGATTTGAAGATAATGGCTTAAACGTAGGTGATTTTTCGGTAGGGATGAAAAACGCTTATTTATTTAATCCTAAACCAGCCAAGCATGCCATACGCTTATTTGGTAAAAATGCCTTAACAAATACCGGAGTACTCGAAAATTTTAACGAGCTGGCATTGAAGCTTTATACCTTTATTCAGAAATTAGATACCACTAAAATACCCACACAAGAACAACTGTTTGCCAATTTTACCAATATAAAACCCAACAGGATAGATTACCTGAATATACCTGCTTTTGAAGATTTGAAGGTTTATAAAAAAATGGTAAGACAAAAGCTCGAATCAGAACCTATATACCAGCAGGATATGTTTTCGTTTGAGCTTGATCCATTAAAGATTGCAATTAAGAATAATAGAAATAATCTTTATCAGTCGATAAAAATTGTTCCTGTTACTTATGATCCGTTAGATGCCGATTCTGAATATGTTACCGGAGAAATAAATCTGGGAGGTCCATTCTCAGATTATAAACTCTTCTTTATATCATCAAAGGCATTTATTAAGAAGGAGATCTTCAGTTACTTTTTACCTATAGCGCTGATTATTATTTTATTTTACGGTGTGCTTATGCTGGTTGCGTTTTTAATTTTCCGTAACCTGAACATTAACCGTAAAATGTATAAGCTACAATATGATTTTTTGACCAACCTTACTCATGAATTTAAAACTCCGGTAAGTGTAATTAAAATAGCAGGAAATAATATTAAAAGTGCGGCTTTTATATCTGAAAAAGATCAGAAACTGTACGGTAAAATCTTAGATGATGAGGCCGAAAAGCTAAATGGATTAATGAATAAACTATTGGCTTTTACTCAGATAGAGAATAAGGTAATCAAGCTCAAAGAAGAAGAAATCCACATCGTTGACTTTATTGAGAGTACTATAGATGTACATACCCTTAAAAATCCAGATTTCAAGTTAACGTATAGTGTTAATGGTTTAAAAACTTTTATTTCAGATCCTGTACTCTTAGCCAGCTTATTCGATAATTTAATTGAAAATGCCTATAAATATTCACCTGTAGACCGTAAAAAATTACATATTACAGCCTCTTTGGTTAAAGAACATGTAGTTTTGCGCTTTAAAGATCAAGGCATAGGCATACCATCGGCAGAGATCAAGAATATTTTTAAGAAGTTTTACAGATTACAGAATCAATATAACCAGAATGGCAGCGTAGGCCTTGGTTTGGCTTTCTGTAAAGAACTTGTTAACTTTATGGAAGGAGAGATTTTTGTGAAAAGCGAATTGGATAAAGGGACAGAATTTAAAATTGTTTTACCATACAAAGCATAAACACCATCAGAATTATTTTTGAGACCTAAAAACACACAACATGTCTAAAGAAATTAAAATATTAGTTGTAGAAGATGATGATAATTTAAGATTCCTGGTTGGCCAGCGTTTAAAAAGCGAAGGCTACAGAGTTAGTGAAGCTAACGAAGGCAACAAGGGATTGGAGATGATAAATACGGAAAAGCCAGACATTGTCCTGTTGGATTGGATGTTGCCTGGTAAAGAAGGATCAGTAGTTTGTGAGGAAGCCAGAAAAGCAGGTTTTGAAGGTCTGGTTATCATGCTTACAGCAAAAGCACAAGATGTAGATAAAATCGATGCCTATAATTTTGGTGCTTCAGACTATGTAACCAAGCCTTTTAATATGGATGTATTGGTAGCTATGTTAGAGAGTAAAGTTAAATTTTTGCTGAATACCGACAGGTCTGAAATACACAAGTTCAGTAATATGGAACACCATCCTAACATTCATACCCTCATTAGAGATGGTAAAAAGATTGAATTAACCATTTTAGAAAACAGGATCTTACTTTATTTTCTCCGTAATCCAGGTAAAGTAATCAGTAGAGATGACCTAATGCAGGAAGTATGGGGTTATAATTCGGATGTAAACACCCGTACCTTAGATATGCACATTGTAAGATTACGTAAGAAAATAGAAATTAATCCTGATAATCCACAATTATTGCAAACTGTAAGAGGTGTAGGCTATAAATTTAACGGACATTAAACGAAAACAGAACCTACATAACTTGTAAATGACAGCATGATATATTGTAAGAGTAAAGTGCCATCTAAAAACAGGAAATAATAGTATTCATTACGTTTAAAGTTTGACTTAAAAATCAACCAACCTGTTAGTATTACTGTTAAAGACAAACCTATCGTATCAATATCGGGTTTATTGCTAAAAAAGAACAATAGTACGATATACAAAATCAGAAGAGCCTGGCAAAAGATCCAGGCTTTTTTTTCGCCTAAGATTACCGGTATGGTTTTAAGCTCATAAATCTTATCTTGAAACAAATCCCTGATGTCAAAAGGGATGGTTATAGCGCAAACAAACAGAAATCTTTTTACCACCAGTAAGGTGGTGGTGATCCATGATATGTGAATACGGGGATCGCTCTCTGCTTCTGTAATGGGCAATAATACACAACTGAAAGACCATACCAGAGCAATCAAGAAAAGTTTAATGCCCGGTAAATTGCGCAGACCTATTTTTTTGTTCTTTAATCTGATCAATGGTAAATTATAAGCAAAGGAGAGCCCGCCTAAAAAAGCCATCAACAATTTACCTTTTATATCTAAATAAAAAAGGCCTAAAGGAATTAAGCATACACCAGATAAAATGGTAATAAAAACAATAAATTTATAATGTCCGAAAATCCAGCGCACCCTTCTAAAAGGAGACTGCTCAGGGTGCATAGGTTTAGACAATACCATGCTTAAATTATAGATGAGTAGGGTAGAACAAAAAACGAAACCAACAATGTAAAGGTTGGGCTCAAGCTTTAGCAAGTGATAGGTAACCAATGCTTGTGCAGCAGCACAAATTGCAATAAACAGATTGCTGAAGAGAAGAAAATCGAGAAATTGGATGCCAGCTCTTTTAAACATATCTTTTTAATTGATTGACCTCATCCGCAGACTTAACTTCGTTTTAATTCAAATATGGTAATTTCAGGCAAAATACCTACCCGGCCGGGATAACCCAAAAACCCATAGCCTACATTTACGTATAATTGTTGTTGCTGGCTGCGGTATAAGCCTGCCCATTCTTTGTAAATATATTGAATTGGGCTCCATTGTACATGCTCTAAACGAACACCAAACTGCATACCGTGGGTATGTCCGCTAAACATCGCATCAATTTGTGGATATTGCTGTAGCACTTGTCCGCGCCAGTGCGAAGGATCATGCGATAGCAGCAACTTAACCGGTAAATCATCAGTATTCTGTGTAGCCAGATCCATTCTTCCATATTTAGGAAAACGACCCATTCCCCAGTTTTCAATACCTAAAATACCAATTTCTTCCCCGTCTACTTTTAAACGCCTGTTTTGGTTCATCAGTAAATCCCAGCCCATAATTTTATGCGTGGCAATCAGATCGTTTAAATTTTTTGTTTTGGCAGCAGAACTTTCTTTTCCAAAATAATACTCGCCATAATCGTGATTGCCTAATACCGAATATACACCAAGCGGAGCTTTCACCCTGGTAAAAATATCCTGATAATCTTTCATCTCGCTGGTAACATTGTTTACCAGGTCGCCTGTAAAGAATACAAAATCAGGTTTTTGTGCTAAAAGTAAATCTACACCTCCTTTTACAGCCGTTTTATTATAGAAACTACCTGAATGTATATCTGAAATTTGCCCCAGTTTGATGCCATCAAAAGCCTTAGGTAAGTTAGGCAGAACCAATTTTACATTTTTTATTTTATAGTCATAGGCTCCTGATATAATGCCCCAGCTTAAGGAAGTTAAAGGAACAGCGCCTACTACTAAACCAGCTTTTACCAAAAACTTTGATCTACTGATTGGGTCACCGGGAATAGGTTCGCTGGGTTCAAGTGCTTTTTCTTTACGGCCTTTTAACTTGATTACAAGCCTTCTCAAATCATCAATAAGCAGAAAAGGGAGCATGAAAAGCTTGCCAACCGTAATCAGAAAGAAAGCAACCAAAATAACCGCTCTAAAAGTGAGGAACAGGTTAAGATAAATAGCGCAGAATACGCCAATAATCAATGCTCCATTAATGAACCAGTAAGCTCTTGAAAAATAAGTGATTGTTTTTTGCGTCCAGTTTTTAAAAACAGCCAGAATAGCTTTATAGCAATAAAAATCTAAAAGTATGACAAAAAAACAAAGTATAGTAAGCAGTCCGGTACGCCCCATTTTTCAATTGAATTGATAGCAGATTTAAAAATAAATCCGAAAATAAACTTAAAGTAACTTATTTTAGTAAGATACTCTGTCATATTGTTGCATAATTTTTTAACCGCTTATACAAAATAAAGTTTTAGAGATGAATAATATCCTCATTGTTTTGCTTTTGGTTACCCTTAAAGTGAGTGCGCAAAGCCCGAAAGATAGAGAAGCCATATTAAATGTGCTGGAGCAGCAACGTCAAGCTTGGAACAAAGGCGATGTAGAAAAATACATGCAGGGCTACTGGAAAAGCGATAGCCTGCTATTTGTGGGAAAAAATGGCCCGACGTATGGCTGGCAAAAAACTTTAGATAACTATAAAAAAGGCTACCCTGATAAGGCAGCCATGGGCGTTTTAACTTTTGGTATTAAAAAAGTTGAGTTTTTGGCCAAAGATAAAGCCTTTGTATTGGGTAGCTGGCATCTGCAGCGAGAAAAAGACGAACCTAAAGGTTATTTTACGTTACTCCTTAAGAAGATAAACGGTCTTTGGAAAGTTATAGTAGATCATTCTTCCTGATGTAACTATACAGGTTCTTGTATTTTCCTGATTTCGAATAAGGCGGCATCCCAAAGATCTATTCTTTTCTGCAAAGCATTTTGAGCAGTAGTTAATGCTTCTGTCCAATAAGTTTCATTTGTTGCGCATAACTCGCTGGTCATTTCCAAGGCCAAATGGCTATGATGATCTCCGTCAACTTCTATATGACGGTCTAAATAATATTTAAAAATGGCAACTTGGTTATGGTTTTCTGCGTTTAAATCATTAACTATGCTATAGAACATGTTGGGTATAAGATCTTCGCGACCAAAGGTAAATGCCGCAGCCGTATTATGAGTCTTATTTTGATGGATAATGTCGAACGTTGCATTTACAAATTTTTGTGCAGCAACAGGTACGTGGGCAATGGTGTAAGCTTCAGCAAAAGATTTACCATTCTTTAAGGTTTCTATAAAGTTTAATATGGGTTGGGTATTGGCTCCTGCCTGTTTCATGGCTTCTATGTAAAGTTCGAAATGGCTTTTTACTTCACCTTTCTCATCTAAATCAGATTCTTCTCCTGCTACAATTTCGTTGATCAGTTGTCTGGTTTTAGCATTGCCCACCGGAAACCAAGGCAAAGAGGTGCAGGTTAAATTAATCTGTAAAGCCTTTAGTAAAGACATGAAATCCCAAACGGCAAAAACATGGTGTTCCATAAAAATCCTGAGTTCAATTAAGCTATTGATCTCTCTGTAGATTTCATGATTTACAATTTGTGATTTTAAATCAGCTGTAAGCTGATTGATTTTTTCTATCTGTATATTCATTTGTGTCAAACAATAATTAAAAACTTGGTATTGTGTGTTTTTTATAAAAAAAGTCTTTTTCCTCGTCTGTAATAGTTCTGATTATCTGGCAAGGATTACCTGCGGCAAACACATTTTCGGGAATGTCTTTTGTAACTACGCTACCTGTTCCTATTACACTGCCCGCACCTATTGTTACACCGGGATTAATGCAAACATTGCCGCAGATCCATACATTGTTGCCAATAGTAATGGGCTTTGCCCATTCTATATGCTGATTGCGCAGGTGAGGATGCATAGGATGCCCGGCGGTAAATAAACTCACATTAGGTCCAATAAACACATTATCGCCAATGTTTACAGGTGCGCAGTCTAAAATGGTAAGGTTGAAATTGGCATAAAAATTTTGGCCGATGGAAATATTATATCCATAATCGCAATTGAATGGAGCTTCTACATAGAACATGTTTTCTGTATGTGCAAATAACTGTTTAATGATAGATTTTCGCTGCTTAAAGCCTTTTGGTGGCAGGCGATTAAATTCAAAAATCAGTTCACGTGCTTTTAACCTGTCAGCAGATAATTGTTTGTCAGAAGGGCGATAAGCCATTCCCATAATCATTTTCTCTTTTTCCGTTAAAGAAGGTGTTTCCATGTAGATTTTTGAGACAATTTTAGTGAAATAAAGCTGATGTCAATCTACACGAGCTATGTTTTTACGATATTATTGCTTTAACGCGAATACTCCTTATTTTGTGGCATACGGATTTTATCTTATACCACACCGCTAAGAACAAAAATTGTAAGTGTATAACCTTGATTTTAAAAGATTTGTAGCTATTTTTTATATTTTGCTGATATGCTTGGATTTATCTCGTTATCTTTTAATAACCTTATGAGCAGGCTAATACCCATATCATAGAAAGAAGCTGATCTCTTAATTAATGTATGTGTTGTAACATTTGTTTACGTTTTGTGGCGAGGCTTCACATAAAATATCAACAGGATACTGTATATTTAAGCATAAGTTTAGATGAGGATAATAAATTGATGACTGGAAAAAAGCCCTGATAGCTGATGGCTTGATTCAGGCAACTAATCATTATAGGCTATTAAGCCCTAAATCCAATCCCTTGTTCAGTGAGTTTAAGATTACTCAAATACCAAGGTATATCCTTATAAATTCAAAAGGGCAATTTATAGATCCCGATTTTTTAAAGCCCTCTGATCCGGAATTTATTGAAACCCTTCATCAAATGAATAAAATTTACTATAAAAACTAATACCTCTTACAGTAGGGAGAGCGTATTACTCTTTGTAAATATTTTGATTCCAGGTATTATTGCTTTAACGCGAATGTTACAGTACAAAAAAAATCCTGTAAAACTACTGCATAATGCAATTAGCATAAGTCTGTACAGTTTTTCTAAATATTAAGCCTATTTAAATAACTAACATTATAAAATGGGGTAATTAATTGCCTTTTTCTTACTACTTTTGCCCACCAAGTATTTTATGATTAGTATGAAACAGACCGCATTAACAGAAAAGCATATACAGTTAGGAGCTAAGATGGTTCCGTTTGCAGGCTACAATATGCCTGTACAGTACGAAGGGATTAACGCTGAGCACGCAACAGTTAGAAATGCTGTAGGCGTTTTTGATGTGAGCCATATGGGCGAATTCATTTTAAAAGGCGAAAATGCGTTAGATTTGATACAGCGTGTTACCAGTAATGATGCTTCTAAGTTATATGATGGCAAAATTCAGTATTCATGTTTGCCCAATGAAACAGGCGGGATTGTTGACGATCTATTGGTTTACAGACTGGATGAGAAAACTTATATGCTGGTTGTAAATGCCTCGAACATTGAAAAAGATTGGAACTGGATACAAAAATTCAACACCAATCATGTTGAGATGCACAATATATCTGATCAGACCTCATTATTGGCCATACAGGGCCCTAAAGCAGCAGATGCATTACAGAGTCTTACAGATATGGATCTTGCTTCTATGGAATACTACACCTTTAAAAAAGGCACTTTTGCAGGGATAGATAATGTATTGGTATCGGCAACGGGTTATACGGGAGCAGGAGGGTTTGAGATTTATTTTGAAAATCAGTATGCAAACAAGATTTGGGATGCAATTTTTGAAGCAGGTGCAGAATATGGGATTAAGCCTATCGGTCTTGGTGCCCGTGATACACTTCGCTTAGAAATGGGTTTCTGCTTATACGGTAATGATATAGATGATACCACCTCACCTATAGAAGCGGGTTTGGGCTGGATTACTAAATTTACTAAGCCATTTACCAATTCTGAAGCATTGTTAGCTCAGAAAGAAGCAGGTGTTAACCGTAAGCTAGTTGGTTTTGAAATGATCGATAGAGGTATTCCTCGTCATGATTATGTTGTAGTAGATGCTGAAGGTAATGTAATTGGTAAAGTAACTTCGGGTACACAATCTCCATCACTGCAAAAAGCAATAGGAATGGCTTATGTGGCCAAAGAATTTGCCAAAGAAGGTACCGATATTTATATTGATATCAGAAACAACAAGGTAAAAGCCAAAGTCGTTAAATTTCCTTTTTACAAATAAGAATTCATAATAGGGCGTCTAATTTCTGTGTTTTTTGCATGAGTTTATCGAGGCGCCCTTTTAATCATAATTAGCATATATGTCTAAAATAGAAGTTTGTTTAACTCCTGCATTACTACATCTTTACAATATAGAAAACAGTATTGTTGTGGTGATTGATATCTTAAGAGCAACATCTTCTATTACTTATGGCTTTGAGAACGGCGCTACAGCTATTATCCCTGTAATGGATGTAGAAGACTGTGAAACCTACAGAGATTTAGGTTATCTGCTAGCAGCTGAGCGTAATGGTGAAGTGGTAACAGGTTTTGATTTTGGTAATTCGCCTTTCTCTTACACAAAAGAAAAAGTAGAAAATAAAACGATTGTACTGACTACAACAAATGGTACAAAAGCCATGCGTATGGCTCAGGAGCGTGCACACGAAGTAATAGTAGGTTCTTTCTTAAATATTACGGCAGTATGTAATTACTTGAAACAGCAGAATAAAGATGTTTTATTGTTGTGTGCCGGATGGAAAGATAACTTTAATCTGGAAGATACTTTGTTTGCTGGAGCAGTAATAGCACAGCTTACAGATAACCTTGCTGTGGCTGACGATGCAAGCGTAGCGGCTTTAGATATGTACCAATTAGCCAAAGATGATCTGCGTGAGTACCTGAAAAAATCTTCACATAGCCACCGTCTAATTAAATTAAATATTGAAGAGGATGTTCAGTTTTGTCTGAAACCCGATCTGTGCACAGCTATACCCGTACTGAGAAACGAAAAGCTTGTTCGTTTAATTTAATGCTTCTTCAGCTCACTTAGCAATTCCTGTAAACTTTCACTCTCTTTCATAGCCCGTAAGGTACTGTCAAAGGCAAGCCAATAAATGGTTTCAGCTTTTTTAGTATCAAAAGTACTGATGTCGCCCAAGCCTTTAGGTTCTATAAGCAAGTTGCATAGTTTGGCCTTGCGTTCCATATCGTGGTTAATAGACATAAGACCGGCTCTTTGCATCAGTTTTGAAATGCTTTGTATTTCTTCGGCCCTATTTAAATGGTTGCATGAAGAACCAATGATATAATCGCAATTGTTCAGTAAAGGTTCTATCGGAAAATTGTTCAGTACACCACCATCAACATACATTTCATCATTGATCATGATGGGTTTAAAAATGCCCGGAATACAGCTTGAGGCAAGCACAGCCGGTGTTAATGGTCCTTCGGTAAAGTAACTGATGTGACCTTCACTAAAGTTGGTTGCACAAATAGTTAGTTCTACAGGTAGGTCCTCTATATTTTGGTAAGGTATATATTGTTCAAATATGGTTTTGGTATGTTCAATGCTAATTAGCCCTAAAGAACCTAAAGCAGGCCTTACAAATTTGAGCAATCGTGTTCTAAGGAAGATATTTAGACCTTCTTCAGGATCAATACCCGCACAATAAAAGGCTCCGGCAATAGAACCTGCACTGGTTCCGCATACATGTGTAAATTTAATCCCCGCATCATCAAAGGCTTTTAAAACACCTAAATGAGCAATGCCTCTTACACCTCCGCCACTTAGCACAATTCCTATTTTCATGTTTAGTAATTTAATCAGATTATCAATATCAGCCTTTGGGTTTATATCTGGAATCGCTCAGTATTTTTTGCGCATCTTTTTCGGCCATTAACTGCTTCAATGTCACATCTGGATGCTGCTTCATATACTGTTTTACAATTTGCCATCCAATCCACACCCCCAATTTTGGTGCAGATTCACGTTTTTCTCCAATACCCGGCGTAAACGGGCCATCGCTCAGGTAAACCTGTATTTTGCTGTAATCGGTATTATATAGCAGATTGTTTTCCATAAAATATGCCCATATTTCGGGTTCAAAAGTTTTGCACCAACTTAGTTGTTGCGAAGTATATCCAATTTTAACAGTATCAGGTGTAGCTTCTGGCAGAACCTGTTCCATGAAATATAAGATCTTACCGTTATAAATCATTTTAGAAAGAAGAGATCTGTCTTGATCTTGTTCTTTGATGAGGTTTTCGCGTACATAATACTCGCTAACCCGAGGCACGATGTACTCTGGCGTAAATTTTCTGGTAAGATACTGCGGAAGACTTTCGACCAATGCGGCATAGAATTTACTGTCTTTACCTAAAAACATATCTAAGCCAATACCTAAATAATTGTCGCCTATGGGTGTTTGGTAAGCAAAGCCTGAAACAAAAGCAATAAAACGTGGAATTTCTGCTTTTGGGTAATAATATTTAATGTATTTAAAAACTTCGGTAAGCTCCCGGTCAACTTTGTTCAGATTTGGAAATACGCTGTCAACTTCCTGCGTAAGATCTGTATAAGCCTTATCTTTATATAAACCTTCAAGCACAGCCACACCTGTGTATGATGAATTGCCTACCATCTGGTGGATGAAATCATCATAAAAAGCCCCATATTTTTTTTCTAAGAAAGCATGGGTTGCTGTGATGTCTTTTCCTTTGCCAGCGTATAAGTCGTGATCAAATCTTTCTACTTTAATATCTAAATTTATGTTACTTACATCCGGCTTTTTGTTGTTCTTGCATGAAAAAAAAACGATAGCACAAAGAAAAAATAAATAACTTTGCCAGTTAATAAACTTTTTTATCATCATAAAACAAAGATAAAAACAACTCACATGAAAAAAATAGTATTTGTATTTCTACTGGCAGTTGTCTCTGTTACAACTTATGCGCAATCATTCAGACTAGGTTTAACCGCACATCCAAATTTTGGATTTTTAAAAGCAGAAAATGGTAAAGGCGATGGATTGACCGTAGGATTCTCTTATGGTTTAATGGGCGATTTTGAATTTGCAGAAAATTACTGTTTTGCTACAGGATTAACTGTAACCAGTATCAACGGTGCTGCTAAAATCTTAGATTTTCAACCCTATCATGCATTATTAAGTAGCACGGGCTCAAGAGAATATAATGTAAAATACAAAATGCAATATATAGAAGTGCCGCTTTCGCTTAAACTGAAAACAGATGAACTAAAGGGCTTAAAATGGTATGGTCAGTTTGGTTTATCTAATGATTTTGCAATAAGAGCAAAATACGATGTTTCTTCTAATAATACAGTACTGGCTGACGATGCTAAAGCCGATAAACAAACTCGTTTTTACAGGGCAGGTATGATTATTGGAGGTGGTGCAGAATATAAAATAGATGGTAAAACCAGTCTTACAGGTGGTTTAACTTATAACAACGGTTTGACCAATATTGCAAAAGGAGACAATGGCAGCGTACGCAACCACTACATAGCGCTTAATATTGGTGTATTCTTTTAATCTTTTATCATTTTACATATGAAAATAGCGTTGGCGCAGATCAATTACCACATTGGTAATTTTGAGCTGAATACGAAAAAGATAATCGATCATATCTTTCTTTCCAAAGAGAAAGGGGCTGATCTGGTGGTTTTTGCCGAGCTTGCTGTATGCGGTTATCCGCCACGCGATTTTCTGGAGTTTGAAGACTTCATAGCACTTTGTGAAAAAAGTGCTTTAGAAATTGCTGCACACTGTAAAGATATAGCTTGCATTATAGGACTACCTGTAAAGAATGAAGTCTTGGCAGGAAAAGATTTGTTTAATGCAGCTTATTTTATTGCCGATGGAACAATCAAACAAGTGGTAAAGAAAACTCTTCTGCCTACTTATGATGTATTTGATGAGTATAGGTATTTTGAGCCCAACACCCAATTTGACTGTGTGGAGTTTAAGGGGCAGAAAATAGCGTTGACCATTTGCGAGGATTTGTGGAATATTAACGATAATCCAATGTACATCTCGTGCCCGATGGACGAACTTATTTTGCAGCAGCCTGATTTGATGATCAATATTGCCGCATCTCCTTTTGATTATCATCATGATGAAGATCGCATCAGTATACTTTCTGCTAATGCGAAAAAATATAAACTGCCACTTTTTTATGTAAATCAAGTAGGTGCGCAGACAGAGCTTATCTTTGATGGCGGTTCTCTGGTTTTTGATCAGGAAGGTGAACTAAAGGCAGAAATGAAGTACTTTGAAGAAGATCTGCAGGTTTTTGAGGTAGCTGAGGTTCAAAATGTAAAAAATAAATATCCGGCTCCGGCCAGGGATCGTGATATTAAGCAAATTCATGATGCCCTGGTTTTGGGTATCAAAGATTATTTTCAAAAATCGGGCTTTAGTAAAGCGGTTTTAGGCCTATCTGGAGGCATAGATTCGGCTGTAGTTTGTGCCCTGGCCTGCGAAGCTTTAGGAGCAGAAAATGTAATGGCCGTGCTTATGCCTTCTAAATACTCTAGCGACCACTCGGTTAAAGATGCGTTAGATCTTGTAAATAATATAGGCTGTAAGCACGAGATCATTGAAATTAAAGCGGCAACCGAAGCTTTTGACCAAATGCTGGCTAAACCTTTTAAAGGCCTGACTTTTAACATTACAGAAGAAAATATCCAGGCCAGATGTAGGGGAGTAGTTGTTATGGCCATGTCTAATAAATTTGGTTATATCTTATTAAATACTTCTAATAAAAGCGAATGTGCTGTAGGCTATGGTACTTTGTATGGTGATATGTGCGGTGCCATGAGTGTATTGGGCGATGTGTATAAAACACAGGTGTTTGAACTGGCCAGATTGATCAATGAAGAAAGAGAAATTATTCCTGTAAATACCATTGTAAAACCTCCTTCGGCAGAATTAAGACCTGACCAAAAAGATTCTGATTCCCTGCCAGACTATGCCATCTTAGATCGTATCTTATTCCAGCATATTGAGAAAAAACAAGGCACTAAAGCTATTATTGCACAAGGTTTTGATGAGGCTTTGGTAAAGCGTGTTTTGAAAATGGTAAATATTGCAGAATTTAAACGTTACCAAACACCACCTATTTTAAGAGTTTCGAGCAAAGCTTTTGGCATGGGCAGACGCATGCCTATAGTAGGCAGGTATATGGATTAGTTTCAATGCAAAGCAACCAATCAGTTACACAAGGTTTTTAGCCCTTTCAAGAAGTTTATTTATGCTATTTTTGTGTTGTTAAAAATGTAGATGTAGTTCATTACATGAGCTTGAGGCGAAATTACATAGCAAGAATTGTTGCACGAGAGACCGATCCGATCAATCAGGCACGTATTCTTATGCTTTTGTATCTTATTATTGCTTATACTTTTTTTTCGCTTTGTTTGATTTTTGCCTATGCCTATAACCATCAGGATTTACAGTTAACCAGGGCAAGTATCATATTCTGTTTTGCCATTCTACTTTTGGGGGCTCTGTATTTTGCTAATGTATGGAAACTGGTAGCGCATGTTATTTTAATTCTGCTTACGGTTTTAGGTATATGGGGCAACCTCATGATATTTGTTCATGGTGTTAATGTAGCCACTTTACAATATATCTGGCTGGCATCTGCATTAGGCTTTTACATGCTTGGCTCAAGATGGGGCTGGTTTTATGCCATCGTTAACATTATACCGGTATTGATAGATGGGGCGTTTACCAACAAGAGTTATTTCTTTTTGAGCAGCATTCCCCAGGTAGTTACACGTCCGGTGCATATATTTGTAATTACCTTTGATTTTTTTCTGATTATTTTTCTGCATTACTTTTTCTTTAAATCGTTTAAGCGAAACTTCATTAAATTAAACGATACGAAAAATGAACTGAATGCGGCCAATAAAAAACTGAACAGAACTCTTACTGAAGTAGAGCAACTTTCTAATGCGAGGATGAATTTCCTTTCGACCATGTCGCATGAGCTGAGGACACCTTTAAACGGCGTAATTGGTTTAACCAATGCTTTATTGTCTCAAGACCCAAGAAAAGATCAGGAAGAAACCCTCTCTATCCTAAAATTCTCTGCAGAAAATCTTTTAACGTTGGTTAACGACATCCTTGATTTTAACAAGCTGGATTCAGAAAAGGTAGAACTGGAAAACACACCTTTTAATTTAGCTTGGTTGGTAGAGAATATTTACGCAAGTATTAAAATAAAGGCCTTAGAAAAGCAGTTAACCTTTAAGTTGGAAATAGCAGAAGATCTTAAGAATAAGCGGTTGTATGGAGATCCAACCCGTTTAACGCAGGTTCTGCTTAATCTTTTAAATAATGCCATAAAATTTACGGAAAAGGGCTTTGTAAAGCTAAGTTGTGTTAACTTAGAGCAGAGCAATAATCAGGTAAAAGTAGGTTTTATTATAGAAGATACGGGTATTGGTATAGAAGAAAGCCGCCAAAAAAGTGTTTTTGAAGCCTTCGCGCAAGCATCGGCCAGCATCAACAGAAATTACGGAGGTACAGGCTTAGGCTTATCCATTGTGAAGAAAGTGCTGGATCTTTATGATTCTTCTATTCAGCTCCAAAGCAGTTTGGGTAAAGGCACTACATTTAGTTTTGACATAACATTTCCATTTGAGACTATGGCTTTAGATGATAACAATAACAGTTTACAACAAGGTTTTTCTAAAAATGATCTTTCAGCATTGAAGATACTGGTAGTAGAAGATAATGCCATTAATATACTGGTGATGAGGAAAACCTTAAATAAACACGGTATAGAACCCGATGTAGCCGAAAATGGAAAGATTGCGTTAGATATGCTTAGTAGAAATAATTATGATGTTATTCTGATGGATTTGCATATGCCTGAAATGGGCGGTTACGAAGCCACAAAATTAATCAGAGCCCTTGGTGATCCTGTAAAAGCTAATGTGCCGATTATTGCGCTTACGGCCACAGTAAGTAATCAGGTAATAGAAGAAGTATTGAGTGTGGGTATGAACGGCTATCTCTCAAAACCTTTTCATCCGCAGGATCTGTTTGCGGCCTTACAGAAATTTATGCAGGAATAAAAGATTTTCCCTTAAGGAAAGCATTATACTAGAGGAAACTCAACATAAAAGATAGTACCGCCTTTAGGGTTATCTTCTAACCAAATTTTGCCACCGTGACTTTCAATAATCTGTTTACTGATAGACAATCCTATGCCAAAAGGCTGTTCGCCTGCTGTGCCTAAACGTTTAGCATCTGTAAACATCTCAAATATTTTTTGCTTGTTCTTTTCCGGTACCCCAATTCCCTGATCAATTACAGCTATGCGCACACTTTTATTGAGCTGTTCTAATACTACATTGATTACCGTTTGACGTGGACTGAACTTAATGGCATTTACGATCAGATTATTGAATACACGCCAGATTTTCTCTTTGCCGGCTAAAATAGAAACCGGACCAGAGCTTGTAAACATAATTTTTTGCTGTTTCTCATCGGCTTTGTATTGCAACAATTCGCAACATTGATGCAGCAGCTGGTTCAAATCCGTATCTTCTTTAATGGTAACCTCGTTTTCTATAGCCAATCCCGAATTTAAGAGCTGGTTCATCATTTCAATAGAATTTTCTCCAGAACTGGCAATCAGGCTTAACATTTCCTTGTCTTCTTCAGAAAAATGGTCTTCTTCCAATAAAAGCCGGGCAACACCTACAATACCCCCAATCGGGTTCTTCAGATCGTGCGCCATAACTTTCATCATTTTAGCATAATCCTTATTTCGCTGCTCTAGGTTTTTCATCGTTTCTTCAAGCGCTTTACTGTGCTCAGTGGCCGCATTCTGGGCTCTTTTTGCCTGCCTGGCATTGGTTAACGATAATACAATGATAGGAATGAGCATACAAACAAACATGAGTGCACCAACCAGATATAAGCTTTTACTTTCGTTGGTTTTTTCTAAATATTTCAGGTATTCCTGATTTTGCAGGAACTGAAATTTTTGAGCTACATCTACTTTATGAACCGCATTATTGATACGGTTAAGTGTATCAGAAGCCAGTTTGTAATTCTGTAGGTTTTCAATCGCTTCTTTGTATTTCTTTTGTACGAGTAAAATATCGCTTTTGGCCTGATAAAACTTTACTTTGTTGGCATAAAGATTTACAGAATCTTTATTTATAACTCTGTAAGCCAGATTAAGGATAGAATCTGCTTTGGTAATGTTGCCTGTTCGGGTATAGGTTTTGGCCAGCTTTAAAAAAGCAGTTATCTTAACAGGGCTTAGAGAATAGTTGTTAATGGCTATGCATTGTTCAAGGTACTTTAATGCAAGAGGATAATCTTCCTTTTTGAGGTATAAGCCACCTAAATTATCAAGAGCCACAATTTTAGAGTTGTTATATTGCTTTTCGCCGATAGGGCCTGCTTTTCCTTCTTTTTCTATGTAGTTAATATTTTTTAGATAGAAATAGAGCGCGCTATCTAACATGTGTGCCTGTTCATAAGAGAAACCTGCATTATTCAAACAACCTTGTATAATATAAAACCGCGTAGATGGTGTAAGATTTTTAGCGTTTAATACAGTTTCATAAGCTTCTTTCTGATACCTTGCAGATAAAGCAAATTTGCCCTGGGTATAATAGATCTGGGCCATTTTAGCAATAAAATCACTATAATTAAAGGGGTCTTTTTCCTTATCGGCAAGAGATTTGGTTTTAAAATAAAATTCAAGCGCTGCATCATATTGCTTATTCAAAATAAGGATATCACCCTTAAGCATAAGCGCTTTAATAAATTGCGCTTTGTATTTTTCCTGCATATGGGACTGCTGGAAAATACTTAACAGACTATCTGTGTATAAATTAGGATTACTCTTCTTGTCTGATAAGCTAATGTTGGTTTTATAAATATAGTACTCAGTGAGATTCTCGATGTCTGAAGGAGCAAAATGAGGTTTCAATGAATCGAGAATATGGTTTACCCGGGTTAAATTACCAGACATATAAACGCTGTCCACTTTTTTCATTACTTCAGACACTGAAGCAGGGGTAGGATCATCTTCTTTTTCGTTCTGGAAATTACAACCCGAAAAAACAATCCAAAAATTAAAAAGGAAAAATATTTTAAGTAAACTTAAAACAAAGCTTTTAGATGAAAAATGAATTAAAACACCTTCTAAATAGGTAAATCTATACTTTTTCAATAATGTAAAGGTATATTATAATATTCCCAAAAGTATCAAACTTTTATCAATTAACTTAAGCATGAAGTAAGGAAATACAGATATACAACCTTTGAGAATGTTAAAATGCCTTAAGTTCTCTGGTTGTGTAATGGCATATAATAAAGGTAGCTTAAAACCTTGCGTTCATAAAAGAATTAAAGTTTCATTTATAAAAACTCTTCCTTGTACAGACATGTTCGGGCTTTCAGCTACCTTTTATGCTTAAGCTAAATGATTTTTAACGCAAGTTATCTTTTACGTCTTTTTTAATTTCATTGTATTCTACTTTAGCTTTAGCCATTTCTAAGTTAGCTTTGTCTTTAAGTTCAGTAACCTTATCATCAGCCCTGTCCTGTATGTTCTCCATTTTATCTTTGGCCTCATTGGTAAGATGCTGGGACTTGTCTTTAATCCCATCCCAAGTATCTTCAGCTTTATCTTTAAGTTCTTCTAACTTATCTTTAGCTTGGTCGGCCAGTTCTGCGGTTTTATCTTTCACATCTTCCCATTTATCCTGAACCTGATCTTTAACCTGTTCAAATTTGTCTTTCAGATTGTCCATGAAACCTTTTTGCTGTTCCTGATTTTGATTTTCCATAGTAATTTCTCCTTAATTCTAATGTCTTGACAATGAAACAACACCAACCTGAGCAAAGTTGTTTGAGGATTTTTAGCTGTTTGCGGAATAGCTTAAAAATGAATGTTTTATGAAGATTTTTTAATCTGATAATTTTATTTAAACTTTTTGAAAGTTAATAGGTTTAATAGTTAAAATGTATAAAATCATGAAAAGGTTATTGCTATTTTTGGGTTTGGTGGTCGGATTGGCTTCCTGCTCAAGCTATGAATATTATTCGCTTTCAAATAATGCAGTAAATAATATAAAATATAAAACTTACGCCTGGATACCCGAAACACAGAGCAAGACAACATCTGTATATAATAATGATATTGCAACAGATAAAATTGTACAGGCTGCCAGTGCCGAGTTAGATAAACGAGGTTTTGTTTTGGATCACAATAAACCAGATTTGCTGGTTAAATATACAGTTACAGTAAATAAAGAAACCAAAACCATGTACGAACCGGTTTATTATAACCCGCCTGCCAGAATATTACCTCGTGTAACTTATTACCAAGGCAGACCCCGTTATTATTATACATATATAGATCCGCTTCCCGTTTATGTAGGTACTAGGGCACAAAAAATGCAGGTTAAAGAAGGCAGTATCGTAATAGATATTATAGACAGGAGTACTTCTAAGCTAATTTGGCGTGGTTGGGCAGAGGGAGAGGTAAATGATCCCCAAAAAGCCATTAATGATATTCCGGATGTGATCAGTAATATCTTTAAAAAATTAAATTAAACCTGAGCTGGGGTTGTTGTTTTAGGCCTTAATAGAGCCTCTGTAAGCAGCAACCCTATACCTGTCATAATGGAAACATCGGCCATGTTAAAGATACCTGTTCTAAACAGAACAAAATCCATATGCATAAAATCTGTAACAGAGCCATAAATAATTCTGTCGAATACGTTACCAATACCTCCACCTATTAAAAAACATAAGCCTATCTGCATTAACCTCGACAATCTCTTTTGTGTAAATAAAAAATACAGCCCATACAAAAGAACTGCAATAGGTAACACCGTAAGTAAAATGGCTCGTACAAAATCAGGCAGATTACTTCCCGCACTTAAAAAAGCACCTGTATTTTCAACTTTGGTTAAGATGAACCTGTCTTTGATCAGGATGATTTGCTGGTAAGTGTCTATGTTTTTGCGTACCACTATTTTAGATATCTGGTCACAGCCCAAATTTAAGCACAGCAAAAAAATCAGCGTAAGTAAGGTTAAAGGTTTATGTGTTTTCATGGTTTATGAGCAGATATAGGGTTTTTTATCCACCTGAAGTAAATGATAACCAATGCCAGGGCAAAAGTTAAAATAACAGAAAGCTTAGCAATAAAGTCGCCATTCTTTACATAAAAAGTAAGATTGTCGTTCAAATTAATATCCTCTTTCAATGCAGACCGGGTCCACCAAGTACTTTGTTTAAGTACATCGCCCCGTTGATTGATAAAACCTGATATTCCGGTATTAGCAGAACGCGCCACATACCTGCGTGTTTCTATGGCTCTTAATTTTGCATATTGAAAATGCTGGTCTTTACCACTGGTATTGCCCCACCAGCCATCATTGGTAATAATGGCGATAAATTGTGCGCCATTTTTTACAGCACCTCCAATCCAGTTGCCCCATAAAGTTTCATAACAGATTACTGGTGCAACACCAATGCCGCTATAGCTGTAAAACACACCCGGTTCTTCCTGCCATCCCCAGCCAGAAACACTTCCGCCTAATTTTTCAAATACCGGACCTAAAAAAGCAAATACTTTAGGAAAAGGCATTTTTTCTACACCCGGAACCAGCTTAGATTTATGGTAAAAATCTACGTTGGCAGAATTCTCCACCTGCATAGCCGCGTTATAATTGTCATAAAAACCACCATTAGGATTTACTTTGGCCGAAAGTGTTTTTTTATCATTGTAAAACTTTACACTTTCTATGCCTGTAATTACCGTGCCGTTTTTGTACTTTTTGAGGAAATCTTGGATAAATAAAAAATCACTGTTTGTACGTATGCGGTCTTCATCTGCATAATTAGGTATAGCTGTTTCTGGCCATATAAAGTATTCGGTATTTACCTGTGCAATAGAATCTGAAAGATGAGTTAAAATGCGTAACTGATCTCCGGCCGATACTGATCCGTACTTTTCATAAGGATCTATATTGGGTTGAACCACCACTACATTTACCGGTACAGATTTTTCTTTATAGCTCTTGTACATATAGAGCGATAAGCCTATGGGCACGAGTACCCATGCCAACCATGCAGCACTTAAGGAGTATTTTCTGCCATTTTTAATTTGATGGTAAGCTGCAAAAATCAAAATGTTACTCAGCAATATCCATAAAGAGCCACCATATACCCCTGTAAATTCATACCATTGTGCTAACTGGTGCATCGTAGCAAAACCATTGCCTAAGGTCATCCAAGGAAAAGCAAGATCCCAGCTCTCATGTAAAAACTCCATGCAGATATAGAAAGATACCAATCCGATGGAGGCGATAAGCCAGTTTGTATATCTATACAGCCGGTAAGCCAACCAAAAGGCAGAGGTCATTAAAAAAGCCCCTAAACCATAAGGAATAAGCGAAACCAGAAAAGAAACTATTGTTCCTGTAAAACCCTTATTTACAGCATTAATTGAATTGAAAACCCAATAAATAGAAGCGGTATTCCATACCAGAAAGGTTAAACCAGCGGTAAGAAATATTTTCTTACCTGTTTTGCTACCGCTCGTTGTAATGATTTGATGCAATGCAGTAAAAAGAGGCAATAATCCAACTAACAGTAAGGGGGCTAAATAAGGATGGGGAGGCCAGGCCAGCCACATTAAAAAAGCACTGAGCAGGGCTGGTAAATAGTTTTCTTTGAAGCTCATTAATATTATTAACCTGTTTATAGTGTATCAGTTATCAATATGAATAGAAGAATGGATTACAAACTGTCTAAAATAGCAGCTTTTTTGTTTTCATATTCTTCTAATGTAATGAGTTGCTTATCATAAAGTGTTTTTAGTTTTCTCAATTTAAGTGTGGCATCGTCTTCTGTTTCGGGTGCGGCACTGCTTGTTTCAGGAATTACAATAGCTTCTTCAACAGGAAGATCAATAATGTTTTGCGAAGCAGGCATGCTAAATGAGGTAGCAGAGGCACGATTTTCTTCTAGTTTTTGCTGACGAAGCATTTCTTTATATTGCTCTAATTGCTCATTAGCGGCTTGGTGAAGTTTGCGGGCCTGTACTTTGGGGATATATTCTGTAACAATATTCTCGCCCGATGTAGGTACACAAATAAATTTGGAGCCCAATAAGCCTTCTTTAAAAGACACTTCTTTGATGTTTTTCCATGAGATATCTTTAAAATTCATGGTTAAACCCAAATTGCCGGGTTCACAGTAAAAAATGCGTTTATTGGTAATGGCTATGCAATCTGGTAAAAGATTAACCGCAGGTTTTTTTTGTACAGCAAGGTATAAAATCTCTTCACCGCTGGTTAATAAGTCATTTAATTTGCCAATTACCTTTTCTACAGCCTTTGGATCCTGTTCGTCGGCTAAAAATCTATCTACGTTTATCATTTTATTTTTCTTTATAGAATTTCTCTTTAACTTTTGGAGTTTCGGGTGCTCCTGCAACACAAATTACGAATTCTCCCTTTAAAATATTGTTTTCAAAATGTGATTTTACATCTAAAACAGTGCCACGTACATTCTCTTCGTACAATTTACTCAACTCGCGGCTTACCGATATTTGTCTTTCGGTTCCAAAAAACGCTGCAAATTCACTGAGCGTTTTCAACAACCTATGCGGACTTTCATAAAAGATCATCGTGCGATCTTCTTCGGCTAATTTTTTTAGGCGTGTTTGTCTGCCTTTTTTTACAGGAAGAAAACCTTCGAAAACAAATTGATCGCTCGGAAGTCCTGAATTAACCAAGGCAGGAACAAATGCTGTTGCTCCGGGCAAACAACATACTTCTATACCGTGCTTTAAAGCCTCTCTTACCAAGAAAAAACCAGGGTCTGATATAGCTGGTGTTCCTGCATCAGAAATCAATGCAATTTGCTGTCCTTGTTCTAAAAACTTAATGATTTCAGTACTGGCTTTATGTTCGTTATGCTGATGATGGGCGTAAACTTTCTTATCAATACCAAAATGCTTAAGCAAAGGGGCACTGGTGCGGGTATCTTCCGCTAAAATAAGATCAACCTCTTTTAGCACATTAATGGCCCTAAAAGTCATATCCTCCAGATTACCAATGGGAGTGGGGACAAGATAAAGCTTACCAGTTGTTTTCATATTTTGGATTTTGAACTATAAAGCGACGGGCAAAGTTATCAAGTTAATATGATGAATTCTATAATCGTCAGTCGTATAATTGTAAATCAATTTTATCTTTGTAAAAAAATAATAAATAATGTTGCAAGTTAACTATATCCGCGAAAACAGAGAGAAAGTTTTAGAACGATTAAGTGTTCGTAATTTTAAACAACTTGAATTGGTAGATCAGATTATTTCAGTAGATGAAGAACGTCGCCAAACTCAGAATTTGTTGGATAACCTGTCCGCCGAGGCCAATGCAGCTGCTAAACAGATAGGAGAGTTAATGCGAAACGGCAAAAAAGAAGAAGCTGAAGCCATAAAGCAACAAACCAGTGCCAACAAAGACAAGATCAGAGATCTTACAGAAAAGCTAAATACATTAGAAGAACAGCAACATAACTTAACTGTACAATTGCCAAACTTGCCTTACCATTTGGTTAAGGCTGGCACATCTGCTGATGATAATGAAGTGGTATTAACACATGGAACTGCTTCAGAGCTTCCTGCAAATGCTTTACCACATTGGGAGCTTGCAGCAAAATATGATATCATTGATTTTGAATTAGGAACTAAAATTACCGGAGCAGGTTTCCCGGTTTACAAAGGAAAGGGCGCACGCTTACAAAGAGCTCTGATTAATTTCTTTTTAGATAAAGCTATTGCTGCCGGATACAGGGAAATGCAGGTGCCTCATTTGGTAAATGCGGCTTCTGGCTTTGGTACAGGGCAGTTGCCAGATAAAGAGGGGCAAATGTACCATGTAGGCGTTGATGATTTATACCTGATCCCTACTGCAGAAGTTCCGGTAACCAATTTATATCGGGATGTAATTTTAAAAGAAGAAGATCTTCCGATTAAAAATACAGGTTATACGCCATGTTTCAGACGTGAAGCAGGTTCTTATGGATCGCATGTACGTGGCTTAAACCGTTTACACCAGTTTGATAAAGTTGAACTTGTGCAAATTACACATCCTGAGAAATCTTATGATACTTTGGAAGACATGAGTAATTATGTACAATCTCTATTACAGGAACTGGGTTTGCATTATCGCGTTTTACGTTTATGTGGCGGTGAT
This sequence comes from Pedobacter sp., assembly GCF_046462515.1. Classification (GTDB taxonomy): domain Bacteria; phylum Bacteroidota; class Bacteroidia; order Sphingobacteriales; family Sphingobacteriaceae; genus Pedobacter. The sequence goes on from NZ_JBKGVD010000002.1 coordinate 251,503, forward strand.
ATGGGCTTTACATCGGCGATGACTTATGACATGGAGGTATGGAGTGCTGCACAGCAACGTTGGTTAGAGGTATCTTCGGTTTCAAACTTTGAAACATATCAGAGCAACCGTTTAAAACTACGCTTCAAAGGTAAAGAAGGTAAAACGCAATTGGCACATACCTTAAACGGAAGTGCTTTAGCCCTTCCACGTATCGTAGCCTCAATTTTGGAAAATTACCAAACCGAGGATGGTATCAAAATACCTGAGACATTGGTAAAATATACAGGATTTGATAGGATTGATTAATTTTTGATCAATCACTTTCTCTAAATAAAAAAGCCGGAAGATCCGGCTTTTTTATTTTATGCCGTCTTATAAAATAAGAATCAACAATAATATAATGATGATAATGGCACCAACTGAAAGATAAACACCTCCACTCATTGCGGCAGCTTTCTTTTTCATTTCTTTTAACTCTTTGCGCAATGCTTTTCTTTCATCTTTACTTAAATTGGATTTATCCATTGCTTTAATTTCAGCTACTCTGGATGTGATTCTTTCCAACTCAGCTTTTTGCTCGGTAGTGAGCTCTGTATTTACTTTAGGTTTATCGCTGGCAAAAACTGTATTTACCGTTAATGACAAGCTCATCATTAAGATCAAAGAACAAATTAACTTTTTCATATTTACTTCCTGATTTTAGTTAACTATTTAATGGATTAAGAATAAAACAAAAAAGCTGCATATATGTTCTATGCAGCTTTTCATTTATTTTTAAAACGGTTGAAATTTTAGATCACCTCAAAGATTACGTTTACGCTAAAACTCAATTTTATCTTTTTAAAATCGATTTCAGGATCCGCAGCGCCCATATCCATTGCAGCCGATTTTAATGCGTAGTTTCTGTACACCGGTTGAGAATAATTATCTCCACCATCTTGAATTTCAAGAGCTTTTCCTAGTTTATCGCCTAAAGCTTCTACCATGTAGGCTGCTTTTTCTTTAGCGGCTAATAAAGCTTTAATTTTTAATTCTTTTTTTAAACTTTCTATTTTACTGTAATCATAGCTGTCTATATTGGTGCTGGCAATTCCTTTGGCATCAATAGCGTCAATAATCTGATTAAATTTATTCAGGTCAGCAACTTTTAATCTGTATTGTTTACTGGCCATAAAATCAGGATTTTTCTTTTTCTCTGTAGCATAATTCCAGCTGCTCAGGTTACTGATGGTTAAATTTTCTTTGTTGATGCCTGCTTTTTCAACAGCATTGTACAATTGTTTTTCAAGATCGCTGATCTCTACTTTTTTGCGATTGTCTTTTAAATACTCTTTAAGTGATATGCTGATGTAAATGATATCAGGCGTAACTTCTGTTTCGGCTGTACCGCTAACATTTATTTTTCTTCTCAGATCTGTCTGTTGAGCCATAGCACCTATACTTAATAATGATACTAAAGCCAGTGTGAATAATTTTTTCATATACTTATTTTTTTGTGTGTTTGTAATTTAGATGAAAGTTCTAAGCCAATTCCATACCAGTAAAAAAACGAATGGAAAGAAAAAAAGATAAACACCAAGAAATCAGGGTTATATATTTTGAAATATTTAGTCATTATGCCAAATTTGTTTCAGCATCTGTATGAAGGATGTGCAGGATCTTACATTCTTATAGTATAAAAGAGAACAAGGTTACGTTACTTATTTGCTAAATTTTGAGATGTGCTTGAGCTTAAGCTCCTTAAACTCTACTTCAGCTCCTTCAGCTTGTACGGCAATTTTTCCCTCACTTGCTGTACAATCGTAACCTTCGTTTACTAAGTCGCCATTAACCCACACTTTAATCTTATTATCCAGACATTCTATAATCATTTTGTTCCATTGACCTAATGGCTTTTCTGAGCTGTCTGTAAGGTTTTTAATCCTCCGTAATTTACCCGCTGTAGTACCCCATTTACTTTTATCTCCACGTCTTTCTTCCATATCAGGTACTGAAATATCTTCACCTATACACCAAAAATCGCCTGCATCAAGGTGTTGCATTTGTACTTCTATTGATTTTGGGAACATGTTATAAAGTACACGTGGCTGAGATACATGAACAAGAATACCACAATTGCCGGGTTTGCCCGGAAAACGGTAAGTTGCTTCTATGCGGTAGTTTGAAAAGCTATCGTTAGTAATTAAATGGCCTCTTGGATCGCCCATACTTACCAGTTTTTGATCTCTTACGATGAAAGAAGGGGCTACCTGCGGATCTTTGTCCTTATCAGGCACATCAGCATACCAGCCGTTGAGATTTTTGCCGTTAAACAATTTAATGGTTTGTGCATGCCCGTAATTAATAGTAACAAGTGCGAGAACAAATAATAGAAAACGTGCTTTCATATTTAAAGTTTTAATACAATATTAAACAAAAAAGCACTGCAATTTTGCAGTGCTTATAAAATTTAAATAGGATAGTAATTTAAACTATTCTTCTACGGTTTCGTTATTGATGCCCACTTCGTCTTTAAATTCTTCTTTAAAATAGGTCTTCTGGAAAATTAGAATACAAATTACGCCTATAGAAATTGCTGCATCGGCAAGGTTAAATACAGGTCTGAAAAACTCATATTCTTGTCCGCCCCAAATTGGAAACCAGTTTGGGAAATGACCTTTTAAAATAGGGAAATACAGCATATCTACCACACGGCCGTGAAAAAGTGTTTCATATTTATAGATTACCCCATAAAATACCGAATCTATAATGTTACCTAATGCTCCGGCAAAAATCAGGGCTACATTAAGTATTAAACCTCTGTGATATTTATGTTTAATAAGGTAATGTAAACCGTATCCAATTCCGGCAACAGCCACAATCCTGAAAAGTGAAAGAGCAAGCTTGCCAAATTCGCCCCCAAATTCAAGCCCAAAGGCCATGCCGTTGTTTTCGGTAAAATGGATAATGAACCAGTTGCCAAGAACTTTAAATTCCTGGCCAAGGTACATGTTGGTTTTTACCCAAGTTTTACTTAGCTGATCTACTAGTAAAACCAGAAATATTAATACTAATGGTTTTGTATAACCTTTCATTAGCCTTGTTTAAGTTTTGCTTCCATACTTAATGTAGCATGAGGTACAGCTCTTAAACGCTCTTTAGGTATAAGTTTACCGGTTTCTCTGCAAACGCCATAAGTTTTATTTTCAATACGTACCAGGGCAGCTTCAAGATTATCTATAAATTTCTTTTGACGTGCTGCCAATTGGTTAGTTTGTTCTTTTTCGAGCGTAGCAGAACCATCTTCTAAGGTTTTATAAGCGCCAGAAGTATCTTCTGTTCCATTAGAATTTGGATTACTTAAAGTAGAGGTTAACGACAATAATTCTTCTCTGGAAGTTCTTAGTTTTTCTAAAATTATCTCTTTGAATTCTTGTAGCTCACTGTCAGAATAACGTGTCTTTTCAGTTTTTTCCATAATGTTATTTTTTTGCAATCACAATTTCGAGTTCAATATCTTCTATTACAATTTTGGTACCATCTAAAGGCGCTGATGTTAAAACAACATCATCTGCTAAGATTTCGTTGCAAATGTATGTTTTGTTCTTAAGTACCGCAGGCGATACAATGTTATCTTCTTGTAAACTTACGGTTATCCTGTCGGTAACTTCAAAAGCCATTTCTTTACGAAGATTTTGCACACGGTTAATTAACTCACGCGATAAACCTTCATCTTTAAGTTCAGGCGTTATGTTTACGTCTAAGGCAACAGTTAAGCTACCCATATTGGTTACCTGCCACCCAGGAATGTCTTCGGCAATAATCTCAACATCACTTAAAAGAATAGTGTACGCTGTGTTTTTTATGGTAAACGTACCTTCTTTTTCAAATGATGCAAGTTCTTCCTGACTGATATTTTGGATGGCTTCGGTTACAAGCTTCATATCCTTACCCACTTTAGCCCCTAAAGATTTAAAGTTTGGTTTTACCTTTTTCTTAATGAAACCGGCAGTGTCGGTAATATATGAAATTTCTTTGATATTGGTTTCTGATAAGATCAAATCTTTAACTAATTCAATTTTGCTTTCAAAACTGTTATCCAAAATAGGAATAAGTACCTTAGCCAAAGGCTGGCGTACATTGATGCCCATTTTTTTGCGTAATGATAAGATCATTGAAGAAATATTCTGAGCCAGTTCCATGCGTTCGTTTAAGGCAAGGTCTATAATGCTCATATCGGCTTCAGGGAGCAGGGTTAAATGCACCGATTCTGCCTTTTGCTCCTCAGAAAGACTTTCAGTCATATTTTTATATAACCAGTCTGAGAAAAATGGGGCAACCGGCGACATCAACTGCGCTATGCTGGTTAAACAGGTATGTAAGGTTTCGTATGCAGCTTTTTTATCGGCGGTCATTTCTCCTTTCCAGAAACGGCGACGAGATAAACGGATGTACCAGTTACTTAAATGCTCATCAACAAAGTTCTGTATAGCACGGGCCGCTTTGGTTGGCTCGTAAGTATTATAACTTTCATCTACCTCAGCAATCAGGGTTTGTAAAAGCGATAATATCCAACGATCTAACTCACTGCGTTCTGCAACAGGGGTCTGGTTGTTGATATCGATTACAAACTTGTCTATATTGGCGTAAAGCGCAAAGAACGAGTAGGTATTATAAAGCGTGCCGAAGAATTTTCGCCGTACTTCATCTAATCCCTCCAGGTTAAATTTAAGATTGTCCCAAGGAGATGCGTTACTGATCATATACCAGCGTGTAGCATCTGCACTGTAAGTATCAATGGTACTAAACGGATCAACAGCGTTGCCCAAACGTTTAGACATTTTGTTGCCATTTTTATCTAATACCAAACCATTTGATACCACATTTTTAAATGCAATACCAGGGTTGTTTACACGCTCGTTTATGGCTTTGATTTCGGCGCTGCTTTCACTTAACATGACTGCTATCGCGTGTAAGGTAAAAAACCATCCTCGGGTCTGGTCAACGCCTTCTGCAATGAAATCGGCAGGATAGGCGTTCTCAAATTCTTCTTTGTTCTCAAATGGGAAATGCCATTGCGCATAAGGCATAGCGCCACTATCAAACCATACGTCGATAAGGTCTGTTTCGCGAAGCATTTTCTTGCCGCTTTGAGAAACGAGAATTACATCGTCAACATACGGACGGTGCATATCTTTCAATTCAAAGCCAGCTTCCATGTAACCAGCTTCAACAGCTTTTTGTATTTCGGCGTTCAGTTCTGCAATAGAACCGATACATTTTTCTTCAGTTCCATCTTCAGTTCTCCATATGGGAAGCGGTGTACCCCAATAGCGTGAACGTGATAGATTCCAGTCAACAAGATTTTCTAACCAGTTACCAAAACGACCTGTTCCGGTAGCTTCTGGTTTCCAGTTGATGGTTTTGTTTAAGGTTGCCATTTTATCTTTTAAGGCAGTGGTTTTAATAAACCAGCTGTCTAAAGGATAATATAGAACAGGCTTATCTGTACGCCAGCAATGTGGATAACTGTGTACATATTTTTCAACCTTAAAAGCTTTATTCTCTTCTTTTAACCGGATGGCTATTTCTACATCAACAGATTTTTCAGGGGCCTGTCCGTCTGTATAATATTCGTTTTTAACGTATTTACCTCCCAAACCACCGCCTAAACTATCAATAAATTTACCTTGCAGGTTTACCAAAGGTACAGGATTGTCTTTTTCATCTAAAACCAACATTGGAGGTACTTCTGGCGTTGCCAGTTTGGCAACACGGGCATCGTCTGCACCAAAAGTAGGGGCAGTATGTACAATACCTGTACCGTCTTCTGTTGTTACGAAATCACCCGAAATTACACGGAATGCATTTTCAGGATTTTGGTATGGTAGGGCCAGTGGCAATAATTGTTCGTATTTAATGCCTACAAGATCTGCTCCTGCAAATTCTTTTACAATAAAATAAGGTATTTTCTTGTCTTCTGCTTTGTAATTTTCTAAATCTGCTGGGCTTTCTGCTAAAAAGTATTTACCGCTAAACTGTTTGCTTACTAAAGCTTTGGCCAGGATAACCTGTACAGGCTCAAAAGTATATTGGTTAAAGGTTTTAACCAGTACATAATCTATTTTAGGGCCAACGGTTAAAGCGGTATTGCTCGGCAGGGTCCATGGAGTGGTTGTCCAAGCTAAGAAATGTAGGGTTCCTAATCCTTGTAGAAAATCGGGTAAAGTGCTATCAACTGCTTTAAATTGTGCTACAACAGTTGTATCGCTTACATCACGATAAGTTCCCGGTTGATTTAATTCGTGAGAACTTAAACCCGTACCAGCAGCAGGAGAGTAGGGCTGTATGGTATAACCTTTATATAGTAAACCTTTGTTATAAAGCTGTTGTAAGATCCACCATAAGGTTTCAATGTATTCGTTATGATAAGTTACATAAGGGTTTTCAAGATCAACCCAATAACCCATTTTCTCGGTCAGGTCATTCCAAACATCGGTATAACGCATCACCTCTTCTTTACAAGCGGCATTATAAGCGTCAACAGAGATTTTTTTACCGATGTCCTCTTTAGTGATGCCTAATTTTTTTTCAACAGCAAGCTCTATTGGTAAACCATGGGTATCCCATCCACCTTTACGTTTTACCTGATAGCCTTTAAGGGTTTTGTAACGGCAGAAAATATCTTTAATAGCACGGGCCATTACGTGGTGAATACCAGGCATTCCGTTTGCCGATGGTGGACCTTCGTAAAAAGTAAAAGGTTTAGACTTAGGACGTGAGCTAATACTTTTTTCAAATATGTTTTGAGCTTTCCAGAAATCTAATATCTCTTTGCCTATTTTGGCCAGTTCTAATTGTTTATATTCCCTGTACATCAATAAAGTATCGTAAAAAATTAAAGGTTGCAAAGTTAAGCTTTTATACTTAATAATAGTAGCTTTGAACTTATTTTGTTATGGATAAATTATTTAAAATAGGTGCAGGCAATGGTACTAACGGTACTTTTATTCCCTGTTAAGCTTTTTGTAGGACCTGCTTTTGGTAATTTTATTCTACTTTTTTGCTTTGGGGCAGAACTTATTGGTTTGTTGCTTGTTTTAATAAGTATAATTAAACGTAACCAGCAGCAAAATGATCAAAAAGCTAAAACTAAATAAAGCGGTATGGCTACTCATCTTAGGTGTGCTTATAATGGTAATTGCCCAAATATTAGATGCCGCTCATACCAGAGGCGGTAAAACTTTGTTGGCTGTTGCAGGTGTTTTATTTATAACCGGAGCTTTTATGTTGTTGTATCCGGTTTTATTTGCCAAAAAGATTGATGAACAAGGTAAAGACATTGTAGAGCTAACACCTGTTGGTGATAACCCTACATCAGTTGAAAAAGATTCTGAGACAGATTAATGATCAAAATCTAAATCATTTTTGGCCATTTCTTCATCCGAAATAAGTTTTCGTCTCTTGTTTTTAGCTAACCATAGCACCAAAGAAGGCAATAAGGTAAGGTTAAACGCCAATGCAATGATCAAGGTTATAGACAATAATAAACCTAATATTACTGTTCCACCAAAGGTTGATGCGGTAAAAATGCCGAAACCAAAAAATAAGATCAGCGCAATGTGTGTCATGCTCACGCCGGTTTCTGTAATCGTATCTGTAATAACTTTGCTTACGCTGTAATTGGTAAGGTTCAGCTCTTGTTGGTATCTGGTTAGGAAATAGATAGTCTGATCAGAAGCTAATCCAAATGCAATGGTAAAGATTAATATGGTAGAGGGTTTTAAGGGGATATTAAAAAAGCCCATCAAACCTGCGGTAATAATTAGCGGAACTACGTTTGGAAGTAAGGAGATAAACATAATACCCATGCTTCTGAATTGTGCCAGACGTAATAATGAAATCAATACAATAGCCAGAGAAATACTTTCGAATAAATGGCGCAACATGTAATCTGTGCCTTTTGAAAATATGATGCTGGAACCTGTTAATGTTACATCAAAGCGTTTAGGAGGCAAAATAGAATCTATTCTCGGCTTAATTTCTTCTAACAGGTGGTCCAATCTTTTAGAACCTACATCAGCCATTTGGAAGCTGATACGTGTAGTTTGCTTATCTTTATCTACAAAATTTGTGAGCATATTTCCATTTCCTTTACCTGAACTGGCAATGTACATTAAGATAAAAGCACGTTCAAAATCTGTAGGTAAGCGATAGTAAGAAGTATCATTATCATAAAATACCTGAGTAGCATATTTTAACCCCCGATTTAAAGAAATAGAACGAGAAAACTCAGGGTAGGAGCTGATCATATTTTCCATCTCATCAATTTTGTTGAGTGTAGCCAAATTAAGCACGCCATTCTTTCTTTTGGTATCTACACTGATCTCGAGAGGTAAAATACCTTCAAAGTTTTTTTCAAAGAATTTCAGATCGGTTAAGATGCGAGAACTTTTAGGCAGATCGTCAACCACATAACCATTTACATTGATGCGGTAAACCCCTATCAATGAAATAAGAGCAACAATAAGCGTTGCTAAATAGATGAGCTTGCTTTTATGCTGGACAAGAAAATCAGTTTTAGTTAAAAGTTTATCCAGGAAATTAGTTTTGTGTTCTGCATTGATCTTGTTTTTTTGGGCAGGTAAAAAACTAAATACGGCAGGTATAAGACATAAACTTAATAACCAGGTAAACATTACATTTAGGGCGGCTACACTCCCAAATTGCATAAGTAGCTCACTTCCGGTGAAATACAATACCCCAAAGCCAATTGCGGCGGTAATATTGGCAATTAAAGTGGTTACAGATATGCGTTCGATCGTAATGTGCCAAGCTTTATGTTTATCACCATGTTTTTTCAATTCGTTATGGTATTTGTTCAGCAGTAATATGCTGTTTGGAATACCTATGATTACGATAAGCGGAGGGATGAGCCCTGTTAAGATGGTAATCTCATAACCAAATAACACTAAAGTTCCTACACTCCATATTACACCCATAATCACAATAAGAACAGGGTAGAAAACTGCGGCAAAACTCCTAAAGAATATAACTAAAATGATGGCCGAGACCAATATAGATAAGCCTAAAAACAAAACAAACTCGTTAGATACCAACTTGCTGGTAGCAGTTCTGATATAAGGCAGCCCCGATATATGGACATCTGTTTGTACGCTGTTGCCAAAAGCCAATGCTTTTTCTTCTATCTCTTTTAAAATAGGATTGCGGGCTGCGGTATTCAATATTTTTTGATCGAATGAAACAGCCATTAAAGTAGCATTGGTTTGCCTATTGATCAATAAGCCTTCATAAAAAGGTAGTTGTTTCAAAGTATGTTTTAATGAATCCATCTGGGCATCTGTTTTAATGATGCCGCCAGGTAAAATGTGCGCGGTAAATTTTTGGTGCACACTATCTTTTTGTAACTGAAATAACTTGCCTATTGAGAGCACACCTTTTATTCCTTTTAGCTTGCTAATGTCTTCAGATAACTGTGCCCACTTATTATAAGTGTCTTTTTCGTAAATTTTTGGTGTTTGGATACCAATAACTACCATGCTGCCATCTTCACCAAACTGCTTTTTAAAAGCGGTATATTTTACGAATGCAGAGTCGGTTAAAGGCAATATCTTGCTGCCGGCATAAGAGAGCTTGATGTTTTGGGCCTTAAAAGCCATGAACAGGGTGATTGCCAGAAAAAAAATGATTAGAAGAATCCGGTTTTTTAAGATGAATTCAGAAAGTTTGCTCCACATATCTTTTTAAAAAAGGTAAAGAACGCAATTATTATGCTGCATTACAAAAACGAATTGATAAATTTTTATGATAAATTTACCTTAACAACGGTACATACAAGTAAATAGTTTGGAGTGCCGGTAAATTTATGGCAAAGTTTCTTAAAGGATTTATTTATGCGGGTAAAGGTATAGCCTATACATTAGGTACGCAGCTTAATTTTAGGTTACAGCTTATAGCCACTTTGATTGTGGTGTTATTAGGACTGTTTTTTAAACTATCTGTTCTGGAATGGGTTGCAGTATTGATTTGCATTGGTATAGTGCTTGCTTTGGAGTTGATAAATACTTCAATTGAGCTACTGGTTAATAAAATATCTCCCGAATATGATCCTATAGCGGGGAAAATAAAAGATGTTGCTGCCGGAGCCGTTTTAGTTGCTTCAATCTCGTCTTTCATTGTTGCATTACTTATTTTTGTGCCAAAGTTTTTTTAGATGTTGCATAAGACGCGTGGAGTTGTTTTAAAAATTACACAGTATAGTGAAACAAGTGTGATTGCTCAGGTTTTTACAGAGAAATTTGGGATGCAATCTTATTTAATTAATGGTGTAAGAAAACCGAAGGCAAAAATACCTATGAGTGTTTTGCAGTCACTGCATACACTGGATCTGGTGGTGTACCATAAACCTAATATGCAGCTTCAACGTATTTCAGAAGCAAAATTGTCGCCTGTTTTTAGGACTATACCTTACGATTTGCAGAAAAATACCATTATACAATTTTTAAATGAGGTTTTGTATAAATGTATCAGACAGCATCATATAGACGAAAAACTATTCGATTTTATTTATACCTCTCTCTGTTGGTTTGATGAAACAGAAGATGTGAATGTGAATTTTCACCTTAACTTTTTAATGAAGCTCAGCAAGTTTTTGGGTTTTGGACCGCAGGCAGCACAAAGAACCGACCAGAAATATTTTGATTTGCAGGAGGGTGTTTTTACCTCACTGGCTCCAGTTCATCCTTATTTTATAGACGCTGATGAGGCGCAATACCTGATTTTGCTGTCAAATGTTTCTTTTGAAAATTCTGCAGATGTAAAACTGAACAATGCATTGAGGAGATTGCTTTTAGATAAGGTGTTGATTTACTTTTCTTTACATACACCTTCTTTTGGTCAAATTAGTTCTCATCAGATATTAGAAGAAGTATTATCATAAAATTTTTAGTTTTTTTTGTGAAATTAAATAAACGCTCTATATTTGCAGTCCCAAAACAAAGGATTTTGTTTTTAAAATGGAGAATTAGCTCAGCTGGTTCAGAGCACCTGCCTTACAAGCAGGGGGTCACTGGTTCGAATCCAGTATTCTCCACCATTACAAAGCAAACTTTTAATTATTGAAAGTTAGCACAAGGAGAATTAGCTCAGCTGGTTCAGAGCATCCCGACTACATCGGGAGGTTCACTGGTTAAGTTGAAATAAAAATTGGAGAATTAGCTCAGCTGGTTCAGAGCACCTGCCTTACAAGCAGGGGGTCACTGGTTCGAATCCAGTATTCTCCACGTAAGCCCTGGCCAAATTTGGCCAGGGCTTTTTTGTTTATAGGTATTTCGTGTTAAATTTATATGATGTGGTACACTTACATACTTTATTCTGTTTCTCGTGATAGATATTATACGGGTTCTACTTCTGACCTGAATTCTCGTCTATCTAAGCACAATACTCATCATAAAGGTTTTACAGGCGGTGCTTTGGATTGGGAATTAGAGTATAATGAGGTTTATCAGACTAAACATGAAGCACTTCTGAGAGAAAAAGAGATTAAAAACTGGAAAAGCCGTAAAATGATAGAGAAATTGATTTCTGGAGAGATTTAGGTTGCTGGCTGGTTCAGCGCATCCCGATTACATCGGGAGGGTCACTGGTTCGAATCCAGTATTCTCCACGTAAGCCCTGGCCAAATTTGGTTAGGGCTTTTTTGTTTATAGGTATTTCGTATTAAATTTATATGATGTGGTACACTTACATACTTTATTCTGTTTCTCGTGATGGATATTATACGGGTTCTACTTCTGACCCGAATTCTCGTCTATCTAAGCACAATACCCATCATAAAGGTTTTACAGGCGGTGCTTTGGATTGGGAACTGGAGTATAATGAGGTTTATCAGGCTAATTCTTACTTCTGTTTCAAAAGATACTTTTACTTTCTTGATGTACATCAACAATTTAATGCCGAGACTGTTATAAGTTTGTTTAAACTAAAAACAAAATCATGGAAGTACAACAATTTAACAGAGAACATAAAGGCTTTTTTAAAGCGGTGGATAACAATCAGGAAGCTGGCCTAATGACCTATACCTGGGCAGGCCCCGAAAAAATGATCATAGACCATACCGAAGTAAATGAAAATTTCTCGGGCAAAGGGGTGGGGAGGCAACTGGTAGAAGCGGCTGTAAAATATGCAAGAGAGCAGCATATTAAAGTTATACCGCTTTGCCCTTATGCCAAATCAGTTTTTGACAAAACACCCGATTATGCTGATGTGTTAGCTTAAATTTTGGTAATTAAGTCAAGCCTTGGTAAAAACCATTAATAAGCTTGGAATCGGCCTTGGTCTTTGCGGTAGTAATGCAGAAACTTTAGCAGAAGGCTTATGGCAAAGGGCGCAGCCGACGACTTTTTTCTCCATTTTGGTCGCTCAAAATGGCATGTCAATGCCCGACATGAGGGCAGGAAAGCCTGTGTGTGGAGCTTGTATTAGGGATTCAATTACTTTTTGTTAGTCCTGATATTAGGTAAAAATGCGGTCAATAATCCAATAAGAGGCAGGTAAGCACAGATAGAAAAAACATGGCTTATGCTGGTTTTGTCAATCAGGTTGCCAATTAAGGCAGAACCTAAGCCGCCCATACCAAAGGCAAAACCAAAAAACAGGCCTGCTACTAAGCCTACCTTTCCGGGGATCAATTCTTGTGCATAAACCAAGATTGCCGAAAAAGCAGAAGCTAAAATCATACCTATGGGCACAATTAAAATGCCTGTCCAAAATAAGTTAGCATGAGGTAATAAAAGGGCAAAAGGCGCTGTGCCTAATATAGAGAACCAGATTACATACTTTCTTCCTATTCGGTCGCCGATAGGTCCACCTAATAAAGTTCCGGCAGCGATTGAAAATAAAAATACAAAAAGGTAAATCTGTGAGGTTTGAACAGATACGCTGAATTTATCTATCAGGTAAAAAGTAAAATAACTGGTAAGGCTGGCCATGTAAAAGTACTTGGAAAAAATCAAAATCAATAAGATGGATACAGCCATAATTACTTTGGATTTAGGTAGATGATGTTCAGAAGAGCCTGATTTGCCTTTTTTTGAAAGCTGATGCGCTAACACATAGTTCTTATACCAGTTCCCGACATACCTTAATACTACAATCGCAATCAATGCAATTGCAGAAAACCATATGATGCTGTGCTGCCCTTTCGGGGCAATAATCCATGCAGCAAGTAAGGGGCCTAATGAGCTTCCAGCATTTCCGCCTAATTGGAAAACAGACTGGGCTAGCCCTCTTTTTCCGCCCGAGGCTGCGTGAGCCATTCTCGACGCTTCGGGATGAAAAACCGAAGAACCTGTTCCGATTAGGGCTACAGAAAGTAAAATCAGGTAAAAATTATTCGCAAAAGATAATGTAATCAGTCCGGTAAGCGTAAAGGCCATTCCTATAGCTAGCGAATAGGGCTGTGGCTTTTTATCTGTATATAAACCTACAAAAGGTTGAAATAGCGAGGCTGCCAGCTGAAAGGTTAAGGTAATTAGTCCAATCTGAGAAAAACTCAGGTGGTAACTGGTTTTTACAATCGGGTATATGGCAGGTATTAATGATTGTATGGTATCATTTAATAAATGAGAAAAGCTTAATGCAAATAAAATAGGGTATACGGTAGAGCTAAGGTCCTGTGTCGACGTTGTGGTTTTTTCCATTTTCCAAAATAAAGCACAAATCTACAATTGCTTTTTTGTAATCATAAGATAAAAAAACAGCAAAGTTGAAAGCTTATTGTGTAAATCGGAGATAAGACACAAAAAACCACGAAAAAATAATTTTAATCTTTTGATATAAATAAAATTTTTACATAAATTTGTTATGCAAGCATAATAAATTTATGAAGCAGAAAGAAACAGTAGATTATTTTTTAAAGATAGTTTGGCAAAATATTTCAAACACCTACAACCAGATAGCATCGGGGTTTGGTATTACGCAAGCTATAGGTTATGTGCTTATTAATATTGAAGCAACAGGTACCAAAGTATCGGCTTTGGCGGCTTTACTTGGCGTCAAATCTACATCTTTATCCCGGATGTTAAATAGTATGGAACAAATGGGGCTTATTTATAGGGAAACAGATGTTGAAGATAAGCGTTCGGTTAAAATATTTTTAACCCCTTTTGGAGTGGAAAAGAGAAAACTGGCCCGCGACGTGGTTGTTTCATTTAATGAATATCTTAACGATAAGCTATCGGTAAAAGAAAAAGAACAGTTAATAGCAACTTTAGAGAAAGTTAACAAGCTTACATTAAATTATTCGGCATTAAAAGATGGTTATGAACAGAAATATAAGTAAGGTAGCAGTATTGGGCTCGGGTATTATGGGTTCGCGTATTGCCTGTCATTTTGCAAACATAGGCGTAGAAGTTTTGCTGCTCGATATTGCGCCTAAAGAACTTTTACCTGAAGAACAGGCTAAGGGGCTTACACTAGAAAACGAGGTGGTTAAAAACAGAATTGTAAATGCTGCATTGCAAAATACCTTAAAAAGCAATCCTTCGCCTGTATATTCAAAATCAGTAACCCATAAGATTACTACAGGTAATTTTACTACAGATATGCCTAAGATAGCACAATGCGACTGGGTAATAGAAGTGGTTGTAGAAAATCTGGAGATTAAAAAATCTGTTTTTGAACAGGTAGAAAAATACCGCAAGCCGGGAACACTGATTACCTCAAATACTTCAGGTATTCCTATCCATATGATGGAAGAAGGACGTTCAGAAGATTTCAAAGCTCATTTTTGCGGCACCCACTTTTTTAATCCACCAAGATATCTGCGTCTGTTAGAAATCATCCCAACAAAAGATACCAAAAAAGAAGTGGTAGATTTTCTGATGGAGTACGGAGATAAATTCTTGGGAAAAACTACTGTACTTTGTAAAGATACTCCGGCATTCATTGCCAACCGGGTAGGTGTTTATTCTATCATGGCCCTACTTCATTCCGTTGAAAAACTAAATCTTACCGTAGAAGAAGTAGATAAATATACCGGGCCGGCTTTAGGGCGTCCTAAATCTGCAACTTTCCGTACTTCTGATGTGGTAGGTTTGGATACTATGATCAAAGTTGCTAAAGGTCTGTATGATAATTGTCCTGATGACAAAGCACATGATTTATTTAAGCTGCCTGCCTACGTTGAGAAAATGGCCGAAAACAACTGGCTGGGTGATAAAACCAGGCAGGGATTCTACAAAAAGATAAAGGATGCTGAAGGAAAAAGCGAAATATTGGCTTTAGACCTAAAGACATTAGAATATAAACCTCAGCAAAAAGTTAAGTCTGCTACTTTAGAAATGACAAAAACCATTGACAGGGTTGCAGACAGGATGAAGGTTTTCGCAACGGCTAAAGACAAAGCCGGAGAGCTGTTCAGAACTTCTTTTTATGGCTTGTTTGAGTATGTATCAGACCGTATTCCCGAAATATCAGATGAGTTGTATCGTATAGATGATGCAATGCGGGCAGGTTTTGCTTGGGAATTAGGTCCTTTTGAAGTTTGGGATGCTGTGGGCGTAAAAGAAGCTATAGAGGGCATGAAGTCCTACGGGCATGAGGCTGCAGCATGGGTACATGAAATGCTCGCGGCAGGATTTACTACTTTTTACAGAGTAGAAAACGGGGTAAGGCAATATTATGATATCCCTACCAAATCTTATAAAAATGTTCCTGGTACTGAGGATTTGATTGTACTGGATCATTTAAGAGCTGCCAAAACCATTTATAAAAATGCAGGAGCTTCTATTATCGATTTAGGAGATGGTATTTTAAATGTAGAATTTCATTCTAAGATGAATACCATTGGAGGGGATACGTTGCAAGCAATCAATAAAGCCATTGACCTGGCCGAAAAAGAATACCGTGGAGTGGTAATTGGGAACGATGGGGGAAACTTCTCAGCGGGAGCAAATGTTGGAATGATCTTTATGATGGCCGTAGAGCAGGAGTGGGACGAGTTAAATATGGCAATTAGAATGTTCCAGAATACTTCAATGCGTATCCGCTATTCAGCGGTTCCGGTTGTTGTAGCTCCTTTTAATTTAACATTGGGCGGTGGTTGCGAATTTAGT
Source organism: Pedobacter sp. (assembly GCF_046462515.1). Classification (GTDB taxonomy): domain Bacteria; phylum Bacteroidota; class Bacteroidia; order Sphingobacteriales; family Sphingobacteriaceae; genus Pedobacter. Next base: position 267,600 of record NZ_JBKGVD010000002.1, read on the forward strand.
TTGCATGCTGATCATGTACAGATGAGTGCCGAAACTTATATGGGATTGGTGGAGTTTGGTGTAGGTGTAATACCAGGTGGCGGAGGTACCAAAGAATTTGCTTTAAGAGCCGGAGATGAGTTAAAAGATGATCAAATTGCACAAAATACGTTAAAAGAACGTTTCTTGACCATTGGCACAGCTAAGGTGTCAACATCAGCGCAAGAAGCTATAGAGCTAGGTTACATACAAAAAGAAAAAGCAAGTATTACCATGAACAGGTCACGTTTACTGGCAGATGCAAAAGCAAAAGCTATAGAATTGGCAGAAGCAGGTTATACAAAACCAGTTCAAAGAAAAGATATTAAGGTTTTAGGTAACCAGGGTTTGGGTATTGTTTATGCAGGGGCAAACAGCATGCGGGCCGGAAATTACATTTCTGAACATGACCAGAAAATCTCTGAAAAGTTAGGTTACGTAATGTGCGGAGGAGATTTGTCTGCACCTACAGAAGTGTCTGAACAATATTTATTGGATCTGGAGCGTGAGGCGTTTCTGCAATTATGTACAGAGCGAAAAACATTAGAGCGTATCCAGTCTATTATTACAAAAGGTAAACCGTTGAGAAATTAATAGTAGTTAGATAGTGATTAAACTTTAAGAATGCATAAGTATAAGGAATTGAAAATATGGCAGAACTATTGCATTACGGCCAGATTTTTTAAACAAGAGGAGTTTGGACTTATTAGTCAGATAAATAGAGCCTCTATTTCAATTCGCTCTAATATAGCAGAAGGAGCAGGTAGAAACTCGGTTAAGGGGTTTTCATATTTTCTTTCAATTGCTCGTGCATCTTCTTACGAAGTAAAACACAACTAATTATCTCTTTCAGCTTAAATTATTTAAAACAAATGAATTAGATGTCTTATCAGAGAAAATAAATGAATAGCAAAAAATGAATTATGCTTTTCATTTAAGACTCAAAAATAATCTGAATACTAACATCTAAATACTAAACAATATGGAAGCATATATCATTGCAGGTCTTAGGTCAGCGGTAGGAAAAGCACCAAGAGGTGTGTTCCGCTTTACAAGAGCAGACGATTTAGCAGCAGATGTGATTAAACAACTGATTGCATCTGTACCTAATTTAAATAAAGAAGAAATTGACGATGTTATTGTGGGTAATGCAACCCCTGAAGCAGAGCAGGGGCTTAATGTGGCCCGCATGATCAGCCTCATGTCTTTAGGTACCGATAAAGTACCAGGGGTGACGATGAACAGATACTGTGCTTCAGGACTGGAAACCATTGCTACGGCTGTAGCAAAAATAAAAGCAGGTATGGCAGATTGTGTCATTGCGGGAGGTGTTGAGGTAATGAGTGGTATGCCATTTGGTGGCTGGAAATTAGTGCCCAATCCTGTGGTTGCTAAAAATCATCCGGATTGGTATTGGGGAATGGGCTTAACTGCAGAAGCGGTAGCTAAAGAATTTAATGTAAGTCGCGAAGATCAGGATGTCTTTGCTTTCAATTCGCACCAAAAAGCTATCAATGCAATAAAAAACGGGCATCTAAAAGCAGGAGTTGCCCCTATAACGGTAAATGAAACCTATTTGGATGAAAATCTGAAAAAGAAAACCCGCTCATATATAGTAGATACCGATGAAGGACCAAGAGCAGATACGACTATTGAAAAATTGGCTAAACTAAAACCTGTTTTTGCGGCTGGTGGATGTATCACAGCAGGTAACTCTTCGCAAACATCAGACGGGGCCGCTTTTGTGATAGTGGTTTCAGAAAAAAAACTGAAAGAATTAGGGGTTGAACCTATTGCCAGATTAGTAAGCTATGGAGTTGCAGGCGTTCCACCACGTATTATGGGTATTGGACCTATAGAGGCTATTCCGAAAGCTTTAAAACAAGCAGGTTTAAAACAAGATGATATTGACCTGATAGAACTGAATGAAGCTTTTGCCTCTCAATCTTTAGCTATTATCAGAAACTTGAATCTGAATACAGATAAGCTAAATGTAAATGGTGGGGCGATTGCGTTAGGGCACCCACTTGGCTGTACCGGAGCAAAATTAACCGTTCAAATCCTGAATGAACTTAAAGCAAGAAAGCAGAAATATGGCATGGTTACCATGTGTGTGGGTACGGGACAGGGAGCTGCAGGTATTTTTGAATTGCTTTAACGAATAAAATTATTAGAAAGACATAAATCTTAAAATAGCTGAAATAATGGAAAATACAGATAAAAAGATAATCAAGGGCGGAGAATTCTTAATCAAAGAAACATCTTATCAGGATGTATTTATCCCAGAAGAATTTGACGAAGAACAGCAAATGATTGCCCAAACCTGTCGTGATTTTTTGGCAGCAGAAGTTTTTCCTAATCTTGAAAAGATCGATAAGCAGGAAGATCCGGAATTTATGCCGAATTTGTTAACAAAAGCAGGCGAACTGGGTATTTTAGGTGTATCTGTTCCTGAAGAATATGGGGGCTTTGGTAAGAATTTTAATACTTCCATGCTGGTAGCAGATGTTGTAGGAGCTGGACATTCCTTTGCTGTAGCCTTATCTGCCCATACAGGTATCGGTACACTGCCTATCTTGTATTATGGTAATGAAGAGCAAAAGGCAAAATATATTCCTAAGTTAGGAACTGGCGAATGGAAAGCAGCTTATTGCTTAACCGAACCTAATTCGGGTTCTGACGCAAACTCAGGTAAAACCAAAGCGAAATTAAGCGATGACGGGAAGCATTATATCATCAATGGACAGAAAATGTGGATTACCAACGGTGGCTTTGCTGATATCTTTATTGTATTTGCCAAAATTGATGAAGATGAGAACCTGACCGCATTTATCGTTGAACGTGATTTTGGTGGCATAACCATGAACCCAGAAGAACATAAAATGGGTATTAAAGGTTCTTCTACAAGACAGATTTTCTTTAATGATTGTCCTGTTCCGATAGAGAATATGCTTTCTGAAAGACAAAATGGGTTTAAGATTGCTGTAAATATTTTGAATATAGGGCGTATCAAATTATCGGCTGCGGCTATAGGTGCATCAAAACAGACCATAAGCACGGCTGTAAATTATGCAAATGAACGTATGCAATTTGGCCGTCAGATATCTAAATATGGTGCCATCCGTTATAAATTAGCCGAAATGGCTTCTAAAGTATATGCTGTTGATGCAGCTAACTATCGTGCGGGACAAAATATTGACGACACCTACGATGCATTGGTAGCAGGAGGAATGGAACCTTCTAAAGCAAAATTAAAATCGGTAGAGCAATTTGCTGTTGAATGTGCTATTCTGAAAGTTTGGGGATCTGAGGCTTTAGATTATGTGGTAGATGAGGGGGTGCAGATTTATGGTGGTATGGGTTTTAGCGCAGATGCACCTATGGACAGAGCTTATCGAGATGCCCGTATCAACAGAATTTTTGAAGGCACTAATGAAATCAACCGTTTGCTAACTGTGGATATGATGCTGAAAAGAGCTATGAAAGGAGAGCTAGATCTAATGACCCCGGCGACAGCAGTAGCAAACGAGCTGATGGCTATTCCTGAATTTGGTGAAGAAGATGATACTTTATTTGCTGCCGAGAAAAAAGTATTAGCTAACCTTAAGAAAGCTACTTTGATGGTTGCAGGAGCGGCTGTACAGAAATTAATGATGAGCCTAAGCAAAGAGCAGGAGATTTTAATGAATATTGCAGATATGGCAGGTTATGTATATGTGCTGGAATCGACAATATTAAGAACAGAGAAGCTGGTGAGCTTAAAAGGAGAAGAAGCTTGTAAAGGTCAGCTGGATTTAATGCGCATTTATTTGGTAGAAGCTGTTGACGGAGTTGCCAAGGCTGGTAAAGAAGCATTATGGGCCTTTGCAGAGGGCGATGAATTACGCATGATGTTGGTAGGTTTACGCAGATTTACTAAAGTTGAACCATTTAATGTTAAAGAAGCCCGTCAGAATGTGGCAAAACAAATTATAGAAGCCAATAAATATTGTTTCTAATCATATCCTATACCAAAGAGGCTGTTTAAACAATTCTTCTTCATCCTGAATGTATCAGGGGTCTTAAAAATAGTCATATTTTGACTGAAAGGATTCCATATCGAGTAGGGAATGATGTTTGATTTTTGAACAGCCTCTTTTTCATTTGTTAAAATTGGTTAAAAATTGTAGTAACCGTTCTAAAAGATTATTTTTGCTTCATGAAGTTTCAAGCCAAACTATTATTGGTGTTTTTTGTAGTTGCCGGATTAATTACAGGATGCAGTAAAGATAAATATAATGCTGAGAAGCAGGCCGGTATTGACGATGGTCTGATTGTTGATTTTATAAAGAAGAATAACATCAGTGCCACAAAGCATAGTTCGGGATTATATTATCAGATTATTACGCCGGGTACGGGAGATTTTAAGATTAATGCGTCTTCTACGGTAACCGTAAATTATGAAGGTAAGCTGTTAGATGGAAGCGTGTTTGATAAATCAAAGCAGGCAATTACTTTTTCATTATCACAGGTAATTAAAGGCTGGACTATCGGGATTCCCTTGATACAACCGGGGGGAAGAATAAGACTATTGATCCCATCAACTTTAGCTTATGGAAACGAATCGCCAGGCCCAGGTATACCCAAAAATTCAGTTTTAGATTTTACAGTAGATTTAATAAGCGTAAAATAAATGCGTAAAATATTTTTATATACAGCCATATTGCTGGTTTCTTTTGTAGTGTTTAACTCATGTACAAAAGAGTACGAAAGCATAGAAAGCGTTGATAAAGCTAAAATTGAAGCTTATATCAAGAAAAATAACCTCTCAATGAAAGATACGTTGGGGTTTTATTACCAGATTATTAATGAGGGTACAGGTAATTTTCTTAAAAATACTGATTCCGTACTGTATGATTTTGATATTAAATCTTTAGATGGACAGGTATACCAGAGTAATGATATCTACTCAAACAGTGCTACCTATGTAGGTTATGTTACTTCGCCAGGGGCTTTTAGAACCGTGATGTATAAATTAAAACGCGGAGGACATGCTAAAATTATTATTCCGTCTTATTTAGCTTTTGGTAAGAATGGTAATGGAAATATTCCATCTAACGAGGTAATTGTAACCGACCTGAAAATCTTTAAAGAAGCTTCTCAGGTTGAATTAGATGAAAACAGGATCAAAGCATTTTTAACCGCAAATAATATTACTAATGCAGTTAGACATTCATCAGGAATCTATTATCAGGTAATTACACCGGGTACAGGTTCAGATGCTATAGATGATTATTCTACACTTGAAGTTAAATATGTGGGTAAATTGCTGAATGGAACAACTTTCGATTCGAGCGATTCTTTTAGTACTACATTAAATGGGGTAATTTCAGGTTGGAGAACAATCTTACCGTTATTTAATTCAGGTGCAAAAGTGCGTATTTTCTTGCCTTCAAAATATGGATATGGAAGTGCATCAACAGGAGCCATAACACCTAATTCAGTGTTAGACTTTACCATAGATATTATAAAAGTAACTAACTAATAAAAGAAATTATATAAAATAGTCTAAGCGTTACAGGGTTTCCGGTAACGCTTTTTTAGTTTTAGTTTTTATGAAATATATCCTTTAATGCAGATTGCAGCGTATCAAATTTAAAGCTGAAACCTGTTTGTTCCAGTTTGCGATTGCTTGTGAGGGTACTCATTAAAGGTAAAATACTCATTTTTCCCATCAATAAACGAAGCATAAAGCTGGGCACATGAAGTGGCAGAATAGGCTTCTTTAAAATTTTGGCAATTTCAACTGTAAGTGTTTTATTGGTAACGGGATTAGCGGCACAGGCATTATACGTGCCTTTCATCTTATTATTACTAATGGCTTTTAAATAGATTGCGGTTAAATCGTTTAAATGTATCCAAGGAACAAGCTGTTTACCTGAACCCAAGGGTGCGCCTAAATACCATCGTATCATTTTGGTTATAGGACCTAAAGCTCCTCCCTGATCAGATAAAACAAAACCTGTTCTTATTTTTACTACATCTATGCCTAAGGTATTGAACTGGTCGGCAGCATTTTCCCATAGTTTACAACAAAGCGGCAAAAAGCCATTGCCCAACCTGCTGTTTTCGGTCAGCACTTCTGTTCCTCTATCGCCGTAAATGCCCACTGCCGATGAGCATATGAATTTTTTTAGAGGTATCTGGTGTTTTTTAACCGTTTCGAAAAGGAGGTTCGCAGAATTTACACGACTGTTAATGATTTCTTTCTTTTGCCTTTTAGTCCATCTTTTGGCTGCAATGCTTTCTCCTGCCAGATGTACCAGAACATCTACATTGTCAAAAGCTTTAAGGTCAATCTGGTTGTTAGCGATGTCCCATAGATAAACATCAACTCCTGTTGTCGAAATAGCATGTCTGCTAAGAATAGAAACTTTGTACCCATGTAGCAAAAGAAGTTGAACTAATTCTTTACCGATCAGACCGGTTGCACCTGTAATTAAAATGCGTTTATCCATGTCAAATGTTTATTTTAAAACATCCAGTACAGTAAAAAGTTTACGACTAATACCCGATCCGTAGTAATTGTTAACATTAATAACTACCACGTACTTATTTCCTTTTTTATCGGTATGATAGCCTGCATAGGCCGTAACATCGCTTATGTTTCCACTTTTGATTTTCATGCCATTGTACTCAGGTAACGAATTATAATAATCGCCAAACCAGCTTTCTTTCTGCACCTGAAATAATATCGAAGCCATGGCAAAAGTGGTTACCCTGTCGCCCGGAGAAAGGCCGCTGCCATCAATAATATTAAGTGCTTTCTTATCTATGCCTTTTGAACCCCAGAAATTAATTAAGGTATTGGCCCCACTTCTTGTGGTGCCGGGTTTATTTTGCTGATAAGCAATGGTTTTTAAAAGTTGCTCACCATATAGATTTATACTTTTTTTGTTGAACCAATAAACGATTTCACTCAAACTAGGTGAAAGATAAGAATGTAATTGGTGTTTGTTGGCCGTATCTAATGTTTTTTTTGCCAGCGATAATAGGCGTGAAGTAGCGGCTTGTTCAACTACATTGATGCCTAAACGATTTAAGGTATCCTGTAGCCTGTAGGCCGCATCAAAAGCACCATCAGGCAGAGCTAAAGAAATACCTTTTTTGCTGATATCGAGACCCCATGTGCCACGCATATAAGCAACATTGGTGTAAGGAGGTAAAAAACCATAAGCGTTATCACCAGAACCCTTGCTGCCAGTTTTCAGCTCGTTAACAAGCATTAAATAAGGCATAGCAGGCGAGATAGAACTTATGCTTACATCATCTCCAACATTTTTTCCGGGATTAAGATTTACATCGAACTGATTTTCACGCCAGCAAATAGAACCGCCGCCCGCACCATAGTAATTACCCATATCCTGCCAGGTCCATCCCTCAGGCATGGTCTGAGTGCCAAAGGCAGAATCATCAGCGATTACTGAGCCATCAATTTTTTTAATACCCGCATTTCTGATTGCATTAACCCATTGGTTCAGTATATTATTTTCTTTTGTTTGTTCGTAACGCCAAGAACCCAAAGTAGGATCTCCAGAACCTTTGATAATAATATTTCCTTTTAAAGTGCCCTTGTTATCAATAACACCTGTATAGCTTAATAAAGTTTCATATTTGAAATCTTTTCCTAAAAGATAAAAAGCCGTTGCAGAGGTAATGGTTTTTAACGTAGAAGCAGTAGCCAGTCCGGTATTTTCATTCTTTGCGTAGATGATTTTTCCGGTATTGGCATCTAATACACACAACGAGGCTGTAGCGTATTTGTTCTGCTCATCGTTCTCGAAATTTTTAAATGCTGTTTCAAGTTTTTGCGCAACAGATTGTGCAAAACTCATCTGACAAATGGCAATAAAAAGGAAAGATAGTTTCAGGAATTTCATATGGTTTGGGTTTGGCAAGTAAGAGGTTGTTTAAAATTACATTTCGTCATCCTGAACTTGTTTCAGGGATCTAAATGAAGTTAATGAAGATTCCATATTGAGTATGGAATGACGTTAAGTTTTATTTTAAACAACCTCTGTCAATTTTATACTAAAGCCTTTTCTACTAAATATTCGGCAATTTGTACAGCATTTGTGGCCGCACCTTTACGCAGGTTATCAGCCACGATCCACATATTTAAAGTATTAGGCTGTGATTCGTCTCTGCGTAAACGGCCTACAAAAACCTCATCTCTTTGATGCGCATCTTTTGGCATTGGGTATTTAAGATTGGCCACATCGTCAACTACGATAATACCAGGGGCATTTTCTAAAATGCTGCGTAGTTCGCTTAAATCAAAATCATTTTCAAATTCAACATTTACAGATTCTGAGTGTCCGCCCATTACCGGAATACGCACTGTGGTAGCAGTTACTTTGATATGGTCATCGCCCATGATCTTGTTGGTTTCTTTGATCATTTTCATTTCCTCTTTAGTGTACCCATTATCTTGGAAAACATCAATGTGAGGAAGTACGTTTAGATCAATTTCATAAGGATAAGCTTTAGGCCCATCAATTCCCTTACGTTCATTCATCAACTGATCAACTGCTTTAACCCCTGTTCCGGTAACAGACTGATAAGTAGAAACCACAACACGTTTAATTTTATATTTCTCGTGCAAAGGCTGTAAGGCTACTACCATTTGTATAGTTGAACAGTTAGGGTTAGCAATGATCTTATCTTCTTTGGTTAAAACTTTGGCATTAACTTCTGGAACCACTAATTTTTTGGTTTCATCCATTCTCCAGGCCGATGAATTATCAATAACCGTTGTGCCTACTGCGGCAAATTTAGGTGCGTTCTCTAAAGAAGTACTCCCCCCGGCAGAAAATAAAGCAATATCTGGACGTAATTGTATGGCAGTTTCCATGCTAACAATTGGAAATTCCTTACCCTTATACATAATCTTCTTACCAACGCTTTTTTCTGAAGCAACGGGGATCAATTCTGTCATCGGGAAATTTCTCTCTTCCAATACTTTTAACATAACGGTACCCACTAAGCCTGTGGCACCTACTACTGCAACTTTCATTTTTTTCTTGATTTATTTACTATATTTAATATTAAGGATGTTGAATTCTCAAATATGAGAAAAACTTTACTTTTATTTCTAATAATATGCTCTAAACTGGTTTCTGCTCAGCTAATTGATGATTTTTCTGACGGAGATTTTACTTCCGGCCCCAAGTGGTTGGGAACTGTGAACTATTTCAGGGTTAGTAACGGTTATCTTCAATCTAACGGGCCGCAAGCATCTTCAACGCTTTATTTAAGTACACCTAATGCTTTGGCCTCAGCTGCGGTATGGGAGTTTTATTTAAAATTAGGTTTTGACCCCAGTACTACCAACTATCCACGTATTTACCTTATTTCCAATAAAGAAGATCTCAGCTCAACCTCAGGCATGCAAGGCTATTACTTGCAATTAGGTTCTCCCTCTAATGCAGAGAATTTCTTTCTGGTTAAACAGAATGGTACCATATCAACAACGTTGCTTAGTTTAGCCGATAAACCCAGACCCAATGCCAATATGGTAACAGTTAGAGTTAGGATAGAAAGAGATCTTAACGGACGTTGGGATATCTATACTGATTTTACAGGAAACAGGAATTTTACTTTTGATGGCTCAGTAATAGACAATACTTTTATTTCTACTTCATATTTTGGGGTATATTGCAGATATTCAACTGCAAACAGATTTGACCAATTCTATTTTACTGATTTTAAAATTGAAAATTATGTGCCCGCTCCTCCGCAATTACTGGATGTGAAATCGCTTGATGACCAGTCTTTTGAGCTTACTTTTGATAAAGCTGTAAACTCAACAGCCCTAAATATTTCGAACTATGTCCTTTCAGGTTTGGGTACTCCTAAAAAGGCAGAATCAGGTATTAATCCAGCTAAAATTAAATTGAGTTATCCAGATGCAATTCCTTCAGGAAATTATACCTTAACAGTTAGCAATATAGCAGATTTAAGAAACAATGTTATGTCTGTTCCTCAGAGTAAGGACTTTCTGCATATTAAGAAATATATAGTAAAGAGAGGTGATGTAACCATCAATGAAATCATGGCTAATCCTAAAGGAGCAAAGGGTTTGCCTGATGTAGAGTATATAGAACTTTGGAATAAATCTGATGAATACATTATTGTAAACGGCTGGAAATACAGTAAAGATGCGGTAACAAAATCAATTGTATTTAATGCAGATACACTTGCACCCAAACAATACCTCATTTTATGTGCAAATGCAAATGTACCTCTTTTAAAACCTTTTGGTAAAACAATGGGTTTGACCTCTTGGCCAGCTTTAACCAATGCCAAAGCAAGTCTTAAAATATATGATGCGCAAGATAACCTGATAGATGAGGTAAGCTATGCCGATACATGGTATCAGGATGCAAAGAAGAAAACGGGCGGATTTTCATTGGAACTGATTAATCCTTACAGCAATTGTACAGGTGGGGCAAACTGGATAGCAGCAATTGCCGAAAATGGGGGTACACCGGGAAGCAAGAACTCTGTTTATAATAATGCTAATGATACTCAGGGACCTCAAATCGTTTTAACAAAGATTATAAACCCTCGTACTATCCAGATAGATTTTAATAAATCGCTGGTGGCTCATATAGCAGGAAATATCACTAATTATAACGTGAATAATGGTGTGGGTGTACCAATTTCTATAGAATTGATCGAACCGCTTTATAAAACCGTTATCCTCGCCTTTGAGAAGGATTTAACCAAAGGAATTGAATATACCTTAACCTGTAGTAATTTGGTCAATTGCTCGGGAGCAGAAATGCAGGCGGGGAAAAATATATCGAAGTGCTTTTATGCTAAAGATATATTGCCTAATGGTATTCTGATCAGTGAGGTATTATTTAATCCCAAGGTAAGGGGAGCCGAATTTGTAGAAATTTACAACAATACAGATGATATCTTAGACTTAAAAGACTTAAAAATAGCTAACGCTGATAGAAAGAACGATAAAAACATCAGTGAGGTTTCTTTGCTCATCCATCCAAAAACCTATTGGGTGTTAAGTGCCAATATTGAGCATGTAAAAGAAACCTACCCGGTTAAATATCCCGCCCAAATGATAAAAATGCAAAGTATGCCAGCATATAATAATGATAAAGGAACAGTGATGCTATATGTGGAAGATAAAATTATAGACAGTTTTTCTTATCATGAAAAGATGCATCATCACTTGCTGAAAAATTATAAAGGTGTATCTCTTGAAAGGGTATCTTTTAGCAGAAATACAAATGAAAGCACAAACTGGCAATCTGCAGCAGCCATAGCAGGTTATGCTACACCTACCTCAGAAAATTCGCAACAGGAAAATGGAATTCTAAAGAATGGGGTGGTTTTGTCAAGTAAAACTTTTTCTCCTGACCAGGATGGTTTTGAAGATACTTTGCAGATTAATTATCGTTTTAAGCAGAACGGAAATCTGGCAACCGTTAATATTTACACAGATAAGGGGGTATTGGTAAGAAACCTGATCAGGAACAGTTCTATGCCTATACAGGGGAGTTTGGAATGGGATGGATTGGATAATAATGGTAAGTTATGTAAAGTAGGTGTTTATGTTGTTAAATTTGAAACTTTTACCGCGGAAGGTGAGGTGGAGCGCTTTACTAAAACCTGTGTCCTGGCCGCTAAACTGAACTGAGCATGTCCTTTGTCTTTTCTAAATTATTGGTAGTAGCCATCAGACCTCTTACCTGGGTTATTGTATTGTTGTTGGCTGCGCTTTTTTCTAAGCGGCTACAGCGCAGAAAATATTATTTGATTGCAGCCTTATGTACTTTGCTTTTCTTTAGCAATTCGTTTATTGCATCAAGTGTTGCTAAGCTTTACGAGGCTGAATATCCTGCTTTAAAGACCTACGATTATGGCATTTTGTTAGGTGGTTTTTCGGGTAAAAACCTTAGAAATAACGAGATTGAATTTCATGATTCTGCCGATCGTTTTCTCCAAACTTACAGATTGTATAAAGATGGGGTAATCGCTAAAATATTAATCAGTAGCGGTAGTGCAAACTTGTTTGTAAAGGGACCAAAAGAGGCTGATGATGTTGCAGCTTATTTGCAGAGAATAGGTGTGCCTGATAGTGCTGTTCTAGTAGAAAACAATAGCCGTAATACAAGAGAGAATTTACTGTACAGCTTTAAGCTCATTAATAATAAAAATGCCAGGATACTTATTATTACAAGTGCCTGGCATATTCCGCGTACAAAGCTTTTATTAAAAGAAATGGGTTACAGCAATGTTGATCTTTACCCTACAGATTTTATCGCTCACTCCGACCATCAATGGAATGATTATTTAATCCCTGATGTTCAGGCTTTGGATAAATGGACCTCGCTCATCAAAGAATGGGTAGGTTGTATGGCCATAAAAATAGGTGTAAATTAGATTAACTTGCTTTTAATATAAGTGCAACTTGTTTTAATCGAATCGTAAATGGTAGGCACATAGTTATTTTCCTGTTCTACAAAGAAGTGCTCCATACCAGAAGTAGCAGCTTTTTTAAAAATGGGTTTAAAGTCTATAGTGCCATTACCAACTTCGGTATTATCGTTGCGGTTTAATTTATTCATGTCTTTTACATGCCACATTTTAAACCTGCCCGGGTATTTTGCAAACAGATCTAATGGGTGATTTTGTGCATGTTCTGCCCAGTATAGATCCAGTTCAAAACTCACCAGTTTAGGGTCGGTTTGGCTCAATAAAAGCTTCAGGCCTGTTTTGCCATCAAAGGTTTTAAATTCAAAATCGTGGTTATGGTAAGCAATTGCCAATCCCGATTTTTTAGCCAACTCTCCTGCAATATTTAATTTTTCCGCAATCGATTTATAATCATCCGCATTTTTACGGAGCTTGGTAGCCAGCCAAGGGGCTGTAATGTATTTGCTGTCTAAAGTTTTGGCTACGTCAATGTAAGCTTTGATCGAATCGAGGTTGCCTGTTTCAATGTAGCTCTCAAAATCATAGTGTCCACTCGGAGCCTTTAATCCATGCTGATCAAGCAAAGTCTTAAACTCAGTAGGCGTAAGCCCCCAGAATTTGCCCTTAGGTACATAACCATAAGATTCTACTTCGCCATAACCGGCTTTTGCCACATTTTCAATAACTTCTTTAACGTTATTATTGATTATATCTTTTAAGGTATATAATTGAATGCCCACAGCTTTGCCTTTTCTTTCGGCAGCGTTTAGCCATTGGGGTAATACAGCCATGCTCGCAGCAGCAAACATGGCGTTTTTTAAAAAATCTCTGCGGGAATTTGTCATACTCTTACAATATAAATTAGTTTTGCTGAGATGAGGCGCTGTTTTTATCTTTAAATAAGAGGATAAATAACAAGGCTACAAATGCAGCAATAACAGCTGGAATTGTCCATATCATTTTCCAATCTTCAAGACCATTGGTCTTATAAGTTTCGGTAATTTGTCCAGCAACAATAAAGCCAATTAACATACCTACACCATAGGTAGCCAAAGTGATAAGTCCCTGAGCTGAACTTTTAAATTTCTCGCCTGCTTTAGAGTTGGTATAAATTTGTCCTGATACAAAGAAGAAATCATAGCAAATACCATGGAGTGCAATGCCCAAAATAAGCATAAAGCTCAATTCGCCGGCATTACCAAAAGCAAATAGCAAGTACCTTACTGTCCATGCCAGCATACCTACCAATATGGTTTTTTTGAAACCAAATTTTTTAAAGAAAACCGGAATTGCCAATAAGAATAACACTTCTGAAGCTTGACCGATGGTCATTTTTCCTGTCGGATTATCTACGCCTATCTTAGAAAGAAATAAATTGGCATTTTGGTAATAAAAAGCTAATGGGATACAGATTAATACTGATGAGATAAAGAAAATCAGGAAGTTCTTGTCTTTGAGTAGTTTTAAAGCATCTAAACCTAAAATTTCAGACACTTTTACCTTTTCTGTCGATTGGTTTTTAGGTGGTGTTTTTGGTAAAGCAAAACTAAATAAACCTAAGACCAGTGAAGCAATTGCTGATAATAAGAAAGTGTTTTTTAACGCGCCGTTTGCAGTTGATGCTTGTGAGTCCCAATGGAAAAAGTAGCTGATCAGCACACCCGCGAAAATCCAGCCAAGAGTTCCCCAAATTCTGATACTTGAAAATTCTTTTTCAGGATCGCCCATCTGGTTAAAAGAAACCGAGTTTACCAATGCTAAAGTAGGCATATACAATACCATATATCCAAATACATAAGGATAAAATACCGAAATATTGGTTGCATTATACATCTGGTACATTAATATGGCGCCTATGATGTGCAAAATACCTAATATTCTTTCGGCATTAAAATACCTGTCGGCAATTAAACCAATAATGAACGGAGCAATAATCGCCCCCCATGACTGGGTAGAAAATACAGCACCAATTTCTGGCCCCGAAGCCGTAAGATTTTTATCCAGAAATGTACCAAGGGTTACAAACCATCCTCCCCAAATAAAAAATTCGAGGAACATCATAAATGATAGTTTAAAGCGTATAGTAGTATTCATGTTTGTTAGTTTTATTCAGTAAAAAAGTGTAAGGCTTTTGAGCGCTTACACTTTTAAGGTTTTTATAGTTTTTTGATTCTGATGTTGCGGTACCATACTTCATCGCCGTGGTCCTGTAAAGCGATTTTACCGGTTTTATAGGTGCCGAAACCTTCCCATTTTGCAAATTTGCTGTTGGCAATCAGGTTTTTCCAGTTGTCATCCCATAAAGTTGTTTTTACTACGGCAACCCCGTTCAGAATTAAAGTAAGGTTTCCTTTATCTGAAATAATTTCTGCCTCATTCCATTCGCCCACAGGTTTTACAGGTTCGCTGCTACTTTTTACCATATCATACAAATCGCCTGCACGGTGTTTGGTTATTTTGCCGTCAGGATGACCTTCATTATCTAGAACCTGCATTTCGGGGCCTGTAAGGTAAGTTTGTTTGTATTTAGCGGGGTCTTCATGTACGTAAAAAATGATGCCGCTGTTTGCTTTAGGGGCTACTTTCCATTCTAATTTTAAATGGAAGTTGCCGTATTCATTGTCTGTAACCAGATCGCCGCCATCGTTATTTTTGGCTTTAGGGTCAAAGTGAATGGCACCGTCTTCTACGGTCCAGCCTTTACCTGCAAAATCTTTTCCATAAGTATGCCAGCCTTTTGTGGTTTTGCCATCAAAAATGGCTTTAAATCCTTTTTCAGCTTTTTGAGCAAATGCTGCTGAGCCTAAGGCTGTAAAAAGTATAAAAGTTGTGATATATTTTTTCATCTGTTTAGTTAATGTTATTTTTCGCCTAAAGACCAGCCGTTTCTGTATTGTCTTTTTACAAACTGGTTTACATCGTCAAAATTGGTTACCTTCATTTGGTTATTATCCCATAATAATTTTTTATAACGGCCAGGATAGCTCACTTTTCCTTTTGCATCGAGGTTTTGTATATCGGCAGCACGGATAGCTAAATTGGCCATCAGTAAGCATTCTGTTAATGGACCTGCAATTTCAAATGGCGAGCTCAGTTCTTTTTTACCATAGCCGGCAATACAGCCCTCAACCCATTGCGCATAATGGCCTGAAGCCTGATTAGGTACACGGGCGAATTTTTGCGGAACATTTAGATTTTCGTTTCTCGACAAAGGTAACAAACGGGCTTTATCGCCATAGGTGTTGCTCATCATTTTGCCTTTTGTACCGATAAATAGCGTACCGTTACCACCATCTCCAAACATTTCATCGGCGCCTAATTCTTCAGGACGTGTAGGTTGTATACCACCATCCATCCAGTGTACGGTCACATCTCCTGCTGTTTTATCTGTTTTAGGGAATTTTAAAGTAACATGGCTTGATGGTGGGCAACTTTCAGGAAAATAGCCACGTTTAAATTCATCTACATATACTGAACCTACGCTGGCTTCAACTTCTGTAGCGTATTTAAGATTAAGCACGCTGAAAGGGGTTTCTAATAAGTGGCAGCCCATATCACCTAAAGCGCCGGTACCATAATCCCACCAGCCTCTCCAGTTAAAAGGAACTAATTTTTCTACATAATCTTTGTAAGGCGCGGTACCCAGCCATAAATCCCAGTCTAATTCTTTCGGTACTTCGGCACTGGTTTTAGACCATGCTATTCCCTGAGGCCATACTGGACGGTCTGTCCATGCATAAACAGTATGCACATCGCCAATTAAGCCTGCATCATACCATTCTCTCAATAAACGGGGACCATCATTACTGGCACCCTGGTTGCCCATTTGAGTTACTACCTTATATTTTTTGGCGGCTGCCGTTAAAATACGGGCTTCGTAAATATCATGTGTAAGCGGTTTTTGTACGTACACGTGTTTACGGAGCTGCATAGCGGCAAGTGCTTGTATGGCGTGATTATGATCTGGGGTTGAAACTGTAACGGCATCAAAATTTTTATGTTCTTTGTCGAACATTTCACGCCAGTCTTTATAAAATTTGGCTTTGGGGAAACGTTTAACGCTGTTTGCCGCTCGTCGGGTATCAACATCACATAAATAAGCAATGTCGGCTTTTCCGCTTTCGCTGATCATACGCAAATCAGAGTCGCCTTTTCCACCTACGCCAATCCCGGCTACGATAAGCCTGTCGCTGGGGGCTAAAAAGCCTTTACCTCCCAGAACATGTCTTGGAACAATCATGAAAGCAGCTCCGGCAATGGCGCTGTTTTTCAAAAAACTTCTTCTGCTTTGAGCCAATTTTTGGTCAGTTTCTGTGCTCATACTTTAAATAGGTTTGGGTTGATTATGTTTATTTTTTTAAGGACAAAATGTATTTGGCCATCAGTTTAGCATCTGCGTTAGTAACTTTTGGATGAGGGGTCATTGGTATTTTTCCCCAAACGCCCGAACCGCCTTTGATGATTTTATCGGCCAGATAACTGATGCTCTTCTCGTTGTTAGGATATTTTTTTGCCACATCGGTATAAGAAGGGCCAATCAGTTTATTTGTTTTGTGGTGACAGCCAATACAATCTGCTTTTGCAATTAGTAATTCTCCTCCGGTCATTTGTATCGGGGTAATGTTAATAGCCGGGTTTGGGCTATCGGGTTCGGTTTTAACTTTACTATCTGCTCTGGTAAATGATATGGCAAATAAAACTACGGTTCCTACTATTAAAAATCTCTTTTTCATGTGTGTTAGTTTTTGTTAGTTAAATATAGGAGCAAAAAATTAATTTATAATAAGCCTAATACTTTTTTGTTGAGGTTATCATCGGCATTGGTTGCAGCAAAATCATCAAATGCTTTATGTGTTACATTGATGATATGCTTTTTAATAAACTCAGCACCTTCTCTGGCTCCGTCTTCTTGATTTTTAAGACAGCATTCCCATTCCATTACAGCCCAACCTTCAAATCCATATTGAGTTAATTTGCTGAAAATGGTTTTGAAATCTACCTGTCCGTCGCCTGGTGAGCGGTACCTGCCCGCTCTGTTCAGCCAGCTTTGGTAACCTCCAAAAGTACCTTGTTTGCCCGTTGGATTAAATTCGGCATCTTTAACATGAAATGCTTTAATGCGTTCATGGTAAAAATCGATATACTGGATATAATCTAACTGTTGAAGTACAAAGTGAGAAGGGTCATATAATAGACAGGCACGTGGGTGCTGGTTTACTTTTTCTAAGAACATTTCATAGGTAATGCCATCAAAAAGATCTTCGCCGGGGTGGATTTCATAACATACATCTACGCCGCATCGGTCAAATTCATTTAGTACAGGCAACCAGCGTTTGGCCAGTTCGGTAAAAGCTTCATCAACCAAACCTTCAGGGCGTTGCGGCCAGGGATGAAAAAACTGCCATAGTAAAGAGCCGCTAAAAGTGGCATGTGCCTTTAATCCTAAATTTTGAGAAGCTTTAGCCGCATATTTAAGTTGCTGCACGGCCCACTTGGTACGTGCTTTTGGATTATTTCTTACTTCAGGTGCAGCAAATGCATCAAAAAGCTCGTTGTAAGCCGGATGTACGGCAATGAGTTGTCCTTGTAAATGTGTAGACAGTTCTGTTATTTTTAATCCGTGAGCAGCAACTTTTCCGATTAACTCATCAGCATAGGTTTTGCTTTCGGCTGCCAGTTTCAAATCAATAAAACGAGAGTCTAAAGTAGGCATCTGTATGCCCTTGAAACCTAAATCGGCTGCCCATTTGCAAATAGAATCTAATGAATTGAAAGGTGTTTCGTCGCTAATGAACTGGGCTAAAAATACTGCGGGTCCTTGTATGGTTTTCATATTCTATATTTCAAAATTATGCCATTTTAAATCTGATTTGCCAGAGGCAACCACATTTTCGATAAAGGCCATTCCTCTTACGCCATCTTCTATACCTGGAAAATCTAAATACTGAGGCAAAGGTTTTTCCTGGTTTTGTAAAGCGTTTAAGGTTAAGGCAAAGTTTCTGTAAATATTAGCGAAGGCTTCGAGGTAACCTTCGGGATGGCCGGCAGGTGTACGTGTGTTTTGCTTTGCAATTTCGAGCAGATAGGCATTACCAGTTCTGTAAATTTGCATAGGCTGATCTAACCAGCGTACAATTAAGTTATTAGGATCCATCTGATGCCATTCTAAACAGCCTCTTTCTCCATATACAGAAATTTTTAATGCATTTTCTTCTCCGGCTGCAATCTGCGAAGCCATCAATATGCCATTGGCACCATTGTCAAATTTTAGCAGAATGTTACCATCATCGTCCAGTTTTCTTCCTTTAACTACTGTATTCAGGTCTGCGCAGATTTTGGTTATTTTTGAGCCAGAGATGTATTCTGCTAAATGTGCAGCATGTGTACCTATATCGCCCATGCAACCGCTAATACCACTTTTTGAAGGATCGGTACGCCAGGCCGCTTGTTTGTTGCTGCTGTCTGTATTTTCGCTTAACCAGCCCTGCGGGTACAATACACAGATTTTTCTAATTTGACCAAAATCGCCGTTAGCAACCATTTGTTTTGCCTGTTTTACCATTGGGTAACCCGAATAAGTATGGGTAAGGCAAAGTTGTAAACCTGTTTCTTTAACCTTTTGCTGTAAAGCTTTTGCTTCTGCAAGGCTAAAGGCAACGGGCTTATCAATCAGTACATGAAAGCCGTTTGATAAAGCCAGCATAGCTGGTTCAAAGTGTTTATGGTTAGGTGTAACAATACTCACAAACTGCATTCTTTCATGTACAGGCAGGTTACGTTCTTTTGCTATCATTTCTTCGTAGCTGCCATATATTCTGTTTTCAGAAAGAAATAATTCTCTTCCCGATATTTTTGCGTTTTCAGGGTCAGAACTTAAAGCCCCGCAACATAATTCTATTAATCCATCTAAATTAGCAGCCATGCGGTGAACAGCGCCTATAAAAGCATTTCTGCCACCGCCAATCATCCCCATTCTTATTTTTTGTTCCATGTTTCTAAGGTGTAAGGTAAGAAGTATAAGATTTAGGGTTGGAGTACCTTAAATCTTATACTTCGTATCTTTTGGCTCAATTAGATGTTACCTTTTTTAAGTTCTTTAACTGCATAATCTGCAGCACGGGCAGTTAATGCCATAAATGTTAATGAAGGGTTCTGACAACCTATAGAAGGCATACATGAACCATCTGTAACAAATACATTCTTAACTTCGTGCATTTGATTCCATTCGTTTAGCACAGACTCTTTAGGGTCTTTACCCATTCTTGCGGTACCCATTTCGTGGATAGCCATACCTGGGTAGCAACCGTTATCGTAAGTTTTGACATTTTTCATACCAGCTGCTTCAAGCATTTCAGCAGCATCATTCATCATGTCAAGACGCATTTTTTTCTCGTTCTCTTTGTACTCGCAATCTATTGCCAGTACCGGCTGACCCCATTTGTCTTTTTTAGTGTGGTCAATGTAAACCCTGTTTTCATAATAAGGCAGCATTTCACCAAATCCCCCTAATCCCATGGTCCATTTGCCTGGCTTGGTCATTTTTTCTTTTAAGCCTGCACCAAATGATAATTCGGCCACATCGCGCTGCCAGTTTTGGCGGCTGGCGCCTCCCTGGTAACCAAATCCTCTTAAATAATCACGTTTGTCGTTTCCAAAATTCTGATAACGAGGAACATAAATGCCATTTGCCCTGCGGCCATAGGTGTATTTGTTGTCAAAGCCTTCGGCCTCACCACTGGCGCCACAACGGAAATGGTGGTCCATTAAATTGTGACCTAATTGCCCGCTTGCATTACCTAAACCATTTGGATGCGCATCAGAAGTAGAATTAAGAAGGATAAATGTAGTACCTAAAGTTGAGCCATTTACAAAAACCAGTTTGGCATAAAACTCCATGCTTTTATTGGTTTCGGCATCAATTACCATTACGCCTTTAGCTTTTTTAGTGTCTTTATCGTAAATGATATGGTTTACAATAGAGTAAGGCCTTAAAGTTAATCGGCCCGTATCCATTGCGGCTGGCAGGGTAGAAGACTGTGTGCTAAAATAAGCACCAAACGGACAACCTCTGCTGCATAGATTACGGTATTGGCAGCTACCTCTTCCTTTATGTGGAACTGTAAGATTGGCCACACGACCAATGGTCATTATTCTTTGCTTGTTATAGCGTTCTTCTATACGTGCCTTAACGCTTTTTTCTACGCAGTTTAACTGCATAGGAGGAAGAAACTGTCCGTCGGGAAGGAGCGGCCAATTTTCTGCCTGACCACTTATACCGGCAAAGCGTTCGACGTAATCGTACCATTTTGCCAAATCTTTATAGCGTATAGGCCAGTCTATTCCGTGACCGTCTCTTGCGTTGTCTTCAAAGTTATGATCGCTCAAACGGTAACTCTGTCTGCCCCACATTAATGATTTACCGCCAACGTGAAAACCGCGGTACCAGTCAAATCTTTTTACTTCTGTATAAGGGCATTCCAAATCGTTAACCCACCATTTTTCTGTAGCTTCATTATAAGGATAGTCTCTCATTTGTACCGGATGTGTTCTTTTCATTTCTTCAGTAAGACGACCGGCATGTTTAATATCCCAGGGGTTTTTCATCGCGGCATCGTAATCTTTTACGTGCTCTATATTCATTCCCCTTTCTAAGAGTAATACCTTTAATCCTTTTTCTGTAAGTTCTTTTGCTGCCCAACCACCACTTATACCTGAACCTACAACAATGGCATCATAAGTGTTTTCTGCTTTAAGGTTTGTGTTTATGTTCATGTTGTTTTAGTCTGAGGTTTATTGATAATTAAGTAGCCCACGATTTTTGTCCGGGTTTTAATGGCACATTTCCATCGTAACGGCCGGGAATTGGTAAATAAGCTCTGGCTTGTGTGCAGCCAACCTCTGAAGCGAAGTAGCCTAAAATAGTAAGATCTCGGGTAATGGTAAAGAAATAAGAAATATCGGCAGTTGCCGCATCTTTACTTTCTTTTTGGGCAATGGCTCCTAATCGCAGATCAACCAGCATTTTAGTGCGCTCGGTATTGTTTAACGCTAAAAAGTTCTTGCCAAATTCGGCTTTAGCCCTTTCTTCAAATTCGCTCAACCCTTTTGCAAAACGTTGTTGTTGTTTGGCCGGATAACAATCGTTAACCATCATCGGGATAAACTTGCCTACTCCGGCAGCTTTGGCACCCGGAGATGATTTGGTTGTAGGCATAATAATCTCTGCCATTTCGGTCAGGATTTTCTTTTGTTCATCTGTAAATGCAACAGCATTTTTTTCATTTTCGGGAAGTGTAAAACTCTCAAAGAGTATGGTTGTGGTACTTGCCGAAATAGTGGTTCCTAATAAAATAGCAACATTTTTCAGTGCTTCTCTTCTGTTCATTTTTTTTAGGTTTATAACGGTGTGTTTATAACACTATGTAATATTACTAAATTTTATCTCAAGCCGATACAAATAATGGCAATTTCTTTTTATGTATTCCTATTAAAGATCTATATAGATAAAAGTTGAATTTGTTTTATTTTGTATTTCACTTTATTTCGTATTGAAGATGTTTGTTTTGAAGTGTAATAATAAGAAATTAAGTTGTTAAAAATATTAAGTTGATAATTTATTTTGATTAAGTGCATTAGGTGCATTTTTTTACCTTTGTGAAAAATCATTGCAATAAATGAAAGAAACGATTTTAGTGTTAGGTTCAAACGGACAGATCGGTACTGAACTGGTAACGGCTCTGAGAGAAGCATATGGCAGCAATCAGGTGGTTGCTTGTGATATAAGAAGACCAGATTATGAAATAAAAAATGCTGGTCCTTTTGAATTTGTTAACGTTTTAGATAAAGATATCTTAAAGGCTACTTTTGAAAAATACAAGCCTACACAGGTTTATTTACTGGCTGCATTACTATCGGCTACGGGTGAGCAGAACCCTAAATTAGCTTGGGACCTAAATATGAACGGTCTCTTAAACGTACTGGATTTTGCATTAGCTTACAGAACGGCTAAAGTATACTGGCCAAGTTCTATTGCTGCATTTGGGCCAAATTCTCCAAAAAACAATACTCCTCAATTCTGCACCATGGATCCTAATACGGTTTATGGAATTAGTAAGCTGGCCGGTGAGCGCTGGTGCGAATA
Organism: Pedobacter sp.; assembly: GCF_046462515.1. GTDB lineage: Bacteria > Bacteroidota > Bacteroidia > Sphingobacteriales > Sphingobacteriaceae > Pedobacter. Next base: position 290,242 of record NZ_JBKGVD010000002.1, read on the forward strand.
TTACCATCAGAAATACGATTTAGATGTGCGCAGTATCCGTTATCCTGGATTGATTAGCTGGAAAGCTGCCCCGGGCGGAGGAACAACTGATTACGCTGTGCATATTTTTCATGATGCATTGATGAAAAACAGCTACAATTCGTTTTTATCTGCACAAACCGAATTACCTATGTTATACATGGACGATGCTATCAGAGGAACCATTGAATTGATGGATGCTCCTGCTGAAAAGATCAGCATCAGATCGAGCTATAACCTGGCAGGTGTAAGTTTTACACCTGAACAATTAGGCGCAGAGATCCGTAAACATTTACCTGATTTTAAATTAGGTTATGTAGAGAATGATCCAAGACAGGCCATTGCTAATAGCTGGCCGGGTTCTATAGATGATTCTTATGCGGTAAAAGACTGGAACTGGCAGCCACAGTTTGATTTGGCTAAAATGACCACTGAAATGCTGAACAACTTAAAAAAGTAAAAAAACTAAATGTAAAAACAGATGCAATATTTTTTGCATCCAGAATAAAATATAAACAAAATGGGAAGAGCTTTTGAATTTAGAAAAGAAAGAAAATTTAAACGTTGGGCAAAAATGGCCGTTCAGTTTACCCGTATAGGTAAAGATATTGTAATTGCTGTTAAAGAAGGTGGCCCACATCCCGAAACCAATTCGCGCTTACGTACTGCCATACAGAATGCCAAAGCTGTAAACATGCCTAAAGACAGGGTAGATGCCGCAATTAAAAGAGCGTCTGATAAAACAATGGCCAACTATGAGGAAATTGTTTATGAAGGATATGCACCACATGGTGTAGCTGTGCTGATAGAAACTGCTACTGATAATACCAACCGCACAGTTGCTAACGTGCGTAGTTATTTTAACAAAACCGGAGGTGCTTTAGGTAAAACCGGATCTTTGGATTTTGTATTTAACCGTAAGTCTATTTTTAGATTTGCCCCTACTGATGAGCTTGATTTAGAAGAACTGGAATTTGAACTGATTGATGCAGGTTTAGAAGAATTGTATGTAGAAGCCGATGAAGAGGGTAACGATATTGTAGTAGCTCAAGGTGCTTTTGAGAGCTTTGGTTCCCTGCAAAAAGCGCTTGAAGAAAAAGGCATTGAATTAAAAAGTTCTAAATTAGAGCGCATCGCTTTATCTCATCATCCGGTTTCTGAAGAGCAGGCCGCTGATGTATTGAAACTGATAGATAAGCTTGAAGAGGATGATGACGTTCAGGCGGTTTACCATAATATGGCAGAATAATTTCGGTCATTAATATGATATTTGAGGCTGTTTGAAAAGACATTACCGTCATTCCGTACCTGATACGGAATCTTTAGATCCTGAAACGAGTTCAGGATGACGGATAGGAAAGTTTTCTCAAGCAGCCTCTTTTTTATGCTCCAAACTGATTAAGGTGGTGATCTAAATGCTTATAAAACATATTATTCCATTCGTTGGCACTTAATTCTCCAAACGAATGTGAAAGTTTGCCATCAAAAGCATATTCGCCTAATATCTGGGTTTGGCGGATATATTCAATCAAACGGTTTTTTTCACTTTCAAATTCTCTTTCATCACTGATGATAAAAACAGGAGCTGTTTTAGAGTTTTTGGGAAAAGGTTTGTCACTGACCACAAATTTTTTAGCAAACTTTTTCAACATAAAGCCCATTAAAAAATTGGGTTTTGGATGTTTGTCCGTATAGATCATTTCATAAGTTACGCAGCAATGTGCCAGCATTTGCGCCACGTTCATTTTACCCCATAAAGGTTGTGAACTATTTTGCAACTGGTTTATACGGTTGATCACTTGTTCTGATACCTCTTTGGTAAAAATATTAGGTAAATCCATAAAATAGTTTTTTAGCTAAGCTAAGCTATTTTTTGTGTGCAGACAATGGATTAAATGTTAATTTTTGTAAACCTGCTCCGGATGAAAGGGTTACTTTTTGATGAAAGCAAAGAAAACAGCCAAGATGATGAGGCAAAATGCCACATAATGATTCCAGGCTATTTTCTCTGTTTTAAATAGTAAGATAGAAAAAATCAGAAAAACGCTTATAGAAATAGCCTCCTGCAATACTTTTAATTGCATTAGGCTAAAAGGGCCTCCATTTTCTTTAAAACCATATTTGTTGGCTGGTACTTGAAAAATATATTCAAATAAGGCAATACCCCAACTTAATGCAATAATGCTGATAAGCCCTAAGTTCTTACTCCATTCCATATCCTTAAATCGCAAATGACCGTACCATGCTAATGTCATGAAGGTATTTGAAATCATTAGAAAGATAATGGTAAAAAGGGCTCGCATCTTATTTGCTTGCTACGGGCTGTGGTACTTTTACATAATATCCGGTACCATCATAAGGCCTACGGCGAGGGTGTTCCATACATTCAACAGAACAGCAGCCTTGCATTTTTTCACCACATTCGTCACATTGTGTAAAGTGCTCATTGCACTCAGGATTTGCGCAATTGATCATTTTTGGCGTAGTCGTACCACAATTCAAACATTTACTAATTACCTGAGGATTTACCGAGTTTACATCTACGGCAATTCGGTTATCGAAAACGTAACATTTACCCTCAAAATCTTTACCTCCGGCTTCTTTACCATATTTGATAATACCACCGTGCAGCTGGTAAACATCTTTAAAACCATGGTGTAAAAGCAATGCTGATGCTTTTTCACATTTAATGCCACCTGTGCAATAAGTTAGAATTTTCTTGTCTTTATATTGGGCTAAAGCCTCAATTTGATCAGGAAAATCTCTGAAGTTATCTATATCTAAGGTAACTGCGTTTTTAAATTTGCCTAAATTATGCTCGTAGTTAGATCGTACATCTAAAACTACTACATCTTCATCGTGCATCATCTCGCTGAACTCTTTAGGCTCTAAATGCTTGCCAGTCTGTTTGTTCGGATCGATAATAGAACTATCTCTTAGGCCCGAGTGCACAATTTCTTGTTTATAACGGCAATGCATTTTAATAAACGACGGTTCTTCAACCTCATCTATTTTGAATTCTGTTTTGGCAAAACGCTCATCGGCATGTATATGTTCCATGTAAGCTTTGCAAGCCTCAACTGTGCCCGAAACAGTGCCATTTAACCCTTCATCAGCTACGATGATACGACCAACCAGATTTAATGACTTACAAAATTTTAAATGATCTGCTGCAAATTGTTCAGCATCTGCTATAGGCGAATAGCAGTAATAAAGTAAAGTGTTATATTTCATAGCTTCATTGATACCGCTGTAAACGGCGTTTAATGTTGCTGCAAAGATAAATAAAATGAATTAAAGTCAATGCAATGTGATATCAATCACTTTTTAAAACCCGTAAGCTATACGGAAACCCTGTTGTACTTTCTTATTGCCATCATAAGCATAGCCATAACTCACACTAAATAGTAAGCGTTGCAAACCAAAGAAGAACTCAGTATAATTTCGCTTATCTGGCTGGGTTAAAAAATTAACGCCAACATACTCTTCGAGTTTTAACTTACGCAACAAAGGAATTTTATTGGTGATAAAACCGGCAAAATTATGTTCGTAATGTGCTTCGAAATAATGTTTGGATGTGCTGTAAAGATAAAAATCAAGATACCTGAATTTTCTTAAATTAGGAGGAAATACCAATGAACTGTTACCTCTGAAATGTTTGAATTCAGGGTAAAATACACTGCTGTTGTTTAAGAACGTTCCGCCACCTATGGAAAATGAAGAGTAACCCCATAGCCCCGAACTGATATTTTCTTTAGAGATTTCTGCTGAAATGAAATCATAATCTACATTGCTGTTAAACAGGTTTTTAATCCCTTTTCTGTATTCTATAGTTATTCTTGGATATTTAGCTTCGGTGTAAAACTTACCATCGGGACGGGTAATGTATTTCTGCCCAAAAGTATAACTCAATTGCGCGTTCATGCTTGCTGCTTTATAATTAGGAAACAGGTAAGTTTCTACATCAGGTGTAAATGGGTTATTAGAAGTATATTCTTTATCTGCTATATCCCTGATTTTTGTATTAGAATGATTAATCAGCGCATGATTGTTGGTAAACGATAAGCCTAAATAAGCTTGTAAACCATTGGCCAGTTCGCGGGTTGCATACACGTTGCCAAATTCTTTCTTATAAAATTTAGAAAGATTGGTTTCAAAAATCAAAGAGTTTACACTGTTGGATAAAAGATCCATGCTTCCATAGTTGTTCAAATCATTAATAGATGAACCAAAACTTCCACCTATCTGTGCTCTTTTTACAGGATTGTAATAGAAGTTGCCACTTAAACTAGCGGTAAAAGTTTTATTGGAAAAGCCATATCGTAAATCTGGGCGTATCGAATAATATCTTCTGTCTTCCAGTCGTTTGGTAAAAGTTACACCATATTTCAGCGCAAATCCCTCAACGGTATTAAAAAGTACAGAACGTACAAGTGGATCAAAGTCATAACGTATCTTCTCATACCGGTTATTATGGCTGTAACTGGTAATCAGTATTTTACCTAAGGTAAAGTTGTTGCTGGCTTTCTCAACAGAATCCAGATAATGTTTCGATTCTTTTAAAACCGCAATGCTGTCTTTTTTCTTATAGTCTAGTTTTTCTTCTTGAGTTAACGGTATAGGTCGGTTTTCTGCCCAATACAAAGAGTCTTTTTTGTTAACGGCCTTGGTAATTTTTAAAATCTCGGAGGTGAAAAAATCTTTTGGAAATTTTTGGTTGACAGCGTAATTGCTAAACATACCCACATAATAGCCTTTAAACTTAAATCCCAAAACATTGCCATTAAAATTGAACTGTATGGTTGAAGGCATATAAAATTGATCAACCTTTACAAACTGCTGGGTAATATTTAAAGTGTCGAGCAGATTAATGCCGGCATCAGAAGTCAGGTTTACATTTACGCCTGTTAAGCGCCACAGCTCATCGGCAATATATATAATCCCTCTAAAAGCCGGATCATTCTTGCGTTTAGGTTCAACCGCTATTTTATGGATGATCACATTGTTTTCATTGCTGCTGCCCAATAATTTATAATTATAGTAGAACAAGGCATTATCGGCAATAGGCGATACAAAACTTCTTGAGCTCAGCCCCGAGCTTTCTAATAAAAGATTATCATAGAAGTTGATTTGCAGATCTGAAGCTTTGTTGTAGCTAAACGCATTGTTCCTGCCTGATACTTTAGAAGAGAACATTTCTTCTTTTATTTTATTAGGCTTTTCAAAGTAGTAATGAGATTGCGATTCAGAAAGATATAAAATACCGCTGCGGTTTGTATCTAAACTGAGTATTTTTTGAATATCTCTGCCAAAGAATTTTTTAGGCGCACCAACCAATTTTTGCAAACCTTTAATATAAACATCTCTGCTGTAAGAACTCACTTCGTTTAGGTGGTACTTGCGCTTTTTTATGGTTTCACGTATGATTCTGTAAGCAGGATCTTCGCCTCCGGCCTTAATGGTAACACTGTTCAAAGTGTATTGTTCCGGTTCCAGTAAACAGTTAAAGGTAGTTGATGTTGAAATGAGCTGAAGCTGTTTTTCGTTGTTTTTATAACCAATGGCCTTAAATATCAATGTAATTTCACTATTGTCGGTTTTGATGTTATAAATACCTTGTTCATTTGCCGAAACACCTTTACTGGTATTTTTGATGATCACAGAAGCAAAGGGAATGGCAAGGCCTTCTTTATCGGTAACTTTTCCTGTAATGCTAAACTGTTGTGCAATACATAAATTGTAGCATAAAAGAAGTAGTGAGAATAGCTTTAAGGTTTTAGGCATAAGTAGTTTTGGAACTAAAATAAGTAAAAGATCATGGAAATTGGTTGTTAAAGTTTGTTAATTGACAAAATACTATATTTGTGCTGTGCCCTAAAGGCTAAAAACATAAATATCATGTACAAAACATTACAACCCGTATTACAAAAAGAGCTCGAAGAAATTGAAAAGGCCGGGCTATATAAAAAAGAAAGAATAATCGTAACCCCGCAAGGAGCCGATATTAAAGTGAGCACAGGTGCAGAAGTCGTTAATTTTTGCGCCAATAATTACTTAGGTCTTTCATCGCATCCTAAAGTTTTGCAAGCTGCCAAAGATTCTCTTGATAAACATGGTTACGGGATGTCTTCAGTACGTTTTATTTGTGGTACACAGGATGTACATAAAGAACTTGAAGCCAAGATAGCTGAATTTTTAGGCACAGAAGACACGATTTTGTATGCTGCTGCTTTTGATGCTAACGGAGGTGTTTTTGAACCGCTTTTAGGCGCAGAAGACGCCATTATCTCAGATGAACTGAACCATGCTTCTATTATAGATGGTGTACGTTTATGTAAAGCCCAAAGGTTCCGCTATAAGAACTGCGATATGGAAGATCTGGAGCAGCAATTGATCGCCGCCAAGAACTGCCGTCATAAATTAATTGTTACCGATGGTGCTTTTTCTATGGATGGCGCAGTAGCCCCTTTAGATAAGATTTGCGATTTAGCGGATAAATATGAAGCATTGGTAATGATTGATGAATCACATTGTTCTGGCTTTATTGGTAAAACAGGAAGAGGTACGCACGAGCATTTTAATGTAATGGGCCGTATCGATATCATCACAGGTACCTTAGGTAAAGCATTGGGTGGCGCTTCAGGTGGTTTTACTTCTGGTCGTAAAGAAATTATAGAGATGTTACGTCAACGTTCACGTCCGTATTTATTTTCTAACACCTTAGCTCCGGCAATTGCAGGTGCTTCTGTTGCTGTTTTAGATATGCTGAGCGAAACCACCGAGCTGAGAGATAAATTAGAGTATAATACAAAATATTTCCGTGAAAAAATGACCGAAGCTGGTTTTGACATTAAACCTGGTTTTCATCCTATTGTTCCGGTGATGTTGTACGATGCCAAAGTAGCACAGGAATTTGCGGCAAAAATGTTAGATGAAGGTATTTATGTAATCGGGTTTTTCTATCCGGTAGTGCCACAGGGTAAAGCCCGTATCAGGGTGCAACTTTCTGCTGCGCATGAACAACACCATTTAGATAAAGCCATTGCCGCGTTTACCAAAGTTGGTAAAGAATTGGGTGTAATCAAATAATCAGGTATTCAATTTTCAATAGAGGGCATCTAACGATTAGCTTGTTCATCCTGAATTTATTTCAGGATATTGGATAAATTCCGGATCAAGAACGGAATGACGGCTAACTTTAGATGCCTTTTCATTTTCTTGGCACAAGAAATCTCTTGCTGTTATATTTTCTGATAAACAACGTTGAAAAACGATATTTATAAAAGCTATTTTTTATAATGAATGAGTATGTTTTATTTGTTTAACTGGCTAATATGTAAGTTTTTGAACTCAGGCTGACAAAATAAAAAGATAAAATGATGTATATTTGGCCATATGTTACAACATAAAATAGACCAATATACTGCAGAAATAAACGCTTTTAATACTGATAAGGCCGACGAGCTGGAGAAATTCCGTATTCGTTTTTTAGGGACCAAAGGTATTATCAAAGATATTTTTGATGAATTCAAAGCTGTTTCGCCCGAAGAAAAAAGAACTTTAGGGAAAGTGTTGAACCAGTTTAAGCAGCTTGCCGAACAAAAATATCAGAGCATTGCTGAAGTAACACAGGCATCTGCAGAAAAAAGTAACGCAGACCACCTTGACCTTACCCTTCCGGGCGAAGGTTTTGAAATAGGAACTAGACATCCTTTGGCACTGGTAAGAAGAGAAATCATTGAGATTTTTAATAAACTGGGTTTTAGCGTAGCCGAGGGGCCTGAAATTGAAGACGATTGGCACAATTTCTCTGCACTTAATTTTCCTGAGGAGCATCCGGCACGTGATATGCAGGATACTTTCTTCATTAAAAAAGGTGGAGAAAAAGGAGATATTGCTTTACGTACCCATACTTCATCTGTTCAGGTACGTATGATGGAAGCCGGTCAGCCACCATTCAGAGCTTTAATGCCTGGTCGTGTGTACCGTAACGAAGCCATTTCTGCAAGGGCGCATTGTTTTTTCCATCAGGTAGAAGGTCTATATGTTGATGAAAATGTGTCATTTGCTGATTTAAAGCAGACTTTATATTATTTCGTACAGGAGTTGTACGGTGAGGGTACAAAGGTGCGTTTCCGCCCTTCTTATTTCCCTTTTACTGAACCATCTGCAGAGATGGATGTTTCATGCTCAATTTGTAAAGGAGCAGGTTGCCAGATGTGTAAGTATAGCGGTTGGGTAGAGATATTGGGTTGTGGTATGGTTGATCCTAACGTGTTGGAGAACTGCGGCATAGACAGTAAGAAATACAGCGGTTTTGCATTTGGAATGGGAATAGAACGTATAGCCAACTTAAAATACGAGATTAAAGATCTTAGGTTGTTCTCTGAGAATGATGTACGGTTCTTGAAACAATATAAATCTGCAATAATATAAAATGAGGAGGGTTTTAGGCATAATAATCATATTTTTCCTCTTCGCATCTTGCGGAAAAGAAGAGAGCTTTGTGCCTGATTATCCGGTAAGATATGATGTAACAATACAAGAGTTTGGAATATATGCCAAAAACAATGTGTTATTGGTGCCAAACCATGGTGTTGCAGGTTTAATGATTGTTAGAACGCCTACAGGTGCTTACGTAGCATTTGATCGTTGTAGTACAGTAAATCCAGAAAAGGCTTGTGCCGTTATACCGGATGATAGTGGTATTACGGCTACCGATCCATGCTCTGACGGTAAATTTTTATTACTTGATGGTAGCCCTCAAAAATGGCCGGCAGAACGGTCTTTAAAAAGGTATTCGGTTATTATTGCAGGCGGTAACCTCTCAGTAAGAAATTAATGGAACCAGAAAAAATCAAAGAAAGTATTGTAAGATCGGCCAAAGAGCTATTCAGAAAATACGGTTACCATAAAACCAGTGTTAATGAAATTGCTAAAAAAGCAAGAGTAGCCAAGGCCACTATTTACAAATATTTTGAAAGTAAGGAACAGATTTTAGATGCCATTTTAATGGATTATCTAAATGTTAATCTCCGCGAAATTTTAAGTAATAAAGCGCAGCATAGTAACGAAGTAGAACATCTTAAAGCGCTCGTAATGAAAACCTGTAGATTAACATTTACGGTTTGTAATGAATTTATAGGTTGGGATTTTGTTCGCGAAAATGCGAATTCACAAGAATTCTTAAAACATTTGTCGGATCAGTTGGAGGCTTTATTGCTTTCGGCATATCTCGAACTAGATCATTTTAAAAATAATCCTTCGCGCAGAGACGGTTTAGCGTTCCTGTTAAAAGCGAGTAAGAGTATTGTTTTTTCTTTTGCATTTACCTCTGTTAGCGATTCTGATGTGAGAAAGAATTTTGTAGCTTTTCAGAACGAGATTTTGCCATATTTGGTAAAGGCGGCTATTTAAGCTAATCTTAATAAGAGTAATCTATCTACTACAATAGGCTTTCTGTCTTCAAAAAAACTATTGACTATTACATAAAAATACATAATGTTAATTTAGTGTTTTTAAGATCAATAGTTAAAAAATGAAAAAGCTAACTTTATTTATTTTTCTTCTTATTATAACTCAAAAGTCACTGTTTGCGCAAATTAAGATTGGCGAAAAAATTAATCTTCTACAGGCTAACTTATTATCTGTTGATCAATCAAAATTAGATCCTTCTAAAATTATTGTGATAGATTTTTGGGCAACGTGGTGCGGTCCCTGTATAGCTGCGTTTCCACATCTGGATAGTTTACAGGCGAAATACAAGAAGCAGGTACAGATAATTGCTTTAAGTGATGAGAAACCATTAAAAGTAATTACCTTTTTAAAAGGTAAAAAAAAATCTTTAAGCTTTTTCATTGATCAGAGGCAACAAGTATTTAAACGTTTTGAAATAGAGGCCAGACCTTTTACAGCTATTTTAGATAGCAAGAGAACTTTAATATGGGTGGGTAGTTCACAACATCTGGAAGATGCGCTTAAAAAAATCATAAAAGGAGAAGAAGCTCCTGTATATCTAAACCAAAATAGCCAGTTATATAGAAAGTATTATGCAAATGGTTCTACGCAAAATAAGGATAATTTTATTTACAGCTATCAACTTTCCTTGAGCGCAACTACAGATAAGTATGAAGTAAAAACGCAAAAAGATATAGATAGTGCTGTAAATATTTATTACCGAGCAGCTCCAGTTACTGAGGTGGTTCAAGACATATTACAAGTACCTGATCTGCAGTTTAAAAATCGGCGGGCTGAGCTCGATACTATTCTGGTTAATATTAACTTAAAAAGCGCCTTGGCTACATTAAATTATAAAACAGAGTCGAAAAAAGTTCTTGAAGATCTGAAGCGGATATTTAATTTTTCAATAAAGGAGGGACTTCAGCAAGTAGAAGGATATAAATTAGCAATAATCCATCCGGAAAAATTAATGAAATTTAAAGAAGAGCTGACAGGAGGAGGTATAATCCAATCAACGGAAAAAGAATATAAAATACTACGGGTCTCATTAAATGAATTGGCCGGATTTTTTCAAAAGAAACTGAAATTATTTATCTCATGCGATGAAATGACAGATGCTAAATACAATATGGAATTGGAAAAATTCAATACCATCTACGAATTGAATGAACAATTAAAGGGCAAATATGGTTTACAGCTTTTGCCATCAACATATCAAATAAATAAAGTGGAGGTTTTTTAAACTTTGCAAAATTAATTGACCGCAGAGACAATAAGGCAAATCCATCCGGCAACCATCATTAAACCACCCAAAGGTGTAACCGGGCCTAAAAATCTCATATTGGTTTTGAGTAATTGCGACAATGACAAGAGGTAAATACTAAAAGAAAACAGCATCGTGCCTGCGCCTATCAAATAAAAACTCCATTGTACAGCTTTAAGGTTAAAATTGGCATTAAAACCAATTACTAACAAAGATAGGGCACTGTACATCTGGTATTTTATGCCTGTTTCAAAAGAGGCTAATTTATCTTCTGTTAATATTTTCTTTAAAGCATGTGCGCCAAATGCACCTAAAATTATAGCTAAGGTACCAAAAGCGGCCCCGGTTAAAATTGCCAAGTTGTTCATATCAACAAAATTAAATAAAACCGCTTAAGGTAAAAAGCACTGTATCCTGTTAAGGTAAAAATTAGAAAGAGTAAGCCAGCATAAAAGAGAAACCATGATTTTTTGCATTAGAAGAAGCTGCCTTTTCTAATTTGGTAAAATCATTAGCATATCTGGCCTCTAAGCTTATTTTGCGATTGTTAGGTTGAGTAAAATCCCATCCAATTCCATAAACCCCCGAAAAAGCATAGCTATTCATCTGGTCTTTTACATCATAAGTATGTGTTTCGTAATCTTTAGGTGTAGATTTATGTTTGGCACTCAGCAAGAAACCGCTTTGAGGCCCTGCGAAAACATTAAGTGTTGTAGTAGGAATCTGGTATTTTACCAATATGGGAATATTCAAGTAATTAAAACGATAAGAGTCTTCGAACTCAGCATTTGCTATATCGCCCATAAACCCACGATAATTATAGCGACTGCCCTCCATCTGGAAATTAACTTCAGGTTGTAGCGTAAAAGATTTAGCTATAGGAACTTGTGCATGCACGCCTCCTGTAAAACCGGCTAATGCATTGTCGGCTATAAAATTTTTTACTCTGTAAACACCTATGCCCGCATGTACGCCATAAGAAATCTGACTAAATGCATTTAAAACAAAAACGATTGCGAAAGAAAAGGTAAGCAAGATTTTTTTCATAATTATTTGTATCTAAAAGTAGTTTCAACAAAAAAACGCAATTAAATGAGCTTGGACTAAAAAAGACTGTAATTTTTTTGTTTTCAAATGGATAAAGTACATTTCTATTAGCAATTATACTACATAGATCAGGAAAATATTAATATTTTAGCTGTATTAAAAACTTGAGTACACGCATAAGGAATCCTGAAATGAAATTTATTCTGCCTTTCGTATTTTTAACGCTTACCCTATCTGCTTTTGCACAAACAAAAGACGGAGAACGTGAAACAGCTAATACGGCCACTACCCATATCAATACAGAAATTGCTATTATACCTGAGCCGGTATCCATAGATAAAAAAGCGGGGCATTTTATACTGCCCGAAAATGTACTGATTTATACCAACAAACCGTTAGAAGTTAAACAAAGTACCGCATTTTTACAGGAGCGTATTGCGACAGCAACAGGGTATTATGTAGGTACCACAACTACATCTGCTCATAGTGGCACAACCATTAAACTTTTACTTACAGAGAAAACAGATGCCCTGATTGGCAGTGAAGGTTACCGTTTATCAGTTATGCCTCATCAGATCATTATTACAGCCAATCAACCTGCGGGTATTTTTTATGGTGTACAAAGCTTGTTGCAATTGTTGCCCAAAGAAATAGAAAGTAAAGAGACCATTAAAGATATCAGCTGGAAAATACCTTGCGCAGACATTACAGACTATCCACGTTTAAAATGGAGAGGGATGATGTTTGATGTGGTACGTCATTTCTTTACAAAAGATGAAGTGAAACAGTTTATTGATAACATGGTGCGTTATAAATACAATTTGCTTCATTTACACCTTACAGATGATGAAGGCTGGCGTATTGAGATAAAAGGATATCCTAAATTAACCGAAGTGGGCGCATGGAATGTAAAAAGAACTGGCTCGTTCGGCGCTTTTATTCCGCCTAAACCAGATGAACCACGTGATTACGGAGGTTTTTATACACAGGAAGATATCAAAGAACTAATTGCCTATGCCAAAGAGCGATTTGTTGACATTATGCCCGAAGTAGATGTACCAGGCCATAGTTTAGCAGCAATTGCATCTTATCCTGAGCTTTCATGTACACCGGATGCAGTTAACTATAAAGTACGCAGCGGCGAACGTATTATGGACTGGAGCCGTGGTGCCCCACCTCTTGCATTGGTAGATAACACGCTATGCCCGGCAAACGAAAAAGTTTATGTTTTCTTAGATACCGTTGTTGCACAACTGGCACAATTATTCCCATTCCCATATCTCCATATGGGCGGCGATGAAGCACCACATAATTTCTGGGAAAAAAATCCTGCAATAACCGACCTAATGAAACGAGAAGGATTGAAAACCATGCCTGAGGTGCAAGGGTATTTTGAGCGTCGTCTGGAAAAAATCGTGAACAAATACGGTAAGAAAATGATGGCCTGGGATGAAGTACTGGAAGGCAAAATAGAACAAAGTACAGCGATCATGAACTGGCGTAGCACCAAATATGGTAAACAAGCCGCAGAAACCAAACATGAAGTGGTAATGTCGCCGGCAGAATTTGTGTATTTAGATTATATGCAGGGTGATGCCATATCAGAACCTAAGGTATATGCATCATTACGCTTAAATAAAACATATGAATTTGAACCCGTACCCGAAGGAGTAGATCCTAAATATATTTTAGGTGGGCAAGGTAATTTGTGGACTGAACAAATCTATACCATGAGACAGGTAGAGTACATGGTTTGGCCACGGGCTTTTGCTATCGCAGAATCAGTATGGTCGCCAAAAGAAAAGAAAAACTGGAATAATTTTATCGCTCGTACAGAGCTACACTTTAAGCGTTTGGACGAAGCTGATACCAAATATTCTAAAGCTGTTTACGACCCTATTTTTAACGTTAGAAGATCTGGGGATAAGAACCTGCTGGTTACTTTGAGCACAGAAATAGAAGGATTGGATATCTATTATAGTTTTGACAATTCAGAACCAGACCGTTTTTATCCTAAATATAAAGAACCTTTAGTTGTACCGATTGATGCAAGTCTTTTAAAAGTGATTACGTACCGAGGAAAAGAACCTGTAGGACGTATGCTGACTATGCCCGTTGATGAATTGAACAGAAGGGCAGGAAAGAAATAGGTATCTGATGTAACAATAAATAGAGCAGATGGCCTTAAAAGAAACTATGCCTAACTAAAGATGAGGAAAACCTATTGGTTGTTATTTATATTTCTGCTGATAAAAATTGTTCTGCAATTTTTGGTGGTTAATCCGGTATATGAATTACATCGCGATGAGTTTTTACATTTAGATCAGGCTAAGCATCTGGCCTGGGGTTTTCACTCTGTTCCGCCATTTATTTCCTGGGTATCGTGGATTATTCTGCAATTAGGCAATGGTTTTTTCTGGATTCGGTTTTTCCCGGCACTCTTTGGTGCGTTGACTATTTTGGTGGTCTGGAAAACAATTGAAAACCTCAGAGGAGGCATTTATGCTTATGTATTAGCAGGTACAGCATTGCTACTCTCGGTTTTATTGAGGATTAACATCTTATATCAGCCCAATGCCTTTGATATACTTGCATGGACGTTGATTTATTTTTGTGTAATCAGATATGTTCAGACCGAAAGGAATAAATGGCTGTATTTTTTAGCGTTTTGTTTTGCTGTAGGATTTCTAAATAAATACAATATTGTTTTTTGTTTGGCAGGATTGCTACCTGCAATCTTATTGAGCAAGCACCGTAAGGTATTTTTTAATAAACATTTGTATTTTGCTATAGTACTTGCTTTGGTGTTGATCAGCCCCAATTTATTATGGCAGTACCAAAATGATTTTCCTGTAGTTAGACATATGAAAGAACTGGCAGATACACAGTTGGTCCATATTCAACGCAGTTCTTTTGTAAAAGAACAGTTCTTTTACTTTATAGGTTCTATATTCATCCTTATCGCAGCTTTTATTTCATTCTTTAAATATGGAGCGTTTAAGCCATTTAGATTTTTATTTATTGCTTTTGCCCTAACGATTGCCGTATTCTTAACATTAAAAGCCAAACCGTATTATGCCATAGGTCTATACCCCATATTTTTTGCTTTTGGATCTGTTTACCTTAGCCACATATTAAGTTCAGGGTGGAAATATTACCTGAGATATGCACTTTTTGTACCCCTATTGTTTTTTGGCTATGCACTGATTAAGACCTCATTGCCAATCTTTACACCAGCCCAATATGTAGAACGAGCACAGCAAAAGGAACCCTTTAGTGAACATACTTGGGAAGACGGTAAAAAACATCCTATTTCACAAGATTTCGCGGATATGTTAGGGTGGAAAGAATTAACGCATAAAGTTGATTCGGTGTACAGCCAGATACCGAATAAGAAGCGCATCTTTATTCTCTGCGATAATTACGGGCAAGCAGGAGCCATCAATTATTATACCCAGCAAAAGGGCTTGGTAGCCAATGCCTTTAATACTGATTATGATAAATGGCTTAACCTGGATCAAAAAATTGAAACTGTAATCAGGATCAAAACCATAAATAATGTTGATTTTACAAGAGATCGTAGTCTGTTTCAAAATGTGGATGTTCTAACAAGGTTAAAAACGCCTTTAGCCAGAGAAAAAGGCGCACAGATTATCCTTTTAAGCGGTCCTAAAGTTGATATTGCTGCGCTTCTACGTAAAGAAAGAGCAGAAGGAAAACTAAATTAATTAACGTAAAAATTAAGTGTAAAAAACAAATTAACCATATTAACTTCTAAATTAGCTATACTGTTTAAAGGAACGAACAATTAGTTTACTGCTCACATAAGCTTATAACCAAAATTATATTGATGAAAAAAATATTTTTAATGCTGTTAACTGCTTTGCCTGTTACATTATTTGCGCAAAGTCAGGTAGATAATTATTTTAAACTTACCCGAGAAGGATTTAATGAGAAAAATGCTTTTCAAACCACATCATTTGTAGAGAAATATTTTCGGGTACCGGGTAATACGGGTTTTAATGCCAGTATTCGCTACGTAGAAGATATTTTAAAGAAAGCTGGCTTTGTTGAAGAAAAGAACAATGAATTTGAAGCCCCTTTAACTTACCGTATAGAAAAACGCCCTATGAAACGCAATACTTGGGAGCCTGTTGATGCAAGTGTAACCATAGTGGGTGAAAGTGTACCGCTAATTGCTTTCAAAACAAATCGTAACATGATTCCTATCAATTGTCCTTCTACACCAGAAGGAGGGGTAACTGCCGAAGTGGTATTTGTAGGCAAAGGTACTCCAGACGATCTGAAAGATAAAGATCTGAAAGGTAAGATTGTATTTGGGGATGTTTCTGCCCCACGCTTGGCAAACATGGCAGCAAAAGCAGGTGCCCTTGGGGTAATGGGTTATAGCATGCCAGCCTATACACAACCAGAAAAACACCAAACTTCTATCCAGTTTGGTAGTATAGCGCCAAATTCGCCGATATGGGCGCTTTTGCTGTCGTATGGAGTAAAAGAAAAACTGAAAGCAGCTTGTCTTAAAGGAACGGTTTCATTAAAGGTAGATATCAAAACTAAAATATATCAGGCTGATGAACTTACCATTGTAGCCAATGCCAAAGGTAGTGTTTTGCCTCAAGAGCGTTTTGTATTTAGTGCCCATGTTCAGGAGCCGGGAGCAAATGACAATGCTTCTGGGGTAGGAACACTTGCTGAAATGGCTCGTTTAACCGCTAACTTAATTAAAACAGGAAAATTTAAACCTCAACGTACTTTAACATTTTTATGGGGTGATGAGATTGTATCTACCAGAAGATATATTGTTGAAGACAGCCTGCGGGCCAAAGGTATAAAGTGGGGAATGAGCTTGGACATGGTAGGCGAAGACACCCAGAAAACAGGAGGAACCTTTTTAATTGAGAAAATGCCAGATCCATCTGCTATATGGACCCGCGGTAATGATAAGCACAGTGAATGGGGGGCAGGTGATGTAAAAGAAAAAGATCTGTTTCCGCATTATTACAACGATTTTATTTTTGACATCTGCAAGGCACAAGGAAAACATGCTAACTGGGTAGTAAATTTCAATCCGTTTGAAGGCGGAAGCGACCACACACCATTTTTACAAAATAAAATACCGGGATTATTGATGTGGCATTTTACTGATGTATTTTATCATACCGATAACGACAGAATTGACAAAGTTTCGCCAGCTACTTTAAAAAATGTGGGTGTAAGTGCTTTAACAGCTGCTTATACTTTAGTTACAGCTGATGAGAACACAGCCTTAGCAACAGTATCGCAAGTGAAAAACGACGCTTTGGTGCGTTTAAAAACTGAGTTTGATTTAAGTAAAAAAGCTATTGCGGATGGTAAGATAGCATCTGATGAAAAGCATATTATTGAGGTATGGGGCAAGTGGTATACTGATGCACTGGCTACGATCAATACTATGGCAGTTAAACCACAAACCACCAGAGTTGGATCGGCTATTAAAGCTGCTGTACTTGGTATAGAAAAGCAAAAAGATGCTTATCTCAAAAGCTTAAACTAAAATTCATCAAAAATTCATATAAAAAAGGTCGCTTTGTATTAAGGTGACCTTTTTTATAATCATGAAAACTAAAATATCATTCAATTGTAAAACCGTACACATTTGTATTGCAATTTAATCAATCGATTGATTAAATTTGTGCCCGCAAAAAAAGAGATGGAAAAAGCAGATAAACGAACCGATATTTTAAAAGCTGCCGAGCAGCTTTTTGCGGAGTTTGGATACGAAGCCACATCAACCCGTCAGATTGCTAAAGAATCAGGAGCCAATATGGCTATGATTAACTATTATTTTGGTGGCAAAATGGGAGTTTTTGTAGAGATCATGGAAGAACGGGTATCCAGTTTTAAAACCCAGCTTAACCTTATTCATGATGATCAGGTACCAGTATTGGATAAACTGATGAAAGTGATAGAACAGTATGCCGACAGAATTGTGGGCAGTTACAGTTTTCACAGAATGATGCACAGAGAATTATCATTCTCTTCATTAAGACCCGAAATATTTGAAAAAATTAAAGAAGCTATGCGTCAAAATTTGTTAGTGATAGAACGCATTATAGAGCAGGGAATTAATGAGGGTGTTTTCAGGCAGGTAGATATCAGAATGACAATCATTACCATTATGGGGACCATTTCAATGGTAACCAGTTCACCGAGTAAGCTTGCACCTGATAGTGATATAGATCTGAGCAAAAAACATCACCGTGAAGAAATAAAGAAGAGAGTAATTACGCATCTTAAAGATTTGATGCTTACCTATTTAATAAAACCAAAAAATGATACAATTTAAAACGAAAAGCTTTTTAGTAGCCATACTCTTTCCTGTACTGGGTTATGCACAACAGGTAAAGAATTTGAGCCTTCAGGAAGCCATTGATTTAGGGATTACCAATAGCAAAAATCTGAAACTGTCTCAACAAAAAATAGACGAGGCGGTTGCAAAAATTGCGGTAACAAAAGACAATGTACTGCCAGAGGCTTCTGTTGGATTTATGTATAATCATGCTGAAATACCAACCAATACCTTAAAAATAGGAGGAGGTAATCCTATACATCTGCCTAACCGCGCTGATGCGTTTGTAGGAACTGCATCTGTTCAGGAACTGGTGTATGGAGGTGGTAAATTAAAATATGCACAAGAATCCACCAAATTGCTTAAAGAGATTGCACAACTGGATGCTTCAAAAAATAAAGAAGAAGTAACTTATGCAGTTATAAATGCTTATATCTCTTTATATAAACTTAACCAGAGCAAAAGTGTGGTAGAGCAAAATTTAGCGGCTGTTGCCAGTCAGCTAAAACAAGCCCAACGTTTTTTTGAACAAGGGCTGGTTACCAAAAACGATGTGCTAAGATTTCAGTTACAACAGGCAAACGTGTCTTTAACCGATTTAGAAATTGACAACAACAGAAAGATCATTAACTATAATTTGGATGTTTTATTAGGCTTACCAGAAGATACACAAATTAAAATCGCAGATGCCGATCTTCCTTTAAATACAATTGAGCCGCTAAGTACTTATCTAAATTTGGCAACCGGTAACAGACAGGAATTACAACAGGCAGACTTGCACCAAAAAGTAGCTGATTTTAATATCAGAACTATAAAAGCTAATACCCGGCCTACATTAGGCGTAGGAGCGAACCTATATTATATTAATCCAAGCGGTTCATTTATTCCGCCAAGTCAGCAGTTTATTGTGCCGGTAACTTTAGGGGCAAACCTGTCATGGAACATCGGTAGCTTGTGGAGCAATAAAAATAAAGTAGCCGAAGCTAAAATTCAACAACAGGAAATAGCCACTCAGAAAGATATTCTAAACGATCAGATCAAAACAGAGATTAACAAGAACTACCAGAATTATAAGCTGGCTATGCAAAAAATCAATGTATTGCAAACAGCGGTAGAGCAAGCTGTAGAAAACGACAGGTTATTAGAATCGAAATATAAGAACAATATTGCATCTGCAACAGACAGAATTGATGCAGAAACGCTTTTATACCAGGCTAAAATTAATCTTGAACTGGCCAAAGCCGATGCAAGGTTAGCTTATTATACTCTATTAAAATCAACAGGAAAAATTTCAAACTAAAAATAACAATACGCTATATGACAAAGCCAGCAAAAAAGAAAAATAAACTTATTCCGATTATACTTGGTGTACTTCTTCTTATAGGAGCCATATTTGGTTTCACAGAATACAGCTATTACAGCAAGCATGTTGATACAGACGATGCCCAGATCGATGGGGATATCAGTCCTGTAATAGCCCGTGTGAGTGGCTATGTAAAAGGAATTAATTTCGAAGAGAATACGAAAGTTAACGAAGGCGATGTTCTGGTAACTTTAGATGATGCAGATTACAAAATCAAGTTAGAACAGGCTCAGGCCGGGCAGGTAGCCGCACATGCAGGTGTAGGTGTATCACAGGCACAAATTGTAGCAACTTCTGCCAACACTAGTACAGCCAAAGCCAATATAGAGGCGGCTAAAGTGAAATTAGAACTTGCACAAAAAGATTATGACCGTTATGCCAATCTAATCAAAGATGGCTCTATAACCAAACAGGCGTTTGATCAGGCCAAAGCACAAAAAGAAACTGCTGAAGCGGCTTATCAGGCTGCTTTAGATCAGTACCAAGCTGCGGTAAAACAGGTAGGTACTACCCAATCGCAATTAGGCGTAAGTACTTCAGGTGTAACACAACGTCAGGCTGATGTTGATTTTGCCAAATTACAACTGTCTTATACAGAAATTAAAGCACCTGCAACAGGTATTGTTTCTAAGAAAAATGTACAGAAAGGTCAATTGGTGCAAGCTGGTCAGTCGTTGTTTTCTATTGTTAATGAGAACAGTATTTATGTAACGGCCAATTTTAAAGAAACTCAACTTGAGAAAATAAAAACAGGTCAGAAAGTAAAAATAGATGTAGATGCTTTTCCTAACGAGAGCGTTGAAGGGGAGGTGTATAATTTTGCACCTATTACCGGGGCCAAAGGAGCTTTATTGCCTCCTGATAATGCTACAGGTAACTTTGTTAAAGTAGTACAACGTGTACCGGTTAAGATCAGAATATCGAGCAAAGATAAAGCATTATTAGAGAAATTACGTCCGGGTATGAGCGTAAAAGTATCTGTATCTATTTAAAAAATATAAAATGGCCGAAGTAGGTTTAAAAAAATGGGTAATTACTTTTACGGTAATCACAGCATCATTGCTTGAGCTGATTGATACTACCATTGTAAATGTTGCATTACCACAGATACAAGGTAATCTTGGTGCCACTTTAGAAGATGTGGCCTGGTTATCTACCGGCTACGCAGTAGCCAACGTTATTATATTGCCCATGTCGGGTTGGTTAGGAAGCAGGTTTGGCCGTAAAAACTACTTTTTAACATCAATTATTGTTTTTACCATCGCCTCATTTTTATGTGGTAATGCCACATCATTATGGGAACTGGTAGGTTTTCGTATTTTGCAGGGTATTGCAGGCGGGGGATTAATCTCTACCGCGCAAGCTATTCTGATAGAAACCTGGCCACGTGAAGATGTGGGAATTGCTACGGCATTATTTGGTTTGGGAGCCGTGGTTGGTCCTACTGTGGGCCCAACAATAGGTGGTTATATTTTAGAGATTGCCAACTGGCCATGGATTTTCTATGTAAATATTCCAGTGGGTATTCTCGCAGCATATTGTACATATATGTTCGTCAGGGAAACACCAAAAGATGGTAAAGGGCGCCCCATTGACTGGTGGGGAATTGGTCTATTGGCAGTTGCCGTAGGTAGCTTGCAAACCTTGTTAGAGAAAGGTGAAAGTGAAGACTGGTTTGCTACAGGTTATATTGTGGTTCTAGCGGTAGCATCTGTATTGGGAACATTACTCTTTATATGGCGGGAACTTAGCACAGACCACCCTATTGTGAATTTTAAAATCATGCGTCACCGCAGTTTCTCTATAGGTATGTTTACTTCGTTTGTACTGGGCTTTGGTTTGTATGGTTCAGTTTTCGTGTTCCCTATATTCTGTCAGAATCTGTTGGGTTTTACGCCACTGCAAACGGGTGAGCTGTTCATTGCTGGTGGTTTATGTACCATTGCTATGATGCCTTTTATAGGTATTATGCTTAAAAAAGGTGTGCCTGCACAGTTTATGGCGACTGGAGGAATGTTGATGTTTTTCATTTTCTGTAACATGCTGAGCAAATCAACACTTTCATCAGGCCCCGATCAATTTTTCTGGCCGCTGGTTATACGTGGTTTTGGTATGTCCTTGCTGTTTGTACCTTTAACTACATTGGCTATACAGGATTTAAAAGGACCGGAAATAGGACAGGGTTCAGGATTGAACAACATGAGCCGTCAGTTAGGAGGTTCTTTTGGTATAGCTGCCCTAACTACTTTAATTCACGTACGTCAGGGGGTACACCGTAATAATCTCATTACCAATATCAATGAATACAATCCTGCGTTTACCGAGCGTTTAAACGCTTACATGCATGGTTTTATGGCTAAAGGAGCTTCTTATTTAGATGCAAAATTAATGGCCATGAAAGCCATAGAAGGAAGTGTGATTAAACAAACATTGTTACTTACTTATAGCGATGCTTATTGGGTGGCAGGTTTAATTATGCTATGTTCTATACCCTTGTTGTATTTGCAAAAATTTAAAAAGAATACCAATGTGCCTGTAGATGCGCATTAATAATATCCATATGATTAAAACCGGCCTTGTGCCGGTTTTTTATTTATCACGTCACCCTGAACTCGTTTCATGGCCTATTGTTCTTTTTTTTAGATACTAACTAAATTCAGCATGACGATTATAAGCGATGTAGTGCTTTCCTATTTGAATGTCATCCTGAACTTGTTTCAGGATCTATATTTAGTATTCATGATGCACATTTTTTAGTGCAGTCTTTAATAAAAAAGTATCTTAGCCTAAACTTACATTACATGAAATCAAAGATTTTATTTCTGCTATTGCTTACAGGTTCGGTAATTCTTCTTTCTTTTATCCGTGAAGGCAAAACATTACCTGTCTTATCTAAAAAAGATTTTAACATAGCTGTAATCAGCGATCTTAATTCAGGTTATGGTTCAACCTCTTATCACGATGACGTATATACAGCTTTAAAAGAACTGAAAACCCTAAAACCCGATATGATTCTCTGCGGAGGAGATATGGTTGCCGGACAAAAAGCTACTTTAACAGAAGCAAACTTACAGGCCATGTGGAAAAGCTTTGATACCAATGTATTTGCTAAAATCAAAGCCATGAAAGTTCCTTTTGCTTTTACGGTAGGAAACCACGATGCATCACCAAACTTTACCAAAGATCGAGAAGTAGCAAGTCGTTACTGGCTGAGCAAAAAAGATAGTTTGGGCTTAGATTTTATAAGTGATGAAAATTATCCTTTCTATTTCAGCTACGCCAATAACAGGGTGTTTTTTATCAGTTGGGATGCTTCGGGAGCGCAGATTAAGCCCGAAGTTTTGAACTGGATGCAGGAACAACTTAATAGTAAAGCTGCCAAAACAGCAAAACTGCGTATTGTATTAGGCCATTTGCCACTTTATGCCATTGTAAGCAGTAAAAATAAAGCAGGCGAAGTTTTAGCTTCAACAGGCATGCTCGAAGAAATGTTTGAACAGCATAACGTAGATTTGTATATCAGTGGTCATCAGCATGCTTACTATCCTTCAAGAAGAAAAACACTGCGCCTTTTAAATGCAGGTTGCATAGGTGATGGCCCAAGGCCTTTTATTAATAATCCCGAACCAGCAAAAAGAGCTTATACCATTATCAAAGTACCCCAAAAGCAAGCTAATAAATTTACTTACCAGACTTTTATTCCTGCTCAAAACTCAACCATAGAAATAAAAAATCTGCCTGATTCAATAATAGGGTTTAACGGGATTTCCAGATTAGATCAATACTGATTTTAAATCGCTTTTATTTTTTTAAGCAAATCTTCTGTTTTTAAATCAAAAGCATCTACAGTGAGCTTTGCTTGATGGTAAAAAGGATTTCTTTCCTCCAGTTTCTTAATGATAAAAGCAAGCAACTGTTCATCATCCATCCCCTTTAAAAGTGGTCGTTTCTCACGATTGTGTAATCTGGAAACCAATTGTGGAGGTGTCATCTCCAAGAAAACTGTTATGCCGTTAGCATTCATCCAATCCATGTTATCAAAGTAACAGGGTAATCCGCCTCCAGTAGCAACAACACAGGTTTTGGGATAAGCATAAGATTTTAGTGTTTGGTTTTCTAACTGTCTAAAAGCAGCTTCGCCGTAAGCAGAAAAATAGTCGGCTATACTCATTTTTTGCTCAGCAACAATTACGGCATCTAAATCTATGAGTTCGCAATTTAAAAGATTGGCCAATTGCTTGGCTTTGGTACTTTTACCACAGCCCATAAAGCCTACTAAAAAGATTTTCATAACAGATTCTGGCGCTTAAAAAAAATGTAATCGGTTGCAGGCGGTTGTACCTGATTTTCTTTGAGCATACTGGCAATCTGGGCTCTGTGGTAAGTGCAATGATTGCATACATGCAGTAAAATATCATTAACCTTATTGCCGAAACTTTGGCCCGATGAATTGCTATAATCAATAACCTTATCTAAAGGAATGTTTGCTGTGATTTCATTCAGCATCTTAAAATTCTCTTCGCTGTGCCCGGCAAAACCTGTAGGCTCAAGCATCTCCCATACGCCTAAGGTAGGCGTTTGAAGCAGGATGCGTTTTGCCCAGATATGCTGCGATGTAAGTACATGACTAAACAAGCGATTAGCTTTTTCTATAGAAAAATTGGTTTCAGCCAAAGCTTTGATCATCATCTGATCGGCCAGATAGGTGTATTTAATAAATTCATCTAACATATCGTTTGAGAATTAGGTTAACTTTATACGGGGATCTACCCATGCATATAAAATATCTACCAGTATATTTACAATTACAAACACAAAAGCAATAAACAGGATAGAGCCCATTACTACCGGAAAATCAGACATTTCTAATGCATTTACCGTGGTGCGCCCCAAGCCATTATAGCCAAAAATGTACTCTACAAAGAAAGAACCTGCCAAAAGCGAGGCGAACCAGCCAGAAATAGCTGTAATAACCGGGTTTAAAGCATTCTTTAAAGCATGTTTATAAATAATGGCATTTCTGCCCAAGCCTTTTGCTCGGGCCGTTCTGATATAATCCTGGGATAAAACATCCAGCATGGCGCTGCGGGTAAGCTGAACAATAATAGCTAAAGGACGAAGTCCCAAAGTAATCATAGGCAACCATAAATTTTTCCAAGTCATAATCTCGCCCCGAAAAGGATCATAACTGTATAAACTACCACTCATGTTAAGACCGGTATAATCAGATAATACAAAACCGAATAACCACGCAATAATAATCCCCGCAAAGAATGACGGAGCAGAAATACCTAAAATAGCAAAACTGTTAGCTAAATTATCTATCCAGCTACCTTTATAAATAGCCGATAGAACACCTAAAAATACTCCGATGATGGTTGCAAAAATCATGGCTGTTAATGCCAGTATAAAAGTATTGGGCACGGTCTCTGCCAATATAGCAGTTACATCTCTTTTAGTTTGGTATGAACGGCGGAGGTAGGGTTTTTTGAGCACTAAAGCATCATCACCTATTTTAATCAGTTTGATGTAATGGTATTTTTCCTGATTTTCTGCATTATAAGGATGCACGCTAAGCGGCAGCAGGTCATTTACATACAATAAAAACTGCACAGGCTTAGATTTATCCAAGCCAAATTCTTTACGTACCGCATCTAATGACTGTACATCAGCACGTTGGCCCATGGTCATACGAGCAGGATCTCCGGGTAAAATGTTAAAAAGAATAAAGACAATACAAACTACTCCGGCTAAAACGGCCAGACCATAAAGCAACTTTTTAAATGCGTAGTTGATCATTTATTTACTGAAATATTTCTGAGTTAACCGATCAAAAGATGGCAAACTGTTATAATGCCACTTATTTACAATAATACCGTTTTTTAGTAATAATACACCAGGATTTGCTCTTACCATACTTTTAAGTGGTACCGCATCGGCATAAAAGATTTCCATAAATAATTTATGTTTTTTACTGAAAGCTTCGGCATCTTGCGCTGATGAAGAAGTAAGCAAAACCGTTCTGATATTAAATTGTTCAGCAGCATTTAAGGCTAAGGCATTTACATCCCCAATGGCTTTTTCGTTGGCATCACTTAAATTATAAGCAACTACCACCAAGTTATAATAAGGATTCTCGATGAGTTCTTTGGTATAATCAGTACCTGATGCATCGCTGATATGCAGATCTTTAATTTTAACCTTGTAGCCCTCTTTGATCAGTTTTCTTTCGGGTGTACCTATAACTTCCCAGTTTTCATCTTTCCATATTTCTTGAGCCAAATAGTCCTTATCGCTCATTTTTTTGATTTCTCCTGTTTGCTTGTTCTTCAATTCGTACATGATGAGATATTCATCAACAGGAGCTCCTTGTGGTATACGCATAGATTCTGGTATGCTGGAGCCTTTCTTATAAGGTAGAAAATCTATGAAAGGCAGAAAATTATAAGTGTACAGGCCTATAAGTAAAGCAAACAGAGCAACAACTATACTTGCTTTTTGCTGTACTTTAGTGTTTGCGGTTACTGGTTGGATCAGTTGCCTGTTTCTATAAATGATGACGATAAGTACAAGGAGGATAAGGTCTTTTATGAACGATTGCCAAGGGGTAAGCGGAATAGCATCGCCAAAGCAGCCACATGAAGTAACCACCTTAAAAGCAGCCGAAACAAAGGTTAAAAAGGTGAAAAAGATAATCAAAGCCAAAAGACCTTTTGCAACAAAATTTCTGAAGAAACCCAGTAAAAGCATAGTGCCTAACATAATTTCGAGCACACAGAGCAGAATAGCAATACCTGTAGCCCAGTTGCTCAAAAAACTGATATGGAAAACTTCAAAATATTCCTGCAGTTTATAACCAAAACCCAAAGGATCATTGATCTTTACCAGTCCTGAGAAAATAAACAGCAGACCGGTAATCCATTTTGAAATCTGAAAAAGCGTTTTTTGCATGTATCTATGTGGTTTAAATCTAGCCTACATCTAATTTGATCAAAGCAAATACCGAATAATTGAGCATATCCTGATAATTGGCCTTAATGCCTTCTGAAGCCAGGGTTTTACCCTCATTATCCTCTATTTGTTTTACACGCAATATTTTCATTAAAATCAAGTCGGTTAATGAGCTGATGCGCATATCTCGCCATGCTTCGCCGTAATCATGGTTTTTAGCAAACATCAGGTCTTTGGTTTCTTTAACCTTGGCATCATAATATTGCTCCGTAATATTTACAGGCAGATCGGTAGGTTCGTTTTCACTTAATTCGAGCTGTAAAATGGCCATAATACAATAATTCACAATGCCGATATATTCAGAACCGATATCTTCGCCCACTTTTGAAACCTTTTTCTCTTCTAAAGTTCTGATACGCTGTGCTTTGATAAATATCTGGTCTGTAATAGAGGACGGACGTAAAATGCGCCACGCAGTACCATAATCTTTGGTCTTTTTTAAAAAAAGTGATTTACACACTGCAATAACTTTATCGAATTCTAATGATGTATTTGATGCCAAAATGCTAAAATTTTAACGAGTAACTTTAACTTTGTTTTTTATTTAATGATGGCTAAAGATACATTTTTAAACCGAAAATTAACACTTAACTGCAAAGGCAGGCTCGTTGATCTGAGTCGGCCACAGGTAATGGCAATTATCAATTTAACACCAGATTCGTTTTATGGTGGCAGTAGGGTCAATGTAAAAGATGAACTGCTGCTAAAAGTAGAAAATTTTATCAAAGAAGGGGCTGCTTTTATAGACTTGGGGGCCTACTCATCAAGGCCGGGAGCATTAAACATTAGCGTGCAGGAAGAAACAGATCGCTTATTGCCAGCAGTAGAAGAAATAAACAGGCAATTTCCCCATGCGTTGATTTCTATAGATACTTTTAGAGCTGATGTTGCCGAAAAAGCCATACATGCAGGAGCAAATATTATTAATGATATTGCAGCTGGAAATCTGGATGATCAAATGTTTGCCACTGTAGCTAAGCTTGGTGTACCTTATATTATGATGCACATGAAAGGCACACCCCAAAATATGCAGCAAAATCCTGTTTACAACAACCTTACAGAAGAAGTGCTGAACTACTTTTTAGAAAAGGTCGGAATTTTGAAAAAGTTGGGAGTAAAAGACATAATCATAGATCCGGGTTTTGGTTTTGCTAAAACTCTGGAGCATAATTACGAGCTGTTAAAACAAATGGAAGTTTTATCTGTACTTGAGTTACCTATATTGGTAGGTGTATCCAGAAAATCGATGATCTGTAAATTATTGAATATAAAACCTGGAGAAGCCTTAAACGGAACATCAGTATTGAATACGGTAGCCTTGTTAAAAGGAGCGGACATATTAAGGGTACATGATGTAAAAGAAGCTGTTGAATGCGTGGAACTGATTGGAAGTATGAATAAAGTTTAACTGCATTTATTGGGTAGAGTTATCTGTTTAATCGGTTATTGTTAAATTGCAGCCATGCTATTGTGCAATTAACCAACTCTTACAGTTTAAATGACTAAACTGCATATTTATTTATTCACTAAGAAATTCAACACTAAAGAAAGCCTAATTAGTTAATAGTTGAAATCTGCTTATCGTCAGCCTGTATCAATGCTTAGAAGATTGTCCTACGGTTAACCAACTAATCAGTTAACCGAATAGGTCGCTAAACCCAATTAATTAATTTAACCTATTAAACACTATCTAATTTTCCCTATCTTGTAGAACAAATGAAAGGCCTTGATTTCGATTTCTTAAAATTCAACTGGCTCGATGCGGTTGATATTGTGCTGGTGGCTATTCTAGTATATTACATTTACAGTCTTGTGCGCAATACATTAGCTGTAAACCTGATACTGGGCATGTTCATTATTCTCATAGCTTATTATGTGGTTAGCAGTTTACACATGAACCTGCTCACAGCTATTATTAGCAAATTTATGAGCGTGGGCATTATTGCGCTGGTAATTATATTTCAGCCCGAAATAAGACGTTTTTTGCTTCATATAGGTAAAAGCACATTTTTGCAGAAGAACAAAGCCTGGTGGGGCCGCTTATTTGGGAGTAAAGATATAGAGCGTGACAACCTGTTAAGGATTAAGCCAATTATCGACGCCTGTAAAACCATGAAAAAGACTCGTACAGGAGCTTTGATCGTGTTTGTAAAATACTATGACGAAGAGTTTTTTACCAATAGTTGCGAGGTTATAGATGGGAAGATCTCTAAACGATTGTTAGAAAGCATATTTCAAAAACATAGTCCGCTGCACGATGGCGCAGTGGTGATTTCTGAAAACAAAATTAAGAGTGCAAGCTGCATTTTGCCCCTTACCGATAACGATAAACTACCACCGCAATTTGGCTTAAGACACAGGGCAGGTATAGGTGTATCAGAATTGAGCGATGCGGTAGCTGTTATTGTTTCTGAAGAAACCGGCGAAATCGCCTATGCCAAACAAGGGCGCGTACGCATGAATGTTTCATTTGGCGAGTTGGAGAAATTGCTCAATAAAGATTTCTAATTTAACTATACCCTTCATGGAAATTTTTGCAGAAACAGAGAGATGTATCCTAAGAGAGATATTACCCGAAGATCTTGAAGGGATGTATGATCTTGATTCGGATCCTGAGGTGCATACCTATTTAGGCAACACGCCACTAACAGACAAAGCGCAGGCGGCTGATATGATTGATTTTATCAGGCCAATATATAGATAACGGAATAGGCCGTTGGGCTGTTGTTGATAAGCGTACCAATGAGTTTATGGGGTGGACTGGATTGAAATATATTAAAGATGAGATCAATCATCATATTAATTTTTACGACATCGGTTATCGTTTTAGAAAAAAATACTGGGGCAAGGGAATTGCCACAGAAACCGCACAGGCATCGCTAAAATATGCTTTTAATACATTAGAGATTAACGAAGTTTACGCATTGGCGGATGTTAACAATGCAGGTTCAAACAAGGTGTTAAAAAAAATAGGTTTACGTTTTATTGAGGAGTTTGATTTTGAAGGAACCCCACATAATTGGTATAAGATTCTTAAAACAGAGTTTGAACAATAACCTTAAGAAAACTTATCGATCTATAATATCAATCTGAATGAATGCCCTGGAAAACTATTATGAACAACATAAAGAACCAATAAAAAGTTGTTTATTAGCTCTTCGTAGCATTATACTTGCTCAAGATCAAGACATTTCAACATCCCTGAAATATGGCATGCCTTTTTTCAGTTATAAAGGAAAAATGTTTTGTTATTTATGGATGCATAAAAAATATGGTCAACCTTATATTGGTATTGTTGAAGGAAAGCATTTTGAAGAACCTTTTTTACTTCAGGAAAAGCGCTCGAGGATGAAAATATGGCTATTTGATCCTAATGAAGATTTACCTTTAAACACCATTCAAAACGTGGTGCAAAAAGCTATCAGTTTATACCAAACAGAGGTGGTAAAATTGAAAAACCATTAGTCGTCTCAAATCTTTTTCAGAATTTTTAAAAAATAATTGCGCAAGTAAATACTTGCTTATATATTTGCAAGCAAATACTTGCATAATATGGAAGCACGCAGAGATGTTTTTCAGGCCATAGCCGATCCAACCAGAAGGGCAATTATAGGGATGATTGCCAAAGAACCCGTTAACGTTAATACCATTGCAGAGCAATTTGAGGTAAGCCGTCAGGCTATTTCTCTGCATCTTAAAATTCTTTCAGAATGCGGTTTGCTCAACATCAGACAGCAAGGACGAGAACGTTTATGCGAAGCTAAACTCGAAAAGCTAAATGAGGTACATGAATGGGTTGAACAGTACCATAAATTATGGAAAGGAAGATTAAATGCCCTGAAGCAATTTGTAGAACAAGAAGAGCTACAGGCTCAAAATAGTTATAAATAAAAGTATAAAAGATTAAAAATAGAGAAATGGAAAATGGTGTAAATAAACAGGAGGTTTTTATAGAAGAAATCTTTAATGTGGGCCCTGAAAGAGTTTTCAGCGCATGGACCGATCCTGAAAAATTAATACAGTGGTATGCGCCTGATGGTTGCAGCATTCATTTTAAGAAAATTGAAGTTAAAACAGGCGGGCAATTCCATTCCCGTATTTCTAACCCTCAGTTTGGCGATTGCTGGTGCATAGGCGAATACAAAGAGGTAACGCCCTATACAAAACTTGTATTTACCTTGGTTAATGCCGATGAAAATGGCGAGCCTATTGACCCTGCTACTATAGGAATGGACCCAAACTGGCCAGGTAAGACACTGGTTACAGTAACATTTGCAGAAGAAAACGGGAAAACGAAGTTGCAGTTAAGGCAGACCGTTTTGCAGGAACTGGCGCAAAAAACAGGAGCATACCCAAGTTGGTTGCAAATGCTAAACCATATGAGAACAATCTTGGATTAAAACCAAATCAATGAAAAAAGTAATTGTTTTTGTGATGGTAGCGTTGTTATGTGCTGCCAAAGTTAAATCGCAGGCTAAGCAGAGTCAAATGAAAACCAAAATAAATGATACACTTAGCGTTCGTAAGGGTTACTCTGAAGTTAACGGCATTAAAATGTATTATGAGATTTACGGAAAAGGGCAGCCGCTTGTCTTGATCCATGGAGGAGGCTCTACTATACAGACCACATTTGGCCGGGTAATACCTATGTTTGCTTTACACAGGCAGCTTATTTGTGTGGAGCTTCAGGCCCACGGACGTACCGAAGATAGAAATACGCCAATTTCTTTTGAGCAGGATGCAGATGATGTTGCAATGCTCATGAAAAATCTGGGCATTGCTAAAGCAGATATTTTTGGTTTTAGCAATGGTGGAATGACGGCGATACAAATGGCAATCAGGCATCCCGAGAGATCAGGTAAGATTATTGCTGCTTCCGTATTATTGAAACGTGACGGCACTTCTCCTCAGTTTTGGGAGTTCATGAAAAATGCAACATTTGCACAAATGCCGCAATCCTATAAAGATGCCTTCATGGAAGTAAATCCTGATCGGAACAAGCTCATGAACATGAATTTGAAATGTGCAGAGAGAATGAACAATTTTAAGGATTTTCCAGATGAGCAATTAAAAGCTATAAAATCGCAGGTAATGTTTATTAACGGTAATGAAGATGTGGCTTTGCCAGAGCATATTGTAGCCATGTCGAGATTGATACCCCAAAGCAAACTGGTTATTGTACCAGGAGGGCATGGAGAGTACATTGGAGAAATAACCACGTTAAAGCAGGGTTATAAAAACTCTGATTTTATTGTGCCAATCATAGAAAACTTTTTAGATAAACGATAAACCAAGGGAAATGATGAAATGCTTAAGATAATAAGCATGTCAAAGCACTTTTTTCATCATAAGGTCTGTTTGCGTTTCATCGCCTAATCTAAAGATATGTTTATCAAATTCAACAAAACCATTTTTTGCATAAAATTTAAGCGCTCTCATATTTTGTTCCCATACCCCTAGCCATATGTAAGAAGCATTGAGCTGGCCCGCAATTTCTGTAGCCTTATCATAAAGTAGCTGCCCAACCTTTTTACCATGAAAATCCTGTAGAACGTAAATGCGTTCAATTTCAAGCGCATTATGATCTTGTACTTCGGTTTGCGATTGTCCGGTATTGAGTTTTAAATAACCGATAACCCTATGGTCAAGTACAGCAAAATAGAAATATGAATCCTTGTTGTTTAGTTCAGTACTTAGCTTGTTGCTTGCAAAGCTTTCCTCTAAATATTTAGCCATATTTTCTTCCGAATTTTCTGCTGAAAAAGTTTCAGAAAAAGTTTGCCTGCCAATTTCCTGTAATAATCCGAGGTCACTTATATCCGCCTGCCTAATCACTATGTGCTCCATACTATTTTTACTATTTACAATTCAAAAATACTTTTATCACAGCTTAAAAATGTAATCAGATTTTAATAAATCGAAATAGCTGTTGAGCATACTATCCCTGTAGAATAACAGCAAAAGATTTGATCTCATCTCTAATTAATCACGATTGTTTGTAATAAATGTATCTGTTTGAAATCCAATGCTTAAATAAACTTAGCATACATGAAAATGAAACAGATTAACGTACTTCTTGTGCTGTTGTTGCCTCTCTTCGCAAGCGCACAGGAGCAATTGAAAAACAATATATTTCGTAAAGACAGCTTAGTTATTATTGAAGCCAATCCAAAAAAAGGATTTAATAATGCTTATATGCTTTTTGTACCCAAAGGCTTAAACAAAGAAAAGCTGACTTGTCTTCTGGTAGAGCCCAATAATACGGGTAAATTGAGTGATAATATAGAAGATCATCGTAAAAGTGCCATAGCCCAGGCTGCGGTAAGCTCTATAGGTAATAATATTTCAACAGAGATCAAAGTGCCTTTATTGGTGCCGGTATTTCCACGCTTAGAATCAAAACCTCTGGTTTACAGTCATGCCTTAGATCGGGATGTAATGCTTGAAAAAGAACCTGATCTGAAACGTCTCGACCTCCAGCTCGTAGCCATGATAGCCGATGCTAAAGAAAGATTAAAACAGATGAATATTCGGGTAGAAGATAAAATATTTATGAATGGCTTTTCGGCATCTGCCACATTTACCAACCGTTTTTTGTTTTTACACCCGCAGTTGATTAAAGCTGCTGCCATGGGTGGCTTTAATGGAGAATTGATGCTCCCTTTAAAAATCTATAAAGGTCAAAAAATTGCTTACCCTTTAGGATTAGCTGATTTTAAGAGAATATCAGGTTTTGGTTTTAATGAGAAAAACTATAAAACCATTCCTCAATTCATTTATATGGGCGCATTAGATGATAATGATGCCGTTAAATATGATGATGCTTACAATAAGAAAGAGCAAGATCTGATCAATACCCTTTTAGGTGGTGAGGTACAAAGCAGGTATAAAAATTGTCAAAGCATTTATGAACAGGAAAGTGTAAATGCAAAATTTAAGACCTATGAAAAAGTAGGACATTGGACTACTTCAGCAATTAATCTTGATGTGATCCGGTTCTTTCTGGCACATTTGAGTAAAGTTAAACCATGATCTATAAAAAAGGAGCAAAGAATATTCTTTGCTCCTTTTTTGCTTCTTTTATCTCTTAACAGTGCTGGTCAAAAGCATCAATCAGGCTATCGGCAATCATTTGTGCCGGACGGCCTTCAATTTGGTGACGCTCTATCATATGAACCAATTTGCCGTCTTTAAACAGAGCCATAGAAGGCGATGAAGGAGGAAAAGGCATCATATAGGATCTTGCTCTATCAACCGCGTCTTTTTCCATTCCGGCAAATACAGTTACCAATTTGTTAGGATGTTTGGTATTAGCTGCGGCTAATTTTGCTGCCGGACGAGCATTTGCTGCCGCACAACCACAAACAGAATTTACCACAACAAATACAGTACCTTCGCTTTTAATTGCAGAGTCTACCTCTTCAACAGTTTTTAATTCTTCAAAGCCAACGTTGGTTAGCTCGGCACGCATTGGTGCAACTAAATATTCTGGATACATGCTTGTATTAATTTTTTATCAGTCTGCAAAGATAGCTAAACAAAATCGAGTGCAAAAGAATAGTCTGTAAATTAACAAATACCTGACGGTCTGCTATTTTAAGATCAGATATCAAGTGAATTTAAAAGATCCTGTACATCATCAGGATTATTAATGGCCTTAAATCCAAACACCAATACAAAGAATAAATAAAATAACAGGTACAAGATACTTAATGACAGACCTATAATAGCACATACCTTGCCTGCATTTAAATTCTTGAAAGAACTTTGACTGTACCACAGGGGATTAATGGTGAAAAGCTGCTTGTCTTTTCTGGCTAAAACTAAAGCTATAACGGCAAAAATAATACCCGGAACTCCGTAACAGCAGCAACTTACAATAGATAAAATACCTAAGACCAATACGGCAGTTGCATTAGGCAACGCGGGCTGGTAATGATAGCCAAATGGTGGCTGCTGAAAATTAGGAGGATAAGGATTTTGTCCTTGAGCTGATCCCTGCGGGTTTTGTTCAGGGTTAGAGGGCGTTTGTGTTTCTTCTGACATAGGTTTTAATGAAGCTGATGAGTTTTTATTTTGTAAATGTAATTAATTACAATAATCATGCTGATGAAAATGTAAAGAATTTTAATGAAAAAGCTGCCGTTTTTAAAATTGAATTTAAGATGGAGAAAGACAAATATAATTAAAGTAAAAATAGGGATGGTAGGAGGGTAGAATTTAAAACTTTCTATAAAATTGCCTTTTAAAATGCTCAATACTGAACGCTGAAAACCACAGCCCGGACAGTCCAGACTGGTTAGCCGTTTAAAAGGACAGCTTAACAGATGATTTTCGAGCCACTGTAATAGCTGGTATTTACCCAATAGTAAAAGCATGCTTATGGTGTAAAAAACAGATAATTATTTTCAAGGATATAAACATAAATTCAAATCTTTAAATTGCATTAAATTTTTTGAAAATTAATATCTAATCTGGTTGATTTATATGAAACGAATTTTTATACCCTGCATGGCTTTGATTATGGCTTTTAACCTCGCCAAAAGCCAGAAACCACAAGATACAGAAGTTTACCAGCCTGTACCCCCAAAAGTAAATCCGGCAAAAACATACGGAGAAGCTCCTTCTGATGCAATTATCTTATTTAATGGTAAAAACCTCGATGAATGGGTTTCGGTAAAAGACAAAACCAAGCCTGCACTATGGACCGTGGCTAACGGCATTTTTACGGTTAAGAAAGGAACCGGAAATATTGAAACAAAGCGTTCTTTTGGAAGCTATCAGTTGCATCTTGAATGGAGAATACCTGAAAATATTACAGGTAAAGGACAGGGGCGCGGCAACAGCGGGTTGTTCTTAGCCTCTACGGGGGGTGGTGATGATGGTTATGAATTGCAGATATTAGACAGTTACAATAACGATACTTACACCAACGGACAGGCGGGCAGTATCTATAAGCAGTTTGTACCTTTGGCAAATCCGGCCAGAAAACCTGGCGAGTGGCAAGTTTATGATGTGATTTGGACTGCTCCGGTTTTCAATTCAGATGGCAGTCTGAAATCAGCTGCAAGAGTTACTGTGTTTTTTAACGGCGTTTTAGTACAAAATAACGTAGAGCTTATGGGTCCCACACAATATATTGGTAAACCTTCTTACCAAAAAGCTCACGGACCATTACCTATCAAATTGCAGGACCATGGCGATCCAAGTGAACCGATCAGTTTCAGGAATATCTGGATCAGAGAGCTATAAGATTTTTAATCTCCGCATTTAAAATATTGAGGTTGCCCCATAACAGCGTAAGTAAGATTGCTTTGTGGATTTATGAGGCAATCTTACAACATTTGATAAAATAATAATCGAACTAAGGTTATTACTCACAGATACGTTTATCTTTGCGCCGATATTTAAAAAGTATAATTCGTGATCAACGTAAATAATGTTTCTGTCTCTTTTGGAGGGACCACCCTTTTCAGTGATGTTTCTTTCTCTATTAATGAAAATGATAAAATAGCCCTAATGGGCAAAAATGGCGCAGGAAAATCAACGCTTTTGAAGATTATAGCCGGTGTAGGACAACCTACCAGCGGCAATGTTACCGGGCCAAAAGATGCTGTAATTGCCTATCTACCCCAACATTTATTAACACAAGACCATTTAACGGTATTTGAAGAAACTTCTAAGGCCTTTGAAGAAGTATATCAAATGCGTGATGAACTGGAAGAACTCAACAAGCAACTGGAAACCCGTACCGATTATGAAACCGATGATTACATGAAAGTAATCGAACGTGTATCAGAATTAAGTGAGAAATTCTATTCTATCGAAGAAACCAATTATGACGCTGAGGTAGAAAAAGTACTCAAAGGTTTAGGTTTTTTGCGTAGTGATTTTACCCGTCCGACATCAGAATTTTCTGGTGGATGGCGCATGCGTATAGAGCTGGCTAAAATTCTCCTAAAAAAACCTGATTTAATTTTACTGGATGAGCCTACCAACCACATGGATATTGAAAGTATTCAATGGCTGGAAGATTTTCTGGTTACATCAGCCAAAGCAGTAATTGTGATTTCACACGACCGTGCCTTTGTAGATAATATTACCAACCGCACCATTGAAGTAACCATGGGACGTATTTATGATTACAAAGCAAAATACTCTCACTATTTACAATTGCGTCAGGAACGTCGTCAGCACCAATTAAAAGCTTACGAAGAGCAAAAACGCTTTATAGCCGATAATCAGGAGTTTATTGAGAGATTTAGGGGCACTTACTCTAAAACATTACAAGTGCAATCTCGTGTTAAAATGTTGGAGAAGCTTGAAATTATAGAAGTAGATGAAGTAGATACTTCGGCTTTGCGATTGAAATTTCCCCCTTCTCCACGTTCTGGTCAATATCCGGTAATTGTTGAAGAATTGACCAAAGCCTATGGCAATCATGTGGTATTTGAGAAAGCTTCGATGACTATTGAAAGAGGCGAAAAAGTAGCTTTTGTGGGTAAAAACGGTGAAGGTAAATCGACTATGATCAAAGCTATTATGGGCGAGATTGATTTTGAAGGTTCGTTAAAGGTTGGCCACAATGCTAAAATCGGTTACTTTGCTCAAAACCAGGCTTCTCTTTTGGATGAAAGTTTAACGGTTTTTGAGACCATTGATCAAATTGCTGTGGGCGATGTAAGAGTAAAAATCAAAGATCTGTTGGGCGCGTTTATGTTCAGTGGTGATGATACAACCAAAAAAGTAAAAGTGTTATCTGGGGGCGAAAAAACACGTTTAGCAATGATTAAACTATTGCTAGAACCTGTAAACGTATTAATACTTGATGAGCCTACCAACCACTTGGACATGAAAACCAAAGACATCATCAAAGAAGCATTACAAGATTTTGATGGCACTTTAATTTTGGTTTCACACGATAGGGATTTCTTAGATGGATTAGCAAACAAAGTATTTGAATTTGGTAACAAAAGTGTTCGCGAACACTTTGAAGATATCAAAGGTTTCTTGGAATATAAAAAAATGAACAGCTTAAAAGATATCGAAAAATAGGAAGTTTAACCACATAGGTACTGGTGTTCAAATGCTATGTTTCTATGTGGTTTATGGTCTTTTAACCCTTATTCTTCATATAATGATAGAGCTTAGTTAAGCATATCATCATCAATTTGTAAAGCACCATTTATTAAATTGATATTCACAAAGCTATACCGTAAATTTGTAGCCTAAATTAAAAAATAAAAATATGTCATCAGTAGAGACTACTTACGTTCCTTACAAAGTTAAGGACATTTCACTGGCGGAATGGGGCCGCAAAGAGATTGAATTAGCAGAAGCCGAAATGCCAGGTTTAATGGCGTTAAGAGCAGAATTTGGTCAATCTAAACCCCTTAAAGGTGCACGTATTGCAGGATGTTTGCACATGACCATTCAAACAGCTGTTTTAATTGAGACTTTGGTTGAGCTGGGCGCAGAGGTAACTTGGTCATCATGTAACATCTTTTCAACACAAGATCATGCTGCTGCGGCAATTGCTGCTGCGGGTATTCAGGTATATGCTTGGAAAGGCTTAACAGCCGAAGAGTTTGACTGGTGTATTGAGCAAACGCTTCATTTTGGTGAAGAACGTCAACCGTTGAATATGATTTTAGATGACGGTGGAGATTTAACCAATATGGTTTTTGATAAATATCCTGAGTTGATTGCCGGAATTAAAGGTTTATCAGAAGAAACCACCACAGGAGTACACCGTTTATATGAGCGTATGAAAAACGGAACCTTGCATTTGCCAGCTATTAATGTAAATGATTCGGTTACCAAATCTAAGTTCGATAACAAATACGGATGCCGCGAATCCCTTGTAGATGCCATACGCAGAGCAACAGATTTGATGTTGGCAGGTAAAGTAGCGGTTGTTGCAGGTTATGGCGATGTGGGTAAAGGTTCTGCCGCTTCATTAAGCTCGCAGGGTGTACGTGTAATTGTTACCGAGATTGACCCAATCTGTGCATTGCAAGCGGCAATGGAGGGTTATGAAGTGAAGAAATTTGCCAATGCGGTAAAAGAAGCAGATATTATTGTAACTACTACAGGTAACTGCGATATTGTTCGTGGCGAGCATTTTAAAACCATGAAAGATAAAGCTGTGGTATGTAACATTGGCCACTTCGATAACGAGATTGATATGGCCTGGTTAAACCAAAACTACGGACACACTAAAGTTGAGATCAAACCTCAGGTTGATAAATATACCATAGATGGTAAAGATGTTATTGTATTGGCAGAAGGTCGTTTGGTAAACTTAGGTTGTGCTACAGGCCACCCAAGTTTTGTAATGAGTAACTCATTTACCAACCAAACCTTAGCACAGTTAGAGCTTTGGACAAATTCTGGTCAATATGAAAACAAAGTTTATGTGTTGCCTAAACATTTAGATGAAAAAGTAGCACGTTTGCACTTGGCTAAAATTGGCGTTGAGTTAGATACTCTAGATCAACATCAAGCTGATTATATAGGTGTTAAAGTAGAAGGCCCGTATAAGCCTGAAACTTACAGATATTAATACCCGGTTTAATGAACCCATTAAAGGGATGTACAAAGTACATCCCTTTTTTATTATATAATTTTTTAAATTTTTGGTCTATTCTGTTAATAGGTTTACCTTGCAGTATAAAATCAAGAACAATGAAAAAACTTTTATTCTTGCTATTTTTAGGTTTGGGTTTAGGCGCAAATGCGCAAACCAAAACTAAAAAAGCGGTTTCTAAATCTATTACCAACCAAGTGGTTGAAATTGCCTGTGGGGAATGCCAGTTTAAAATGAAAGGTAAAAGCTGTGATCTTGCTGTACGTATTGACGGAAAGCCTTACTTTGTAGATGGCAGAAAAATTGATGATTTTGGCAATGCACATGGCGATGATGGCTTTTGCAATGCGGTAAGTAAGGCCAATGTAACAGGTAAGATCATTGATGGCAGATTTAAAGCAGAGAAGATAGAGCTGGTAAAAGAGAATAAATAGGTATTTAGTATTTAGATGTGAGATATTAGATTGAAGCTTTCTATTTTTCAGTTCTTTCATTCAAACATCATTTAAACGAAGACAAAATACCCTGCGTAAGATCAAATAAAGACCATTGCCTTCCAGCAATATCACTTTTTTTATTTTGTAATAAGGCAATGAAATCTTTTACGCCAGATTCCTCATTGCCATTACCATGAATTAGTACAATACTTCCGTTTTTTGCCTTTTCGCCTTTGGCCAGCCAAGCGTCAGAACCAACAGGTATTAAACCAAAGCGCATGATTTTTTCAACAAGTTTCTGATTAGAAACCAATCCAGGAAAGCGGAAGAAAACAGAAGACACAATGCCATTCTTTAAAAGCAATTGTTCATTCTCTAGAACTTCTGCCTGCACATCTGTATCTTTTGCTAGCATGAAATTTTGAGAAAGGGGTAGCTCATTTACCCTGTGGTTGTATGAATGATTGATCCATGTAATAGCTAATTGATTTTTATCCTGGAGTTGTTTGAGCCAGTCAAAATCAGCCTGGTGTTTTAATAACCATTTACCCGATATGGAAAAAGAGATGGGAATAAGCTGCGAATTTTTAAAATTAGACAGCAGATCGCTCACAATTACTCGATCCATTTCTTTGTGCGAAGGGCACAGGTCAACCGTTAGAGTAATTCCGCTTTTACCACTTATAGGCGTATTTAATCCCGAGTTTTGTATGGCCTTATCGTTAGCAAGAATGTTTTCCACTACTTTTACATAGGTCGAATTTTTGAACATAGCTCTGATGTTGTTGAAATCAACATTGCTTAGCTGGTAAAGTTCTGCGGGCTCTATCCTGGTCTTCAGGTTTTGCAAGTCTGCCAGTAGCAGGTATTTCTTCTGATTTGATTTAAAACTTCTAATGGCAAGGTATTTTCCACTATTGTTAACAGCTAAGGCGTATATCGCTTTATATGCACTCAGATCTTCAGCGTATTGGGCATTGCTTTTTAAGAAAAAGCAGCAGCACAGCACTGATAGCTTAAACTTTAAGGGCAGGGTTTGATTAAACGGCTTTAATAACATAGAGTAAATGAAAGAGGTAATAAGATTGGTCCAGTATAACTTAAATGCATTAAGTTAGGGTATTTTTCATAGAAATTACAATAGTGTTCTAACATTAAGCTAACTTTGCAATATGACAAAACTATCAGTCAATATCAATAAAATAGCTACTTTACGTAACAGCAGGGGAGGAAATAACCCTGACCTTGTTAAGGTGGCTTTAGATTGCGAGCGCTTTGGTGCAGAAGGTATAACGGTACACCCACGCCCCGATGAACGCCACATCCGTTACCAGGATGTATTTGAACTTAAAGAAGTAATCTCTACCGAATTTAATATAGAGGGTAATTGCCGTGAACAGAAATTTGTTGATCTGGTACTGGCAAACAAGCCGGCACAGGTTACCTTGGTTCCTGACGCTTTAGGTCAGATTACATCCAATCATGGTTGGGATACAATCAAGCATCAAGCTTATTTGCAAGATATGGTAGCGCTTTTTAAATCAGAAGGAATAAGGGTTTCCATTTTTGTTGATCCGGTTGTTGAAATGGTAGAAGGTGCTTTGGCCACAGGAACAGACCGTATTGAACTTTATACAGAAGATTATGCCAAACATTACCACATAGATAAAGAAAAAGCTATAGCACCATACTTAGCTGCTGCAAATAAGGCCAATGAGCTAGGTTTGGGGTTAAATGCCGGACACGACTTGGATTTGCATAATCTGAAATACTTTGCACAACATACCCCTAATTTGTTAGAAGTATCTATAGGCCATGCCCTGGTTTGCGATGCCTTGTATTATGGCTTGGAAAATACGGTTCAACTGTACTTAAAACAACTGGTCTGATATGCTGAGAGGGATTTTGTTGGTGCTGTTGGGCGCATGTAGTTTTGGTATTCTTTCTACGTTTGTTAAACTGGCTTATGCCGAAGGTTATACTTTAGGAGATGTGACTGGGACACAAGCGCTTTTTGGCGCTGTCTTATTATGGGCAATCTATGCCATACAGCAAAAAACACAACCAAAAGATAAGCCTAAGCCGGTAATTGTAACACACTGGTTCAAGCTCATGCTGGCCGGCACTTTTACGGGAATGGTAAGTCTTACTTATTATCAATGTGTAAAATATATCCCTGCGTCAGTTGCTATTATCTTACTGATGCAATTTGTATGGATAAGCGTGTTGTTAGAACTGTTTATTTATAAGAAAAAACCCAATGCTTTACAAATAATAGCTATTTTTCTTATTCTTGGAGGTACTGTAGCCGCAAGTGGCTATTATGAAAGCAATCATATAGCACTAAATCCGGTGGGTATTGGCTTTGGAATGCTGGCTGCATTTTTTTATGCCTTATTCTTGATGCTGAATGGCAAGTTGGGCAATGAGTACCCCCCTTTAAAGAAAAGTGCTTTAATGATAACCGGTGCATGTATTTTAATATTTTGTGTTCTGCCCCCTCATTTTTTGGTAAACGGTGCCTTAGGTGGAAGCCTATTGAAATGGGGTTTGATTTTGGCCGTGTTTGGTACAGTTATACCGCCTTTATGTTTTGCAAGTGGTATTCCTAAAGTAGGATTAACCCTAAGTTCTATTTTAAGTTCTGCTGAATTGCCAGTGGCTGTAAGTATGTCGGCTTTGGTATTGCACGAGAATGTGAGCTTATTGAGATGGTTGGGTGTGGCGGTTATTCTGGGTTCGATGATTTTGCCTAATTTGGAAAATTTAAAAAAGGCTGATAAATTTAAAAGAAAAAGCCCATGAAAAAGATTGTATTTCTTGCTCTGATAACCCTGATTGTAGTTTCATGTAAAGATAAGACCAGTATCAATGCCGATGAAGCGGGTAAAGAAGTTACCAAATATCTACAGAGCAATCCTGAATATAAAACGGGAAAGGTTTCGTTAGGTGAACTTAAATTCAATTCAGAGAAAGAGTACAAAGAACTGGAAGCTTATCAGAAGCTGGAACAGGAAGGCTATATCAATTTGACAAGAGTTAATGCTAAAAAGAAATTCCTTTCAAAAGACAGCAGCTTCGTGTATATGGTTAAGCTTACAGATAAGGCCAGTGCATTTGTGCTGAAACAGCAGAAAGACAATGCAACGGTAAAAGCTGTAAATTACGAATTATCTGATGAGAAGCCTGTGGATTTTTCTGTTGTCAATAGCAGCAATGCAAAAATTACCGTAACGTTAAAAAAAGTCAATACACCTTTCTTTTTCTTTGAGAAAAACCCTGATGATAGTGCTGATTTTATCAATAAAACCTACCGTTTAAAATACAAAAAGGAAACGGGGTGGAGTGTAACCCGCTAAGGCTAAGAAGCTGTTTTCAACTTTTCGTCATTCCGTACTCGATACGGAATCTTTTAATTACAAGATCCTGAAACAAGTTCAGGATGACGTTTTAGCAGAATAAACAGCTTCTTACAATATATCTAATGATTACCCCTTGTACTGAGGATCATTTTTTCTGAAAACCCAGTAAATTTTCCTAAGCTCTGCTTCTTTTAGCTTTGTGGTTGATCTTAAAATATCAATAAACAAAGCTACTTCTGATTCAGAAGCTGGGCAGCCAATAATAGAAGTTCCTTTGGTTTCAAAGCCAGTTCCTTTAGGACGGATGTGAGAATCGGCCAGTAATTTTCCGTTCTCATCAAAGATAAACCACAAAGGGATACCAAAGCCCTCGCTGTTGTATTTCTTCATCATTTCTTCTGCACCGGGTGTTTCTAAATCTTTTTTGTCTTTGTTCTCCATCACAATTAGCTGGCGCATTACAAAGTTGTTGTCGAAATATGCTTTAATAGCGGGATCTTTCATGCTGTCGTCCATTTTATGGCACCAGCCGCACCATGAAGCGCTGAATTTAATGAAAACCTTTTTGTGAGTGGCCTTGGCCTCTTTTATGGCATTATTTAAAATATCATCGGCAGTTAATTTAGTTTGGGCCATTGCGGTAAAGCTGTAAACGCACAGAATTACAATGGAAAGGAAGAGACTTTTTGCTTTCATTTTTTATGAGATTTATATAACTAAATTACATAAAATCTGAGAATATAAACTGCTGAAAGGAAAGCGAATAGTTAAAAATTTATTCTTTTTAAGAATAAACGAGGTGTGATCTATAAGTAATTGTGCTACAAGAGCTCTGTAGCTATGTAATTATTGCTTTATAATATTTGTAAAGCTTTATTTATCTCTTTTAAATCCGTACCTTTGCGGCATTAAAAATGCGATTATTCCATGAGCTTAAATATCCATTACCAGGAAAATTTTAAAGATCGCCACATTGCTCCAAATGAGGCTGATACAGCGGAAATGCTAAAAACCGTTGGTGTAAAATCAATAGAAGAATTAATTGAACAGACCGTACCGGCGGCCATCAGATTAAAACAGCCTTTAAACTTGCCTAAGGCTAAATCAGAGGTAGATTATCTGGCTGCATTAAAACAAACCGCTTCATTAAATAAGGTTTTCAAATCTTACATTGGTCAGGGGTATTATGATACCATTACACCGGGAGTTATTTTGCGTAACGTTTTTGAAAATCCAGGATGGTATACACAATATACGCCTTATCAGGCAGAAATTGCACAAGGTCGTTTACAGGCCTTATTGAATTTCCAGACCATGGTAATAGATCTTACGGGAATGGAGATTGCTAATGCATCTTTGCTGGATGAAGGTACTGCTGCGGCAGAAGCCATGTTTATGCAATACAGTCTGCGTAAAAATGGACAAGGCAATAAGTACTTTGTTTCTGATGCTATTTTTGCTCAAACCATTGATATTTTAAAAACACGTGCCAATCCTTTTGGTATTGAACTGGTAATTGGCAACCATGAAGAATTTGTGCCAAATGCCGATTTCTTTGGTGCGATAGTACAATATCCTGCTGCAAACGGCGAGGTTTATGATTACAGAGATTTCGCTTCTGCTTTACATGAGCAAAGTATTAAGCTTACTGTAATTGCCGATCTTTTAAGTTTAACCTTGTTAACACCTCCGGGAGAGTGGGGTGCGGATGTAGTTGTGGGCACTACGCAGCGTTTTGGTGTTCCAATGGGATTTGGAGGCCCGCATGCAGCTTATTTTGCCACTAAAGAAGAGTATAAACGCTCAATTCCAGGGCGTATAATAGGAGTAACAATTGATAGCAATAACAATTATGCCCTGCGTATGGCTCTGCAAACCCGCGAGCAGCATATCCGTAGAGATAAAGCTACTTCTAATATCTGTACGGCGCAGGCTTTATTGGCTATTATGGCT
Organism: Pedobacter sp.; assembly: GCF_046462515.1. GTDB lineage: Bacteria > Bacteroidota > Bacteroidia > Sphingobacteriales > Sphingobacteriaceae > Pedobacter. The sequence continues at coordinate 335,094 of NZ_JBKGVD010000002.1, forward strand.
GGGTTTTACGCCGCTTACCACGGGCCGAAAGGTTTAAAAGCTATTGCTGAACGTGTACATGGTTTAACTGTAAGTCTAGCTGAATCATTAAAACTAATTGGTTATAAAGTTTCTAATACGGCTTATTTTGATACTGTTCAGGTAGAATTAAATGATTTAAGCGGTGCAATCCATAAAGACTGTTTAGATAACAATATTAACTTAAATTATCAGGCAACTCTGGTGAACATCTCATTGGATGAAACTACCAATTTTGATGATGTGGCGCTTTTGGTACGCATTTTCTCTAAAGTTAAAGCTATTGCTGCAGACAGTGTAAATGTTGTTGAAAATGTAGAGACAACTATTCCCGCACAATTACAGCGTAGCAGCGCTTATTTAACGCATCCGGTATTTAATTCGCATCATTCAGAACATGAAATGCTACGTTACATCAAATCATTGGAAGCTAAAGATCTTTCTTTATGTCATTCGATGATTGCTTTGGGTTCATGTACAATGAAACTGAACGCAACTACAGAAATGATCCCGGTAACCTGGCCAGAATTTAGCAAGATACATCCTTTTGCACCTGCAGATCAGGTATTAGGTTATTACAGGGTATTTGATGAACTGGATAAGTGGTTAAGCGAGATTACAGGTTTTGCAGCAATGAGCTTCCAGCCAAATGCGGGTGCCCAGGGCGAATACGCAGGCTTAATGGTAATCAGGGCTTACCACCAGGATCGTGGCGATCATCATCGTAACATCGCTTTAATTCCTGCTTCTGCCCACGGTACCAATCCCGCTTCTGCAGCAATGGCCGGAATGAAGATTGTAGTAGTTAAATCTTTAGAGAACGGTAACATTGATGTAGAAGATTTAAGAGCGAAAGCTCAGGAGCATGCAGAAAATCTTTCGTGCTTAATGGTAACTTATCCTTCTACTCACGGTGTGTTTGAAGAAAGTATAGTAGAAATCTGTAATATCATCCATGAAAATGGCGGTCAGGTTTATATGGATGGAGCTAATATGAATGCCCAGGTAGGTTTAACCAGTCCGGCAAACATAGGTGCAGACGTTTGTCACCTGAATTTACATAAAACATTCTGTATCCCTCATGGTGGAGGTGGACCGGGTATGGGACCAATTGGAGTTGCTGCTCACTTGGTTAAATATTTGCCTGGTCATGCTGTAGTAAATATCAGTAAAGAAAAATCAATTCATGCGGTATCTGCTGCGCCTTGGGGTTCGGCTTCTATCTTATTGATCTCTCATGCTTATATTGCCATGATGGGAGGTGAAGGTCTTACAAACGCTACGCAATATGCTATATTGAACGCAAATTACATGAAAGCGCGTTTAGAGCAACATTATCCTGTGTTGTATGCAGGCGCTAATGGCCGTTGTGCGCACGAGATGATTTTAGATTGCCGAGCATTTAAGAATTTTGGTATTGAAGTGGTTGATATTGCCAAACGTTTAATGGATTATGGCTTCCATGCGCCAACAGTATCTTTTCCAGTGGCCGGAACTTTAATGGTTGAGCCAACAGAAAGTGAGCCTAAACATGAGCTGGATCGTTTTTGCGATGCGTTAATTGCGATCAGGAAAGAAATCAGCGAAGTGGAGAGTGGAGTATCAGATAAAACGGATAATCCTCTAAAAAATGCACCACATACTGCTGCGGTAGTAACCGGAAATAATTGGGAACATGCTTACAGTCGTCAAACGGCAGCTTTCCCTCTTCCTTATGTAGCTGCTTATAAATTCTGGCCATCTGTAGGAAGAGTTAATGACAGTTATGGGGACCGCTCTTTAGTGTGTGCTTGTCCTCCGATAGAAAGTTATATGGAAGAAGCATTTGCATAATTAAAATTCAATATAAAATATTAAAGGCCTGTGTTTTCACACAGGCCTTTTTTTATTCAACGCTATAAAGGTTTAAAGTCTTTATCTAAAAAAAACGTAGACGTAATGTTTCTGAGTACAGAAGTTTGCAGATAGCTTTTTTGTCTTGTGTGAATTGTTGTTCTGTGTATTATTGGGGAATTTTTTACTCTATTTAAATAAAATTACTCAATTTTTTTAATAATTAACCTTGAAATTTGATTAAATAGTTTTTAACAATTAAATTGTGTAAAAAAATACACTATTCGAGATTTGTTGTAGAAATATTTACCTATTATACCCCCGTTAGTGTTTAAGCCCCATAAGGCTTATAAAGATTGGCTCTCTCAAAAACTAAAAACAAACACATTGCTTAAGGCTAAAAGTAATGTGCTTGTTTTTTTATAACAAATTGTTTTTTAGTGTTTTATCTAAATTGTTTAGCGCATGGATAAGGTTTTGTTGGCAGCACGTTATGTAGAGGGAGATCTAACTGATGTGGAGTGTAATGAATTTGAGAGCATTTTGCCTTATGATAAAGAATTGCAACAATTGCTGCAATATTATAAACAGATCAATTTCACATTTAGCTCAAAAATATTCAATAATGAGTTTGGCTCGACTATTGGAGATAAGAATGTAAACAACGTATTATCTCACGAGCAAAGCTATGTTATGGAAGAAGCTGTAAAAATATCGAAGAAAATTAATTTTAAGCTTTTTTTAGGCCTTACCGCCTTGGTATTGGTGGTTGTATTTTTATGGGTTGCTTGGAAACCGGGTACTTATCCTAAATATCAATTCAGTAATGAAGCTATTGTTAAGTCGTTAGAACTTGCTCCTTATCCTGGCTTTAAAGAAGCAGCTATAGCTTTTGATGATGGACAATATTATGAAGCTAAACAAATCATTGCCAAAGCATATAGACAAAATCCTGATGATATCAGATTGGCTAACTATTATGCGATGACCCTACTTGCTACTGATTGTAATGAAACCGTAAAAGACGTATTGGCTCCTGTATACAACCAGTCGTCTCAATATGCAAGTTTATCTGCTTACATTATGGGACTTACCTATGTTAAAGAAGGTAATCATAAAACTGCTATGGAATGGTTAGGCCGTGTTAAAAAGGCAGCTCCTGAATATAATTCATCTCAAGAATTGATGTCGGTACTATCTAATTAAATTTTTCCATTTAAACAAGAGGATAGCACTTAACACAATAAGTACACTCAGGCATCCAATCCACATTATCACAGGATCAGATGCCTTTTTTATTTTGATATGTTGGTCTTTACCGCTATAAATCAGGCTATCCCAATAATAAGGAAGATAATAAGCATCATTGGGCTGTACCTGATTTAGCCAGCTGAGTTTAGCCAGCTGCAGGGCTTCTGAACCACTTTTATCTTGTGATAGATATTGGTAAAAACTTTTACTGATCTGTGCAGCAGCTTTATCGTTAACATTCCATAAACCTGCAATAACTGCGGGTGTACCCATTGCATTAAATCCACGGGAAAAACTGATTACTCCCTCTCCGTTAGCTAAAAAGCCATCAGCAGTTTTGCAAGCTGTAAGCATAATTAAAGCAGGTGCATTTTTTTTGCCGGCCAATTCAAATAGATAGAGCTTTTCGTTACCTAAATCTAAAGTTGGTTCTAAATGTTCCCCACTCAGATAAGCATGCGTACCAATATGCAATATGCTGCTATATTCAAAGGCGTCATTAAAGCTTTTACGGTTTATGGCGGCATCTGTTATAAATCTTCCGTTTAAAACCTGCTTTAAATTAGCTGCTTCTTCTTTTACAGACTCTAATGCTCTTTGCTTATTTTGTTCATGTGTAATAAATAAGCCTGTAAATTTTGCAGAACCACTTTCTTTGTATTGGGCCAAAAGGGTATGGAGAGAGAAAGCATATTTAAGTGTATTCTTTTTAATTAGAAAAGGCCATTGGCTAATCTGGTAACAGAAGTTGCTACCAGTAATCAGACCATCAAGAGAAAGGTAATTTAATGTTTCATCGGGTATAATGGTAATGGCTTCATTAGGCTTAATCGCTGTTTCGCCCAAAAGTATCTGATAGATCTGATATGAATCCTTAAAAAATCTTTCAGGAGTATTTAAAGCTTTTTGCGGCCCATTTTTATAATATTCCTGAATAAACTGCTCAATTAATATTTGTTTTTGGGGAGCTTCATTAATACGGATGAGGTTAGTCAATTGTTTGTGATCAATTTCTATAATATAAATGTTTTTATTTCCCCAGAAATAACTTAATATTTTAGGATCGCTTAAATCAGACAGATTAATAGCCTGATTATAGGTTACAGCTATGGTGTTAAGCTGTTTATACTTTTGCCTCAGTTGTTTCTCTACCTGAGCCAGTTCAAATTTTAATTTATTCAATGAAACAGGGGGAGCTTTTGTTCCTGTTTCCAGATTTTCTTTTTGCTGATAGATAATGGCTTTTTCAATGCCTTTCTTTTGATTAAAAAGGGGATCTTTTGTGTGCTCAAATAATTTATAGGCCGTATTTTGGATATGATCTAACAGGGTTCTGCTTTTGGTCTGCTCCATAAAGTCTAAGGCGGTTTTCAGATATTTTTTATCCTTAGTTTGTACATACCTATCGTAACAATAATCTATTCCCTGTTCGGCAATGCTTTTGAATGATGCCTGTAGGTGTTGTTTGGTAAGATCGTCTGTAAATTCATTCCTGATCTTATTGGCAGAAAACAGAGAGAGCTTGATTAAATCCAGGCCTTTGTCATATTGTTTTAAATGTACATAAGCTTCGGCCATCAGAGCAAATACTTCAACCAATTTATTGTCTCCATAAATACGGTCATTGAGAAGTTTCCCTGTTTGATCAGTAATCTTAAGGGTAGTTAAAGTCTGGTTAAAAAAAACAAGTGATTTTGCGTAAGTACCATCAATCAATTCTATATTGCCTAATTGCGTGTAGATATTGGCTCTTTCTCTTAAACGGGCATTGGGATAAAAACGATCTAAAAGAGCTAAAGCTCGGTTAAAATAATCTTTTGCTTTGCTGCTTTGTCTGGTTGCCAGATAAATGTTGCCTGCTGTGGCAAAAGTACCCGTTGCTGTATAGGCATTTAGGGAAGTAATTTGACCTATTCTTTGAATATTCTGTTCTATGATATGGGCAGCTTCGGTAAATTCGTGATTTTCAAACAAGATGTCTGCTTGTATGTTCTTTAGCATTATGAGCGCATCCTGATCATTTTTAACAAGCAGAAGTCCGTTGTTTACCATTTGCCGGGCTAAAGATAAATTGCCCATGGAACGGTAACAGATTGCCATGTTACCATATAAACCTGCTCTGATATTGGCTGATACCGGATCTTGTTTCAAATAATCGATAGAGATCTGTAAAAGATAGAGCGCTTTATCATAATCGCCTAAGCGTGTATAGTTATTGGTAAGCGGCTTGAGTACATATTCAAAAATGTCGTAAGTAAGAACCTTATGATCACGATAATATTTAAAAGCCTTTTCGTAGGCAGAAATAGAAGCTAAAATATCTGCATTTAACAAATGGATATAGCCTTCTGTACTTAAAAGGTTAAGCCAGGCATAGTATTCGTCATCGTTTTTAGGTTGACGCCAAGCCTCCTGATGAGTATGAGTTAAAAAATCGATTCTGTTTATAGGGTTTTCATTTACATATGCCAGTCTTTCATAAACCCATTCGGTAAGATTATCTGCTGTTTTGAGTGCTTTGAGTTTTTGCGTAATCTTGCCGGACTGTGCAAATGTTGTTGAACAGCATAAGAGAAGCAGTAAGCCAATTAACTTTATGATACGCATTAATGCTAAAATAAAGGGTAGCTATATACGAGTTGGGACAGGGAAGAATAATTGAATAATATTTTGAAATACAGATAGTTATTCGTATTTTTGATATGCAGATAGGGGTGCTGGTGACCATTTCCAGAAGTGCGCACTAGTCGAGAATGCGAGGCACTGCCGATTCTGGTTTATATTGCTGCTAATATATTCCTCCATTGAATTATATTCTTTTTAGTTTTCTCAAATCTATCATTGAATAAGCTAAAATCTCCTTTAGTAAAAGGAGTGTGTTTAACTTCGTTTCTATAATTTGTCAATGAGAATTCTTTAGGGATTTTTTCATCTTCTTTATAAGATAAAAACACATTATAATGTGCAAAAGAATTGCGAACGTCTTTTATATATCTAACTAATATCATTGTTTTGCTACACTCTTTTTCAAATAGGTCAGTAAACACTTTTTTTAGAATTTGCTCCATTACGGAAATCTTATCACTAAAACTCATTCTGTCTAATATTAGCTCCATAAAAGCTAACTGATTATCTTGATGTATTCTAAAGTACATAACTATAAGAACCTCCATTTCCTTTTCTAGGATTGCTGTTCTATGAAGTATATGTCCTCTATAGTAAATACTTCTTTCTGCTAAATCACGTAATTGCTGCTCTCTTTGTTCTTGTATTGTCGACATTAGTTTAGTTATTTAAATAAATCTCAAAAAATATTTTCAAATAAATTAGTAAGTTATTGGGACAAATTGTATCTTTGTTGTTATAAACAGGGAGGCAATATGGCAACACAATTTAAAAACCTAATCCAAGTACTAGACTTCTTTAAAGAAGAAACAACGTGCAAAGAATACTTAGCTACTATGAGATGGGGAATAGAGCCTGCTTGTCCTCATTGTGGTACTATCGGTGCTTACGTTACCAATAGGGGATATAAATGCAAATCAAAGGAATGCGCTAAGAAATTTACCGTAACTACCGGAACTGTATTTGAGAATACTAAGATTTCACTACGCTATTGGTTCGCTGCAATGTATCTATGCACAGCGCATAAAAAGGGAATATCTAGCCTACAATTAAGCCGGGATTTGAATATCACGCAAAAGACCGCTTGGTTCTTATTGCACCGTATACGTGAAATGCTAAAACAGGATAACAATAAAAAACTTAATGGGGTTGTAGAGGTTGACGAAACTTATGTAGGTGGAAAGAACATCAATAGACATGAAAGTAAAAAACTTACTGGCACTCACGGAGGCAGCGGAAAAGCTATGGTAGTAGGAGCGATTGAAAGAGATGGAAGCGTTAAGACGTTTATTGTCCCTAATGCTGATGCGACAAACCTTGAAAAGGTTATGGTAGATGCAATTGACGAAAGGGCCACCTTGGTTTCGGATGGTCATCCCGGATATAATGGTATTGCAAAACATGTGGCCAAGCATATTTCAGTAAAGCACGGAAGGGGAACTAAAAAGTATATTACCTATGGTGATGCACATACCAATAATATTGAGGGATTTTGGTCGCACCTTAAACGTGGTATAGTTGGTATTTACCACTATGTAAGTCCTAAGCATTTACACAGATATTGTAATGAGTTTGCATTCAGATATAACACACGTAAAATAGAGGATGTAGTAAGATTTGATGATGCAATTAGGCTCTGTGATAATAAGCGGTTAAGATATTCAGATTTAATTTCATAGTTTAGGTTAAAACTAAACTAAATAATTATGGAAAATTTTAATGTGTCTGGCAGTACTAATTTTACAGCTATACTTAATATGCTTGTAGAATTAAATGTAAGAACAATGGTCATGACTAATTTTATAGCTGAAAATGCCAATAATGGCAGGACATACGAAGAAAATATTAAGGAGATGAAGGACGATTTTTTGGAAACACGAAAACAATATATTCAGAACTTATTCTTGCAATGGGGCGATTTAAACCTAGGAGACATTTTAGGCGATAAATAAACTTTTTCATAAAGTAAATATAATAAATTAATGTAACAGTTATGTTACGTATTAATTTTTTTGATAACGTTTAATTTGCATTAACAAAATGGCAAAAGAAAAAAAGAAAAAACCGCCAAAGGAAAGAGCGGAAAAATATGAAGAAAAGGTAAAATTTGAGGGAACGTTGGAGGAAATGATACAGATAGGTATTAATACTCCTGCTCCAAAGAAGAATACCAACAATAAATAGATATTGTACTAAATTTAGTATTGCTGCTCTAAAATACCACCAGTAAGCAACCTGCAATTACTAAGACTACGTACGTCAGTATGGCGTAGCTGTGTCTTTTTGCAGGTAATGGGAGTGGTATCCCTTGAGTGGCGGAAGATATATAGTTACGCCAATTTTTTTTAACTCTAAAATATCACAAACAATGAAAAAAAAACTATTATTAATTGCCCCAATGCTATTTGCATCTTTTACATCAATGGCTCAAAACTATGAAATTATAGGAGACACATTGATTACACCAAATGGGCATAAAATCATTAAAAACGAACAGATAGATATAGGCGTTGGATCTACAAATGACGGCGACTTTAGGTTTATTAGAGTTAATTCAGGCTCATTATTTAAAGGATATTCGGCTAATAGGGCATTAGCAAATAGTTACAATGCATATCCACGAGAAAAAGCTGGAGGTAAAGCAAAAGTTATAAGGGTTGAACTAAGAGGAAGTGAAAAGAAAGGTTTTACTTATTATTTGGTATTAGGAGGCGGCGTAAGATATGAGGTAGATATAAAAAATGCTATAGATTATGGAGAAATAATAGTACCAAATGAACATAGGAAAGACAAACCACAACAGCAAATAAGTAAAGCTGATGAACTAAAGAAATATAAACAACTTTTGGATGAAGGAGCTATCACGCAAGAAGAATACGATAAGAAGAAAAAGCAATTGCTTGACCTTTAAAAAATATATAGCCGACATTATGTCGGCTTTTTTGTTACATTAATGTTTTTAATTTAGTTTGTAGATTTAATCTATGAGCGATGAAGAATTTGAAAAAACTAGAGTTGACATATTGAATTTGTTAGCTAATCGAGAATTAGAAAAGCATGATGATAATACCATTGCACATTTAAATGAGCTAATATCATATTTTAATGGGTTAGTTTTTGCTATGAATGACCAGTCCATAGATAAAAATGATATTCAAGCATCAAGAACAATAGAATATTATCAAACTATAGATATTGCACTACAGTATTATCAAATTAGAGACCTTTACATTTCAATAATGCCTTAGCAATCATTACAGATAATTTTGATAATATCTTATCCCTTCTAATTATTTCATTTTTACTCAATTTTTTAAACTTCATATTTTTTTATTTATTACATTTTCCATATTGTCCCAACTCGTATATAGCTACCAAATAAAGAATTAGACCGTAATCTCTGCAATGATCAGAATTTCCAGGCCAGATAGGTTGTAAGATTGTTTTTGCGGTTTGACGGGTCATAAATATAACGAAAGCCCAGAGCAGGGCCAACTCTTACCAGTCCAAATTGTACATCAGCAAATACAGAAGCCCTGATATCAGAAAAACTTTTATTCAGAGGTTCCATATCCCGGTTTAGGTTTATTTCGGTAATTGTTCCCTGCGCATTGATGGTTCTTAGCTGATAGCGCAGTTCATTAGTTGTTTTATGATACAAATCTAAGGTCAAAAATGTACCAACACCAACCGCAACATATTTATTGAGGTTATAACGAAGTTGTAGCGGAACGGCATTGACCGTTAATATTTTACTGGTTTTGAACAGTTGCTTGTCTACAATTACATAACCCACATTGTTTACAACGGTATCTTTTCTGCTGTTTTCAACAACCGCAGGATAAGTGTTTTTTTGGTAAGTACTTAAGAAGGCTTCAGCCTGCCAATAGTAACGGTGAGAAGCGTAAGGAGATAATGTAGCGCCAATGGTTATATTTTTTGCATCGAGATAACCTGAGCCTTGATGACCAAGAGGGAAACCGTAACCTATGATTAATCCCGGTGATAAGCCCATTTTGAAACGAGCTACAGCCCTGTTGGTATAAATAGGTTCATTTTTATCAAATACAATAGCCGCCCCACTTTTAATGGGGAGTTTTTCTGGTTTTTCTTTGAACCTGATTTTGTATTCTACAAAGCCCATAGTAGAATCAGCATCTTTAACACCTTTTTGCTGCATTCCGGGCAGATAAATATTATTGAATACAAAATGCACACTATCTGCCTTAAAAAGAGTTTGCAGACAACTTTGGCTGGTATAAGCAGAATCGCAATTGATTACCTCCGGTTTGGTTTTGATAACCTTTAGGGTTGAAGGATTAAAAACAGGGGAAATGCTTACACCTACATCAATTTTTTTTGCCGGGCCCTTGCCCGTGTTTTGAAATCTTACTTTGTAAGTAAGCTCGCGGTTCCTGCTGGTAAAGCGGTAATTTAATCTGCTTTTGCGGAGTACCATTTTATTGGGGTCATGTGACGCCACAATCTGTAGTTCAATGGTAAAGAACTCTGTTTCAAGTAAAGGATGATCAGGTATAAAAGCACCGGATAATCGTACTACGGCATTGGTGTCTTTTAACATTTCTGGAGTAGTTTTAAACTGCAAAAAAACAAAGCGCTCTTCATGGGGTTTAAGGTTTTCGAAGTGCCATGCTTGTATATTCCTAAAGTCCTTTAGTTTTTCTTTGAGTAAAACTTTTTCAACCTTATCTGAATGGAAGTAAGGTTGGGTTGAGGCATAGTAAACGGGTTCTTGATTGCTTTTTTGCGAGGACACAAAAGCTGTATTGACCAGCAGATTGATGTCAGATTTCTTTTCCTGGTTGTAAGTTCTCGCTTCTTCTAAGATAAAATTGTTGTTGCTAAATTCTTTATCATTATAGAGGATAGCCAAGGTACCGTTTAGGTTTTGAATGCCATTTTCAGCTTTATTGCGGTAGCCTAAAACCAGCATCATTTCATCACCTGGTTTAGGCATACAATTACTTTTTAGCTCCGTACTGCCTCCCATTTTAAAGAAATCTGGTTGTGAAGTGTTGGATGCCATAAGTGGTTTATTGCCAGCAGGCTTTATGGGTTTTGGGCGGGTAGGCGGACGTTTGCCGTCATCGTAATTATTGGTGGCAAACAAACGTACTTTGACAGAATCTAAACTTTTAAATATATGAGAAGGATTTTCTTCGAAACTAAACCCACCATCTCCAAATTCCCAGAAATAAGTATAAAAAGGAGCGGGAGCACCAGCAATAGGACGCAAGGGCCTTAACTCTGCACTAAATTTTGTAGCTCCATTTTCTGTGAGGGTAATAATTTTAGGAGGAATGGTATCTGTTGCAGGAATGGCTACAGGTGTTTGAGCTATAACTTTTGCTAAGCTCAGGCAGGTAAATAAAGTAAATAATACCGTTCTCATACTCATAAAAATAATAAATAAATTAATAATAATAAGCGCTAAAGCAGATCCTTTTCAACCAAAAAAAGACGAAGCCAATTAAGGCTCCATCTTATTGCTGAATTTTTGGGAGATTGCTTAATAATTGTTCAAAGAGGTAATTACATCTTGTATTTGTTGCTCATTTACTTCAGTTAGGTTTAGCGTAATTACTTGATTAGCTGTGACCGTACTTTCCTGTACAGCCATATAATATTTTCCTCCTTTTATAGAAAATGAAATGTATTTACCTTCTGCTCCAACTGGCATCATGTCATCATAACTTTTAACCGCATTAGTTCCTTCTGGTGTATATAATTGAGCAACTACATTGCTACCTTTTGCACAGAAGTACACAAATGTTTCTCCATCTAAACCCATAAAAGAAGCTAATCGGCCAGGGTTATTTACCAAGTTTACTTTTACAGTAGTTTTAGGATTAGTATATGAGTAAAATACATCGCAGTTGATCCAGCCTAAGTTACCCATGTCAAAATTGTAAAATCCTTGAACAGAGCCTGTTTCCAAACGGATTCCATTGGCGCCATTAGCATTTTTAAGAGGTGCCTGCCACGCAAACTGATTATCATTGTTTACATTTTCGGCACCTTCCCATATTTGAGTAAAACCGGTTCTTTTGGCAGGAATAGAAACAGAAATGAATTGATCAAGTTTTTTATCTACACTTAGCCCGTTAACACTTGCATTTAAGTAAATAAAGCCATCTGAGTGCAAGGGAGCTCCGCTGATGTGATTAGTGTTAGCTCCGCCAAATAAGATAGAACTACGGTCTAAAAATTCGCGGGCACTAATGGTAACAGCCCCCGTAACCGTAACACCATTCTTTCTAAAGATTCCACCTGGTATGGTAATTTTTGTACCTCCTTTTAGGGTAAAGGTATTGCTGGTGCCCGCATCTATTTGTATGGTTTGCACTTTAGGGCCAAATAGAGTAGTAAATTCTTTGGCGTCGTAAGCCGAATTTCTGTTGCCGCCTTTATCTTTTTTACAGGCTGCAGAAAATAAAATTAATATGATTATGAGCGCATAGGTCGGGTTTAACTTTTTCATGATTTCTAAATTTTAATGCTGCTTACTCTTTTCAGGCTTTTCAGCGGTCGCCTTTTACTTTTGCAGATATATCAATGCCGTTTGCAAAATGTTACCCTTGAAATTTTAATTTTTTTTGAAAGAGCTAAAAAACTATTTTAGAAGAGCTTATTGAGTTTAGCTGACAGGTATGGCAAAAAAAATACACGAAGATCAAAAGTATATTACTGCATTGCTCCATAATGATACATTGGTTGTGAATGAGATTTATAAGAAATGCGCCGTAAAGGTGAAGTCGTTCGTTACCTTTAACAATGGCAGTGCCGATGATGCCGCAGATATTTTACAGGAGGCTCTGGTAGATATATACAATCAGGCTAAATACAAAAATCTGGAACTCACTTGCCCGTTTGAACCCTTTCTTTTACTGGTATGTAAGCGTAAATGGTTAAATGAATTGAAAAAAAGAGCTGTTTTACCGGTAACAAAAACAGATGATGATTTATTACATGTTGGCGAGGATACATTTGAACAGGCAGAGCAACTGGCATTACAACAAGAACAGGCTAGTATGTTCTTAAAAGCATTTGCTCAATTGGGCGAACGTTGTAAAGAAATCTTAAAATGGAGTATGAAAGGCGAAGCTCAGGAAAAGGTAGCTGAAATTTTAGGTGTTACTTATGGATATTTGAGAAAAAAGAAATCTGAATGTATGGCTGGTCTTATAAAGTTAATAGGTAAAAATCATGACTGAGGACAAAATTTTATTAACGGCGCGATATATTGGCGGTGATTTAGATGCGGCCGAAAGCGAACGGTTTGAACAAAGACTGCTTACAGATACAGAACTGCAACAATATGTAGCACAATATAAGCGAGCAGAAGAAAACCTGAAAATGCATTTTGCTCATGACCAACAGCGTGACCGACTCCGGTCTACTTTGCAAAATTTCAATCAGCAATATTTTACCGTAGATAAGATGACAGATCCTAAGATTGTTTCTTTAAAAACTTATGTCAAATGGATATCTGTGGCGGCTGTACTGGTAATAAGCTTATTTATATGGGCACCTTGGAATGACAATCTATACAAGCAGTATGCAAATGATAATAAGATGCTGGTTACCGAACGTGGCCAAACCGCTTCTGACTTAGATAAAGCCGCGGTTTTCTATAATCATCAGGAATTTGACAAAGTTGCTGTTATTTTAGCAGAGCTGTATAAAAAAGATAGCGAGAATGCATTAACCGCGTTTTATTATGGTTGTTCATTAGCAGCACTTGATCAGCATGAAAAAGCTCGTGGAATATTAGAAAAACTGGCAGCAGGTAATTCTGTCTATAAATTTGATGCTGCGTATGCAATTGCCTTAAGCTATCTTAAAAATAACGATAAAGCGAATTGTAAACTGTGGCTTGAGAAAATACCTTCAGGAACCGCTAAATATGAAAATGCGCAAAAGTTGTTAAAAAAATTGTAAGGTAGAGGAGGCAGAATAAGTAAAAATGTAATCACAGGATTAAATTTTTATTAATTCTAAAAACGAAGCTTTTGTCTTTTTGCATAATTTTATAATTATGTATCATGAAAAAGATAAAAGTTCTATTGCCCGTTATCTGCTTTTTAAGTATACCTTATTTACTTTTTGGACAAAATAAAATTGTTCAGGAGCTCGAAAGCAGCAAAGTAGGTTTGCCCAATGGCTGGACACTCACCCCTACGGGAACACAACTTCAATTGGGCGATTTACCCTTAAATTTAGTGATCAGTCATAATAAAAAACTGGCTGCCGTAACCAATAATGGGCAAAGCACACAAACTATTGAGCTGATAGATATTGCACAAAAAAAGAAAACAGATAGCATCGTTATCGCTAAATCTTGGTATGGCCTGGCTTTTTCTTCAAAAGATGATCTGTTATATGTATCGGGAGGCCATGATAATATGGTAAAAGCCTATGCGGTTAATCAGGGCAAATTAAGCTTACGAGATTCTATTGTACTGGGCAAGGCCTGGCCTAACAAAATTGGCATCGCAGGACTGGATATTGATGATAGAATTCGCAAAGAACTTTATGTGGTAACCAGAGAAGATAAAAAGCTTTATGTAATTGATTTGCAGACTAAATCTGTAAAATCTAAGATTGATTTAGGTGCAGAGGGCTATACCTGTAAATTATCTCCTGATCTTAAGTATTTATATATCAGTGTTTGGGGGGTAAAGAAACTTTTGGTATGGGATACGGCCTTACAAAAAGTAATTAAAGAAATTAATGTGGGGAGCCACCCAAATGAAATAACGCTGGGCAAAAACGGAAAATGGTTGTACGTTGCCAATGCAAACGACAATTCTGTTTCTGTAATCAATACAAAAGATAGAAAGGTAATAGAGACATTAAATGCTGCTTTATATCCCAACGCACCAAGTGGTTCTACAAGTAATGGTGTAGCGCTTTCTGAAGATGGAAAAACATTGTATATAGCAAATGCGGATAACAACTGCCTGGCGGTTTTTGATGTCAGTAAGCCAGGTAAATCATTTTCTAAGGGCTTCATCCCTGTTGGTTGGTATCCAACAAATGTAAAAGTGGTAAATAAAGAAATTCTGGTAACCAATGGTAAAGGACTTTCTTCCAAAGCAAATCCTCAGGGACCAAATCCTACAGATAAAAAAGAGAAAGTAGACCGTCACTCTGGCGATGTAAATAAGCCCAAGGAAATACAATATATTGCCGGTTTATTTAAAGGAACATTAAGCTTTATAGGTATTCCGGATCATGAAAGATTAGCTGTTTATTCACATGCAGTGTATCAGAACACGCCTTATTCAAAAGATAAAGAGCTCAATGCAGAGGGAGAACCCGGAAACCCTATTCCAATGAAAGTTGGCGATCCTTCGCCAATCAAATATGTTTTCTATGTAATTAAAGAAAATCGTACTTATGATCAGGTTTTAGGCGATCTTCCGCAAGGAAACGGAGATCCAAATCTATGTCTGTTTGGAGAGAAAATAACCCCTAATCAGCATAAAATTGTAAAGGAATTTGTGCTTTTAGATAATTTCTATGTAGATGCAGAAGTTAGTGCCGATGGGCACAACTGGAGTATGGGGGCCTATGCCACAGATTATCTGGAGAAAACCTGGCCTTCGAGCTATGGTGGCAGAGGTGGCAGCTACGGTGGAGAAGGAGAAAGGGAGATTGCCAATAACAGAGATGGCTTTATCTGGGATAATGCAAAACGTCATCAGGTAACTTACAGAACTTACGGAGAATTTGCAGAAAAGGGAAAACCAACTGTAAAATCATTAGAGGGTCATGTAGCAAAAGATTATACCGGTTATGACTTAAGTGTTGCGGATACCACACGTGTAAGGCAATGGAAAACTGATTTTGACCGATTAATTAGAGAAGGGAAATTACCGCAACTTAGCACCATTCGTTTTGGTAATGACCATACAGAAGGCATGAGGGCAGGTAAAAAAACACCTTATGCACATGTTGCCGATAACGATCTGGCCGTGGGTATGTTTGTAGATCATATTAGCAAAAGCCCAATTTGGAAAGAATGCGCTATTTTTATTCTTGAAGATGATGCTCAAAATGGGCCGGATCATGTGGATGCTCACAGAAGCACTGCTTATCTGATCAGTCCTTTTGTGAAAAGAAAATTTGTGGACCATACCATGTATTCTACTTCGGGAATGCTCAGAACCATAGAACTGATCTTAGGAATGAAACCGATGACACAATTTGATGCTGCTGCAATACCGATGTGGAGATCATTTACCAGCAAAGCAGATTATACTTCATTTAATCATGTACCTGCTAATGTTGATCTGAATGAAAGAAATCCTGCTACAGGAAAACTTGCAGAATTAAGCAGTAAGTTTGACTGGTCTAAAGAGGACGCTGTTCCTGATCTGGTGTTCAATGAAATTCTTTGGCAGGGACTAAAAGGAGAAAGTGCACCAACCCCCACAAGAGCTGCATTTTTAAAGATAAGCGCCAAGAAAGATAAAGATGACTAAATCTTATAAATAGCTTAGAAATTGAAAGAGCCGGTAAGTACCGGCTCTCTTTTTGGGAGCTATTAACTATCCTAAATTAAACAGCAGCATCCACTGCTGAATTTCTTTTATGTTATTTGGCTGTTATCAGCATATCTTCCAGATCTTTAAATGGGATTTGGTATTTTTTAGATTTATCGATAGCCATTTGTATAAACTTTTTATACCCCGCCATATTTCCTGCCTTTTTATTTGCGGAAGCTGCGGTTTTGATCAGCTCCATGCTTGCTTCTGGCGTAATAATGGCATCTGCCCATTTGCAGAATAAATTAGCCACTTGGGGATTGAAACCTTTTTTTCCGATAATGCTGCTATATAAAGCACTGAAATGGAAAGTATAGAGTACAGGATTAGTAATGGCAAAATTTAAATAACCTACAGTGTCTTTTTTCTGCCTTAAAAAATAAGCTTCACCCAAAGTTTGAAGATTAACTTTCCAGCTATCTGCCGGGAAGTATTTTTTATGCTGGCTAAGAAAATTATTAAAGGCTTGTTCCGAGTTATCGTTCTTTATAGATTTATCCAATGCGGTAAGCAGTGCTTTGTCAACTACCGGTTGCAATACATCAGCTCCATATAAACTGGCATAAGTCGGGTAATTCTTAATTACAAGATCAGCTACTTTCTCGTTGGCCGTTCTGGCAATTAAGAAAGGCATTAAAGCATTTTTTGCCTTAAAATCAGTAACGCTGCTGGCATAATCTTCCAATGCCTGGGCTGTTAATCCTTTTCGTGTAAGGGCAAAATTTACATATAAAGCAGGATAATCGCTTTCTTTATAGCTGGCAGAGTAGCCATCTAAGTATTTATTTTTAACAGCGTTTTCTTTAGCAGTTTTTAGCAGATTTATCAAGTCTCCGGGATCTTTAAAGCCTGATGTGTTTAAAATCAAGCGACCTTCTGCATTGAGTACTAAAAAAGTAGGAAAGCCATTAAGAATATGTTGTACTTTAAGCGTATCGCCCAGCTTATCTTTAAAAATGTTCACTTTCAGTAAAATGAAATCTTTATTTATGGCTTTACTTACCACAGGATTAGGAAATACATCCCGGTCCATTTCTTCGCAGGGAATACAGCCTGTAAAATAACAGTCTACAAAAACAAGTTTATTGTTTTTTTTAGCCTGTTCAAGCACATCTTTTAAGTTCTCCTGCGCAAATGATATACCGCTAATAAAAAGCAATAATGCGGCTATTAAAAATTTAATGGGGTTCATAGTGTGTTAATGATTTAAGGTTAAGGTTTGAGGTTTTCCATCTTTTATATACTCAGCCTTAATAGTGTTTCCCGCTGGTAATTGTAAGATCTGCTCTAGTTTTTTGGGATCTTTAACCAATTGTTTGGTGCTTATATTGTTAAGACTGGTGATAATGGTACCATCGGGTAGCCCATTCTCATAGGCTGCCGGGCTTGTTTTCCCGGAGATCTGTAGCTCGCCAAAAAGATTAAAGCCTAACAGATAGCCACCCAGAATAAAATCGTGAGGATAGGCGTATGAATGATTTGGTGTTAAATAGATTTCGTTCTTTTTGCGGTTAATGGTAAAGTTATAACGGGTAATAATGCGCATCCCGATAGAGCCATCAAAACCAGGCGACCAGTTTTCATTTTGCCCACCACCTGCCATTAAAGTAATAGGAATATTTTTTAGAGCGGGTACATTGGTAAAAGAAAATGCTGAGGCACGTCCACCAAAGGTAGGGGAGGCAATCCCCATACTTACCGTGCTCGACTGGTATTCAGATTTAAAGCCGCTAACCAACAGTTTGTTTTGCTTAACAAAAGGCCTAAAACAAATTAAGCTGTAACCGGCACCGGTATCAAATACAAATTTGCCAGTATAGGTTTTGCCGGGTAGCAACTCAACATTACCATCTATGATAAAAATACCACTTGAGCTCGAAACAGGAACAATGGTGGCTGTTTTTTCAGGCTGGTAATCATCAAAATTATAAAGAGAAAGCTGGTAGGTGTTGAAATCAATTTTGGTAATATAACGAAAGGTCATGGCGTTACCAATAATGCCATCAAGTCCTTTAGATAATTCGTTAAAAATAGCAATACTCTGCCCTTTTAATACAAAGCCATTGTCAAAAGTAATATCGTTACCAGCAGAAACAGATATATCCATGCTGCCACCTACTACAGATGCTTTTTGCGTACGGGTAACCTTTAATCCGATTGTATCGGCTAAAGCTTTGCTTACCGCCATTCCATCTGCTCCGGTATCAAATAACAAACGTAAGGTACGCGAGCTGTTGTTAATCCTAACTTTAAGCACGATGGAACCATTTACCATCTCAAAAGGAATAGTGGTTACCGCTTGTTGTGCGCTGCTGCTTAAAAATAAGCACAGCGCTACAAGGGTAAAAACTAATTTATATAGTTTCATTGTGTGTGGTTTAAAATCCATAAATTTTTTCGAGAGCACGATCAATATCATCGGTGGCGCTGGCCGATATACGCAACAATATTTTGCCTTCTTTGTCTACCAGTATTTTGGTAGGAAAAGCCATAATGTTATAGTCTTTAACAATATCCTGCTTTTCAATACCATCTTTATTTAAAATATGAGTCCAGTTGATACCATCCTCGGCAATAGCTTTTAACCATGACTTTTGGGCTTCTTCAATGGTGTTCCCACGTTCATGGGCTACGGCAATAATTTCAAAACCTTTTGAATGGTATTTTTTGTAAAGTTCTTTCAGATGAGGGTGGCTTGCTCTGCAGGGACCGCACCAACTACCCCAAAAATCAAGCAATACCACCCGTCCTTTGTAATTGGCCAAATTAACCAGATTACCATCTTTATCTTTTCTTTCAAAATTTATGGCAGGAGAACCTGCGGGCGTACTGCTTACCTTTTTTAAGTAGCTGTTGATACCTGTTGCCAGTGGATGATTTTTATATTTATTAGAAACCGTATTCCATATATTCTGATAATCCTGCGCGGTGTAATAATTTTGCATACGGCTTAATAAATATACCGTAGCCAATACATTAGGATTTTTGCGTACAAAGTCTTTTTGGATATCCCTTATTTTGTTGCTTCCTATATTTAATTCTTTTTCTAACTGGGCTTCGCTTTCTTTAAGTTGTTTTTGATGATACCTTGCTTCAAACAGATCGCGATAAATGGTATAGTTTCTTACCTCATATTGGTTGACCAGTTTTTTGTAAGCAGTTAAAGCATTGTTTTCTTCATCTCCATTTACCTCTGCAAACTGTAATAACCAGATATCTCCATTGATGTTAAGATCTTTGTTATAAATGAACAGGTCCAAGTTAGGCGCCGGAGCACCATAATTACTTTCTCCTACTTTTGCATTTAGGCTTCGGTCTAATGAAGTATATAAGCTTGCTACAACCGGAATCTCTTGTTTGGGTACCTTTAGTGAAAAATTACCCTGAGTGGCTATGGTTTTAACACTTGTTGTCTGTCCTTTTTCATTTTTGAATACAATCCCTACGGTTTGGTTATCCATCTTATTTAGATGACCTTTAATGGTAATGCTATCTGTTTGGGCATTGGCCGATAAGGAAAAAATGGACAAAGCAAGAGCTATACACAATTTTTGCAGTGTTTTCATCTGATGAGTTTTAGTTTTTAGAAAGGACTGTAAAGAGGGTATCGTAATACCCCTCTTTCAGCTTTTATTTTGCAGCTTCAGCTAATAGCAAGGCTTTTAATTTAGGATCTGAAGGACGTGGAGAATCTACACTTACAATTTTTCCATTTTTATCAAATACCAGAAAGCGGGGGATAGTGTTCACTTTATAATATTTAGAAAACTCGTTGTTTACACCGGCAAATAACTGCATACCTCCCAAACCTTCATCTTTGATCATCTGTAACCATTTTTCTTTATCCTTATCAGCATCAGTAGAAATACTTACAATCTGTACCGGATGGCCTTCCATATCTTTTTCTAATTGTTTAAGAAATGGAAATTCTGCGCGACAAGGTCCACACCAGGTTGCCCAAACGTCAACCAATACCACTTTACCTTTTAAGCTGGCAAATGATACCTGTTTACCGTTTTTATCAGGATAAGTGAACTGTAAACCATCAGTACCTGGTTTATAGGTTAATAACGGAGCGATTAAAGCATTGTCTTTTTCTTTCTGCGCTTTTGTAATGATGTATTTCCCAAATTGGCTTGTAATTCCTTTATAATCATCATAGTTTTTGTAACGGCCTAAATTCTCAAGAACAAGATCTCCTTTTAAAGTGTCGTTTGGCACATATGAAAGTGTAATCAATAGACCTTCAGCTCCCGGTTTATACGCTTTATTATCCTGACGCATATTTACACCAATTAAAGCAGAGAGCACACGTTGTCCCCATGGATAGTTATATACCTTGGAAGTTGTTTTTGCAATATCTTGAGCTTTTAAAGTTCCATAAAAGGGGCTGTATTCTTCAACGCTTGGATGTGCAGAGCGTGGCGTGTTCAGGAAATTGGTTGCATAACTAGCTAAATCCATCTGCATGATATTTTTGATTTCTCTATCAAACTTTGGATTGCCTGATGCTTTGCCATTTAAAAAGGCTTTGGCTTTGGCCACAATTTCCTCCTGTTGAGGGAAATAATCAACAAATGTACTTTGTACTCTGCTAAAATTAACAGCTTTTTGGTATAACGGTAAGGTAAGTGCACGCCATTGTGCTAAAATTGTATTCTCCTTAGAGTTTAATTTGCCATTAAGAACGGCAGTAGAATCATTGATGGTAACATCTAACTGATCTCCAGATTTAAAGTAAAATGCATGGTTATCATTTGGGCCAAATTCATTTCCTGTACCGATAACATACAATCCTTCATATTCAGGATAAAATAAGAAACCAAACTTTTTATCTGAAGATAATGTACTGGTACTCATTTCAATGGTACGTCCATTGCTTACTTTAAATAATTTTACAGGGCTTGGATATTTTTTATCAAGCTGCCCTTTAATTTGAACAGGTTGCTGAGCTAAGCTAAACGTAGCTGTTGCAGCAAGTAATAATGCGGTGGTTAAGGTTTTTTTAATCATTTTCAAAGTTTACTTATGTGTTTTAGTTCATTATAAAAGTTACTTTCCGGATTAAAATAAACCCGGAAAGTTTTGTTTTTACCATTGCGTGGTATATGTACCTTCAGAAACAGAAGGGGAGATATATAATACATCTCTTGCTATACCCGTACCTTCAAGCGTTACTATAGGGCCTCCGGTTATACTGCCAGATGCCTTGTTGAACATGCGTATTTTATAATTTCCTCCTGTTTGAGAACCAATCATAATGAAATTATAGGCATAAGCGGCCTCAGAGCTGTAGGCTTTATGGCGGATAAAGGTTACTTCTTCTCCGGCAGGAAGGGTATATTCTAGTTTTTCGAAATTATTGCTCAGATTTCTGCTCCATATCTGGTTGCCATTAACAGAGAAATACATAATGTTTTCCTGTCCGTAAGGTACAGTAAAGTTAGCGCCATTATATGCCTGTTCAGTAGTATTGATAGGGGTGTTGGTAAATTTTATCATAAACTGGTCGGCAAATATTTCTGAAATTGTTTTTACTGCGGGATTATTTTTGTCCTGAAAAATGGCGCAGCCTGTAAGTGCATAACGATATGCAGGAGCTGGTAAATAAGTAGCATTTTTAACGCCCATATAAAGCAACTTCTTGTTGGTGTTGGTTCCAGACATGGCAGATCCTGCATCATCAGTAACAGATGATAAAGATGTGCCGTAACCTGAATTTAATGCTACAAAAGAACTGCTGGTTTCATCATACATATAGGCATTGGTAAGCCAATTTGACATGTAGAATTTAGAGAGATTGTAAGGAGAGTTATTGGCATCTCTTAAAAAACGTCCACCAAAGATACCTACGTTGGCAGAGTTATTAACAATAGTATGTACCTGGCCTGCATTTATTAAATAATATGCGCTACTTCCCAGAAATGCGTAACAAGGGCCTCTTGTAGCAGGAGCCTCGAAAAATATATTATCATAGGTACGTATCTTTTTTAAGGTATTGATGTAAATGGCAGCAACGTCTTTGCTGGTTGATAACATCAATGCTTTGGTGTTGCCTAAGCTTCCGGTAACATCTGATTTGTAGCTGGTATAATAACTTAACAATTGTGCTTGCCCTGCTAATTTAGATCCGTTAATGGCGCTATAGATATTCTCTTTCTTGCTTTCCGGAATGATGTTGGTTGGTGTTAAGAACATATCCATGTCGGCCTGTGAACCATCATCTTTTGCAACATACCATCCTCTGGTAAATTCAGTTACAATATTAATATTTGAGGTAAAATATTGAGAATACTTAGTGCTTTTATTGGTAACTCTGTATACCAATACCCATCCTTTTGCGGGTTTTTTAACCGCATAATTCAAGTTTTTTGTTTTTGCCAGTGTATCTAATACCGGAACAGATCCTTGAACATTGGTTTCATAAATGCCCCACAGGTATTCAAACTGAGCATTGGATTCTGTAGAGCTCACTTCAGGATTAATTACCAGATTATCTTTTTCTGATACCACTGTATAAGTGGATTCCATTCCTTTTACCGTAATATTTTCTTTTGGACGGTAATCATAGTTACTATGATCTTTAGCGCATGAACTTAGCAGTGCAACTAAAGCAATAAGGGATATATAGATTCTTTTCATTGTTTTCATTTTTTAGCATTAAGGGAAAACCACCAGTTCGTCATTTTCATCTTTGAGCGGATTGCCAGGATGCGCATTGTTGTAATCTATCAATGCAGTTTTAACCATCATCTGGTAATACGACATTAAACCTCCGGTGGCATATAAACTATTGATAAAATCATCATCCCATTTTTGACCTGTTACGTTAATTAAAAAGGCATGTTTGGTTATGCTGTATTTACCAAAATAATACTGAGAAAATGAAGTAGTCCATTGAGGAGGTTGACTTAATCGGTCTGTAAATTCTACTTTTCTCCATATCAGATTAGGTTCTCCCAGTTGAAAATTAGAATCAGATACAATTTTGAATTTTAGCTTAGGAGTTGTTGTTTTTAAGCTCGCATCACGTAACAGTACAACTGGCACTCTGGTGTGAACACTACCCGCTTTAATAACATAGAATTTAGTAACCTTAGGGTCGTTAAAAGCCACGTAATGTTTACCGGCCTCTGCATTTAGAACATTAGGTAATTGCTCTTGAACCAAAGTAAATGAGCGATCGGTATTTTTAGTGCCTCCAATAGCATATACATCAAAAAAAACGGTGTCTTGAGTTACTGTCGCATCTTTATAATAAAAAGTATAAGCTTTAAGCGTATCAGCTAAGTTATAAGAAGTAGTATAGATACGATTAGGCTCAGGCCCAAACTGTAACCTAGCTATATCATTATATAAGTAATACTGATCTTGTTTACATGCTGTGAAAGCTGCTGCTATAGCTAACACAAATACATATTTTAAATTTTTCATTTTATTAAAACTTTATATTAAATAGCCTCAGTTTTTGGTACAGGTACTAAATAATTTATAGTAGCTGCCGATGGAGCAAATAAGAAACTAGCTTTAGGGATATTTAATCTCTTATAATTAAAAAATCCCTGCCCTTCTGCATAAAACTCTTTACGGTATTCTTTTATGATTTCTGTTTGCAATGCTGTAGGGTTAGCCGGTACGGTCATATTGCCGATATTGCGTGAAGTTCTGAATGTTTTAAAATATTCTATTCCTTCTGCGTAAGGTGCGGTTTCGGCAGCAATTAAATACATTTCGCTTAACCTGAGCATAGGGATTTGCTTGAAGTCTGTGCTTGAGGTTACCAAATTGTTGGCTGCGGCCTGATATTTTTTAATTACGTAGCATTTTGTGCCATTGCTCAGCGTAATGAGTTCCCATAAACTACTTTCTCTGATATCAGTACCTGTATTGCCATACAATTGCGTTTTAATGGTACTTTCTGTAGTGCCTTTCTTGTATGTGCCAGAGCTGTATCTTGAAGTATATTTATTATACATGTCAAAATCATATAAACCAAATAAATGCTCGCTGGTTAATACAAAATCTTTAGCTGTATAATCAGCTATGGTGCCTAAACGAAACTTATTGGTACCATCTGTATTCTTGGCATCAATTACAAGTTTAGCAGATTCATAGGCTTTAGGAGCGTCGTTAAACCATAGGTAAACTCTGGCTTGTAAACCTTTAACCGCATAATAATTCATTCGTAGATAACGGAAAGCAAAAAAGGTATCACTTGGATTAAAACCTGAGCTCACGCTAGGGTTTTTCAACTGATTAATGCTGTATTGAATGATAGGATCTACACTTTTAATTATGCTTTCTGCATCATTTAGATCTTTATATAATGCGTTTTGAAATTCTGTATAAGATACTCTGGCATTAGGCTTGTTAGATAATACAGTAACATATGGTAACATAGCACCAGCTGTATTTCCGGGAACCGGTCCAAATAATCTAAGCATATCAAAATGCAGATAAGCCCTTAAAGCAAGGCACTCTCCTTTGATCATTTCATACAGACCTGGAGTTGTAAATATACTTTTCTTAGCATCTATTTGGCCAAGAATAGCATTTATACTTGCAATGGTGGCATATTGTTGTCCCCATATATTTTCAAAACTTCCCTGTACACCGGCATCGCTATAATTAAACAGACCTAAACGCTGTTCATTACTGTTAGAAGTAACATCCCAGCTTGATGTAAGCGATTCTATCGTGGTTTGGGTTAATGCACCTCCATAGGTATTATTATTTTTCATTTGTATGTAAACCCCGGTTAAGGCATCTTTAAAACCTCCCTCAGTGCTGAATATCACATCCTGAGGCATCTGGGTTTTAGGGTTTACGGTTAAGTATTTTTTGCATGAAAAGAACATTCCGGCAAAAAATAGCACGATTAATATTGAATTAAATTTTTTCATTGCTTTAGTTTTAGAATGTTGCATTAACACTTAATGAGAATTGTCTTGAGAAAGGATAGTTTGTGCCTCTTTCACGTTTAATACTTGATAGATATAATGGATCTGCAGCATTAAGTGTAACATTTAAACTCTCCATCTTTAAATTCTTAAGCCATTGCTTGTTTGCTATGTTGTATTGGAAATTAACGTTTTGCAATACCAGGGTTTTTTCATCCTGAACAAACCTTGATGATTTGTAAGTAGGAGATGTAACCAATAAGCCTTTAAATGCAGCAATGTCTCCTGGTTGTTGCCAACGACTGTAATATACGCGGGAATCAACATTATACTTGTAACTGGTTAACTCAACTCTGTCCACTAAAGTGCTGTTGTATTGTTGACCACCTGTAGTATATCTGAAAGATGCATTAATAGAAAAATCTTTGTAGCGCAACATTGAACTAAAGTTACCGAACAGTTTAGGGTCTCTCGAACCTACGGCTACAATATCAGATGCTTTCCAGGTATAGGTTGGTAGCCCATCTTTACCTAAGTATAATTCTTTGCCTGTACTTGGATCTATACCTAAAGAGGGTACTACCCAAATGGCATTACTTGAATAACCTTCAATATATAATGTGCCCGGATTGCTAGTGCCGTTAAGGGTAGCAGCTTGTGCATCTTTTAGTGCTTTAGAGGTACTGATGATCTTGTTTCTGTTACGTAATGCTGCGGCTGAAACACTCCAAGTAAAACCATTTACATTTTTAAGGATAAAACCGGTAGCTTTTAATTCAAAACCATTATTTCTTAAACTACCTATATTGTCTACGTAACTGGTAAAACCATTAGAAGCGGGTAAATTAACAGAAGAAACCAGATCTTTTGTGGTTTCCGTATAATAATCTCCAGTAAATCTTAACCTGCCGTTAAAGAATTCTGCATCTAGACCAATATTATATTTAACTGTTTGCTGCCATTGCAAGTTATTGTTGCCTAAACCTAACAGGTAGGCACCCATCCAGTTGTAATAACGTTCATTGGTATAGTACTGATATGTTGAAAGGGCTTGGTATGCATTGAATTTCTGTGCTCCTGTGGTACCTACAGATCCACGTAATTTTAAGCGGTTAATGTATTTGTTGTCTTTTAAGAAACTTTCATTGTGCAAGTTATAGCCTACACCTACAGACCAGAATGGAGCATAACGTTTATCTGAACCAAATTGTGACGAACCATCCATACGGAATGAGGCGTCAGCAAAATATTTGTTATTGTAGCTATAGTTTACGTTACCTGTAATACCTATAGATCTTACTAAAGATTCGCTTCCTGTTGGTTTGCCGTCTTTAGCATATTGTAAAGCCATAGTCACAAAATCAAAGTTGGCATTAGGGAAACCTTCTGCTAAGAAACTATAAGTAGAACTTTGGTCCTGACGAATATTGTAGTCGGCACCAAAGGTAAGCAAGTGGTTACGGCCAAACATTTTATTGTACTGAAGATTTAATGAACCATCGTACCCAAAATAGTTGTTAACACTATAGTTATAATCACCCTTTCTGAAAATATCATCTACTCCGTAAGTTGCAAAAGCAGTATGTTCAGCAGGTCTGAACTTATCATATTGTACATTGCCTTTGGTTAAGCCGAATTGAGCCCTAAGAGTCATATCAGGAATAACAGTCCATTCTACCGAGGTATTGTTGACTAATTCGGTAGTAGCACTTTTATCGAATGTTTTTAATGTAGCATTATATAGCGGGTTTGTTGGTAATGGGTTCCAATAATTACTATAATCAGAATTACCCGGATCTCCCAAGAATTTGAGTACATTTCCGTTTGCATCATAAGGAGCCCAGTAAGGATTTTGTTTTACATAGTCGCTAAATGTTCCATATGGAGATTCTTGAGAGGCGCCTTGCTGTACCTGTAAGTTATTTCTAAATTTCAAGGTTTTATAAGTGTAAGCTAAGGTAATATTACCATTAAAGGTATGCCTGAAAGATTCTTTCATTACACCTTCGATGTTATTTACCTGACCTGAAGCTGAATACCTGAATGCATTATCCCCGCCCTCTATTTTCAAGAAATGTCTCTGTCCAATACCATTTCTTAAAGGTAGCGCCATCCAATCGGTTTCCACACCGCGGTTAACTTCATTTAATAAATAATTATAATATCTTTTTAGAGGTAGGTCTGATTCTGCGCGTACATTGTTATAGTATCCAGCCTTCCATTCTAAATCTAGTTTGTCTGCTGCTTTTAATAAACTGTAGTCTGAAAGATCTGGTAATTCAAAATTTACATCAGATCTAAGGGTAAGACGTAGTTTACCTGATTTTGGTGGTTTGGTTGTAATTACAATAACACCGTTAGAACCACGAGAACCGTACATTGCAGTAGCTGAGGCATCTTTTAAGATTGTAATGGATTCTACCTCATTCTCATTCATGTCATATAATTTTCTCAAAGTAGATTGAAAGCCATCTAATATGATCAGCGGCGTATTTAATTCAGCGCGAGCTTGATCTTGAAACTGTCCTACGTTGGGAATGCTGGAGTTACCGCGTATCTGAATTTCAGGCATACGGTTAGGATCAGAGCCAAAAGCATTGCTTTCAATAATATTAAAAGATGGGTCTATATTGCGTAATGAAGTAATTAAATTACGATTGCCGTTTTCGGCCAGCTCTTGAGCCGTTACTGTTGTAGACGCGCCTGTAAAACTTTGGTCTGCTTTTTTAAATAAACCCGTATTAATTACAACTTGGTTTAATTGTGCTGCTTGGGCAACAAGCTTTATGGTTAATGGAAGTTTTTTGTCTTTTAAACTAATTTCCTGTTTTTCGTAACCAATAAAAGTTATTATTAAAGTAGCCTCTGCACTTGGAGAGATAATCCTGAAAATACCGCTCTGATCACTCACGGCTACAGGATTTATAAGTCCTTTTATTCTTACTGAGGCCCCCGGTATAGGTTTGTTGTCTTCATCTATGATTTTGCCAACAACTGCAAGCTGTTGTTTTACAACAACCTCTTCATTAAGTTGAGGAGCTCTGAATTTAAGAACAATAGTTTTTTGGTTAATAGTGTAAGTTAAGGGCTGCTCTTTAAAAGCAATATTCAATACATCCTCTACGCTTGCATTCTTTACATCAATGGTAACAGGCTTTGCTACTTTAAGCATTGCGCTGCTATAAAAAAAGTCGTAACCACCCTGCTTTCTGATTTTTTGAAGCACATTTTCTAAAGTAGTGGCATTCTCTTTAATGGTAATCTGGGCAAAACTTTTAGCGCCAACCTGTAAAAAAGAAAATAGGATTAAAAAGAGAGTTAGCTTTAGATGTAGCAAAATCTTGACATGGGCACGGCGCAATAGCCCGTACGCAAATGTCGGGTAAAAATCATACATTTGTTAGTGTTTAGGTTTTAGTTTTAGTTGAGATTTGATTAATTAATAACGAACCTGAGCTATACTTATTAAAGTATTTAACCGGGGGTGTTGCAGCATCTCCGGTTTTAACAGATCCGTAAATTATTGTAGAAATTATGGCATTACTGTAATCCTCCTTTCTTCAATTTTGAAGTTTACTGATCCTGTTAGTTCCATTATATTTAGCACCTGCTGTATATTTTTTGATCTGGATATTTTCCCTGAAAATTTCATGTTAGATAATTCAGCAGGGCAGTTTATTTCTACATCGTACCATCTGGAAATCTTTCTCAAGATACTGCACAGATCACTGTTGTTAAAAATAAAATCATTGTTAACCCAGTCAATTTCATCTTCTACGTTGCTACGCTGAATATTTAGGGTGTTATCAGCTAAAATAGCCTTCTCGCCAGGAGATAAGACTTTAGCCGGTATATCCTGTGCCCATATCTTGATACTACCTTGTAGCAACGAGGTGCTGATGCTGTTTTCATCGCCATAGGCATTGATGTTAAAGCGTGTGCCCAATACCTCAATAACCTGCCCCTTGGTTTTAACTTTAAATGGTTGATTGGTATTGTGAGCTACTTCAAAATAACCTTCGCCAGTTAACTCAACTCTTCTTTCGCTGCCCACAAAACAGGTAGGATATTTTAAAGAAGATTTGGCATTAAGCCATACTTTGGTCCCGTCAGATAAAGTAATGGTATAAAAACCGCCGGCCGGAACGGTCAAAAGGTTAATGGTCTCTACCGATGAGTTATTATTTTCACGTTGGTAAGATAAGTTTTCGCCATTGGTTTTAATTACACTGGCACCATTTTGCCCGGCGATAACTCCATTATTGGCATTATCTAAAACTATAGTGCTACCATTGGCAAGTGTTAATGTGGCTTTGGCACTTCCTGGTTTAATATCGGTTGAGGCAAATTTGTTATTTACCTTACGTATAAAGTCGTTGTGTTTAGTCAAGTATATAGATACAGACAGGATGATCAGCACAGCGGCGGCAGCCCAGTATTTGAAAGAAGTTGAGAGCTTTATTTTTTTAACCGGTATAATTTCAGGTTCGTTATGTACGGGCAGCGTATTCCAAATGTCGTTCTTAATCGCAATAAGATCTTGCCCGCTAATAAGATCAATATCAGCAGGCTGAGAATTTACATACCACGATTCAAGCAAAGCCAGCTCTTCTTCACTGCATGTACCTTCTCTATACTTATCTAAAATTAACTTTGCCTTATATGTATCCATATTGGAATATTTATCCTTTTACTAAAAGACGAACAACAATAGGTTAGGGGGTAGAAAAAAAATAAAAAAAATTAAAGACTCAGGAACAACATGGTGCCAAGCTTGGTTCTCAATACCTTTAAAGCATTTTTAACCTGGGTTTTTACTGTTTGTTCAGAGATGTTCAATTTTACAGCAATTTCTCGATGAGTAAGATTTTGTTTTCTGCTCATCTCAAAGATCTCACGCATTTTATTGGGCAATTGCTGTATACCGTTATCAATAAGTTCGGTCAATTGTTTTTCCCTGATTTTATGATCGGTTATACATATGCCCTGATCAATAAAACTTTGCAATGAGTTGATGTATTTATTCTCTACCTGTTGATGAGCGATAAAATCTAAAATTTTGTTTTTAACCGCAGTATATAAATATGCTTTAAGTCCTCCGGTAATTTCTATTTCGGTTCTTTTTTTCCAGATCTGAGTAAATAATTCGTGAATAATATCCTTAGCCTCTTCTTTATCGTTTAGTTTTTGGAGCGCATGAATATATAAGGTTTCGAAATACCGGTTATAAATAATAGTGTATGCCAATGCACTACCATTTTTTAACATTTGTAGTAATTCTAAATCCGAAAATCTTACCTCTTTATCCATTTACGCAAATGAAAAAAATAGTACTCTAATAATAAATTGTGTGGTGTTGATGGTTTGCAAATCAAAAGTACAACAAAAGTGTTACGATACAAACAGCTTACATTAAGATATTTAATGTTTTATAGAACAAAATAATAAACTTGGGAAATCGGGATGCTTATATTGATAAGTAAAGGTTAATTTATAATTTAGCTAATTCTGCACTAAACGCTGAAATTTTATACGCTTCTACATGGAAATTGAAACCAAACGATCGAAATTAATAGGCTGGGTACTGCAAAATGCCAAGCTTTCAAGTTCATTTTTTTTCGTGATTGTTTTTGCTATTGTTATTCTTATTGTAAGACAGCGTTACCAGATTGTACAGGAATCGAAAAGAATATACATCAGCAGTATCTTAGAAAATGTAAAGCAGCGGTTTGAACAATTGAATAAAACCAACCAGAATGTTGCCTTAACCCTGGCTTTAACCATAGATAATGAAGGTAATCCCAGAGAGTTTGAAGAAGTGGCCGAAAAGATCATTAAATCTAACCCTTATCTACAAGCCGTTCAGTTGGTTCCTAATGGTGTGATCAAATACGTTTATCCTTTAAAAGGGAACGAAAAAGCACTTAATCACGATTTGTTTAAGGATGGCGGATTAAACCTCATAGAAGCGAAAAAATCAGAAAACCTTAAGCAGCTTTATTATCAAGGACCCGTAAAATTAATGCAAGGTAAAATAGGTGTGGTGGGCAGGCTACCCATTTTTATAAAAAATAAATTTTGGGGATTTTCTGCCGTTGTCATTACTTTAGACAGCCTCTCATCAATGACCGGCCTAAATGTTAAGGCTAAAAACTATCAGTTTCAGCTGGCTAAAAATAATCCTTTAACAGGTAAAGAAGAGTTCTTTTTACCTTATAATAAAGAATTTAAACACAGACATACAACATCTATTACAATTCCTGAAGGCGACTGGAAAGTATATGCCATAGATGAAGATGCCAGCGATAATCTGATTAACATTTTACCAGTGCTATTGCTTGGCGTTTCAATGACCTTGATTTGTAGCATATTTTTATTTAAATTTTTACGTAAACAGGCAGAGCTTACAGATATTTTAGATAAGAGGACGCACGAGCTCATACTTGCCGAAAATAAATACAAAACCATATTTGACCATGCTGGTGTAGGTATTGGCAGGGTAAATTCCATCACAGGAGAATTCTTAGAAGTGAATGCGCAGTTGTGTAATTTATTGGGGTATTCTGCTTCAGAATTACAGCAAACTAAAATCAAAAGTTTAATTCACCCGGATGATTTGAGAGAAGACCGTACCCAGTTTAAAAGCATGATTAATGGGCAGATCAAGAATTATACAGCTGAAAGGCGTTATATCTGCAAAGATGGTGAGGCTAAATGGGCACAGGTTTTTGTAACCCTATTATGGAGTGAAGGCGAGGAGCTCAACAACCATATCATCATTGTAGAGGATATCACCTCAAGAAAAGACTACGAGCAGGAACTGATTGCTTCTAAGCAACACATCGCCAACTTGATCAACTCTATAGATGGTATTGTGTGGGAGAAAGAAATTCATGAAAACGGTTATGAAAGTTCATTTATCAGCAACAAGGTTTATGATATTTTAGGCTATACGCCAGAAGAATGGCTGTCTGACCCTGATTTTCATGCCAAACATTTGCATGAGGATGATCATGAAGGCCTGTTCAACTATGTAAATGAATTTTTGCTGAAACAACAAAACCATGAAAGAGAATACCGTATAAGAGCAAAAGATGGTTCTATAGTTTGGGTAAAAGATATTGTGAGTGTAACACCCTCAGTCCAAAATCCTGAAAAACTGCGGGGAATTATGATTGATATTACAGCTCAAAAAGAAGCCCAAGACTCTTTATCCAAATCTTTTGCACTGGTAAGGGAGCAAAATGAACGGCTGTTAAACTTTTCGCATATTGTTTCTCATAATTTACGTTCACATGCAGGCAATATACATGGTATTGTAGCACTTATAGAAGAAGCACAAACAGATCAGGAGAAAAAAGAGCTTTTGCATCTGCTTAAAAAAGTAGTCGATACCCTTAATGAAACCTTAAGCAATCTGAGCAATATTGTAAATATCAATACCCGTTTTGATATTTTAAAAGAGCCTTTAAACCTAAAACAATATGTCGAAGCAGCTATTAGTACCTTAAATGGGCAGATCATTAGCCAGCGGGCAACAATCAATAATCATGTTGCTATAGATATTGAGGTAATATTTAACAAGTCATACCTGGAGAGTGTTTTATTAAACCTTTTGTCCAATGCTTTGCGTTATACGCATCCTGATCGCAAGCCTGTTATCAATATCGAAAATCGAATGCAAGATGACTGTGTTGCACTAATCATTACAGATAACGGACTGGGGATTGACATGCAAAAGAATAAAGGAAAAATATTTGGACTTTACCAAACCTTTAATGGTAATAACGATGCCCGCGGATTAGGTCTGTTCATTACCCGTAACCAGATTGAAGCAATGGGAGGCAAAATAGAGGTGGAAAGTGTGTTAGATGAAGGTACAAGCTTTAAAATTTTGTTTGCGCCGAATAAAGTAAATTAATTTGTGGGAGGGGTGATCTAATTGGGTAATAAAAGCCTCAGAGAAATCTATTGGGCTTCCCTGAGCTTTATAAATTAAATAGGTGCTACTTCACAAGGATAAACATCATCTAAAGAGTAACAACGTGGGGGCTCTCCAAATGTACGAGAGCAAGAAAGTCCGGAACAACATCCTAAAGGAAAGTTATATGCAATCTGTCCTGTTTTTCCACAGAATTGGATATCGTCTCCACCTTTAATTTTTTTCATTTCCTCACGAGAAAGAGAGGAGCCTAAGTTAAGTAACTTCATGATCGAGATAATTAATTCAGGTCATAGTTTTAAGATAGGTATATGACTCATTACCCTATATAAATTTATTAAAATTTTATTGTAAATAAATGAAAGGCAGTTGTAGAAAAATAAAAGAGATGCTCCATCCAGACGCATCTCTCTTTCTAACCAAATATAAACCTGTGTATGAACGGGTATGTCTTTATCTTATTAATTAATGTTCTTCTTTTGAGATTACAAAAGTAAGAACAATTTCTTAGTGTAAGTAATACACTAAGATTAAATTTATGTTTAGTAATTCCTTGTGACATATCTGTGACATTCTGTAAAACCAGAAAAGCACCCTAAAGGTGCTTTTCTGGTCAATGATGAAGAGGCATCAATTATATTTTTCCATAGTATTCCACAAATTTTGCTAAAGCACAAGAATAACCCCATTCGTTATCGTACCATGATACCACTTTAACAAAGTTATCGTTTAAAGAAATTCCAGCTCCGGCATCAAAGATAGAAGCATGGTCGTTGCCAATAAAATCAGAAGAAACAACTTCGTCTTCGGTATAACCTAAAACACCTTTTAAGGGACCTTCTAAAGAAGCAGTTTTCATGGCATCTTTAATTTGCTGATAAGTAGCCGGTTTTTCTAATCTCGCAGTTAAATCAACTACAGAAACATCTGCTACAGGTACACGGAACGACATGCCGGTTAATTTACCTTTTAATGAGGGAATTACTTTGGTAACCGCTTTGGCAGCTCCTGTAGAAGAAGGAATAATGTTTGAGAAACCGCCGCGTCCGCCTCTCCAGTCTTTAGCCGAAGGGCCATCAACTGTTTTTTGTGTGGCAGTTACAGCATGTACGGTGCTCATTAAGCCTTCTACAATACCAAAGTTATCATGCAAAACTTTAACAATTGGTGCTAAGCAGTTGGTGGTACATGATGCATTTGATACAATAGTCTGATCAGCAGTAAGATCTTGGTGGTTTACACCCATTACATAGGTAGGTACATCATCATCTTTGGCCGGGGCAGAAAAAACAACTTTTTTTGCACCCGCATCGATGTGTTTCTGCGCATCAGCTTTGGTTAAGAAAAGACCGGTAGATTCGATCACGATATCAACGCCTACTTCATTCCATTTCAAATTAGCAGGATCTTTCTCAGCAGTAATCCTGATTTCTTTACCGTTAACAACCAAATGGCCGTTTTTTACCTCAATGGTACCGTCAAACTGACCGTGAACCGTATCATATTTTAACATGTAAGCCATGTAATTAGGATCAATCAGGTCGTTAATGGCAACAATATCTATATTTCTTTTTAAAGCCGCTCTGAAAACAAGTCTTCCGATACGGCCAAATCCGTTTATTCCTACTTTAGTCATTTTAAATCAGTTTGTGTAATAATGTAATATGTTGTGTATGGGTTCTTTGGTTATAGATGTGATATCTATATTGTGTTTTTGTGCAACCAGACGTAACCTGTCCTGGAAAGTTCCGGCTACAGAGCCTACAAAATGTATCTCTTCGTTTTGGTGTTTGGCTCGGGTAGGTTTGATATAAGTCTCCAGAAATTTCTCAAAACCCTGATCAATGATCTGCTCTATAAATTTATGCTTGCGGTTTTCAACAAAAAAATCAAAGAATGAACTTAAATAGCTCTGTACATTGGGGCGTTTATAAATCCGTTCCAATATAGAAGGACGATCTAAATTGTATTTGCTTTCTAATTTCGCCTTCAGGTCATCAGGAATTTTTTCCTCTAAAAAGTTCTTTAATAAAATTTTTCCCAGATAGTTGGAAGAACCCTCATCGGCTAAAATATAGCCCAAGCCAAAATTGTTTTCCTGAGGAGATTTTCCGTTAAAATAGGCACAATTAGCACCACTGCCTAAAATGCCCACAATTCCGCTTTTATGATGACATGCCGCAATGGATGCACCATATAAATCGTCCTTAATCTTTATTTTGCTATGTATAAAGAACTTTTCTAAGATCTCTTTTAAATTATTTTGGGCAGATTTGGTTCGGGTACCGGCAACAAACGCGTAAATTTTCTTGATTTTTTCGGCGTTGTTAATCAGCGTAGTATTTTTATTTAAAAAAGCGAAAATCTGTTTTTCTTCATTAAAATAAGGGTTAAGCCCCTGGGTCGAAGTTTCCGCAACAATTTTATCGTCTGCGTATAATTTCCAGAAAGCTGTTTTAGATCCGCTATAAATTACTGCAATCATGTTAACAATTAAATAGATAAAACATGTGTCATTTCAAGAAGGTCGTCTTCCAGTTTGTAGTTGTTCTTATTTAAGGCATCTGCAAGGTTTGTCAGTTTAATTTCGTTGCCATGCAATCCGGCCATTTTTAAGGTTTCGCCCTTAATTAAAGCCTTGGTGGCTGCAAAACCCAATCTGCTGCCCAATATGCGATCGAAACCACTGGGACTTCCGCCACGCTGTAAATGCCCTAAAATGGTAACCTTGGTGTCGTAATGTTTAAATTTACGTTTAACAGCATGAGCTATGTCATAAGCACCACCGTATTTATTTCCCTCAGAAACAATCACTATACTCGATGATTTCTTGGTAGAAGCACCTTCTTTAAGTTTGGTAATTAGTTCTTTAAGAGAAGTTTCGCGTTCAGGGAGTAATACAGCTTCTGCACCGCTGGCTATAGCACTTCTTAAAGCAATGCAGCCCGAATCTCTTCCCATAACTTCAATAAAGAACAACCTGTCATGAGAATCGGCGGTATCTCTGATCTTGTCAATGGCTTCTATTACGGTGTTGATGGCTGTATCATAACCTAAGGTAAAATCAGTTCCGTAAAGGTCATTATCTATAGTGCCTGGTATACCAATCACCTTGATGTCGAATTTTTCTGCAAATCTTTTTGCTCCGGTAAAAGTTCCGTCGCCGCCAATAACCACTAAACCATCAATCCCTTTAGCTTTAAGATTTTGATAAGCGAGTTCCATGCCGGAGTCTTCCTTAAACTCAAGGCAGCGTGCCGTTTTTAAAATTGTACCGCCAAGATGAAGGATATTACTTACAGAGCGGGCATTCATGGCTTCGATATTGTTATTGATAAGGCCTTGATAACCCTGTATTACACCAAACATGTTTTTGCCATAATATATGCCGGTACGTACAACTGCTCTTATACAGGCATTCATGCCCGGGGCATCTCCGCCTGAAGTTAGTACAGCGATATTTTTAATATTCGGTTCCATGCTTATATTACGAATATAGCGTGTATTTTTTACACTAAGTAATTTTTTTTCAAAATTTTTAATTTTTAACAATTTACTGGCATTATTTTGTTTCTTTGTTTTTTACTAACTTAAACTTAATTAAAACGTTTTTTGCTTTGAAAAATATACAACAAGGTTTTAATTTCGCTTTGTCTATTGATTGCGTGGTTTTCGGTTTTGATGGGAGCGCGTTAAAAATTCTATTGATAGAAAGGAACGAAGATCCATTTAAAGACTGGTGGGCTTTGCCAGGAAACAGGGTTAATGTGGATGAAAGTGTAGATCAGTCTGCCTCCAGGATTTTAAAAGAACTTACCGGCCTGAGCGATGTGTACATGGAACAGTTCTATACTTTTGGCGAGCTAAAAAGGCATCCGCAGGGTAGGGTCGTGTCTGTGGCTTACTATGCCATGTTGCGTCTTTCTGGTGAAAAACCTTTGAAACCATTAACCAGTTTTGCCCGTAATGCGCAATGGGTAAATGTAAACCAGGTGCCTGAGCTGGCTTTTGATCATCAGTATATTTTAGAGAAAGGCCTCGAAAAAATAAAAAGACGAGTAAGGCATTTACCTTTGGTATTTGAGTTGCTTCCCGAGAAATTTACCTTAACACAAGTACAAAACGTTTACGAGCTAATTTTGAACAAAAAGCTAGACAAACGTAATTTCAGGAAAAAGATACTAAGCTTTAAGGTACTAAAAGAGCTGGACGAAAAACAAAGAGGTGTTTCTTTCAGGGCAGCTACATTATATAAGTTTGATAAGCGCAAATACAACAAACTGTACGGTAAAGAAATTTCTTTTTAATAGGTCT
The DNA here is from genome assembly GCF_046462515.1 of Pedobacter sp. GTDB lineage: Bacteria > Bacteroidota > Bacteroidia > Sphingobacteriales > Sphingobacteriaceae > Pedobacter. The sequence continues at coordinate 372,551 of NZ_JBKGVD010000002.1, forward strand.
TGTTATATGAAACAGCCTGTTTTCTCATCAGAAAACAGGCTGTTTTTCTTAGAACAGTTGTTATTTCTTTAAATGATAATCGACCAGATCATCTATTGGTGAACGGATAATTTTGCCTACGCCCATTTCGTACCTATCAGCAGTATAACTTAAAATATCTCTGAAATTGTAACCTACAGAACCTACACAGTTAAGCAGATAATCTTTGTAATTAGGATAGTGGATAACTAGATTTTCAAAGAAAGCAACAAAAGCTGTTTCTACCACATTGCGGGTATAATCAGGAAATTCTGCTTTGTAATCGTATAAAAATTTACTAAAGCTGGCGCAAAAACGGTTAGGAAGTGGTTTATTGTAAATGGCATCAAAAATATCTTCGTTGGTTAAACCAAATACGTTAAAGAAATGCTTACTTAAATTTTTAGGCATAAAACCTTTCATGTAATCGGCCAGCACACGTTTGCCAATGTAACTGCCGCTACCTTCATCACCTAAAAAGTAGCCTAAAGAATCTATATTCAGTGTGATTTCTTTACCATCATAAAAACAGGTGTTGGTACCTGTACCCAATATAGCTGCAAAGCCAGGCTCATCACCCAATAAAGCACGGCAAGAAGCCAATAGATCATGGTCAATGTTTACTTTGGCATTTATGAAAACGCTTTTCATGGCGTCGGCCACTATTTTTTTATTCGCATCGGTAGAACAACCTGCACCATAATAATAAACCTCATTTAATTTTTCAGGTTCTACATGGTCTGGTAAATTTTTTCTGAGCGATTTTTCGATATATTCTGTACTGGCAAAATATGGATTATAGCCTTCTGTATTAAAATGAATTTTTCTCCCGGCTTCATTGATCAAACACCAGTTGGTCTTTGTAGATCCACCATCTGCAATAACTATCATGTTTAGGTTTTTATAAAATTGATGAAAAACTGAGCCAATATAAAGGGCTTTTTCCTAAAAATAAAATTAATAATCAGTTTTTTAATGGCCCTTAATAATTGGTTTTAAAACGTTTGCTCTTTGACTTTAGTAAGGTGGTTTATTTATAGTGTATTTTTTACACTAATGATGTTGTTTTTCCGGCATTGGTTTAAAGTACTTTTTTTATTTTGTAAATTTTTTAATTCTAAAACTGATATACTTTATTTAAATAGGCATATTTGTTCTATAGATTAAAAGCACATGGATAAAATAATTGATTTTAGAAGTGATACCGTAACTAAACCTACTGCTCAGATGCTTGAGGCCATGATGGCTGCCAGAGTAGGCGACGATGTTTTTGGTGAAGATGAAACAGTGATAAAACTGGAAGAAAAACTGGCGGATTTATTTAATATGGAAGCGGGTTTGTTCTGCCCTTCGGGTACAATGAGCAACCAGATTGCCATCAAATGTTTTACACAGCCTTTAGACGAGGTGATTTGCGACCAGACCGCACACGTTTACAGATATGAGGGTGGAGGTATAGCTTTTAATTCGCAGGCTTCGGTACGTTTGTTAAATGGAAACAGAGGTATTTTAACACCTGAGTTGATAGAACCCGAAATTAATGAGGAAAACATCCATTATCCCGCATCGAGTTTAGTAGTATTGGAAAATACCGTGAATAAGGGTGGCGGAAAATGCTACCGCTTAAAAGACATAGAGCCTATTCATAACCTGTGTACCATTAAGGGCTTGAAATTACATTTAGACGGTGCCCGTATTTTTAACGCTTTGGTAGCCACAGGTGATAAAGCGGCAGATTATGGCAGGTATTTTGATGGCATATCTGTATGTTTATCTAAAGGGTTAGGTGCACCTGTAGGCTCGGTGTTACTGGCTTCTAAAGAAACCATTAAACAGGCCAAACGCATTAGAAAGGTAATGGGTGGTGGTATGCGCCAGGCGGGTTATCTGGCAGCAGCAGGTATTTATGCTTTAGATCATCATGTAGAGCGTTTGGGTATTGACCACTGGCATGCAAAAACTTTGCAGAACGCTTTAAAAGAAACCTCTTTTGTACAATCGGTAATGCCGGTAGAAACCAATATCATTTTATTTGATGTGCATGAAAAAGTAACTGCACAACAGGTTGTGGCTGCTTTAAAAAAACAGGGCATTTTATGTAATACTACTTCAGCAAGAACTATAAGATGGGTAACACATTTAGAAATTACTCCGGCTGATGTAGACAGAGCAGTATCTGTTTTAAAAAACATAAAAATATAATTTAACAAAGAGTACCTCAGGGGTTTTAAATATTTTTTAACATCTTGCACCACCAAAAAGCTGTATTAATAAATGGATAAAATATTGATTGCCAATCGTGGCGAAATTGCTTTGCGCATTATGCGTTCTGCTAAAGAAATGGGAATTAAAACAGTAGCAGTTTTTTCTGAAGCAGATAGAAATGCGCTACATGTGCGTTATGCAGATGAAGCAGTTTGTATTGGTCCGCCCCCTTCAAATCAGTCTTATCTTTTGGGAGAAAAAATCATAGAGGCTTGTAAAATGACAGGTGCGCAAGGCATACATCCCGGATATGGCTTTTTATCAGAGAATCCGGCTTTTGCTAAAATGGTAGCTACTGCCGGTTTAACCTTAATTGGCCCCACTCCAGAGGCAATGGAGATTATGGGCAATAAATTATCAGCTAAAGCTGCTGCTTTAAAATACAATATTCCTATGGTTCCTGGAACTGAAGAAGCCATTACCAATGTGGCAGAAGCCAGACAGCGGGCACTGGAAGTGGGTTTCCCTATCTTGATTAAAGCTGCTGCCGGTGGTGGTGGCAAAGGAATGCGTGTAGTAGAAAATGTAAACGATTTTGAAGAGCAGATGAACCTGGCCGTAAGTGAAGCGACCTCGGCGTTTGGCGATGGTTCTGTTTTTATAGAACGCTATGTAACCTCTCCTCGCCATATAGAAATACAGGTTTTGGGCGATACGCATGGGAATATTGTACATTTATTTGAACGTGAATGTTCTGTGCAAAGACGCCACCAGAAAGTGGTAGAAGAAGCACCTTCTTCAGTGCTTACTCCCGAAATCAGGGAGAAAATGGGTAAATGTGCGGTAGATGTAGCCAGATCAGTAAATTATGTAGGAGCCGGAACGGTAGAATTTATCTTAGACGAAAATCTGGATTTCTTTTTCCTGGAAATGAATACCCGTTTGCAGGTAGAGCACCCAGTTACCGAACTGATTACGGGGCTTGATCTGGTAAAAGAACAAATCAAAATTGCCAGAGGCGAAAAACTCGGCTTTACACAGGATGAGGTGAAAATGAACGGTCATGCTATTGAATTGCGTGTTTATGCTGAAGATCCTAAAAATAATTTCCTTCCAGATATAGGTCGTTTGCAGACCTATAAAACCCCTCAGGGCAATGGCGTACGTGTAGATGACGGTTTTGAACAAGGTATGGAAATTCCTATTTATTATGACCCGATGATTGCTAAACTGATTACCTATGGAAAGGATAGGAAAGAAGCGATAGAGCGCATGATAAGAGCAATAGATGAATATGACATTACTGGAATACAAACTACTTTGGCTTTTGGTAAATTTGTAATGCAGCACGAGGCTTTTGTCTCAGGTAAATTTGATACACATTTCGTTAACAAATACTTTAATTCAGAAAGCTTGGTTAATGAAAAACCTGATGAAGCCCTGATTGCAGCTATTGCCGCAGTGGTGGCACTGGATAAAAAAGAAACAAATTCAAGTGAAAGCCCCGTTAATGCAGAAAACAGCAACTGGGTTCGAAACAGAAAACAATACTAATGTTTACAGGAATAATAGAAACTACGGGTACCGTAAAACACATCGAAAGAGAAGGAGATAACCTGCATTTTACCATTCAATCTGCTATTTCTGAAGAGTTAAAAATAGATCAGAGTGTATCTCACAATGGTGTGTGTTTAACTGTAGTACATTTAAAGGATGATACTCACACAGTAACCGCAATTGCAGAAACGCTGGAGAAATCAAATCTGGGTACACTTAAAGTAAACAGTATTGTTAATTTAGAGCGTTGTATGCAGCTAAACGCACGTTTAGATGGTCATATTGTACAGGGGCACGTTGATCAGGTTGCAGAATGTTTGTATGTGAAACCTTTGGATGGCAGTTGGGAATACCGTTTCAGATATGACCGCACAAAAGGTAATGTAACGGTTGAAAAAGGTTCTGTATGTGTAAACGGTATCAGTTTAACGGTTGTAAATTCTATCGAAGATGAGTTCTCAGTTTTCATTATTCCCTATACGTATGAGCATACCAATCTAAAAGAGATTAGTCAGGGGCAAACCGTAAACCTTGAATTTGATATCATAGGTAAATACGTGGCAAGATTAATGCAGCGGTAATTTTTTATAAACACGCTAATTAATATGTATAGTAAAGAAGAAGCCGCCCGGCTTCGTCAGCAATTCTGGATTACTTTTGGTAAATATATGAAGCCCGTTTTGGGAGCTGAAGGCGGTACTGTAAACTGGATAAATTACAAAACAGGTATGAAGCATATTTTTTTTCGTACCGATGCGGATCAGAAAAAAGTAAGCATTTCAATAGAACTCACCCATCCAGATGCAGGTGTAAGAGCGTTATTTTATGAGCAGCTTTTGATGTTTAAAAATATGCTACATGATACTTTAAGCGAAGAATGGGAGTGGTTGCCTGATACAATAAATACACAATCTGTACCCATTGCTAAAGTTTTTGCAGAAAGATCAGGTCTGAGCGTTTACAACCAGCAGCAATGGCCCGAAATAATTTCTTTTCTTAAATATAGGATTATTGCTTTAGATGAATTCTGGACAAACGTCAAACCTGTTTTTGAAGATCTTTCTGCGTAATTGGTATCATTGTTTATGTGGTGCGCTTAACCATACTACTCTTTGTTTGGCATATTCTACCTGCGCTTTGTCCATCTCTTTCAGCTCTTTACTTTTAAGATACTGCTTATAATAATTTAAAGCATTGGCAGGCTGATTAAGTTTGGTATCGTAGAGTACAGCTATACTGTATAAAATATCTTTTTCATTGCCAAAAGTTAAACCCCTTTTAAATGCAGACATGGCATTGGTAAGCTGATTTTTGTTTTCATAAAGATTACCTAACGTATTGTGGTAAAACGCTGTATTCGGAGAAATAGCCTCATCAATCGTTTTTTTGGCATAAGCAATGGCGAGATCATATTTTTTCAGCTCACGGTAACTAAGGGTCATGAAATATAGGATGTTTTCATTCTGTGCATTTAATTTCTCCATTATCTTATAGTAGAAAATACACTTCTCATAATCTTTTAAAAAGAAATAAGCTTTTCCTACATCACGGATTACATTAGGACTGGCTTCATTGCTTAGCAGCTTTTCGCCTATAGAAATAACTTCTTTGTATTTTTTTAGCTGTATGGCCAGTGGTAACAGCGCCTCCTGCAAAATGAAATTCCCTGTATCGGCACTGATAGCTTTCTGCAGAACATTATAACCTTTTTCATATTCTTTTTCAGTTTTGTAAAGATCGGCCAGGTCATAGGCTACATCCCCTTCAGCAGGATTTATCCTATTGGCTCTTTCAAGGTATTTTAGTTTGAGCACCGGACTGTCTAGATAATTGGCAAGCTGCTTATAAGCATTAAAATTATTGCTATCGAGGGCTAATATCTGTTTAAGGTAAGCCACAGTCTTGGTTCTTACGCCTCTTCTCATATTAATGCTGGCCAAATTAAAAAGGGTACCTATAGTGTTAGGTTGTAATTGGTTTATTTGTTCATAGATTTTTTCGGCCTCAGGAAGATTGGCAGACATCATGTAACTGTAAGCCATTTGTGATAATATTTTAAGATCACTGATATCGTCAGAATACAAAGATTTTAAATAAGAAGCCGCTTCTGCATAACGCTGGCTTTGGTAAAAATCGAATAATTTCTCTTTGTCTAATTGGGCTGTCTGGGCTTTTGAAAAAAAGGCTAAAAAACAAAGGAGACCGGCTAAAATAACTTTTTTCATGATGTTAAAATTTTTAACTAAATTATTAGTTGTTTTGGTTAAATCAAAATTTTAACCAAAAAGCTTTATAAAATTAAAAACTATTCAGGTCTGTAAAGGTTATTATAAAAGAATGAATGTTTAATCAACTCAGCATTTTATGGATACGTTAAAGAAATTCGAACTGATGGAAAAAATTGTGAGAGAGCTTGAGGATCTGCAGCACTCGCAACAGGCCATCATCCAAAAAATTGGCAAAATAGAGGTAGATAATATTGAATTAGGTGATCAGCGCCTTGAAAAAGACCTGCCCGATATGCACCAAAGAGTATCAGATAACCTTGATAATATCAAAGAACTTTTAGATGCTTTTGCCAGTAAGACAGAAAAATTTGGAGATAAGAATAAAGTTGATGCATTAAAAGAGCAACAGGCTTTAAATAATGCCAACCGTAAATAATTGTTGAGCTAAGACTGGTCGTATTGAACGTGAATGTTTTCAAAGCAGTTTGGTTTCAACAGCCTCAGCCTGGTACTATTAGTATAGAATTATTTACTTCTTTCTGTAGGTAATGCTATTTGCTCTTTTTGTGTATCATGTTGAGCTCGTTTCAGCATCTTTCCAACTATACTCGACATTCAGAATCTGTAATGCAGGAAGCTTATTGATTTTTATTTTTCAACACTCGCAAACTTTTTGCCCCCTAAATGGTTATTCTTTCTCCAAATTTTGTGTTATGAAAATTAAAGAAATGTTGCTTAAGGGTAAAGTGTTTGCCGATCTGCTCAAAGACTTCGCGATTGAAATTCCAACAATAGAGATCCAGAATGAGGATATGATTCTCAACGAGGCTGAATCTGCACCAAATGGAATGCTAAAAGAAATGATTTGTATCACTGCCAGAAACGGCCAGTATCTATTTGACTTTTTTGGTACCCTATACTTCAACGTAGTAGAAAGGCTTGCAGTATTTGAATTGCAGGGATTTGAAAAACTCAGTTTAAATAAAAGCTAAAAATGAGTTTTAATTTCTTTTAATTCATAATTAAAGGCGCCCCTTAATGGCCTTATTTCAACATGCTTTTTATCACTGATCACTTTTATATAGCAGGCAGCAAAATAGAAAATAAGCGAGGTGTAAAATATAAAAAGCATCACCAGTACAATAGAACCCGAAGCACCATATATATTTTCAATATTACTGAGCGGTAATAAAATTCGTAACACATAACGCCCAAAAGTAAATAATACGCCCATAAGCAGGCCGCCCTGTATGGCTATCTTAAAATGAGGCCGTGCGTTGGTCAAGTACCTGAAAAGTATAGTGAACCAAATGCTAATGGTAAAGGCAAAAATCAGTTGATTTAAAACAGTTAACAGCCATTTGCCAAAAGTAGGAGAAGAATCATTTAGGTAAGCACCTATAATAGCTTGTATACTATCAAAAACAACCCCAACAAAAAACAAGATTCCGGCAAGTAAGATAATACCTAATGAGCGTCCGCGGTTTTTTAAAGTAGGTAAAAACTTACCCTGGGCATTAAAACCGATATGCCATATCTGCTCAACAGAATTCTTGATTACGTTAAATAAGGTAGTGGCCACAAAAATGAAGAAAAGAAAGCTCAGTATAGTGGCCCACCAGCCATGGTCTATAGCTCTGATATTTCTTAAAACCTGTCTTATTTCATTCGCACTACTGGGAATAAGCACTTGGGAGATACGATCGAATATTTGCGATGCCAAAGTTTTTCTATCTACAAAAAAGCCAAACAACCTGATGAGTATAAGGAGGATAGGAGGGATAGCAAAATTGGCAAAAAAAGCAGTTGCTCCAGCTAATCTTAAAGGATCATTTTTTTTAAGTAACAGGAAACTGTTTTTAAGATTAGTATATAAACCTAAAAATGATGCTTTACTTTGATAAACCGGTTTTTCCATGAGCAAGCCCAAAATTAACAAATTAAATAACCTTTTATAACCTATGGTAATATTAATACCAAATAGAAAACAAATTGAACGTAAAGCAGGTTTGTATTATAAAAGAATCTGTTTATGAACAATTTTTGGAGAACCGTTATTGCCGGGTACAGCGCTAAGAAACTGGGCGGGGGCTGTCTGTCTACCATTGTTATTTTTGTAATTATTTATTACGCTTTAGGACATTGTTAAAACCAGGCAATAAAAAACCCGACTTGTAAAGCCGGGTTAGATATTAATATATTAATGCAAGATTTAAAGATTTCCTCTGCGGGCCTGTTCTCTTTCTATTGATTCGAACAAAGCTTTAAAATTACCTGCTCCAAAAGACTGGGCTCCCTTTCTTTGAATAATTTCAAAGAATAAAGTAGGACGGTCTTCAACAGGTTTGGTAAAGATCTGTAATAAATAACCTTCTTCATCACAGTCAACCAAGATTCCTAATTCTTTTAAAGGTTCGATATCTTCATCAATTTCTCCCACACGTCCTGGCATCATTTCATAATAGGCTTCAGGCGGAGCACTTAAAAATTCAACACCACGAGCTTTTAATTCGGTTACTGTTTTTACAATATCTTTAGTGGCTACGGCAATGTGCTGCACACCTTCGCCCTCATAAAACTCTAAATATTCCTCAATCTGCGATTTTTTCTTGCCTTCTGCCGGCTCATTGATCGGGAATTTAGAAAAGCCATTACCATTGCTCATTACTTTACTCATTAAAGCTGAGTATTCTGTATTGATCTGCTTATCATCAAACGATAAAATGTTTACAAAACCCATTACATCTTCATACCATTTTACAGTTTCGTTCATGCGGTTCCAACCCACATTACCTACGCAATGATCTATATAAAGCAAACCAGTTTCAGAAGGGTTGTAATCACTGTTCCAGGCTTCGTAACCTGGCATGAAAGTACCCTTATAGTTTTTGCGCTCAATGAACATATGTACGGTTTCACCATAAGTATAGATACCACTCATTTTTACTTCACCAAATTCATCGGTTAAAGTTTGAGGAGCTAAAAATGGTTTACCACCACGTTTAGTGGTTTCTTCAAAAGCGCTGTAAGCATCATCAACCCAAAGTGCTAAAACCTTAACACCGTCTCCGTGTTTTTTTACATGTTCTGATATAGCATGATCTGATTTTAATGCAGTAGTAAAAATCAGTCTGATCTTACCTTGTTGTACAACATAAGAAGCCCTGTCTTTAACACCGGTTTCTGGTCCGGTATATGCCAGTGATTGAAAGCCAAAGGCAGTTTTATAAAAATGAGCTGCCTGTTTGGCATTACCCACATAAAACTCGATATAATCTGTTCCGTTGATAGGAAGAAAATCCTGTGCCTTGGCAATTTTCTCTGCAAATGTCTGTGTCATTTTGTGTGAATATTAAGTATAATAAGTTATTCAATATTAATTTGCCAGCTTTTGTGATAACTTTCATCTTCAATAGCAATGGCATCTTCAGTTAACATTAATGGTCTGAAAGGATCTATCATTACAGCCAGCTCCTCTGTTTTTTCCTGTCCTATAGATTTTTCTACGGTTCCAGGATGCGGTCCGTGAGGTATACCGCCCGGGTGTAAAGTAATCTGTCCTTTCACTACACTTTTTCTGCTCATAAAATCGCCATCAACATAATACAGTACTTCATCGCTGTCAACATTGCTGTGGTTGTAAGGAGCAGGTATAGATAAGGGATGATAATCATATTTTCGTGGCACGAAAGAACATACCACAAAATTATGAGCTTCAAAGGTTTGGTGTACTGGAGGTGGTTGGTGTAAACGGCCTGTGATCGGTTCAAAGTTATGGATCGAGAAGGCCCACGGATAATGAAAACCGTCCCATCCTATGTAATCAAAAGGGTGAGTGCCGTAAACATAAGGATAAATCAACCCTTGTTTTTTAATCAGAATCTTAAAATCGCCGGTTTCATCAAAGGTCTGAAGATTTTCCGGGCGTTTAATATCGCGCTCACAAAAAGGAGAATGTTCTTCTAACTGTCCAAAAGCATTACGGTAACGCTTAGGTGTACGTAAAGGACTAAAGCTCTCCACAATAAACAACCTGTTGTTTTCTGTATCAAATTCCATTTGGTAAACCGTTCCGCGTGGTACGATCACATAATCTCCATATTCGAATTTGATTTCTCCAAAGCCTGTTTTTAATTTACCCGAACCCTCGTGTACAAAAATCATTTCATCGGCCTGACTATTCTTGTAAAAGTAATCGGTCATCGATTTACGCGGGGCCGCTAACGAAATATGTAAATCGTCGTTTACCAAAACAGGTTTCCTGCTTTCCAGATAATCATCCGCAGGTTTGATGTTAAAGCCGATCAGACTTGTATGGCGCAAATGCTTTGCACGGGCAATTTTAGGTTCTACTGAATAAGGTTCGCCCAATGCCTTTACAATGGTTGGCGGATGGCAGTGGTAAACCAAAGAATACAAGCTTGAAAACCCTTCCGTAGAAACTAATTCTTCGGCATAAAGATTTCCATCAGGTTTACGAAAAACCGTATGTCTTTTGGGTGGGATTTGCCCTAATGTATGATATATAGGCATAACTTTAGGTAATTGATTAAGGTTTAATGTGTATATAAAACAAACGCGAAAGCGCTTAATGCAGACGTATAAAGAAAACGACTAAAAAGAATACTGAGCAAATATAATCTTAGAAAGCATAGCGTATTTGAAAGCAGCAAGTACAGAAGCTGCATCATGGTTACGGTATGTTAGAACTAAACTCATATCTGGTGTTTTACAAATTTAACTCTTTTTATCGGTACAATCCAAATATAATATTTTGAACATCATTTTACAGGGCTTAATTAATTTTTCATAGCTTTGAAACGGAAAAAATCAAATATTAGATTATGAAACTGGTATCTTATAAAACCGATGATAAAGAGCTTTTAGGAATTTATGCAAACGGACATATCTATAATTTAAACTCATGCAATAAGCTTATCCCAAATGATATGAACGCTTTTTTGCAAGGTGGCGAACCGTTAATGGAAATAGCCAAGCAGGTAAATGAAGATATTCTTTCGGGAAAAATCAGTCCTAAAGAAGAGATATTTTATGAGATATTAGCACCTGTACCACATCCAACTTCATGCAGAGATGGTTACGCTTTTCGTCAGCATGTGGCAGCAGCCCGCCGTAACCGTAAGGTTGATATGATTGCGGAGTTTGATCAGTACCCTATTTTCTATTTTACCAATCACAATGCTATACAAGGGCCGGGAGAAATTCTGTGTATGCCTGATCATTTCCAGAAACTGGATTTTGAATTGGAAGTAGCGGTAGTGATCGGTAAAAAAGGTAGAAACATCAAAGCAGCCGAAGCAGATGAGTATATTGCCGGATATATGATCATGAACGATATGAGTGCACGTACCTTGCAAATGGAAGAAATGCTGCTTAATCTAGGACCGGCCAAAGGTAAAGATTTCAGTACCGTAATTGGGCCATGGCTGGTTACACCTGATGAATTAGAGGCATATAAAGTACCAGCTAAAGAAGGGCATGTAGGTAATAACTATAACTTGAAAATGACTTGTCGTGTTAACGGTGTAGAGGTTTCTGCAGGCAATATGGCCGATATGGACTGGACATTCGCAGAGATTATTGAGCGCTGCGCTTATGGTGTGGATATTTTACCAGGAGATGTAATAGGTTCTGGTACAGTAGGAACAGGCTGCTTTTTAGAATTGAATGGTACAGGTTTATTAAATAATCCTGATTATCAAGTACAATGGTTGCAACCGGGCGATAATGTGGAAATGGAAATTACCGGTTTAGGTTGTTTAACCAACATAATTACCAAAGAAGAAACAGATTTCTCTATCCTGGCGCTTAAAAAGAAATAAAATGCTAAGTCTTGATTGTAAAGATCTGAGTCCTGTACAATTGCAGAATTATTTGCAATATGCCATTGCACCGAGGCCTATTTGTTTTGCCAGTACCATAGATACAGTAGGTAATGTTAACTTGAGCCCTTTCAGTTTTTTTAATTTAATGGGTTCAAATCCACCGGTATGTGTGTTTTCGCCAGCAAGAAGAGTTAGAGATAATACTACCAAACATACGCTCGAAAATGTTTTAGCCGTTAAAGAATGTGTAATTAATATTGTTAATTATGCAATGGTACAACAAACCAGTTTGGCTAGTACTGAATATGCTAAAGGCATAAACGAATTTGAGAAAGCTGGTTTTACCATGCTGAAGTCGGATTTAGTTAAACCACCAAGGGTAGCGGAAGCACCTGTTCAATTAGAATGCGTAATTAATGATGTAATTGCTTTGGGTGAACAGAATGGCGCAGGTAATCTTGTTATTGCCGAAATCAAACGTATTCATATCAAAGAAGAAATATTGGATGCTGATGGAAAAATAGACCAGCAGAAAATAGATTTGGTAGCACGTTTGGGTGGCGACTGGTATTGCCGTGTTACGGCAGAAAGCCTGTTTAAAGTGGCTAAACCTTTGGCTACTTTAGGTATAGGCATAGACAAGTTACCGCATAACGTACGTAATTCAAAAGTGCTTAGCGGAAATGATCTGGGTATGCTAGGCAATGTAGAACATTTACCGACCGCAGAAGAAATAGAAGCCATTCGTTACCAAGTTAATGTTAAAGATATTTTAGATGCAACCATTGGCGATGAAAGTAACAGGGAAAGAGAGCTGCACGAGTTGGCTAAATTATTCTTAAAAGAAGGTAATGTGGTTGATGCATTGAAAGTAGTTTTACTATAAACCTCAATTGTGATAAAAATTAAAGCCCGGTAATTTGTTTAAAATTACCGGGCTTTTTATGGTCTTTTTTAGCGATTATTCTACCACTGTTACGGCTTTCATTAAACGGGTTTTGTAATAACCTTCTAAATCGGTAATAGTTACACCTTTGGCCTTGCCTGATGAAGAGTGTATAAATTTAATATTACCATCCTGATCAATAGAATAAATAATCCCTACATGGCCAGGCCTTCTGATTTTTGCATTGCTGCCTGTAAATACCAGTACATCGCCAACTTTGGCATCTGCTAATTTTATGGTCTTACCTTTCGCGGCATAATCAACCGATGAACGTGCACCACTAAAGCCAAACTGCTTTAACACATAAGTAACAAAACCCGAACAATCGAAACCTTTTTCAGGGTTGCTTGATGCATACCTGTAACGGGTACCTAACAGAGATTTTGCAAAATCCATCATCTGACTTACTTTAGAAGATGCAGCATCAGGTATTTTACTTAAAATACCGGTTACGATTTCGCGATATTGTTGTGGTAAAGAAACTTCTTTCTCTTTTTCTAATTTTTCTGTCTTTTGCTGCTGTGCAAAACTGCTTAAGCTTACAGTCATTAAAAAGAAGATAATTACAAGGGTGTTCTTCATGTTCGCAAATTAAATAAACAAAACAAAAAAAGCTTAAATTGTTGAAAACTATTGCTTTAGTTTGGATTTTTACATGTTTTTAAGGGGTAGTAACTGCTACGGGCAATATTTTACCGTTGAAAAATTTATGACCTGTTTTAGCGAAATCAGCAATGTATTTTCCCATCTCAAAAGCCATTACCGGACTTTCGTACCCTGGAAAAGCAGCTTCTAACATTTCGGTTTGCGCAGAACCTAAAGCCAGACAATTGATTTTTATACCTGTATCTACCAGTTCTTGCGCCAGGCATTCTGTTAGAGTATGTAATGCGCCTTTGCTGGCCGAATAGGCAGATAGACCTGCAAATTTAACACTGCCCTGAAAACCGCCCATGCTGCCAATATTTACAATGTGGCTTCCTTTTTCCATAAAAGGTACTGTGTATTTGATCATTTTAAAATGGCTCATTACATTGGTTTCGAGCATATCGGCCAGATCATTTTCAGTAGTTTCTAAAAATGGTTTATTTACTAAAGCTCCGGCATTGTTAATCAGGATATCAATCTTACCTAATTTTTCTTTGATGAAAGGAATTAAGGCATTGTAATCGTCTCTTACAGTATCAAAAGCAACGGGTAATAATTTACAGTCAGGGGTAATACTTGTAGCTATTTCATGCAGTTTTCTTAATTTATCAGCCGAACGGGCAATACACAAAACAGTGTTTTTGGGGTCTAAAGTAAATTCAAGTGCAGCTTCAAAGCCAATGCCGCTACTGGCTCCCGTAATAATAATATTCATGTTAAATAACTTAGAGGAAAAGAACAGAGCGAATTTATCCGCTGGTTCTTAATATCAGTATGGCTACAAAGATAAGATAAATCTGCCACTCCCATATTTGAGGTGGCTGTTTTGAAAGCATAGCTGTAAAACTTACCTTTGCGCAAAATCAAATTCAGAGAACATGGTAAGCAAATTACAAGAGCGCAGCGGAGGTTTATGTGAGTTATGTAGTAAAAATGAAGCGACAATTGCTTATACGATAAGCCCGAAAAAGGACGACAGTATAGACAATCAGGTGGCGATATGTAATGAATGTATGGCTAATATGGAAGGAAATGATAAAGGCTACTACTGGCGTTGTTTAGAAGGTAGTATCTGGAGTCCTGAGCCAAGTGTACAGGCTTTAAGCTATCGTTTGCTACATACTTATAAAAGCGAAGACTGGGCTGAAAATGTATTGAGCATGGTAGATTTAGATGAAGACACTGTGCAGTGGGCATTGAATGGTTTAGAAACTGCAGAAGTACATAAAGATGCATTTGGTAATGTACTGGAAAGCGGAGATACCGTAGTTTTAACCCAGGCTTTGGATGTAAAAGGAACCAATTTCAGTGCGCCTAAAGGAACCGTAGTTAAACGTATAAGACTAGTACAGGATAATATTGAACAGATTGAAGGTAAAATAAACGACCAGATGATTGTGATTTTAACCAAGTATGTGAAAAAGAATAACTAAACATTTATAAAAGAAAAGGGGCGAATTTTAGATTTCGCCCCTTTTTATTTAATAGCTGTAATTTTTTATAAAAAATTGCTGACAGCCTATAGCGAATGATTTCACTTTCTCTATTGAGGTATAGTTATTTCATTAATCTTCAACTGTAATTAATTGCGTAACCGGATTTTTGATGACATGGAAACCATCATTGATTAATTTGGCCAATTCTTTTTCGGTTGCCGCTTTCATTTCCAGGTAAATCTTCACTTCTTTTTCTAATGATGGATCAAATTTCCTGTCGTGTAGAATTTCTAATACCTGCATAGCGCATAGCCAGTCGTGCCTGTATGCGGTTTTTAGCTCATTAAAAATATTGACCAGATTTTCATTACCTTTTCCGCTTTCACGAATATCTCTTACCTGCTGATACAATAAATGTAAGCGTTTAGTAGCCTCATCATAAGTAATTTTATGGGTAAACTGATTGCTGATGTGTGTAATCTCCTCGTAAGCATCTTTATCGGCAGCACCATTAAATACAGATATGATTTTTTCGCCAACGGCCATATCATAAACACCCCATTCAGGTTGGAACAGGATATTGCCATTTTCTTCTTTCACTTCGCAGTTTTCAAAAGTGAGGAGAATCAATTTATTTTCTTTGAAAAGCATTGCGCTTAATGCGCCTTTAACTCTGATTCCACTTTCAAAAACAAGCTCACAAACCTGATCTTTAACAATACCTAATTCTGCTAATTCATTTATGTTATGATCTTCAAGTGCTTTTTGCACATTTTTCAGTTTACCCACAGGTGAAGAAAAACCATCAAGGTGATAAGTCTTTCCATGTCCAGAAAGTTCTTTATTACCAAAAGCAAGCGCAGAAGGCCCTGTTGTTTTAATGAAGGTTAATTCGTTTTTCTCATCTAAGCCTAAATCAGTAAATATACCCGTAACCTGTAAGCCCGAGCTGTAAACAGCCGTACCGGGGTTTTTACATTCAATGGCTTTTAAAATACTTTCGCTACCTCCACGTCTGAAGGCCATTGTATCGGCAAACTGTTCCAGTACATCGATCAAGTTCTGAAACGTAGGGGTTACAAACAATTGTGGTTGTTCTTTGGTGATATCGTAAGCATAATTTACGGTATTTATATCATACCAGATCTTTTTAACTTTAGGATCCATGCAACTTGCGCTTTCTCCGATAGAAGAAAGTAACCCGGCTCCGTAAATTTTAGGATCTTCTAAAGTGCCGATCAGCCCGTATTCTACTGTCCACCAGTGTAAACGGCTTAATAAAGCCATTTCAGAAGGCTCTCCCATATTTTCGGAAATGAACTTCAGTTCTTTTTCTGTTTTGGCAATTTCGGCTTCATCGGCATCAGGTGCTTCCTTTAAGATAGATAACTTCCTGATTGTTTCGTAAAGTTCAAAATCCTTGCTGGAAAACATAGCTTTAGCACCGATGGAACCAAAATAACTTAGATAGTTATTGTAATCGGTATCGGCAATAATAGGTGCGTGCCCTGCGCTTTCATGTATAATATCCGGAGCAGGCGTGTATTCGATATGATTGATCTGGCGAATATCTGCAGCAATTACCAGTACCCTGTAAGCCTGATATTCCATAAATGCTGCGGGAGGGATGAAACCATCGACCGTAACTGCGCCCCAGCCAATTTTACCTAAATTATCATTCATGGTTTGCAAGTCAGGGATATATTCAATACTTAACCCTGCCCGTTGCAAGCCTTTGATGTAAGGATAATAAGCCACATGCTTTAAATAACTGTAGTTTTGACGCATTACATAACGCCAAACAGCTTGGTCAATTGGCGTGTATTTTTCATAATTCTGATCTACAATAAACTGCCTTAAATGTTTAGGCAATTTAGCTACTTGCTGATTATTAAAATCATTAAAATCGCTCATCTCTGCATGTTCTTTTAAAGAGTCTAAATTAGATGGTTTTACCTACGAATCAAAGAAAACAAGCGTGTTTTGATTTTTTTAACGTTTTGTTTACAGGTTAATAGACCAAAAGACTGTTTAAGCGGATACCATTTAGACTATGGATTCTTAGCTTCAGAATCCAATTTACAAAATGCTTGTTAATGCTAACCTATATCTGTCAGTTTGATAATATTTATCATTTACAGAAAACTCAAAAACGGATTTTCCTTAAAGTTGAAGCTGATCTCCTTTTTTCATTTCGCCAGGTCAATTTTCAGTGTTACGTGGTAATCAACTTTATTTCATTCTTTATATTTCTGCTTTGCTAGTGTTGTCTTATCCATCTTATTTTTACTGCTGAAAGTGTTACAAGTTCGAGCCTTGTTGCTGAAATAATCTCAAATCCGTTTTTCAGATAAAATGCGATAGGTGACCTGTAGAGATTACCATTTGATTTTTTGTCGTTGTGATGATCTATTACCCATCCATTTAATTCGTTTTCTTCCTGTTTTAGACGACTCAACATTTCACTGCCGATTCTTTTTCCCTGAAGTTGCTCAGAAATAATGATCGCAAACCATTTCTCATCTGATCTCTTAAAAGTGAATCCCCAGCCTTGTATGTTGCCTGTATCATCTTTTAAGAGATAGTGGTTTTGATCGCTTAAATGATTTAGATATTCTTGAAAAGCTTCCATATGCTCATAAGCAAGTTTCTCGGGATACTCATTGTTCCATAAGTTTAAAACCTGTTTTTTCTCTGTGTTGCTTAAATTGCTTTGGCTAACTATTCTCATAAGCTAATTGGTTACAACTGTAAAGGTAAACTTTTCTCGGTTCCATACCCTTTAAAATATGTGCCTAAAAACGTACTTTTGCAAAGATTTGAATACCTTATTACATGAGTATAGCTACAAAATACAATCCTAAAGAAACCGAAGAAAAGTGGTATAGCTACTGGTTAGAGCATAAATTTTTTCATTCAGAACCCGATGAACGTGAACCTTACACTATTGTAATACCTCCGCCAAATGTTACGGGCGTATTGCACATGGGGCATATGCTTAACAATACCATACAGGATGTATTGATTAGAAAAGCTCGTATGCAAGGTAAAAATGCCTGTTGGGTACCTGGAACTGACCATGCTTCTATTGCAACAGAAGCTAAAGTGGTTGCTATGCTTAAAGAGCAGGGTATTAATAAAGCCGATTTAAGCCGCGAGAAATTTTTAGAACATGCCTGGGAATGGAAAGAAAAATACGGAGGCATTATCCTTGAGCAGTTAAAAAAACTAGGTGCCAGCTGTGATTGGGACCGTACTCGTTTTACCATGGAAGATGATCTTTCTGAAGCGGTTATAGATTGTTTTATCCATTTATATAAAAAAGGTTGGATTTACCGAGGTTACCGTATGGTAAACTGGGATCCACTTGGAAAAACTTCTATCTCTGATGAAGAGGTAATTCGTAAAGAAGTTAACCAAAAACTATACTATATTAAATATTTTGTAACAGGCAGTACCGATAAATATGTAACCATTGCCACTACAAGGCCTGAAACCATCATGGCTGATGCAGCTGTTTTTGTGAACCCCGCCGATGAGCGTTTCAAAGATCTGTTGGGTAAAAAAGTAACCATTCCTTTAATTGGTCGTGAAATTGAAATCATGGCCGATGAGTATGTGGATATGGAATTTGGTACAGGTTGTTTAAAAGTTACTCCAGCTCATGATATTAATGATTATGAACTGGGTATTAAGTATAATCTTACCCCGTTTTTAGATATTTTAGATGATGACGGTAAATTGAATGAGAAAGCCGAAATTTTAATTGGCGAAGACCGTTTTATTGCCCGTAAAAAAATTGCCAAGATGCTGGAAGAAGCTGGTAATCTTGAAAAAGTAGAAGACTATAAATCGCAGGTAGGCTTTTCTGAACGTACTGATGCGGTTATAGAACCTAAAGTTTCGTTGCAATGGTTCGTTAAGATGAAAGAGCTGGCTCAACCAGCTTTGGATTCGGTGGTAAACGGAGAAGTAAAATTGATTCCCGATAAGTTTATCAATACTTATCGTCATTGGATGGAAAATGTAAGAGACTGGAATATTTCACGCCAGTTATGGTGGGGACAGCGTATTCCGGCCTGGTATAATCCTAAAGATGAGTGGGTAGTTGCAAAGACTAGAGAAGAAGCTTATGAAGAATTTAAAAGACAGGCCAATGGTACTGAATTAAGTTTTTCAGCTAACGACATACGTCAGGACGATGATGTAATGGATACCTGGTTCTCCTCATGGTTATGGCCTATCTCGGTATTTGATGGATTTAAAAACCCAGATAATCCGGACATCAATTATTATTATCCTACCAATGATTTGGTTACTGCTCCTGAAATTCTGTTTTTTTGGGTGGCGCGTATGATTATGGCCGGGCACGAGTTTATGGGTAAAAAGCCATTTACCAATGTATATCTAACAGGTATTGTAAGGGATAAGATAGGACGTAAGATGTCTAAATCATTAGGTAACTCACCAGATCCTATTGGTTTAATTGAGCAGTACGGTGCTGATGGAGTTAGGGTAGGGATGTTAATGTCATCGCCTGCAGGTAACGATTTGATGTTTGATGAAGCCTATTGTGAACAAGGAAGAAACTTTGCCAATAAAGTTTGGAATGCTTTCCGTTTAGTTAAAGGCTGGGAAGTTGATCGCAATTTAGAAAACCCGAATGTACAAACTATAGCCTGGTTTGAAAGTCGCTTTAATGAAGCCTTAACTGAAATTGAACATAACTTTAAACAATATCGTTTATCAGAAGCCTTAACAGCCAGCTATAAACTGGTATGGGATGATTTCTGTTCGTGGTATCTTGAAATGGTAAAACCTGCATACCAACAACCGGTTGATGCAGAAACAAGAAAAGCCACTATTCAATTCTTTGAACAGATTTTACGTTTATTACATCCGTTCATGCCTTTTATTACAGAAGAATTGTATCACGATGAATTGTTTGGTGCACGTAACGAAAAAGAATGCTGTATTGTGGCACAGTACCCGGTTATTGGTTCTGTTCATGAAGAATTACTCAAAGAAGCCGAATTGATAAAAACATTGGTTTCTGAAATCAGGAATGTAAGAAATATACGTCAGATTTCACCCAAAGAAGCACTCGGCTTAAATATAAATGTACAATCTGGCACAGATTACAGTAAATGGCTAAATGTAATCAGTAAACTGGCTAATATTAATGAAATTATTTTTGTTACTGAAAAAGTAGCAGGAGCAGCTAACTTTTTGGTGGGTAAAGACGAGTTCTTTATTCCTTTAGCACAGAACATAGATATTGAAGCAGAAAAAGAACGTTTAACTAAAGAACTTGAATACTTAGAAGGTTTCTTAAAATCTGTAGATGCTAAATTAAATAACGAAAGATTTGTACAGAATGCAAAAGCAGACATTGTGGAAAATGAACGCAACAAGAAAGCAGATGCAGAATCGAAAATTGCTACGATAAAAGAAAGCTTAGCAGCTTTATAATAATTAATTTGAAATATGAAAAAGCCATAGGGATTAAATCCAGATGGCTTTTTTTATGCTGCTAAGAATAAATTCTAAAATAAATCTTATTTTAGTCCGTACAACCTTTATTACAATAATTATGAGAGTTTCTTTTGGATTAATTTTATTAATGTTTTTATTTTCTTGCAGTGGAGATCAAAAGCAAACTGAAGAGTTAAAATCAAATGTTGTAATAGAAAAAAAATTGAGCGAATTTATTAACCAGCATAAAAACTGGGTAGAGAATAATGAAGCTAACCCCGAAACTACCGATAAATTTCAACGGGAAGTGATCCATTGGAGTAACGAACCTGATTTTTTACAGAACATGCCTTTGCAGGTAGAGACGTTAAAAGATACGGTAGAAAGCGGACAGCCCGTTAAAATAGCTGTTTTTACAGGGTACAGCGATACAACAAGACCATTAAACAGCTTACTTAATTACATACAAATCACAATAAATGGCATTATTTCAGATAATCAGGCTAAACAACTAGAAAAAGGGCAACATTATACTATACAGGCCAGTTTACAACGTCAAGGAAAAAGAGCTGATGTAAAGTATATTCAGGTAGCCGATTTTAGAGGATACGATTTGGGAAAATACACTTTTGTAATTAATTCTATTAAACCCCTAAAAACGAAATAAACAATTAAATTGTAATGTCCTTTACTTTATAAGGGAATTTTAACGCATAGTTTTTTACCAGATTACACATATAATAATTACTGTGGCATAGATCTTCATTTTTAACCAGGTCTTCTGTGCTGTTAAAAGAATTATCTTTTTCCGTGAAACCTAAAGCATATACGCTGTTATTCCTATAATATATATAACTGTATTCTTCCGGGTTTCTTCCGCTATCTACAAGTACAAAACTTTCAGTGTCGTTTTTAATAAATTCTACTGCTTGGGTTACTTTTTCATTGTAACCATCGAAATCAATTTCTGTTAAGACTTTTTTCTGATCCTCCCGTGCCGGACTTTCAGCATAAAAACTACATAGCGAAAAACTCAGGTCAAACTCATGGATAAGTTTAAGTAAATAGGCTGTGCTTTCATATACGTTCTGAAAATACCTTAGTGCCGTTAAACCCTTTTTCATTTTTATAATACAAAGCCTCAATAGACCTCTGTTGTCTATATAATCAATAAGGCCAAACTTGGGTTCATACTTTTTTAACGCATTATTGTAAGTAGGCCAGTGCTGTTTAATATAATGACACTCTTTAAGTAGAGCCATTAATTCGGTGCCTGTTTCTTCAAAATCAATATGAAATATCTCATCAATAAACTTTTGCCGCCGGGCAGAGAGATTTTCTCCAATAAAATGACTGTTAACCCGTTTTCTGATATTGGTTGCTTTGCCTACATAAATAAGTTTACCTGCTTTATCTCTGAAAAAATAAACACCAGGTCTGTCTGGCAGCTTAAGGTCTTCGCTGTTAACATGAGATGGAAAGCGTTGCTCTTTTACCTTAAGTTTGCCAGAAGATAAGAGTGCGTCAAAACCGCTTTTCTTTATAATTTGTTCAAATAAAGTTACAGTTGCTCTGGCATCGCCAGCAGCACGGTGACGGCTTGTAATATTAATGCCTAAATGATCGCACAATTTACCTAAACTATAAGAAGCAAATCCGGGTAGATATTTCCGGGCTAATCTCACAGTACATAACTTAGGTGCTTTAAAATCAAAACCAGCAGTTTTGAGTTGATGAGAAACAAAGTTGTAGTCGAAATTTACATTATGGGCTACAAATACCTTATCTTTTAATTTCTCATATATAATATAAGCTACATCTTCAAAAACAGGTGCGTTCTGTACCATGTCATTATGGATGCCCGTTAACGTTTCTATATAATAAGGAATAGGTTGCTGAGGATTAATTAAGGTTTGGTACTCATCTATGATCTTGTTGCCATCATATATATAAATAGCAATTTCAGTAATACCGTTTGCAGAAGCATAGCTTCCGGTGGTCTCAATATCTACAATGGCAAATAAAGGAGGCTGTTGCTGAGGTTTCATTATACGCAAATATAATGCTAATTTATTTAGTAAAATGACTTTTGTAAATATCTGAGCTCAAAAAATGGAGTAAAAGTGATTAAGATGATATAGTTTTAACTCTTTAATACCGTTATTTGATATTTTTATCAACCATTTCTAAGATTAAAATGAAAAAAATACTTTAAAATATTGCTCGTAAATTGGGTTTTTAGACCTTAAGTTAAGACTGTGTTAACTGAATATAAATAAATTTCAAAATTTTTCTCCCTGATAGTTATGTAGTTATGTTTTTGTCTTTGGAAAAGGTTTGTTCAAAGTTTGCAAACCGGGAAAAGATTTCTACTTTTGCACTCCGCTTACGGAGGTAAGGGACGATGGTTGAAAAGCTTGTAGGGATACTTTGAGGGAGTTTTTGTGGGGATTTTGGCGGGATGGGTCCAGGGGAAAAAAACTTCAAAATATTTTCAGAAATATTTTGCGGAAGCCGAAAAGATTTCTACCTTTGCACTCCGCTTACGGAGGTAA
>NZ_JBKGVD010000003.1:0-176267 GCF_046462515.1 Pedobacter sp.
TTCCTTCTGCTAAAACGATGATATTGTTGTCCTTTACTTCTACTACACCACCTTTAATAATAATGACTTCTTCATCATTATTCTTCTTAATAATGACTTTACCATCTTCTAGCGTAGACACAATAGCCGCGTGATCCTTCAGAATCTGAAAAGAACCCGCCGATCCCGGAACTGTAACCGCTGTTACATCACCTTCGTAAGCTAATTTGTCTGGAGTTATGATTGTTAATTTCATTTTTGACTTGAGATGTGAGATTTGAGATTTGAGACCTAAACTTAAAATATGAGACTTTTTATACTTTCAAAAGTCTCATATCTCATGTCTAATATCTCATATCTTACATTAAACTGCTTCTGCTAATAGTTTTTTACCTTTCTCGATAGCGTCTTCGATTGAACCTACCAAGTTGAAAGATGCTTCTGGGTATTCATCTACCTCACCATCGATGATCATGTTGAATCCTTTGATAGTGTCTTTGATGTCTACTAGACAACCTTTCAAACCTGTAAACTGCTCTGCTACGTGGAATGGTTGTGACAAGAAACGTTGTACACGACGTGCGCGGTGTACCGTTAACTTATCTTCTTCAGATAATTCGTCCATACCTAAGATGGCGATGATATCCTGAAGTTCTTTATAACGTTGAAGAATTTCTTTTACGCGTTGTGCAGTATTGTAATGCTCATCACCTAAAACTGCTGGAGAAAGGATACGTGAAGTAGAATCCAATGGATCCACCGCTGGGTAAATACCTAACTCAGAAATTTTACGGGATAATACTGTAGTTGCATCTAAGTGAGCAAATGTTGTTGCCGGAGCAGGGTCAGTCAAGTCATCCGCAGGTACGTATACCGCTTGTACAGATGTGATTGATCCGTTCTTAGTTGATGTAATACGCTCTTGCATTAAACCCATCTCTGTTGCTAGGGTAGGTTGGTAACCTACTGCTGATGGCATACGACCTAATAAAGCCGATACCTCAGAACCTGCTTGGGTAAAACGGAAGATGTTATCAATAAAGAATAAGATATCACGACCTTGTCCTTCGCCATCTCCATCACGGAAGTATTCCGCAATCGTCAAACCTGATAACGCAACACGAGCACGAGCACCTGGAGGCTCATTCATCTGTCCGAATACGAATGTACATTTAGACTCTTTCATTAACTCTAAATCTACAGTGTCCAAAGGCCATTGACCTTTTTCCATTTCTTCCATGAATTTATCACCGTATTTGATAATGCCAGACTCCAACATCTCACGAAGTAAATCGTTTCCTTCACGAGTACGCTCGCCAACACCAGCAAATACTGAAAGACCACCGTGTCCTTTTGCAATGTTGTTGATTAATTCCTGAATCAATACCGTCTTACCAACACCAGCACCACCGAATAATCCAATTTTACCACCTTTTGCATAAGGCTCTAATAAATCGATTACTTTGATACCTGTAAAAAGTACCTCTGTTTCAGTAGAAAGCTCATCAAATTTTGGAGGGGTAGTGTGAATAGGCTTGCCATTAGCGTTATCAATTTTATTGATACCGTCAATAGCTTCTCCAACTACGTTGAATAAACGCCCTTTGATTTCATCGCCAACAGGCATTTTGATAGGAGCTCCAGTGTCTAAAGCGTCCATTCCACGTACTAAACCATCAGTTGAGTCCATTGCAATGGCACGAACACGGTCTTCGCCAAGGTGTTGTTGCACCTCTAAAACGATTTTTTGTCCGTTTTCTTTTGTAATCTCTAAAGCAGAGAAAATCTTAGGTAAATGGGCATCGTTAACAAAGCTTACGTCAACTACCGGGCCTATAATCTGCGCTATTTTTCCAATGTTAGGCATATATTCTTTTTGGTAAAATTATAAAAATCAAAATGTTAAACGCGTTTTTACGCACCTACTTTTCGGTTGGCAAAGTTATAACTTTTAAATGTAATTTTTACAGATAAATAAAAAGTTTTTTAACAATTATTTAAACGCCAAAACCGATGTGTTTTAAATGTTGGAAATAATGTATTTTTAGGCTTAAATTCAGTTGTCTTTGTAGCTGAAAATACAAGGGGATTGCTTTGAGATACAAAATGAAAAAAATATTGGTAACTGGTAGTAACGGACTGCTGGGACAGAAATTAACAGATTATATCCTTTCTTTAGATAACCTGCAGCTGATTACCACAAGTAAGGGAAAGAATAGAGTATTTACAGGTGGAAATTATACTTACGAAGAAATGGATATTTGCAATGCTGAACAGGTAGCTGAGGTACTTAGAAAGCACAGACCCGATACGCTGATACATACGGCCGCAATTACTAATGTGGATACTTGTCATGATGATAGGAAATTATGTGAGGAAGTGAATGTGAAAGCCACTGCTAACCTGATAGCATTATGCGAGGAGCTGGCTATACATTTTATATATATATCTACCGATTTTGTTTTTGATGGCAAAGCCGGACCTTATAAAGAAACTGACTTGCCAAATCCTGTAAGTTATTATGGTGAGAGCAAACTGAGGGGAGAGCTGTTGACACAGCAAATGAAAGGGAAGTGGGCTGTTATTCGTACCATACTGGTGTATGGAATATTAAAAGATATGAGCCGTAGTAATATTGTATTATGGGCTAAAAATGCTTTGCAGAGCAATACCGTTATTAAGGTGGTAAATGATCAGTGGCGTATGCCTACCTTAGCCGAAGATTTAGCCTGGGCAAGTGTTGCTGTGGCAGAAAAAGAAGCGGAAGGTATTTTTCATATTTCTGGCCCAGATATGATGAGCATTGCTGATATTGTTTATAAGGTGGCCGATTTTTGGAATTTGGATAAATCTCTCATCCAGGAAGTAAGCTCTGCTGAATTGAATCAGGAAGCCAAACGCCCCCAAAAAACAGGTTTTATTTTAGACAAAGCAATGACCAAATTGAATTACCGACCTCATAGCTTTGAAAATGGTTTGGAAATAGTGAGACAGCAGTTAGACCAGCAATATTAAAAGCACAACAATAATTTAATCAATTTAACAAGTATAATTATGGCATTACAAACAGGAGATAAAGCGCCTTCATTTAAACTTTATAGTTCAGATTTAAAAGAGGTGTCTTTGGAAGACTACCAAGGTAAAAAACTGATTATCCATTTCTTTCCATTGGCTTTTACGGGAGTATGTACAACACAGCTTTGTACGATGAGGGATAGTTTTGGTTATTATAAAGATCTTAACGCAGAGATTGTAGGGATTTCTGTTGATTCACCTTTTACTCTGGCTAAATTTAAAGAAGATCAAAATTATCAGTTCCCTTTGCTGTCTGATTTTAATAAGGAGGCAGCCCGAGCATATGGCGCCATTTATGAAGAATTTGCATTCGGAATGAAAGGTGTAGCAAAAAGAGCGGCTTTTGTGGTAGATGAGAATGGGGTGATTATTTATGCTGAGGTTTTAGAGGAAGCAGGGAACCTGCCTGATTTTGAAAAGATTAAAGCAATTGTAGCAGGATAAAACTGATATATAGATTATTTTTTCTTGTTATTGTACAAAAAAAATTGCGAAATTAATTCTGATACATTACCTTTGCAGTCCGTTACAAAACGAGAATGCATTCGTAGCTCAATTGGATAGAGCATCTGACTACGGATCAGAAGGTTTGGGGTTCGAATCCCTACGAGTGCACAGGGGGGACATTCATTTGAATGTCCTTTTTTTGTGCTCAATACTTTGTGTTTTTATGTTTCTGGTAGAAATAACTCGCATATAATTCTTCTTATTTCTTTAAACAAATTGGTTTTTGAAATTAAAACTCTTTAAACATCAAGCGAGCATTTGTGGGCATTGTAAACAAATTATGTCTTATTTGTTAATTTTTGTAGAATCTAATACCCTAAATAATATTTTAAAATTTATATATTTGCAGCTCAAAAATAAGGAGTAAGCATTTAGTGTAAAAAATACACTATCTGATTGTTAAACCTTAAATAATTAAACATTGGCAGCTTTACTTTTTGTTTTTAAGGTAAGGCTTTTTAAAGAAAGTCTTTATAAAGGCTTAAAAATAAAAGATAGATACTTAAATGCTTAATTTAGTTCTCTTTGGCCCTCCGGGTGCAGGCAAAGGTACCCAATCACAAAAATTGATTGATAAATATCAGTTGGTTCACATCTCGACGGGTGATTTATTCAGAGCTCATATCAAAAACCAGACAGACTTAGGTAAACAGGTTAGTCAGCTTATTGCAGACGGAGAACTGGTGCCTGATAGCATAACTATTGCTATGCTGGAAGAAGAAGTTGACAGGAATAAGACTGCTAAGGGATTTATTTTTGATGGTTTTCCACGTACGGTTCCCCAAGCAGAAGAATTGGATCGTTTTTTAGAAAGTAAAGGCGCTAAAGTTAATGGTGTAATTGCCTTAGATGTAAATCAGGAAGAATTAACCCGTAGAATTGCCGAGCGTCATAAACTAAACGGAAGACCTGATGATGATGCTGAGAAATTGAAAAAGCGTATCGGAGAATATTTTGATAAAACTATTCACGTATTACCTTATTACGAAACTCAGGGAAAACTGGCAAAAGTTAACGGAATAGGTGAGATTGAAACCATCTTCGATAATCTTTGTGAGGTTATAGATAGTTTTTAATTCAATAACATATTATACATCAAATTTTAACCTGCGGGCATAACCTGCAGGTTAAAATTTTTAATGGTATTTATAATTTAAATAGTCGTAAATTCATCTTCATGTCCCAAGGTTCAAATTTTGTAGATTATGTAAAAGTATGCTGCCGTTCTGGTAAAGGCGGAGCGGGTTCTGCACATTTACATCGCGATAAACATACCGCGAAAGGAGGGCCGGATGGGGGAGATGGCGGCAGAGGGGGCCACATTATTTTAAAAGGCTCGGCTCAGATCTGGACTCTTCTGCACTTAAAATACCGTAAACATATTATTGCTGAAAATGGTGAGGGCGGGGGCAGCGCTTTGAGATCTGGTAAAAATGGCAGGGATGAAATATTGGAAGTGCCTTTAGGTACAATTGCTAAAAATGCTGAAACTGGTGAAACCTTGTTTGAAATTACGGAAGATGGTCAGACAGAAATTTTAACGGCAGGAGGTAGAGGTGGATTAGGTAACTGGCATTTTAAAACTTCTACCATGCAGACACCTCGTTTTGCTCAACCAGGTGAACCTGGAAAAGAAGAATGGATGATTTTGGAGTTAAAGGTTTTGGCTGATGTTGGATTGGTTGGATTTCCAAATGCAGGCAAATCTACTTTGCTATCAGTTGTATCAGCCGCTAAGCCAGAAATTGCAGATTATCCTTTTACTACTATTGTACCTAATTTAGGTATAGTTGCTTATCGGGATTCAAAATCTTTTGTAATGGCAGATATACCGGGTATTATTGAAGGTGCATCTAAAGGAAAAGGTTTAGGTTTTAGGTTTTTAAGACACATAGAGCGTAATTCTGTATTATTGTTCATGGTTCCTGCTGATACCAGCAGAAGCATTAATGAAGAATATCAGATCCTGAAACGCGAATTACATGAATATAATCCTGAGCTGATGCAGAAACCACATGTTTTGGCCATTACCAAATCAGATTTACTGGATGAAGAATTGAAACAGGAAATGAAGAATGACCTGCCAAAAATTCCTTATGTTTTTATTTCATCTGTTGCCCAACAAGGTTTGGTTGAACTTAAAGACATGCTTTGGAAAGCCATCAATACCGAAACTGAAAGCTAGGTTATTCTCTCGTAATAATATAGTTTTCGAGCACCAGCATATCCATTTTGGTTCTTAAGAAACAATCAAGTGCATGAGCAGGATGGTTCACAATAGGTTCGTTTTCATTAAAAGAAGTATTTAATAATACCGGAACATTCGTTTTTTCGTAAAAACGGTTAATTAAACCATAATATTTAGGTTCAATTTGCTGATCTACGGTTTGCAACCGGCCTGTGCCATCTACATGGGTAACCGCAGGAATAAGTACTTTTCTTTCTTCTTTTATCTGAAATACTTTTTCCATGAAAGGTACATTATCCGTTTGCTCAAAATAAGTTTCAACATGTTCTTTTAAAATAGAAGGCGCAAAAGGTCTGAATGATTCACGCCGTTTGATCTTGGCATTTAAAATATCTTTCGCATCTATACGTCGTGGGTCTGCAATAATAGAGCGGTGACCTAATGCCCGGGGACCAAATTCAGCTCTTCCCTGAAACCAACCTACCACGCCTGCATTGATTAGGCAATCGGTAACCCTGTCAAAGAGCTCATGATTTTCCAGCTTTTCAAATTTTACATTTTTATCAGACAGAAATGCTTTGATATCCTCATTGTTGTATTGGCTACCTAAATAACCATGTAACATAGGCTTGGTTCGGGGCTGTTGTAATAACTGATTGTAAACCCATAATGCGGCACCTATGCAGGTACCGGCATCATGCCCGGCAGGAGGAATATATAAGTGCTTAAATGGTGTATTTAGTAATATCTTACCATTTGCAACAGAATTTTGTGCGACACCTCCGGCAATGCAAATAGAGTCTAATCCTGTTTTTGCATGAAGATGCTTTAACAAATGAAAGATGATTTCCTCAGTAATGCGTTGTATAGATGCAGCCCAGTCTTTATGATCTTGTGATAATGGCTCATCAGATTTGCGGGCGGGACCAAAGTCGCTGATCAATTCATCAGAAAATAAACTGTCCATCGCAGGTATGCCACCTTCCCATACCATGTTTACACCTTTTGTAGAATGATTAAAATATTTTAGGTTCAGTTCGAAAAGTCCGTTATCCGTAGTTTTAATTGCTTCTCTTAATTTTTCTACATATTTAGGCCTGCCATAAGGAGCAAGCCCCATTACTTTATACTCATCGCCATAATGAGGAAAACCCAGCCATTGTGTAAAGGTGGTATAAAAAATACCTATAGAGTGGGGATAAGAAACTGTTTCAAGTACTTTGATGTGATTGTTGTTTCCTGTGCCAGTCATTGTGCTGGTAAAATCTCCAAAGCCATCAATAGAAAGCAATGCTGCTTTTGCATAGGGAGAAGCAAAAAAAGCGCTGGCTAAATGACTACGATGATGTTCTACATGATGTATTTGCGCTTTAAGCTGCTGAGGTTTAATATTAAAATGATTGCAGAATTCATCAGTTATGGAAGCCGCCTTCTTTAAATTTTTTATGCGGCTAATCATATTATTTATGCTTAACCTGTTTTTAAGGGCTGTAAAAACTTTACGGTTAAAATTGGCTTTAGGATCTCTTGAAATAGCAATATGATCTACATCCGAAATGCTAATTCCGGCTTCGTTCAAACAAAACTGAATAGCCTGGGAAGGAAAACCCGCCCAGTGTTTGATGCGTCTGAAACGTTCTTCTTCTGCCGCTGCTATGAGTATATCATTTTGATATATACAGGCAGAAGAGTCGCCATGATAAGCATTAATTCCCAAGATGTACATTACTTTTTTTATTTTCTTTTAACCAGGACCAGATCATTAAAATAATTACCAAATATGCAAAAATGTTATATAAATCATGATGCAGATCGGCATGTTGTCTAACTGTTTTAAACTTGCTAAATATGAGACCAACCGAAGCAATACGTATAACATTGGTTAAGATAATAATCAGCGTGCCAGTTAGCATAAAGTATAATTTCTTTTTTACTGTTTTATAAGGATAGGCAATTACAAAGGCCCAAAAAGAGGTAATGATACCCATGCCATAGCATGAGTAGCCTACGTTTACCCATACTCCTCTGCTTATTTTAATACTGTCGTGATAAACAAAATTATCAATCCCAAATAGGTGAAGCAGGACACTGGCGCCTTTTAAAAGTATTTGTTGTAACCAATGGGGGTAATTCAGGTAGCGATCAAGAAAAGGGCTGTAATATCCGCCCCCTTTGTTAACCAGACCAATGAAAAAGTAATTAAAGTAGTACAGGGTAAAGGCTAAAGCCACAAAACTTAGGGTAAAAAACCATGGTTTTTTATAAATAAGTTTTAGTTTGCTGGTCATGGAAACAAAATTAATAAAGTTCTGTAAAGCAAATCAATTAAAAGGATGAGCTTTTTTCTTAAGCTCGCTAATTTTTATATCAATAACTAACCTGAACCAGAAACCTTGCAGATAATGAAAAATAAAGCCTGTTTTGCCATCTAAAAAGCCTAACTTAATAAAGTAACGGTAAAAGAAATATAAAAACGGGCGAATATAAAGGGGCATTTTCCACCATATATTTTTTAAATAGGCAATTTTTTGATTGGGATCTCCAAATAAAGAAGGAGAGGTGGCTGATTGTTTTATTGTTTGTAACCGTTCAAATTCTTCGTGCGCAACAAGCGTACTATATTTATTGTGTTTGGCTATCCAAAATTCAATATCGTTTTCTTTAAGATTTTCTTCTATAATGTGGCCTTCTTTCCAGATTACAGTTTTTCCTGGGACAATAAATCTGTGATCCATATTTTCATTCAGGTCTGAATAACCAATGTTGGCTCTGAACATTTTTAGCAGATATTTTGGATAATAACCACCATATTTGATCCATTTGCCTTTAAAAATATTTTTACGGTTAAAATAAATACCGTTTATCGTTTCATAATCTTTGCTCTTAAAATTTTGTAAATGTGTAAAAAGCTCGGGAGTAACAATTTGATCGGCATCTAGGCCTATTATCCAAGGGGTTTGGACTGCGAAGTTATTTAAAGCAAAATGCCATTGTTTGGGGTGATTAATAAAAACATGTTGCTGTACTATGGCACCATAAGTTTCGGCAATCTGCAGAGTATTATCTGTACTGCCTGAATCCAGAATAAAAACAGCAGCTTTTAACCCTTTTATAGAATTGAGTAAACGAGGTAAATGTTGTTCTTCGTTAAAAGTAAGTATAATGAAGCTAAACTCGGTATTCACGCTATTGTTGCTCTTATAACCATTGATTTCCAAAGATAAGGAAAACGACCGCATCCTTTAAAATGAGTAACCTGAAAGCCCTGCTCTTTAAGTAGAGCTGTAAGCGTTTTTCTTGACCAAATCTTAATGTGTCCTCCATCCCAAAGAGGATTGATATGGCTATCCATTTTGTTGGTAAGCGCAATGGTAAGATTTTTTAGATAACCATGATAAGGTGTAGATACAATGAACTCGCCACCACCATTTTTTAAGAGAATTTTCTTGGCAAAAGATACAAAGGTTCTTGGTGCATATAAATGCTCAATTACTTCTGTTGAAACAATGGTTTTAAAAGGGATCCGCTGTAGTTGTACAGGAAGCTGATCTGAGCTTAAATCCTGAATAAAGAAACGATCAGGATTAATCTGGTTAGCTAGTTTTATTCCCTGTTCTGAAGCATCGGTCCCATATACATCAAAATCATTTTTAATTAATTCATTGGCAAATGAACCATTGCCGCATCCCAAATCTAAAACCGGAGTATTTTTAGTGCTGATCAGATTTAGTATGGGCTTTAAGAGGTAGTTGTGCGTATGGCTGTTTTCGTTATTATGAAAACCGTAATCTTTATACTCTGACATAGAATATCTGGTTAATAGGTTGTTAGGTCCTGATATAGGCTAATATACTGATTTACCAGTAGATGATTATCGAAATCTTTTTTAATTATTTCCGGCGCATTTTTCCTGATGTAATTACGTTTGTCTTTATTATTAAATGCTTCCTCTAAGCCTTGGATAATATCATTAGTATAATGTTTACAAATCCATCCCATGTTATTTTGTAAAATATACTCAGCCAATCCAACTTCTTCAGAAACTAAAACGGGAGTTCCTACACTTAAGGCTTCTATAATTACATTAGCAAAATTCTCATTAAAAGAAGTTAATACCAAAAGGTCATGTCTAGCCATCATTTCAAATTTTTCATTGCCATGCACATAACCTATCCATTTAATATTATGATCTATATTTAGGTCTTTGGCATATTTTTTAAGTGTTTTTAAATATTGTTCTTCTCCGGTTCCTGCAATACTAAGTTTCCATTCTAAACCCAGTTTACTTAAACTTTCAAATAATATCTCAAGCCCTTTTTTCTGTTCAATCCTAGATAAAAATAACAACCTAAAATGGGAAGAGGGGATAGGAGATTCTTTAGGGACTACAGGACTTAACTTAACGAAATTAGGGATTACATTTATGGTTTTTGTGGCACAAGTTTCCTGAACGTCAGCCTGTTCTTTAGCACTGGTAGAATGTATGTATGTATATTTTAACAATTTTTTTCCTATACCTAAATGTATAATCTTTTTTGGTAAAGAATTTTTATTACTGGTTGTATAGTGGTTTAACATCCCTCTTGGCGAAAGGATTACAGGAACTTTATGGATTTTAGCTAACCAGCATGATAATATTGAAATTAAATTCCACCAGGCATGAATATGTACGATGATTTTAGTGTGATCCTTCTTAGCTTGTTTTAAGATTTTATGCAAGTGTAACAGGAGTGAAGGAGAAAAGTGGGTATGATCCTTAGTCCACCGCTTAAAATAATAAACTTTTACACCATCTACCAAGGTTTCGGTACCAGTGGCAACATCTAATTCTGTTTTTCCGTTAGCTGTGGTAGTAAGAACGGTAACATCTTGTTTAAATCCGGTTAATTCTTCAGAGAGTTTGGAAACCGACATGGTTGGTCCACCATAGATGTAAGCGGGTTTATAGGCTGCGCATATTTGAATAATCTTCAAGTGGTCTAATTATTTAGTTTGACTGTCTATGATTAGATTTTCAGCAATTGTGCAATTCTGGCAAATGGGTCTGCGAGGTAGCTTATATATTTAGTGTCTTTAATAGAGCTACGGTTTTTGGTAAAAGTTGAAGAAATTACCTGCTTTAGTGTCAATTGCTGACCTTGTTTGGCATGGAAAGGATCAACTTCTTTTGCCAGTGCCAATTTAACCATTGTGACAGGAAAATTTATCCCAGCACGAACATATGAGCTGATTACAGATGCCCAGAAACGCCCGTTGATTTCCAGTACTTTTACTGAGTTATCACGAATATCTCTTCTCATGTCTATACAAGCTACTCCATGCCAGTTAAGTAATTTCATCATCTTTGCAATTACGCTTATTACCTGTTCATCATCATGGAACCTAAGAATATCATTAGAACTGAAATCATTTCCTGTTTTAACAGGAGATTCCTGTATGGTATAACAGATAAGTTCTCCCTCCCTGCATATCACATTACAGGTAACATCACTTCCTATTATAAAGGGCTGTAGAATAAAACGGTTGAGTTTCGTTTCGTTCTCCATATAGAAATCTTTAAGTTCCTCCCAGTTTTCAAAACGTTGTATCAACCTTCCAAAAGCTTCTCGATCTGGTTTGACCAATACTGGATAGCCTATATCTTCCGCATCTTTCTTTAGTTTTTCTAAATCTTCGAGAACTGCAAATTTGGGGCATGGAACATTATGCTCGGTAAGGAATTTCGCTAGCTTCATTTTATTGATAGCAATATCAAATCTATCTACTTCGGTACCCCAGCTACATATTGCAATTTTGCTCAACTCTTCGGTATGAAGCTTTATATTTCTTATTTCGAGTTCATCTATGGGCATGATAAGGCCTATGTTATGGGCCTTTACAATGTCCTTAATTTGCTGTATGCCATTTTTGTCGTATTCCTCATAGGTTTTTTTGAGGTAGATAGAAAACCGTGCTGCATTTTTCTTATTGCTGGTTAATAGGTAAATATCAGCATTAAGCGATTTAAGGCAATATAAAACGCCAAGACAAAGATTAGAGTCGTAACCGATTAAAAGTATTGACGTTTTTTGGAGCATTATAGCCTTTTTATGCCTTGTTTTGTGCAAGCTTGCTGTTCTTATAGCCGTATGAGAAATAAATAACCAGACCTACAGCCAGCCAGACACCAAAGCCAATCCAGTTGCTGATACCCAATTCACACATCATGTATAAACAACTGATCAGTCCTAAAACAGGTATCAGGGATAGATTTTTAGTAAAACAGAAATATGAAATTACAACACAGATTAATAAGAATATCCACATTGGTATCTTATGCTTAAAGAGTTTCCAACCACTTTCATATTTTTTGTCAAAGTTGATAGAAGATTTTGTTAGGAAACTTTCATATTGTTCTGCGCTTAAATTATTCAGATAAGCTTCCGCATCTATTTGTTTGCCCTGAAGAACAACAGGATTTTGAGCGATCTCGTTCTTAACAGTCTGTAGTTCCCCGTTGTTTAATGAAGTTACAAATGTGGTTGCATCAACCGATTTGGTTTCATTTTTTAAGAAAGCCAATGTTTCTGTTTTAAACTGTGTTAAACTAAAAATAACAGAAGCTACAAATAATAGTGGAATAATGTATTTAGAATTTACATAAGGAATTTTAAACTTTCCTCTTTGTACATCAGGTCTGTTTTGTAATACTAGTACACCTGCACACACCAATACAAATGCGAACAGAGTACCTATAGAACATAAATCGGTTACGATGGTCAGATTCATGAACAATGAGGGTATAGCTACTACAAAACCTACAACAATTGTAGAAAATGAAGGGGTTTTGTATTTAGGATGAATCTTTGAAAATGATTTCGGTAATAATCCATCTCGGCTCATGCTCATCCAGATACGAGGCTGTCCCATTTGGAAAACCAATAATACGCTGGCCATTGCAAAGACTGCACTTACTGCAATAATACCACTCATCAATTTAAGATCAATCTGATCAAAAACATAGGCTAAAGGATCTCCAACTGCTAAAGTATTGTATTTAACAACTCCGGTAAGCACTAAAGCTATAGCTATATATAGGATGGTACAAATGATAATAGCCCACATCATACCTTTTGGCAAATCTCGTTGTGGATTTTTACATTCTTCTGCAGTTGTAGAAATAGCATCAAAACCTATATAAGCAAAAAATACGGCCGATACGCCTTTTAATATTCCTGAAACACCATTTGGTGCAAAAGGGTTCCAGTTTTCTGTATCTACATAGAAAATACCAACAGATAGCACCAGTAAAATAACAGCTAATTTTATAATCACCATGGCGTTACTGGCGTTTCTTGATTCTTTCATGCCACGATAAACCAGCCATGTAATGAATATAATAATACCTAAGGCCGGTAAATCTGCCACAAAATGAAAACCTCCAATTTGAGGAGCCGTAACCCAGGCATTATTGGCAATGCTCGTTGCTTCATCTAAGTTAGCAATGTCTTTACCCGCATTAATCAAAGCTTCGGCATGTTTATGACCGTTAAAAGCGGTAAGATAATCCATTGTTGCCCAATCAGGTATATGTATTCCATCTATTCCCAAGCTTTTTATTTTGATGGAGGAGAGCAAGCTCGTAAAATAATCAGACCAGGAAATAGCTACTGTTATATTACCAATTGCATACTCCATAATTAAGGACCAACCTATAATCCAGGCCACTAATTCGCCAAAAGCAACATAGGAGTAGGTGTAAGCGCTTCCTGAAACAGGAACCATAGATGCAAATTCAGCATAAGCAAAAGCAGCGAAACTACAAGCAATTGCAGTGAAAATGAAGAGGAAAATTACTGCTGGTCCACCGTCTGCGCTGGCTTTACCGATAGTGCTAAATATACCTGCTCCTATGATAGCGGCTATGCCAAAAGCAGTTAAGTCTCTTACTCCTAGGGTTTTATTTAATGAGCTTTCATGATCCCCGTAACCTTTTGAGGCTTCTTCTAATATTTTGGAAACGGATTTTTTTCTAAACAGGTTATTCAGCATTTAATTCTGGTTGCTTGGTTGAATTCTCCAAACTTAAAAAATATGTGTTAAAAATGAAAGGGCTATTTGGTTTCATCTATCGTCTATCGTTTAGCGAACAACGGGCAACCAACAACGAACAAGGTCCTTCTATTCCAATTTTTCTAACTCATCTTTAACAAATGTTGCAAGCTCTTTTATGTAGGAAGCACTAAAATCAAATTTAATACCTGCTGTTTCATAAATCACATTCATAGGTTTAGTATAACCTAAGCTTAGCGCGGCAAGGTATTGATCAAGTGCTTTTTCAGGGTTTTCTTTATAGTTTTTCCATACAGCAATGGCACCTAATTGCGCAATTGCGTATTCTATGTAATAAAAAGGTACTTCAAATAAATGCAATTGCTTTTGCCATATATTCCTTAATTGTTGTTCTAGATCATCCCAATTGGCAAAACCTGCTCCAAATCTTTCATAAATTTGTTTAAATGCCGTTTCTCTATCGGCCGCGTTGTGTTCTGGATTGGTATAGATCCAATGTTGAAACTGATCTATTACAGCTACCCATGGCAGTGTTTTCAATACATCAGCAAGCTGCTCTTTTTTAGCTCTGATCAGGTCTTCTTCCTTATCAAAATAAACATCCCATTTATCCATAGAAATTAACTCCATACTCATAGATGCTAATTCTGCTACTTCAGACGGGCAATGCTTAAAATCATTGAGCTCTAGATTGGCAGTTAAAAAAGTATGTACGGCATGCCCTCCTTCATGTACCATAGTGGTCAAATCACGTAGGGAATTGGCTGAATTCATAAAAATAAATGGAGCTCCTGTTTCAGCAAGCGGGTAGTTGTAGCCGCCCGGTGCTTTGCCCATGCGACTTTCGACATCAAAAAGATTATTCTGTTTCATGATCGCAAGCTTTTCTCCTAATGAAGGTCTTAATGCGCTAAAACAAAGAATAGATTTATCAATCAATTCGTTTCCATTGTGGAAAGGTTTTAAAGCGGGCTTTCCTGTTGTGCTTACATCCAGATCCCAAGGTTTAAGATCAGCTAAGTTTAGCGCTTTTTTACGTTTATCTGCTTGTTCTTTTAATAGAGGTACAATTTCTTTTTCTATCGCAGCAGCAAAATCATAACAGTCTTTAGGCGTATAATCAAAACGCCCCAAAGCTTGGAACATATAATCACGATAATTTTCAAAGCCTGCGTTTAAAGCTACCTGATGTCTCATTTTTACCAACTCATCAAATAATGTGTTGAGGTCATCTTTATCAACAAGTCTTCGTTGCTGAATGTTTCTCCAGGCATTTTCCCTTGTTTCACGATTGGTGTCTTTTAAGAAATTTGCAGCTTGTTCTAAGGTGTAAGTCTTGCCTTCAAGTTCAACACTCATTGCCCCTGTAATGGCCTGATATTTTTGCTGTGCAACCTGTAATTTCGTAAATAGTTCAATATTTTCTTCTCTAAAAAGTTCTAAAGCTTTTTTTATGCTACGTATATAAACAAAGTATTTTTCTTGATCCAGCTGATCAATAAAAGGACTTTCACAGAATTTTTTATTTAACTGATTGGCTATCGGAGAGATTTTAGGTTCAATTTCTGTAGCAAAATATTGGAAACTTTTAACCAGTTCCTCATTTGAGGTATCACATGACATTTTAATGTATCTCCAGGCGAAATCTTCTTCTAATGCAGCTTCAAGTTCACTCTTATCACGCAACCATTGCTCAAGTTCTTTTACGCTATCTATTTCTCTTTTTAAAAGCTCGTTGAAAATGGGCTCAAGGTTTTCCCAGGCTATACTTAAATCCTGAGGAATATAATGACGTTGTTTTTTATGAAGTGCTGATAGGCTCATATGTGTAAATTTAAAGAGATAAATATAGGTTATGGATTGTAATTGTAAATTCAGTTTTTAAAATAGGCTTTGTTTGGTTAGGCCATATAGTCCGGGCGATTTTGCATAACAATCGAGTTTAAAAGAAAAAGTAGAACCTTTATTTACTGTACTTTTAACCCGAATAGTAGAACCATGAAGTGCTAGAATTTCAGATACCAGATAAAGTCCAATGCCAAAACCTGAAATTTGTTTTTCTCTAGAACGCCGGCTTCTGAAAAAACGCTGGAATAAATGGTGCTGATCAATAGGATCTATGCCCAAGCCTTCGTCACTTATAGAGAAGAAAGCTTTGTTGTTATGTTTTTGAGTGGCAATGACAATGTTTCCTCCCGCTGGGGAATATTTTATGGCATTGGTTAATAGATTTGTAATTACTTGAGTAATTTTGTCTTTATCGGCAAAAATGGTTAGCTTTTCTGTATGAAACTGACAGGTTATGGTATGAATTGTATTTAAGAAAGCATGGTCATCAATAATTTCATTAATCAGCTCATTTAAATCGAATTCGATTCTGTTTAATGAAAGCTTGCCGGCTTCGATTTTAGAAACGTCTAAAAAATCATGTATAAGCTTAACCATTTTATCAACAAGACGATTGGCTTTATCTAACCCAATAGGAATAAACTCATTAATTTCAGGTTGCTTCTCAATTTTTTTCTGCATTACCTGCATATAAGTTTTGAGAGAGGTAAGGGGGGTCTTCAGTTCATGGCTAATCATAGAAACAAAGTCATGTTTATTGGCTTCATTTTGTTTACGATCTGTAATATCTCTTGCAATTTTGGAAAGGCCAATAATATTTCCTTCCACGTCTTTTAAAGGAGAAATTGTTAATGAAACGTGAATGAGGCTGCCATCTTTACGCATTCGTATGGTCTCAAAATGATCTACATGCTTGCCAGAACGCAATTTTTCTAATATGATTACTTCTTCGTGCTGACGTTCTGTAGGAATAATTTTAAGAATTGATCTGCCAATCATTTCTTCTGCTTTATAACCAAAAAGCCGTTCTGCAGATTTGTTCCAACTGGTAATAATGCTATCTAAATTCTTACTAATAATGGCATCATCTGAATATTCTACAATGGCAGATAGTTTTGCAGTTTGCAATTCAGTGTCCTTTAATAAAGAAAGGCGGTCTTTATAAATTTGATTTTGCTGCTCTAATGTTTTAATGTGCTGTTGTAAACGTTCAATTTCAAGTTGTAAAGTTTGGTCTTTTTCCATAGAGCAAGTATTTCTGGTTCTTTAATTTAGGAACAAAATTTATACCATAAGTTGAGGTTTTTGAGTAATTGAATAGTTTAAACAGAAAATAGAAATATTGTAAGTGAAGAAAATGGTAAGATAGAAAGTATAATAGAAAAACTTAATAACTCTCTGAGGTTTGGTTATAAATTTTTCTTAGTTAGATAGCCGGTCCATAATAAAACTCTGAAGACAATAACCATAGTTATAAATCCATATAACATGTTATTAAGCATAAATTCGAAATTATTACCGCGCCACAAACCTTGAAAGCAGCCGTTAAATATTACAATACATCCAAATTCATAACCGCCAAACCAACGTTCAGCTGTATCGTTAAAAAACTGGACACAGCATCCAAAAAGAAATAGAAAAACAAATGTGCCGATATAACCAAATGATAAATAGGCATCAACAACCGGACGTGTTTTAGCTGATACAAGAGAAAGTCGGCTAACTACTCCTGCTTCATAAACACGTTCCATCGCAACTTGTTCTGTGATAGGTTTGTTTGGATAAAACTGTCGGGGAATTAACGCAATTAAGGCATTGTGTATAATTTCTGTTTTGTAAAAGTCATGATGAGCAGGTACATAAGCTACATATTGAGTGAACATACCAATTTCAGAAAAACGATTGGTTAAAAACCCCCAGTTAGTATTATCTATAACTTCCTCGTTATCTTCCTGAAAGATAGTTTCTAAAGCTTCAGATCGTGCTTCTACAGCAGTTTTCTCACCACTCCATGATTGTCGAACTATGCTTGCGTATGTAGGTAGGATGTATAACAATATATATATTGTTGGAATAGAAGCGAGAGTAATAACGCGTTTATAGTAAGGAAATAATAAAGCAAACAAAATAATCACGTTCACAATAATATGCTCTTTAAATCCTGTAAGTGTTGCATTAATAAAATTAAGGCCGAACATCGTTGTCCCATAAACAATCCATAATGTCTTTTTTGTTCGTAAACCCTTTAATAACAATAAGGAAGCAGAGAAAATGGCCATATTATTAAAATAAATGGAGAACTGTAACAGACCTGGTAAAAATTGGAACCCTATTGCCGTTATATAAAAAAATAGAGCAATGCGTAGCCAATACAAATCCGATTGTTTCTCTTGAAATATA
This sequence comes from Pedobacter sp., assembly GCF_046462515.1. Taxonomy (GTDB): domain Bacteria; phylum Bacteroidota; class Bacteroidia; order Sphingobacteriales; family Sphingobacteriaceae; genus Pedobacter. The sequence continues at coordinate 18,050 of NZ_JBKGVD010000003.1, forward strand.
TATATTGTTTTGGGTTTCTTTAATGATGAATAGTACAACATGCCCCATACCAAGCTTATGTGGGCCAGCAGGCATATACGCTGACATTTGGCGATTAAGTATGTCTGTTCATTCGGTACAAAATCTCCAGGGTTAACTTTTACAAAATATTCATATCCTAAATGATCTAAAAAATAGAAAATGGACGTACAGCACATAAAACCTGCAAAAATGAGCTGCAAAAGAAATATGGGTCTCATAATTTGAGATGCCACAGGCAAATCATTTTTTATGAATCTATTTTTTGAAAACCATGTAAGATAAAAGATGTAAAACGAACCAAGCCAAGCTATGATATAACTTAAGGCAGGTGTATCGCTCAGTAAAGATGAAAGGGCAAAAGGAATAAAAAAGAATAAATATCCAGGTCTATTTTTGTGCATCACCTAATAATGTTTTAACAGAATTTATTGTAGAAAGGTAAGTATACTTGTTGATCTGCTGCTGAATTTTTTGTTGATCTGCCGGGTTATTCATTAAGTATAAAATGGAGTTTGCCAATGCTTTAATATCTCCGGTTTTATATACCAAAGAAGAGCTTAATGGTTTAACCAGATCTTCGGCAGAACCGCATTCATTTGCTACAATAACAGGTAATCCTGAAGCCATTGCTTCGTTTACAACCAATCCCCAGGTTTCGCCATAATCAGATGGAAGTATTAGGCAATTGGCAATAGCATAGGCCTTTGAAATTTCTGTTTGATTTAAAAAACCAATAATAGAAATGTTAACCTCCTTTTCCTTAATTGTATTTATGATTCCATTTTCTTTGTCAAATATGACGTTTGTATGCTGTTTAATCTCATCATACAATTCCCCGTCACCTACAAATACAATATGTACAAGATGTGTCAACTGAGCTAATTTTATAGCTTTAATAATATCTAAAGGACGTTTTTTGGGGATAAATTTTCCTGAAAATAAAATACAAAAAACTTCTTTGGTGATTCCCCAATTGTTTCTTATAATTTGAGCTTGAGCTTTATAATATAGAGAAGAAGTGTAAAATCTATCATTATCAACACAATATAATCCAGGTAATAACTTAGATGAACTAATATTATGCTTTAAATATAAACGTTTATTGGCTTCGCCTATATAAAGGAAATAATCTATTCTGGCAAAAAACTGCGATAGCAATATTTTCTTGATTATCTGTTTCCAGAAAGAAACAGGTTTAATATCATTGCTTTCTCCTTTAAAAATTGTTGTGAGACTTAAAGACTTTGCTATCCATAAAACCTGCCAGTATGCCAATACCTGCCATCCATTGATATAAACATGAGTGGCTTTGCGTTCTTTTAATAATTGTTTTAAATTATCTTTTAAAACGATTCCTCTAAAGCCTTTATTCGGAGCAGCATGTTCGTTGACTTTTAGGAAACGATATTTATACCCTTCCAGCATGGGTAAATCCCATGAAAAAGATTTACCAAATTGTATATCAAAGCTACTTTTTAAACCAAAATCTGTAAAATACCAAACCTCAAAATCAATACCTTCTTTAGCCATGGCTTGCCAAAGGGGAACTTGATATTGAATAGGATGAGTAGCAAATATAATTAGCATGAAAACAGAATTTTTTTAAAATTAATTCATACGGTTTTCCCCTTTTTTATAAATCTCTTTTCGATATACCTGTAGCTAAGGGATGATAATAGAATTGTAATTGGGATTGCAATAAATGATGTTAGTATTAACAAAAATAAACTCGTTATATTAGGTATGTGCATTTTTATAGTTCTAACAATTATAATAAGGACTATTTCATGGATGAGATAAATGGAATAGCTAATTTTTCCTAAATTTTGTACTGTTCTTAAGTTGAAAAAATCAGAAACAGTTTTATTAAAAAAATTCTGTTTAATTCTATTAGTCATTACTGAAATGAAGAATATTAAGAAAACCAATATGCCAAATTCTTTAGAATACCCTATGAATACCAGAAACATAAATAATACTATTGGAAGTATAGCATCTGAAATTGACACAAGATTTGATTTTAGTATTTCTTTGGTGAATGTTTTATAGATGAAATACGAAGTTATTCCGATAATGAAAAAATGTAATTTTAAGGGAAGAAATGAAGGGTGATGCCAATTATCCAATCTTGGTGTAATTACAATTAAAATAAAAGATAAAATCAGTGATAAGATTAATGTAACTGATCGATACTTCTTGAAAAAATAAAAAAACAGAGGAATAACCAAATAAAATTGCCATTCTAAGGAAATTGACCAGGCTGGATTTAAAATTGCTCCCGGAGCATTTTTAATTACGCTATCAGGTATAACTCCGTGTAACATGGTTAAGTGCAATCCTACATGCGTGATCCATTCATTTAAAGTATACGTATGCTCTACAAAATGAAAAATGTATAATAAGCATGCTAAAAAAATACATACAATGTATAAGGGATAGAGTCTTAAAAATCTTCGTTTTATATATATGGGATATTTTTCTTTCTTTTGATCTATTAATAATGCAATCACAAAGCCCGACAAAATAATGAAACAGTCTACAGCGTAAGTCCCTGTAACAAATAATTTAAACGGGTGATTAAACGACGCCCATGGGTAACCACAAAAAGCCAAAATATGGCTAAAGAAAACCCACATTGCTAATAAACCACGAAAACCTTCAAATTCTTTAATAAACATTAATGGATATTTTCTTTTGATCTCTGTATATAAAGATTGAGTGTATTTTTTGAAATAGGAGATCTGGTTTTTTGAATACTTCGAAAGCCCTTTATAAACTTAAAAATTCCTTTAATAGCTGATTTGGTAAGTTTATTTTTAAGGCCATATAATATATGTTTAACCATTTTACCAGGAAGAGCGTAAATGACTATAGGAAAAGGCATTCTTCTATAAGCATTAGTGAGGTCATTCCAAACTTGCGATTGATATTGCTGTGGCAGATTTCTGGCAATATTAGTTTTGTCATGCCATACATGCACTCCTGGCATGTACAAAATTTCTTTTCCAAAATCTAAGATGCGCATGCAGAGGTCTTTTTCCTCGCCGCCGTAATTGCCAGGGTTTGGCTCATAGAAATTAAGCTTTCTGATATCTTTTAACCTTAATATATGTCCACAACCTATAAAGTTATTTGTAAAAAATGGTTTTTCTGTTTTTTTATGAGAGGGTTTATCTGGAGATAAGATATCAAAAGCAATGGCTGATAAATTTGGCTGATTTCTGAATTGTTCTACTGCAAGTTGTAACTCATTTCCGTGGATGAACCAAGCATCATCATCCAAGCTACAATAGAGATCTGCATTAGTTTCTCTCATTAGTTTATTTCTGGCGTATAAATACCCTTTGGATTCCTTATTAAATATCCAATTGATATTAGGGAATTCTTTTTCTAAAAGGTAAGTATTGTCCTCAGAACAATCGTCATAAATACTAATTTCTATATTTTTATAAGATTGGTTTAAAACAGATTGAATAGCCTTGGGTAATAAAGAAGCCCTATTTTTAGAAACTATACCTACTAATATCTTCATTACTGCCAAATAGAACGTATATGTAAGAAACTATTTTTTTTATTTTTAAGATAAGCCAAGCTCAAAAATAACTTATGTAGAAGAAATTTAGATTGCAATTTTATCCCTTTCAAACCAACAATTTGTTCAGCTATAATTTTCTGATTTTTTAGCTTCATTTTATTTAAAGCCAATGTATTTTCCTTGAAATTTGTAGTAATAGAGTGGTGCAGGTAACTAATATTTCTAAGAATATAAACAGGATATTTTTTGGCTAAAGAGGCCGTAAGAAAAACATCTTCTGCATAAGAATAGCCTTCAAAGTCTGGGAATTTAACCTCGTTAAATATAGAATTTTTTATAACAAGGCAAGTTGAAGGTAACCAGTTTACTTCTAAAAGCTCATGATGCTGATGTTCATAGCAGGGATAGCAGTTAATACCGGCCCCGAATACTTTGCCTCCATAAGTTTCATCAATATACCCAGCTTGTATTCTATAATATAATTTGAGTAATAAATCAGGTTTTTTTATTTCGGCACCTATTTGGCGAGGACCAGCAATTAATATATTTTTTACTTTTACCAAATTGAAAATTCTTTCAAAAAAATCTGGTTCAAATTCTACGTCATCATCTAAAAATACAATATAATCTGAATTGCAAAGCAAGGCTCCTTCATTTCGTTGTTTTGCTGCACTTTTGTAATTTACATGCTTATAAATGATAGATATTTCTGAAGAGAAATAGTCTTGCCTTTCTTCAGAACTATCAATAATTACAAGGCTTTTGGGTTTAAAAGTTTGTTTATTTAGACAATCTATAACAATCCTTAATGACTCTTTTCGGTTATAAGTTGCTATTATTACAGAATACATAAAATAAAATTAAGGGAATATACCCATTCCGTGGAGTACATATTTTAAAATTCTTTTATCCCAACGTTCAAGATGTCTTGGCAGCATTGTTTCGTCAATAATGTGATTGCCAGTTAATGGGTCAAAATGGTAATCTATTGAATTTACAACTTTTTCCTCCCAGTTTTTTTCAAGGGAATATTTAGCAAAATTTTTATGGCCATCTTGAATTGCTTTTTGTCTGGTTACTAATCTTTTTTGTATTTGCTGTGGCGAACGATATTGTAAGTGTTTTAATCTTATGCGATGAGGAGACACAATGCCTAAATGTCTTGGCCATGCTCCCTGATACCAGGTAAGACTTTTTCTGTATTTAAAAAAACGTTCTTCAGAATGATTGCATAAATAGTATCTTATACGTTCTTCCAGCTCCATATTCTCATATTCTTTCCGATTGGTATTGTACTGCTCCAGATCTTTTTCGGTAAAATAATACTGACAACTAGCACTCCAAATTACATGATGTGATGGTGAAATCTTTTTCAAAAAAGTGCGGGGATCATCAATATAGATTTCATCTGCATCTAATCTACACCACCAGTCTCCATCAGAAGCCAGATCTCTATAGTGGTTAAATATTTCACCCCGTAGAAAATTATTGAATTTTCTATCTTCTTTTTTAAAAGGAATAATCGATTTATTTGATTGTGCCAGATTTAATACAATCTCCCAGCTGTTGTCCTCACTCCCTGTATCAAATACAAAAATCTTATTGCACCAGACAGAAGCTTTTTGAAGAACTTCTTCAATACAATCTGCTTCATTTTTCACTAAACATAGCCCAAATATTTTCATTAATTTATTGCAGCACCTTATTAATAATTGAATAGAATTTTTTTATGATAAGCTCTGGTTCAAAGTCATGGCTTTTATTTGAAGTTTCAATAGATTTTATTCTAAGCTCTGTATTACTTGCTAATTTCTTCAATATATCTTCTAATTCCGAATTGGAGGTAGTGTTAAAAAACATGTTATTGGTTTTCCCATATCTAAGTCCGTTGGCATAGGAGGGGCCATTAACAATTATAGGCATCTTTAATTCTAAATATTCAGGTAATTTACTCGGAAAATGCGTTCGGTATAAATTTTCAAATTTTTTTTCTTTAGAATAGGGTAAAAGTACAACATCACATTCTTCGGTAATTCTGTTCCAGGTTTCTTCTGGTGTTTTCGCAAATCCTGCAAATTCAATAACTGATGAGCTAATTATACCCGGATCATTGCTTCTATATATTTTTAGCTTACTATTGGTGTTTTCTAATACAGGCACAATTTCATTAATTCCTTCCCTATATCCATAAGCCAAGGAGCCTGCGTAGCCGATTGTTAAGTGGTTATCATTAATCAAAGTTTTCGCTTTTTCAGCAGCTCTGGCTTTAATATTTTCAGATGCTGTGGGATAAAGGAAATCACTTTCTGCTTTATATTTTTCTTCCCAAGTTTTTGCCATTTCCGGACTGATACATATTCGCTTTTTTGCAGAGTGGTAAATTTTTGCGTTTAGCGTGGTTAAATGCTCTTTAAGGAATTTATGTGGTTTTGCAAAATCCTCTGCATCATCATGACAGAATAATATAAAAGGTATGTGTTGATGTTTAGCATAATGATAGGCAGGATAATAAAAAGTGATAAGTTGCATTAAGCTTATAACCATATCAGGCTCAAATTCATTGATTACTTTTTTTAGCTGTTGAGGTAATGTGGGAAGAAACAAGCCTAAAGAATGTAGATCTGCTAAATAAGAGCTAAATCTGCTTTTTCTGAGTCTATCTAACAAAGGATATTTTAGAGTATAATAAGAGCACCTTAAAGTTTTAGCATATGGAACAGATGCTCTGCCTATAACTAATAATTTATCAGAAGGATAATTTTTAAATAATCTATAAAACTGAATCGAACCAGCATTTACAGATTGAGGAATTTCATCTGCAATAAAGAGGATTTTCGGAAAACTGCTTGGTATGGCGTAGGTCATACTTCTTGAATATATTTGTTTTTCAATCTTAAGAATGTAAGTTCTATTGGATAATATAATGTATTACTGAATATTACCACTAATGACCAAATCAAATAGAATTACTCTTCGACGAATAATGACCATGAATGTTCCAGTAATCAAGAGAAAAATTTTTAAGGCTAATATTCTCTTTTTTATTTTCTTTGCTGAGAAGAACAGAGGTAATAAGAAAACCACTCAATACAAAGAAAGACCTTACTATCAGGTTATCATCAAAAAAATCAATTATGGAAGAAAGATCTGAAGGAAAAAACGAACTGCAATAACATGAGATACAACAATCGTAAGGATAGAAATACCTCTTATCCAACCTATAAATTTTATTCTTTGCATATAAACTTATGAGATTATTAATCAGGGTTTAATTATCCATAAGCTCTTTTTTAAGTGTTTCAGCTAATAGATTATCGTTGCCGTGAATCAGGCAAATATCATAGTAGTGAAATGCGCCTTGGCCTTTTCTAATATAGGCATCTAAATTGATCAGTAAATCCTTATCTCTTAAGTTTGTATGTGTTAAGAAACGTCCAAAATTATCGTAAAAGAACGCATACTCATATCCTAATTGGTGTAAATGGCAGAGCGTCTTAATCCCATCGGAATTATTTTCAGAAAAATAATCCCAATTGTATTCTATGAACAATACAGGTTGTGTTTTTTTGATTGTATTTATTGCACCTTCTATGATTAGAAGATCATACCCATCTGTATCGATTTTAATCAATTTTATGTCTTCTTCCTTTATAATATTATCAAGTGCCTGAATTTGGAGTTTATCAGATGCTTCTGAAGTAATTAATTTAGCTGTTCCTTTGTTAGTATCAATTATAGAGCTGATCTCTTTATCTTGCTCACCCAAAAGGGTATGAATTAGGCTTACATTTTTAAATTGCTCAGCGTTTCTGGTTAATAACTCAAAATAATAAGGATTTCCTTCTATGCATATGACGTTATTACTTATACCATTCGATCTTAAAAGAGCTAGAGTATCCCCTATATTTGCTCCTATATCTATTATGGTTGATTTAGGGGCATACTGACTGATTAGCACTGAAATTTTTGCAAAGTTTTGATTAAAGCTGGGATAATGTTTTGAATAATAATCAAGAAGATGTCCCTCATTGGCATATAGGTCAAAAGAGCCTACTTTTATTATTTTAATGTTTTGCTTTTCTGGAGAAACATTCTTTTTAATTCTTTTGATTTTAATATCCAGTCCAAAAAAATTGCAGATGATTTTTATTAATCTTTTAATCATTTTGTTAAGTTTATAAATCTTTGTGCTGATGCTTTCGGACTGTAATTTTCCATACCCCATTGATGTCCCTGTTTCGCAATTTTATAAATACCCTCTTTGTCCTCTGTTATACGTTCAATGGCATAATCAATATTGTTTAAGTCAATACCGATATAATGCTTCCAATTTTCAGGCATTATAGGTAACGAAACACCATATTTTTCTAGATCAATATGAATTGGGACAGATCCTAAAGCTAATGTTTCCCAAAATCGCCAGCTATCCCATTGAATAATTCTTTGCTTTTTACCTAAAAGCGTTGATAGCATAGTATAAAAGTGCTTTTTTATTTTAGCTTTATTTCCTCCAACCATATATTTAGAAGGATTAAAAGGTAGTCCGGGAATCATTTCACCACAGAATGCAGCTACCATAAGATTTTTTTCAATGTGATTGTAATACTTACGATTATGTAACCCAAAAGTGCTTTTCCACATTAAAAGGCCAAACTCATCATTTGGTTGCTCCTTTGGTGAAATTGTTCGGTCTATCATATCTTTTGGAAATCTGTTAATAATGTATTGTTCAGCCAGTTTCCGTAATTGATGTTGATATGGATGGGAATAATTAAAATTAACTGCTATTGAATACTGCTTATTTTCTATTAAAATCCCTGTTCTTTCTTGTAAAATCCTATTTTGAAAACCTAGAACCCAAGGAGTACAATTACTCGGTAGAAATGTCTTTTTATTGTATTTATTCTTTAAAATGATGTCGAAGTTTCTAAAGATTTTATCAAAAGAAAGTGTTCGATAATTATCGAATTTATCGATATATACGGTTAGATACTTCCGGTTACTATCAAATAAATCTTTTGGTAAATTCTGGCTTATATATTGGTAAGAAATCATGTCTACATCTTTAGCCCAAGAGCATGCTACTACAACTATATCACATTCTTTAAATGATATATCAGGGTTAAAATTGAAAAGAAATTTATCACTTTGTGGTGATGTTTTCCAATAATTTCTATTCGAAAATAGATTGTATCCCAGTTCATTTAAGCCTTCCCCCAGATAGACTACTCCATCATCATAAAGATTAGGATACTCCGGAATGAAAAAGTAAATCGATTTCATTTAATTGTTTTTAAATGATTCAAGAAATGGTAAGCATGTTCTTCAGTGGTATATTTTTCGAGAGAATCTTTAAAAGCATTTTTTATGATTTTTTGTCTTGCTTCCTGATTTTCAATAATAAATAGTATATGTTTTTCAAGCTCTTCTAAATTATTGTATAAAAGCCCGTTAAAATTGTGTTTAATTATTTCTGCAGTTCCTGCAGAGTTGAAGCCGATAACAGGGCAACCACAAAGCATAGCTTCTACACTTACTCTGCCAAAAGCTTCGTTAGCTGAACACATTAAAAGGCAAGATGAACTTTGATAAATAGCTATTATGTCTTTGGTAAAATTAATGATTTCTACATTTTTCGATAAATCATGATCCTCTATTAACTTTAAAACAGCAGATAAGTTTCCGTCACCTATTATTCTTAGCTTTATCTGAGGGTATAAATCTTTAACTTTTTTTATAGCTAAAATAGCTGTACTCTGTCCTTTATTCTTATTGATCGCACCTACAATTGATACGGTAGGATTTTCTGTATTTAATTGGCTTTGGTTATTTTCAAATATATTTAGGCATAACTCTTTATTAAAGATACCATTATATATCACTGAAAATTTATGCTTAAAGAAAGGGTAGGAATAGTGGTCAAATATGGATTTACTTATGGCAATTGCACTATCTGAAAATTGGTTAATAAGAAGTTTCTGGAATGAGAAACCAAAGTCGGGGTATAAATGATAATCTTTAAAACCAAATTCTCTTAAATACCAAATATGCTTTTTCTTATATTTTTTCGCTACGAATAATCCAATATTAAATGTAGAAGAGTTTGAACAGATAATGTCGATTTTATTCTGAAAGATTATTGGTTTAAATTCTTTAATTAAATTAACATTTGGAATTAGCCTATTGAAGATTGCTCGCTTATATCTTTTTATATGAGAAATAAAAGTATTTCTATTTAAGAATTGAACGCAATCTTTAAAATCTATAAAGAAGTAGGGAATATTATTTTTTTTAAGCTCATCAACAAAAGGGCCATCGGTTTTTAAAATCACATATGCTGAAATATCATATTGTCTTAAACCCAATATTGTATTTAGCAATGATTTATTTGCTCCATATAATAATGAATTATTTGTTATAAATAAGATCTTCATCTAAAATTAAGATTGTAACTTTTTCCATGCATCTCTTCCTCCTTTAATCTTGGCTAATTCTATTTTTCTTCTAAAGTTATCCATCCGCATTATCCTTATAAATTTTAAAATCTTACTTGTAATTGTAAGCACTTTGGGCTTTTCATTAAATAAATAATAATTTTGGAGTGTAGCTGAATACCTGTTCCAATAAGTATTTTTTATTAGATAATCTACAGTCATTTTGTTTTCTGGAATGAAGTGCGTGATGATTAAACTTTTAAACATTCCTTTGCCTAAACCTATCTGACATGTAAAGAAAACGATATCAATATCTTCACATGAAAGAAGTTCTTCCCCTTTTCTACCTAAATTTAATCTAAACTTATCTGTTTCTAATACTTTTAAGTAAGCTTTATAGACCTCTTTTCTTAAGCACATACCTGCTCCAAACGGAGTAGATAAATACTCTTTTATATTGTTAGACCAAATATCTTGCTCTATGATGCGCTGTGCATTACCATAATGTTCAATCTTCAGCACAGGAGGTTTTTCAAAGTCAGGTTTAATTTGGCAACCAAATACACCTATAAAGGAAAAATGAGTATATATTTTCCACGCATTTTCTAAATAATCTGGATTGAGGATGATGTCATCATCAATATTGATCAATAAATCTCCAACAGCTTCTTCAAATCCTCTTTTTCTAGCATGGGCTAGTCCTAAGTTTTCTTCGACAATAAATCGATGATTAGGATGCCAATCTACTTGATAGATATCTTCCAGTTTTTCTTTGGACATATTATCAATAATGATTAATTCCCATTCATTTAATGGCATTCCTTGTTTTTTTAACCCTTCTAGAACTTTAGGGAAATAGTCTTTTCTTGGGTTATGAGCAGAAATTACAGCACTTATTTTAAACACGATAAATTAGTGTTTTGTGAAAATGTATTTATATAAGTTTTTTACAGAAGGCTTCAAACCTTGAGAAATATTTTTTATCTGTTAATTCTTTTTGAAAAAGAAGCAGATTATCAGTTTCTGTTCTTTTTTTTCTTAAAGTTCCATTTAAGATATTGTATAGTTCAGCAGGATTATTAATATCATAAGTATGTATCAACGAGCTTTTATCCTCAAAATATTTATGGCCAAAATTATTGCTCATAATGATGGGGGTACCAGTTGATAATGCTTCAATAATTGATAAATCAAAATAGCTTTGCCTATTGGTATTGATAATATAATCTACGCTATTAAACCAATTATTAGGGTTCGATGAAAATCCTACATCATAAATGCCTAGATCATGGTTGCTTACATCTTCTCCTGTACCTACCACGATAAGATTTAAATCAGATCTTTCTCTGGAAATCATTTTAAAAGTATCCAATAAAATATCAAATCCTTTTATTTTATTACGCCTGCCAATGTAAAGCAAGTTAATTTTTTGTTCTGCAAGAGGATAAGTTTTTAAATCATTGGATGCTTTCGCTCCTGATAATATATATTCTATCTGGCTATTTTTATTTATTAAAGGAGAATATATAGGTAAAATATGTTCGTTAGGAAATACCAATATATCAGCTCTATTAAATGCGCTTTGTTCAGCATTTATAATTTCCTTGATTTTTTCCTGATCAAAGCCCATAGACCTGCCTTCTTCTGATGGCAATTCAGGGCAATGTGCTTGTAGTATAACAGTTTGTTTGCTAGATATTTTATGTTTTACGGTATTAAAGACATTACAGTCATGAAAATATATATATTGGTATCTGTATGCTTTAATATTATTGAAATGTCTTTCCCAATATGATTTATTTGTGAGCTTTTGACTTAGTGTATGTGTTATTTTTTTATATAAGCCATATTTTTTTACTAAATCATTAGAAAGTATAAACAATTCTCGGGGTTTATCCAGTAAGTTCTGGGATATGAAGCCCGTTGGTCCTCCAGCATTATAATCATATGATATAGGGGCATAAATTAGTATTTTATCTTTTATCATATGGTGAAGTTTTTAACAATATCAAGTGCTTCAGCAATTACATGATGCATGTCCATATATCTATACGTCGCCAATCGACCCAAAAAAGTTATATTGCTCAGTTTTTGGACCTCTGCCTGATAAAGCTCCAATTTTTTTAAATCTTCGTTTAATCGCTTAGGGTAATAGGGTGTATCTGCTGCCTCTGTTTCTTTGCTATATTCTTTAAAGTAAACGGTTGCGTTATGATGTTCCCATGGCGTAAAATGCTTGTGTTCATGTATACGCGTATATGGTATATTTTCATCTGCATAGTTGATTACGGCATTACCTTGATAATCTCCTATTGCATAATTTTTTTCAAAGTATACGGTTCTGTAACTTAATCTCCCATATTTAAAGTTGAAAAAAGCATCTAATGGGCCTGTATAAAAAATATGATCATAATTATTCACCTGATAATCAGCGGGAGCAAATTTTGTGTTTAACTCTACTTTAATATTAGGGCTATCAAGCATTTTTTCGAATATTTCTGTAAATCCATTTATAGGGATACCCTGAAGTGAAGTACTGTAATAATTATCATTATAATTGAAACGAACAGGTAGCCTTTTTAAAATGCTTGCAGGTAGCTCTTTAGGTTCACAACCCCATTGTTTCTTTGTATAGCCATAAAAGAATGCTTTATATAGCTCATTTCCTATGAATTTTAAAGCTTGTTCTTCAAAATTTTGAGGTTCATTAATATTTTGATCACCTAGACTAGCTATAAACTCTTTTGCTTCTTCAGGGTTTAATGTTTTTCCAAAAAATTGATTGATCGTGTGTAGGTTTATAGGAAGAGAATATATATTGTCTTTATAAACAGATTTAACTCTGTTGGTATAAGGTTTAAGTTCTGTAAATTGTTGGATGTAATTCCAGACCTCTATGTTATCTGTGTTAAAAATATGAGGGCCATATACATGGATCATTATATTTGTTTTGGTGTCTCTTTCGGTATAGCAGTTACCTCCGATATGATTACGTTCTTCTAAAATTGTAATCTGATTATTGGGATTTTTTGCCAATTGCTCTGCAATTACTGCTCCAGAGAAGCCGGCACCAACAATTAAAAAATTATTCATAAATTATCCAATCGTGAGGATTTTGTAAGATTCCTCTAATAGAGCCACCTTCCATTTCGATTTTATTCCTCGGTTCAACGATGATGTGCATGAAATTATCTTTTTTCTCTATTACATCCCCTCCATTTCTCCATAGAGCTCCTTCTAACATATAAGTGCCAGCTTTAAGAAGGCGGTGCGGAATTTCAATTTTGGTGTGGAATAAATCTTTATGTGGGTTAAAATTTGCTAAAATTGGACTTGATAATAATGCTTCTCCACTAGAAGTATATAAGGTATAGCCAAAATTAATATTCAATTTGTTCTTTAATTTAAATTCAAAATTTAGATAGTAAGCTTCATTAATTTCGGATATAGATGCTTTTCGTTCATTTTTGGAATTTGTTAAAAAGATTTGACTTATCCTTTCTTCCTGATCCTTATCATTTTTATATTCAATGTTAGTTTCATCTTGGTTGATTTGACTGTATTTGTTTATAACTTTATCTACACCGCCCTGGTATTCTACCTGCCCATACTTAAGAAGTATCCCTTTATTACATAAATTTTTAATACTGCCCATATTATGGCTAACAAATAACACGGTTCTTCCTTCGCCTTTACTTACTTCTCCCATTTTACCCAGACACTTTTTTTGAAACTCAGCATCCCCTACGGCAAGTACCTCATCAACAATTAAGATTTCGCTTTCTAAATGCGCTGCTACGGCAAAGGCTAAACGAACATACATTCCACTGGAGTAACGTTTTACTGGTGTGTCAATATAGCGTTCTACACCAGCAAAATCTACAATTTCATCGAATTTACGGGTAATTTCCTTTTTACGCATGCCCAATATTGCCCCATTAAGATAAATATTTTCACGTCCGGTTAATTCAGGATGAAAACCTGTTCCGACTTCTAATAAGGAAGCTATACGACCTTTACCGGTAATACGGCCTGTAGTGGGAGAGGTAACTCTGCTCAATACTTTGAGTAACGTACTTTTACCGGCACCGTTACGGCCAATAACGCCAACAGCATCACCTTGCTCTATTTCGAAATTAATGTCTTTTAAACTCCATACAATATCGCTCTTACCTTTGGTTGTCCGGTCATTTGTTTCACCTATACGTAAAAAAGGATCTTCCTTTCCTCTGGCACGAGCATACCATCGCTCCAAATCTCTACTAATGGTTCCGGTACCGATTTCTCCTAACTGATAGGCTTTACTTATATTTTCTGCTTTAATAGCTATGTTCGACATTTAAAGAATGAGTTTTATGATCAATGCTGGCAATTTCATCTTCTTTATTGGGCAATAAAAGAAAGTTCTCATAGATTTTTGAGAAAAGTTCCAGATCTGTAAGATCCTCACACTTGTTAAAATAAGGCAAGGCGTATAAAGAATAGTTAATGTTTTTAGCGAAAGAGATCAGGTCCGTGTTTTTTAGCTGAAAGGGGATAATGTTTTTCTTATTCCATTCTATTAAAATTGCTGATTTACAATGTTTTATACAGTTTGTTGCCCCTTGTAGAGCGAGCAAATCAGCCCCTTCAATATCCATCTTAATAAATGATACTTCCTGCTTGTTGTGGCTTTCCCAAATTTTATCTAAAGTGGTACATTCTATCTGTATGGTATCTGAAAAGCTGCATCTTTGAGTGTCTAATATACTTTCGTAAGCAGAGTTCTTTTTTTTACTAGCAAGTTTAAAACTTACTTCGCCTTCATAGTTGAACACCGCCTTGTTTAAAATGGTCCATCTGTTTTGAAAATCGCTTAAGCGATGTGTTTTTGCCAAAAATGGAAATGAATTAGGTGATGGTTCTACAGAAACAACTTTTACAGAGCTTGATGAGGCCAAAACAGGAATAGACATTAAGCCTATGTTGGCTCCTATGTCAAATACCATTGTATTTGGTTTAATAAGATTGAGCATCAGAGCTATATTATTTTCTTCATAGTGACCTTCATTCATCGCCCTACTAAAAATAAGGCTATTTCGGGGAAAGAAAATCTTTTGTCGGCAATAGAAAAAAAAACCAAACTGGTTAAAAACAGGCTTGATTATATATCTTTTAATAAAACGCTTAGTTGAAGACACCTTTTTTACTGATTATGATACTTTCTATGCCTTTGTAACCTTTACTTTTAGCCACAATTAAGCCGTCTACTGAATAGGTTTGTTGAAGATCACATTCACATATAATGATAAAGTCCTGCTTTTTTAAAAAAATTAAACAATCTCTGTGAAGTTTATTTGAATGAGTTGAAATGAAGAAATACCCTATTTTTTGTTGCTTAAGAGTATTCTGCGCTCCAATTAACATTTCTAATTCATAACCCTGTATATCACAATGTAATATATCTATAAAGGATATTTTCTTTTCTTCTACAATCTGGTCTATTGTAAGGATAGGAGGTATGTTGTTATAAAATTCTTTTCCTATAAAGGCATGGGTAAAGTCGCCTTTAAAATGATTGAGTTCAAAATTTTTTATTCCAAACTCCAGATGCCGTATATCAGGCTCAAACAGGTAAGATCTACCCATTGGGTGCTGCTGTAGAAACCACATTGAATAAAAAGCCCAGTACGATCCCAATTCTATCATTACAGGGTTTTGAGACAAGGTGTTCAGAACTTGTTGAAACACCTTCTCCTCCTGAGGTTCATGAACACCTTTATTATCTGAAAGCATCTTGGTTATTCCTTCTCCATAATAGCTTCCTTTAATTATTTTTAAACCATTATGCATTATTTGGTAGGTGTCAAATATTTTTCCTGCATTGGTTACTCTAGGTATATAATGATTGTCCTCAGAAGCGATTACATCAGCTATTCTTTGATCCCATTCAGACCAATAAGGTATTGTCTTTTTATAAAAAACAGAAAATCCGGATATCTTTCTGTATAATTTTTTAAGCATTATTTCTATGGAGTTCGGCTGTAAAGTTCTGCCAATATACTCCTGTTGTACTTATCAGTTCTGTTATTCTTTTGGGGCTATCCTGATTTAATCCAACAGTAACTTCTTTAAAATCATCGATGCGTTCTATAACGTGGCTTTTACTTTCAATATATGTTACCAGTTCATAACAACCAGGGATAAGATTTAATGATGGTATTTTATAGACTAATGTATAATTGCCAGGCTCTAAGTTGTAAGTTTTATCGGTAAAATTTGTCCATAAGCTGCATACTCTTAATTTATGGACATTGTTAAAACATATGGCAAAACTTACATCCTTAACAGGAACCTTACAATGGACGTTTAAGGAAAGATAAACTTCCTGATAAGCGTTTAGGAAATCTAGACTACTTCCTTCCTTATCACTCAACGTAAGAGAGCTTACATTAACCTCTCCTGTACCGCTCTTTTTAGGCAGAACTTCACTGTCTCTGAGATAAAGAGGGATTACTTTTTCAGAAGTATCGAAACATTTCAGTTGGCCATGTTTAAGTAAAATACTCTTGCAACATAGTGAATGTATGCTATCCATACTATGGCTCACAAATAGAATTGTTTTTCCTTCCCCCTTGCTTACCTCATTCATCTTACCTAAGCATTTTCGCTGAAATTCTGCATCACCTACAGCTAATACCTCATCAACAAAGAGAATTTCACTTTCCAAATGTGCAGCTACAGCAAAAGCTAAACGAACATACATTCCGCTCGAGTAACGTTTTACGGGTGTATCTATATATCTTTCTACGCCTGCAAAATCCACAATTTCGTCAAATTTTCGGGTAATCTCCTTTTTGCGCATTCCAAGAATGCTGCCATTTAAATATATATTTTCTCGGCCAGTAAGCTCAGGATGAAAACCCGTTCCAACTTCTAGCAAAGATGCTATACGACCTTTACCCGTAATGCGCCCCGTAGTAGGAGAGGTAACCCGGCTTAATACCTTAAGCAAAGTACTTTTGCCTGCCCCGTTACGACCTATAATTCCTACTGTATCGCCTTTTTCTATCTCAAAACTAATATCTTTTAACGACCATATAACATCTGAATTTCCTTTGCTTGCTCTTTCATTGGTCTCTCCTATACGAAGAAAAGGATCTTTTTTCCCTTGTAAACGGGCATACCAACGCGCTAAATCTTTACTGATGGTTCCGGAGCCTATTTCTCCAAGCCGATATGCTTTACATAGATTTTCTACTTTAATAGCTATATTCTGCATAAAAGTTAAGGCATAGAAAAACGATGGAAAAAGGTTCGTCTAATTTTATTTTTAAACCGAAGTAACAAGCTGTTTTTCTTAATTAAGAACTGTTGGTATTGCAGCTGATACGCAGGATATTTTTGCTGTATGATTTCTTTGCGTTCTCTTGCCACTGTTTTATAATCGCTTGAAATACCATCTATATTGAAACAACTGATAATCAAATCTTCTATGTAAGAAAATGTTTCGCCCTTAATAAAGAGTTGTACAGTAAAATCCCAGTCAGAGGATATTTGATAATCCTCATCGTAAAAACCATATTTTAAAAATAATGATCTACTTATTATGCAATTCTGATGATTTAAAGAACGCTTAATAAAAAAATCAGTATTTAATTGCTTAGGATATTTAATGACATTGATTTTTGAGGTAGATAAGCCTTGATTTGCTGCGTTAGTATAATAAATTCCTTCCCTTTGAAGTAAGGGAATAAGCTTTGTAAATACATATTCATTATATAAAACATCTCCGCTATTCAGAAATAACAGATAATCACCTTTGGCCTGATAAATCCCTTTATTCATAGCCTGATAAATTCCTTTATCAGGTTCACTTATCCAGTAGTCAATATGTTGCTCAAATGATTGGATAAGTTTAACACTATCATCGGTACTGCCTCCGTCAATTACTAACCATTCAAAATGATTTGTGGTTTGATGAATAATACTTTTTGCAGTGTTTAAAAAGCCTTCAGCATTATTTAAGTTTATGGTAATGATAGATAACAGCATTTACTATCGTTTAAATACTTTTTTTGTTGTTTTAAACAAAGTACTTTTTCTTATAAATTGGTCAATACTTAAGTAGAATTTTATGCTTTCTTTCTTGATGAAGGTATCAGAAAATTTTTTTTCCAAACTAATACCTCTTTCCTCTGCCCGCTTTGACATTACCAACCACCGCCAATATTGAGACTGGCTGCCATTTTTGAGTGATGAAAGTCCTTTTTTATGGATACGATAATAGTAAAGTGGCTGAGGGATATGGATGCAAGGTGCTATGTCATAGAGTTTTAAGTATAAATCCAAATCCTCGGCATACTCTAAAGAAGGATTCATACCTTGTGTTTGCTCAAGAAATTTTTTCTTGAATGTTGCAAAATGACTTATATACTCCTTAGTATCATTAAAAAAATGACGATCTCCGTTTATAACCTGATTAGAATCACATACTTGTTTTATAGTAAGATAGGCATCGCAAAGAAAATAGTTGCTATAAATTAAAGATGCCTGTGCATACTGCAAATGAGCATTTACCATTATGCTAATAGCCTCAGGTGTTATTGTATCATCGGGATCAACAAAACCATATATATCGCCATTTGCTTTAGCAATACAATAATTCTTGGTATAACCTACGCCTTTATTTATTTCATTTTTAAAGAGTTTAATATGATTATATTGATTTAAGTATGGTGTGATGATTTCAATTGAATTATCTGTGGAGGCATCATCTACAATGATGATCTCTATATGGGAATAATCCTGTTGTAGAATACTGTCAATACATTGCTTAATATACAAGCCATTATTATAATTTGCAATAAGTACACTGAACAGCGGAGACATTTAAACCGTATCTACAAAATTTTTCTCTACTTTATTAAAAATGATAATACCCGAAAACAGAACAATAAGAGTTATAACAGCTGTATATCCAAAATAAAACCATGAAAATGTACCCTGTCCTAAAAAGCCATACCTGAATGCTTCGATTAATGGTGTCATAGGATTGTATTCAACAAGCCATGCATAATCAGGGTAATTGCTTTTAGCCGTACTTAAAGGGTAAATTACCGTAGTAGCATACATCAATAGTTGTACTCCAAATGTTACTAAAAAAGCTAAATCACGGTATTTTGTAGTCAGAGCAGAAATGATCATTCCTAAACCTAAACCTAATAAAGCCATAAGTGTAATTATTGCAGGGAATAATGCAATAGCCCAGGTTATGTTAAACTTTGCTCCGATAAAATAATAATAGGCCATTACCATTAAAAACAGTAAGAACTGTACTCCAAATCGTACCAGGTTACTTACTACAATGCTTAAAGGCATAATTAAGCGAGGAAAATATACTTTTCCAAAGATATTGGCATTATCTTTAAAAACAGTGGATGTTTTAGTTAAACAATCAGCAAAATAATTCCAAGCAGTAATCCCGGCCATATAAAATAAAGGTCTGGGCAATCCGTCTGTACTAATTCCTGCTAAGTTTCCAAATACAAAAGTAAAGATAATGGTGGTTAGTAGGGGTTGAATAAAGAACCATAATGGACCTAAAATGGTTTGTTTATAAAAAGCAACAAAATCTCTTCTTACCAAAAGCCATAAAAGGTCGCGATAAGCCCATGTATCCTTAAGTTTTAAATCGAATAGTGAACTTTGAGGCTCTATAATCCATTCATGTTGTTGATGATTCATTGTTGTATTTCCTATGAAGCGTTAAGTAGCCGTTGGGTATTTTCTTTAAATACTTCAAAACTGAAATATTGTAATGCTAATTTCTGCTGCTCTGTTGGTTGATGATTGTTTTGTTGTATAGCGTGGTACATCGCCTGATAGATTTCATGTTCATCCTCCGGATTCACTAATTGTCCCAGTTTTCCATTTATTAAGGCATCTGTACTACCATCTGCATTACCGCCTATAATCTGGCATCCACTTATTGCCGCCTCAGTAAATACAATTCCGAAACCTTCTTTTTTACTGGGAAGGACAAAGCAATTGGCCAATAGGTAATGAGCCGTTATTTCATTTTCCGGAATGAAACCCAATAATTTTACGTTATTCTGCACATTGTATTGTTTAATGAGAGTAGTTAACCTAAGATATTCATCATTACTATACCTGCCTCCAATAAAATACATGATATCAGAATGTTCTTTTTTAAGGCGTGATATAGCTCTGATTACGCTATCATAATGCTTATCATGTTCGGTAGAAGATAATCTTGTAAGTGTGAAAAATACGTAAGAAGAAACATTAAGTTTCCACTTATTAAGTAAATGAACAGGTTTTTCTAAATGCGAAGGAATATAATAAAAAGGGTCTACACTGTGATTTAGGATTTTAATGGATGACAAAGGAATATTATGCAGCCTCATAAGCTGCTCTTTGGTATAATTACTTACAGCCCAAAGGGTGGCATTTTGCTGTAAAAATTTCTTTTTCCATGATGATAAAGGCCTCCATACTTCTACTCCATGAGCCCATAATATAATTTCAGCAGATGGTTTTAATTTCTTAATCAAAAAACCAAATACCAAAAGGTTAATATGACTTAAAATAATCTGATCGAATTTGAAAGCGTTTTTGATAACTGTAAATGAAAAGCTAAATTTTTTAGAAGCAAAACCTTTAAAGAGTACCTGATTACAATACCTTTCATCTAAATCAGATTGATGATCATACATAGACCATATACTTATATTATTACCTTTAATTAAATAAAGAGCATGTATAAGTGTTCTGCAAGCTCTTTCTATTCCGCCCGTAAAACTGAAAGTTTTTAATGTTAGGAAAAGAACATTTTTCATTTTATACTTACTTTCTTGCATAGCTTCGCCCTTTCAGTCCCATATGTGGGACTTACAGGATTGATAAAACAGAGAAATCTGAACTTCTTGAAATTAAAGATTTCTCCTTATGCATTTTCAATACTATGCTAATGGTTCAATATATGCCATAGAAGTATTGATATGTATTGCGTAACCTAAAGCTTCTAATTTTAAGACCAAGCTTCTTTTGTTTTTTATAGATATAAGTTCAGCTATCATACCTTTAAAAGGCCCTGCATTAACTAGAACCCTTTCGCCGGGTTCAATTTCATGTTCAATAATTTCGAGATCATCGCCGTTAGCCAGTAGTAACTTTAAATCCTCAATTTGTTTTTGGGGCATTGAAGCAATTTTGCCTGAGAAATATACAAATCGGCTAATGCCTTGCGTCATTAAAACTTCAGGGTATTCTTTGCTGGATATGTGTACAAAGACGTATGATTTAAATAAAGGTTCTTCTACCCATTTTTTACGGTCACTCCATTGCCTAAGCTCTCTTCTTAAAGGTAAATAGCACGTAATGTTTTTCTTTTGCAATTCTTGATAGGCTTTTTTTTCTGCTCTGGACTTGGTATAAACAGGGTACCATTTATAAGAATTATCTATCATGATTGATTATTTTTTCCAAAATTCCCACCATTTCTTATGTGATTCATCACTGTAATAACCATTTTTACCTGATTTCAATGAGTAATCAGAGTAATAATAATAGTTGGCATAATAACTGCCACTATAATTGGTTGTATAATATCTGCTATGTAAAATATCATTATCAAAAGCATTTAATATAATAGCAATATTCGATAAGTTAAACTCTTTAGATAATCTTTCAGGAACAGAAGCTGAATGATATCTGGATACGCCTGAACGGATAACAAATAGGTTAATGTCTGCCATTCTGATTAAAGGAACCGCATCAGATACGAGACCAACGGGGGCAGAGTCTATAAAAACAAAATCATATTCTTGTGTAAGTTGTGCAAGAAGATCTTTCATTTTATCCGAATAAAGTAATTCAGATGGGTTTGGGGGAACAGGGCCTGCCGGAATAAAACTAAGACCCTCTATCTCTGTTTTAAAGAGTACATTACTTAGTTCTGTTTGATTTGAGAGATAAGAGCTTAAACCTTTTAAATTATCTACCTTAAAAGTATGGTGCAATTTAGATTTTCTTAAATCGGCAGCGATGATAATTACTTTCTTGTCGATTAAGCATAAAGTACTGGCTAAGTTTACAGTCGTAAATGATTTACCTTCACCAGAAATTTCAGAAGTGATACAAACTACTTTGTTCTTTTTATCAGCGGCTAAAAAGCTCAGGTTTGTACGTACAGAACGTACAGACTCTGCAAACAAAGACTTAGGATTTTTTATGGATAAGATTTGTTTATTATCCTCATCTATTTTATCCTGATATTTTCTAATCACACCAATAATAGGAATATTGGTAAGACTTTCGATAGTTTCCTTATCATATATGTAAGGATTAAGCATGCGTACAATAAAAATAAGACCAATGCCAGCTAATAATCCGATAATTAAAGCATTGATGTATATCTTTTGAGGCACAGGCTCTATAGCATGCGTATTGATCTGAGCAAAATCTACAATTGTAGCCCCTGATGTTACAGCTGCTTTACTGATTTGTGCCTCTAATTTTTTCTCAGAAAGATAACTATATACTTTTTGATTGATCTCAAAATTAGATTGTAGATTGATCAGATCACGTTCGGCTTTTGGAATAGTATTAAACGTTTGTTTAATCCCAGCTATTTGCTGGTCAAGGAATGCAATTGAACGATCATTCTTTTGCCTTTGATTGCGGGCATTGGTTACAAAAGCTGATTTTACTTCTAATATTTGTTTATCTAGCTGGCTTACAAAATCTGAAGAAGGTTTATAAGTAAGTAAAGCCTCTTCTTTTTTCTGCAAAAGTATATTATACTGTTGTAACAAGCCCTCTAACATAGGATCTGTAATGCCTTGTAAGTTATTGTTTATAACATTGGCATTTTTGTTGTTTACAATCTCCTTTTCTAACTGAGCAATAAAAATCCCTTCAAGAGCCAATGTACTTTTGTCGGTTTCAAGTTTGGTCAGCTTATTCATTACATCTGTACTAGTCGTAGAGATGTCAAGCATTTTATTATTGATTTTATATTGTTCAAGATCTGTTCCCGATGATTTAACCACTTTAGACATATTGTACTGAAGAGTATCAATAAAGCGTATCGTCTGGGTTGCAGAAACGGTTTTTTGGTTTCTATCGTAATCTACGTAAGCTCTTAAAACAGCATTTAAAATATCGGTAGCGAAAAACGGGTTGATATCTGTCTGACTAAGGCTTAAGATATTGGTACCTTTAGTCTCACTCATGTTTAGGCCCCTGTTAATCCGGCCTAAAAAATCGTTCTTGCCGTTAAACTTAAATTGATAAACAGAGTTGCTTTTTTCGTTATAAGTGCTGTTAGTGATTTTAAACTTAATGCCCGGAACACTAACAATTTGATTAGTAGAATAGGTTTTGGTAATCTCTTTGTTGTTATTCGTATAAGTTAAAGTGAATTTATCACGGGATATGGCTTCATAATCAAATAAAGAACGCGTAAAGCCTAGGCTATCCTGCTCGATAATATCGATCTTTAAAGGTTTCTGAGGATAAATATCAGTGGTTCTTACACGGCCTTTCAGAAAAAAAGATATTTTGTAATCAATATTAGAGATGGCATTGATTAATACGGGTCTTGAACGAATTACAAACTGCTCAGACTGCATTTTATTTGTACGGTCATATATATTCCTTACATTTAAAAGCTCAGATATTTCAGAACGTTTTTCTTCAAATTTTAATGAAGCAGAAGTACTATATTTATCAGGAGTATACCATAAATAAACATAAGCAATAAGCAGTGCTATAATAATGGTACTGGCTACCCAATACCAGCGACTGAATACTATTTTTAAAATCTTTACGTAATCAATCTCCTGTTGAACCTGTTTGTTTGGCACCTGTTCCATTATTTAGCGAGATTATAAATGATAAGTAAAGTGTTAATAATGATTAAACCTGTCTGTATGAAGAGATTGTAAGATTGAAGATTTTGACTGTTCGCAAAAGCACTTCTTGGCTCTACATACACAATATCCTTTGCTTTTAATTTTAATTTAGGGTTTTTAATAAAATCGTAATCATTCAGATTAACTAAAATAATTTCCGGATTTTCTCTATTTCCTCTAAAAATACGAACCATCTTACGGTTTGCGCTTGGTAATAACCCACCCGCATCTCCTAACAAATCAATTAGTTCATAATCTTCACGATCTATAATATATTTGCCCTGCTTACCAACCTCACCTAATAGAACAATATAAGCATTTAC
This sequence comes from Pedobacter sp., assembly GCF_046462515.1. Taxonomy (GTDB): domain Bacteria; phylum Bacteroidota; class Bacteroidia; order Sphingobacteriales; family Sphingobacteriaceae; genus Pedobacter. The sequence continues at coordinate 42,282 of NZ_JBKGVD010000003.1, forward strand.
AATGCGAACGTCAATTAAAGGAGCATTGAGTTCATCTTTTTCGTATGCTTGTTGTATGCGTTTGGCAGCCTGATTTCTGGTTAATCCGGCTACTTTTATCCATCCTATTTTGGGCATGCTCACTTCACCGTTCTGATTAACCTTATAAGTAATATAATTGCCTTGGTATATATTGGTAGTTCCTGTTAATGGTTTGGTAATTAGGTCCATATTCTGGTAGTTCCTAATGGCCAGCTCATCTTCGGGCTTAATAAGATTATAGATGGTTTCCGTTTCGTTGTTATCATTGACAACCATTACATTTTTAATTGTATCGGCATCAAAAGGTGTCTTTAAAATAGCTAACCTATTTTTAAATGAACATGAGCTTAAAAAAAACAGACAAAACAGGTTTACAATAAAAATTCTTCTTAATAATCTGTTGTGTATCATTTGTTTGAAATAGTTCGCAAAATACTACTTTTTTATAATTTATAAGGAAATTTTTAAAAACAGTACGCGTTATATTATGTTGGCTTTCTTTGAATTAATCCTTAGTTTTACAGCCGCTCTTAAGGAAATTTAGGTGGCTTTCATTATGAAGATTACAATTATAACAGTGGTTTATAATGCCCGGCAATATCTTCAATACTGTATCGAATCAGTAATTGAACAGGATTATAAAAACATTGAATATATATTGATAGACGGAAACTCAACCGATGACAGTTTTGAAATAGCCCAACAATACAAAGAACAGATTAGCATTTTAATTTCAGAACCTGATAAAGGTATGTACGATGCCTTAAACAAAGGCATAAAAATGGCTACGGGAGAAATTGTGGGGATTTTAAATGCTGATGATATGCTGGCGGGAAAAGATGTAATCTCTGCCGTAGTAAACTTATTTAGAGAAACTAATACCGATGGAGTATACGGCGATCTGAATTATGTTGATAAAAATAATACGCAAAAGGTTACAAGGAAATGGAAGTCCACATCTTCCAATCCAAAAGACCTGGCATGGGGCTGGATGCCGGCACATCCTACATTGTATCTAAAACGTTCAGTTTTTCAGACTTATGGCTCTTACTCATTAGCCTTTGGCTCTGCGGCTGATTATGAATTAATGCTGCGGTTGCTTTATAAAAACCGTATCGATGTACAATACCTCAATAAACTAATGGTTAATATGCGTACAGGAGGGATGAGCAATAGAAATATGTCTCAACGATATAAGGCTTTTCTAAATGATTACAAAGCTCTAAAGCATAACCAAGTGAAAACTGCTCTGCTTACCCTTGTGCTAAAAAAAGTGAGAAAAATAAAGCAGTTTTTATAACGTAAATACTTAAAAATAAGTATAGCCAGCCTAATGTTAAATTGTTTATTTTGTAATTTAACATTAAATGTTGTAAATAACTTTTATTTTTGACCGCTTAAACCTTACTGCTCAACATGTTAAAACAACTATTTATAGACTACCCACTGGCGTATTACGTGGCTGTAATTGTTTTGTCATTTGTGGTAGTGGTAAGTGTTATCCCTTCAATTATACATGCAGCCAACAAGCTTAATATCTTTGATAAATCAGACTTACACCGTAAGGAACACAAGCACGATATATCCCGTTTAGGAGGTATAGGTATCTTCTGTGCCTTTACCATAACAGTATTAATGTTTGCCAATGTGGTTAATTACCAGGAAGCTAATTTTTTATTAAGTTCATGCATTATACTATTTGCTGTAGGTATTAAAGATGATATATATGGTGTGGGCGCTCGTACCAAATTCCTGCTTCAAATATTGGTGGCATTTATCCTTGTTATATTTGGCGGATTTAGATTAAGTAGTTTATATGGTGTATTCGGGCTTTGGAATGTTCATCCTCTTGCAGGTGGGTTGTTTTCTATTGCGCTGATTATTTTTATCATTAACGCTTTTAATTTAATAGATGGTGTTGATGGGCTTGCGGGTACGATCGGAGCTATTGTATGTTTCAGTTTTGGCTTTTTGTTTGCCTTAGCGGGAGAAATGGCTTATGCATTTATCTCTTTTGCTTTATTAGGCTCAATCGTCGGTTTTTTATTTTTTAATTTTTCGCCTGCAAAAATTTTTATGGGCGATACGGGTTCGTTAATTATCGGGGTGGTATCTGTAGTTCTGGCCGTTAAATTCATAGAGCTAAATAAGATTGGTATAAATCCTCACCCTATAGTTTTTTCTGCACCGGCAGTTGCTGTAGCTATATTAATTATTCCGGTTTTCGATTCGTTGAGGATATTTTTTATACGTGTTATTAATAAAAGATCACCTTTTAAGGGCGACAGAAATCATATTCATCATCGTCTTTTGAGATATGGGCTTGATCATAAACGAGTTGTTGTTTTGTTAGTTGCATTTAACCTGCTTACTATATTGTCTACGTTATTGTTGCAAAAGCTTGGAAATTTTGTTCTTATTCTGCTGCAGATTGGAATTTGTGTGATATTTAATATTGCTTTAACCTATTTAAAAGGTAAAAAAAGATCTAAGAACTACACTTTGGCAGATGTGTTTTTAAAAGACACAATCAATGCAATATAACTTTCATTATTTAGAAAAAAAATAAATCGTTTATACTTAAATAAGTAGCTTTGTGTTATGAATTTAGCTATAAATGGATTTGGTAGAATTGGCCGGACTTTTTTAAGAAATGCCTTAAAACATCAAGTGGATGTTTTAGTTATTAATGATTTAACAGAGCCAAAAACACTGTCTCATCTTTTTAAATATGATTCTGTTCACGGGGGATTTGATGGAGAAGTTGCTTATACTTCAGATAGTTTAATTATTAATGGTAAGAAAATCAAAGTAATAGCTCAGAAAGACCCTGCTTTACTTCCATGGAAGACATTAAATATTGATGTTGTTTTAGAAAGCACAGGAAAGTTTGCTGATAAAGAAGGGGCAGAAAAACATTTGTTAGCTGGCGCTAAACAGGTGCTGATATCGGCCCCTGCAGGTAATGGCGATATTCCTATGGTGGTTTTTGGTGTAAATGAAAACACGATTGATTTTACATCGCCTATTATTTCCAACGCCAGTTGTACAACTAATAATGTAGCGCCATTAGTTAAAATATTAAACGATAATTGGGGAATTAATGATGGTTATATCACTACTGTTCATTCTATGACGGGAGATCAAAATTTGCATGATGCGCCTCATAAAGATCTGAGAAGAGCCAGGGCTGCGAGTTCTTCAATTATACCCACTACAACAGGAGCCGCTAAGGCCATTACCTATGTCTTTCCTGAACTTGAAGGTAAATTAGGAGGGGCCGGTATAAGGGTTCCGGTTTTAAACGGATCGTTAACCGATTTTACCTGTACCTTAAAAAAAACGACGTCGGTTCAGGAAATTAATAAAGCTTTTAAAATAGCGGCACAAACATCACTTAAGAATGTTTTGTATTATACAGAAGACCCTATAGTTTCAGTGGATATTATTAATAATCCGTATTCTTGCGTGTTTGATGCCCAGCTTACATCAGTGGTAGGTAATTTAGTGAAAGTAGTAGGTTGGTATGATAACGAATCGGGCTATTCAAACAGATTGATAGATGTTTTAAAGAAGATGAGCCTTAATTATGGTTGAGATTTTCAGGATTTAGGCTTCGAAATTATCTTAGATTAATTTGAGATTCAGCAGATAAAACCTCATTATAAAATGATATTAAACTTAGAATAAAATATGAATACTGTAGATCAATACAATTTTAAAGACAAAAAAGCATTGGTGAGGGTAGATTTCAATGTGCCTTTAGATACTGATTTTAATATTACTGATGATAAAAGAATGCGGGCAGCCCTTCCAACCATTCAAAAAATTCTGAATGACGGTGGCTCAGTAATATTGATGTCTCATTTAGGAAGGCCTAAAGGTGCCGTTAATCCAAAGTATTCTTTAAAGCATATTGTAGGAGATCTGTCAAGAATGCTGGATATCCCTGTGAAATTTGCTAACGATTGTATTGGTAAGGAAACGCAAAAAATGGCTGCTAATTTGTTTCCGGGAGAAGTATTGCTATTAGAGAATTTGCGTTTTCATGCAGAAGAAGAAAAAGGAGATGAAAATTTTGCTAAACAATTAGCTGATTTGGCAGATGTGTATGTAAATGATGCATTTGGTACAGCACATAGGGTGCATGCCTCTACAACCATTGTGGCTAAATATTTTCCAAATGCGAAGTACTTTGGTTACCTAATGGCGCAAGAAATTGAAAATGCAGATAAAGTCTTGAAAGGAGCCGGCAAGCCATTTACAGCAATTATGGGTGGAGCAAAAGTTTCAGACAAAATATTGCTTATAGAAAATCTTTTAGATAAGGTTGATAATCTGATTGTTGGGGGTGGGATGGCCTATACCTTTGCTAAAGCTCAAGGAGGTGAAATTGGTAATTCATTATTAGAAGAAGATAAATTATCACTTTGTTTGGAATTAATAGAAAAAGCTAAAGCCAAAGGAGTGAAATTGGTTTTGCCGATAGATACGGTAATTGCCGATAAATTTGATAATGATGCGCAAAAATCTGAAGCTGGAACAGGAGAAATTCCTTCGGGTTGGATGGGTTTGGATATCGGTCCAAAAACCATAACTATTTTTGGTGAGGTAATTAAAAACTCTAAAACAGTATTGTGGAATGGCCCTATGGGTGTTTTTGAAATGAGCAATTTTGAACATGGAACCAAAGCGGTAGCCGAGGCGGTAGTGATTGCAACTCAAAACGGAGCTTTTTCGCTAATTGGGGGAGGAGATTCGGCTGCGGCTATTGCTAAGTTTGGATTCGAAAATCAGGTTAGTTATGTTTCTACAGGTGGCGGAGCGCTTTTGGAGTATATGGAAGGTAAGGAATTGCCAGGCGTAAAAGCGATACAACAACAATAATATAAGGTATTAAAATTACTAAAAACGGAGCCCTGAATTTTCAGAGCTCCGTTTTTTTATGCCTGAAAAATGATGAAAATAAGTTAAAAATAAAGCTTTTGTGGGAGAAAGTGTATGTTGAAAACTTTTTTGTGGTAAAAAGTGGTAAAAAGTGGTAGATAGTGTTTAATTTTACACTACATAAAAAGTGTAGCTACTATTATGACCCAACTCATCGGAGAATTTGATTGTAAACTTGACGCAAAGGGACGCCTTATGGTGCCTGTTTTGCTTAAGAAGCAATTGCTTGATGTAGAGCGAGATGGGTTGGTTGTAAACAGAGGTTTTGAGAAAAACTTGGTGATTTATCCTAAAAAGGTTTGGGATGAAACGGTGGCTGAACTTGCTAAGCTGAATATGTTTGAGCGCAAAAACCGTGAGTTTGTGCGTGCATTTCAAAGGGGGGCAATGCCTTTGAGTTTGGATGCGGCGGGGAGGGTGTTGTTGCCTAAGGCCTTAATGGAGTATGCCGGGATAGAAGCTGAGATTGTGTTGGCTTGTCAGTTGGATAAAATTGAGGTTTGGGATAAAAAGGTTTACGATAATCTTTTTGATGATGTTCCTGAGAATTTTGCTGCTTTAGCTGAGGAGGTTATGGGAGGAAAAAATAAAGGAGGTGAAGATGGAAAATAATTACCATGTTCCGGTGCTGCTAAACGAGTGTTTGGAGGGTTTGAATATCAATCCGTCTGGTGTGTATGTTGATGTGACTTTTGGTGGGGGTGGACACTCAAGAGCTATATTGGATAGGTTGGGTAAAGAGGGGGTGTTGATAGCTTTTGATCAGGATCCGGATGCGCAAAGAAATAAAATAGAAGATCCTCGTTTCAAATTTGTTGATCAGAATTTTAGCTTCCTGAAAAATAATCTTCGTTTGCTGGGGTACAGGCAGGTTGATGGGATTTTGGCTGATCTGGGGGTTTCTTCACATCAGTTTAATGAGGCAGAAAGAGGTTTCTCGATACGTTTTGATGCTGACTTGGATATGCGAATGGATCAGCAGCGTTCGCTTACGGCTGCTAAGGTTTTAAATACATATTCAGAAGAAGATCTGCACCGCATCTTTGGTTTATATGGAGAGGTTAAAAATGCGAAATCTTTAGCGAGGTCTATTGTTACGGCGCGCTTAGAAAAAGAGATTAAAACATTAGGTGATTTTAAACAGGTTATCGCTTCGCATATTCCTAAGGGTAAAGAGAATAAATATATGGCGCAGGTTTTTCAGGCTCTGCGTATAGAGGTGAATGCTGAGCTTGAGGTTTTGGAGCGGTTCTTAGAGCAGAGTGCAGAGGTTCTGAAGCAGGGAGGTAGATTGGTGGTTATCTCTTATCATTCTTTGGAAGATCGGCCGGTAAAAAATTATATCGCTAAAGGAAAATTTAAAGGTGAAGTGGATAAGGATTTTTTTGGAAATGATGTAAAACCCTTTCGGGTTATAACCAGAAAAGCCATTGTGGCTGGGACAGAAGAATTAAAAAACAATACGCGTTCACGTAGTGCTAAATTACGAATTGGGGAGAAATTATGAGTAACCAATTCAAAATAAAAACAGAGGAGCCTGAAGAGGAGATTGTGGAAAGAGAAGAGGTGGCGGATAAGGAGGTTAAAGAAGGGGGGGTAACCGTCTTTTTCAGAAAGCTCTTTGTAGAGGGTGTAGTTTCAAAAGAAACAGCAACAGGTGTGTTGCCTTATCTTATCTTTTTGTGTGTATTGGGTATGGTCTATATCGCAAACAGCCACATGGCGGTTAAGAATATACGTGAAATAGATAAGTTAAGTAAAGAAGTTAAAGAATTGAGCTCAGAATACAAATCGCTTAAAGCTGATTTGATGTTTAAGAGCAAAATGACAGAGGTGGCTAAAAAGGTTGATACTTTGGGTATTAAAGAGCTGATAGAGCCGCCACAAAAACTTGTAATTGAAAACGAGAAATGAATATTAGAGCGAACATATTAATGAGAGTGTACTTGGCCTTTGGGCTTATTGTGCTCTTTGCATTTGCTGTAATATTAAGACTTGGTGATGTTCAGTTTAGACAGGGGCACAAATGGAGGGCTATGGCTGATAGTTTATCGGTTAGAGAGTTTGATATTGAAGCTACCCGAGGTAATATTTATTCTGTTGATGGCAGTCTGCTGGCTACCTCTGTTCCTGAATACGAACTACGTATGGATATGTTTGCCGGAGGCATACAGGATAACGAACTGTTTTATTCAAAAGTTGATTCTCTTGCATTTAAACTAGCTCAGTTTTTTAAAGACAAAAGCGCTAAAGATTATTCGAGGCTTTTAAGAAAAGCAAGGCAGGACAGTGCTCGCTATGTGCTTATCAAAAGAAAGGTTTCGTATCAGGACTTGAAAGAGATAAGAAAATTTCCTCTATATAATATAGGTAAGCATTCGGGCGGTTTAATGGCTATTCAACAAAACAGACGTATTCTGCCTTTTAAAGCACTTGCTGCAAGAACTATAGGGTATAAGAACGAGAACGTTAAGAACGGTGTAGGTTTAGAGGGGGCATATGGTAATTACATTAATGGTGAATCTGGTAAAAGATTAATGCAGCGGATTAGTGGAGGAGTGTGGATCCCGGTAAATAGTGATGCGGAGGTTGCGCCAAAAGATGGTGCAGATATCATTTCTACTATCGATATTAATATGCAAGACCTGGCTCAAAGCGCTTTAGAAAAACAATTAATTAAAAGTGATGCGCATCATGGAGCTGTAATTATCATGGAGGTGGCTACCGGGGAAGTTAGAGCGGTGGCTAATTTTACCCGTGTAGAGCAAGGTGTTTATAAAGAGCAGTTTAATTATGCTATTGCGGGTAACCAGGATCCTGGTTCAACTTTTAAAGCTGCATCTTATATGGCTTTACTTGAAGATAAATATATAGATACCAATACCATGGTTGCAACAGGAGAATATCCTATACCGGGTCATGTGATTAAAGACTCGCATGGAAGCATTGGGGTAGTAACAGTTAAAAAAGCCTTTGAACAATCTTCTAATGCTGCAATTGCTTCCTTGGTTAATAAATATTATAAGGATAATCAATCTAAGTTTACTGATCATTTATATAACTGGCATTTAAATGAAAAAATGAACTTACAAATACCGGGAGAAGCACAGCCGGTAGTTAAAAATCCTAAAAATAAAAGTTGGAATAAAAACATGTCTTTGCCGCAAATGGCCTACGGATATGAAATGCAACTTACACCTTTGAAAATGCTTTCGTTTTATAATGCTATTGCAAACAATGGTAAATATCTGGCGCCAATATTTGTAAAAGAGATCAGAAGGTTGGGTAACCCTATAGAGCAATTTAAGGCGCGTATTATTAATGAGAAAATCTGTTCTGATGTAACGCTTAAAAAAATGCAGGAAATGTTGGAGGCGGTAGTAACAAATGGTAGCGGAAGGCAGATTGTTTACAACCCTTTATATAAAATCGCGGGTAAAACCGGTACGGCGCAGGTTGCAGATAATAATCTGGGCTATAAAGCTAAGCGACAATATCAGGCATCGTTTGTTGGGTATTTTCCTGCAGAAAAACCTAAATATTCAATGATAGTGGTGATTAATGACCCTAAAGGAGCTTATTACGGTGCTCTGGTATCTGGGCCAGTATTTAGAGAAATAGCAGATCGCATTTATGCAAGCGATATAGATATGTACAAACCCGATGTAAAGACCCATTATGTAGGTAATACCAAACCGCCAGAAGCAAAGGCTGGTCAAAGTCAGGCGGTAAAAAAAGTGTATAATGCTTTGGGTATAAAACCACTATATGCAGCAAAATCAGAATATTTTAATTCAATAGATACGAGCAATGGTGTGGCCTACCATGATACCGAAATGGAGAAAGGGGTTATGCCTGATGTAAATGGGATGGGATTAAAAGATGCTATGTTTTTATTGGGAAATGTGGGTTTAAAAGCAAGAGTAAAAGGAAGTGGTAAAGTTGTGGCACAATCTATACAGGCGGGTTCACGCATAGGAAAAGGCTTAGTGGTAGAGTTACAATTACAATAATAAATTAAGTATGGAGTTAAAAGATTTACTTTACGGGATTTCGATTAAAAGTATCAAAGGAAACACGACAGAACAAGTGTCTGGCCTTGCCTTTGATTCGCGTACGGTTAAATCTGGCACTTCATTTTTTGCGATTAAAGGTACTGCTGCAGACGGACATCTTTTTATTGATCAGGCTATAACAAACGGCGCTACGGTTATTGTTGCTGAGAATTTGCCTGTTAATTTAAACGACACAGTAACATGGGTAGAAGTAGAAAATTCTGCCGAAGCATTAGGTATTGCAGCGTGTAACTTTTACGACAATCCTTCTCAGAAAATTAAACTGGTAGGCGTAACAGGTACAAATGGTAAAACTACTATAACCACACTGCTTTATCAGCTTTTTAAAGCTTTAAATTATAAGGTAGGTTTAATTTCTACAGTACAGAATTACGTAAATGATCGCATTGTACCTGCCAGTCATACTACGCCTAACCCTATTGAACTTAACAGTTTGTTAAACAATATGGTAGAAGCAGGATGTGAATATTGCTTTATGGAGGTAAGTTCACATGCTGTTGCGCAACATCGCATAAGTGGTTTGAGTTTTGCAGGAGGAGTGTTTTCAAATATTACACATGATCATTTAGATTTTCACAAAACGTTTGATAACTATCTGAAAGCTAAAAAAGGCTTTTTTGATTCATTACCTAAATCTGCTTTTGCTCTTACCAATATCGACGATAGAAATGGTACGGTAATGCTACAAAATACCAAAGCCTATAAAAAAACTTATGCCTTAAAACAAATGGCAGATTTTCATGCCCGTGTTATAGAAAATAAGTTTAGCGGCCTTCATTTGGATATAGATCATAAAGAGGTTTATTTTAAAATGGTAGGCTCTTTTAATGCTTACAATCTCTTGGCCGCATACGGCACTGCTGTTCTTTTAGAACAAGATAGCTTAAAGGTGCTAACGTTATTAAGTAATCTGAGCGGTGCAGAAGGAAGGTTTGATTACCTGATTTCCAATAATGGAATAGTAGGTGTTGTGGATTATGCGCATACACCTGATGCCGTACAAAATGTGCTGAGCACTATTGCCGACGTGAGAAAAGGCAATGAGCAAGTAATTACTGTAATAGGTTGCGGTGGCGATAGAGATAAAACTAAACGTCCGGTAATGGCACAGGTAGCCTGTGATTGGAGTGATAAAGTGATTTTAACTTCTGATAACCCTCGTAGTGAAGATCCTCAAACGATTATAGAGGATATGCAGGCGGGTGTATCACCAAGTAATCAACGTAAAACAATCAGTATTATTGATAGACGAGAGGCGATAAAAACAGCATGTCTTTTAGCAAATCCTGGAGATATTATTCTGGTGGCGGGCAAAGGACATGAAAAATACCAGGAAATAAAAGGTGTAAAAAACCATTTTGACGATAAAGAAATCTTAAGAGAACAACTAAACCCCAAAAGCTGATGTTATATTTATTATTTGAATATCTGCATAAACACTATGATTTTCCGGGATTAAGGTTGTTTCAGTACCTTACTTTCAGGTCATCGCTTGCTATTATTTTATCGTTGATCATTACAACGGTTTATGGTCGTAGAATCATCGATTTTTTGCATAAAAAGCAGGTAGGTGAAACTGTAAGAAATTTAGGCCTTGAAGGTCAGATGCAAAAACAAGGTACGCCTACAATGGGAGGTATCATGATTTTGATGGGCATTCTTATACCAACAATCTTATTTGCCAATATTACCAACATCTATGTAATCCTGATGATTGTAACTACCATTTGGATGGGAGCAATAGGGTTCTTAGATGACTATATCAAAGTATTTAAAAAGAACAAAGAAGGGCTTGCCGGACGATTTAAAGTAGTAGGACAAGTTGGTTTGGCTATTATAGTTGGTGTAACCATGTATTTCCACCCTAATATTGTGGTGAGACAAACGGTTGATGAGAACATAAAGGTAGATACCACTAAAGTAGAAAATGCAGCACCTATGGTGTTGAGACAAAAAGGTCAGAACTATTATTATACACAAGATGTAAAATCAACCAAAACCAATGTCCCTTTTTATAAAAACAATGAGTTTGACTATGCCAAAGTACTTAAGTTTTTAGGTCCCGGCTATGAAAAATATGCATTTATCGTGTTTTTGGCTTTCGTAATCATTATTGTTACGGCCGTTTCAAACGGAGCAAACTTAACCGATGGCATAGATGGCCTGGCAACAGGTACATCAGCTATTATAGGGATAACTTTGGGTATTTTGGCTTATGTATCAGGTAATACAGTAATTGCCGATTACCTCAATATCATGTACATACCTAACTCTGGCGAGCTGATTATTTTTGCCGGAGCTTTTGTAGGTGCATGCGTAGGTTTTCTGTGGTACAACTCTTATCCAGCTCAGATTTTTATGGGAGATACTGGAAGCTTAACCATTGGTGGTATCATTGCCGTTTTTGCTATCATGATACGTAAAGAATTGCTGATTCCTGTAATGTGCGGTGTTTTTCTGGTTGAAGTGTTATCGGTAACTCTGCAGGTAAGTTATTTTAAATATACCAAGAAAAGATTTGGAGAAGGAAGAAGGATTTTCCTGATGTCGCCATTACATCACCATTACCAGAAAAAAGGTTATCATGAAGCTAAGATTGTAACCCGTTTCTGGATTGTAGGAATTATACTGGCGGTAATCACATTCGTAACCTTAAAACTACGTTAAATGGAAAATAAAAGAGTGGTCATATTGGGAGCAGGCGAAAGCGGCGTAGGAGCTGCTAAACTGGCAAAAAAACAAGGCTTTGATGTTTTTGTGTCAGATTTTGGTGCCGTTGCACCTGCTTACAAAACCAGTCTTACTGATTTACAAATTCCATTTGAAGAAAATCAACATACCACAGATTTAATTCTTAATGCTGCAGAAGTAATCAAAAGTCCAGGTATTCCCGATAAAGCTTTTATTGTACAGGCAATAAATGAACTAAATATTCCTGTTATATCAGAAATTGAGTTTGCCAAACGCTATACCAGTGCAAAAACAATTTGTATTACAGGTTCAAATGGTAAGTCCACAACCACAATGCTTACCTACCATATTTTGAAGAATGCAGGAATTAATGTGGGATTAGCCGGAAATATTGGCCAAAGTTTCTCCGCTCAGGTAGCCGAGAAAGAATATGATTGGTATGTGCTTGAAATCTCAAGTTTCATGTTAGACAATATGTACAGTTTCAAGGCAGATATTGCGGTATTGTTAAATATAACCCCGGATCATTTAGACCGCTATGATTATAAACTGGAGAATTATGCATTGTCAAAAATGCGTATTGCACAAAATCAAACATCTAATGATGCATTTATTTACTGTGCAGACGATGCAGAAACCTTAAATATGTTGGAACGAATTAAAGTAGCAGCAAAAAAATATCCTTTTTCTATCCATAAAAAAGTAGAAACCGGAGCATATATAGAAAACCAAACAATACACATCAACACAACCTTAAACCAGGAATTTACCATGTCAATCAACGATTTAGCTTTACAGGGAAAACACAATATTTATAACTCGATGGCATCGGGTATTGTAGCTAAAGTTCTAGAGTTGCGTAACGAATCTATTCGCGAGAGTATGGGCAACTTTAAGAATATTGAGCATAGGTTAGAATTTGTGGCCAAAATATCTGATGTTGCTTATATCAATGATTCTAAAGCTACCAACGTAAATTCTACTTGGTATGCCTTAGAAAGTGTAAATACAGACATCGTTTTAATCATGGGGGGGGTAGATAAAGGGAATGACTATACCATGTTAAAGGATCTGGTAAAAAGCAAGGTGAAAGCTATTATATGTTTGGGTAAAGACAATAAGCGAATTCATGAAGCATTTGAAGAAGATGTAGAGGTTATTGTAAATACGTTTTCTGCTTCAGAAGCTGTTCAAGTAGCTTATCATTTAGCTAAAAAAGGAAGTACGGTGCTTTTATCGCCAGCATGTGCAAGTTTTGATTTGTTTAAGAATTACGAAGATCGAGGAAACCAATTTAAAGCAGCTGTAAAGGAGTTGTAATATGTTTAATATTAATACACTATTAGAGAAAACCAAAGGAGACAGATGGATATGGTTAATTATAATCATGTTATCCATGATCTCTGTTATGGCGGTATATAGTGCTACAGGAGCAATTGCCTATAAAAAAGGAGTGACGGTAGAGAAATATCTACTTTATAAGCATGTGATTTTTGTATTATTAGGTATAGCTATGATTTATATAGCACACTTACTCGACTACAAATACTACGCAGGTATCTCTAAAGTATTAATGATTATTACCATACCATTGCTTATTTATACATTGATATTTGGTAGTAATATCAATGATGCATCACGTTGGGTAAAAATTCCGGTAATCAATCTTACTTTTCAAACATCAGATTTGGCTAAGCTTGCGCTGATTACCTTTTTAGCTAGAATGTTGACCCGTAAACAAGAAAATATTAAAGATGTTAAGAAGGCTTTCGTACCTATTATGGGTTCGGTTTGTGTAGTATTTATTTTAATTGCATTGGCTAATCTTTCAACAGCCTTGATGTTATTTGGCGTAAGTATTTTATTGCTAATTATTGGGCGTATTAGTATAAAGCAAATTTTAACCGTATGCGCGGCAGGATTTGTGCTTTTGCTGTTTGTAGTGTTTTTAGGGCCAAGGAGAGAAACTTACAAATCGCGTATGAATGCTTTTTTTCATCCCGAATTACAACATTCTGATAAAACATACCAATCAGATCATGCAAAAATTGCATTAGCAACAGGTGGTTTTTTTGGTAAGGGACCAGGTAATAGTACCGAAAGGAATTTTTTACCACACCCATACTCTGATTTTATTTTTGCCATTATTATTGAGGAGTATGGTACGATAGGTGGTTTAGCAATCGTTACCCTTTATCTGGTTCTGCTTTATCGGTGTGTGCGTATCGTTACCAGAAGTCCTAAAGCATTTGGCGCATTACTGGCTGCTGGTTTGAGCTTTAGTTTAACCATACAGGCTTTTGCAAATATGGCTGTTGCAGTGGGCTTAGGCCCGGTAACTGGAGTCCCTTTGCCTTTAGTAAGTATGGGAGGTACATCAATGATTTTTACAAGTATAGCTTTTGGCATTATTTTAAGTGTGAGTAGAGATGTAGAAGAGAATGAAGGAAAAACAAGCGAGAAAAATAGTAATGAAAAAAGTAATAAGGTAATTGTAGGAGAAATACCTGCAATGGCTTAAACAAAGTTTTAAATGATGAAATGAGAAAATGATTGGATAACGATGGAGAATAATAAAATAGATTTCGTTACAGCTTTAAAAATCAGGACAAAAAACTTTGTTCTTTGTTCGATAAAGCTTTTTCAATCATTGCCTAAAACAGAGGAGGCGAGGGTTTTGGTTGGAAATATTGGTAGAGTCAGGAATAATAACAAAAGATATAAATGATTTAATGAAAGAGGCTGGGGAAATTGTAGCTATTTAGAAAGACTGCCGGTGATAGAAAGTAACATTTACTTATTTAGTCATTAAATCATTTAAAAATTTAATTAATAACATGAATAATTTCCCAAAAATTATCATATCTGGAGGTGGCACAGGCGGGCATATATTTCCCGCCATTGCCATTGCCAATGCATTGAAAAGAATATCGCCGCAGTGTGAAATTCTTTTTGTTGGCGCAGAAGGCAAAATGGAAATGGAAAAAGTTCCTGCTGCTGGTTATGAAATTGAGGGTTTAAATATTAGAGGGATACAAAGAGGGTCGGTACTGAGAAACTTGACTTTGCCATTTAAGGTGATAGAAAGCGTACGTAAAGCAGGTAAGATCATAGAACGATTTAAACCGGATGTAGTAGTTGGTGTAGGTGGGTATGCATCAGGTCCGTTATTATACGCCGCTTCATCAAGAAAGATACCTTACCTGATACAGGAACAAAACTCATTCGCCGGTGTAACCAATAAGCTTCTAAGCAAAAATGCTTCAAAGATTTGTGTGGCATTTGATGGAATGGAACAGTTTTTTCCTGCAGATAAAATATTGAAAACAGGTAATCCGGTGCGTAGAGATGTTGTGGAGATTGCTGGAAAGCATCATGCCGGAGCAGAACTTTTAAAGCTAAATCCCTTAAAGAAAACCATATTGGTAACGGGAGGAAGTTTAGGCGCAGGGACACTGAATAAAAGTATTGAGAAACATCTTGATGAGATTATAGCTAATGATGTACAGTTGATATGGCAAACAGGTAAGTTTTATTACAATGGTGTGATAGAAAGAATAGGCTTAAACTATCATCCTAATATTTGCATTTTGGAATTTTTAAATAAGATGGATCTGGCCTATGCAGCTGCAGATATAATTATATCCAGAGCTGGAGCAGGAACCATCGCAGAACTTTGCATTATTCAAAAACCTGTTGTTTTGGTTCCATCGCCAAATGTGGCCGAAGACCACCAGACCAAAAATGCCATGGCTTTGGTTAAAAATAATGCGGCTGTAATAATTAAAGATAGTGCAGCAGAAGACACCTTAGTAAAAGAAGCACTGAGCTTGTTAAATAATAGTGAAAAATGTGAAACGCTTAGCAAGAATATAGGTAAGATGGCATTGGTCAATGCAGACACCATCATAGCTCAACAGGTATTAAAATTGGTTAAGCATTAAAAGAATAGAAGAAGTAAAATGGAGTTGTTAAACATTAAAAAAGTCTATTTTGTAGGTATCGGCGGCATCGGTATGAGTGCCCTTGCACGTTATTTTGCAAAAAGAGGCTGTATGGTTTGCGGATATGATAAAACGCAAACAAGTTTAACACGTGCATTGGAAGAAGAGGGAATCCATATTATTTATACAGATGATATTGCTCAGATACCGGATGATTTTAATGCAATAAATTCCGAAATACTGATTGTATATACACCAGCAATTCCTAAAGATTCTAAGGTCTTGAATTTCTTTAGAGATAAAGGATTTTCTATTAAGAAAAGATCCGAAGTTTTAGGCATCATTAGTAGAGGCATGTTTTGCATTGCTGTGGCGGGTACGCATGGTAAAACAACCACTTCATCAATGATAGCGCACATCCTTACACATACAGGTTATGGCTGTACAGCATTTTTGGGTGGTATTGCTACCAATTACAACAGTAATGTACTTTATGGTAAAAATAATGTTCTGGTTGTAGAAGCAGATGAATATGATAGATCCTTTCTAACGCTTCACCCTGATATTGCTGTGGTAACCTCTATGGATGCCGACCATTTGGATATTTACGGAGATGCGACTCATTTACAAGAATCGTTTCATCTTTTTGTGGGCCAGATTAAAGAAGATGGAAAGCTATTTGTTAGAGAAGGATTGCCTTTACATGGCATTACTTACAGTTCAGGATCACAGTCTGCTTTAAGAGCGGTAAACATCAGAGTGGTAAACGGGGTTTTTATTTTTGATTTTGAAGATGGCTTTACAACTATAAAAGATATTACCCTTTCTATGCCTGGCAGACATAATGTAGAAAATGCAACTGCCGCAATAGGTGTTGCTTTAAGTTTGGGTATTAAACCTACTTTGATTAAAAAAGCTGTTGCCCATTTTAAAGGAGTAAAACGCAGGTTTGAAACTATTATTAAAACAGAAAAGCAGGTATATATAGATGATTATGCACATCATCCCGAAGAGATCAGGGCCTGTCTCGATGCTGTACGTCAGCTGTACCCCGAAAAGAAATTAACAGCAATATTTCAACCGCACCTGTTTACGCGTACCCGTGATTTTGCGGATGATTTTGCAAAAGTGTTAAGCACAGTTGATGATTTAATATTGTTAGACATTTATCCCGCGAGAGAATTACCTATCGAAGGTATAACGGCAGAAATGCTTTTAAATAAGATAACGGTAGAAAGCAAACAGATTTGTGGAAAAAATCTGGTTGCCGGTCTTATAAAAAATAAAAAACCTGAGTTAATTTTAACCATTGGCGCAGGTGATATTGATACTTTGGTTGAACCGCTAAAAGAAACCTTGAATAATGCTTAAAAATATAAATTGGAGAGCTATTTTTAAAGGATTTGCCTGGCTTGTTTGTCTGGCAGGGGTTGTGGTATTAATGAGTTTTATTGACGCCAAGAAACAAAGTACCAAATGTATTGATGTACAGATATTAATTCCGGGAGCAGATAATTTTATTGAAAGAGAAGAAATAGAGGCGATCATTAATAAAGAAGGTAAGCTATTGGGCAGATCGCTTGAAAAAATAAATATTCACAGTATCGAGCGTGACATTAAAGACAATCCATACATAGGATTTGCTAAAGTATATGCAGATATGGATGGTGTAATTTATGTTAAAATTAAGCAACGCCAGCCTGTGCTTAGGGTGATCAATGCCGGCGGACAGGACTATTATATAGATAAAGAAGGTTTAAAGATGCCTGTATCTGCAAATTTTACGGCCAACGTTTTGGTAGCAAATGGTAACATTTTAGAAGGCTTTAGCGGTAAGATAGATACACTTTTCACTAATCTGGCTAAAGATTTGTATAAAACGGCCCTATATATAAAAAGCGATACACTGTGGGATGCACAGATTGAACAGATTTATGTAGATGATAAGAATGATTTTGAACTGGTGCCAAGAATAGGCAATCAGCGCATAATTTTAGGCAATGCAGATCATATAGATACGAAGCTTAACAATTTAATGGCTTTTTATAAACAGGCTATGCCTAAAGTAGGATGGAACACTTATAAAACAATTAACCTGAAATATGTTAATCAAGTAGTTTGCGAAAGGAGAGATTCTGTTTCTATTAAGAAGCTTGAACAGGCAAAAGTAATTGGGACAAATAGTGCGGACAGACAGCAAACCATAGATTCTGTAGTAAAAGTATCAATTGCACAAGAAATCAAAAAGGCTACGGTTGAGGCCCATGAGCAAAAAATAGCTGCAAGTACAGAAAAAAATAACGGTAAAACAGGTACAACCGTAACAAAGAGTACCAAAGAAGATACTAATAAGCAACAAAAAGCAAATACCCCGGTAAAGAAAGAAAGTGTAAAAACCGTAAGTTCTGCTACCGATAAGAAAAATAGATAAAAATTAAAGGCAACAACAAATTAATAGAGTTATGGGCAAAGAGAAAACTACCGTTCAGTCTCCAATAGTTGTAGGTTTAGATATTGGTACAACTAAGATCTGTGCTATTGTGGGGCGTAAAACGCAACATGGAAAGATAGAAGTATTAGGTATAGGAAAAGCAGAATCGGCAGGTGTTACACGTGGTGTGGTATCTAATATACAGAAAACGGTACAAGGAATAAACTCGGCAGTAGATCTGGCCAGCGGTCAATCTAATGTAGAGATCAGGGTGGTAAATGTGGGTATTGCCGGACAGCATATTAAGAGTTTGCAACATCGTGGTATATTAACCCGCAGAGAACTAAATAGCGAGATCAGCAAAAAAGATATCGACAAATTAATTGATGATATGTTTAAACTGGTTATGCCTCCGGGAGAAGAAATTATTCATGTTTTGCCGCAAGAATTTACGATTGACAATGAGCCAGGCATCAAAGATCCGGTAGGTATGGCGGGGGTACGCCTTGAAGCCAACTTTCATATTATATCGGGGCAGGTTACAGCTGTGAAAAATATTATGCGCTGTGTAACCAATGCGGGTTTACAAACTCAGGAACTTATTCTCGAGCCTTTAGCATCATCTGAAGCAGTACTCAGCGAAGAAGAAAAAGAAGCAGGTGTATGTTTGGTCGATATAGGTGGTGGAACTACTGATGTGGCTATTTTTCATGAGGGTATCATTCGTCATACAGCAGTAATTCCGTTTGGAGGTAACAGTGTAACAGAAGATATCAGAGAAGGATGTTCTGTAATGCGCAATCAGGCTGAGTTGTTAAAAACCAGATTTGGATCTGCTTTAGCTGAAGAAAATAAAGAAAATGAAATTATTTGCGTACCGGGTTTAAGAGGAAGAGAACCGAAAGAAATTTCGGTGAAAAACCTGGCTTATATTATACAAGCCCGTATGGAAGAAATTGTAGAGCATGTTTACTACGAGATTAAATCATCTGGGTATGAAAAGAAACTGATAGGAGGTGTGGTTATTACCGGGGGCGGAGCTTTATTGAAACATTTAAACCAGCTGGTAGAGTATGTAACCGGTTTAGATTGTCGTGTGGGTTATCCAAATGAGCATCTTTCTAAGTATGAAGAAATGCCTAAAACTGTTTATGATGATTTGAAAAGCCCTATGTATGCAACCAGTGTGGGTTTGCTGATAAAAGGTATTCAAAAAACAGAAGAACTTTTAGAAGAAATGAAAAAGCCAGGTGTAATAGTTGCCCAGCCTGAAGGAAAAGATAAAGTAAAAAAACGAGGATTATTTAGTACGCTGCTTCAAAAAACGTCAGAATTTATTAAAGACGACATGAATGTAAGCGATGAAGATTACATCCGTCCGTAATTATTTTTCCACAAATTAGGATTTTTCCACAATCTTAACAATTGTGGAAAACGACTGTTAAAAAAGTGTTAATATTACAGTAGCGTTGAATAGAAAAATCTAATTTTTTAAACAACTGATTCATAATTATATGCAGTTCGAAATGTTAAAAGATAAATCTTCAATCATCAAAGTAATTGGTGTTGGAGGTGGCGGAGGTAATGCTGTAAACCACATGTACCGTCAGGGAATTACGGGGGTAGACTTTATCATCTGTAATACAGATGCGCAAGCTTTAGAATTTAGTCCTATTCCTAACAAGGTGCAGTTAGGCGCCAGTTTAACCGAAGGTATGGGAGCTGGTTCTATACCTGAAGTTGGAAAAAATTCGGCTATAGAAAATATAGATGATTTAAAAAGCATGTTGGGTAGTACAACTAAAATGCTTTTTATCACGGCCGGAATGGGTGGGGGTACAGGTACGGGAGCAAGCCCTATCATTGCCAAAGCAGCTAAAGAATTAGATATTTTAACTGTGGCTATTGTAACTACACCTTTTGCTTTTGAAGGTAAAAGGCGTAAAATGCAGGCTGATGACGGTTTAGAAGAATTGAAAAAATATGTTGACTCTTACCTTGTAATTTCTAATGATAGGTTAAGAGAAATCTTCGGAAATCTCACTCTAGGTTCTGCCTTTGCTCAAGCTGATGATATTTTATCAACTGCTGCTAAAGGAATTGCCGAGATTATTACCGTTCCGGGATATATCAACGTTGACTTTAAAGATGTGCGCACTGTAATGAAAGAAAGTGGTGTGTGCATTATGGGAAGTTATGCAGCCGAAGGAGAAAACAGAGCATTGGCAGCTGTTGAAGGTGCTTTAGCTTCACCTCTTTTAAAAGACAATGAAATTGAAGGCGCCAGATATATTTTGCTCAATATCAGTTCTGGGGTTAAAGAAGTAACCATGGATGAGGTTTCTGTGATTACAGATTATATTCAGGATAAAGCAGGTCTTTCTGCCGATTTGATTTGGGGTAACTGTATTGATGAGAATTTAGGTGATAGAATTTCGGTAACCATTATTGCTACCGGTTTCCAAACTAAAGAACAACGCGATAAAGAAAAAGAAAATATCAAAAAAGTATCTCTTCTAACACCTGAAGACGCACCGATGATTAAGCCGGTTGAACCTGTAAATACTTTTATTGAACCTAAATCCGCACCTGTACTTGAAGAGCCTGTATTAAAGATCCAAGAAGAGCCTAAACAGTCAAACCTGTTTGGAGACCTTTTCAATAACAGTATAGCGCAATCGCAAGTAGAACAACCTGAGAGTAAAGCTGTTTTTCACCAATTGGTTGAGGAAGAACCAGCTAATGAAGGCAATAATAATGAGGCTGGATTTGAATTTGAGGTTAAGGTATCAGAAACGAATTTCGTTTTCGAAACACCCGTTGCTACCGTAAACGAGCCTGAAGAAGACTATGCTCCGGTTGCAGAAACGCAAAGTTATGATGTTGACGAGGATAAAACAGACGAATCAATTGAAGAGCAACTGAGAAAATCTAAAGAAAGAATATTAAGGTTAAAAGACCTGAGCATGAAACTGCGTACTTCTAATGGTTTACAGGAGCTTGAAAATGAGCCGGCTTACAAACGTAAACAAATGCAGTTGCAACAAATTCAACATTCATCAGAATCGCAAGTTTCACGTTTTACATTGAGCAATGATGAAGACGGAGAAACAGGCATCAGACCTAATAACTCATTTTTACATGATAATGTTGACTAATAAGCCGTAAACATACATATAAATCAGCCTTAGCAACAATTGTTGCTAAGGCTTTTTTTATTTAAAATCTTAAAGTGAACCCGTTTTTACATAAAAATAACCTAAACGTCTGCTAAGCATATAGGTTATGGGTTGATAAATAGTTATTTTAAGGTTAAATTTGCGCAAATTTTAATTCTAATATAAGATTCACTAATACAATAAATAAATTGGATATATTCGATAAAGTTTCAAAACGTATGGGACCAATTGGCCAACACCAAAAATGGTCTCATGGGTATTTCTCATTTCCAAAACTGGAAGGAGAAATAGCACCTCATATGAATTTCAGAGGTAAAGAGCATTTGGTTTGGAGTTTGAACAACTATCTTGGTTTGGCAAATCATCCTGAAGTACGTAAAGCAGATGCTCAGGGAGCGATAGATTTTGGAATGGCTTACCCTATGGGAGCCCGTATGATGTCTGGAAATACCCGGTACCATGAACAATTGGAACAAGATTTAGCTGCTTTTGTAGGTAAAGAAGATGCTTTCCTGTTAAACTTTGGTTATCAAGGTATGGTGTCTATTATAGATGCCTTGTTAGACAGAAATGATGTGGTAGTTTATGATGGGGAGTCACATGCCTGTATTTTAGACGGATTGCGTTTGCATATGGGTAAACGTTTTGTGTATAAACACAATGATGTAGAAGATGCCCGTAAACAATTACAAAGAGCAACTAAGTTAGCCGAGCAAACCGGGGGTGGGATATTATTGATTACAGAGGGGGTATTTGGTATGTCTGGCGCTCAAGGTAAGCTGAAAGAACTGATCGATCTGAAAAAAGAATTTAAATTCAGATTATTAATAGATGATGCGCATGGTTTTGGAACAATGGGCCCAACGGGTGCGGGTACACATGAAGCTCAGGATTGTATAGAGGGGGTTGACGTATATTTTGCCACTTTCGCTAAATCTATGGCAGGCATAGGTGCTTTTGTTGCATCGAGCAAAGAAATTACAGATTATTTTAGATATAATATGCGTTCGCAAACTTTTGCAAAAGCATTGCCTATGCCAATGGTTTTAGGCTTAATGAAACGCTTGGAATTATTGAAAAATAATCCTGAATTGAGAGAGCGTTTATGGACTATTGCCACCACTTTACAAAAGGGTTTAAAAGAACGTGGTTTTGATATTGGCGTAACCAATACGGTTGTAACACCTGTTTTCTTAAAAGGAGAATTATTAGAAGCAACAGCTTTAACACATGATCTACGCGAGAACTATGGCATATTCTGCTCAATTGTAGTATATCCTGTTATTCCTAAGGGTATGATAGAGTTAAGGTTGATACCAACAGCGGTACATAGCTTAGAAGATGTGCAGAGAACTTTGGATGCATTTAGCGAAGTTGCTGAAAAATTGAAAAGGGGTTACTATCAGCAAAACAAATTTTCTACAGCAGAATAGTTGTGCCTGATTAACTGCATGTTAACAAAATTGAAGCGTTTTTTGTGTAAAATCAGAAAATGTGGAAAAAAAATAACTTTTAGCTATTCTTTTATTAGAATAGCTATTTTTTTATTTAAATAAACACCTTACATTAGTAATACTGTATTAATTAAAACCTAAAAAACTAAGTAAAGGAGTATTTAAACAATGAAAAAATTTGCTGAATTAAAAGCGTTGGTATCTTCAATCGAGTCAGATGTTGACAAGTTCTATAACAAGTCAAACAGTGCAGCCGGAACAAGGGTGCGTAAAGGTATGCAAGATTTAAAGAACTTAGCTCAAAGTATTCGTTTAGAAGTGCAAGAAACTAAAAACAAAGCTTAACTAACTAAGTTTGTAAGTTTTTTTATGAAAGAAGCGCCCATTACCAAGGCGCTTCTTTTATTTTTGTTATAACCTCATATACCTGAAGTCGTCGGGTAAAGAGCCTTCTTCAAAGCGTACCAGTTTATCTTTAGAGAAAATAAAAAATTTGTAAGCCTGTTGGTATTGGTTAAATGTTCTGTAGATGCGTATACCTGTATCATCCCCGTACACGTAGGAAGCATATTTGTTGTTTTGTTTAAACTCAGTTTCAGACATACCTATGTGAAATGTTGTTTCCCCATAGCCGAGTGCCTTGCAGCTCATGATACTGACTGCAAGTCCAATTAATAATAATTTTTTCATTTGTGTGTTTTAAGTGTGTATAGATGTAAAGCAATCATTATGCCCTTAAATGGCATTTCACAGCTATTTTCTGTAACATTTTTATAAGTGCGAAAATGATCTGATATAGGCTTTTCATGAGAAGAAAAGCCTATAAAAACAAAAACCCCAGCTGAATTTAAGCTAGGGTTTTATATATAGATTTTAATGATGAATAGCTACATTAATTGTTTCAACTGTTCAGCAATTAGGGCATTAAGGTTATTGCTAGGCTTTACCAAAGGTAAACGAACCACATCATCGCAAATGTTTAATTGTTTTAAAGCAGATTTGATACCTGCAGGGTTTCCTTCGGTAAATGCCAAACGGGTAATTTCAAGTAAATTTAAATGTAGAGGCAAAGCCTGTGCAAATTTACCTTCAAGGCAAAGGTTAATCATTTCTGATAAGTGTTTTGGAAGTGCGTTTCCAATTACCGAGATTACACCTACAGCACCTGTTGCAATCATGGGCAAAGCTATAGGGTCGTCACCTGATATCAGTAAAAAATCTTCGGGTTTATCTCTCATGATTTGGTTAAACTGCTCAAAGCTTCCAGAAGCTTCTTTAGTGGCGATAATATTTTTGAAATCATGCGCTAAACGGCAGGTGGTTTCCGGATAGATATTACTTCCTGTTCTTCCCGGAACATTATATACCATAATAGGCAAAGGGCTAAGTTCACTTAAGAATTTATAGTGTTGATAAATACCTTCTTGTGTAGGTTTGTTATAATAAGGACTTACAGATAAAATGGCACTATAACTGTTGTTTTCGAATTCTCTGATTTCATTAGCTATTTCTTGTGTGTTGTTGCCCCCTATGCCGGCAACCAAAGGCAATCTTCCATTATTGATTTCGGCTGTAAAATTCCACACCTTCTTCTTCTCGTCCTTGCTTAATGTAGCGGTTTCGCCGGTTGTACCTAAAGATACGAGGTAATCAATACCTCCATTAACCAAGTGATTAATCAGGCGTTCTAAGCCTTGATAATCTACTGATCCGTCTGTGTTGAAAGGTGTGACTAATGCTACACCTGTTCCGTGGAAATTTCTCATTTATTTTATGTGATTTTATTCTTTTTCGATTAAGCGTTGTCTATTAATGCTATTAACTCATCTTCGCTTATAATTGGTATGTTTAATTTGGTTGCTTTTTCTAATTTTGACGGCCCCATGTTGTCGCCGGCAACAAGGTATGAAAGTTTTGCTGAAATGCCACTTAAAATTTTACCTCCATTACTTTCAATTAACAACTTTAACTCCTCTCTGCTATGTTTTTCAAAAACCCCTGAAATAACAAAAGATTTTTCTTTGAGCGCATCACTGTTGTAATTAATAACCTGTATCTGGGTTTCGAGTTGCAGGCCTTCTTTTCTTAACTTATCTATAAGTTCTAGGTGTTCTTCCTTACTGAAATAATCCCGAATGCTTTCTGCTATACGTTGGCCAATCTCATCAACAGCTATAAGCTCATCAAAAGATGCTTTTGTCAGATTATCTATATTTATAAAGGCAGAGGCCAGCTTTTTGGCTACGGTTTCACCTACATATCTTATGCCCAGCCCAAACAACAATTTTTCAAATGGCATTGTTTTAGAAGCTTCTATGCCTTTGAGCATATTGTCAATGGATTTTTGCCCAAAGCGATCTAATTGTACCAGTTCCTCATATCTTAAATGTAAATCATACAAATCTCCAATATTTTTGATAAGACCTTTACGGTAAAATGTCTCAATGGTCTCATCACCCAAACCTTGTATGTCCATCGCTTTCCGGCCAATAAAATGCTGTACTTTACCAATAATCTGCGGAGGACAACCATCTTCATTAGGGCAGTAATGTGCAGCTTCGCCCTCTTTTCTAATCAGTAAGGTATTGCATTCAGGGCAATGGGTAATATAGTCTATCGGTTGGTCTGAAATCCGTTTTTCAAGGTTTACTTTAATGATTTTAGGTATAATCTCTCCACCTTTTTCCACATAAACAGTATCGTACTCATGAAGGTCTAATCTTTTAATTTCATCTGCATTATGTAAGGTAGCTCTCTTTACCGTAGTTCCGGCCAATACAACAGGTTTAAGATTGGCTACAGGCGTAATTGCGCCTGTACGACCAACTTGGTAAGTAACCTTTTCTAGTACTGTTTCTACTTCTGCGGCTTTATACTTATAAGAAATAGCCCATCGCGGCGATTTTGCTGTAAAACCTAATTCATGTTGCTGGGCGTAGCTATTAACTTTGATCACAATACCATCAATATCGTAGCTCAGTTTAAAACGCTCTGTTTCCCAATAAGCAATAAATTCTAAGGCTTCGTTAATGTTGTTAACCAGTTTTGTGTGTTCACAAACTTTGAATCCCCACTCTTTAACGGTATTTAAACTTTGCCAATGACTGTGAAATAAGTTCTGATCACTATAAAAGGCATATAAAAAACAATCAAGAGGACGCTTTTTAACTTCTTTTGAGTCTTGCATCTTTACTGTACCGGCTGCAAAATTACGGGGGTTAGCATAAGGTATTTCACCAATTTCTTCACGTTCCCTGTTTAAGCGTTCAAATGCTGCCCTGTGCATAAAAACTTCACCTCTGATTTCAAATTCTTGAGGAATGTCTTTACCTTTTAACTGGTGTGGTATGGTTTGGATGGTTTTGATATTTGCGGTAACATCATCCCCCTGGCTGCCATCTCCACGTGTTACAGCCCTGTATAATTTACCATTCTGGTAAGTTAAACTCATAGATAAACCATCAAATTTGAGTTCACATACATACTCAAAATTATCGCCTATAGCCTTGCGTACACGTTCATCAAAATCTCTGAGATCTTGTTCGTTGTAAGTGTTGCCCAATGATAACATGGGCCATTTATGCTTAACGGTTATAAAATTTTTGGTAATATCGCCACCAACTTTTTGGGTAGGAGAGTTTGGATCTGCAAATTCAGGATATTGCTGCTCTAACAGTGCTAATTCTTCAAGTTTTTTGTCAAATTCATAATCGGCAATGGTAGGCATGGCCAATACATAATAATTATAGGTATGCTGGTTTAATTCTTGAACCAGCGCATCCATTTTTTCTTTTATACCATTCAGCTCCATATGAGCAAATATACTAAAGGAGTATGTTAAAATTTGGCAGGATTTATTAAAATGTAGAGAAATCTACTCTAACTGAAAAAACGTTGCTATATAACGCATCAGAGCTATTGCCAATATTGGTAAGTGCATAATCTATGGAGAAATTATTGATTTTAATTCCTACACCCATGTTAGGTTGATAAGAATAAAATTGCTTTCCGGTAAAGTCTGTACTTTTCTGGATATTTCCCAAACCAGCACGTAGTGAGACAACTTTTTTATAATCAACAGTTAAACCTAAAGTGGGGTCTATACTAACCGGATTGGCAGATAAAAGCACGTTTCTTTTCCCATCTGTAGTGAAATTCAGATTGGTTTCTGCCATGATATTGAATTGTTCGTTAATAGCTGTACTATAAGCCGCTCCTAAAATAATTCTGGGTAAGGTGGTTTCCGTTGAGTTTTTAGGAATATCATTGCCGGTTTGAGTATAAACTGTGCTTAACTGATCTGCATTATAACTCCAGGTATTAAACGTGGTCGTAATATCACGACCCATTGCAGCTAAAACAAATTTTCCTGTTTTATATTGTACACCGGCATCCAAACCAAATCCGTATGATTTACCATATTGACCTACCAAACGGTGTAAGATTTTTACATTGGCCCCATAAGTGAAATCTCTTTTTGCGTTTTTACTTTTTCGGGCATAAGAAAAAATAAAAGCATAGTCAGCTGCAGAAAATTTCTTAACCCTGTCATAGTTGATGTTTCCATCAGCATCTATCAGTTCGGAAGTATCAGGGATATCGTCTACACCAAACCTAATTGCCGAAACACCAACAACGGCCGTATTATCTTGTACAGAGGTGGCAAAAGCAGCGTAATCATATTTTGCAATACCTGAAAAATATTCAGAATGCATCAGGCCAACCTGTTTGGGGGTTTCCATTCTCGCCAACCCCGCAGGATTCCAGTATCCAGCCGTTACATCATTAACGTTGGCTATTACAGAACCCGACATGCCGAAGGCAGCAGATCCAATACCTATATTAAGAAATTCGTTACTGTATTTACGTTTTTGGGCATGTAGAGACTGTATGCTTAAAATAAGGAAACAAAAAAGTAAGGGTTTGCGCATGTTTTAATTCAGCTCTTTTTCAATGGTATCAAATATACTCATAAAATTGGTTTCCAAATCCTTTTTGTAATGGAGCAATTGCTTGGTTAATTCATCGAGATTTTTTTTATTAAAAGGATCTTTCCATAAACGCATACATATGCGTTGTAAAGCATAGCTGATGTTATCAATTTTTTGGTAACTCAATAAATATCTGCTTGAAAGGAAATTGTCGTAAAAATGATTAAATTTAGGCAGATCGTTAATATTGCACTTACTTAAAAACAAGTCGAGATACTGGCCTTTGCTGTTTGAAAGATGATGGTAAAAGTGTTGGATATCAATAAGTCGTTGTTCTACCAAAAGATGATCAAGCATCAGTTCCAAGCCAATGTGTGCTAAAAAAGATGGACGTACGGGACTATCCTCTAAAAAAGGTATTAAACATTGTTTGAGCTTTTGTGTCTCATTCTGAAAAAAAACAGATGAATGAAAAATTTGATCAACTTTTAAATGACGTTTCCAACCTTTTAACAATTCCAGTTGTTTTCCTTCCCCAATAAATAATTCCTCATGTTTCTGAGGGTAACAATTCCAATCTTTGTTTGCATTTTTTACGAGGTCAGGTAATACTGTACCTGTTATGCAATATGAATTAGAATTGTGTCTGTCAAAATAGAAATGAGAAAGGAAGTTCATGCTTAAATATACGTTTAAAAACTTGTGATAATTATATATAAAAGTTAAATAGTGCTGTTTCTGAAACTTTGGCAGGAAAGTCAAAAAAACTATCTTTGCGGTAAAAGAATAAAAGATGACAAATTTTGTAGAAGAACTGCGTTGGCGCGGCATGTTGCATGATATTATGCCAAATACTGAAGAGAAATTAAATGAAGGTATGTGTGCCGGGTATATTGGTTTTGATCCAACTGCTGATTCTTTACATGTTGGCCATTTAACCCAAATCATGACTTTAATTCATTTTCAACGTGCAGGACATAAGCCTTTTGCATTGGTAGGAGGCGCTACAGGTATGGTTGGAGATCCTTCGGGCAAATCAGCTGAGCGTAATCTACAAACTGAAGAAATGGTTGATCATAACCTAAAAGGCATGAAAGAACAATTGTCAAAGTTTTTAAAGTTTGAAGATGGGGGTAACGGTGCGGTAATGGTTAACAATGCCGATTGGTTTAAAAACTTTAATTTTTTAGACTTCATCAGGGATGTAGGTAAACACATTACCGTAAACTACATGATGGCTAAAGACAGTGTGAAAAAACGCTTAGAAGGCGATACCGGTATGTCATTTACTGAATTTACTTACCAGTTGGTGCAGGGCTACGATTTTTATTATTTATGGAAGCACTATAATTGCGTTTTGCAAATGGGAGGCTCTGATCAGTGGGGTAATATTGTAACAGGTACAGAGTTGATCAGGAGAAAAGACGGTGGTACAGCATATGCTTTAACTACACAATTGATTAAAAAATCTGATGGTACCAAATTTGGAAAAACAGAAAGTGGAGCTGTATGGTTGGACCCTGAAAAAACTTCGCCATATAAATTTTATCAGTTCTGGTTAAACTCATCAGATAGTGATGTTAAAACCTGGATCCGGATTTTTACCTTAAAAAATAAGGAAGAAATTGAACAATTAGAGCAGGAACATGATAAAGCACCGCATTTACGTATCCTGCAAAAAGCATTAGCTGAAGATATTACCGTAAGAACGCATTCTAAAGAAGCTTTGGATGCCGCTGTCAAAACTTCTGAATTTTTATTCGGCAATGGAGATCTGGAGTTTTTGAAAACTTTGGATTCGAAAAGTGTGCTGGAAATGTTTGAAGGTGTGCCGCAGTTTCGTATTGCCAAAACCGAGCTTGGCGATGGTATTGATGCGGCTAGTTTACTTGCAGAAAAAACCTCTATTTTTCCATCAAAAGGAGAGGTAAAAAAGACTGTTCAAGGTGGTGGATTAAGTATTAATAAAGTTAAAGTTGCAGAAGCTTCAACTTCATATAATTTGTCAAACCTGATTAGTGATGAGTTTATTGTTGTGCAAAAAGGAAAAAGAAACTATTTCCTCATCATTGCTGAATAATTCGAAACGATTTAAAGATATCATGTCCCGTGCCTTTCTCAAGACACGGGATTTTTATTGTACTAATAAATTGCAACCACGTATGTCAGCATTATCAAAACGACCAATTACCTCAAAGCCGTTATCATTATGTATTTTACCCAAATCCTGGGTTGCTATAAAAGCGCATGAATTAACATTGGCCAGATCAATCACATTAATACCACCAATTTGTTGCGAAGAAATTAATGATAAAGGGTCAGAAGTGTCTCTTAATAAAATTTTCATCCAGGGTGGAGTAAAGAAAATTCCTTTACCTTTGGAGTAAGCCTGAGAAAGAAGTTCTGTCATTCCATATTCGCTATGGATGTCTTTAACACCAAATCCTTGACATAAAACGTGATGTAACTCTTCTCTTACCATTTCTTTCCGCTTACCTTTCATTCCTCCCGTTTCCATTACAATTAGCTCAGGAAAATCGATTTGATATTGCTCAAGAAAATCGAGAAGGGCATAAGTTACACCAATAAGGATGGTTTTTTGTCCACTTTGTTTAAGTGCTAAAAGCGTATTGTATAAATCTATATGATTATGCAGAAAATAACCGCTTTCAGGGTGCTGACTTTGCTTCAATAAATCATCTACCATATAAATAAGTGAAGAACCTTCGCGTTCTAAATAAGACGGAAGTAAAGCCAGTAAACAGATATCCTTAACTGGACCGTAAAATAATTCAAAAGCTTTGTTAAAGCTATCTTCATATAGGCTAAGCTTTGTTACAAGATGTCTGCTGGTAATCTGTCCGGTGGTTCCTGAGCTGCTAAAAGTAATTTGTACAGGTAGGTCGGAGCTTAACACAGTATTACTTTTAAAAAAACTGATCGGTAAAAAAGGTATTTTCTCGTAGTGGTCTATTTTATGGAAGTTGATGTTGAGGTGTTTAATATATTGAGCATATATTAAACAATTTTTAGCCTGAAAGTTAAAAACTTCAAGTGCGGCTTTGTTAAAATCATCTTCTGATTTTATGGAAAAAAAATGCTCAGCGACCATGTTCACTGAGCAAAAATACAATTTTTAGTTGTTTTTAGCTTTATCGTTTAAAATGGCCTTTCTGAAACAAAATCCACAATAGCCACTTATACCTGCAACTAAGCCACCAATTAAGGCTGTTAAAGGTAAAATGATAAACCATAATTTAACGCCTATCATTTCAGCTACTCGAGTTGCTAAAACATGGTTATTAGGAACGCTTTTATAAAGAGCCATAGCAGTCCAAAGTACAAAAATAGCTAAGAAAGGTTGCCAAAAGGATATTTTAACTGTTTTTCCAATCATTCCGCATACGGCAAAAGAAAGTACCAAAATTACCCACCAAGGTAAGATGAGTTGCAGTAAAAATGAAAGTATGATAATAACAATAAAGACCATGTTTTATTTTTTTGAAATTTTATAATGAGAGATTATTTTTCCTGACTGATCATTTGCTGATTGCATAAAGAATAAATCATATAACTTACCTTCGGCCCATGTATCAATCATATTGTCATAAAAAGGACTTCCTGGATTACCAGATTGGCCTCCCGGATATACACCATGACCTTTAGGTTTCTTACCTAACTCAACAACCATTCTCCAAGATGGGCCATTGCTTTCGCCTAAGGCGTCAACAGTACTTTTAGATCCACCAATTAACAGGGTTTTAGAACCAAAACCCGGTATTTTAGCTAAATGAGGCACATGTGAATTTTTAATTTTTGCCCATTCCCAATCTTTACCAATAGTGCCATTTTTACGTTGTAAACTATCACAGGTAAATACAAAGGATTGATTTACCAGATCATTTAAGGTTTCTTTTTTGTCTGTTTTTACATTATCAAACCACTTAGAATTAGGGTCTTTCTGTATTAATTCTATGGTGCGATCTCTTGAAGGATAGCGCATAGGAACTTTAGGATCTGTAAACTTGTTATCCCATATTTCAAAAAACAAACGTTTTGCCCATAAGTCAAAAACACTTGCGCCGATTTCATGGGCATTAAAAAACTTGTTCCAATTTTTTACGGTATTAAATGCTTCTTTTTGAGTAGCATTTAAAGATGCAGTATTTACCAGTGGTAGGATGTAAGGCAGCAGATTTTCTGCAAAAATACTGTAACTGTCCATCTGGAGATTTCGCATGCTGTCTGCATTGATTTTGTTCATTGCGCTTAGTCGGTCATTTATACGTTTACCTCTTTCATAGGGAGAGAATTCCCAGTTGATATAATAAGGATAAGTCGTATCTGTTGATGATTGGTTGGCAGAACTTACAAAGTTACGTGGAGGGTTTTTAACTGTAGGATTTTGATCTGAAGGTATCCAGCCATGCCAATCGTAAGCAGGATCTGTTCCATCCAGAATAAATTTCCCCTGATTTTTCCATTTTAAAGGAAATTTACCATTTGGAGTAATAGCGATATCATTATCTGCACTGGCAAATATGAAGTTCTGGGCAGGAGCCGTAAAATAAGTTAATGCCTTTCTGTAATCGTCATAATTTTTCCCACGGTTCAGATAATAAAAGGTCATTAACTCGTTAGACTCTTCGTGAGCAATCCATCTTAAGGCATTACCTGTAGGTACATTATCAGCTTTGCTGAAAGCCGGTTTCTGAAAATAAACAACAGGACCGTGATGTGTGTAAATAACCGTATCTAATTCATCTTTTGTTCCTCTTACTTTAATTCTTTCTATAC
Source organism: Pedobacter sp. (assembly GCF_046462515.1). Taxonomy (GTDB): domain Bacteria; phylum Bacteroidota; class Bacteroidia; order Sphingobacteriales; family Sphingobacteriaceae; genus Pedobacter. Next base: position 74,753 of record NZ_JBKGVD010000003.1, read on the forward strand.
GTTCAGTTGTGTTTTTCCATTGATTGTTATACCAGTAATTTTTATGTGTTTCATCTTTGAATTTGATCTGGTAAAAATCAAGTACATCGGCTGCTACATTGGTAACACCCCAGGCAATCTGATTGTTAAAGCCTATGATAATACCGGGAGCTCCAGGCAGTGATACGCCATAAGAGTTAACCCCTGGAGCATGTAGTTGAATCTGATACCAGATAGACGGTAAACTTAGATCTAAATGAGGGTCATTAGCCAATATAGGAAATCCAGATACTGTTTTTGCACCTGATACAGCCCAGTTATTACTTCCTATACCTTCTTCTTTTTGTTTGGTGATAATGCCTGTGGTCATCATTTCTGTAAAAGATTTAGGTGTTTGAGGAACAGGCAAAGGCTTGAAATTCCATTTAGTGCCAACTGGTATAATCGGATCTTCTTTAAAAGGATAATCAGGAAATAAATCTTTAGTCACATCAGGACCGAATTTGTTTAAAATATTGGTCATGTAGAACTCATCAGAACCCATCGCTAAAACGGCCGACATTTGTTTTAACAATAATGCACACTTTATAGGCTGCCAAGGTTCGGGTTTAAAATCCAGCAGCTTATATTCTACAGGTAAATCACAATCTTTTAGGCTTTTGATATAATCATTGATCCCCTGTGTGTAAGCCAATATCATTTCTTTGGCTTTAGGATCTGCCATCATACCTTTGAGAGAGTTCTCAGCGCCATAAAGCATGCCCATTCGGCGTTGATAACGGTCTAATTCTATGGCTTTTTTACCCACCACTTCTGATATTCTGCCGGCTGCAAAACGTGTTTGAAAATCCATCTGCCATAACCTGTGCATTGCGGTAACATAACCTTGTGCATAATATAAATCGTGATCATTCTGTGCAAATACATGAGGTATCATCCGGTCATCAAAATAGATGTCTATTTTATCCTTAGCGTTTTTTAAAACAATATTATGATTTTTATTTACTGTGGTGCTTTCGGCATTTTGCCAAAATCCGGTAAATGGATTTAAAAATTTTAAAAGAGGAGGTGTATCTCCAAATTTAGTATTGAGCAGGTATGCCAGAATGATAGGAATGATTATACAAATCAGGGCTTTTATTTTATTCATCATAAATTCAATAATCTATCAGCGTTAAAATAATAAAATATATGTGATATAAATCTAATTATTTGTTGGGTTTTTAAGTTTTATATTCTAAATGCCAATATATGCAATATTATTTTAAATAGAATTTGTAAGTATCAGAATTTGTGCTAAGTTTATAGATAATAAACAATATAAACTACTTTTAACGTATGAACAAAACTTCTACAAAAACATTTTTTGTTCTTTTTGTAATGTTGTTGGTAAGTTTAACAACATTTGCACAAAGTACAATTGTTAGCGGTACGGTTACCGATAAACAAACAAATGAGCCCATGCCGGGCGTAAGCGTTACGATAAAAGGGAAGAATGTTGGCGCATCAACAGATGCCAACGGTAAATTCTCTTTTTCTACCACTGAAAAACCTCCTTTCATTTTATCTGTAAGTTATATAGGATATAAATCGATCGAGCAGAGCGTAAGTGGCAATGCGGGCAACTTGAGTTTTCAGCTTGAAGAAAGCGGAGTGGTATTAGGTCAGGAAGTGGTAATTTCTGCTTCAAGAACTCCTGAACGTATTTTAGAATCACCGGTTACCATAGAGCGTATGGGGGCAGCTCAAATTAAAGAAGTTGCAGCTCCTTCTTTCTATGACGCGATTCAGAACATCAAAGGTGTTGAAATGAGTACGCAGAGTTTAACTTTCAGATCGTACAATACCAGAGGATTTAATGCAAATGGTAATACCAGATTTAATCAGTTAATAGATGGTATGGACAATCAGGCTCCGGGATTAAACTTCTCGGTAGGTAATATTGTTGGGATTACTGAATTGGATGTAGATAATCTGGAATTATTACCCGGGGCCTCTTCTGCATTATATGGAGCTGGGGGTATCAGTGGTACTTTATTGATGACCTCAAAAGATCCTTTTAAATATCCGGGAGCAAGTTTCCAATTTAAAACAGGTATTAACCACGTAAATGATGACAATTCTAAAGTTCAACCTTTTAACCAAGTTGATGCTAGATTAGCAAAGTCATGGAACAATAAATTTGGGGTAAAATTTGCTTTCTCATTTTTACAGGCTAAAGACTGGTACGGAACAAATTACTCTAACTATGACAGGGCTAATAATGCTCCAAAAGCAGGTACTCGTCAATCAGATCCGAATTATGACGGTGTGAATGTTTATGGCGATGAAGTTAGTCAGAACATGAGAAATGTAAATGGTGCAGTTGAAGCTCAAACCAGAGCAGCTATTTTAGCTGCTACAGGAGGCTTATTTAATCCGCAAACAACGTTCAATGCTTTACCTGCCGGTACCCCATATCCTACTTATGTAAACCTGATTAATACTAATCCGGCTATACCTGCTGCATTAAGGCCTACTTTATTAAATCAGTATTTACCTTTTTATTATGCATCAAGAAACCCTGCTTTTTTACCAAATCAGAATGTTTCTCGTACAGGATATAATGAAATGGACCTTGTAGATTATAATACCAAATCTTTGAAATTATCAGGAGGTTTATACTACAATATAACACCAACTGTACAGTTAATAGCTCAGGCTAACTGGGGTACAGGTACATCAGTATATACTGGTTCAGATCGTTATTCTTTACGTAATTTCAATATAGGATTATATAAATTAGAGCTAAAAGGAGAAGATTTCTATTTAAGAGCGTATACTACGCAAGAGCGTTCAGGAGATTCTTACATTTCATCAATTCTAGGTAGCTATATCAATGAGAAAACCACTGCATCTACTTCTTGGTTCCCAACTTATATAGGAACTTATATCGGAGCTAAATTAGGGGGGCAGACGGATGATCAGGCTCATGCGCTTAGCCGTGCAAACGCCGATAAAGACAGAGTTGCTCCTGGTTCAACTACTTTTAATAATTATGCTTGGCAAATTAAAAATACCTACATCAGCCAAACGGATATGGCCAAGGGAATTTATGGTGCTAAGTTTAATGATAAAACCAATTTATATCATTATGAAGGCATGTACAACTTCTCAAGATTATTTGATAATGTAGTAGAGTTTCAGTTAGGCGCATCAGCCCGTAGATTTGATTTAAATTCGGGAGGTACCATATTTGATGATTTAAATAAAACAATAGATATTAATGAATATGGTGCTTTTGGTACAGTTGGTAAAAAATTTGGAGATATCTTTAAACTTACTTTTGCCGGACGTTATGACAAGAGCACAAACTTTGAAGGTCGTTTTACACCTCGTGTAACCGGAGTTCTTACTGTTGCAAAGAACCAGAACATCCGCGCTTCTTACCAAACCGGTTACCGTAATCCAACTACCCAAAATCAATATATTGATCTATCAGTTGGTGGTGGTAGTCAGCGTTTAATTGGTGGCCTCCCTGAGTTTTTAAATAAATATAGCCTTTTAACTAATAAACCTTATACAGAAAAAAGTTATAGAAATGCAAGTGCAGGAACAGGTACACTTGAACAATATACTTTTGATCCAAGAGGTGTACGTCCAGAAAGTGTTACCTCTTATGAATTAGGTTATAAAGGATTAATTGGTTCTAACTTTATGATTGATTTATACGGTTATATGAGCACGTTTAAAGATTTCATTACAGGAATTAATGTTTACCAAAATAATTCAGGTAGTTTCGTGAAATTTGGTGTTCCGGTTAATGCCGATGGTAAAGTTAAGACTTATGGCGGGGCTTTAGGTTTAGATTATCTTGCTGGTAAATATAACATAAGCGGTAACGTATCTTATAATAAAATTGGAGATTTACCTGCAGATTATGTTAATGATTTTAATACGCCTACTATACGTTATAACTTAGGTTTAGGTAATAGAGAAGTATTTAAAAATTTTGGTTTCAACGTTAATTACCGTTGGCAGGATAAATTTAACTGGATGTCATCATTTGCTGGTGGAGAAGTACCTGCATTTGGTACCGTTGATGCTCAGGTTAACTTAAAAGTTCCTTCTGTGAACTCTATCATTAAAGTTGGGGGATCAAACATCCTGAATAAATACTACTTTACTTCTTATGGTAACCCTGAGGTTGGTGCAATGTACTATGTATCATTGGCATTTAATCCTTAATAAGTATTATACATTAAAAGAAGAGGCTCGAAATTTCGAGCCTCTTCTTTTATACCAAATTAAAATTCTTTTTAAATTAACAATAATTTAACATAATACCGTTTTGGTTTTTGGTTCAAATTTTTTATTTTTGAATAAAAAAACAGCCATGAGTAAAGAAACGTTAGAAATATCTGTAATGGTTGATCAAAGCTTTGATATGAGCTTTAACTTGATCGATGGTGTATTAGGTACTTTGCTTAACTGGTTAAGCAAATAAGGCCCAATTTCTATTATTTAAACTTCTTGTTACGCATCATAAGAAGGGAGAATCTGCAATTCATCCTGTTTTGATGTATATTTGCAGCAAATGAGTAAAAGGAAGAAGAATACCACACCTATTATTATACCTAACCTAAGTATTGTTGATATTGCAGAAGAAGGCAAGGGCGTAGGTAAAGCTGAAGAATTAGTTGTTTTTGTAGATAAGGCTGTGCCGGGCGATGTGCTTGATGTGAAGATCGTCAGAAAGAAAAAGAATTTTGCCGAAGCTGTAATTGAAAAGACAATTGTCGCTTCAGATTTACGTGAAAAACCGTTTTGTAATCATTTTGGAATCTGCGGAGGCTGTAAGTGGCAGCAAATGACTTACGAAGCCCAGCTTACATTCAAACAAAAAAGTGTAGAGGCTGCCTTACAACGTCTGGCAAAAGTTGATACACAACATATGGAATCGATATTAGGTTCTTCGGAAAATAGATATTACCGAAATAAATTAGAATTTACTTTTTCGAATAAGCGATGGTTGGACAAAGAAGACATGGGTGTGAATGCAGAAGGACGAGAAATGAGGGCGTTGGGTTTCCATGTTCCGGGTCGTTTTGATAAAATCTTAGATATTGAACATTGTTACTTGCAGGCAGATCCAAGTAACCAGATAAGACTGGCCATAAAAGATTATACATTAAAACATCAATATAGTTTTTATGATTTACGTAATCATGAAGGTGCTTTGAGAAACCTGATTATTCGTACTTCTTCAACAGGCGAAATCATGGTTTGTGTTGTATTTGCTTATCCTGAGGAAGGGCAAGTAGAATCTTTAATGAACTTTATAAAAGGGCAATTTCCGCAGATTACTTCTTTACTTTATATCATCAATCAGAAAAAAAACGATACCATTTTTGATCAGGAAGTTATTACCTATTCGGGGCGTGATTTTATATTTGAACAGATGCCACTTACCAATGGACAACAAGTTAAATTTAAAATAGGCGTTAAGTCTTTCTATCAGACTAATTCTGCTCAGGCTTATGAACTTTATCGCATTACCAAAGAGTTTGCAGATTTTAAAGGAAATGAGTTGGTATATGATCTGTATACAGGCGCAGGAACCATTGCAAACTTTGTGGCTCGGGATGTAAAACAGGTAGTGGGTGTAGAATATGTTCCTGCCGCCATTGAGGATGCAAAGTTTAACTCTGAACTGAACGGTATTACCAACACGCTCTTTTATGCAGGAGATATGAAGGACATACTAACCAAAGATTTTGTGATGCATCATGGTAAACCAGATGTAATCATCACAGATCCTCCCAGAGCAGGAATGCACCCGGATGTTGTTAGTTTGTTATTAACGATAGAGGCTGAGAAAATCGTTTATGTAAGCTGTAATGCTGCAACACAGGCAAGAGATCTGGCCTTGCTAAAAGAAAAATACCGCATTGGCAGAATTAAACCTGTAGATATGTTTCCGCATACACAACATGTTGAAAATGTGGTACTTCTAAACTTAATAAAATAAGATAGCTTCAATATATTTTAATGTTATGGAATCTGAAGAATTATTAAACGGAGCCGGACAGAACGGGCAACAAGATAAAAAAGAAAAAAAAGAAAGCCCTTTGGTGAGTTTGGAAAAAGACTTGGCTTTTTATGCCGAATCGATCAAAGAAGTGGCAATGGATATTTTAACAGAAGGCATATCTACAGCTCCAATTTTTATAGCTCATCAGCATGAAGTTAAACTTGGAGAGGTGATCTTAAATAGAGAAGAATTAAATACAAACTGGACCATACAGGCTTCTACATTAGAAGAGTTCATTGAAAAGGGCATTATTAAACCCGAAAAGAAAGAACATTTTTTAAAAAATTACAAAAATCCGCAAGATTATATGTGCGTATTTGTAATTGTTCCTGAGGGTGCTAATTATGTGTTTTATCCTTATCCAAAGTAATTCAACTTTGGACTTTCATGAAAACAAAAAGGCTTTCTTTTTTAAGAAAGCCTTTTTGTTTAATAGTTTGTTTGGTAAAAGACTAATTAACGTGAGTTACATCGCTGCTTTTAGAATTAGATGTTTTTTTAAGGCTTGCATTTCCTCTGTATTTTACATCAGATCCACTTGTTGCATTGGCTTCTAATCCTTTTTCAACATTCACATTGATATCGCTACCACCACTTGCACTGACTTTTGCATAATTTGCTTTTAGATTAAAAGCATCTACATCGCTACCGCCACTTGCGTTAAGCTGCATATTTTCTGCATTTCCTTCTAAGTCTATATCGCTGCCACCACTTGCAGAAATAGACAGATCTTTGCATTTTACAGATAAAGAAATATCACTGCCGCCACTTGCGGTTATACTAAGAATATCTGTATTAAGGGTGTTTTCGGTTTTAACGTCGCTGCCACCACTTGCAGAGATCGTATTTAATTTTTTATAAGTTATATAAACGTTTATTTTACTATTTCTAAATAAACTGCTCCAGTTTACACCTCTTTTATATTTAATGGTTAACTGTGTTCCGTTTTGTTCAATAATTACATCTTTGATAATTTCTTCACGTCCTTTGATCGTAACGTTTTCTGTATTCCCCTGAGTAAGGAAAAGATCAATGCCACTACTCACACTGATATTATTAAAATTCTTAGCGTTTACATTTCTGCTATCCTGAGCAAAACCAAGTCCTGAAGCAATTGTAAATAAAAGAATCGTTAATGAAAGTCTGAAAGTAAATTTGTTTATCATAATAAAATTGGTTTTATAATGATAAGACGCTTGGATCGAGTAAAAAGTTGCATGAAAATTAAAAGAAAATCAAATTTTGAAATTGCCCCTTTAAAATCGTTTTTTTGTAGGAGGAAAATCCAATAAGATATGTCGCATAATCAAGTACTTATTTTAGATAAAGATCAGATTGAACAAAAAATAAGCAGAATGGCTTATCAGATACTTGAAGATAGTATTGATGAGAAAGAAATTGTACTGGCTGGAATATGGGAGAGAGGTTACAAATTGGCGTTAAAACTACAAAAGGTGTTAACCGAAATCAGTGCTTTAAAGATAACTCTGCTTAAAGTTGAGGTTGAGCGTCAAAGTAGCAAACTCATTTCTAAAACCGATCTGCAAGAGAATGTCTGGAAAAATAAAGTAATTATTCTGGTTGATGATGTACTGAATAGCGGCAAAACACTGGCTTATGGTTTAGGTGTTTTTCTCAATACACCACATAAAAAAATACGCACTGCTGTTTTAGTAGATAGAAGCCATAAAATTTTTCCTGTGGCTACAGATTTTGTTGGTCTAGAACTCTCAACTATATTAAAAGAACATGTGGATGTAATTATAGATGTTGAGGGTGAAGAAGACAGGGTTTATTTAAGCTAAAACACAAGGTTTATTTGTAACTTTGTACAGAGATTTTTAAAATGGGTTATAATTTAAACGTAAGTATCGATAAATCTTCTGGCTTTTGTTTCGGAGTGGTGTATGCCATAGATATGGCAGAAGATATCCTTAATCATGAAGAATACCTTTATTGCCTAGGCGATATTGTTCATAATGATGAAGAAGTAGAACGTTTAAAGACTAAAGGCCTTAGGATCATTGATCATGCAAAATTGCAGGATCTGCATAATGAAAAGGTGCTGATTAGAGCACATGGAGAGGCGCCCTCTACTTATGAACTTGCCCTGAAAAATAATCTTACACTCATTGATGCTTCTTGTCCGGTGGTTCTAAAACTACAAAATCGTATCAAAAATTCTCATGATGATGATGAACAGATTCTGATTTTTGGAAAGCATGGTCATGCAGAGGTGATAGGCCTACAGGGACAGACTAACGGAAATGCTATCGTTTTTCAGGATTTAGCAGAGTTGGATGGAGCTGAACTACCTCAAAAATTTACTTTATACAGCCAAACTACAAAAAGCGTAGATAAGTTTTACCAAATTAAAGAAGAATTAATTAACAGAGGTTATGAGGTAAAAGCCAATGATACTATATGCAGACAGGTATCTAACCGTTATGAGGAACTGGCAGATTTTGTAAAAGACTTCGATAAAATCATTTTTGTATCAGGCAAGAAATCATCAAATGGAAAAGTGTTGCATGATGTATGTAAAAAACATAATGAAAACACTTATTTCGTATCTAATATTGATGAATTGCAAAAAGAATGGTTTCAGCTAAATGATAAAGTAGGTATTTGTGGGGCCACATCTACTCCGATGTGGTTAATGGAGCATGTAAAACATGCACTTGAAACCTATTAGGTTAAGAAATCTCTTTCAAGTATAGATAATCAAGCTACTGCTAATATTAGATAATGACTAAAAAAGGTGTTTTATTGGTAAATTTAGGTACTCCTGACAGCCCGTCTGTTAAAGATGTAAGAAAGTATCTGGATGAATTTTTAATGGATCGAAGAGTGATAGATATTCCTAAATTTAATAGGGCACTTCTAGTTAAAGGTATTATCACTACTTTTAGAGGCCCCAAAAGTGCCAAACTTTATGAAGCGATATGGACTGAGCAAGGCTCTCCTTTAATGATCTACAGTTTAGAACAGGCTCAATTATTACAAGAATCATTAGGTGATGAGTATCATGTAGAGTTGGCCATGCGTTATCAAAGCCCATCAATTAAACAAGGGTTAGAAAACCTTAAAGCAAAACAGGTAGACCGTATAACCGTTATTCCTTTATTTCCGCAATACGCATCAGCTACAACCGGATCAGTTATCGAAAAGGTAATGGATGAGGTAAAGAGTTGGCAAACCATTCCCTCCATATCTTTTATCAGTTCTTTCCATGATAATGAGAAGATGATACAAGTATTCTCTGAGAACGCTATCAGTCAGAACTATAAGCAATTTGATCATTATCTTTTCAGCTATCATGGTGTTCCAGAAAGACAATTAATTAAAGCAGACTATACAGGTAAACATTGTTTGAAAAGACCAGATTGCTGTGACCAACTCACTGATATAAATAAGTTCTGTTATAAGGCGCAATGTTATGATACCTCAAAAAAAATAGCCGCACGTTTAGGTATTAAGCCTGAAAATTATACCGTTTGTTTTCAAAGTCGCTTGGGTAAGGCAGAATGGGCGAAACCTTATTCTTCAGAAGTTTTAAAAGATCTCGCAGCGAAAGGGATAAAAAAGGTTCTTGTTTTTAGTCCGGCATTTGTAGCAGACTGTCTTGAAACTATTCATGAAATAGGGGTTGAATATGACCATGACTTTAAAGCCCTGGGGGGCGAAAAAGTTCAATTGGTTGAAAGCTTAAATTCGCATCCTTTGTTTATTGAAGCTCTGGCTGATTTGGTTAGATAAGCGTTATTTCACAATATTTTGTAAAATTTTGTTTGTTGCTCCGGTGTTATTCACTACATACCCTTTAGCCAAATGACCACAAGAGTTTTTGTTAAAATACTCGAAAGCAGCAACAAGTTCAGTCTGATTCTTTATACTTTTGGCCGCATTGATTTCTATTAAGTCTTTAGCTTCCTTGAATTTATGGTAATTAGGGCCAAAGATAACAGGAATACCAAAAGCAGCAGCTTCAAGCGTATTGTGAATACCTGAACCAAAACCACCACCAATATAGGCTATTCTCCCATATTGATAGAGAGATGAAAGCATTCCGATATTATCTATAATTAAGGTTTGTGCTTGATGATTAGCGTTTGATATCCCTAAATCCGAAAATTTAGCGCTATTTGGAAACAATGTTGTTATGGCATTAATATGTGTCTCGTGAATTTCATGTGGAGCAATGATTAATTTCCAGTTTGGGATTTTTTCGGCTAAATTAACCAAGAGTTTCTCATCATCAGGCCAGGTGCTTCCTGCAATTAATATTGGGGATTGCCCACAAAAAGCCTTGATAAGAGGTAGATCTTTGGGGCTTTGTGCATTTTCATAAACTCTGTCAAACCTTGTGTCACCACTAATATCAACATTGTTCAATCCTATTTTATTTAAAAGCAGTAAACTTTCTGTATTTTGTACGAAAAAATGACTTACACATTTAAGCACATTTCTGTAAAATGCCCCATACCATTTAAAGAAAACCTGATTTTTTCTAAAAATACCTGATATCACATAAAGAGGGATATGTTTAGCATATAGAGCTTGAAAATAATTAGGCCAAAACTCATATTTAGTAAAAACGGCCATTTTAGGATTGACAATTTCGACGAATTTTTTGGCATTATGGGGTGTATCTAAAGGCAGATAAAAAATACCATCGGCCAAAGCATAATTCTTTCTTATTTCATAGCCCGAAGGAGAGAAAAAAGTGATGACTATTTTAGTGCCTGGGACCTGATATTTTAATTTTTCCAGAACAGACCGTCCCTGCTCAAATTCGCCTAAGGATGCAAAATGAAACCAGATGGGATTGTCTTCAGGAATCAACTTGTTTTCAATCTGCGTAAAAATATCTTTTCGCCCTTGAATAAAGAGTTTGGCTTTAGTACTAAAAGAAGCTAGCAGCTTAATGATCAACCCGTAAAAAAAAATACCAATATTATAAAGTACACGCATTTTGCTGCATAATTTATTATCTTCGCTCGAAGATAAATAATAAAAAGTTTAAAGCTCATAAATATATGAAGATAGCTGTAATCGGTACCGGATATGTAGGTTTGGTAACAGGTACCTGCCTCGCTGAAACAGGTAATAACGTGACTTGCGTAGATATTATAGAAGAAAAAGTTAACAAAATGAAAGCCGGCCAGTTACCCATTTATGAGCCGGGATTGGATGTGCTTTTTCATCGGAACATTGCGCAGAACAGACTGTCGTTTACCACAAACTTAGCAGATGCCATTAAAGATGCCGAAATTATTTTTATGGCGTTACCAACGCCTCCTGGAGGAGATGGTGCTGCGGATTTATCTTATATTTTAGGTGCGGCAAAAGATATTTCTAAGTTAATTACCGATTATAAAGTAATTGTAAATAAATCTACTGTTCCGGTAGGTACGGCAGATAAAGTTGCTGCTGTTTTTGCTGAAAATACCAATGTAGAGGTGGATGTGGTTTCAAATCCTGAGTTTTTGAGAGAAGGCGTTGCGGTAGATGACTTTATGAAACCTGACAGGGTAGTAATTGGTACACGTAGTGAAAGAGCACGTAAGCTGATGGGAGAATTGTATGCGCCATACGTAAGGCAGGGCAATCCTATCTATTATATGGACGAACGTTCTTCTGAACTGACTAAATATGCCGCAAATTCTTTTTTAGCAACAAAAATCACGTTTATGAACGAGATTGCTAACCTATGTGAAATTGTAGGCGCTGATGTTGATGCAGTAAGAAAAGGTATTGGTTCTGATGACAGAATTGGTAAACGTTTCCTGTTCCCAGGTATTGGCTATGGAGGCAGTTGCTTTCCAAAAGATGTCCAGGCTTTAGAAAAAGCTGCTGTTGAACATAGTTATGATTTCAAGATCTTAAAAGCTGTAATGGATGTGAATGAAAAACAGAAAACAATCTTGTTTGACAAACTACAGGCCTACTACAAAGGAGATCTGAAAGGCAAGAAGTTTGCATTATGGGGATTGGCATTTAAACCGGAAACAGATGACATAAGAGAAGCCCCGGCATTATATATTATCAATGAATTACTGAACGCAGGTGCAGAAGTTGTTGCATTTGACCCTGAGGCTATGGGTAATGTAAAAGCATTACTGGGCGATAAGATCAGATATGCTTCAACGCAGTATGAAGCTTTAGAAGCAGCTGATGCTTTATTAATAGCTACAGAATGGTCTGTATTTAGGAATCCTGATTTTGAAAAGATGGAGAGCATTCTTAAAAATAAAGTGATTTTTGATGGACGAAATCTTTTTGACCTTCAAAAGATGATAGATTTAGGTTACTATTATAACAGTATCGGTCGTAAAATTATTAGCTAAATGGAACGTAAAAGAGTTTTAGTAACTGGTGCAGCCGGTTTTTTAGGCTCGCATTTATGCGATAGGTTTATTAAAGAAGATTATTATGTAATTGGTATGGATAATCTAATTACCGGTGATCTTCAAAATATAGAACATCTTTTTAAGCTCGAAAATTTTGAGTTTTATCATCATGATGTTTCAAAATTTGTGCATGTACCTGGTAAACTCGATTATATCTTACATTTTGCCTCTCCTGCAAGTCCTATTGATTATTTGAAAATTCCTATACAAACTCTAAAAGTGGGTTCGTTAGGTACACATAATCTTTTGGGGCTGGCTAAAGCTAAGGGAGCAAGAATGCTAATTGCTTCTACGTCTGAGGTTTATGGAGATCCTAATGTTAATCCTCAGCCCGAAGAATATTGGGGAAATGTAAATCCTGTTGGTCCTCGTGGAGTTTATGATGAGGCTAAACGTTTTCAGGAGGCTATTACCATGGCTTATCATACTTTTCACGGATTAGAAACACGTATTGTGCGTATATTTAATACATACGGGCCAAGAATGCGTTTAAACGATGGTAGGGTATTACCTGCTTTTATAGGACAGGCATTAAGAGGAGAAGATCTGACTGTTTTTGGAGACGGCAGCCAAACACGTTCATTTTGCTATGTGGATGACTTGATTGAAGGTATCTACAGATTGTTGCATTCTGATTACGCGGGGCCTGTAAATATTGGTAATCCTGACGAAATAACTATTAAACAATTTTGTGAAGAGATTATTAAATTAACAGGAACGGATCAGAAAATTGTTTATAAACCTTTGCCGCAGGACGATCCTAAACAAAGAAGACCCGATATCACTAAAGCAAAGGAATTGTTAAATTGGGAGCCTAAGGTAAACCGGGCAGAAGGATTAAAGATAACCTATGAATATTTCAAATCTTTATCTGCAGAAGCATTAGCAAAAATAGAGCATAAAGATTTTACGACTTACAATAAGTAGTATGAAAAAAATATTGGTAACAGGAGGCATTGGCTATATAGGATCGCATACTGTAGTTGAATTACACAATGCAGGTTATGAGGTGCTGATAGTTGATAACCTGTCTAATTCGAATATCAAGATATTAGAGCAGCTATATAAGATAACAGGCAAAAGGCACGAGTTTATAGAGCTAGATTTGCAAGATAGTAAAGCGGTTGATGAATTCGCAAAGAATAACCAGGATATTAGCGGTATTATTCATTTCGCAGCATATAAGGCTGTAGGCGAATCTGTTGAACAACCTCTAAAATATTATAAAAATAATTTTTACAGCCTTATTAACCTACTGGTTGCTTATCCTCAAACGAATTTTGTGTTTTCTTCGTCATGTACTGTATATGGACAACCGGATACTTTACCTGTAACGGAGAATAATCCTGTAAAAAAAGCAGAATCACCTTATGGTAATACCAAACAAATTGCCGAGGAGATTTTAGTAGAAACGGCTAAAGCAACAAAAGGTTTAAATGTAATTGCTTTACGTTACTTCAATCCCGTAGGGGCACATGCCAGTGCTTTAATAGGAGAGTTGCCTAACGGAGTTCCTCAAAACCTAGTGCCATTCATAACACAATCTGCCATTGGTAAAAGAGGCCCGATACAGGTTTTTGGTAATGATTACAATACACCTGATGGTTCGGCTATCAGAGATTATATTCATGTTGTTGATTTAGCTAAGGCCCATGTTGCTGCAATTAAACGTTTGGAAGAAGGAAAAGTTGAAGGCTATGATGTGTTTAATTTAGGAACAGGTAAAGGTTCTTCTGTACTGGAAATTATCAATGCTTTTGAACAATCAACAGGTGAAAAGCTAAACTATCAGATTGCACCACGCAGAGAAGGAGATATAGAAAAGATTTATGGAGATGTAACCAAATCAAAACAGGTTTTAGGCTGGAAAACAGAATTAGACTTGAATGAAATGATGGCTTCTGCTTGGAGATGGGAAAAATATCTGAAGGAAAATCCTTTTTAAATGAAACTTAGTGAGCATCAGGAACTGAAACAAGCTATTTTATCTTTACCTGTAAAGGAAAAAGATAAGCTCTTGCTGAGACTGGTTGCTAAAGATAAAGTACTTACAGAACGTCTCAATTTTATGCTTTTAGAAGGCGAAAGTGATTTGGAAGAGAGAGTTAAACATCTGGAAACTGAAATTAAGAATACCTGTGGAGATCTATATACTCAACCTAAGTTAACCGCAAAAGATGTGTTGCTAAGTTTGCGTAAACTTAATAAAGGAATAAACCACTTTGCAAAAGTTACCAAGTCTGATTTCGAAGAAATCAGACTGAAACTATTGGCTTTAAAGGGAGCTCCTTTAAAATTTAAATTCAAACTTTTTTCTTCTACCCGAAATTATGAGCAAACACTGGCTAATTACGTGGTAAAATCCACTCTGAATATATATAAAAAGTTTACGAAGCTACACGAAGATCTGAAATTTGATTTGGCTGAAGATTTTAATGAACTTTTAAAACACATATACCAGAGTGATGTTGCCTTTACAGCTAACGAGCTGAAACTTCCCAAAGAAATTTGACATTAAAATAATTACGTGTTGTTTAATTTATTTAAGAAAAAGCCTAAAGAGCCAGAGATAGACTTTAGTACTGTTCGTACAGATATGCATTCGCATGTTATCCCGGGTATAGATGATGGAGCTAAAGATATACATGAATCGCTTGAGCTAGCTAAAAGGTTTATAGATTTAGGTTTTAGCAAACTTATAGCAACACCGCATGTCATGGCAGATTTTTACCGTAATACGCCTGATATAATAAACAGCGGCTTAGACAGATTAAGGGAAGCATTGCAGGATAATAATCTTAAACTGGAAGTAGATGCGGCGGCTGAATATTATCTGGATGAGGCTTTTCTTAATAAACTTGCTCGTAAAGAAATATTAAGCTTTGGAAATAATTATCTGCTTTTCGAATTATCATATATCAATCCGCCATCTAATTTAACTGATATTCTTTTTAAAATACAGGATGCAGGTTTTTATCCTGTTTTGGCTCATCCTGAAAGATATTCTTTTTATCATGGATCTATAGAGAACTATCTGCAAATTAAAGAAAAAGGATGTTTGTTTCAGCTCAATACCATAGCTTTAACAGGTTATTATGGAAAAGGCAGTAAGAAAATAGCAGAAGAACTGGTTGATCAGCACTGTATCGACTTTTTAGGTAGTGATATGCACCATACCCGCCATGCTGATGCATTAAAAGCTAGTTTGTTTTCTCCATATGTAGCTAAGTTAATCCATAACTCACAGCTCAGCAATGTATTGTTGTAAGCTTTTAATTTCTTATTCGTAACGTAAGGCTTCTACCGGATCTAGCTTTGAAGCTTTCTTTGCAGGGTAGTAACCAGACACGATACCTACTAGTACACAAAGAATAAAGCCACCGATAATAAACTTCCATGGAATAATAAAGCCTCCACCCATAAACATAGAAATAAGATTACCGATACCGATACCTAAAAGAATACCGAACGCGCCTCCTAAAAGACAGATTACAATCGCTTCAATTAAAAATTGTTTCCTAATTACGGCTGGTTTAGCTCCTATTGCTTTTCTAACGCCAATTTCTCTTGTGCGTTCTGTTACAGATACCAGCATAATATTCATCAGTGCAATAGAAGCACCTAATAAGGTAATTACGCCAATAACAACACCGCCAATTACTACTACCTGAAGGTTCTCTATGAGGGTTTGCGCAATAGCATCACTTTTTGTAATCTCAAAATTATTGGTCTCGCCTACTTTAATTTTTCTTATACTTCTGAAAGTAGAAGTTGCTTCTCCTATAATATTATCTATTATATCACTACTTGGCGACATTACTGTAATAGTATAGGATGGATTGGCATTTGCATTAATAAGTTTAGCTTTGAAAAGAGGTACATATACAGCTCGGTCAACACTGGCGCCCATACTAGAACCTTTAGAAGCCAGAACACCAACCACCCTTAAGCGGTTATTCCCTGCTGCAATTATTTTATCTACAGCACTTTCGCCCTTAAATAGGGTTTTCGCAATTTCACCTCCTATAATACAAATGTTTGGTCCGTTAAGTGCTTCGCTTGCATTAAAGCTGCGGCCTTCTGCAAGTTCAAGCCCTTGTGCATTTAACCCATTTTCATCAATGCCTTGGATATTGGTATTGGGATTGGTCTTCTCATCACCATATTTTACCGTAGAACCACCGCTGGCAAATACACTTATAGAAACTTTTGCAGGTGTGTTGAGGCGCTCTTTGAACTTGAGTGCATCCTCATATCTTATGGGTTTATAACTTTTAGGACGTTGTCCGGGGCCACCAATTCTGATGCCCGTTCCGCGGTTCCTGATTGTAAATGAATTAGCCCCCATACTTGAAAACGCATCAGTCATTTTCTTTTCTATGGCAGCAATGGTTGTTAAAATGCCTACCAATGCCGATAAACCAATTGCAATGATCAATGCGGTAAGCATGGTACGCAAACGGTTACTCTTTATAGATTGAAATGCTAATCTTACGTTTTCGATATAATTCATGGGTTAAAGAGACTATTCGGTTTATTGTAAAAATAAAAAGTCTCGTTGTTAAGACAACGAGACTTGATTAAATGTTACAAATTATTTTTAAACAGAGAAACTGGTTCCACAACCGCAAGTGCTTGCTGCATTAGGGTTGTTAAAAGTAAACCCTCTAGAATTTAGGCCATCCTGCCAGTCGATCTGCATTCCAAGCAGGTACATCTGGTGTGCTTTATGCATAAAAACCTTAATATCGTCAATGATATATTCTTGGTCTCCATCTTTTTTCTGGTCAAAACCTAAGACATAGTTCATTCCCGAGCAACCTCCGCCTTCAACTCCAACACGTAATCCAAAGTCGTCTGCAATTTCTTGTTGGCTCCTTAACTTTTTTAACTCTTTTATAGCTCCTTCTGTAAAAGTTACTGGTGCAAATGTGGTATCAACTGCGTTACTCATTTTATTTCTATTTACGATTAACAAATATAAATATTTATGTACATTTTTGTTCCTAGCTTTATTAATATTACGGTAAATAAACAAATTCAATGAATCTTAACCAGCTTATATTACATATTGTAGCCATAGCCTTGGGCGGATCTTTTACAGCTTATATGGGGTATTTATTAATTAAAGGAGACCTTCAGGAATACTTTAAATTAAAAGCAGATAAAAACCAGAATAAAGATCATCAAACTATATTATCTTTACGTTTACAGGCCTATGAACGTTTAACCATATTTGTAGACAGGATCAATCCGGCTAATTTATTAATAAGGTTGCACCAACAAGGAATAGATATGCTTACCTTACAAGCTGTGGCATTAAATGAGATCAATGCAGAATATCAGCACAATATAACCCAACAGCTTTACATTGATGCAGCTACATGGAATGTTATAAGAAAACTAAAAGATGATACCATTGCGATGATCAATAATGCTGTTCATGGTTTGGCTGAAGACAAAAGCGGGGTAGATATGAGTAAAAGAATACTACAGCATATGAGCAATATTGATGAAAATCCATATGAACTTACATTGAGCATGTTGAGAAAAGACGTGGCTAAAATGTTCTAAAATGTATTAGAGAATGACAGAGAAAGAAATAAAAACTACATCAGGTATTGAAATAAAGCCTGTATATACTTTTGAGAAAGAGCATAAGGAATTACCCGGACAATTTCCATTTACGCGAGGTATACAAAAAGACATGTATCGTGGACGTTTATGGACCATGCGCCAATATGCAGGCTTTTCAACAGCAGAAGAATCCAATAAGCGGTATCACTATCTTTTGGCACAGGGAACGATGGGGCTTTCGGTTGCGTTTGACCTGCCTACACAGATAGGTTATGATTCAGATCATCAGATGGCTGAAGGAGAAGTAGGAAAGGTAGGGGTAGCAATAGATTCATTAAAAGATATGGAAATTCTTTTTGATGGGATCGAGTTGCAAAAAATAACCACCTCTATGACGATAAATGCTACAGCTTCTATTTTATTAGCAATGTATATTGCTTTGGCTAAAAAACAGGGGGCAGATTTGCAGCAAATTTCTGGCACTATACAGAATGATATATTAAAGGAATATACGGCCCGTGGCACCTATATCTATCCGCCAAAACCTTCTATGCGTATCATCACTGATATATTTGAGTATTGTAGTAAGGAACTGCCAAAATGGAATACGATATCTATATCAGGTTATCATATCAGAGAGGCCGGCTCAACAGCTGTGCAAGAATTGGCATTTACTTTATCTAATGGTAAAGCCTATTTAAAAGCAGCATTAGAAAAAGGACTTGATATTAATGTATTC
The DNA here is from genome assembly GCF_046462515.1 of Pedobacter sp. Lineage (GTDB taxonomy): Bacteria > Bacteroidota > Bacteroidia > Sphingobacteriales > Sphingobacteriaceae > Pedobacter. The sequence continues at coordinate 93,534 of NZ_JBKGVD010000003.1, forward strand.
GCTAAAAGATTGTCATTTTTCTTTAACTGTCATAATAATTTCTTTGAGGAAATAGCCAAGTTCAGAGCTGCCCGCAGAATGTGGGCAAACATTACCAAGTCGCTGGGAGCTACAGACCCAAAAGCAATGATGCTGCGTTTTCATACGCAAACGGGAGGATCTACTCTTACTGCACAGCAGCCATTAAATAATGTAGTTAGAGTATCAAACCAAGCTTTGGCGGCTGTATTGGGAGGCACGCAGTCTTTACATACCAATGGTTATGATGAGGCTTTATCCTTGCCTACAGAGGCGGCGGCAAAAATTGCTTTACGTACGCAACAGATTATCGCTTTCGAGACAGGGGTTACAGAAACTGTTGATCCTTTAGCCGGTTCTTACTTCGTTGAAGAGCTTACTGATCAGATAGAGCAGGCTGCTAATATATACATGGATAAAATAGATGTAATGGGTGGTTCTGTTACCGCAATAGAAAATGGATATATACAACAGGAAATTGCCAACTCATCTTATCAATATCAGAAAGAGATTGAAAACGCAGAACGTATCATTGTAGGTGTAAATAAATTTATTCAGGAAACAGAAGAACTGAATGATGTACTAAAAATAGATGATTCTATCAGGCAGGTACAGGTGCAGAAATTAGTCAATTTAAAAGCCGAACGTAATAATGAAGAAGTGGCAAAAGCATTGCAACAGTTAAAAAATGTTGCAAAAACCGATCAGAATTTAATGCCTTTTATTTTGGCTTCAGTAGAAACCTATGCTACGCTTGGTGAAATAGCGGATACCATGAGAGAAGTGTTTGGAGAGTATTGAAATTAATGTTAAAAAATAGTTATCCACATTAAAAATTTAGGTTAAGCCTATTATGATATTGCTGGTTAAGTAGTTACAAATTAATTCTAAATTTTATTTTTTTTGTGGATAATTTTTTGAATATTCGAGTTCGCAAAAGCGCTCTGATAAGTGCCGCTTCTTAGGATTGAAAACCAATAAATTATAATAATTACTATGGAAAAAACTTGTACAGAAGTATGGAATAATTGCCTCCAAATCATTAAAGACAATATCCCGAACCAAAGTTTTAAGACTTGGTTTGAGCCGATATCAGCTTTAAAATTAGAAGGTAAAGTTTTAACCATCCAGGTACCAAGTTTATTCTTTTATGAATGGTTAGAAGAACACTACGTAGGACTGTTAAGAAAAACCGTAAAAAAGCAACTAGGTGAAGAGGGGCGTTTAGAATACAATATCGTAGTGGATAATTCTTCAAGCACAGGATCTCCTTATACAACTAACATGCCTTCGAACGGAAATGGAGCAGAGGCTAAAAATCAGTCTATGCCTATTCCGGTAGCCATTAATAAAGACATTAAAAACCCATTTATTATACCGGGTCTTAAAAAACTGAACGTAGACCCTCAATTAAATCCTAATTATACTTTTGATAATTACATTGAAGGAGATTGTAACCGCTTAGCCAGATCAGCTGGTTATGCTGTTGCCGCAAAACCGGGAGGTACTTCTTTTAACCCTTTAATGATATATGGTGGGGTAGGTTTAGGTAAAACACATTTGGCACAGGCCATAGGTAATGAAATTAAACGTAACCTGCCTGATAAATTGGTTATTTATGTTTCGTGTGAGAAATTTTGTCAGCAGTTTGTGGATTCATTAAAGAATAATACCATTAACGATTTCGTTAATTTCTATCAGGCAATGGATGTGATCATTATGGACGATGTACATAATTTTGCCGGAAAAGAAAAAACTCAGGATATTTTCTTCCATATCTTTAACCATTTACACCAATCAGGTAAACAGATTATTTTAACATCTGATAAGGCTCCTAGAGATTTAGCTGGATTAGAAGAACGTCTATTGAGCAGATTCAAATGGGGATTATCGGCAGATTTACAAGTTCCTGATCTTGAAACCAGAGTGGCTATTCTTAAAAAGAAAATGTACGCTGATGGTATAGAGTTGCCAGGAGAAGTAATAGAATATGTTGCGCATAATATAGATAATAACGTAAGAGAGCTTGAAGGAGCAATGGTTTCTTTGCTTGCGCAGTCAACTTTAAATAAGAAAGACATCGATTTAGCGTTAGCTAAACAGATGTTGAAGAATTTTATTAAAAATACATCCAAAGAGATATCAATGGAGTATATTCAAAAACTGGTTTGCGAGTACTTTGAGGTTCCGGTAGAGATGGTGAAATCGCAAACCCGTAAACGTGAGATTGTACAGGCACGTCAAATCTCTATGTATTTATCTAAAAGCCATACCAAATCTTCGTTAAAAACCATTGGTGCTTTTTTTGGAGGCCGAGATCACTCAACCGTAATCTATGCTTGCCAAACGGTAGAAGACTTAATAGAAACAGACAAGAAGTTTAAAGCTTATGTGAATGACATACAGAAAAAACTTAAAATGAGTTAAACGAAAACATATTCTCTAAAAGCCTCCGATCAAAATCGGAGGCTTTTTTATGAACCGTAAAAAAGAAAGATAAAATGAGATGATATTTAAAACTAACTCTTCTATATTTTTTAAAATACCTACTAATTGGTATTTTGATTTTGTAACATTTTTGCTTAAATTAGATGTAGTTAGTTATTGACATTGAGCTATAACTGAGAAAGATCGGCAGAAATAATAAAGTGGTTTGGTAAAACTGCTCTCATTTTCTAAATAACCGATTATTTGAGCTGACTTTAATGTTTTATAAAAATAATAAAATAGTAAAGTAATAGTTATTTTCAGGAAGAGGGCAATTCTTAATTGCTCTCTTCTGTTTCTTCCAGCTTACCTTCTTTATTTCGCTTTAACTTAACTATCGGTTTTTCTTGAGTACCTGTTACGCTTAAAGGGATACCAATAATACCAAAAGGTGGTAAACCTAACCTGCCACTTAAATTTAATTTTCCCTCAAAACTTACCTGTCCTTCAAAACGTGGCCTAAAACCTGCTATTTTCATTTTGGTACGTTCTAAGGTAATGATGTTGTTTTTAATGGTAGATTTTATTTCTATATCTTTTAAATGAGGATTATTTAAACTATCTCTGCCAGTTGTTTTGCTCACAGCATTCATCATCTTAAATCCGGCAAGTTTTACGTCTTTTAAAGTTAAAACGCCACCGCCTTTAATTGAAGGAAAAACAGGGTACATTTCATCATTCAATTTGCCACTCAATTGGTAATCCAGTCCAACTATACCTTTAACTTTCGAGGCAGATGAAACCATATCTTTGAAAAGCTGTATTTCTTTGTACGCTCTTGAGATATCAAAGTTTTCTGCGGCAAGTTTAAAATCAAATGCAGCTGTTAACGGAGATAAGCTTTTGTACATGGCATTCATGTTAACTTTTGCACCTGCCAGTTCAAAACCTGTTTCGTTAAGATTTATGCTGCCATTGCTGATCTGCATATTTCCTTTGGCATTTTTAATGTTTAAACCATTGTAAAGAACCTGTTTTGCATTTGCTTGGAAAATCACATCTAAGTTACTAGGGATTAATATTACACCTTTGGAACCCGATTTATTTGTTTGTGCGGCATTATCATCCGCAAAAACCATAAACTCATCAGCCACAAGCTTGTTGCTGTTCAGCACAAATTTTCCTTTGAGTTTCTCTTTGTCATCAAATATATAGCTGATGTAATTATTTAGGTCGCCATTAAGATTGAAATCTGACGCACCATACGAGGCTTTAAATTCATCAAACTTTAGGGCCGAAGGTGTAAAAGAAAACTTTCCACTGCTGATCATAAAACTTTTCGGGAAAATATCTGTGTTGATGTCCAGGTCTTTAATACGCATTATACCACTGTTATTTAACCTGCTATATCTGCCCGCCATGGCGTCGCTTTGGATACCTTTTAATGAAAAATTAGTGTAGATAAAGCCTTTAACCTGATAACCTTTAACCGCAAATACTTTATAGATTTTTCCAATATCCAAGCTGCCTCTCGAAGCAATATCGTATGAAACATTATCTAAATTATTAACCTGTGCTTTTAACAAGAAAGGCTGATCGGCCATTTCAAATGAAATAGGTTTAATATTCAAAGTAGTGCCTTTAAGTGTGCCATCTGTGTTTACGATCATGGCATCTATATTGATTTTTTCAAGGGCCTCGCTAAAATTAGAAGTTTTAATGTAGCCTTCATCAAGTTTAACTGAGGTTGTAGTTACAGGAAACTGCTTTTTTGATTTGTTGTAAGAGCCTTTACTGTTCAGGTCTATAGAGAGTTTTCCCTTTAATATCAGGTCTTTAATGGGGTAAAAGTTTTTGATTTCGGCAAAATTGATTGCTGTTTTTAATCCCGCATCAATCGTAAAGTTGTTAATGGTTTGTAAACGGGCGTGTCCTTTTATATAATTAGACATTGCATTTATATTTACATCGTTAAATGCTAATATGGTATTCTTATAATCTCCATCGTTATTATTACCTGTAAAATTAAAATTAATCTTATCGATAGCTGATGGCAGGGCAGCGTATTTAAAGTAACCATTAGTTAATATTATGCTCGCATCAAAACGAGGTACGGTTGCAATAACCGTATCAATTTTCCTTATGCCGCTCTTAACAACCTTTTTACTGAATTTCCCATCCGCGTTGATATTCATGACCAATTTACCTTTCATAACCACACTATCTAAGTTGATGATCTTAGCCCAGTTTTCAAGATTGATGTTAGAACGTGTACGTGTATAAATTTCAGGTTCTTTTAACCCTTTTATTTTGGTTACCGAAGCAAAAAAATCTTTATCTATATTAAAAAACAGGCTGTCCATATTTACCTTCAGACTATCTGGATTAAGACTGGGAAGAGAGGTGTGCAGATTAAGAAATAGATTCTTAATGGTTTGCGGAGTATTTGGATTAGTAATCTGGCCGTCCCTTATTTTCATATTAAAGGTTAAAGAAGGCATAGCATGATTACTGGCTATGTATTTTCCTATCAAAGCTGCATCTATTTCTCCATATCCTTTAATTTTTGTGCGTTCCATACGATCGGCAATTTCAGGTGGAAGAGCTGAGAAAATCCCTTGCAGGTCGGTTTCTCTGGCCTTGGTTCTGAAATCCAGGTCATATCCATCTTTTAAGAAAGAGAACCGGCCCACAAATTGGATCGGTAAATCATTGATACGGAGATTGTTCTCGTCAAAAATAAGATCAAGAGAATTGGTATTTATTTTGGTAACAAGTTTGGCGTTAAGTTTCTTATTTAATAAATATGGTGTATTAGCGTAATAAATATTTGTACTTTTTATCCTTAACTTGCTTTTTAGATCAAATATGGCATGGCTTAAATCACCTGTTCCGCTATAATTCAATTCTTCTGCTTTGATAAGCATTGGTATGGATTTGTCGTTATAAAGCAGATTGGTGTTCTTGATATAGATGCCGCTGATTTTTAAAGCTGTGTTGCTTGTACCGGTAGGTTTGTCTGTTGCGGGTTTGCTCTCATAAACATTATAGTTTGCTCTCCCGGTAGAATCGGCCAATATATTGATCTTGCCATTATCAATATAGAATTTGTCCACCTTAATCTGTTTGCTAAATAAAGAAAACAAATCCACACCCAATGATAGTTGCTCGGCATACAATAAAGTATCATTTTTAAAAGGTTCAGAACCTTTTAGCAAAAATGAATTTAAGTTTAAAGTAAGAGAAGGAAAATGATTAAAGAAAGACAGATTTGTACTTTTAAATGCAACCTCTCCTTTAATATTTTTATTAATAAGATCAGTAATTTTTTGATTTACCGTTTGAGGGATTAAGAGAGGAATAAGGAATAATAAGGCCAGAATAGAAACCAGCGTTATGCCAGTTATTTTAAAGATCTTCTTCAATTTGAATGTTATAGGGTTTACTTTTGCAAAGATAGAGTTTAAAATAGTTAAGGTCAATCTATTATCATATTTAAAGCGAATTGTATGATTGATTTTTAAGATTAACTATTGTTTATTACTTTTGAACTGTAATATTTTTTGATACAGAATGAACAACGGAAGGTTTGCGATAGCTTTACACATACTGGTTTTGTTAACCAAAAACCAAGGCGATCTCCTATCATCAGAATATATTGCAGGTAGCATCAATATCAATGCGGCAATGGTGCGTAAAGCTCTACAGGGTTTGAAACAGCGAGGTTTTGTTCAGAGTAAAGAAGGAAAGCATGGAGGAGTAAGTTTGGCTACAAATCCTCAGGATATTACATTGTCTCAAATCTATGGCAGCATTAGAGAAACTTCTATTTTAGGAAGTAAACAACAACCCAATCCAAACTGTTCAGTAGGAAAGCAAATTAATATACATCTTGATAATTTATATCAGGATGCAGAAAGGGCCTTGGTTGCTGCTTTAGAAAAACAAACTTTATGGGAATTTGCGCAAAAGTTTAAATAAATTTTTTTAACTAAAACTGTAATAAAAATTATTACAATTATAAATTAAATATAAGTATATGAAAGTAGTAGTAATTGGAGCCACAGGATTTGTTGGCAAAAATCTGGTAAACGAACTGGCAAACAGAGGCCATCAAATTCTGGCGATTGCCCGTAATATTGAAAAGGCAGAGACAAAAATGAATGTTGAAGTTAAAAGTATAGATATTAACAATTCTGATGACTTAAAGCGCACAATTGAAGGTGCGGATGCAGTAATCAGTGCTTTTAACGCGGGATGGACCAATCCTCATCTTTATCATGATTTTATTAAAGGGGCAGAAAATATCCAAAAGGCAGTAGCCGAGGCTGGTGTTAAAAGATTTATTGTGGTTGGCGGGGCAGGAAGTTTATATGTTGATGGTAAGCAACTGGTTGATGGGGCAGATTTTCCTGAAAACATTAAACCGGGTGCCACTGCAGCCAGAGATTACCTTGAAATCCTAAAGAAAGAAAATAATTTAGACTGGACCTATTTCAGTCCTGCAATTGAAATGCACCCGGGTATTGAAATAGGAAGAACCGGGCATTACAGATTAGGCTTGGAGAGCCCTGTATTTGATGAAAATGGGCATTCTGTACTTTCTGTAGAAGATGTTGCAGTAGTTGTTGCTGATGAACTGGAACAAAATAAGCATATTAAACAACGCTTTACAGCAGCTTATTAGTAAAATAAAAAGCCATAACCTCACAGATTTGTTTTGTGAGGTTATTTCTTCTTGTTGAGATTTTGTTGCAGACAAAATAAGACAATCTTTTTGACCAATGATTTTGGAAAAGGTTCTGTAATAGGAAATTGTATGGTACCTTTTAAAGTCTTGTAATTTTTAAGTTCTTCAGCAAAATGAACAATAGCGGCCGCACCCGGATAAAGCCCGATATGATTTGCGTAACCGGCAAAATGTATCACATTACCATTAAGTTTAAATGTAGGTATGCCATAGCTAATAACCTGAATGGTTTCAGCTGGTAAAAGTCCTTGGATAAAAGTCCTGATTTCTTGTAATAATTTTTGTATATCAGCCGGAAAGGTAGCTATATATTCATCAACATTTTGCGGTTTATCCATTTCAATGTTTTTTTGCTTCATTCCAATATACATCCATTTCGGCAAGGGTCATATCTTGTAGAGCTTTTCCATTTTCTTTGGCTTTTTGCTCTAAATATTGAAAACGCTTTATGAATTTTTTATTGGTTTTCTCCAATGCATTTTCAGGGTTGATATGGATAAAACGAGCATAATTTACCAGAGAAAAAATCAGATCACCAAATTCTGCTTCTGCTTTTTCAATATCAATATCTTCATCTTTTTCTACATTAAACTCTGTCTTGAATTCTTGTAACTCTTCTTCTACTTTTTGCCATACCTGCTCTTTTTTATCCCAGTCAAAACCAACTCCTCTTGCTTTTTCCTGTATTCTTCCAGCTTTAACCAAAGCCGGCAAAGATGCAGGCACACCCGCTAAAACAGATTTGTTGCCTTCTTTTAATTTAAGTTGTTCCCAGTTTCTTTTTACATCATCTTCATTATTCACTTCCACATCGCCATAAATATGAGGATGTCGGTTAATGAGTTTATCACATACGCCATTTAATACATCGGTAATGTTAAAGGTATTTGTTTCGCTTGCTATACGGGCATAAAATACCAGGTGCATCATCAGATCGCCCAACTCTTTTTTAATTTCTTGCATATCTCCGTCCAAAATTGAATCAGATAGCTCGTAAGTTTCTTCTATGGTTAAATGCCTCAATGTTTCCATGGTCTGTTTTTTATCCCATGGGCATTGCGTACGCAAGGTATCCAGTACATTCAATAAACGTAGGAAAGCAAGTTCGGGTGTTGTGGCGCTTAAAGGGGCAATGTTTGTAGGCATTTTTAAATAATATTTAAGACAATTAAAATTGTGGTAATAAAAAGAACAATTAAACCGCAAAGAAATAAAATATCAGCTGTGTTTTCGAGTCTATTTGATCTTACAGGAGATTTACTCCGTAAGGACAGGAAAGAAAGAAAACAGCTGCTCATAAAAATAACAATGGCTAAAGCCGCTCCTTCGTCAATAAAAGTAGATCCGTTTAATTTTGAAATCTTTAAGGAAGTTAAAACAATAAAACAAAAACCCAGTAAGTTAGCTGAGGTACTCAATAAATGTGGTGCTTTTGGAGAGTTTTGTTCTGCCATGCTATTATTCTGCTTCTTCTATACGTATTTTCTTTGTGAGTTGAAAACTACGGCGTTTTCTTATTTTTCTTTTAGGCTGTTCCCCAAATAAAATAGCCCAGGCTTTAAGCTCATCTATATTTGCAAAAATAATTTTCAGCATGGCTAAGTAAGGAATACATAAGAACATACCAGCTATACCCCAGATCATTTCGCCTACAACAATGCCAACAAAGGCAATTAAAGCATTGATCTTAACCTTCGATCCTACAACTAAGGGCATCAGTATATTGCCATCTATTGCATGTATGCCTACAAATATAAATACTACTATAAGTGCCTGAGCGCCACCTGCAGTAGCAAAGGTTATCAGTGCACTTATAATCAGCGCAGTTGCAATACCCAAATAGGGTATGATGTTGAAAATACCTGCAACAAGTCCTAATAAAATAGCATATTTAACACCTAAAATAGATAATGCTGTAATCATTAAGGTGGTTACAATAAGCATTTGTATAAACAACCCTGTAATGTATTTTTTTATAATACGTTGTATCTCGTTAACTATGCTGTTTACTTTTTCTTTATGTTCTTCTTTAAACACCGAGGTTAAAAATCCGTAAAGCAAACGGCGGTAATTAAGCAGGAAAAAGGTAAAAAGGATAGTGAAACCTAAAAATAAAAGGCTGGAAGATAAGGTGATCAATGTGGTACCCACCACCACTGCTCCACTTGATAAGGCTTTTTCGGCAGTATTGGTAATATATGATTGTTGTTTATAGGTGTTGATATGAAAGGTTTTAGATATCCAGATCTGAAGCTCATGAAAAGCCTTGGTAACCTCATTTACCAGAAGAGGCCAATCGGTCCATAACTCGCTAAGTTGAGCTGCAAAGAAGTAAATAATAGCATACAATACAGCTATCATAGCAATTACAGCTACTATGGCCGCCAAACTTCTTCTAAATTTGAGCTTATATTCAAGGAAATTAGTGAGCGGCAAAAGTAAGAGTGCCATTAGCAATGAAAACAAAAGAGGGGCTAACAGGCTTTTACCTAAAATGGCTAAATACCCTAACATGAGGATAGACAGCAGTACCAAAGTAAGGTGAGCAATAAATGGTAATTTTAAGTCTTTCATGGTATATAAGTTTATTAATGTTTTAACGCCCTTAGCATTTCTCTTTTGCCAGGAGCTCCTTTAATCTTTTCTATTTCAAATCCACAACTTTTTACTGCACGTTTCAAATTTCCGGTAATGGCGTAGGTAATAAAAATGCCTCCGCTTTTTAAGAAATTACAAGTATGGGCAATAATTTCGTTGCTCCACATTTCGGGTTGGTGCCTTACTGAGAAAGCATCATAATAAACAATATCATACTTATCTGCGCTAATAAAATGATCAAGTGATAAATGTTTGATTTCAAGCGTACAGGTAGGTGTAAGTTGTACTTTGCCCATCTTAGCTTTTTCATAGGCGCTAATAAAAATATTCCAGGTTTTTGGGGTAACAAAATTCTGATAACCAGTTTGTTCAATTATATCAACCGATAAAGGGAATGCTTCTATGCCAGTGTACTGTAATCCGATATTGTTTTGCAGGCAGAAATCAAGCGTTAATATAAAATTGAGACCGGTGCCAAAACCAACTTCAAGTATATGCACATGATTTTCTTCGTTTAAGCTTAAAAAGTGTTTTAATCCGGATTGGATAAAAACATGCTCACTTTCTTGCAATGCACCATGCGCCGAATGATAATGTTCGCCAATAATCGGATTAAACAAAGTATTGGATCCGTCGGCAGTTTGTACTAAAACATTCATTCTCTAAAATTAATGATTAAACATCAATATGCTCTTTTTGTTTTTAAATTTATAGGCGAATAGAAATACTTATTATCGTATGAATATAGAAAGCCTTAGAGAGTTTTGTTTATCGTTACCTGGTACAACAGAAGATATTAAATGGGAACATTTGTGTTTTTTAATAGAAGAGAAGATATTTATTATTATAGCCATTGATGACAATTGTAGATTTTCTGTTAAATGTAATCAAGAAGAATTTGATGAGTTAGTTGCCAGACCGGGAATAAAACAAGCCAGACATATGGCTAAAGGGCAATGGGTTGAGATAGAAAGTTTAGAAGTTTTAGGTAATGAAGAGCTCAAACAGAGAATTAAAAATTCCAGAAATTTGATTCTGGCAAAATTGCCTAAGAAGATACAGCGTAAATACCAATAAAAAGGAGGCTTTAAGCCTCCTTTTTATTTTACCAAAGTCTAATTCTATCTTCAGGTTTTTTGTATAATTTATCACCTGGCTTTACATCAAAAGCCTCATACCATGCATCCATATTTACAGGAGCACCAATGGTTCTGTAAGGCCCTGGTGAGTGAGTATCAGTTTTGATAAGCTGTGCTGCTGTTTCAGGAAGAATATTTCCTCTCCATACCTGTGCCCATGCTAAAAAGAAACGTTGATCAGGAGTAAAGCCATCTATTTTCTCTTTGCTTTGGCCTTGCTTGGTCATTTTAAACGCAGTATAAGCAGCATTTAATCCGCCTAAATCACCAATATTCTCACCCATAGTTAATTTGCCATTTACATGAATAGTATCTAAAACAGTATAAGCATCAAACTGCTCGCCTAAAAGTTTGGTTTTAGCATTAAATTTAGCTCTGTCTTCATCAGTCCACCAGTTTTTTAGATTTCCATCTTTATCGTACTGGCTACCTGTATCATCAAAACCGTGGCTCATTTCATGACCTATAACAGCACCAATTCCTCCATAGTTTACAGCATCATCAGCATCGGGATGGAAGAACGGGAATTGTAAAATTCCAGCAGGGAAAACAATTTCGTTCATGGTTGGGCTATAGTAAGCATTTACCGTTGGAGGAGTCATACCAAAACGAGTACGGTCTATAGGTTTACCTAACTGACTAATATTATCTTTGAAGCCCCAAATACCTGCATTACGTAAGTTTTGGAAGTAAGTGTCGCGTTTGATCACCAAGCCATCATAATTTCTCCATTTTGTGGTATAACCAACTTTAGGATAAAAAGCATGTAATTTTGCAAGCGCTTTTTCCTTAGTGGCATCGCTCATCCAATCCAGATTTTTGATTCTGATCTCAAAAGCTTTACGCAGATTTTTGATCATCTCATCCATACGCGCCTTAGCTTCAGGTTTGAAATATTTAGCTACATACAGTTGTCCGAGTAAATCACCTAAAACACCATCTGTTAATGAAGACATACGTTGCCAGCGCGGAGTTTGTACTTTTTGTCCGGTTTGAACCTGGGTAAAAGCAAAACTTGCATTAACAAAGGGAGAACTTAAATTATTAGCAGCTCCTTTAAGTACATTCCATTCCAGATATGATTTCCAGTCGGCAACAGAAACAGAGTTTAATAATTCATTTAAAGATTTAAAGAAACTAGGTGAGTTCACTAAAACACTGTCCTGTCCTTTAACACCTAAATTGGTTAATGTAGTGTTCCAGTTGATATCAGGTGTTATTTTATTAAATTCAGAAAGCGTAAGCTTATTATACGTTTTATACGGGTCTCTCATTTCAAGGCGGCTCATCTGAGCTTCCGCTAATTTTTTCTCGATCCCGAAAACGGTTTTAGCTTTTTTTGCGGCCTCTTCTTTGCTATAACCTATAAGGTTAAAGAGAGTGGTCATATAAGTATCATAGGCCTCTCTTATTTTTACGCTTCTGCTGTCGTCTTTCAGATAATAATCTCTGTCGCTTAGGGTTGTACCGCCTTGTGAAATGTTTACCATATATTTGGTTACATTTTTACGGTCCTGACCCACACCAAATCCATATAAGGCACTGCCAATACCATTGCTGCGCATATAGGTAACCTGATTCAGTACATCATTAAGATTTGCAATATTTTTAATTCTTTCAAGATCTGCTTTTATAGGTGTATACCCTAATCTCTCAATGGTTAAACTATCCATTGCTGCTGCATAGAAATCGCCTACACGTTTAGTTACTGAGCCTGCCGGAGCTGTTTTATTGGCAGCAGCTGCTTCTACAAGACTCCTAACTGCGTTTACATTAAAATCTCTGAGTTCATTAAAAGACCCCCAACGGGTTTCTTTGGCCGGAACAGGATTGTTTTTTATCCAAGTTCCGCTTGCATATTCGTAAAAATCATTGCCTGGCTTAACGCTCAAGTCCATATTTGCCGGGTCAATAAATTTTTTGGGTGCACTTTGGGCGTAAGCAGTAAAGCTTCCTGCAATGATACCCAAAGCGGCAAAGTAATTTTTAAGATGATTAACTTTCATGCCTTTTAAATTAAGTTCTGGACGCGAAAGTTAGTTAAATGTTTGAAAAAAAACTTAAAAAGCAATAGAAATATTACTTGTTGAACCAGTAATAAATTTTGTCTAAGCCAAGCTTGCGGAAAATTTCGTTATATAAAAACGATATTTTAAACAATTTCATTTTTGTAGTGATTTATATAATTAACATTTTTTAACACTTTTTATTGTGTTTGACATAAAAATAACTTTGAAGCCTATGATTAAGATACTTATTATGCTTAGTTTTGAATTATTCTAAATAAGATAAATGGAGTTTACAAAACATACACATACAGAAAATGAAGCAGCTTGTTGCAGTGTTCATGCCAAGCATGAGCACTCGCACGATGGTCATGACCATTCACATGGTGATGCTTCTTCTTTTAAAACTTATATTCCTGCTTTACTGAGCCTGCTTTTGTTGTTAGGCGGTATATTATTAGATTATACTGAGGCTTCTTTTTTTGAAGGCTATATTAGACTGGCCTGGTATTTATTAGCTTATATTCCCGTAGGCTTTCCTGTCTTGAAAGAGGCTTATAGTACTATTATAAAAGGAGAGATTTTTACTGAATTTCTACTGATGGGATTGGCAACCATAGGTGCGTTAGCTTTAGGAGAATACCCTGAGGCAGTTGCTGTAATGTTGTTTTATTCTATAGGAGAGCTTTTTCAGAATGCGGCTGTAAACAAAGCTAAAAATAACATTAAGGCCTTATTGGATGTAAGACCTGACATTGCGCATTTAGAAGCTAATGGCAATTATAAAGATGTACAGCCAAATACGATTAAGATAGGAGATACCATACAGATAAGGGTAGGCGAAAAGGCACCTCTGGATGGTACACTTTTAAACGATAGCGCCAGTTTTAACACTGCAGCACTTACTGGAGAGAGCAGGCCAAAAACCATTAGGAAAGGTGAACAGGTATTAGCAGGTATGTTAAATCTGGAAAACGTGATCAGCTTAGAGGTTACGAAAAAATTTGAGGATAGTGCATTATCTAAGATTCTTGAACTTGTTCAGAATGCAACTTCTAAAAAGGCCAAAACAGAACTGTTCATCAGAAAATTTGCAAAGATATATACCCCTATTGTATTTTTTCTTGCTCTTGCACTGGTTTTTATTCCATACTTTTTTGTATCTGATTATCAATTTAATGAATGGTTATACAGAGGCTTGGTATTTTTAGTGATTTCATGCCCTTGTGCATTGGTAATATCAATACCGTTGGGTTATTTTGGTGGTATTGGTGCTGCTTCGGGTAATGGAATTCTGTTTAAAGGCTCAAATTATCTGGATGTAATAACCCAATTAAACACAGTGGTGATGGATAAAACAGGCACCTTAACTCACGGCGTTTTTAAAGTTACAGAGATCAAAACTGAAATGGATGAGGAAGAATTCCTAAAGTTACTGGCTAGCCTAGAGAGCCAATCTACACATCCTATTGCCAAGGCCATTGTTGCGTATTATGGTGAAAAATCATTCTTACCTTTAAGTGATGTTAAAGAAATTGCAGGACATGGGCTCTCTGCAATTATTGATGGTAAAAGTGTAAGCGCTGGTAATGCTAAATTATTGAAGAAAATGAACGTTGCTTACCCGGCAGAAATAGATGAGAAAGTAGAAACTATTGTTTTGATGGCTGTAAATAATGTATATGTTGGTTATGTGCTTATTGCAGATGAAGTTAAGGATGATGCGAAACAGGCAATAACTGATTTGCATGCAAATGGTGTTAAAAAGATAGTAATGCTAAGCGGAGATAAAGATGCCATCACACAGAAAGTTGCCAAAGAACTAGGAATAGATAGTGCTTTTGGCGATTTATTACCTGAGGATAAAGTTGTTAAGCTTAACGAAATTAAAGCAGATAAGAGCAATGTGGTGGCTTTTGTAGGCGATGGGATCAATGACGCCCCCGTACTGGCTTTAAGTGATATAGGAATAGCTATGGGGGCTTTGGGTAGCGATGTGGCCATTGAAACAGCTGATGTAGTGATACAAAACGATATGCCGAGTAAAATTGCATCGGCAATTAAGATCGGTAAAACCACTAAAAATATTGTATATCAGAATATAGGCCTAGCCTTTGGTGTTAAAGTAATTGTACTGATTTTGGGAGCAGGTGGATTGGCTACCATGTGGGAAGCTGTTTTTGCAGATGTGGGTGTAGCATTTTTGGCTATATTAAATGCAATAAGAATACAGAGAATGAAATTCTAGGAAAAATCAGAACAGAATCAGATCGCTAATAAAGCCTTTGCGTTTTGTAATGCAAACTCGTTAGGGTTTTTACCGCTTAGCATTTCGGCAATTGCTAAGATTCTTTCATTATCGTTAAGTTTTTTAATCCCGGTAGAAGTTTTCTGGTCTTGCTCACTTTTATAAACAAAATAATGATTTTTACCTTTTGCGGCAATTTGAGGTAAATGAGTTATGGAAATGATTTGCATGTTTTCACTCAATTTCTCCATAACCTGACCTACTTTTAAAGCAGTTTCGCCAGATATACCTGTATCAATTTCGTCAAAGATAAGCGTAGCTAAAGATGTATTCTTTGCTAGCAAAGATTTAATGGCCAACATTAAACGCGACAATTCACCACCTGAGGCAATCTTTTGCACAGGTGCAGGTACCTGCCCTAAATTGGCGCTGAACAAGAAACCTATTTGGTTAATGCCATCTTTTCTAAGCTGAGCCTCTTCCTGTAAATCGACTAAAAGACTGGCATTGGGCATGCCTAAGTTGTGTAAAACTCCGGTTATATGTTCTTGTACTTTAACAGCTGCTTTTTTACGGTTCTCACTTATTTTTTTAGCCATTTCCAATAAATCGCTTTGCTGTTTCGCGATTGTTTTTTTTAGCACATCTATTTTTTCATGATAGGATGCATTTTCACTTAAACCTGCTTCTAACTGTTGTTGAATAACGATAAGCCCGTCAATTGAACTTACTTTATGTTTTTGCTGTAAGGTATAGATCAGGTTAAGACGATCTTGGGTAGCCTGTAAAAGCTCAGCATTATGCAGGGTATTTTCTTCTATTTTAGATAACTCAAAGGAAATGTCTTTAAGATCAATATTAACAGACTTTAACCTTACTGCCAGGGCTTCAATTTCTTTATCATATTGCTCCACATTTTTTAGTGTATGAGCAGCTTCTTTTAACTGGCCAATAATATTGTGCTCGCTTTCATCTAAAAGCTGTATACAATTATTTAGACTGATCTTAATGCTTTCGGCATGGGTAAGTTTTTGAAGTTCCTGTTCTAATTCACCTTGTTCATCTGCAACTAAATTGGCAGCTGTTAGTTCATCAAACAAAAACTGCTCATAATCTTGCTTATTAGAAGCTTCAAGTGCCCTGTCTTCTAAATCTTTAAGTGTTTGTTCATTCAACTTCAATTGCTTCAGATCAGATTTGTACTTGGTCAGCACATCCTGTTGACCAGCCACATTATCTAAAACCAATAATTGGAAATCGCTACTGTTGATTTCTAAAGTAGCATGTTGCGAGTGTATGGCAATTAAACGCTCGCCAATGTATTTTAAGGTATTGAGATTAACAGGGGTATCGTTAATAAATGCCCTTGATTTGCCATCTATGGCAATCTCTCTCCTTAACATATTTTCATCAAAGAAATCCAGGTCTTCGGTTTCAAAAAGTTCTTTCAGTTCATGTCCTGAAACCTTGAAGATCCCTTCAATTACACATTTTTTGTTTTGGTTATAAAAATATTTGCTTTCTACACGCTGTCCTAAAATCAATGACAAGGCGCCTAAAATAATAGATTTTCCGGCTCCGGTTTCGCCTGTAATGATATTTAAACCATTGCCAAAAGTAATGTCAAGGCTGTCTATTAAAGCATAATTACGGATAGAAAGTTTTTGTAGCATATCTCTGTGCTAAATTAACAAAAAACGACAGGCTTTTGAAATAGATTATATGAAATGAAGCTGATGGAAAAAATAAATATCAGGAAATCAATTAAGTAAAACATTGTGTGCTTTTTTATAACGATGTGGTGCAACGCAAGCTAAAAAATACTGTCTTGTAAAAAGAAATGCTTCGGGGCATTGAAATAACAAATAAGCACAAATGAAAACAATCAAACTATTTTTACTTTCTCTATTTACAGTTGTATGTGCTGTAAATATGACTAATGCACAGGAAAAAAACTGGCAGGTAAAAGGGAGCATCATAGATTCTCTGACTAAAAAACCGGGTGAATTTTTTACGGTTTCTCTTCAATCAAACGGAACGGCCTTAAAAAGTGTAGTAAGTGATGAAAATGGCAATTTTTCTATAGACAAGATCGGTGCGGGTAATTACCTGTTGGTTATTGGTTCTTTAGGTTATAATACTAAACATATAGCAGTTGATGTTAAACAATCTGTTGATTTGGGTAAAATATGGGCTGTATCTCAAAGCAATAAGTTAGAGGAAGTTTCTGTAGTGGCTAGCAAACCGGTAATTAAGCAAGAACCAGACAGGATCAGTTATGACGTACAGGCGGATCCTGAAAGCAAGGCCCTTTCGGTATTGGATATGATGCGTAAAATTCCTTTGCTTTCTGTTGATGCTGATGACAATGTAAAGCTTAAAGGCAATGGCAACTATAAGATACTGATCAACGGTAAACCATCTGGTATGTTGGCAAGAGACCCAAAAGAGGTTTTAAAAAACATGCCTGCATCAAATGTTCAGAAAGTAGAAGTGATTACCACACCCCCATCTAAATATGAAAGTGAAGGTCTTGCAGGATTGATCAATATCATTACCAATAAGAAAGCTACCAATGGTTACAATGGTAATATCAACCTACGAAACCAAACTCCGGGAGGGCCAGGTATAAATGGTAATTTAACATTAAGACAGGGGAATTTTGGTGCTTCTGCGTATGGTGGAACAGGTGTATGGCAGGTTGATGGATTAAAAAATCAGGATATGAGATTGACAACAGGCCTTACTTCTGGCAGTCTTTTAGCTATTGGCGAAAATAAAATAGATAACAGATGGGCATGGGGAGGTGCAGAACTGAGTTACGAAATTGATTCTCTTAATTTGATCACTGCCGAGATCAATCCATATGCAGGTTTTAACGAGCAAAATTCTACACGGTTCTTCAATATGAAAGATGGGTCTCAGTTAAGTAATTATAATATGAACGGTATTACACGCTACGAATGGGGCGGAATAGAATATAATTTAAATTATCAACTGGGTTTTAAAAAGAAAAAGGAGCATTTACTTACCCTTTCTTATAAATTATCTGATTATGGAAACCCACAACATAACAAGGTTGATTTTTTAAATGAGGTTAATTACTCCGGAACAAATTATAAACAAGACAATGAAAGTAAGACTAAAGAGCATACTTTCCAGCTGGATTATATTAACCCATTTAAAAAGATTACAGTTGAAGCAGGGGCAAAAGTAATTTTAAGGGATGGCTCTGCTATTTCAGAACATTATAATTTAGATAAAACCCAAAATGTATATGTATATGATGCTACACAAAGTAATATTTATTACAACAATCAGAATATTTTTGGGGTATATAATTCTTATACATTAGTTTTAGATAGTACCTTAACTTTTAAAGCAGGAGCAAGACTTGAGGCAACTTATGTGAGTGGTGATTTCCGTTCTACAAATTCAACAGTAAAAAATCACTATTTTAATTTAGTGCCTTCACTATCTTTTAATAAGAAATTAGCAAATAGTCAAGCCATTAGTTTAGGTTTTACCCAGCGCTTACAGCGTCCGAGCATTTACGATTTGAATCCTTTTGTAGACAAATCGAGGCCTAACTTTGAATATACGGGTAATCCAGACCTGAAAGCAGTAATCAGTAACAACTTTGAATTGACCTATAGTAACTTTAAAAAGGGATCTTTGAACTTAAGCTTGAGCTATAATTTTGCCAACAATACCCAGCAAACCGTCTATCAGTATTTTGAAGCACAAAACATTACACGTATAACGTCATTGAATATTGGTAAGAATAACCTGCTTGGGCTAAATATTAATTTCAATTATCCGATTACCTCAAAATGGAGTGCAAATGTTAATGGCAATCTTAACCATATATGGTTAGAAGGAGCAATAAATGGGATCACTACTAAAAATAGCGGCTTAACAGGGTATACTTCATTTAGCAGTAATTACAAATTTGATAATGGTTGGAAACCAAGTATTTCATTTAATTATTCAGCACCTTCGGTAATGCTGCAAGGTAAATCTAATAGTTTCTACTTTATGGGCTTGGGCGTAAGTAAAGACCTGATCAAAGATAAACTTACCTTATTTGGCATGGTCGCCAATCCTTTTAAGCAATACAATGTATATAAGAACTTAACAGAAGGAGCTAACTTTACACAAGAACGTTTAAATTACAATATCTACCGTCGCTTTAGTGTAAGTCTCAATTGGAAATTTGGAAAACTTACAGATGGTATCAAGAAAAATGAGCGACGTATCAATAATGACGATACGAAGAAATCAAGTAATTAATCGGTAGTCGATTTTTACAACAAAGGTGCATAAAAATCTATTTCAGGTTTTATGCACCCTTTTTCTTTGAGCTATTTAAGATATTGTTCTATTAGTTGGATAATTGTTTGACCACTGGGCTTGGGGCAGAAGAATTTCCCAGGACTCCATTCTTATCTAATAAAGCCTGCCGTGGAAATCCTGTTCTATTAATGCCAAAAGCTTGCTCAAAGTAATCATGATCTTTGGCTTCAATACCATTTAAGTTTTTTCCTTTATGGTTCTTAACCATTGTGTTTGTGCATCATAGAAATTAATAAAGAGAAAGACCACATCTTGTTTTCGCATTTTTTCTTGCAGCCGTGCAGATGCGGGTATTTCTGCCAAGTAGGGTTTGCACCAGCTTCCCAAAAAATCTATATAAACTACTTTTTCTTAAAGAATTAATATCAAATAGATTACCTTCTTGTCGCTTATTTTTTTGCCCCATAACTGCCTTGCCGAGTAGATATAAGTAGAAGTGGGAAATTCCTTTTCAGCTTTGATAGGCAGTTGATGAACCAATTATGGGAAATCAAAATATTTTATGACTCAGTATTTCCGCATTTTGAATCTGTTTAGTATGGAGGTCTGGTTATTAATGATGAATCGCTAATTTGCTATCATTTGAAATGTAAATAATCAGATAAAAAATAGGGTAGCTATTAAGATAACTACCCTCACTTCAGATTTGTATGGTGTGTTTGGTTTATTTAATGTCTTTAACCTGAACTGCCGGAAGTGGAGCAGGTAAATTTGCAACAAGATCCAAGGCTTTTTCAGAAATCACCGGTACACTCAATTTTAGAGGTAATGCTGATGATTCAAAAAAGAAAGTAGAACCCGATATACCTTTTTGCTTTTTTAATTCTTCTAAATCCTTCTCATATTTTTTTCTTAATTCTTTATATTCAGGAGATTGCTGGAATTTTTTAATTTCTTCTATTTTATCTTTCCACTCTTTAGAGTTGAACATTTCTTCTAACTTTTTGCCGTCAAATTCAATTTTTGCCATTTTGTCTTTCCATTCTTTTGAATTGAATTTTTTCTCCATTTCTTTGGCATTAAGCTCGATGTTAGCCATTTTGTCTTTCCACTCTTTAGAGTTGAACATTTCTTCTAACTTTTTGCCATCAAATTCAATTTTTGCCATTTTGTCTTTCCATTCTTTTGAATTGAATTTTTTCTCCATTTCTTTGGCATTAAGCTCGATCTTAGCTATTTTATCTTTCCACTCAGGAGATTCAAATCTTTTTTTCATCTCATCCAATTTAATTCTGATACTATCAGGAATATCATCTAAAGAAGTATAGGTAATGGTTTCACCTTTATCGTTAGTAGTAATGAGCTTAAATGGTCTTTTCTTTTTCTTAGTAGTATCAGTATCTGCTTTGAGTGCTAATGAAAGAGGTTTTTTTGTTTCTGTGGCCAGACTTTTAATTTCATGTACTGGTTTTCCTTTGGTAGTTTTAACTTTTTCAGGCTGAGTTGGCTTGATCCATGCCACAGATATGATTGTTCCGATTGTTAAAGTCAGTATAAATAACTGCTGTTTAACGTTGATGTAATTGGTTTTCATATTTGTAATTCTTTTAATACGCTGGTAGAGGTGATAATTATTATCTGCTGCTGCCAGCGAAAGGTTTGGTTTTTGTTTATTTTTAATTAACTCTAACTTTAACAGAGCATGCGCATAGGTTACCGGTGTGTTAGTGAAATTTACAACCAGATCGTCGCAGGCATGTTCACGTTCAATCTGTATGAAACGAGAGGTTAACCAAACAAATGGATTAAAAAATAATAAGGTTTCTACCATTACCTTCATTAAATTGATAAGGTAATCGTTTCTTCTAATGTGGGATAATTCGTGAATCAGTATGGCTTCCACCTGTTGTATATCTAATTGAGTGGCCAGCGCAACTGGAAACAATACTACAGGTTTAAAAAAGCCGATAACTAAAGGGACATTAACTTTTGGAGAAAGATAAAAGCCTACTTTTTTACGGATATTTAGTTGTTCAATTGTATTTATAAAAGCATTCTGCCATGCCGAAGGCACTGCAAAGTTTTCTGCTTTCTTTAAACTTTTTAAACCTAAATATCCTTTTAAAATAATAAACAGTTGGAAGATAATTCCCATACTGTAGAGACTTGTAAGGTAAGGGAAGTATCTTTCTGTTTTGAAATTGAGTGAGTTAGCTTGCTGTAATAAAAAATAATAGGTCTGGGCATTCATGTTTTCATTACCGGCCGCAGCAATACCCGGCAGTTTAAATAAACTAAAGAAAGTAATACAAAAGCTCACAAAAATGAGTACTAGCGAACCAAATGCTAAATTATGCTTAAGTCTGGCGGTGCTGTTTTTACATAAAACAAGTGCGATGCATAATAGTGCAAAAATTGCTGCACCCTGCCATAACGAATGTAATATGCTCCATCCTAAGGCTTTAACCAAATTGTGAACTATTGCCTCCATATTTATTTGTTTTCTAGTTTGCTTAAATAATCTTTAATTAATTCTATTTCTTCATGGCTGGTTTTTTGGTTACCCAAAGCTTGCATTACCAAACGAGCAGCTGAACCATTAAAAACATTATTGATCATTTTATTTACCAATTGCTGCTGAGTAGTTTCTTCACTAATTAATGCGTTATAGATGTGTGTTTTAGAAGAAGTATCACGGTCTACCATACCTTTATCATGCATAATCTGCATTAATTTCAGGGTGGTGGTATATCCTGCATCTTTTTTATCAAGTGCTTCATGTACTTCGCGAACTGTACATTTACCTTTGGCCCAAAGCACCTGTAAAATTTCCATTTCTCCTTCTGTTGGTTTGATATTATTTTTCTCCATTTGTTACTACGAATTATTTCGTAATCAAATGTACGAAGATATTCGTAATATCAAAATATTTTTTGTAAAAAATAATAAGAGTTTGAAAATAAGTTGCTTATAAGGGTTTTTTCAGGCTTTCATATTTGCTATTGTTGGCCGGATCTATGCCTGCTAACAGATTAAAAGCCTTATTGCGGTCTTGGGCATTTAGGTTTGAAAGAACATTTACTATTTCATCGGCTTTACCGGCAAAAAATACATTAGGAAAAATAGAGCCAAGTTTTTGTTTATCGAACTGTTGCAGGTCTGAAAGGGCAGAGAGGATACCTTTTAATCCTGAACTTAAATTATTTTGGAGTTTATCTAATCCGTTTAAATGATAATTGTAAATAAAAATGCGTAAAGGTTTAAGCTGATTACTCAAAAGATTTTCATTTAGCCAATACCTGTTTCTTAAGCCATCGGCCGCACGCCAACCCTTACCTCCCTGGCTTTGGGCTAGATTAAGCAGGTTTTGTGCTTTCTGATAATACAAACTGCCTCCGGTTTTGCTAAAGCTGTCTTTATCTAAACCGATAATGGTAAAAGCGTAAAAACCAATTAGTGAGTTCAGACTGCCTATATAATTTTGTTCCGAAAAATCGAGGGATTGACCTTCGGTATAGTTGAAAGCAAAGTCTTTATCGTTAAAATTTAAAAGAGTAGTTGTATATGAAGTGCCAAATACGGGCCGGTTAGATTGTACCTGAGCTTCGGCATTGTAAGTTGAGTTACCATCCCAACTGGTAATAGTAATCACAAGATTACATTCTATACGTTCCTGAGGTAGATAGTTTTCTGCTGTCCATTTGCTGTTATTGATAAAATCGCGGATGTTATTTTGTATAACATCTAAATTACGGCGATTTAAATTTGTAACGTTTGGTGCAAGAACCTGTACTCTGGCATTAATTTCCTGAGCGTAAGTGCCAAAAGCCAATAAAATATATACAAACAGAACCGCGATCTTTTTCATTAAGGCAAGAGGTGTTTAGCAATCATCAAATTTAATATTTCATTACAAATATCTACAGCCACATCTGTTTTGCTTTTTATATCAAAACTTTTGCTGTTAAACTCTTTATTAAATATAGTGATTTTATTGGTTTCGGTCTTAAAACCTGCTCCTTTATCATTAAGAGAATTTAATACGATCATATCCAGATTTTTCTTTTGCAGTTTTTCTTTTGCATGATGCTCTTCATCATTGGTTTCTAAAGCAAAACCCACCAAAATCTGATTTTCTTTTTTTTGCTGCCCTAAAGTAGCCAATATATCTGTGGTTTTTTTCAGTGTAATATTAAACTCACTTTCTGTTTTTTTAATTTTTTGTTCGGCTACATTAACCGGGGTATAATCAGCAACCGCAGCACTCATTACTATAATATCATTTTGGGCAAAATGTTCTGTACAGGCCTTAAGCATTTGAGCGGCACTGATCACGTCAATCCGGCTTACATGATCAATTTTTTCTACCGTAGGGCCGGTAATTAAAGTAACTTCTGCACCAAGTTTATAAAGTTGATGTGCTAAAGCAAATCCCATTTTACCGGATGAATGGTTACCTATAAAGCGAACGGGGTCTATGGCTTCATAAGTAGGTCCTGCCGTAACCAATGCTTTTTTACCCAAAAGAGGTAAAGAAACTTTAATGTGATGGTTTAAGAACGCAATAATTTCTTCGGGCTCTGCCATTCGGCCTTCACCGTACAGGCCACTTGCCAGTTCTCCATTATTTGGTTTAATCAGTATATTGCCAAAATCTTGCAGTCTTTTTATATTTTCCGTCGTAGTTTCATGTTTCCACATATCCAGGTCCATGGCCGGAGCAAATAACACCTCGCATTTTGCAGAAAGATAAGCTGCTGTAAGGAGATTGTCGCACAAACCGTTTGCCATTTTACCTATGGTATTGGCTGTTGCGGGAGCGATGATCAGGTAATCTGCCCAAAGCCCTAATTCTACGTGGTTACTCCAAACTCCGGTTTCGGGTTCAAAGTATTGTGTATATACCGGATTTTTGGAAAGAGTGGCTAAAGTAAGGGGTGTAATGAAATTACACGCATAGGGAGTGAGGATAACTTTGACGTTTGCGCCAGCCTTTACCAGAAGCCTGACTAAAGTAGCAGCTTTATAAGCGGCAATACTGCCACAAACGCCAATCAGTATATTTTTCTTATCCAGCATGTGTTTCTATCTGTTCAGCATAGCGCTTATGCGCTGTTGCTTAAAACGCCATGCACAAAGTCTTATTTTTGATCTTTTGACGGGTTTCTGTAATATACTTTGTCATTCAGAAACTCATCCATGGCAATTAGCGTTGGTTTTGGTAAGCGCTCATAGTGCTTGCTGATTTCTATTTGTTCTCTGTTTTCAAAAATTTCTTCCAGATTATCATTAGATGATGCAAACTCAGCTAATTTGCTATGCAATTCTTCTTTCATATTGTTTGAAATCTGATTTGCTCTTTTAGCAATAATTACCAACGACTCGTAAAGATTATCGGTAGATCTATCCAAATCGTGGATATTTCTGGTTACCGTAGTGTTTGGTATAGCAGGTTTTGGTGTACTCATTTTTATATTAATTAACGTGTATGCTAAATTTATTTCTTTGTTAAGGTATCTGTTTTGCTTTGCTCGTTCAAAGCTTTGTATTTCTCTATAAGTTTAGCCTCTTCAGCTACAAGTTTTTTAGCCTGGGCAATTCCCGCAACGCAGGCATCTTTTAGCTGACCGGCTTCTTTAGTAAACTTGCTGTTAGGATAAGCCTCGGTAAATTCGTTATAGTATTCTATGGCTTCATTATATCTTTCTTCTTGACGTGCTGGTAAGCTATTTTTAGCGTACATATATTGCGATTTTACAATAAGCAGGCTCATTTCTTCTGCATACCTGATATCAGGAAAATCTGTCTGCGCATTTTTTAATGCAATTACCGCCGATTTGTAGTTTGTGATATCGTACCCACCTAAATCATAATACAACTTAGCATTATCAAATGCTTTGGTCTCTAACTTATCTCTTAAATTTCCAATATATTTTGCCGCCTGTGCAGCTCTGTCACTTTTAGGGTATAAGTTAATGAATAGTTGTAAAGCGTCAATAGCTTTATAAGTGTTCTCCTGATCTAATGATGATTTTGGAGAATCTAAGTAAAAACAATAAGCTGCCATATACCGGCATTCTTCGGCGTTTTTACTTGCCGGATAAGTATCTGCAAACTCTTTAAATTTATAGCGGGCCGTAGTATAATCTTTTAAACGGTAAAGTGTATATGCGTAATAATAGTTTAAATCTTCTGCTTCTGCAGTACCTCTGTATTTCTGAACCAATCCTTCAAAAAGTATCAGCGCTTTGGAATAATCCTTTTTATTGTACAACCTGATACCTTCTTGGTATTTCTTGCCTACGTCGTTGCTTAAACGCAACTTCTCGAAACGGCTTTTACATGCGCCCAAGATTAGGAGAGACAGGGTAAAACTTAAAATAATTAAGTGTTTAATTTTAAACATTCTGCAAAGATAAGTTAATAATACGATACCGTCAATTAAAAATATTTAGAGCTAAACTAATTATTGGCGGCAAACCTAGAAAATACTTAACAATTTTTAACAACCCTGAAGCTTAGGCTGGTTTACAAAGCTATAATTCCTCAAAATCGGGCAGCTCTTCAACAAAAGAAAAAGTATGTTGCTGGTAATCTATTTTTGCAAAGTAATGGTCAAGTCCGTTGGTAACCACCAACCATTTTACCTTATGTATGATATTGTAACGACCAGCCTGATCAAATGTTGCCTGTGTAATGTTTACGTGAGGCGCTTTACATTCAATTAACATTATTTTTTCACCGCTGTTATTATAGATCAGAATATCACTTCTTTTGCTGGTCTGATTAAGTTTTAAGCCACCTTCTATCCGGATAAGAGCTGCCGGTGCTTTTTTCTGGTTAATTAAAAACTTTATAAAATGCTGTCTTACCCATTCTTCGGGAGTTAAGAATAAATGTTTTTTCCTAATCTCATCAAAAATATAATGACCATTATCTTTTAAGGTTATTTTAAATGGATAAGGTGGTAAATTTAAGGGGATAGGTTTAAACATTATAATGTCTTATTTAATAAGTTTAGATGGCACAAAGATAGTAGCAAAATAAATTAAATTGTAAATTTACCGGCAATGAGCGCAGTTGATATTATTAAAGATCTTAAAGCACGAAAATTTAAACCTATTTATTTATTGCAGGGAGAGGAGCCTTTTTATATAGACCAGATTGTTGACTATATGGAAGAACATATTCTGTCTGATGGTGAAAAGGGATTTAACCAGACTGTTTTATATGGTAAAGACACAGATATGGCTACTATACTTAATGCGGCCAAGAGGTATCCAATGATGTCTGATTACCAGCTGATCATTGTTAAAGAAGCTCAGGATTTAAAATGGATTAAGGAAGGAGAGGGAAACAAAGAAGCTGAATTTGTATTGAACTACTTTGAAAAACCCTTACCTACCACCATTCTTGTTTTTGCATATAAATATGGCAATTTTGATAAGCGCAAAAAAATATATAAAGCCATTAACTCAAGTGGCCTTGTGTTTCAGTCTGACCCTGTGCGTGATTATAAATTAATGCCATGGATAGAAGACTATATTAAAGAAAAAGGATATCGGATAGCTCCGCAAGCTGCGGCTTTGATGGCCGAGTATTTAGGAACGGATCTTTCTAAGATTGCCAATGAAGTGGAGAAACTTTGCTTAAATATCCATAAAGATACGCTAATAGAACCAGATCATATTCAGAAAAATATAGGTATAAGTAAAGAATATAATGTATTTGAATTACAAAAGGCTTTAGCAGGCCGAAATATTCTTAAATGTAACCAGATTATTAATTACTTTGCCAATAATCCTAAGGCCAACCCTATGGTAATGGTTATGGCCAATCTCAATTCATACTTTACCAAGATCCTTAAATACCATTATCTCGTTAATAAAGCAGATGCAGCAAAGGAACTGGGTGTAAGCCCTTATTTTATTAAAGATTACGAACAGGCAGCACGTACATTTAGTTTGCCAAAGATGTTTGATGTCATTAGTCTGATGCGTGAATATGACCTGAAAAGTAAAGGGCTTGAAAGTACCGGAAATACCACTGACGGTGATTTAATGAAAGAAATGCTGTTTAAAATTCTACACTGATTTTTGTTTCTATTGTAACTAATAAGTTATTTATTTTAATGGAGGTTATTGCTTTCGTAAGTATATATTTACAAACAATTTAACTTACTTAACTTAAATGAAAAAACAATTACTTACAATCTTAATTACCGCAAGTGTGGTGGCCTTTGCTGATGCTCAGGTTAGACCGCCGCAGGGTGGTGCAGCCAGCGATACTACACGCAGGGCAGGGATGCCGGGCGCTGCTGCAAGTGCAAAACCACAACCAAAACCTTATGATCAGGTAATCACCAATAAAGCCCTTACACGCAAAGGGATGATCACCAGTCATAAAATAGAAGATAAATACTTTTTTGAGATAGCAGATACTACACTTAACAGGGATATTCTGGTAGTAAGCCGTATCTCTAAATCAGGTGCAGAGGTAAGAGCTGCGCAGGGTTATGCAGGCGATCAGATTGGTGGTGCTGTTATCCGTTTTGAAAAAGGCCCTAACAACAAGATCTTTATGCGTAAAGTAAGCTTCAGGGCTTATAGTGCTGACAGTACAGGATCGATGTACCAGTCTTTAAAAAACTCTAGTATTCAACCTATTGCTGCTGCTTTTAATATCGCTGCTTATACACCAGGTAAAGATGGGAGCGTAATTGATGTTACTGATTATATCAATAGCGATAATGATATCTTTTATTTCAGTTCTCCTGCCGCCAAAACCAGATTTAGAATGGGTGCACAGCTTGCAGACAGAAGCTATATTCAGGATGTTAAAAGCTTTCCTACTAATGTAGAAATTAACACTGTAAAAACTTATGCGCAAACTGCTGCTCCTTCGGGTATGGGCGGTGCCCCGGCTATGGGTGGAGGTGCCGCGTCGGGTTCTGTTACTGTTGAGTTGAACACTTCGTTGGTAATTCTTCCTAAAAATCCAATGAAGCCGCGTTATTTTGATCCTCGTGTAGGTTATTTCACCGTAGGTTATATCGATTTCGATAAAAACCCTCAAGGTGTTAAAGAACTTGAATTGGTAAAACGTTGGAGATTAGAGCCTAAACCTCAGGATATGGCTAAATACAAAAGAGGTGAACTGGTTGAGCCAGCAAAACCTATTGTTTTCTATATTGATCCTGCTACACCTAAAAAATGGGTGCCTTATTTAATTGCGGGAGTTAACGACTGGCAGAAAGCTTTTGAAAAAGCAGGGTTTAAAAATGCGATCATTGGTAAAGTAGCGCCAACTAAAGCTCAGGATTCTACATGGAGTTTAGATGATGCCCGTAACTCGGCAATTGTTTATAAACCATCGGAAATAGCTAATGCAAGCGGTCCGAGTATTTCAGACCCACGTACGGGAGAGATCATGGAAAGCCATATTAACTGGTACCATAATGTAATGAAACTGGTTCGCGACTGGTATTTTATTCAGACTGCAGCAGTAGATAAAAGAGCAAGAACAGTTAATTTTAGTGATGAATTAATGGGCGATTTAATCCGTTTCGTTTCTTCTCATGAAGTTGGTCATACTTTAGGTTTACGCCACAACTACGGATCGAGTTCTACTGTTCCGGTTGAGAATTTACGTAACAAAAAATGGGTTGAGGCTAATGGACATACCCCTTCTATTATGGATTATGCCCGCTTTAACTATGTAGCACAGCCTGAAGATAATATTACTAAAGAAGGTCTTTACCCACGCATTGGCGATTATGATAAATGGGCTATAGAATGGGGTTATAAATATTTCCCAGATAGCAAAACGGTAGAATCTGATATGAAAATATTAGATAAGATGACTACCGAAGCTGCCAAAAACAGACGTTTATGGTTTGGTACTGAAACTAATCCTGATGATCCACATTCGCAAAACGAAGATTTAAGTGATAATGCAATGAAAGCCAGTGAGTATGGTATCAAGAACTTAAAAGTTATTTTATCGAACCTACAAGCCTGGACTAAACAACCTGGAGAAGGTTACGATGAATTAGGTAATATGTATGGCCAATTAACTACACAATTAGGCCGTTATATTGGTCATGTAAGTAAAAATATTGGCGGTATTTATGAAAATCCTAAAACTGTAGACCAGCCAGGTACAGTGTATGAGCGTACACCTGCCGCCACACAGAAAGAAGCAATGGATTTCTTATCTAAACAGGTGTTTACTACACCTAAATGGTTATTAGATCAAGCCATATTAGATAATATTGGTGAAAACCCGCTTACTGTGGTTTCAAGATTACAGAACATAGCGCTTAACCGTTTATTATCGACCAGAGTTTTAGGAAACTTAATTACTGCCGAAGCTAAAGATGGAGCAAGTGCCTATAAAATTTCTGATATGTTCGACGGTTTAAATAACTCGGTTTTTACAGAGCTTAAAGGCGGAGCAACTATTGACGCTTATCGTAGAAATTTACAAAAAGCCTATGTAGATAAATTAATTGCGATTATCAATCCTCCTGCTCAGGCTTCTTCTGCATTACAACAGTTTGGAAGAACTCAGAGCTCTGGGTTAGATGTTAATCTAAGTGATGTTTCTTCTGTAGTAAGAGGACAATTGCGTGATTTAG
Organism: Pedobacter sp.; assembly: GCF_046462515.1. GTDB lineage: Bacteria > Bacteroidota > Bacteroidia > Sphingobacteriales > Sphingobacteriaceae > Pedobacter. Next base: position 123,655 of record NZ_JBKGVD010000003.1, read on the forward strand.
ATAAAACTATTAAATCTGCATCCGCATCAGATACATTGACCAAATATCATTTACAGGATTTATCTGACAGAATTAACCAAGCTTTAGATAAAAAATAGTTGATTTTTCAATTGTGCTTAAATGCCCTTTTGTTTAAAAACAGAAGGGCATTTTGGTTTTAAGATTTAGATGTTGAAACAAGTTCTGCATGATACAGGTTTGCTGTAGGGAGGTCTTGATCCTAAATATTGTTGCCCTGAATTTATTTCAGTATCTTGATCGTGATAATCTGTAAGGTATTAATCTGTGACGCAAACAATAGAATAGGGTAAGCATTGCCAAAAAATGAACTCCAATTAATAATGGGGTTCCCGCAAAGGAACGAACTAATACTCCAGCCGAAAGTAGCCTGTTCATAATTTGCCATTGCCATACCATAGCAAATAACAACGGACCAATATTTAGTGCCAGTAAGTACAGCCATTTGTGTTTTACGGTTAGTTGCTTGGCTGCAATCATAATGGGTGGCAGGCAAAATACCGATACTGCAAAAATTGTTATTATTCGTACCATTATGGCAGATGAGTGCACTCCTGTTAAGGAAGCAATAAACATTTTCTCATCTCCTCCTCCTGTTATTGCCGTGAAAATACGAGCGAAGGGCAGTGTAGCAAAAAGAACTGCCAATGCATACCATTTACCTATAGTTGTTGGAGCATAACGTATGCGATAGGCACAAATCCAATAGATTATATAAGAAAATAGAGGGCCAGCTAACGTAGCGATATAGCCGTTGGCCATACAAGTTGAACAAGTAACCCAAATATTAAAATTGCGTTCGCCATAGCAACCACATAACCAATAACCTGTTTGTACATGTGCTTGTTCATGCAATTCGCCCATAATCATACATAATGCAAGAAATGCAATCCAGTATGCCGGCTTAAAATCTGATTTTTGGTAATCGCTTAAATTTATAATACTTATATTGCTTTTCACTTTATTGTGTTACTTAATGGGGTAAATCCAAAAAGTTTTGACGTTATATGAAAAGCAAAGGTTACAGTATCTGAATATGAAAAATAATATTGGATTTCAATTTATAAATACGGATCAACAGATAGCTTAATCATTTCAACAAGTTCTTCATCCATATATTGGTATTCATCTTCAATTTCAAGAATAACTACTTCTTTATCGGTCATTTCGTTAGGGAATCTATCTTGTAATCTTTGTCTATGCTTTTTTTCCATCACAAAAATTATATCTGCCCATATAATGAGCTTTGCCGATACCTTGTTTTTTGAAGAAGGTTCTGTTCCAGCAGATTTAACCTGATGGTTCTGCTTGTTTTTATAAATCGTTTCAGCTGTAGGGCTTCGCCATTTATTTCTGCTGCAAATAAATAATATGTTCATTTATCGATTAATCGGTAGTCTTTTTGCCGGGATTCGTCATTGAAACAAAACCAAAAGCTATTGCTAATAGAGCATATATTATAGTTAATATCCAAATGTATGTTGATGCGATTGAATTACGCATGAGGTTTTTCATCAATGCAAGTGAAGCTATTAAAAAATGTGCAAAATTGCCCATGCATAGGGGTTTGGCATAAATTCCTCCGATAAGCACCGTTTTAGCCATCCAGTTCATGGTACCAAAGCCCAAGTATAAAGCTCCTGTTAATTGTAAGATCAGGGGCATTGTACGGTCTGTGATGGTTATATCTAAAGCAGATAAAATTTCTTGTGGCATAAAGCTGAATGCCAAACCGATCGCTATCATTATAGCTGCACTGATTGACATTAATAGTTTTGTGTTCATATTAGAGTGAGTCTTTTAGGTATAAATTTTTGTTTTAGCGGTGTGTTATTTCTTCGTTAATTTATAGCCGCTGTTTGTTTTATTTTTTTCTATAGTATAGGCATCGATGAGTTCAAGAGTCCAACCATCACCAATTATTTTTTTACCTTCTATTTTAACAGGATTGGTTATTGATATCTTATCCCAGTTCGGACTCATCAATGCCCCATTTTCAACAGTTAATACACCCCACAGATCTGTAACTCTAATGTTCGGATAGACCGTGCCTTTATCTTCTATGGGCATAATGTTTCTGGGGTCAAATGAGACGCTCATTTTCTCAAATCGTATTTCAAAATGAGGTTGCTCAATAAATTTAAGTTTGTATTCAGCAATGAGTTCCTTGATTTTTTCTTCTCTTTTTGTTTCTTCCTGAATAATGGTTTGTGCATTATACTTACTGGCTATTTTTTTAACTGTCTTTTTTAAATAGGTAGGTATATTAATGTTAAATGCTTTTGTAAAATAATCTGTTAGATCGGTTCTTGCATTAATTTTTTTGTTCCAGTTTTTATCTTTATTGTACAGTAAATAACCATAAACAGGAATAGTCTGGTAAGCAAATGAACGTACAAATGTGGGATTGGCAAAGAAGTTACTGATTCCATTTATGAAAAATTCTGTAGTTTCCGCTTTATTTCTGCCGCTAATCATTACACCTGTAAATTCGGCTATTCCTTCATTGAGCTCCAGCGCATTTTCTGTTGTACTTGAGCCATTATAAAGTGCATGACGGTATTTTCTAAAGGCCACTGCATTGGCAAGATGTTGTTTCAGTTCTTTTTCAGAAGTAGTTTGGACAGCTCTTTTCAATGCTTCTAATTCTAAACGCAGATAAATCCTGCCATCTTTTTGATCTAAATGATTGTTTTCTGGATTGTTGAGTGCAAAGCCTAATGAAGGTTGTGCGCTATGAAATAATTCATGTGCCAATAGATTGATTCTGTCTTCTTTGTTTTGCGGAAGAGGAAGCATGATCATAGCCCATCTTTTTCCACCCCAATTTATGGATGTATTGGCAATATTAATATGGTTAGGCAAAGTTCCTGTATAGATATTTCCATCATATTTTAAGATACCCGCTGTATCTAGCTCATTTGCAAAAAGCTGTCGGGTTTTAGAGTCTGCCAAAAGTATTGGGCCGTAGAGATTTTTATTCCAAAGACTGGTATTCTGCTTTGTGGCTTCTTTGATTTCGCTAAAGAAAACAGGAATTTCGTTAAGTGAGACCTGTGGTTTTTGTGCGGTTAGTTTTTGTACAAATAAGAAAAAGAGGATGATTAAAATAGTTTGTTTCATTAGTGGATTGATCTTATACGTATGTTGATTGACAAGTTTAGCAATTCAGTTCCTTATAAAAATATCAGAATTTATTTGTAAGCAGAGCAGACATTTTATCCTGTCTTTATCTTAAACAGAAGCGTAATTAGCTAAAATGTTGCATCACTTCATCAGAAAATATAAGATTTAGCTTCAAAACTTTATTGTTGTTCATTGCTTTCGTTATTTTTTAAATAAGCAACTTCCAGATTGGTAATGAAAACACCATCGTTTTTTTCCCATGTTCCCTGACTTTGGTAACGAAATAGAAGGTTTTTTGAAAGAGATTTTTTTGCGGATACTCCAAATACAAAATCAACATGGTCTAATGGTTTATAATCTACAAGCTGTAATGTTATTGCAATTTGTTTTAGATTGTTAAAGACAAGGTTATATTGTGATAAGTCAACTTTTTGCCAGCCTGTAGTTGTGATGGTATAAATGATGTTCTGGTTAAGTAACGTGTTACTAGGTATGTTATTTTCTACCCCATAGATGTTTAGTTTTAATGTAATCTGTTGGTATTTAGAGCTGGGAATAATATAAAAACTGTAAGATTTTAATCTTGTTTTTGGGTCAATATCGAAAATATTTCCCTGTTCAATTGTTGATACATTTTGGTTAAACATCTTAGAAAAAGTTAACATTGGTCTTGATTTTTGACCGATTAATTTCTCTTTCATTTTTTTATGGCTTATCACAACTGCTTTTAAAGCGGTTGAATGGTAATCTAAAATGATATTACCATTCTTTATAAGTTCGTTTTTGTACTGTCTCTTTTCTGTATGGCCAAGGGCACTAAAAACGATTTCATTGTTAAGACTATCGGGTATACTAAGCTTATAATTGCCATTTTCATCTGATATGGTGCCTATTGTAGCATTTTTCATTCCGATGGAGCAATAGGGAATGGGTTCGTTATCTTGATTTTTAATGATGCCTTTGATAGTGGTTTGGGCGTAAACATTAACTGAAATAAAAATGAGTACCAAGGAAAAAAGTTTATACATAATTTAATTTGTTTTTATTGGAAGACGATGAAAATTTAGAAAAGGTTGTTTGTTAATGGCATTTTAACTTTTGTTAACATTTTTGGTTTATTGGTTTTTCTTTTCAGAGATAAATGAAACCAGATAAGAGACCTGAAAAATAAACGGATTGGAAAAGGTAACCTCTGAAAGGAGGGAGAGAAAAAGATAAAAAGCAGGGCGATATTGACCCTGCTTTTATAATATTTTGATAGGCTTAACAAGTAAGCAAAACTAAATACTAATGACTTGGAGCGGCGGCATCTACGCGTTTAATATCTGCCCCTAAAGCTCTTAAACGGGTATCGATATCCTGATAGCCACGTTCTATCTGCTCTATATTAAAAATAGTCGATTTACCTTCGGCTGATAAAGCTGCAATTAGTAAAGATACTCCGGCCCTTATATCAGGAGAGGTCATGCTGATACCACGTAATTTATATTTTTTATTGATACCATTTACACTTGCCCTGTGCGGATCGCAAAGAATGATCTGAGCGCCCATATCTATCAGTTTATCTACAAAGAACAAACGGCTTTCGAACATTTTCTGATGAATAAGTACATTGCCTTTTGCCTGTGTAGCTACTACCAAAACAATGCTTAATAAATCAGGTGTAAAACCAGGCCAAGGCGCATCTGCAATTGTAAGTATAGAGCCATCTATGAAGGTTTCTATTTCATAATGTTTTTGTGAGGGAATGAAAATATCATCGCCACGACGTTCCAATTTAATTCCCAATTTTTTAAATACATCTGGGATAACACCCAATTCATCATAGCATACGTTTTTGATAGTGATTTCAGATTCTGTCATTGCAGCCAGACCGATAAAAGAACCAATTTCGATCATATCTGGTAGCATACGGTGTTCTGTTCCGCCTAATTTTTTCACACCTTCAATAGTAAGCAGGTTAGAGCCTATGCCCGAAATTTTGGCTCCCATTCTGTTCAGCATTTTACAAAGTTGCTGCAAATAAGGCTCACAGGCGGCATTGTAAATCGTGGTTGTTCCTTTAGCCAGAACAGCTGCCATTACAATATTGGCCGTTCCGGTTACAGAGGCTTCATCTAACAGAATATAAGTACCTTTTAAATCGGTAGCATCTACATTGAAGAAAGCTTTTTTGCTATCGTATACAAATTTGGCACCCAACTTCTCGAAACCTAAAAAGTGCGTATCTAAACGGCGGCGACCAATTTTATCGCCCCCTGGTTTAGGTATAGCTGCTTTTCCGAAACGGGCAAGTAAAGGGCCTACAATCATAATAGATCCTCTCAAACTTCCGCCTTTGGCTTTAAAAACATCCGACTGGAAAAAGTCAAGATCAATATTTTTAGCTTGGAAAGTATAAGTGTCTTTGTTTAAGCGTTCAACAGCAACACCCAGATCGCCTAACAATTCAATAAGCTTATTTACATCCTTAATATCAGGAATATTGCTGATGGTTACTTTCTGATCGGTTAGTAAAACTGCAGACAATATCTGAAGTGCTTCGTTTTTAGCGCCCTGAGGTGTGATTTCACCTTTTAGTTTTTTGCCGCCTGTAATTTCAAATGCGTTCATCTGTTCTCTTATCTTAAATTTTTTAGCTATAAGGTTGTAAATAAATCCTTAATGGCGTTGCTTATTGTTGTTTCGTTGACGGCCATTATTATTGTTGTTATTGTTACGGCCTTTGTTGTTTCTGTTACGGTTGTTGTTATTGTTATTGCGGTTGTTCTGTGGCCTGAACTCTACTTTGTTAAGATTAATGTTTTCTTCTAAGGTTAGCTGCCCGTTAGAAAGTTCAGCCAGATTTTTAAGGATAACCTCATCGGCGACATTATCTTTATTCCACTGCACATAAGCCATTTTCATAAAGTTTGCAATGTTTTGAACCATAACGGCTTTTCTTTCAGGATTTTCTTCCTGTATGGCGGTTTCAATCAGTTTCTCTACGGTTTTACCATAGTGTTTGTATTTAATCCTTTGATGAGGGTAACCGATGTGTTCAGGCCTGAATTCTTTAGTTTCAGGTGTTGGTTTAGGGTAAGGACTATCCACATCTATCTGGTAATTGGATATGATGTACAAGTGATCCCATAATTTATGCTTAAAATCTGCTACATCACGTAGGTGTGGATTTAAAAAGCCCATTAGGTCTATTACGGCCTGTGCATATTTATTGCGTTCTTCTTTGGTAGGTAAAGTGATGATGTACTTTACCATATTTTGTACGTTCCGTCCGTATTCTGCCAATATCAGCTCACTACGGGTGGTATTATAATCAAAGTTCATGTTGTCTTATTAAATTTAATGGAAAAACTTAATAAAATCATTATGAAATAACCGGAATGAAACAGTGGGTAAAGATTAGAACCTTAAAATTTCGTAAGAGTTCCCGGTTATGAAATTCATCGAAATGATTTATTATGTTTCAAATATAGGCAAATAAAATATAATGTTTTTAATAAAGGTTTTATTTTAAAGTTTTCAGGAAAAAGCCTTTTGAGTTGAAAATAAGGTCTTGCTATTTTCTTAACAATCTCAAGGCTTTGATTATTTTATGGTCATTTTTTAAATCTTCCAGATCATCTCCACCTAAAACTTCAAAATCAGGGGAAATATTTGATTTATAAACTTTTAAATTTCTGTCTACAACATAATCCGTTGATAAATTAATTCCTGCATTGTTGTTTATTTCAAAACCTTGTACTGCTGTGGTATAATTGGCTGTAGGCTCTCCCACGATAAAAGTGTTATTTCTTCCGATAAAAGATATGGTAGTCATTTCCCCTGCACTTGCGGTATAGCAACTCGTTAAAATAACTAACGGAATATTTGTTTTTACGGGATGATCTAAATCTATTTTTCTGTCTAATACGATGCCATCAATCCATAACTTCCCCTCTTTGATTTCCCAATTTCCTGTAGGTTTATTTTGAGCATTTCTAAATCCGCCAAATATTACGTTATTTCCAATAAACTCTTTTAAACCAAGTAAGATAGGATACATATTTCCACCTGTATTTAATCTCAAGTCTATGATCCACCCCTTGATTTTATTTGAATTTATATGGTTGATATGAGATACGATGTCGTTGGCTAAACTATCTACTTTTTTAAAAGCAAAATCATTGTTTCCTGCAATTCTGATATATCCGATTTTTTTTTCAATAACCTTGCTAAATGTGCTTTTTTCAGTTTTTATTTTGTTCTTTAGATAGGCATTTGCCACTACATTGGGGTTGCTCCATCCGTATGTCTTTCCTTTGTATTTTAAACCTCCATGATAATCATTAAGCTGTTTAAATACTTCCTCGTATAATGGTGCAACTTCATCTATTGAGTTTAGGTTTTGGGATTTATTATACAATTCATTCTTAATCTTGCTAAGATTTTCAGTAAGAATTGAATTTGCTTCTATTAATTCAATAGATTTATCAATAAATAACTTTATGCTGTCATTTTTTAAATTTTGAGAAAACGAAAATTTAGAAAGCAATAGAAACCACAGCAATAAAATAAATCTATTCATAGTTAAAAGCTTGTAAGATTTGATGTCCTTTATTTATAAATGCTTTGCGCTTTGTTATCCTTTGTGTTTTGCTAAAAATTATTTTACAATTCTGAGCTTGGCAAATTTTAAGAGCAATTGCTTGTTACCCAATCCCTGAAAAAATACGGTTGCCTTAACATCCGGCAAAGCTCCTTCTATATTTACAATCTTACCAAAACCAAATTTTTCATGTTCTACTTCCATGCCATTTTGAAATTCATTTGCGGCATTTGGGGTAAATCCTGCCGTAGGCACGTGTGCTTTAGGTAAGATGGTTGTAGTTTTTGGCCGTAAAGAAGGAGATGGGCTATTGTTGGTAGCAGATTTGGGTGCAAAATCACGTTGCTGGCTCCAGCTTTTGCGTTCGGTATCAAAACTTCCGGTGCTGAAACTGGGTTTTGCGGCTTTAATCGCTTCCAGCTCTAAGTAAGAGGGGTTAATTTCATTGATAAAACGACTGGGCTCGCAAGAAGTAAGCGTGCCCCAGCGATAGCGGGAAGTGGCATAAGTAATCACCAGTTTTTTTTCTGCTCTTGTAATGGCTACATAGAACAAGCGTCTTTCTTCTTCCAGATCTGTTCTGGATGTTAACGACATTTGCGAAGGAAAAAGATTTTCTTCCAGTCCTACGATGTAAACATTTTTAAATTCTAATCCTTTAGCAGAGTGTACGGTCATTAAAGACACGGTATCTTTGTCTTTTTCTTTGTCGTTATCATCGTTTGTTAAGAGGGCTACATCTTGCATAAAGATAGCCAGGCTACGGTCTTCAATATCTTCACGTTCAGCAAATTCTTTGATACCGTTCAGTAACTCTTGGATATTTTCAAAACGCGAACGACCTTCAACGCTATCGTCGCTGTGCAGTTCTTTTAAGATACCAGAATGCTGGGCAATATAAAGTGCACTTTCATAAGCATCCAGTTTTTTAGATTCGGCGGCAAAGCTCTTGATCATGGTTACAAAATCATTTAGCTGTGCGGGTATTCTGCCTTCCAGATACTGATGTGGGTTGCAGATGACTTCCCACATGGTAATTCCATGCTGATCTGCAGCTACAGAGATTTTTTCGAGTGTGGTATCACCCAAACCTCTACGTGGATAATTGATTACTCTTTTTAAAGCCTCTTCATCAGCCGGATTAAAAGTTAAACGAAAATAAGCAATGAGGTCTTTGATCTCTTTACGTTGGTAGAAAGACAAGCCGCCATAAATCTTATAAGGAATATTCAGCTTCCTTAGCGATTCTTCCATTGCCCTACTCTGGGCATTGGTACGGTAAAGAATAGCAAAATCAGCATAATTTAATCCTTTTAAGGCTCTTTCTTGCGCAATAGATTCGGCAACTATTTTGCCTTCCTCATTATCGGTAAAAGCTCTTAATATTTTAATCCTGTCGCCTTTTTCATTATCAGAGAAAACATTTTTTTCCAACTGGTTTTTATTGTTGGCAATAATGCTGTTGGCTACTTCTACAATGTTTTGGGTAGAACGGTAGTTCTGTTCCAATTTAAAAACTTTAAGATCAGGATAATGCTTTTCAAAATTTAAGATATTCTGGATATTGGCACCCCTGAATGCATAGATACTTTGCGCATCATCGCCTACCACGCATATGTTGTGGTGTGCGGCGGCCAGTTTGCGTACAATGGTATATTGCGAAAAGTTGGTATCCTGATACTCATCTACCATCAGGTATTTGAATTTATGCTGGTACTTGTTCAGTACATCGGGATGGTCTTTTAAGAGCACATTGGTTTTGAACAGCAGGTCGTCAAAATCCATAGCCCCAGCTTTAAAGCAGCGTTTGGCATAGGTTTCATAAATTATGCCCATTAAGGGCCTCTTGTTACTGATGTCTTCTGCCTGTATGGTTTCGTTTGCTAAATATTCGGTATGAGAGATCAGGTTGTTTTTGGCTGAAGAAATTCTGTTCAGTACAATATTTACAGCATAGAGTTTATCATCAAGCTGCATTTCTTTTAAGATGGTTCGCAATAAACTTTTGCTGTCATCTGTATCGTAAATGGTAAAATTGCTCGGATAACCTATTTTCTCGGCTTCAACTCTTAAGATTTTCGCAAAAACAGAGTGGAAGGTTCCCATCCAGATATTTTTGGCCTCATTGCCTACCACTTTTTCAATGCGTTCACGCATTTCGCGACTGGCTTTATTGGTAAAGGTTAATACCAGAATGTTAAATGCATCTACACCTTTTTGGATAAGGTGTGCAACACGATATGTAATTACTCTGGTTTTTCCTGAACCTGCACCGGCAACGATCATTACGGGGCCTTCGGTGGTCTCCACTGCGGCTCTTTGCTGTGGGTTTAATCCTGATAAATAGTCCAAATCCTGCTCCTAATTTTAAACTTCAAAAATAAGAAATAATGTGCGTATGTACAGCCATGTTGGTAAGTATTGTACACACCAAAAGTTGTTTTCTGTCATTAAAATGAACTTGCTTGTAAAAGCTTACATCCAGTTCTGATTGCTGCTTTCTACTTGGAAAAGCCACCAGTTGACCAGTTTTTTAATCTGGGTATAATTGCCAAATTTAAAATGGATGGTACCAGCAGCAGTATGCAGATTTACGTGACCAATGTCTAAGCTCTTATGCCAAGGATATTGAAAAGCCGCTATAGTTTGTATTTTGTGAGGAGTAATAATTTCATGGGTAATGTCCCAAATTCCACTTTGTTTGATGATAAACTCATCAGTTACGGTAATCTGATGATTTTTATAACTGATGTACAGCATGGCTATTCCTGTTAATGCATAAAATACCGCTACTAAAAGAAATGGTTTTACTATATCTGTATTTAAATAAAAGATGGTATAAATTATTAGGGGAATAATGATTCTGAAAAAGATGGGCAGGTTTAAAAAACGGAAATTAGGTTTATAAACTCTTCCATTTGGAGGAAGCTGACTTAAAATGAGCTTGATGATTTCATCTTTTTCAACAGGTGAGCAACCCGGTAATACGAGGTTCGTGTTTCGTTTTTCTTTTCCAGATTGATCGTGGCCGCCGTGTGCCTGCTTTAATTCAAGATTAAACAACTTCATTTTACGTTGAAAGTAGTTTTGGCTATATGCTGTAATTTGTACTTTGTTAGGTGTGATGAGTGTGTTTTTTTTGGCAAATAATCCTGAAGATATTAATAAAGAGTGATTGTGCCTGCTGATTTCGAAATCAAAATATTTTATAAAGGTTCTGATAACGCTGGTTGCAAGCAGAATTAAGAGTACAAGGGGAATTAAGAATGATATGGAAAATAAGCTTAAACTGCTGCTCATAAAATTTTCTATCTGACCATTGTCGTTATTGAAAGCTTTAAGTATCTCTTTTATGTGGTGTATAATGGCATAGATAAAACCGCAAAGCAATAATAAACTTTGGCCGTAATTGCTTGTTAAGCCGGTTTTTAATAGAGTTAATGCGCTTATTTTTATGAAAGCTGATGGATTTATATTTTCATTTTGTACTGAGGCATTTTTCTGATGAAGAACTGGGTTCTGTAAAAGTTGCTGTTTTAAACTATAAGCCAGTTCTTCATCTATGGCACCAATACTTACTTCCTTGCTTTCTGCCCCGGCAGTGTCTATTTTTATGCTGTAAACACCTATTATTTTTTGCACTAAACTTTGATCAATATTTACCTGCTGTATTTTTTCTAGGGGAATACTCAAATGTGTACGCTTAAATATACCTTTATCAACAATAAATTCCTGTTTAGAACTATTGATGTAAAAAGTAAACCTCATAAAATAAAAATAGGCATATATTACCGACAGTATAAATAAAGTGGTTATAATAAGCAGTAGATAAAAGACACTGGCTTTGCTTTTGATAAAAAACAAGACCAAAGGAAAAATGATTATTTTAACAGCCAATCGCAGAAGGTGGATTGCTGTGATTAGAATGCCTGCTACCGATTGCCTTTGTGGTTGGCTAAAATCTTTTGAAATCATTGTTCGGGATGTGTATAGTCCAAGCGTTTAACCAAAGCTTCTTTAATGTTTTTTGCAAGTTCGATTTCTATACCGGCTAAGCTTATTTTACCTTCAGAGCCTGCTGCTGTATAGATTTCAATAGTACCTAAGCGAAACATCCGTGAAAAAATACCTTCGTTTAATTCTACATGCTGTATTCTGCTCAAAGGAACAATGGTGGTGGTTTCGGCAATCACTCCATCTTTATAGATTACATCCTTATCACGTAAAGCAAATCCCCGCTTATTAAAAGAAACCCGGAAAATAATGAATAACATGAGGGCCAAAAAGATATAGCCAGATAATATGAGGTATAGGTATGCTTTTATATCCTCATCACTTATGATTAAAATCGATATGCCTAAACCTATAAAAAACAGAAAGATAAGAATATTGATTACAATTACTTTCCAATATTCTGGGTTAGGTTTCTTTAATGACATTTCCTGATATTGAGGCAAACTGTCTAAATCAATAGGCTGATTGGTAAAATTCTGCATTTTTATGAAAAAGGCTATGAGTATATATTCGTTTGAAAACTGGAACTAAAATAATCTTTTTGCCTGACAAAATTTCATGAAAACCAAAAGGGAATGACATTTGTATTTAAGTAAAAGAGGAGTTAAAATAATGAGTAACAAAGAATTTAATAAAGATATCGAATTTCATGATATTCCTGATGGAAGTAATAATGATCCATATGTAAACTTTAAAGAAAAGCTTGAAGCTGTACAGCAGTTTCCAGGTATTTATGCTTTTAAATTTATCATTACCGGACAGGAAGACCAGTTAGAACAGCTCAAAACTATTTTGCCTAATGAGGAATTTACTAAGGTTCCTTCAAAAACAGGTAAATATGTTTCGGTTACGGTGAAAAAACAGGTACAGAATGCAGAAGAGGTAATTGAGATTTACAAAAAAGCAGGAGAGATTAAAGGGATTATGATGCTGTAAGGTTTCATATAATTAATAAAAAAGGGCTATTTCAAAAGTCTTGAGATTCGTTATTCTGAACTTGTTTCAGATTCTGAGACATCGTTGTAGTATCTCTACAAAGAGATCAGAAATAAAATTCAGGGTGACGGCCGACTTTGAGACAGCCTTTTTTATTTAAGTCTTTTTTATAGGTTTCTTCAAGTTTTCTCGGAACAGTAGAATTATTCATCAACTCGTTTGCCTTTCATGGCCTGACCTATAGCAGCATCCATTACACGTTCTGCAAACGGACGGGTAAACTCGTTCAACTCATCTGTTTTCTTCAGAATTAAATCTTTATCTCCACTGGTTAAAGCCTGCTTAACGTTTTCAATGTAATCTTTTGTTGCTGTGATTTCTGATTCAGTAAGCAATGAGGCATTTTTATCGATAAAGCGTTCTGCGGTATAAACCAATTGTTCTGCTTCGCTACGGGCCTCTATCAACATACGTTGATTTACATCACTTTGTGCATGGGCAATACTATCTAACAGCATTTTTTCTACGGTATCATCGCTTAAACCATAACTTGGTTTTACTTCGATTTCTTGTTTTACGCCAGAGCGAAGTTCAATAGCCTGAACGGTTAAGATTCCATCAGCATTGAGCAAGAAGTTAATATCTACCTTTGGCAAACCTGCCGGCATAGCCGGAATTCCTTTTAGGTCAAATTCAGCAAGCTTACGATTTTCTTTTACCAAGTCTCGCTCACCTTGATAAACCGATATTTTCATATTTACCTGTCCGTCAATAGATGTGGTATATTGACGTCCGGCCTTGGTTGGTACTTTGCTGTTACGTGGAATAATAACATCCATTAAACCACCCATAGTTTCAATACCTAACGATAGGGGAGTAACATCCAATAATAAAATATCAGAACGGTTACCTGCCAAGATATCTGCTTGTATGGCTGCACCTAAAGCAACCACCTCATCAGGGTTAATATTGTCTTGTGCTGTTTTGCCAAAAAAATCGCTTACTGCTTTTTTAACATATGGTGTACGGGTAGAACCACCCACTAAAACCACTTCATCTATATCCTTTATGGTTAAACCAGCATCAGCTAAGGCTTGCTTACAGCTTTGGATGGTTTCGCTAACTTTAGGCTCGATAAGCGTTTGAAATGTATTTTTATCAATGCTGCACCAGATTTCGCCTACTTTTTCATTGTATAAGTTTTGCGTGGTCAGTGCTTTTTTTGCAGACTCGGCCTGTAAGCGCAGGGTTTGCATTAAGGCATTATTTTCTGCAAGTACAGCAGGGTCTAATTTATTTTGTTCTATCCAGTAATTTAAAATGGCACGATCAAAATCATCACCACCTAAAAAGGTATTTCCATTGGTGCTTAAAACCTCAAAAATGCCATTCTGTATCTGTAGTATGGAAACATCAAATGTACCTCCACCCAAATCATACACGGCAATCGTTTTTTGTTCTTGAGGATCTAAACCAATACCATAAGCTAAACTTGCGGCAGTAGGTTCGTTAACAATACGCAATACATCTAATCCCGCCAATTTGCCCGCATCGCGTGTAGCCTGGCGCTGGCTATCATTAAAATAAGCAGGAACGGTAATAACGGCTCTGTTAACCGGAGTTTTTAAAGCGTGTTCGGCACGGGCTTTCAATTCTTTTAAAATCTCTGCCGATAGCTCTATAGGAGTGTAAAATTTATTGCCTGCTTTTATTTTTACCAAAGCATCGGTATCATCATCAATAATTTTATAGCTAAAAATATCTTTATGTTCTGATACATCATTGTATGAGCGGCCTAATAACCTTTTTACCGAGAAGATGGTATTTGAAGGATCGGTAGTAAGATAAGCTTTGGCTTCATTGCCTATTTCTGCTTCGCCAAGCTCATTGAAATGGATTACCGATGGTACCAAAACGCCCTTACCGGCATCGTTAATTACCTGAGGCTCTTTTTCGGGATTGATAAACGCAACTAAACTATTGGTTGTTCCCAAGTCAATACCAACAATAATTTCTTCTTTCTGTAATGAGCCTGTAGCCAGATTAATGGATATTTTTGCCATGCGGCAAAGTTACATACTTTGAGGCTTAAAATTGTTGGAATGTTGTAAAGTTAAAATCCCTGTTCTGTGAAGCGAGAATGATTTTAACTTTATTACATTAGTCAAGTTTTGAAGTTTCCTCTTCTAAAAATGGGATTATGTCGTCTATACTGTTGGTCACTTTTACGATTTTCCCTTTTTTATCGATTAAAATATGTGTTGGGTACATCTGAACCTTAAGTTTGTTTCTCATGTAATCTTCTTGATCAGGCACTACCGCGTATTTGAATTCTTTTTTCTTGAGAAATGTCTTTAACTCTGATCTGTTATCTATAGCTAAGCTAATGAAAAGGACGTTTTTGTTGTGTTCATATTGATTTACCAAGGCATTGAGTTCAGGAAATTCATTAACGCAAGCTACACAATTGATAAACCAGCATTTTATAAGTACAATCTTATTCTTAGTGTTATTGCTGTTATAAGTTTTGTTTTGTAGGTCTGAAAAATTGTAAGTAGGAAGCTGCTTGCCTTCCATTTGAAAATGAAAAATTTCTATAGCGGCTCTCTGTTTAATGGTGGATTTTATATCATTGCTGAGGGTACTGTTTTTATTGAGCTGATAGACAGGAATATTGTCTGAGACTTTGATTTTAAAAGGAATATAATTACCAGTTCTGAGTTTGTTTAAAAAGGTGGTTTTATCAATTACAGTAGAATCATTGTCAAGACCAATAAAGTTTTGCGTCAACTTAATATTTTGGTAGTCATAGTTGTACCATGTTATGAAATCTTTTAAGATAGAAGCTTTGTCAACAGTAATGTTATATGTATGATCATTATTCTCTTTTGCGGTTTTTATTGTTTTTGGTTCATTTTTAGTTTTATGATCAGAGGTTTGACATGCAAACAAGAATATTGAGCAAAATAATGGCGGTAAGATAAATCCTGATTTCATGGCATATATGATTTAAATCAAATATACTCATTTCATGATGTTCCGGTACAAAAGAGCCGCTAATGTTTCAATGCCGCTTTTTGTTCTTTTCTTCAATCCACAAAGACATGTAACGGGTGCTTTGCAGGCTTTGGTGTTTTAGGATTTCACCTATGAAATTTTGCTGGCGGTGCTGCTGAAGGTTATGATAGATCTTTTTAATCCTACTTAGAAATAAATCTTCAAAATCTGTTTTGCAGTATAAACTATTTAAAATAACCGTACCGTTGTGCTGTGCCTTTAACCATTCTTCTTTATCGCTATGCAATAAGGTAGCTTTTTCGCAAAAAGCTGTCCAATCATTTTCAATAAATCCGCCCCAAGGTAAGCCTTTGTGCATTGATTCTGCACCAACCGAAGTAGTTACATTGGGTGTACCTGTTTGCATGGCATCTATAAACTTGCCTTTTATGCCCGCTCCAAAAGTAATAGGAGCGAGTAGCACACGGTGTTTTGCAATGGTACTCTGGGCATTATCGGCCCTGCCATGTACAAAGAAACGGTCCGTTTTGTTTTGTAGCTGCAATGCTTTTTGAGGAGGATAAGAACCATAGATGTGCAGGCTGGCTTGAGCAGATAATTTCCGTAAGATCGGCCATATCCCGGTTTTTAATGTTTTAACGGTATGCCAGTTGGGTTCGTGCATAAAATTTCCGATAAAAACGTAGCCTTCTCTTTCTTCAAAACTGTTCCAATGCTGTACCTGTTCTGCCGTGATCTCTTTTTCCAGAAAAGGGAGGTAATGCAGAATAGAGGCACTGATCTTAAATTTTTCGGTAAGTATTTTGATCTCTTCTTCCGAAATAATGAGCGATAGGTCGCAACGTAAGATTGCGGCAGTTTCCCGTTTGGCTTCAACAGAAAATAATGCTTCATCAGTAAAAGGTCTTCCTGCTTTTTGCTGCGCCTCTCGGGCTTTTCGTAAAAAATGAAGGTCTTCGGTATCTAATATCCTTAAGGTATTAGGGCATTCCTGTTGTACCCGCCAGCCATATTGCTCCTCGATCATGAACCTGTCAAAAACTACAATTTCAGGCTGAAATTCTTTGATCCACAGATTAAAAGAAGAGTGGTTCAATAAAATTTGATGGGTTTTTACGCCGATATTATGCAGATCAAATGAAAAATCTGATGGTTGTGCTGCCGAAGCAAAATGTACCTCAAAACCTCTTTCCTTAAAAAAATTAACAAGCTGTATTATCCGCGTACCGGCCGCCGATGAAGTGGGTTCGGGCCATACCAATCCTATGAATAATACTTTTTGGGCTTTCATAATTCTGCTGTACAAAGGTGCAGAAATTAACGATAAACCTAAATGATTATTTATTTCGTAATTTTGCGCTTCTTAAAGCTATTATCCGTAAAATGTTAGGACTTAAATTACTGACCGACCCGCGTTGGGCAAATATTGCAGAAGGGAACTTAGAAGAGATTTTGACCGATCATGCCTGGTGCGAACAAAAGGCTGCCAGTAATGCCATAATGTTAATTACGCAAAATCCTGAACTTGAGGATTTGGTTGATGAGCTAAGTGCGATTGCCATTGAAGAAATGCAGCATTTTAAGATGGTAACAGATATTATTAAGAAGCGCGGTTATAAATTGGGCAGAGAACGTAAAGATGATTACGTGGGGCAGCTGATGAAATTCAGTAAGAAAGACGGTAGCAGAAATCAAGCTTTTATTGATCGTTTACTATTTGCAGCTATGATAGAAGCCCGCAGTTGTGAACGTTTTAGGGTATTGTCTAAAAATATAGAGGATAAAGAACTGGCAAAGTTTTATCATGATCTGATGGTGTCAGAAGCCAATCATTATACCACTTTCTTAAATTTTGCCCGAAAATACAGTACCGATGTAGATGTAGATAAGCGTTGGGCGGCATGGCTCGAATTTGAAGGCCAACTGATTAAAAGCTACGGAACCAAAGAATACATTCATGGGTAAATTACTGGTACGTTATACCATATTGGTTTGTAGAAATGTGGTTAGGATACTAAGGAGTTAATATTTTTTCGAAAGCTTTTCTCGGTGCTCCTCTAAATACAACTTCTC
Source organism: Pedobacter sp. (assembly GCF_046462515.1). Classification (GTDB taxonomy): domain Bacteria; phylum Bacteroidota; class Bacteroidia; order Sphingobacteriales; family Sphingobacteriaceae; genus Pedobacter. The sequence goes on from NZ_JBKGVD010000003.1 coordinate 141,428, forward strand.
CGCAATACACATAGCCCATTTTATCCAAAATATTTAACATCCCCTTGTTGTCAAAATTAGTGTCAACTTTTAAGCTATTTATCTTATTATTTAATGCAAAATCTTCAATATGGGCCAACATTTTCTGTGCTAAGCCTTTCCCTAAATAGTTTTCGGCGATGGCAACTCTATGATATACTACAAAATCGCCTTCTGTAAGCCATTTTCCATTTATACCTGCATACGCTGGCTCGTCATTGATCATTATGGCGCAATAACCTGCAATACAATCGCCATCGGCTAAAACATAGCCCGCACCTTTTGCAATATCTGATTGAATAACAGAAGGATTGGGATAGCCATCCTGCCACTGATTGCTACCATCTTCTTTACGTCTTTGGATTGCTTTTTTCAGTATTTCCCAAATCTGTGCTAAATCATCTGCTGTAGCTTGTCTAAATAAATATGCCATAATATGTTGAACAAGATTTTAAATTAAGTTTGCGCTAATAGAAATACTTCGCCACTGGCAGGGGTAAAGTTATCTGTGCGGTTGCTAAAATAGGCTTTTTCTAGGTCTTTGGTCGAAACGGTTTTAATATGCTTAAAGCCTGCACCCTTGGTCAAAGCCAATATCTCATCAGGATTGAAAAAGCTGATGAATGGTGTTCCGGCTTCTTTAGCACCTTTTTCTGCAATCAGCTGTAAGGGCCTATCTTCTTCATCGAGAAGCTCTATAGGTAAATAAAAGGTCATAGCTATAGTAGAGCCTGTAGCAAGTGCAGTTAATTGATGCAAAGTAGAGATGATGGCATCTTTGGTAAGATATAAACTCACACCTGTACATACCACAACGGCAGGTTTACTTTGATCAAAACCTGCGTTTAGTAATTTCTCCCACCACGATGAGATTTCAAAATCTACACTTACAAAATGCAACCATTTAGGTAGCCCAAAACCCGTTTCGATCAAACGTTTTTGCTTCCAAGTCTGTGTGTCTGGTTGGTCTATTTCAAATACTTGTAATTTAGCGGCAATATCGGGCCTGCGCTGGGTAAACGTGTCAAGTCCCGCACCTAAGATTACGTATTGTGTAATTCCTTTCTGGCTTTGTTCAATAATTAGGTCTTCAATAAAGCGGGACCGTGCTAAGATAGATGCTCTTAGTCGTTTGGTAAACTCTGGATGCATATCCGGACGCTGTTGCCATCCTTGGTTAGGCGCAATTAATTTCAATCCGACTTCATCTTCAAGTATATAAGGCTTTGCATCTGTTTGTAAGTGTAAAGCTCTCCATAAAGCTGTTCTTACAGCTGTATTATCCGGTTCTGCATTTTTTTTGTTGGTCTCCATCTTAAGCAGGTTATATTTTCAATACATGCTGTGCTTTAAAAATGTTTTATTTTTCAAATATCCGAATTCTGAAGAAAATTTATTTGAGTTTAATCATAATTATAATGAAAATGATCATCATCATAACCATGTTCGTTTTCACTGCCTTAAATGTTCAAGGCGGGAATGTTTAAAGGAGGAAATTGAGATTAAAATGCCTCAAGGCTACGCGTTCAAAGATGCAAATTGTCTGGTAAAGGGTTATTGTAACCGTTGTTCCTAACAGGAGTTTTAGAGTTCATGTTTATGGTAATTATACAACCATAGTACAATATCCTGATAACTGTCTATGCCTTTTCGCTGATTGTTAAGTTTGAGCAATTGGTCAAAAGTTTTGCTCATATAAGCCGACATCTGTCCGTTATATTTAGCCCAGAAATCTCTTTCCATTCTGAATTTAGTTAACAATTTTTGTGGAAGCTTTTCTCTGTATGTAAGGTATTGGCTTGGGTATCTCAATCTTATTTCGAACAAGATGCTTCTGAACATATTGTAATAGCCGGAATACCGGAAATACAAATCATTGCTATGTATACTGGTTAAATAACCTACCAGATTTGCTTCATCTTCTTTTGCAACACCGATCTGGTGCGCTACTTCATGACATATAACGTAAGGCAGTACAAAATTGGGTATGAGCATGTTTACATTTGCTTCGCCCGATAGAGGGTTGTAATACCCTTCAATCCCCATTTTACTGGTTAACCACCCGCTAATGGCGGGTTTTATAGCAGGTATCTTGTATCTGAAAAAGCTTTGCTGTTCTGCTAATTTAGCGTAAGCTTCTGTGGCTTTGTTAAAAAGCAGGGCTTTGGTATAAACAGGTTTATTCGTTTGTTGATCTAATTGCTTTTGCAAATGGTCAATCTTGTTTAAAAAGAAATCGGCAAGCTTTAACAACTGCTGTTCGTTGTAGTATTGATCTTCGATATGAAGCTGGGCATGGATTTGCGGACGACTGTAATTTAAGCCCCATAAAAGCTTAAAAACAATATATAAGCCTAATAATAGGTTTAGGAAAGAAATGATCAATGGTTTCCATGCACTTCTATTAAAACGCCTATTCCTAAAAAAAACGAACGTTTTCCAGCATGCCAAAATAACAAGTATAGCATATAAAAAATCGCCTATGGCAAAAGGAAAAGAAGAGGAAATAAATCTTTGGGAGGTAGAAATAAGAGGGTAGAGGCCATTACTGAACCATTTTTCTACCCATGTTTCATTCAATCCCCATAAGAAGGTAAGAAAAGCTACAAAGAGTAGGATTGCCAATTTCTTTATGCTCGTCTTATCTGCCTTATCCATTTATCGGTTAAATGTTAAACGTTTTCCGGTCCGATTGGTCATGAATTTGCCTTTTTGGTAAGCCAATACACCTGACACAAAAGTGTGGGTAATGCTGGCACTGAAAGTTTGTCCATCAAAAGGAGACCAGCCACATTTGTAAAAAGTGTTCAATTTGGTTACTTTCCAGGCATCATTTAAATCTACCAAAGCTAAATCTGCCCAGTACCCTTCGCGTATAAAACCACGTTTTTCAAGTTGATAGCAGATAGCTACATTATGAGCGGTTTTTTCTACTATTTTTTCTAAACTTAGTTTGCCTTGTAAGTGCATTTCTAAAAGTGCAGGTAAAGCATGTTGTACCAATGGTCCTCCAGATGGAGCTTGTAAGTAAGCTTGATTTTTTTCTTCAATAGTATGAGGAGCATGATCTGTAGCAATTACATCAATGTGACCATCTAACAAACCTTGTAATACGCCAGCTTGATCTGAGGCAGTTTTTACCGCTGGGTTCCATTTAATAAAATTGCCTTTTGTAGCATAATCAGTATCGTTAAACCAAAGGTGGTGCACACAAGCTTCTGCGGTAATCCTTTTTTCGCTCAAAGGTGTTTTATTGTCAAATAGGGCAACTTCCTTAGCAGTTGAAATATGCAGGATATGTAATCTGGTATTGTATTTTTTTGCCAGTTCAACAGCCAATGAAGATGATTTATAGCAGGCTTCAGCACTACGGATCAAAGGGTGCATATCAATAGTGATATTGTCGCCATATTTCTCTTTGTAAGCGGCCATATTATAACGTATTGTTGCTTCATCTTCGCAATGGGTAGCAACCAGTATAGGTGCTTTGCTAAAGATATTTTCTAGTGTTTTTTCATTATCAACCAGCATATTTCCGGTAGATGAGCCCATAAAAACCTTAATGCCACAAACATTTTTGGGATCTGTTTTCAATACCTCCTCAATATTGTTGTTACTGGCACCCATGTAAAAAGAATAATTTGCCAGTGAGGTTTGTTCAGCAATGGCGTATTTATCGGCCAATAATTCTTGTGTTAAGGTATTGGGAACGGTATTGGGCATTTCCATAAAAGACGTGATACCACCAGCTACAGCAGCCATACTTTCAGTAAAAATATCGGCTTTATGGGTTAAACCCGGTTCACGAAAATGAACCTGATCGTCAATCATCCCTGGCACAAGGTATAAACCTTCTGCATTAATTTCTGTATCTGCTGCGGTATCTATACTAGAAGCGATCTTATCAATGATGCCGTCTTTTATGAATACATCAGCCACAAAGGTTTTTCCTTCATTTACAATCGTGGCGGCTTTTATCAGAGTTGTGCTCATGTTTCAAAGGTAGGATTATTAGTCTGAAGTCAAAAGACCTATGTGTTTGACTTAGTCATCGATTTTTAAACTTCCGACATCTGACTTCGGACTTCCAACTAATAAATCGTAAATTCGCAGCTATGCCAAAAAAGTTCGAAGAGTTTAACCTTAACAGACAGATTTTGAACGCTGTTGCCGAAGTCGGTTTCACAGAAGCCACGCCCATACAGGAAAAGGCCATAGGTCCTGTTTTATCAGGTCAGGATTTGTTTGGAATTGCACAGACAGGTACCGGAAAAACCGCGGCTTATGTGTTGCCCATGCTCATGAAACTTAAATATGCGCAGGGTGAGCATGTACGCGGATTGATTTTAGTACCTACACGAGAGCTGGCATTGCAGATAGAAGAACAAGTTAAATTGTTCTCTACTTATACCGATTTGAGAACTGTAGTTATTTTCGGTGGTATCGGTCCAAAAACACAGAAAGAACAAATAGCCAAAGGCCTAGATATTTTAGTGGCCACACCAGGCCGCTTTTTAGATCTTTATCTTGCCGGAGATATCAATACCCGAAGTTTACAGTTCTTGGTACTTGATGAAGCGGATAAAATGATGGATATGGGATTTATTGGCTCTATTCATCGTATTTTAGAAGTGGTTCCTCGTAAACGACAAAACCTGTTGTTTTCTGCCACCATGAGCGAACTGGTAGAAAAAATAGCGGGCGATTTCTTAAAAAATCCTTTGAAAATTGAGGTGGCTGCCCAGGCAACACCTGCCCAAACCGTAACGCAAGTTGCCTATTCTGTACCTAATTTTAAAACTAAGATTAATTTATTGCAGCGTTTGCTTAAGAACGATGAAGAGTTTAAAAAGCTCATTATCTTTTGTAAAACCAAAACTGTTGCCGATAATATTTACAGCTTTATAGAAAGGAAATTTGGAACAGATGCGGTAAGGGTTATTCATGCCAATAAAGGACAAAATACCCGCATAAATTCCATTAATAGCTTTAAACAGGGCGATATAAGAGTATTGGTAGCTACTGATGTTGCGGCCAGGGGAATAGATGTAAGTCAGGTTAGCCATGTGATTAACTTTGACGTACCTATTGTAATAGAAGACTATGTGCACCGTATTGGAAGAACAGGACGTGCTTTTAATGAGGGAACTGCTATTACATTTTTTACACATGCAGAACGTTATTACTTAGATAAGATCGAAAAATTGATCAGGCAGCAGATTGCTGTGGAAGAGCTACCTGAAGGTGTTTTTATTGAAGAGACACCTTTTAATGAGCGTCAGGAGATGGCCCGTGAAATAGACCGTCAGAAACGTAAAGAAAATCCTGAATTCAAAGGTGCGTTTCATGAAAAGAAAAAGCAATTTCCTGCTAAGGATAAAACGGCTAAAACAAAGCAAAGTAAAAGATTTAAATCTAAAAGATAATTGAAAGTTAGAATTACACCTTTAAACATTGTATCGGCATTAGCTTTGGTTATTGCTGTTTCTTTGATATTAAATAAAAGCTGGCTTTTAGCACCTGTAAACCAAGAATACAGCGGTTTAATGATAGCGGTCTGTTTTTTATTTTTTTTCCTCGCCTTTTTAGGAGACCAAATATTTAGAAAACTGGTGCCGAGTTTAATGAGATTATGGTTACTGGAAACTTCTGTAATTATATTTACTTTGGTTTTGATGTTGATAATGAAAGGATTTTTCTTTAAATAATATTGAGATTATAAATAATAAAACATGAAAAAAGCGGAAATAAAAGTAACCGTAGAATTAGATGAGAAGAACGTTCCTGAAACAATATTATGGGAATCTACTGATAGTGAAAACAAAGATAGCGTACCTGCAAAAGCTATGATTTTGGCTTTATGGGATCATAACTATAAGAATGCAATGCGTATTGATTTATGGACCAAAGATATGCCTGTTGATGAAATGAAACGATTTTTTTATGAAACGTTGCAAACCATGGGAGATAGTTTTCTAAGAGCTACAGGCGAGCAGAATATTGTGGAAGATTTAAGGGATTATTGTGCACATTTTGCCGATAAAATGGGCATTGACACTAGAAAATAAGAATTGATTATAAGCATGGCTCGGCGCTGTGCGTTATCCTTTAGCCATATGATCGTAGTTAAAAAAACAAATGCTTACTTAGGTATATTTTTAGCATTTATTGGAGGTTTTTGCCCGTTGTTACAGGTTAAGATCTTATTTGAATGGGTAAGCTGGGGTATGTATAAAACAGATGTAAGACTGTTTTTGATTACCTATGCCTTAACCGGTTTGTTAACGCTTTGTTTCATGGTAAGACAGCTAAAAGCTTACAGATTGCTAACACGTGTAATGTTCCTCTGGATCATATTAATGGCTGCGGCAGTATATTTTAAATCACAGAATTATTTTGGCGTAAAAATAGCCGATAATCTTTTGGGTAAGGCCATCCATTTTCAATGGGGATGGATCGTACTATTTTTATCGGCTATTTTATTACTACTGAGCACAAAGAAATTATCTGCAGAAAATAATTAAGCGAGCTTCTGTAAAAGCTGATATAATTTTTCTGTAGGTAAGCCCATAACATTGGTGTACGAGCCTTCCAGTTTTTCTACTTTGGCTAAACCAAACCAGTCTTGTACACCATAACTTCCGGCTTTGTCAAAAGGCTTGTAGTTTTCAATATAAAAATCTATTTCTTCTTCGTTAAGCGTACTGCAATGTACAGTGGTAAGGTCGTAAAATGAATAAACCGAACGGTTAAAATTGACAGTTACCCCGGTATAAACCTGATGAATACCCCCAGAAAGTTTCCTGAGCATTTCAACAGCTTCTTCTTTGTCTTTAGGTTTGCCCAATATTTCATTATGAAGTGCAACAATAGTATCTGCTGTAATTACGATAGTATCTTTTGAGGCACTGAACGCCAGTGCTTTCTGGTTGGAAATATAAACTGCAATATCTGCTGGATTTAGACCGGCAGGATAGCTTTCATCAACATCTTTAAGCTCAATGGTAAAATCTAAACCAAGGCCCTTTAACAGTTCTTGGCGACGAGGAGATTTAGAGGCTAGAATAATCGGGTGTTTCTGGATAAACATAATCGGCAAAATAATTTGGCGCTAAAATACAAAAAGCGACCTAAAGTCGCTTTTTGTATTATTTTGTTTAAGAATAAATTAGAAAATCGGTGATTATTGACCGCCTCTTTCTTGCATTCTTTTCTGCATTTCAGCACGTTGTTCTTCCTGCCATGCTTTATACGCTTTTTTCTGATCTTCATTTAAAACACCATTAAGCTTAGCATCATACTCCTCTCTCATTTTTTGCATTTTTTCTCTCATTGCAGATCTGTCGCCACCATTTTGAGCCTCTTCCATCATTTTCTTTTGTGCTTCGCCTTGGTCTTTGAAAATGGCTAAAACTTTGGCTTTCTGATCATCAGATAATTTTAATTTCTCATCTAATTGTTTAACTCTGGCCTCAGGATCCATTCTTCCCATATTTCCGCCCATACGGCCACCACCTTGTTGCGCATTGGCAAACGCAATTACACCAAAAATGAAAGTGCAGATTAAAAGTAATTTTTTCATTGTAATTAAATTTTATATTGTTTTAGGTTCAATGAAGCCTGCTTTTACATTATGCTTCGAGATTTTAGAGATGTAAAAGCTTTATAAGTTTAATTAGGTAAGAAAAAATAGTTAGAAAAACATGTAAGTGCTTAATATACAGAATGATATTTTTTATCTACTTGCCTCTTCTGCAGAAGGGTTATGGTCTATCCAGTTATTTTGTGCTTTCAGTACTTTTTCAATCACATCACGTACGGCTGTTTGACCACCGTTTTTAGCAGAAATGTAATGAGAAATGGTTTTGATTTCATCTACTGCATCGGCAGGGCAGGTAGCTATACCTGCTAGTTGCATTACAGCCAGATCGGGAATATCATCTCCCATATATAAAACCTGTTTTGCATCAATTTGATGCTTAGCCAAGTACTGCTTAAATACCTCTACTTTATTGCTTACACCCAGATAGATTTCGGCTATACCTAAATTGCTGAAGCGTTTTTCCATAGCAGTGCCTTTGCCACCAGAGATAATGCATACATGGTAACCTTTTTTTGCGGCCAGTTGTACAGCGTATCCGTCTTTAATATTAAAATTGCGCAAAAGCTCACCACTTTCTGATGCAATTACAGTACCATCGGTTAAAACGCCATCCACATCAAAAATGAAAGTGGTAATGTGTCTAAGATTTTGTAAAAACATAAGTGTTGTAAGGTTTAAGATAAATTATTGGTTATCTCGCCATTCATAAACCCAGGCAGACTGTATCTGCTCTAAATGACCTTCATTGCATTCTTCGCGGGTTCCTTTAAAATTAGGTAAAGAAAGTACCCACTCCAGTAATTCGGTAAATCTTATCCTGTAAATTTTAGCTTCGTCAAAACTATCACCAAACTTTTCGTAAAGTTCTTGTGCAATATCTTCGTAATCGTTCCAGTGTATAGGTAATGCAAACTTGTTATCGTTCATTTTTAAGGATATTTGATGTGTTAAGGATAATGTATATAAAATTAATGACCAAGGAAGCCTGACTGATCAGGTATCGTTACTTCTATATCGCCATTTAAAACCACACACTGACAGGCCAGGCGTGAAGTAATCTTAGGTCTTACCGCTCTGTCTATAAAGTCTTCTTCTTTTTCAGATATTTCCTGGATGTTATCCATACCCTTGTTTACATATATATGGCAGGTACTGCAACCGCAAACACCACCGCAGTTATGTTGCAATTCTATACCATTATCAAGTACTACGTCTAAAACATCTTCGCCGGCAGCTATAGGTAATTCTACCGATTCTTTTCCTTCTTCTTCGAAATTTATTTTTAATTTAAATAAGCTCATGATTCAGATACAAAAGTACATAGCTAAAACCAGAATTAAGTAATTAATTGGTTTTTTTAATACTTTCTGTTAAAGTTTGATAAATGTTTAATAAGTGTGGCTGCTTGGCCAATAAAGCCCTGTGCCTGGCTAAAGTCTGCTCATCGTGTCTTATTGCCGGGCCAGTTTGAACATCACGTGGCAGATTATGCTGTACCTTTTCGGCTGTTTCCGTAATAAGAGGCTTAATAATATCAAAAGGCAACTGATGTTCTGCTAAGATATCCTGAGATAGTGCATACAAATGATTGGTAAAATTACAGGCGAATACAGCTGCCAGATGTAAGATTTTTCTTTTTTGAGTATCTACAGGGTAAACATTTCTGCTTAACAATTGAGCCAGTTCTTCTATTTTTTTTAAAGTCTGCTCATCGCTGCCTTCTATACAAAGAGGTACTTCTTTAAAATCAAGCGCTTTGCTTTTAGAAAATGTTTGTAGCGGATACAGAATCCCGTAATGTTTAAAAAGAGGGTTAAAGATAGCTATACTTACAGCACCTGCTGTATGCAATATTATACCCTTAAAATGTTGAAGTTTGCTGGCTATGCTTTCAACAACATCATCTTTTACTGAAATAATACAGAAATCAGCATCAGCGTTTACCTGCGATAAATCATTAATTGCTTCTGCATTGATTTCAACAGCCAGTTTTTCTGCATTCTGTAATTGATGAGACCAGATCTGTAAAACACTTACCTGTGCTGCTTTTAAAGCTTTGCACAAATGCGTTGCCACATTGCCAGAACCAATTACAACCGCTTTCATTACCTGGTTTTTAATTCTTTATTACGTCTAATGATCGATAAAATAAAACCAATAACCATTACAATAGTACCTACCCAATACAGATTGATATATGGAAACTCAATGGCTTTGAACACCAGCCAGTCTTTGGCTTGCTGAGGTTTTTCAAATATCTGGATCTCAAATTGGTTTTGCTCAGGAATGATTTTGGTAAACCTGAAACGAAGACCTAATTCATCAATTTTACGGGCAAAATCAAAAGTATTGTTTCCCTTAATTAAGAACAGAGGCTCTACAGTATAAATCTTGCCACTTACATTGATTTCTAAAGGTAAACTTACAGCCAGGTCTTCTTTCTCTACTTTCAGATCTTTAACCACCGGTTTGGTGTTTAAAGTTTTAACAGTTAACACACCGCTTGGCGTATGCAAAGTATCTCCTACTTTAACCAAAGCTATGCGAGGTGCTTTGTAATTTTCGTCTTCAGTATGTCCTTCATGCGCCTCGTGTTCAGGTTTTTCAACTGCAGCACTGGTAATGTGGGTATAGATATCTTTAGTAAGATAGTGTTTGGTATCAGGAGAAGCAATTAAACCCATTCTGTCGTTTTCCTGAATATGTGGGTTTAAGGTGAAATCTTCTTTGATTTTTCCGGTAGCTTCGTCAATAGCCTTGAAATTTATCCTATAATAAGTGTTAGGCTTAACGGTGGTATCACTGATATAAGTAACGGTATATTTGCCCATTTTTTTAGGCTCGTTCTTATACAACATGATATTCTCACCTGGTTTAGCGGCTTTTTCAAAATCTTTAACCGGAATAAAATTACTTTCGTTTATAGAAATAGGATTACTTGTAGCCGAAGCAATTAAAGCGCCTACCAACAAGATGGCAAAACCGATATGAGCTACTGCTGCACCTGCTAACTTACTTCCTTTTGCAGTAAATGCACTTGAAAGTAAACGGGCATTAGATAATATGGCAAATACGCAACTGAATGTTAAAATAATATACATAGAATTGGTATAAATGCCCGTTAGCCATACCATACCTGCGGTTAATAACAATGAAAATAATACGGTTGAGATTAAACTACCATAAAACTTTTTTGGATCGGTTCTTTTGTATTTAAGGAACTGAGAAAAACCTGAAATCAAAGTAATTAATACGGCAAAAGGCGCTTGCCATTTATTGTAAAACTGAACGGCATCTTTTATAGGAGCGTAGTTTGTACCAAAAGCAGCATTAAACACAGGTACTGAGGTTGCAAAAATAATATGGATACACGAAACGGTTACCACCAGCGCACCTATGAACATCCAAAATTCACGAGAGTAAGTCTCTTCATCTTTATTGGTAATAGGAAGTTCTTTCCATCGTTTTATGGTAAAAAATACAGCAAGGGCTAAAAATGCAGAAATGTAAGTAACCAATTGCCAAAACATGCCCAGATCTGTAAACGAGTGTACAGAAGTTTCGCCTAAAATACCACTTCGGGTTAAGAAAGAAGCATAAAGCACCAGAATAAAACTTACCATTACCAGCATAATAGCTGTAAAATAAGCATGTCCGGTGTTTTTATAGGCTATAATTACATGTAAACCACCAATTAAAGTTAACCATGGTATAATAGATGCATTTTCAACCGGATCCCAAGCCCAGAAACCACCGAAATTGAGCGCTTCATAAGCCCAGAAAGAACCCATAATAATACCTGTACCCAAGATCATTACAGCAAATGATACCCATGGTAATACCGGTTTAACCCATTCTTTATAGCGTTTTTGCCATAAAGCTGCTATAGCATAGGCAAAAGGAACTACCATACTGGCAAAACCTAAGAACAAGGTAGGAGGGTGAATGACCATCCAGTAGTTCTGTAATAACGGATTTAGTCCCTTGCCATCAGTTATAAAAGTTAAATATCTGGCGTAATTCTCAGGATCTTTAAAAATCGGTGCCATCTCTGGCAGGTTGCTTGCCTCTCTTAATAGTATAAACGGAGAGGACCCTACGCGAGCGCCCAAAATTTCTACGCCCAATAGCATAGAACCTAAAAATGCCTGCGATAAGGCAATGGTGGTCATTACACTGTCTTCCCAGGTTTTACCTCTGAAAATCACAACAAGACCTAAAAGGCTTTGCCAGAACATCCATAACCAAAAACTGCCTTCCTGACCCTGCCAAAAAGCAGAGACAATGTAGTAAACAGGTAATTCTTTTGAGGTATGAGAATAAACGTAATTGTATTCGTTGTAATGATTTAGGATAATATAAAACAGGGTGGCACCAATGCCTATCACGCTGAAGATGTTGATGATAAAACTGCTTCTGGCTATGCGGTGCCATGAATTATCTTCGGGGTTTTTGTTTTTAACCGCTAAGAAATAAGCAATGGTAGAAAGTAATGCAGCACCAAACGATAGTACAATAAAAAACTGACCTATTTTACCAGGTAGCAGGTGTTCGCCAATAAACTGAATATCCATTAAGACTTTTTGATTTGTTTTACCTGACCGTTCTGATCAACTTCAACCAGGTTATCATTATATTTAGAAGGGCATTTCATTAGTATTTTAGAAGCATAGAAAGTATCTTTTTCCATTTTTCCTATCAATACTAATTTTTCTGATCGTTCAAAATCTTGTGGCTTAGAGCCGTTTAACACTACTTTGTTAACCTTACCTTTTTCATCTTTCATATAAAAGGCAAAATGGTTAGGGTCTTTTAATGCATCATAATGCATACCTTTATCTTTTTCCCAATAGCCCATTACATGTTCTTCTTTCTGAGATCTTGAGGCTTCTTCAAAGTTAGAATAAGAGTCTGTATCTGCGTTTAAGCTTACTAAGAAACCTATACACAAAGCAATGGTTATTAAACCAATAATGGCACTTTTTCTCATGGAATATAGATTAGTATCAAAAGCAAACAAAGATAAAAAAACAATACAAGCTTAAGTATGATACTAAGACTCAATTGCATATCGTGACAATTAATTGATAAATAAAAAGCCCCACATAGGCGGGGCTTTAACAAGGTTTTTTGGTGATAATTAAGGCCAAACACCTAAATTCATATATGAAACCGCAATTTTATCTATTGAGTTTACAAAAGCAGCCGTTCTAAGCGTCTGAGCTTCAGGTTTTATCTGCAATGTTTCTCTGATTTCGTGGTAAGAGTGGATCATAGTGTCTTCCAGACCTGAATTTACCAGTTCAACTTCTGATGCACCTTTTACAATCATTAAACGATGCTCTGCCGGAATGGTTTTACCGGTTAGCGATTCTAAGGTATTGATCAAATTGGCATTTGAATTTTCAGCATAACGGTTTTCCATGCGGCCAAAGGCAACGTGAGAAAGATTTTTTAACCATTCAAAGTAAGAAACGGTTACACCACCGGCATTACAGTACATATCAGGAATAATGATACCGCCCATACTTGTAAAGATTTCTTCAGCTTCAGGTGTACAAGGTCCGTTGGCTCCTTCGGCAATGATTTTTGCTTTAATGCGCTTAATGTTTTCTGCAGTGATCTGGTTTTCTAAAGCGGCAGGAACTAAAATGTCACATTCCTGCTCTAAACCTTCTTTTGAATTTTTAAAATCTGTAGCTCCAGGAAAACCTAAGATTGAACCAGTATTTTTTCTATGTGCAAAAACCTCGTCAACGTTTAAGCCATTAGCATTATAGATGGAGCCCTCAAACTCACATAGGCCTACAATTGTAGCGCCCATTTCAGCTAAGAACTTGGCCGAATGGTAACCTACGTTACCTAAGCCCTGTACAATAACTTTCTTGTCTCCTAAACCAGCCTTCAGGCCCAGTTTTTTCATGTCTTCGGCAACGCTAACACATTCACGTACGGCATAAGCAACGCCACGTCCGGTGGCTTCTTTACGTCCACGTATACCATGTAAAGCAATTGGTTTACCGGTAACACAGCCCAAAGCGTCTAAAGAGCCAGGGTTCATGGTAATATATGTATCGGCAATCCAGCTCATTTCACGTTCGCCCGAACCGTAATCAGGGGCTGGTACATCAATGCCGGGGCCTATAAAGTTTTTCTTGATTAATTCTGTTGTATAACGACGGGTTATGGTTTCTAACTCGGCAACAGTATAGTTTTTAGGATTGATACAAATGCCACCTTTTGCACCGCCAAAGGGTACGTTAACAATGGCGCATTTGTAGGTCATTAAAGCTGCTAAAGCCATTACCTCATCTTCGTTAACCATATCACTGTAACGGATACCGCCTTTGGTTGGGCTCATGTGGTGCGAGTGCTCAACACGCCACGCATCAATTACTTCAAATCCGTTTCCTCTGCGTATAGGAAACTGAAAACGATAAACGCTGTTACATGCTTTGATTTGTGCCAGTAGACCTTCTGGGTGTGAGGTAAATCTGGCGGCATTGTCAAAATTCTTGCAAACGTCTGCAAAGAATCCTGCTTCATTTACGGTATTAGCCATTATTTTTAATAAGTTTTAAGTTTAATGCAATTACTACACAAAATTGCAGTAAAATTAATGACTAATGCAAGTGCTTTTTTGCTTAGTGTAAGTTAAACACCATGCTCTGCAAAACAAAAGAACTGCCTCTTATGGCATTAAAATTAGTTTTTTTGGTCAGAATTTTTTTCTAACATTTTCACTTTCTTATCTAACGAGAACAAATAAGCAAGTAAGCCCAATAGAATAATGACAATACAAATTACCACAATGTAGATTTTACCCTCTGCACGTAAATTATCGGCCATTTCAATTTCATTGTTTTGTGCAAAAATGTTTTGGACAAAAAGCATTAAAAAAGCAAGTATGGATAGAATTCTTTTCATCAGAATTTAAATTTTAAAATGGATTAATATAATTAAAAGAACATTAGTTAAAGTTGTTGTGTTTGATTTTCCAGCTTCCTGATTCTGAATTTAATCGTATAAATCCAGTAACCGATTAGGATCCAGCCCAAACATGCAGGATAAAAAACCATGCGCATACGGCTGTCTAAATCATAACTGTTAAAACCCGGATTACCGCCATTGCCCGGATGTAGCGAATCTTGCAGGCGAGGCAAAACAAACAGCAGTACTACCATCATAGGGAAAGCAAAAATATTGTAAATAGCCGATATTTTAGCTCTTTTTTGCTCCTCTTCAATGGCATTACGCAAAATTAAATAAGCACAATATAATAAGATAGAAATGGCTGCGAAATTCTGTTTAGGGTCAAAACTCCAGAATTGCCCCCAGGTAAATTTAGCCCATACTGCCCCGGTTACTAGGCCTAAAAGTCCGAAGACAATACCTACATTGGCACTTTCTACCGCCTTTAAATCGTCGGTTTCATGCTGAGAGTTTAGATTTTTGATGCTATAAAATACAGATATGCCGAAAAGCACGATCATGGCAAACCACATAGGTACATGAAAATACAGATTGCGGATCGTTTCATTTAATATGGCCAAGCGGGGTACGCCCAATAATAAGCCCGCAATAGTACTGTAGATTACCAGTACAGTAGCCAATATTTTCCACCAGATTTTATTCATTTTTTTAATTAATATGCTTTGTGTTTTATGTGTTGCGAAATTTTAAATTAATCTCTCCAAAGGTAAGGAAATAAGAGTAATGATACGGTTACTACTAAAACGTTTACCACCAGCATCAGTCCAATCTCATCTAAACTTACGCTTCTGTCCAATCCATCAACAGCATTTTTAGTTAGTTTAATGAGCACAATTAACACAGGTATGATTACCGGAAAACTCAAAATAGCCATCAACATACCTCCATTGCCTGCTTTTGAGGCAATAGCCGATACCATGGTAAATACGGTTGAAAAGCTTAAACTGCCTAAAACGGTAGCCGTAAAATACATTAAGATATCAATATCGGCTTCTGGCTTAAATACAAGGCTGTAAAAAGCAAAAGCAATAAGGCTGATCAGCATCATTAAGATGCTGTTATAAATAGTCTTGGCTATAATAACAGCCACGGGACTGGCCAAAGTGTAAATGTATAATTGCCGACCTTTGCTTTCCTGTAAAAAACTTTTGGCTATGGCATTAATAGATGCAAAAAGCATGATAATCCAGAATAAAGCATTCCAAGTAAGTTTATCTACTACCTTGAATGAAAGGTAACAGACAAAAACGGTAGAAACCACATAAAGTAAAACGCCATTGAGTGCATATTTAGAACGCCATTCTAAAACAAATTCTTTTTTTACCAGATGTTTTACCTGTTGTGCCAGTTGCATGGAGCAAAGATAAATTTATTAAGCAAGTAAAAATGCACCTAATTGTTGTATTGTTGTAAATTTGTATTCAATTCAAACGTTCTATCAGAGTAAGCCGTTAAAGTTTATTTACTTTGAATGTTTAAACCAGACTTACTTAACTAAAATAATTGATTTTTAACATGAAAGTACTTTTCAAAAGCAGAACATCCTTACTATTTGCTTATTTGTTTACATTTATACTTCTGTCTTTTGCGGTTCGTGTGGGGCTTTATCTCTGGTCGCTACCTAATTTCAGTTTTTCAGTTTTTTCATTTATAAAGATTTTTGGGGTAGGCCTTTTCTATGATATCGGGGTAGCCCTATTTTTTAGTTTGATTTATGCCCTTTATGTCTGGTTCATTCCCAAAAAACTGATAGGAACATTATTTGATAAAATATGTACCTTCTTTATTGTTGGTTTAACGTTGTTTATTACCATTTTCGCCTGTATAGCAGAGTTTACCTTTTGGGATGAGTTTAGTACCCGATTTAATTTTATAGCAGTAGATTATCTCATATATACCTATGAAGTAGTCGAAAATATAAACGAGTCGTACCCAATTCCATTGATCATTGGATTTTTGGTACTGGTGATCATAGGCCTTATCCTGTTGTATAAAAAAACAGGAGTGCTCAAAAATACTTTTCAGCAAAAAACTCCTTTATGGCTCAGAAGTATGATGATTATGCCTCTTTTTGTGCTTGCATCATTATATGTGTTTTTTGTGAAAAATACAGGAGCAGAGTGGAGCCAGAATTTATATGAAAGCGAATTGAGCAAAAACGGAGTATTTTCTTTCTTTGCCGCGTTCAGATCTAATGAGTTGGATTACAATACTTTTTATGCTACACTTCCGGAAAATGAAGCGTACCATTTGCTTAAAAAAGAACTGATACAGCGAAACGAAAAATATACTTCTGAGCAGATAGATAACATAAGAAGAGAGGTAGAGGGCACTTCTGATCGTAAACCAAACATTGTGATGGTGGTTATAGAAAGTTTTAGCGCCGATTTTCTGGCTAGATTTGGTAACAAGCAAAATATAACACCAAATTATGACGCATTAACCAATGAGAGCATCTTTTTTAACAATATTTATGCTACTGGTACCCGTACAGTAAGGGGAATGGAAGCTTTGACATTAAGTGTGCCTCCAACTCCCGGAAACAGTATTGTAAGACGACCAAATAACGATAATATATTTTCAATCGCCAGCATTTTAAAACAAAAGAATTACGACCTGAAATTTGTGTATGGAGGAGATGGGTATTTTGATAATATGAATACTTTCTTTGGCGGACAAGGCTTTGATATTGTCGACAGAGACAGGGGAAATCCTTTATCAGATAATATTAAAACCAAACGTTACCCTATAAAAGATGAAGATGTAGCTTTTGAAAATGCCTGGGGAATATGTGATGAAGATTTGTATAAGCAATCTTTGAAATTTGCAGACAGTGCTTATCAGAAAAAGCAGCCGTTTTTCCAGTTTGTGATGACCACTTCCAATCATAAACCTTATACCTTTCCAGATGGAAAGATAGATCTAAAACAAGGCGAGAGAGAAAGCGCAGTTAAGTACACCGACTATGCTTTGGGCAAGTTTTTAGCCGAAGCCAAAAATAAACCTTGGTTTGAAAATACCGTATTTGTAGTAGTAGCAGATCATTGTGCCAGCAGTGCAGGTAAATGGGAAATCAATATAGAAAAGCATCATATACCAGCTTTGATTTATAATTTAGATAACAGAAAAGAAGAGATTGGCAAACTGTGTTCGCAAATAGACCTGCTACCCACTTTATTGGGTTATTTGAACTGGAATTACCAGACTGAACTGTACGGTAAAGATGTGAATAAAATGGCTGCAGAAGATGAGCGTGCCCTGATTGGAAATTACCGCACCTTGGGTTTGCTTAAACATAACGTATTTACACAGATAGATGACCGCAAGAACGTAAAATTCTTTAGCTGGAACAATCAGGATAAGAGTATGAACGAAATAAAGGCTAAAGTAAATGATAGTTTAAAAAATCTTACCATAGCTTATTACCAAACCGCTTCAGAAAGATTTAAGAACGGAAAAATGAAGCAAAAAAGTAAATAAGCTTTCTGCTTTACTATCTTTTTTGTTAAGCTAACTCGTTCCAACATCTTAAATGTAATGATTGTAATGCAGTAAAAATTTAAATAGTTCTCATAAGGGGTAATTAAAAGCCTTTTTTGTAATTTTACCTTATGCCCTTTATAAAACTTACAAAACCTGAACGCAAAAGATTTGGTATAATGCTGGTATGTGTGGTGCTTGCGGTAATGGCGTGGTTATTTATGGCATTAAACCGTAAATACCCTTATACGGTTAAGACAGAACTTATTTACAAAGAAGAGCCGCAGGGTAAAGCATTTAAAGCGCTACAACCTGATACTGTAGACCTGAAAGTTGAAGGTACAGGCTGGCAGCTTCTGTTTTCGAGGCTACGTATAAAACCACAATCTATCAAAGTAAGTTTGCGTAAACTCAATACCAGGAATTATGTGCTTTTTTCAGAACAATTAGAACAGATCAACGGCCAGCTGGAAACCTCTCAAAGAGTAATATCCATAAAACCAGATACCTTATATTTTGATTTCTCGAAGCGGACAACCAAGCGTGTGCCAGTAAGATTAAATTCTAAATTAAGTTTTGCGCCACAATATGGAGTTGCTGGTAATGTAGAACTTACTCCGGCATTTGTAAATATATCTGGTCCGCATGAAGAATTGCAGAAAATAACGAGCTGGTACACAGATACCTTAAAAATTACAGGAATTGATAATTCGGTTGAAACCCGTATCAATCTGAAGCAGAGTACCACCAACAATATTAGTATATATCCAAAAGCTGTTGGCGTTAAAATTCCGGTCGATGAGTTCACCGAGAAGGTATTAGATATACCGCTTACCGTAATTAACAACAATAATTTTAATACGGTAAAGCTTTACCCAAAACGAGTTAAGATTATTTTTTTGGTGGCTTTATCTAGCTATAAGCAAATCGACGAAGATTTTATACAGGCATCTGTAGATCTTAATGAATGGAGAAATTCAGGACATAATAACTTAAGAGTAAAACTTATCCGTTTTCCAGCTTATTGCAAGCTCATTAGTATAGTGCCCCAGAAAATAGATTTTATCATAGAAAAATAATGTTGAAAATAGGAATAACCGGAGGTATAGGGAGTGGAAAAACCACAGTATGCCGAATTTTTGAAACCTTGGGTATCCCTGTATTTTATGCAGATACTGTAGCCAAACAGATTATGGTCAGTGATGAGATTTTAATCAAAGGCGTTAAAGAAACTTTTGGTAGCGACAGTTATTTTGTTGATGGAACACTCAATAACAAACATATTGCAGGTATTGTATTTAACCAGCAGGAAGAACTCGATAAACTGAATGCGATGGTCCACCCAGCTGTGTTCAGAGCTTTTGACCAATGGGTAACGGAACATGCTGCAAAAGCTCCCTATCTTTTAAAAGAAGCCGCATTGCTTTTTGAAAGTGGTTCTTACAAAATGTGCGATAAAAATGTACTGGTCTCATCTCCTTTAGAGTTGAAATTACAAAGAGTAATGCAACGAGATCAGGTTGGCCGTGAACAGGTACTGGCCAGAATGGATAAACAGTTTACGGATGAACAAAAACAGGCTTTTGCAGATTATACTATCGTTAATAATGATGAAGAATCGTTAATCTTGCAAGTTTTAAATCTACATCAATCGTTTTTAAAGCTAGCTGATCAATGGGTGTAATTCTCAACGATTTTATCGTACTCAATAAAATTGGTTTATACTGTTCATACGGAAACTTTTACCTTGACCCTCAGCAGCCTGTTCCCTGTGCGGTAGTATCACATGCGCATGCAGATCATGCCATAAGCGGCAATACACATGTGTATTGCACAAAGGCAACTTCAGCTTTTATGCAGCACAGGTATAAAAAAAATGCGGCTTATCAGTTTCATTGTTTAGATTATCAGCAATCTTTTTATATCAATGATGTGAAGATTACTTTCTATCCTGCAGGACATATGCTGGGTTCGGCTTTGATTTTACTGGAATATAAAGGAGTGCGTTACCTTTATACAGGCGATTACAGGCTTACTCCAGATGGTACATGTGAAGCTGTACAATTGGTAAAAGCTGATGTGCTTATTACCGAAACCACCTTTGCTAATCCCGAAACACAGCATCCTGATGTAATAGAAGAAATAAAGAAACTTAATCATACAGAAAGTAACATTATGCTGGGGGCTTATGCTTTGGGCAAAAGTCAGCGTTTGATTAGATTGGTAAATGAATATTGTAATGGTAAAACCCTATTAGTGCATCATAGTATCATGCCCTTTTGCCGTATATACGAAGAGTTAGGCATTACATTAGGTAATTTTCAGGTTTACGATCGTAAACTGATGAAGCAGAATACCGAAAATATGATTTATCTGGTGCCACCAATGGTATATAACAGTTACATCAAAGCTATTAATGTAGTAAGGGTTTTTGCCAGTGGGTGGCAACATTTACAAAGGCAGAATGAGATACAATTGCTGATATCAGATCATGTTGACTGGAAGGATATTTTGCAAACCATAGCAGAAGTAGAACCTAAGCAAGTGTGGACCCTGCACGGAGAAGGAAAGCATTTACAGGTACATTTTAAAAATCAGATAGAGGTTAAGATTTTAAACTGATTAGAATGAAAGAAGGGGAAGACTTTTATTTTAATGAAGCAGGTTTAATGGTTTTTACAAAAGAATACCACTTAAAGCGGGGTTATTGTTGTAAAAATAAATGTAAGCATTGTCCTTGGCACTATGGTCAAAAAATTAAGAAAGACAAGAATAAACCAGCGCTTTAGTGCTCGTGTCCTCCTGCATAAAAACCAATTAAGGCTACAGCAATACCAATTAGAACGGCAACCATTTTTCTTTTATTGATTTTGTGGTCGGCACTTGACTCAAATAAAATGGTGGTAGATATATGTAAGAATATACCGATAACAATTCCCATTATTTTATTGAAATAAGTTTCAATACCACCTATTGATCCATTGCTTAAGCCTAAACTAACGTAATAGCCCAAAGGAGCCATTATGGCAAAAAGACTGATATTAATGATGACCCTGGATTTTGTTAAGTGGTTTTGCATTAAGATGCTCGCTAACGCAAAAGCAGCTGGAATATGGTGTAATGCTATACCAAATATCAACTCATTGTGTTGATCCTTGGCAAGAGGCATTCCCTCTAAAAATGCGTGCAAACATAAACTGATCATAATACCGTAAGGATAACTATGTGTATGACTATGATGATGGATATGTCCGTGTTCAATACCTTCAGAAAACTGTTCTAAAAATACCTGCAATAAGAAACCTATCAGAATAAAAATACCAATTTCATGTGCATCTGTGCCACTGTAAGCATCTGGAATAAGATGCATTACCGTAATAGCGAACAGATAAGAACCACTAAATGATAAAATAAGCTTTAAAAGTTGTGATTTATCACTTTTAACCATAAAAATGGCTAAACCACCTAAAAAAGCACACAAAAAAAGTACGGCGAATTTCCAGAATTCCATTAGGTAGCGGGTTTAATTTTAGCGTAAATATAAGCAGTTAGTAAACCAATAGAGGTGCCTAAAAGCGTACCGGTAATAATATCAATAGGATAATGTACACCTACATAAATCTGCGCCAAACAAATCATTGCTGCCCAAGTAAGACCAATTGGCAAAACAGCTTTCCATTGCTTGTAAAAAACACAGATTAAAAATACAGCTATGGCAAAATGATTGGTTGCATGTGAAGAAGGAAAGCTATATCCTGTACCACATGTAACACGTTTAATCATCTGGTCAGAAAGTTCCGGATTATTGCAGGGTCTTAAACGCTGTACATTGGGTTTTATCAAACGTGCAGAAGTAAGATCGCCCAGCGCAAATGTAAGCAATAACATGCCAATAATATATAGGCCTGTTTTTTTATACTTCTTAATGCAGAATACCACAATAAAAATATAAAGCGGAATCCAGACATACATGTTGCGTATAATGGGCATAAACCAGTCGAAAAAACCATTGCTTAAACCAACGTTTATTTTTAAAAACAGTTCGGCATCCAGCTGAAGCAATTCGTTCATGATGATTTTTTGCAGATTAAAATTAAACGGTCTGAAGAATTTTCATTATAGGGTTCTAAATGATAGCTGCCAAAAGTTTCTATAATCTCTAAGCCACTCTTTTCAAACATTCTTTTAAAATCTTCTAATAAAAAAGCCTGTACACGTTCTTCAAACGCATAAGTTTTAAGTTTATGCTCAAAGTTAATATGTTTGATGATTTTGCCATCGGCAACAAATTTATGCAGATGAAATTCAATGCCATCAATAGTTTTGGTTTCCTGGTTAGTTAGGTTATTGATGATTTTGCGAGTATTAAAATAATCGAGCACTAAAATCCCATCGCTCTTTAAGCTTTTTCTGAAAGCCTTTAAAGCGTTCAGATGTTCCTTTTCAGTTTCAAAATAACCGAAGCTGGTAAATAAGTTAAGTGCAATATCAAAATAATTGATGTAAGAAAGCCTGCGCATATCATGAACGTAAAAATGCAGGTTTTTCTGTTCAAACTGCTGGGCGTACTTGATGTTCTGCTCAGACAAATCTATACCTGTTACATCATAACCTTTTTTATTGAGATAAATAGAATGCCTGCCCCTGCCACATGCAATATCTAATATTTTACTATTTGCGCCTGGTTTTAAATAAGCTAATAAATTATCCATTAAAAGTTCTGCCTCCGCATCATTTCTCTGACTGTAGAGGATATGATAATAAGGAGAATTAAACCAGTTTTGGAACCATTTTCTTTGCATGAGCTGATATATCTTTAATGAGCAAAGATAGCAATTTTGATGCTTGCACAATCAAAATTGTTAATCCTGATAAACTGGTTAAAGATTTTTTAAAGTAAAATTGAAACATGACTGTTCACTTGCTTGTATGCACTCAAATTTTCCGTGAACAACATTTAAAACGTAGCTTAAAATTTATTACTTTTGACCATTAAAAATCTAACAATCTTGACACTAATAAAATCTATTTCAGGCATTAGAGGTACCATTGGAGGCAAAGCAGGCAACGGACTTACCCCGATAGACATCGTTAAATTTACTGCGGCTTTTGGCTCATGGGTGGTGAAAAAATCACAGCATAAAAAAATTGTAGTAGGAAGAGATGCCCGTATTTCGGGTGAAATGGTAAATAATCTGGTAATTGGAACCTTGCAAGGGTTAGGAATAGATGTAATAGATGTAGGGCTCTCAACTACACCTACGGTAGAAATTGCTGTTCCGCTGGAAAACGCTGCCGGAGGTATTATTTTAACTGCAAGTCATAACCCTAAACAATGGAATGCACTTAAGCTTTTAAATGCTAAGGGAGAATTTATCAGCGATGCGGATGGAAAAGAAGTACTGGAATTAGCAGAAAATCCTGATTTTGATTTTGCATCTGTTGATGAACTGGGGAAAGTGATTTTAGATAACAGCTACCTGCAAAAACATATAGATATTATACTGAATTTACCATTGGTAGATGCCGGGGCTATTAAAAAAGCAAAATTTAAAATTGCTGTAGATGCGGTGAACTCTACAGGTGGGATTTTTGTACCAGCCTTGTTAAAAGCTTTAGGTGTAGAAACAATATATGAATTGTATTGCGAATCTACAGGACATTTCCCGCACAACCCCGAGCCGTTGCCAGAACATCTTACAGAAATCTCTAAATTGGTTCAGCAAAAAGGTGCTGATTTAGGTATTGTGGTAGATCCCGATGTAGACCGTTTATGCTTCGTAAATGAAGATGGTTCTATGTTTGGAGAAGAATATACGTTGGTAGCTGTGGCAGATTATGTGCTTAAATACACACCAGGAAATACAGTTTCAAACCTCTCATCAACAAGAGCGTTGAGAGATGTAACTGAAAAAGCAGACTGTGTATATAATGCGGCGGCAGTTGGCGAGGTAAATGTGGTAACCCAGATGAAAGCTACAAATGCTGTAATAGGAGGCGAAGGTAATGGAGGCATTATTTATCCTGAACTACATTACGGACGTGACGCTTTAGTAGGAATAGCTTTATTTTTAACACATTTAGCTAAATTTGCTAAACCTATATCGGTTCTTAGAGGTACGTATCCTGCTTATTTTATTTCAAAAAATAAAATCATGCTTACACCTGAAATGGATATCGATGCGTTATTGTTACAAGTGCAGGATAAATATAAAAAACAGCCGCACAGTACAATAGATGGTTTAAAAATTGAATTTGATAACCAATGGGTACACCTGAGGAAATCAAATACAGAACCTATCATCAGGATTTATAGTGAGGCAGAGAGCGAAACCATTGCAGATAATTTAGCTAAAAAGATCATAACTGATATAAAAGAAATCTTAAAATTAGATTGATTTGCTTTTTAAATACAACAACACCATAAAACACACAAATGAAAAGAGTTTATTTAGACAATGCCGCAACCACACCACTTGATAGCGATGTAATTGCTGAAATGACCAATGTAATGCAGAATTTTTACGGAAACCCTTCTGCCATCCATACCCTTGGTCGTGAAGTAAGAACCTTGGTTGAAAAGGCCCGTAAAACGGTTGCGACACTGTTAAATGCCAGTCCTGCAGAAATATTTTTTACTTCTGGAGGAACCGAGGCAGACAATACTGCGATAAGATGCGGAATTGCCGCGTATGGTATAAAACATGCCATCACTTCTAAAATAGAACACCATGCGGTAGAACATACGTTAGATATGTTGTTAAAAGAAGGTGTAATTGATAAATTGAGCTTTGTAAATGTTGATGAAAAAGGAAATGTTGATTACAGCCATTTAGAAGAGCTTTTACAAAGTAATGAACGCAGCTTTGTTTCATTAATGCATGCCAATAATGAACTGGGTACACTTACAGATATGGAAAAAGTAGGTGATCTGTGCGAAAAATACAATGCGATTTACCATGCAGATACTGTACAGACCATGGGGCACTATGCACATGATGTACGTAAATTAAAAGCACATTTTATAGTTTGTGCTGCGCATAAATTACACGGACCTAAAGGAGTAGGCTTTTTATATGTAAACAATAGCATTAAAATTCCGCCCATGATTTATGGAGGAGCTCAGGAGCGTAATATGCGTGGTGGAACAGAAAATGTATATGGTATAGTGGGTTTGGCTAAAGCATTGGAAATTGCTTACGCAGAAATGACCGAACACCAAACACATATACAGGGATTAAAAGATTATTTTATTGCAAAGCTTAAAGAAGAAATCCCTGGAGTTAAATTTAACGGCGAAACAGATGCTGATAAAAGTCTTTATACTGTTTTAAATGTTTCATTTCCCGAAATGGATATGGCAGATATATTATTATTTAATTTAGATATTAATGGCGTTTGTGCCTCAGGGGGTAGTGCTTGTTCATCGGGTTCTAACATTGGTTCGCATGTTCTTAATGGTATAAAAGCAGATCCGAACCGCCCGGCAGTTCGTTTCTCTTTTAGCAAATTCACTACAAAAGAAGATGTTGATTATGCTTTAGGCGTAATCAAAACAATTATGAAACAAAATGCATTAGTTTAAAAAATTTCTTATTTTAATAGAAAAAGAGTTTTGGCTGAGGCTAAAACTCTTTTTTGTTTATATGAGCTTATTCGAGCTATGTAACAAAATTGAAAGAACCTTTCACTTAAATCTTCATAATGACCAGGCTTAAGTATCTTAAAAGCACATTTTACCCTTCTTAATCATTATTTAACCAAAAAGCAACCCTTTGTTAAAACTGGTTTCTTGGTAAGTTAAAAAATAATCGCTATCTTGATATCATTATTACCGGAAGGCTTTTATTCAACTGATTTTTAAAAAGGAGATGTTATGGATAAGCTTAAAAATTCTGTATTAGATAACAGTTATGCTAATACCGATCAATTTAGCAAACCCGTTAATCAAACTGATTTTATTGAAGAAAATTTTGAAGATAACATGAGTGAAGCTGTTATTAATGGAGGCTATTGCGAAACTCAAAATGAAGCCACTAAAATTAAAACAGTGTGGCACGAACTGATCAATTACAGATACGCTATTCTTTGATCAATCTTGAAAAGAGAAACACATCTCTAAAAAGATGTGTTTCTCTTTTTTTAACTATTTTTGGTAACCTTAACAGCATATTTTTCGGGCTCATAACGCAAACCTGGCGATAGCCAGTAGAGTAAAGCCATTCTTGAATAACGATAATTGAATGGGGCACAAAGTATACTAACTAATATCAATAAGCCTACATAATACCAAAGATTATCATAATCTAACTTTAAGCCTAAAACATACGCGGCCACAGCCACAGTAACCATCTCAGCAACATTCATGGCGTAGCTCACAAACATGGCTACATAAAAATAGCCTGGTTCACGCTCAAATTTTAACCCGCAATGAGGGCAATAGGTATTCATTTTCTTTTCCTTAAAACTGTAAGCCGGAGCGGTAAATACATTGCCTATTCTGCAACGTGGACATTTAGCCTGAGAAATACCCTTCCATTGTGAAGTGTATATAATATTATTGTGCTGTAATTCCATATGATGGTATAGTGTTTAATTTTCTGAATTTATCGGGCGTAATCCCTTCATATTTTTTGAAGAATTTGATAAAGTAGCTCTGATCTTTAAAATTTAATACCCTTGCAATCTCTGCTACCAGCAAATCTTTATTAATCAATAACCTTTTAGCTTCCAGTATAATCCGGTCTCTGATGAGTTTCCCTGCAGATTGCCCTAAAAAATCGTTACATAGAGCATTTAAATGATTTGGTGTAATATAGAGTAAAGCCGCATACTGCTTAGGTAACTTTAAACTGGCATAATTCTTTTCAATTAACTGCTGAAAATTTTTTAAAAGCGTATGGTTATAAGGATTGACCTGTTTGGGTAATATATATTGAACAGAGCGACTTACTTCGGTAAAAAGATGAAGCAATAAAACCCTAACCAGGTCATCGTTAATAGGGATTTCATTAGATCCTTCTTTGAGCATTTCTTCAAAAATGACAGAAATTTTGGTGACGGTTTCTTCATGGAGATTAATCACTTGTTGTTGAGGATTTCCGCTAAAAAAGCTGAATTGCTCTAAATAATCGGGTTTAAGCAAGAAGGAAGAAAAATAATTTGCGTTAAAATTAGCGATATAACCAGAGGGCTTGTCTTCAAAACTCCAGCTATGAACCTGACCCGGTATCATAAAATAGATCTGCCCTTCGCTTAAGTCAAAAGTGTTAAAATCAATCTGGTGTTTGCCTTTACCTCTGGTAAAAAGAACCAGATGGTAAAAATCATGTTTATGTGCCGAATGAAGATGCTTATGCAATTCTGCATAATACTCAAAACGACTTACTAAAATCCCATCGTTCTTGTACGATCTGAGATTACTCATGTTGTAGACGGGGATATTGGTTTTCATGCTAATTCTTTGTGATATATATTTATACAAATTTAGCTTAAATAGGGTTTGATGTAAAGGTAATTTTTGATTAATAAATGGTGTTTTTTACTTTATTTATTTGTTTAATATTGAGTTATTGTAATTTATAAAGGTATATTTTGAATATATATATGAATTTTTCATAACGGCGATGATTGTTATTCTAAAATGGAATATGAAAAAAATATTAAAAAAAGCTCTACTTGTATTGTAAATTAAAAAAAGTATTTATATTTGTCCCTGAGAGCGTTAATTTAGATGACGGGGGTAAGGCTTAGGCTTTATCTCCGTTTCTTTTTTATACCTGTTCTATAAGTTTTAGCTACTCAAGATCTTGAAATTCTTACAGCTGGAATTGGTGTTTCTTATCTGAAAATTATGCCGGATTTAAAGCATATTTACTTTTTACTTATTTTTGGCTGATGTCTGTGGTGAATTTAAAAAATATGCAAAATCTTGAATTACGGAAAGTAAACGTAATCAGATATGTAACGCCTTTACGAGAGGGAGGCTCTATGCCGGCTATTGCCGAAGCCGATGATGGTTTTCTTTATGTTTTAAAATTTAGAGGCGCCGGGCAAGGTAAAAAAGCATTAATTGCAGAGCTTATTGGTGGGGAGCTGGCCAGAATATTAGGTTTAAGAATGCCCGAAATCGTTTTTGCCAATTTAGATGAAGCCTTTGGTAGAACTGAACCTGATGAAGAAATACAGGATTTGCTAAAAGCAAGCACAGGCTTAAATTTGGCAGTACACTATTTATCTGGAGCTATAACTTATGATCCGGTTGTTGCTAAAATAGATCCTTTACTGGCATCTAAAATAGTATGGTTAGATTGTTTCTTAATGAACATGGACAGGACAGCCCGTAATACCAATATGCTTTACTGGCATAAAGAACTTTGGTTGATAGATCACGGCGCTTCTATGTATTTTCATCATTCATGGCAAAACTGGCAAGAGCAAGCCAAAAAACCTTTTATGTTGGTTAAAGATCACGTTTTGTTACCACAGGCCAATTTATTGGAAGAAGTAGATCAGCAATTTAAATCATTACTTACTCCTCAAATTATTGAAGCGGTTCTGAATGTCATTCCTGAAGAATGGCTTGATGATAGGTTTTTTAACAGTAGTGCCGAACAGAAAGAAGCCTATGCTTATTTCCTGAATAACAGAGTGGCCAATTCTCAAATTTTTGTAAATGAAGCTGAAGATGCAAGAGAGAAACTTATTTGAGTACGCGGTTATACGCATAATGCCCAAGGTTGAACGCGAAGAGTTTTTGAATATAGGCGTGATTTTGTATTGCGCCAGGCAAAGGTTTTTAGGCGCTAAATATATTATTAATACAAATAGATTAAAAGCATTATGTATCGATTTGGATATAAATATTTTAGCTCAAAATTTAGAATCACTGAGCCGCATCTGTAAAGGCGGAAGTGATGCGGGGCCTATTGGATTATTAGATCAGCCTTCTCGTTTCAGATGGTTAACAGCAGCCAGAAGTACAATTATTCAAACTTCAAAAGTACATCCGGGGCTTTGTACAGATGCGCAGACTATGCTTGATCAATTATTTGAAGAAATGGTTATTTAATGATCTGATACTTTTTCGAGCCCATAGAATAGTGCGGCAACGTGTAGAGCCTGGTCAATTTGGTTTTCCTTAATCAATTGTTTTATTTCATTAATAGAATAAAGTTCTACATTTATGATTTCATGCTCATCTAAATGTTGCGCACGTGTTTTTTCTCCATCGGTAAGTAAATAAGTATAAGTCTGATTATTGGCTGTTGCAGGGTTAGCATAAAGCGTGCACAATGGCTCACAGCTCGAAAAAGTATAACCTGTTTCTTCAACAAGTTCACGTTTAATCGCTTCTTCAGGTGTTTCTCCTTCATCAATAACACCACCCGGTATTTCTAAAGAAATGATATCTCCGGCAAAACGATACTGACGTACCATAATAATTTGCTGATCTTTTGTTACAGCTACCGCATTTACCCAATCTGGATATTCTAGGACATAATAATCATCTTTTACAGTACCGTTAGGAAGCTCACAAGTGTCTACCCTTAAAGTTGCCCATTTTTCTTTTACCAGATATTTTGACGCAAGTTTTTTCCATTTGGTTATTTCCATAGATATGAAATTAGGATGTCTATGCTTATAAATATTGTTGTATAATCTCCTGGCGGTGCAGGTTTACCAGATGCACCATTTTGTATCGCTCAGATAACTGCAGATAAATAAGATTAAGTTTTGGAGCAATGAGCCTGTTGCGTTCTGCACTGGTTCCAAGTTCGTAATAAAGGAACTCACTTAATGAATCTAACTTTTCAGCGCTGAGGTCTGCTTTTTCTAAGCAAGTTTTAAAGTGATTTAAATCAGCATTATTCAAAGTAATTTCATCAAGACAAAAAGCAGTTTGCATAGTTTCATTGAAAATGGCTAATGCTTCATTTGTTTTTCCATCAAGCTTTAATCCCATTATTCGTGCTAAAACCTGGGCTAGTCTTTCAATTTCTGATTTTAAAAGATCTCTTCTATACATGATGCAATAATAAAAAAAAGGTTATAACAATATAACCTTGTAATATGATAAATTATCTAGCTAAAAAAGGCAAGAAATTTGGTTTACCAGCTTCCGCTACTTCCGCCTCCGCCAAAACTACCACCACCAAATCCGCCGAATCCACCGCCACTGCCACCACCGAATCCACCGCCGCTACCAAAACCACCACCAGAATTTCCCCGGCCACCGCCAAAAAGCATTGCCCAAAAAAGTGCATTCGCAGCTCCACGGCCACCAATAACCTGATTGCCACCGCCGCCGCCACCTCGTTTTAGTATAATGATAATAACAATAATAATGATTAAAACAATTAGGCCTGATCCGGTTTTGTCAGAAGAACTTTTACGTTTGGGACTATCGTTTTTGTACTCGCCCTTAATTAAAGAAATAATAGAGTTTGTACCAACATCAATACCTTCATAATAGTTTCCGTTTTTAAAATAAGGCTTAATATCATTTTCTATAATGCGTTTGGTGTACATATCAGGCAAAGCTCCCTCTACTCCATAACCAGTTTGTATAGAAAGCTTTCTATCGCCTAAGGCAATTAAGAGTACTACCCCATTATTTTTTGATTTACCGCCAACGCCCCATTTTCTGCCTAATGCTAATGCATAATCATTAATGTCGTATTCACCAACAGATTTGAGTATAACAACAGCAATTTGGTTGGATGTAGAATCATCAAACGCAACCAGTTTATTTTCGAGACTGCTAATTTGTTCAGGTGTTAAAGTATGGGTATAGTCATTTACCAAAGTAGCGGGCTTTGGCGGAATTTCTTGTGCGAAACCCAGCTTGAAGCATACCAGAAAGCAAATTAAAGTGATGATCTTTTTCATCGTATAGTTTTTCAGTAAGTTATAATAGGTTAAAATTTTTAAGGTTTAACCTTTTGTTCATCAATAAAAACAATATCATTAGGAATTTCATTGATATCACCACTTTGATAAGGAAAATACATAGCCAGTTTTTCCCCAGCCAGACTAATTCCGGCAATAATGCCTTCAACTAAATTTCCGCTTAAAAAATGCGCTTTCATGGCAACTTGCACCGTTTCCCAAAAATCTTCAGGAACCAATGTATCAATGCCTTTATCACCTATGATGGCAAATTTCTTATCTTCATAAGCAAGGTAAATCAAAACACCGTTATGTTGCGCTGTTTTATCCATTCCTATTTCAAAGAAATATTCAGTAGCCCTTGTAAAGGCATTATGACCTTTACAATGCTTTTCTAAAGCTATACGGATTTCGCCTGATGTTGACTTTTCTGCTTGTGCAATAGCTTGAGTAATGAGTTCCTGCTCCTGGGTTGTGAAAATAGACATGCTTTTTAATTTTTTAAAAAAGGCTCATGTTCTGTTCATCATAAATATGCCGGGTATGATAAACAACCCGGCTTATAACATATGAAATAACAAAACTAAAATTCAACTTTTGGTGCATTTTGTGCACCAGCATCTGCTTTGAAAGCAGCTTTTTGCTTGAAGCCAAATAAACCTGCTGTGATGTTATTTGGGAATGATCTTACTTTGGTGTTATATGATTGTACAGATTCATTAAAATCTTTTCTGGCTACTGCAATCCGGTTTTCAGTACCTGCCAGTTCAGCAGATAGATCTGTAAATTGTTGTGTAGCTTTTAATTCAGGATAATTTTCTGTTAAAACCATCAGTCTTCCTAATGCTTGAGAGATCTGTCCTTGTGCTGCTTGGTATTTCTCCATACTTTCTGCATCAAGTTTGCTTGGATCAACAGTAATCTGGCTAGCTTTGCTGCGGGCTTCAATTACCGCAGTTAGTGTAGATTGCTCATGTTTGGCTGCCCCTTTTACGGTATTAACTAAATTGGGAATAAGATCTGAACGGCGTTGATACTGCGCTTCGACCTGACCCCATTTGGTTTTTACATCCTCGTCTAATTTAACCATGCTGTTATAACCGCATCCACTAAATAAACCCAGGACAACTAATACTGCTAAAACTCCAATAATTGTTTTTTTCATTTTTCTTAATTTTTAGGTTTTCAACTTAGATAGCAATTTTTGTTCCTTGTTACTTAAAATAATGGTAAATCTGACAAAATGCCATTTTTTTAAGATAAATCATTAAAAATCAGTCTAAATTAAAGATACTAAAACAAGACGAATATAACAACGAGATTAAAAATGTTAAATTTGTACCATTCAGGATAAAAACCTGACTTTAAAATATGCAGAAAACGCTGGAAATCACCATTACGCCATCTCAAATTGATAATGCAGATGTTATTTTAAAAGCCTTGTCAAAAGCAGCTAAATTAGATACTAAAGTTATAACGCATTACAAAATTCTAAAACGATCTATAGATGCCCGTTCACGCAATGTGGTTTACCGGTTGCAGGTACTGACCTATATCAATGAAACTCCGCAAGTTATTGTAGAAGCCCAAAAAGAGGTAAAGATTAATCCACAAAAAAAAGTAATCATAGTAGGAGCTGGTCCCGCCGGCCTGTTTGCTGCTTTGCAATGTATTGAGAATGGGGTTAAACCTATTATCATCGAAAGAGGAAAAGATGTTAAGCAACGACGTCGTGATTTAGCGGCTATTAATAAGCAGGGCGTAGTAAATACGGAATCTAATTATTGTTTTGGCGAGGGAGGAGCAGGTACTTACTCAGATGGTAAATTATACACCCGTTCAAATAAACGTGGAGACATTAATAAAGTACTGCAGATTTTTGTAGATCATGGCGCCTCAGAAGATATCCTGATAGATGCGAGACCGCACATAGGTACCAATAAATTGCCGCATATTATCACAGCCATTCGCGAAACCATCTTGAATGCAGGAGGGGAGATACATTTTGATACTAAGCTAACTGATCTCATTATTGAGGGAGGGCAGATAAAAGGAGTAGAAATTAATAACCAGAAAGAAATCTTTGCTAAATCTGTTATTTTAGCTACCGGACATTCAGCACGTGATATATATTATATATTACATCAAAAAAATATTCTGATCGAGGCAAAGCCTTTTGCCTTGGGCGTACGTATAGAACATCCACAATCTGTTATTGATTCTGCCCAATACCATTGCGATATCAGAAGTGAATTTTTACCACCTGCATATTACAGTCTTGTACAACAGGTAAATGATAGAGGTGTTTTTTCTTTTTGCATGTGCCCTGGTGGTATTATTGCACCCTGCGCAACAGATCTGAATGAAATTGTGGTTAATGGGTGGTCGCCATCTAAACGAAACAATCCTTATGCCAACTCAGGTACTGTAGTTCAGATTACACTGGAAGATGTGCAGGGATATGATCCGTTACGCATGTTAAATTTTCAGGCGCAGATAGAACAGGCAGCTTTTGAAGCCGGTGGGGGCAGTTTGGTTGCACCTGCCCAGCGAATGGTAGATTTTGTTGAGAACCGTTTATCATTAGATCTTCCTAAAAATTCTTATCTGCCCGGTACAAAAAGCGTAATGTTAGATAACATCTTGCCGGATTTTGTAAGTAATAGCTTAAAAGGGGCTTTGCCGCAGTTTGGTAAAAAACTGAAAGGTTATTATACCAACGAAGCGATTTTAGTAGGGGTAGAGAGTAGAACATCGTCGCCTGTACGTATCCCTCGGGATAAAGATACTTTGCAACATCCGCAGGTAGAAGGTTTATTTCCTTGTGCTGAAGGAGCTGGTTATGCAGGAGGTATCGTATCTGCAGCAATAGACGGGATTAACTGCGCTAACGCATTAATAAACTTTTAACAGTAAACAACGTTTATATAATATCAAAGTACCAGTATGAAAAAGACATTAATTATTGGCGCAAGTACCAATCCAGAAAGATATGCTTATAAAGCTGCACATATGTTAACAGCAAAAGGTCATTCCATTATTAATATAGGCGTAAAAGAAGGTGAGGTGGCAGGGGTTAAAATAGAGAAGCCATCAGAACCTTACCATGATGTAGATACCATTACATTATATATAGGTGTGCCCACACAACCTCAGTATTATAATTATATCTTAGAAACTAAACCTAAAAGAGTTGTTTTTAATCCGGGTACAGAAAATGCAGAATTTGAAGATATGCTTGAGCAAAACGGTATAGAAGCTATAGAAGCATGTACATTAGTTCTATTAACTACGGGCCAATATTAATCTCATGAGTAAAATCCAGTAGCTTTATTAATATAATTCCTACTTTGTACTTATAGCCCCTCGGGGCTATCGTTGCAATTAGAGCTATATATAAAGGTAAAATCTTATGAGGTAGTATTTCTTTCTGTAATTAATCCCTTGCCTTCCTAAACTATGTAATCTGTTACATAATAGTTTTGGCCAACCTTTCATCCTTTTTTTAAATCAGATATAAAGGCCATAAGTATGTTTTTTAAGCGGTGGAATCAGAATGTGCCGGGGGGATATAAATAAATTTCAAAATTTTTCTCCCTGATAGTTATGTAGTTATGTTTTTGTCTTTGGAAAAGGTTTGTCGAAAGTTTGCAAACCGGGAAAAGATTTCTACTTTTGCACTCCGCTTACGGAGGTAAGGGACGATGTTTGAAGAGCTTGTAGGGATACTTTGAGGGAGTTTTTGTGGGGATTTTGGCGGGATGGGTCCAGGGGAAAAAAACTTCAAAATATTTTCAGAAATATTTTGCGGAAGCCGAAAAGATTTCTACCTTTGCACTCCGCTTACGGAGGTAA
>NZ_JBKGVD010000004.1:0-312332 GCF_046462515.1 Pedobacter sp.
GCTGCCGAAGTGATGGTTATCCCACGCTCAGCTTCTTGTACCATCCAGTCCATGGTTGAAGCACCTTCGTGAACCTCACCAATTTTGTGGTTTACACCAGCATAATAAAGGATACGCTCGGTAGTTGTAGTCTTACCAGCATCGATGTGTGCAGCGATACCAATATTTCTAGTAAATTTTAAATCTCTTGACATTATTATATGTTTGCTCTAATTAGAAACGGAAATGTGAGAACGCTTTGTTAGCCTCAGCCATTTTATGCGTATCTTCTTTCTTTTTAACTGCTGCACCTTCACCTTTAGCTGCTGAAATGATTTCACCTGCTAATTTTTCTTTCATGGTTTTTTCACCACGTTTACGAGCGTAAGAAATTAACCATTTCATGCCTAAAGCAATTTTACGGTCAGGTCTTACCTCTGTAGGTACCTGGAAGTTTGCACCACCCACACGACGAGATTTAACCTCTACAGCAGGCATTACATTTGTTAAAGCACGTTTCCATACTTCTAATCCATTCTCACCAGATTTTTTCTCTGCCAATTCAACAGCATCATAAAAAATAGAATAAGCGATAGATTTTTTTCCGTCAAACATCATGTTGTTAACGAAACGGGTCACCTGAACATCGTTAAATTTCGGATCAGGAAGAATGATTCTCTTTTTTGGTTTTGATTTTCTCATTTTTTTGTCCTCCTAATTATTTCTTTTTACCTTTTGTTGGTGCCGCAGCTACTTGTCCTGGCTTAGGACGTTTTGTTCCGTATTTAGAACGACGTTGGTTACGACCAGCTACTCCTGAAGTATCTAATGCTCCACGGATGATGTGGTAACGTACTCCCGGTAAATCTTTAACACGACCACCACGGATCAATACGATAGAGTGCTCCTGTAAGTTGTGACCTTCACCAGGGATATAGGCATTCACCTCTTTACCATTGGTTAAACGTACACGGGCAACTTTACGCATTGCAGAGTTTGGTTTCTTAGGGGTAGTGGTGTATACACGGGTACACACGCCTCTTCGCTGTGGACAGCTGTCCAACGCTGGAGATTTACTCTTAAACTCCAGTGCTACTCTACCTTTTCTAACTAATTGTTGAATGGTTGGCATTTCTTGCTTTTTGTTTCAATATTTATTTAATTTCCTTGTTGTTAGCAGTTTGCAACTAGCCCACATTAAGGGACTGCAAAATTAGAACAATTTCTTTTAACTATCAAGAGGTTACAATAAAAATTTTATAAGTTAAAAATAGCTTAACACAAGAGGGATTATTACCTAAACCAGAAACAATCCGCTGAATAAAAAAACAGCAATTCAAAATGACCTT
This sequence comes from Pedobacter sp., assembly GCF_046462515.1. Taxonomy (GTDB): domain Bacteria; phylum Bacteroidota; class Bacteroidia; order Sphingobacteriales; family Sphingobacteriaceae; genus Pedobacter. Next base: position 1,329 of record NZ_JBKGVD010000004.1, read on the forward strand.
TTAAAGTTTCATTACGCCATGAGACCTCAATTTATTTTTCAGAATATCTAAATATCAGCAAGATAACTTATAAACAAAATCAACTTTTCTTATTACTTTAGTTTATAGCATTGTTGATGAATTGAAACAATAGGCCAAAAACAATTTTGGATTGTTATCGGTGCTCAATATGCACAGAACCAGAAGAATGCATAAAAAAAGTTTCTTAATTTCTTACATAGTTGTTATTATAACCACTATAATAACCATTATTACTATAAATTATTTTGCCCTTAAAATATTAGACGGAACAAGAGCTTTTACCGCAGGCGAATCTTCGTTTACAAAGGGGCAGCAAGAAGCAACAAGATGTCTAACACTTTATATATTTACTAAAAACGAAGATTATTTTAAAAAGTTCAATGCTAATCTTCGTATTCCTATTTCTGACAGTCTGGCAAGAATTAATTTAGATCAAAATGGGCCGGAAGAAATTAGCCATAAGCATTTTATTAACGGTGGTAACAGTTCTTATGATGTAAAAAAAATGATCTGGATCTATAAGAACTTTAAAGATGCTGCAGCGTTCAGATCTGCTGTTGATATCTGGAAAGAAGCCGACCTGTTAATTATGGATTTAGAAAAAATAGGTCATAACATACACCAGAAAATATTAAAGCAGAAATTAACACAAGAACCTGAAGAAAAGAAGCTGGCTTTGCAAGTTAATTCAATTAGCGATCAGCTTACCAAAAAAGGAAAAGAGTTTGATGCTGTTTTGGCTAAAAGCATTAGATATATCAATAATGTAACCTTATATTTTATAACTATAGGAGCTATATTAATGATTTTATGCATAGTTCTTTACTCTGCCTTTTTTATTAAGAAGTTAAGCGCTTTACAAAAAAAGACCGATAGGCAAAACCAGTTCCTAACCCAGATTAACAATGAACTGGATATGTTTACTTATAGTGTATCTCATGATCTGAGAGCCCCCATTACTTCCCTTAAAGGATTGATTAAACTGGCCGAAACAGAGAAAAATCCAGAAGTTTTAAAAGAATATTACACCATGATGCATACGCTTACCTCAAGGCAGGATGCTTTTATACAGGAAATTATTAACTTTTCTAAAAACAAAAGAATAGAAGTTATCAATGAAGACATTGAACTTGTTCCTTTCTTTAATCATATTCTTAGCGACCTTCAATTTATGGTTGAAGACAAGAAAGTCGATTTCAGTATGGATATCAGTATAAATAAGATCTATTCAAATTTGTTCAGGTTAAATATTATCTTTTCAAATCTTATTTCTAATGCCATTAAATATTACGATTCTGAAAAGAAATGGATCAAAATTAAGATCAAAGCTTATCAGGAAGGGGAATTTAACATATTTACTGTTGAGGATAACGGATCCGGGATAGAAGAACAGCACCAATCCAAAATATTCGATATGTTCTTTGTAACCAACCACCATGAAAAAGGTACCGGTATAGGCCTTTATTTGGTTAAAGAAATCGTTACTAAATTAAACGGAACAATTGATGTTTATTCTGTCTATAAACATGGCACTAATTTTACCATTAAGCTCCCTATAAACAGTCACACTGGTTAACTTCTTAGGATTCTCATATATAATTGACATAAGGCTTACAAATACTAAATTTACTTTATAAAGTTGCTTTAGTATATTTGCGTATGAAAATTGCAATTCAGGATATTTCTAAGCTAAGGGCTTATATTTTTAAAATAACAAGGCTGATTAAAAAGCAAGATCAGGGTTTATTATTCTCAGCAACCGAGATGAATATCATAGGGCATTTAGATCGCAATCCGCAAAGTCTTCCTTCAGATTTAGCTGCCTTAGAGCAGGTTTCTGCACAGGCAATATCACAATGTTTAAACAATCTCGAACAGCAAGAGTTTATTTTAAGAACCACCGATTCTAAAGACAAACGCAAGTCTTTGATATCTCTTTCTAAAAACGGACAGTTAAAGTTAAGCCAGCTTAAACATACCAGAGATATGTGGCTGCAAAAAATAATAGATGAGAGATTGGATGAGAAAGAAATTGAATTGTTAAACAAAATCATTCCTGTATTTGAAAAATTGACCAACCTATAAAAGCCTTTCCTATGAAATCAATGTTCAGATCTTTTAATTACTACAACTATCGATTGCATTTTACCGGCCAATCCATATCATTAATTGGCACCTGGATGCAACGTGTTGCTGTAAGCTGGTTAGTATACCGAATTACAGGTTCTGCTTTTATGTTAGGTTTAATCAGTTTCCTTGCCTTGATACCTGCTTTATTATTAGGTCCTATTGCCGGTAATTTTGTTGATAAACGCAACAAATACAAAACAGTGCTGGTTTGCCAGGTTATCTTCATGTTACAGGCAGGTGTACTTGCACTTCTGGTATGGCTAAAACATTACAATATCACACTTATAGCTATTTTAAGTTTAATACAGGGCATAGTTGCTACCTTTGAAACCACTGCACGCCAATCGTTGGTAGTAGAATTTGTGGATAATAAAGATGATCTTTCTAATGCGGTAGCTTTAAACTCATCTGCATTTAATGCGGCAAGACTTATAGGTCCTGCCCTTGCTGGCATTATATTAAGTACCTATGGAGAAGATGCTTGTTTTATCCTCAATTTTTTGAGTTTTATCCCTGTAATTATCTGTCTGCTATTAATGAAATTAAATCTTAAAAGCAATAATGTGCTAAATGAAGATATATGGACCGGCCTAAAAAAAGGCTATCATTATCTGGAGGATTCGCCCGATATTTCTTCTCTTATCATTGTCTTAGCTTTTTCAAGTCTTTTGGTTATTCCGTTTTCAACACTATTACCCGTATTTGCGAAAACCGTATTTAATGGCAATGCAACTACATTTAGCTGGTTTGAAAGTGCCGGAGGTTTGGGTGCGCTTTTGGGAGCGATATATATGGCATCATTAAAATCAGGGAAAGACCTGAGCAGGATTGTTATTTTATCTGCCATTATATTTGGCGCCGGGTTAATTTTACTGTCTGCTGCTCCAACTGTTTGGTTAGCACTAATTAGTACAAGTCTGGCTTGTATAGGCATGATGATGTTAACCTCTGCAATTAACACTTATATACAAACTCACTCTGCAAATGAACTAAGAGGAAGAGCTATCAGTTATTATTTAATGGCGTATCAAGGTATATTACCCATCGGGACTTTGGCCATAGGTTACTTTGCCCATGTTTTGAGCGCAAAAACCATTGTACTTATAGAAGGTATCTTAGCCTTTATTATTATTGTGTGTTATTATTTTTACAACCAGGGCAAGAAATACAATCAGCTACAGGATTAACGCTTAACGGTAATAACTCTACCCGTTACTAACGTAAATTCAAAAATCTGGTACAGGCCATCGTCGGTTATGTTAATCCGGTCTACCAACCCTGTTTTACTGAAAGTATCGGTAACTAAATCTCCCTTTTTAATATTAACAAGAATCTCTATAGGAGTATCTTTTGTAAGCCTGATCATACTTTATCTCGTCATTAAAAATCCAAAACCTAAATAATCTGCTTCTGTTTTATGCACATATATTTTAGCTTGTAAAGAGAACCAATTGGTGGCCTTATATTTAAAGCCGGTAGTCCAATAGGTTTTAACCGGTTTTAAGCTATCATAATAAATATAATAGCCATATTTAAACATGGCAGCTAAATTTCCCATCCAAAAATCGGGCCCAACAGCTAAGCCTACACGCCAACGTTTAAATGATGAAGCATTAGACTGATAAGTTTCCAAATTTCTATCAGGATCGTAAATCGTATGATAATATACAGCATCTATTCCGGTACTTAATGCCCAAACATGCGATAGCCTATAATTATAACCTGCATACAAACCTGTCTTGTATAAGCCGTCTTTACTTTCATAAACACCTCTTCTACCTATGTTTGCACCCAGATCAAACTGATGCTTTTTAAAAATATCTGTTTTGTTGGTAATAGTATCTCCTGCTGATCTGTTAAAATTATATTTGATTCCTAACCCGGCACTGACCACATTCATTCCATTATTGGGAACTCTTGTTCCGGCATTAGAATAGTGCAAAATATCTATTCCGCCTGTAATATCCATTTTGTTATTAAGTGCAATACCAGTCTTTAGAGCTATTCTGGAGGCAAAATTTAAATGTGCTCCTATAATTGGATTTTCATTGGTATACCACGTTTCACCAGCATAAAGCCCACCAAATGAAGGGGCTACATCTAAATAAAAATGATCAAAACTGATTAGAGGAATAGTTATACCTGCTAACAAACCATAGCTATCACCGAATTCTTTTTCAACAGGCTGGTAAAAACGTTTTACCCCACTCATATTTTTATAGTTGAAAATAACATCTATACTTTTTAGGTTCAGTTCGCGCATCCAGGCAGCAGGATTGTCCGTGGCATGTTTATGGTAAACCAGTTCAGCTCCATAAACAGGGCCCATTAGTTTATTTATAGGATTGGCTGAGAAGCGGGTTAGACTTACTTGCGGAGTAAATTCTATTGAGGAGTTATTTTGGGCATTTGCATGTGAAATATGAATGCAAAAAATGATCAATATTATGAAAAGAAATCTGCCTGCCATTTTCATCATTGTAATTTGGCAACTAAGATAAAAATAATAAAGGCTTTGATTTAAGGGTTAACAAAAAATCCCGAACAAAATATGTCCGGGATCTACTAAAAGAAAACTACTATTTTTTATTATTTCTTACTTTTTAGGAGTAGCTGCTTTCTCAGCTTTTTTTACCTCTTTTTTTGCTTCTTTTTTAGCTTCAGGTTTCTCAGCTTTTTTAGGTTCTTCTTTTTTTGCCGCTGGAGCTGTAGTTGCTGCAGGAGCTGCTTTTGCCGCTGGAGCTGTTTTTGCTGCTTTTGGTGAAGTTTGTGCGCTTACGGTGCTAACTGCGAATAATGCTACTAATGCAAATCCAAATAATTTCAAGTTTTTCATTTTTTAATTTTTTATGTTGATTAATTAATTTAATGACACTAAGTAAGAGAGCAGAAATGAAGAAACTATGAAGTTTTATTTTTCATAAAAAAAGCTCCAGCAAAATTGCTGGAGCTTTTAAGTTTTTTAAGATTAAATAGCTCTTAGTTTGCTGCTTTCCATTTGTTATTATCAGCATTACTATCTGGTAAAACCTTATTAGGATCTAATGTAATTTCTGTAACCTGCTCTTTTGAGCTATAGTTAACAGTCCATGATACATTTTTCATCCAAACATCAACAGGTAGCTTTATAAGCTCTGTTTTTCCACTTGCGGTTTTAAATTCAACAATAATCGGCATTGGCATTTTCTCTAAATTATCTATACGAACTGCGTAATGATAACCTTGATCATCTTTAGTTTCTTTAACATCTCCTATAGCCTGATCCATTTTCCAGCTGTTTAAGAACCAACTTCTCCAGAACCAGCTTAGGTCTTCACCTGCTCCATTTTCCATTGCTCTGAAGAAATCAAAAGGTGTTGGGTGTTTATAGGCCCAAGCTTTAATGTACTCTTTGAAAGCATAGTCAAAACGATCTTTACCTAAAATTTCGTTCCTCAATAAGTGTAGGCCCCATCCTGGTTTAGAATAAAGATTAACACCAATGTTGGCTTCACGCATAGCATCAGGCATTAACATAATATTTTCATAACGAGGGTTGCCAATAACCGCTTTACCTATGGCATTCATATCAGCTTTACGTGGTTTGTATTCACCATTGTTAAAAGCTTCGCTTGATAAGTCATTAATAAATGTATTGAAACCTTCATCCATCCAGCCGAATTTACGCTCGTTAGAACCTACGATCATCGGGAACCAAATATGACCAAATTCATGATCAATCACCCCCCATGCACTTCCTTTTTTAGCATTCCATCCGCAGAAAACAATACCAGGATATTCCATACCACCAATGTTGGTAGCTACGTTTACCGCCATCGGATAAGGGTATTCATACAATTGTTTTGAATAGAACTCTATCGCTCCTTTTACATATTCAACACCACGTCCGTAACTGTCCATACCTGCACTTTCTACCGGATGTGCCGAAACAGCTAAAGATTTTTTACCACTTGGTAAATTGATACGTGCGGCATCTAACACAAAAGCCTTAGAACTTGCCCATGCCGCATCTCTGGTGTTGACCATTTTAAATCTCCAGGTAAGGAAATCTTTAGCAGGACGAGATTTAGGATCGGTAACTTCTTCTTCTGATCTGATGTGAATGGTTTTATCGCTTAATTTTGCTTCATTCCATCTTTTCAATTGTTCAGCAGTAAATACTTCCTGAGGGTTTAATAATTCTCCAGAACCCATTACAATATGGCTTGCAGGTGCAGTGATTGTGTAGTTGATATCACCGTATTCACAATAGAACTCTCCTCCGCCCCAATAAGGTAAAGTATTCCATCCTAATACATCATCATACACGCACATTCTAGGGAACCATTGTGCAACGGCAAAAATTTCACCGTTTTTAGTAGTTAAATGACCGGTTCTGTCTGAGCCCAATTTTGGAATAACATAGTTGTAGTCTATTTTAATCGTAATTACATCGCCATTAGCGGCCATTGGTTCATTAAGTCTGATCTGCATTCTGGTATCTTCAACAATTGAAGAAAACTTAACCGCTGCGTTTTTCTGGCTTACGCTTACACTTTTGATTTTATACCCGCCGTCAATTTTATCTCCTTTTGCGCCATAACGACTGTTATTCGGTGTAATTTGCTTACCTCTTGAATTATCTGCAAAAGAGTTTTGGTCTAACTGTAACCATAAAAACGGCAGTTTATCTGGACTGTTGTTTTTATACGTAATTGTAACTGAGCCCGTAACACTATTTGCCGCCTCATCTAATTTAGCTGTAATGTTATAGTCTACTCTGTTTTGCCAGTATTTTGGTCCTGGATAACCACTTGCAGAGCGAAATTCGTTACCGTTCTGGGTATAGAACAACGGTCCAAAAGCATCTGCTGTACTGTAATTTGATGAAACAGCATTTGGTTGTTGCGCACTTGCTTTTAATGCAAATGTACCCACCAAAGCTATTACAAAGATTTTGGATATAAATTTATTCATAGCTGTTTTAATTTGCGTTAAATCTAACTTTTCTGAAAATCATTTTCAAATTAATGGCTACATTGTTACCAATGTTGCATTTAGTTGGCTTTCAGCTTAGGAAGTGCAGGTAATTTCCTTGCTTCCGGCGGTAATCTTAGCCACTCATGAAAAGATTTAACAATATAATAGGGATAGTTAAACGGATGTTCTGCTTTGACCTGTTCTGGCGTAGGGCGATATAAGCCAATAAAATCTTTGATGTCTTTTCCTTTATATTTAGTCAGATCCAATATTACTTTTTCGTTAAAATTATCGTTGATTTCAGTAAGGAGTTCGTCCTGTTCTTCAAGTTCTCTTACTTTGGCCTGTTGGCGTCTGTATTTACCGTAACCTAAATTAAAACCAATTCCTCCTTTTTCTTTTGAATAATCTATTCTTCTGGAAGGAGTAGCATTTGGATCTTTTGTATCTAAAAATGGTGATATTTTAGCCGTAGTAACATTAACTGTATTTAGTGTATTTACACTTGTTCTTAAATAAATATTTTTAGGAAAAAGATTGATGAGATAAACAGTATCCGTTTCATATCCCATCATACCAAAGGTAATTAGATCGCCTGTTTTTGCTCCAATGGCAAAATGTCCGTCTTTATCACTAAAAACAAAGGCTTTGGAGCTTAAATTTCTTACACTTACCCCTTCTAATGCAACACTTCGTTTTTCGTTATCAAAGATATTACCTGTAAGATAGGTCTGCTGCGCCATTGAAAAGAAAGGAGCAAAAGTCAATAATATGAATAGGAGCTTTCTAAGCATAACCAAATTTAGCAGGTAATGTGATTTAATATACAGATTTAACAATTTTTAACAGCTACTTTGCCAGTTTCGCCGCATATGCATTTTCATCAAATCCTATAAGAACTGGTTCATTATTGATCTCAACAACAGGCCTTTTAATAGCACTTGTATTTTGTTTTAAGTAATCAATGATTGCATTATCATTATTTAAAACCGACTGCTCTTCTTTGCTCAGCTTTTTATAAGTAATGCCTTTCTTGTTCAGAACAGTTTCTGCACCAAAAGCTTCAAACCATATTTTAAGTTTCTCGTCTGTAATCCCTTTTTTCTTAAAATCATGAAATTCAAACGCTATATTTTTTTCCTTAAGCCAATCTTGCGCTTTTTTTACTGTATTACAATTTGGTATGCCGTATAAGATCATTTGCAATTTATAAGATATGCATGTAAAGTTAGTAACTTTAAATTATTTTAAGCGGCATAGTAACTGATGATTCTCTAAAAAAATTATTGCATTTAATTCTATCTTAGCTTTATAATTTCAACCAATGATCAAACTCTCCTTTAAACAGCAAATATTTACGGGCTTTGCCATCTCACTCATATTTGTTTTGGTATCAGCAATGATGTCTTATTACAGCATTACTTCTTTAACAGAAAGTGCTGCTTTAGTTGAACACACTCAGGCAGTGATCAAAAAAGCCGAAGAAGTTGAAGTCGAGATTATCAATTCCGAAGCGGGCCTAAGGGGCTTTGTTATTACCCTAAAAGACGAATACAAACAACCTTATAACCAAAATATAGATAAAATCATTCCCTCTATTGAAGAGCTTAAAAAGACAATAGGAGAAGAAAGCTCAAAAGCAGAGCTTATTGATAGTTTACAGCATTATGCAACTTTAAAAGTTTATGATCTTAAACAGATTATGACTAAGGCTAATACATTAGGATCTGAAGCTGCTAAACAACAAATCGCTACTGATAAGGGCCGGATATATAAAGAACAATTCATTAAATTTAACAATCTGCTTATAAAGGAACAATATAGTTTACTTGCTCAAAAAAAAATTGTTAATGAACAACGTGCCCGTAGAACCATTTTAGTGGTAACTATAAGCTCTTTTATTATTTTCGGACTTATATTGTTTTTGTTCTCTTATATTAAAAGAACCTTTGATCAACAGAAAGAGACCGAAAAGCTAATCAGAAGCACCAATGATGAACTGGCTTTACTCTCAGCCAAGAATGAACATAACAATTGGATGTTATTGGGCGAAACCAAATTAAACGAGGTAATGCATGGCGAGCAATCCCTAGATGAGTTAGCCACTGGGGTTGTAACCCAAATCTGCACTTACCTGTCTTTACCTATAGGTTTATTTTTTCTTGCAAACAGAAAAGAACAGACCTTAAAAAATAAAGGAGGTTACGCCTGTAAAATAAAACCTGGTTTTTTTGAAATTAAATTTGGTGAAACATTGGTAGGTCAGGCTGCTCTAGAGAGGAAAATAAAAATATTAGACAACGTCCCCAGCGATTACATTAAGATTGAAACCGCTTTAGGCAATGTATTACCTGTTCAGATTGTCTGCCTGCCCGTTTTATTTGAAAATGAGACAATCGCCGTTATTGAACTGGGTTTCAGGTCAAAAATAACTGAAGAACAAATCGCATATCTTGAAGCCGTAACACCAAATATAGGCATTGCAGTAAATGCAGTTTTGGCAAAAGTAAAATTACAGGCTTTGTTTGAACAAACACAACAACAAGCAGAAGAACTTGCCAGTCAACAGGAAGAACTCAGAGTAACCAACGAAGATTTAATTCATAAAACAGAAGAGTTACAAGCTTCAGAAGAAGAGTTACGCGTACAGCAGGAAGAGCTACAACAGGCTAATGCAGAACTCGAAGAAAAGGCGCAATTGCTCGAAGAAAAAAATATTTCATTAAACCAGGCCAAAGAAGCCATTAGCTTAAAAGCCGAAGAATTAGAATTAAGCAGTAAATACAAATCTGAATTTTTGGCCAACATGAGCCATGAATTAAGAACTCCACTAAACAGCATTTTAATTTTGGCTAAAATATTAAAGGAGAATAAACCTTTAAATCTTAATGAAGAACAGATTAAATATGCTGGAGTAATACACAATGCCGGAACAGACTTGTTATCGCTCATTAATGACATCTTAGACCTGTCAAAAATTGAATCGGGCAATGTAGATCTGGTTGTGGAAAGAGTATCTTTAGAAGCAATTAAAGAACAAACTGATGCTTTATTTACTGAAGTAGCAAATCAGAAAAACATCAATTACCAATTCAAGCTGGCCAACGATCTTCCAGAATATATACAAACAGATGAAACCAGACTTACCCAAATCATTAAGAATCTACTATCAAACGCCTTTAAATTCACTTCAGATAGTGGCAGTGTTACTGTTAATGTGGGTATGGCAGGAAAAGAGCAGAAATTTTATCATAAAAACCTGAATAATGAAGCTTCAACAGGTGTGCTTTATTTCTCAATAAAGGATACAGGAATAGGCATAGCTGCAGATAAACAGCAAATCATTTTTGAAGCTTTTCAACAAGAAGATGGATCTACCAGCAGAAAATATGGAGGAACAGGTTTAGGCCTTTCTATCAGCCGAGAACTGGCAAATTTACTTGGTGGCGAAATCCAGTTGCAAAGTCAAGCAGGCTTAGGGAGCACCTTTACTTTATTTATACCCTTACATACAGAAACTGAAAAACAAGAAACAAAACAAGATCATCAAGCTCCAAATAGGCCCGAAGAATTACCTTTAAAACCAGTTTCTGCTGAAGAAATTGAAACTGATAAAAAACATACCAAGCTTCTCATTGTTGAAGATGATGAGAATTTTGCAGAGATTTTGAAAAATTACGCTATAGAAAAAGGTTTTGAACCAGTTTTAGCTTATAGTGGCGATAAAGGGCTTGAATTAGCTCAAACCCTAAAACCTGACGCAATCATATTAGATATCATGCTTCCTGTTATGGATGGATGGACCATTCTCAAAAAGCTAAAAGCAGAGCCTGATACGCAACATATTCCGGTGCATATGATGTCGGCGGGTGATGAAAAGGTAAAACAAGCTCAAAAAGAAGGCGCTATTGGCTTTTTAAAGAAACCAATAGAGAAAGAGCAGTTAGATAAGGCTTTCCGTTTATTATCAGAGCATAACGAATATCAATTTAATAATGTCCTGGTTATAGAAGATCAGGTTCTACAAAGTAATGAGCTAAGCGCCCAGTTAATTGAGAAAGGTGCAAAGGTAGCACAAGCCTACACAGGCGCAGAAGCAAGGCAGATACTTGAACACAATCATTTTGACTGTATTGTTTTAGATTTGAAATTACCTGATATATCAGGTTTTGATCTCCTTGATGAGATTAAACTAAATCCTAAATGGGCGGCTACACCAGTAATTATCAATACTGCCATGGAGTTAGATAAAGAACAAATGGCTCACATTATGCGACATACGCAAGCCATGGTACTTAAGAACAATAAATCTAATGACAGGCTATTGGATGAAGTTAATCTTTTCGTAAATAAAATCAGAAAGGAAGAACCTCAACAAAAAAACAATAGTGCAAGTAAAACGCAGAAAGTTAAAAGTTCATCTGTAACCATTGAAAAAGCATTGGAGAATAAAAATATCCTGATCACCGATGACGACATGCGTAACATATTTGCGTTATCATCAGCATTGCAATCTTATAACATTAATGTAATTATTGCCACAAATGGTAGAGAGGCTTTAGAAAAATTAGAAGAACACCCAGAGATAGATTTAGTGTTAATGGATATTATGATGCCCGAGATGGATGGGTATGAAGCCATGAAAGCTATAAGGAAACAACCCAAACTGGCTAAACTACCAGTTATAGCTTTAACGGCCAAAGCCATGAAAAATGACAAAGAAAAGTGTATAGATGCAGGCGCAAATGACTATATCGCTAAACCAATTGATACAGACAAATTATTATCTATGCTAAGAGTTTGGCTGAGTTAACAATTAATTCTACATCTTATGCAAATTCATACTTCTGGAAATTCAGCTATCTCAGACCAACAGTTTCATGAACTGATTAGTCTAGTATTGAACGTTCATGGATTTGATTTCAATAATTACTCAGAAGCATCCCTAAAAAGACGCATCGTAAGATTAATGATCTTAAAAGGTTATACTTTCTTTGAGCTTTGTAATGAGCTAATTAATCGCACCGATTTTTTTCAGGAATTTTTAGTAGAGGTCACGGTAAATGTTACCGAAATGTTCAGAGATCCGGGTTTTTATAAAGTCATTAATAAGATTGTTATTCCTTATCTAAGCACTTATCAGCATATAAAAATTTGGAGTGCAGGCTGCTCGAGTGGTGAAGAACTTTATTCTTTAGCTATCCTGTTTGATAAAGCGGGTTTATACAAAAGAAGCTTTATATATGGTACTGATATCAATACCAAAGAGCTAGTAACGGCTAAAGAAGGTATTTACGACCTGCAGAAAATGAAGCGATATTCAGAAAACCTTTTGCAGGTGGACGGCAGTTTATCTCTATCCGATTATTATACCGCAAAATATGATGCGGCCTTAATTTCTCGGTCATTAAAGAAAAATATCTTATTTTCGACTCATAATCTGGTTTCAGATGGACCTTTCAATGAGTTTCAGCTGATAACCTGCCGAAATGTATTGATTTACTTTAATGCCGAACTGCAAAAAAAAGTAATTAACCTGTTTTATAATAGCTTAGCTAATTTAGGCTTTTTATGTTTAGGTAGTAAAGAAACAATTAGAGATACCGATATACTGAAAAAACTTAAAGTGGTGGATAAGAAGTTTAATGTATATCAAAAAATAGCATAAACATCAACCGCATGAAAACAATCAACCTGTTAATTATAGACGACAAGCAGGAAAATATCATTGCACTGGAAGCACTCATCAAGAGAAGTGATATTAATATCATTACTACTACCTCGCCTAATGACGCACTACGTATCTGCTGGGAAAAAGATATCGCAATTGCATTGGTTGATGTACAAATGCCTAAAATGAATGGCTTTGAGCTGGTAGAGATCTTAAAGAACAATGTTCGCACAAAAGACATCATGGTAATTTTTGTGACAGCTATTTCTACCGAAGCAAAATATGCTATCAAGGGATTTAATGCAGGAGCCGTAGATTATCTGTATAAACCTTTAGATCCTTATATCACATCTGCAAAAGTAGATGCTTTTATACAGCTTGTACGCACACAACGTGAGATCAAGAAAAAGAACGAGCAACTTGAAAAAATACAGCATGATCTGATCAAAGCTAAAGAAGATGCCGAACAGGGAAAGAGAGCCAAAGAAAACTTTATGGCTAATATGAGCCATGAAATCAGAACCCCTATAAATGGTATTATTGGTTTATTACACCTGCTCAAACAAAGTAGCTTGAACGAAAGTCAGCTTGAGATAGTTAACCTCATTGACGTATCCTCAAGCTCATTGTTAGGCGTAATCAATGATATTCTGGATCTTTCAAAAATAGAAGCTGGGAAATTTAAGATCAGCCTGGCTAAAACCAACATATATGATATTGTAACACAGGCCGCCAATTTATTAAGTGTTAAGGCCAAAGAAAAAAATATAGCCCTCAATTTAGAAATAGACCCTCAATTACCCAAAATCATTATGGCAGATTCGTTACGACTAAGCCAGATTTTCATGAATTTACTGAGCAATGCCATTAAATTTACCAACCAGGGTGAGGTAACATTTAAAATTGAAGTACCTGAAAAGAACAATAATCTGGTACATATTAAATTCATCATTTCAGATACAGGAATAGGTATTTCGAAAGAAAATATAGATACTATTTTTAACACTTTTGAGCAGGCAGACAACATCAGCACCAAAGTTTATGAAGGTACAGGTTTAGGGCTTTCTATTGTAAAGAAGTTAATTGAGCTCAAAGGAGGCCAATTGGAAGTTAACAGCGAATTAGGTAAAGGCAGCACTTTCACTTTTAGCAAATGGTATAAATTTATGGAGGATAATGAAAGTGAAAAAACCGAACAGGAACCACAAACACTCCAGAAATTTGATGGCCTAAAGGTTCTTATAGCTGAAGATAATTCTATAAATGTTTTCTTGATCGTTAAAATATTAAACAACTGGAATATAGAAACCCATGTGGTTACCAACGGGCAGGAAGCCATAGATGCGCTTGCTCAAGATCAGTTTGATCTTATTTTAATGGATACTTACATGCCGGTAATGAATGGTCTTGAAGCCATTAAAAAAATAAGAGAGGGTTATGCCCCTGGTAAAGAAACTATCCCTATTATTACTTTTTCTGCCGGAGTGTTAGATTCTGATAATGAAACTGCTTATAAAGCCGGAGCCAATGATATTATTGGCAAACCGTTTAAAGTGAATGTTCTTCATGAAAAAATAGCCAAATTAACCCAAAAAAGCTAATAATTAGCTAATTGCTACAGGTGATATCCTAAAGCCGGTTCGTCTTAATAATTAAAATTTATTTAGTAAGTAGCATTTTACCGGTTACTGGTTAAACTGGGTCATGGTCATAGCTGGCCCAATAGTAGCAAAACTCTTCACAATAGTTATTGCACGATTAATTAGAACAGGTAGATCCTTTTGCTCATTTTTATCAAATTTGCCCAGTACAAAATCTACTTGTCTTCCTTTAGGAAAATCATCGCCTATACCAAAACGTAAACGGGCATAATTCTGACCTCCACAAACTTCTTCTATGCTTTTTAACCCGTTATGCCCTGCACTGCTTCCTTTTAATTTCAAACGCATTTTACCAAAAGGCAAAGCCAGATCATCAACCAGTACCAAAACATTTTCAGGAGCAATTTTCAGCTCTTTCATCCAATAATTAACGGCTTTACCACTTAAATTCATATAAGTAGTAGGCTTTATTACATGAAGTTTTTTGCCTTTATGACTTACTTCTGCATGATAGGCCAGTCTGCCAAACTCAAAGCTACCCTCAAGAGCCGCAACGAGTTCATCGGCAATGTCAAAACCTATATTATGTCTTGTATTTGCATATTCTGCACCTATATTACCTAAACCTACAATCAGAAATTTCATAGCGTAAAGTTATAAAAATTGATATCCTAATTTTATAAAAACAAAAAACGGCGTAGAAAACCCACGCCGTTCTTTTTGAGAAGTTTTTAAATTATTTTCCTTTAGCAGCGTTTTCAGCTTGTTTTAAAGCTCTTGACATTGCTACAGAAACAATTGTATCTTCTGGAGTATTAGTTACGGTGTAATTTGCCGTAGCAAGATCACGCACACGGAACAAATTACCTACTTCTAATTTCTCAATGCTTACTTCTACTACCTGAGGCATATTTTTAGGTAATGCTTTAACACGTAGTTTACGTAATTTTTGCACCAATTTACCACCCATTTTTACACCTGGGGAAGTTCCAGTTAATTTAACCGGGATTTCCATTGTGATTTCTTTATCGTCAAATAACTCAAGAAAATCAACGTGAACCAAAAGGTCTGTTAAAGGATGAAATTGTAATTCTTTTACGATAGCTTTTGAAGTTTTTCCACCTACGTTAATCTCAACAAAGCTGGCTTCTGGTGAATAAATAGCATCGTTTAGTTCAGTACTGGTGAAAGCAAAATGCACTTGCTCTTTACCTCCGTATAATACGGCCGGAACTTTACCTTGGTAACGAAGCTCTTTAGCATCGCGTTTCCCTACGTTCTCTCTTGGAGAACCGCTAATAGCGATAGTTTTCATTTTTATTTATTTTTAATTGTTAAATGCTCTCAAAAGCGTTTGGCGAAAGGCGATTAGCGTTTTTCGCTCACCGCTTAACGCAAAGCGCTAAACTTTAAAAAGGTCGCTAATTGAACCATGTTCGTTCACATTAGCAATTGCCTTTGCGAATAAAGGGGCTGTACTCAGCACTTTAATTTTACTACATTCTTGCTTTAATGGAATGGTATCGGTTACAATCAGTTCTTCAAGCATTGAGTTTTCTATAGTCTCATAAGCTTTACCTGATAAAACCGGGTGTGTACACACCGCTCTTACACTTTTAGCACCATTTTCCATGATTAATGCAGCTGCTTTAGCTAAAGTACCCGCAGTATCACATATATCGTCTATTAAAACAATATCTTGTCCTGTTACATCACCAATAATAGACATCGATTCTATTTCATTGGCACGTTTACGTCTCTTATCGCAAATCACTACTTCTGCATTAAAGAATTTAGCAAAAGTTCTTGCTCTGTATGAGCCGCCCATATCCGGAGAAGCAATGGTCAGGTTTGCCAAGCCCAAAGCTTTAATATAAGGCACAAAAATTACAGAAGCATCCAAGTGATCTACCGGGATATCAAAAAAACCCTGTATCTGCGCAGCATGTAAATCCATGGTCATGATACGGTTAATTCCTGCTGCTTTTAACAAGTTAGCAACCAATTTAGCACCAATAGCTACACGAGGTTTATCTTTACGATCCTGACGTGCCAAACCATAATAAGGAACTACTGCAGTAATGTAATGTGCCGATGCCCTGCGGGCAGCATCAACCATTAACAAAAGCTCCATCAGGTTATCTGTTGGCTGGTTAGTAGATTGAACAATGAAAACATCGCAACCTCTTATAGACTCATTAAAAGAAGGCTGAAACTCGCCATCGCTAAATTTACTAATGGTTACATCACCAAGAGGTCTGCCGTATTCTTCGGCTATTTTTGCAGCAACAGCTTGTGTACCGCTTCCTGCAAAAATTTTAACTGGGTTAAACTGCAATGGCATGATTTATCGATATCAATGCGGGTTAAAAAAAATCGGATTGTGAATATTCACAATCCGAAACGTTTGTTGTCCGACCTGGATTCGAACCAAGACTAAATGAACCAAAATCACTTGTACTACCCTTATACTATCGGACAATCAATTTCAAAACCTTCGTCCCGAAATGGAATGCAAATGTACGTACTTTTTTATTTTATGCAAATAATATTGACAAAAATTTTCACTGCTTTTTCTAATCCACTTATAATCACCTTTATTTCTAGTTAATATTTGTTAAAAAGGGTCTAGCATAACCCGTATGTCAATCTATTTTTTTATTTTCGGCAGCATTTATAATTACCAACAAAGTATTTTACTTCAAAAGTATGAACTATTCAAAAGTAAATAATATAGTAGGCTGGATATGCTTTGCTATTGCAGCTATTTGCTACACATTAACATTAGAACCATCATCCAGTTTCTGGGATTGTGGTGAGTTTATTGCTTCCGCATTCAAAATGCAGATTGTACACCAGCCTGGAGCTCCTTTGTTCTTAATGATCGAAAGATTTTTCTCTTTACTAGCCTTTGGCGATGTAAAAAAGATTGCCTATTTCATGAACTTTGGCTCTGGAATAGCAAGTGCAGCAACTATTTTATTTCTATTCTGGACCATTACTGCCCTGGTTAAAAAAGTACTCATCAAAAAGGGTGAAGAAATCAGCAAGACAAATTTAATTACCATCATGGGAGCAGGTGCCGTAGGCGCATTGGCTTATGCTTTCTCAGACAGCTTCTGGTTCTCGGCAGTTGAAGCAGAAGTATATGCACTTTCATCGCTTTTCACCGCAATTGTATTCTGGGCAATCTTAAAATGGGAAGCCATTGCTGATGAGCCAAGAGCCGACAGATGGTTATTGTTTATTGCCTACACCATGGGCCTTTCAATAGGTATCCACTTATTAAACTTACTAACCATACCTGCTATAGCTTTTGTTTACTATTTCAAGAGAACAGACAAACCTACTACAGCAGGCATCTTCAAAACTCTTATTATTGGTATCTTAATTCTAGCTTTTGTACAATACGGTATTATACAGTATCTGGTTAAATTTGGAGCTTACTTTGACCTATTCTTTGTAAATACCTTAGGCTTAGGTTTTGGCAGTGGCGTACTTGTTTTTTCAGTCCTTCTTATCGGTAGTTTGGTTTGGGGCATACTTTATTCTATTAAACACAGAAAAAAAGTATTAAATTTAGCTTTACTTTCTGTAGTACTTATTATTTTTGGTTATGGATCTTTTGCCATGATCCTAATTAGAGCACAGGCAAAACCAAACTTAAACAACAGTGATCCTGATAACGCATTCTCTTTCTTAGGGTATCTAAACCGTGAACAATATGGCGATCAGCCTTTACTTTTTGGCCCTAACTATAATTCAATACCTCAATATGAAGAAGACGGAAGTCGTCCTATTTATAAAGATACAGGTAAAAGCTATCGTAAAGGAGAAAAGAAATACGAAGTTTCAGGGATTAAAAGAAAAACTATTTATGGCGAAAACACCAATTTCCCTGATAGTATCCGTCGCCTACAGCATGAAGTATTATTCCCGAGGATGTATAGCGATGAACAAAGACATATCAACTACTATAAGGATTTAATGGGCTTTGACGACCAGCATTTTCCTTCTTTCTTTGACAATTTAAGTTTCTTTATACGCCATCAGGTTGGCTTTATGTATATGCGTTACTTCCTATGGAATTTTGCGGGCCGCCAAAATGAAATACAAGGTCAGGGCAGTTTATATGAAGGACAGTGGATCAGTGGTATTAAACCTATAGATTCAATGCTTTATGGCGACCAAACCAATCTTCCTCCATCCATAAAAGAAAGTAACGCGTATAACAGGTATTTCTTTTTACCTCTTATTTTAGGCGTATTGGGTGCAGTATGGCACTTTAAGCGCAAACCCGGAGACGCCGGCATTATCGGCCTCTTATTTTTCTTTACGGGTATCGCTATTGTAATATACCTTAACCAGAAACCTTTAGAGCCTCGTGAAAGGGATTATGCTTATGTAGGTTCTTTCTATGCTTTTGCTATCTGGATTGGTATTGGTGTAGTAGCTATCAAAGAATGGATATTTAAAAAACTAAATGCAAAAAATGCCGCCATAGCCGCTATTGTGGTTTCTATGTTTGCTGCGCCTATACTTATGGCTCAACAAGGCTGGAAAAGCCATGACCGCTCTACTAAAATGGTAGCCCATGATATTGCAGTGAGTTATTTACAATCCTGCGCTCCTAATGCCATTTTGTTTACTTATGGCGATAATGATACTTATCCGCTTTGGTACGCGCAGGAAGTAGAAAACATAAGACCTGATATCAGATTAGTGAACTTAAGCTTATTTGATACCGATTGGTATATCAATAACTTGCAAAGAAAGGTACATGAATCTGAAGCCTTACCTTTATCGATGAAAGAGCCTCAGTATGTGAGTGGGGTTAGAGATGTAATGTACCATAAAGATATGGGCATTAAAGATCCTGTTGAACTTAAACAAATTGTTGATCTTTTATTATCAGACGACCCTAATGACATGTTACCACTAAGCGATGGTAGCAAGTCTAATTTTATTCCTACAAAAAATTTCAAGTTAACGGTTAATGCTGATGATGTGATCAAAACACAAACATTACCGGAAAGTGAGAGAAATAAGATTGTTCCTGCTATAGAGTGGACCTTTAACAAACCTTATGTAACCAAAGGTACTTTGGCCATGTTTGATATTTTAGCCCATAATAACTGGAAACGTCCTATTTATTTCTGCAGCACTATACCTAGCGAACAGTTTAATGGTTTGGATAAATATTTATACAGCGAAGGTCTTGCTCTAAGGTTACTGCCTTTACAACCTGATACCAGTGCATTAGAAAGGGGCGAAACTCAGGTAAATGTTAACCCTATGTATGACCATATAATGAACAAGTTCTTATGGGGTAATATTAAAACTGCAAAATATTTGGATGAGCAGTCGGCAGACGATATCGCCATTTTCAATAACATGTTTAATAACCTTACTTCTGCATTAATTAAAGATGGTCGTTTAGAAGATGCTAAAAAAGTAATGAAAAAATATGATGAAGTTATGCCTACACGTATTTATGGCTTTAGAAATGTAATGGCTATACCAACAATGGCACAAAATCTATATATTTTAGGCGAAACGGACCGCGCCAATAAGCTTATCGAGAAATATGCTGATTATGTACAGAAAGAAATTACCTATTTGGCAGACGTTTCTGCAAGCAAGAAAACCATTATAGGAGGTCAGAACATACAAATTGGGTTAATGTACGGTTTAGATCCTATGGAAAAAGTTGCTGCTCAGTATAAACAAACTCAGTTAGCTGATAAATTAAAAAAACAATACGAAGCTTTATACGGAAGATTTAACCAATTCTTCTCTAATCAGTAAGCCAAAATCGACAATATAAAAAAGCCCTGTTCATATGAACAGGGCTTTTTGTTTACAACTATTTTTTTTTAGAAACGAAACCATCTTTGAAGATGCTGAAACGAGTTTAGTATGATGTGTATTGTAATTGGCGTCACCCTCATCATACAGTAGCTGCTAAGCAAATTTATTTTCAAGGTCTATATAATATCATTATTCTAAATTAAAGTAAGCTTTAGATAATGCTATATATTACCAACACCAGTCTCGCTATGTTTTAGCCAGCAAGGGTTTAGTCCTTTTGTACCAAAAGTTCAAGACTGCTTATTAAAGATGATAGGCCAAATTGCGCATGCCGAAAAATAACTCAAAGCAGAAGTGCTAAGACAAACTCTACAGAAGAGAAGATGAGTAGTATTAAACCAGAAAAAAGGGGCATAAAAAACTGCCTCAAACCAAGTATTTGAGGCAGTCTGTATATATTTTAGAATTTAACCTTCGTTAACTACGCCCATTGCACAGAACTTATCTATACGTTTAGAAACCAATTTTTCTACTGACATAGATTTCAGCTCTTTAAGATCAGAAACAATATGTTGTTTAAGGTTGGCTGCCATCCATTCAGGATCTTGGTGCGCACCTCCCAATGGTTCTTTTACTATTCCGTCAATTAGTCCGTTTTTAAACATATCCTCTGAGGTTAATTTAAGACACTCAGCTGCTCGTTCTTTAAAATCCCAACTCCGCCATAAAATAGAAGAACATGATTCAGGAGAAATTACCGAATACCATGTATGCTCAAGCATATATACTTTATCACCGATACCAATGCCTAAAGCTCCTCCAGATGCACCTTCTCCCACAATGAAGCAAAGAATTGGTACTTTTAAAACCGACATTTCTAACAGGTTACGGGCAATAGCTTCTCCCTGTCCTCTTTCTTCTGCCTCCAAACCCGGGTAAGCGCCCATGGTATCAATGAAAGTAATAACCGGTTTATTAAACTTTTCAGCCAAATGCATTAACCGCAAAGCTTTACGGTAACCTTCAGGATTGGCCATGCCAAAATTATGAAACTGCCGCTCTTTGGTATTTTTTCCTTTCTGGTGACCAATGATCATTACCGTTTGTCCGGCAATAGTAGCAAAACCACCTACAATAGCTTTATCGTCTTTAACAGTTCTGTCGCCGTGTAACTCAATAAAGTCATCGCAAATCATTTTGATATAATCTAAAGTTTGCGGGCGTTCTGGATGACGTGACATTTGAACTTTCTGCCACCCCGTTAAATTGTTATATAGCGATTGGCTTGTGTCTGCTACCTTTTTATTCAGTTCATCTATAGTTGCCGACATATCAACTTTGGTTTTTTCTGCAATCTGCTTTACCTTATCTATTTGCTGAATTAAATCAGTTAAAGGCTTTTCAAAATCAAAAGATGTTTTTATCTGTTCCATATTGGGGCTGTAAAAGTAAGCATTTATCAGCAAAGATGTTGCAATAAATTTATTCTTAAACAGTCTGAACTAATTCAGGCCAATCGCTTATATATTTAAATCAGTACTTAAGCTTAAATTAGAACTTTGCTGATTGGTTAGGCGCTGGCAAAGAATCCTTTATAAACTCACGGATATGATCATTGGCTGCAGCTAAATCAGGTTTACGCAGATACATCATGTGTCCGCTTTCATAACCTTTCCAGCTCATGCGATCTTTTAATTTACCATTCAAATCCATTTGCCACATGTTGTATTTGGCATTAAAATAATCGCAGGCACCATCATAATATCCCGATTGTACCATTAAATGTAAATAAGGGTTTTGAGCCATAGCTGCACGTAAATTCTCACCAGTTCTGTTACCTGTATTGTCCCATGGATATACCGGGCCAAACATATTGTATTTTAAATCGGTTTTGTAATTAAGTGCATTACGCAGATACATATTAATAGCCGGTGTAAATGAGTGCAACCACGAAGTAAGTTCAGCATTATAATCCGGTCTCTCGCCGCCATCAGATTTATCAATACCTCTATATCTTGAATCTAACCTGCCCACCGTATAGCCTTTATCTCTTAGCAATTCTTTCCAGAATAGATTTGTAGAAACATCCAGGTTATTTTGTAAGATAACTTTTTCGCTCAGGCCAGAATATCTTGCCATTTTAGCTGCTATTTTCTGTTTATCAGAAGCCGATAAAAAACCACCCTTTGCAATGGCCGGTAATAACTCATCGATTGTAAATTTTTCTACCTCGGGTAGCATATCTGTTAATTTTTTGCTTTGCAGATCGGCAGCTAAAGCTTTATGATACCATGCTGTTGCGGCAAAATAAGGTAAACGGAGGGCCGCATCTGTAGTTACACCTCGTTCTATACCCAATTCTGTAGGTGATACCAGAATTACACCATTAAGGTACATCCAGTGATTGCTCTGTAATTCTAAAGCTAATCCAGATACTCTTGTTGTTCCATAACTCTCTCCTATCAGATATTTTGGAGAAGCCCATCTATTGGTACGGGTTACAAATGTATTGATCCACTCGGCCAGATATTTAACATCTTGTCTTACACCAAAAAATTGATTGGTTGGAATATCTTTGCTTACTGTTCTTGAATAACCTGTATTTACCGGATCTATATATACAATATCCGCAATATCTAAGATAGAATTTGGATTATCTTTATATCCGTAAGGTTGTACCGGATAACCTTCATCATCAATATTTAATACTACCGGCCCTGTATAAGCAATATGCATCCATACAGAAGCAGATCCCGGACCTCCATTAAAAGAAATGATCAAAGGGCGACTATCCTTATTCTGAACATCAGTTCTTTCATAATAAGTATAAAAAAGCCCTGCAATAGGTTTGCCTTCTTCATTCCACACCGGCAAGGTACCAGCTGTTGCCTTATAAGGGATAGACTTACCTTTTATTGTTACCGTATGTTGTGTAACAACAGAACTTTCAGGCACTATAGTCCTCGAGTTTACATTTTGGTTAGTTCGGGGTGCAGCTTCTTCTTTTTGCTCTGTAGATGCAGGTGAAGCGGTATTTGCAGGTCTTGACTGTTGAGGTCTGGCTCCTTGTTGCGCATTTACAACAGCCACATTTGCAGCCATTGCAAAGATCATAATTTTGAAAATCTTCTTCATTGTTCAGTCTTAGTCATTTAAGTTAATGAAGTTAAATTTATCAAAATGAAAGTCTGAATCTGTTTACGCACGAAAATTTTACGAAACGTAATTCTGATTTATTACTTCAATATATCTTTAAGCACCCGGATATTACCATCTATTTGATGTTGATAAGGCAATCCTAGTATTTTAGCAATTAAAGGATAAACGTTCACGTTTTCAAAAGGAGGTATTTTTATACCTTTTTTAAAAGCCGGTCCCCAGGCATAAAAAGTAGCCCTCATTTGAGGCATATCATTATCATAGCCATGTTTACCAATGGTTATTTTCTTACCTATATCAAATACCTGAGGATAATGAGGCACTAAAATAATATCGCCAATGCGCCCTAATTTATCTTGTTTATTAGAAAAATGCCATTTCTCAGGTGTATTATCGGCCAAATACACATCAAAATTCTTTGCTTCTTCTTTTAATTTCTCATAGGTAGGTTGTATATCTTTTTTATCTTTTGCATATACATGCAAAAGTACCCCATCATCTAAGGGAATAATAAATTTAGCCGTATCAATGGCAGCTGGAAAAGGAATTGCATTTTGTGTGTTTACTGTAGTCATTCCATGATCTGAAACCAGTATAAAATTTACAGGCAGGCCAGATTGCTTACCTATCTCTGCCATTTTACCAATAGTTTCGTCAATCAGCCTTACAGCTTCTCCACTCTCTTTAGATTCAGGCCCAAAATGATGACCAGCATAATCTACCTGAGGAAAATACCAGGTAATGAGATGGGGCCTTTTATCTTCAGGCAAAGCCAACCATTCTGCAAGAGCTTTCAACCTGTCATCCATAGCTATTTTTTCATTATACATATACCAGTAAGTTGGTCTGTAACCAGCTATGGCACTTTCAGAACCTGTCCAATAGAAACTCGCCGAAAGCATATGGTTTTTTTCGGCCAGAGACCATATCGGAATTCCATTATACCAAGTACTGTCTTGAACAGCATTTTTATATCTCTTGTTATAAACTTGTTTTTTTTGCGGGTCAAAAAAACTGTTATTTACTAAACCATGATGTGATGGATACATACCTGTAACCAAAGTATAATGATTTGGAAAAGTCAAAGTTGGAAATGAAGGTTTCATGTACTCGGCCTGTACCCCGGTACCTCTTAATTCTTTCAGATGTGAGGCATTAAACCTATCTACTAAATCCCACCGCAAACCATCAACCGATATATATACTACATACGGTTTTGCATACTGATCAACCGTGTTTTTTCTATTGGGTTCTACCTGTTGGATGAGCTCCTGAGCACCACATATCTCAAACGAAAATAATATGGATAACAGAACTAAACTTCTTAAAAAGATTTTCTTCATGGTATAAAAACTGGAAGGCTAAAATACGTTACCCGTCAAACAATAATGCAATAAAAATATAAAATGCAATGATGGATTACCGTTATCCATAAAAATAACCGTAAACCCATTGCATTAGTTTATAAAACCAGGTTTTTAAATTTTCATCATGCCTATATGATTACCAGCAAAATCAGGGAAAAGAACTTTATCATTATTAATTCCCAGGTGCAGGTCGGCAACTTCACTAAAAACACTCCTAAAATCTGTAGTAACAGCTAAATCTCTTCCATCTTCAAGGTTTTCTTTAGCCAGCGGATTTACGGTACCATGTACCATACCACCTTTTACATCATTGCCTAAAATAAAGTTACATGATGCTCGTCCATGATCCGTTCCCCCTGTACCATTCTGAGCTACCGTACGGCCAAACTCAGTCATGGTCATTACGGTAACCTGATCCTGGTATTTTTCAAGATCGTTCCAAAAAGCCATAATACTATTACTCAGATCATTTACATTTCTGGCAAAAATACCGGTATCTGTGCCTTGGTTAAAATGGGTATCCCAACCTCCAGATTCTGCAAACGCAACTTCCATCCCCACATCCATTTTAATTAATTGTGCTATCTGCTTTAGTGAATTTCCTAAGGTTGAGGTAGGATATACCACATTATTCTCGGGTTTATATGCAGCTACATTGGTTTTATTCAACATGTTAATTGCCTCAAAACTTTCTTTTCCGGTAGTTTTTAACAAACCTGATGAAGTCTGGTCATATAAGTCTTCAAAGCTTTTTGATGCCAGATTTGCTCCTTTAGGATTACCTCTTAACTGGATGTTAAATTCGGAAAGATTTCTGATCGCTACCGCAGCGTTATCACCGTAAAAAGAGCGAGGTAAAGAAGAAGTTAAACTCACTGCCTGAAAAGGTGTAACGGCTTCATGTCCCAATAAACCTACTGCCCTGTTTAACCATCCAGATGTGGTTCCTTTCTTAAAAGGCGTGCCAGATTCCATAAAATCCTGCGCATCAAAATGTGAACGTGTATTATTTGGCGACCCTATGCCATGAACTATAGCCAGTCTTTTATCTTTAAATACCTGTTCAAAAGCACTCATCGAAGGGTGCAATCCATATCTTCCGTCCAGATCAATCAGCGATTTTCCTTTTGAATTGCTCGCAGCAGACATAAACAATGTAGGGCGAGCAGCCTGCAAATACTGATCATTGAAAGGTGTAACTGCCATTAAACCATCCATTGCACCTCTTTGAAAAATACATACCAATATTTTTTTCTTTTTAAATAACAAAGGACGGGTTGTAGCCGCAACGGCTTCTGCTAAAAATCCGGGAATACCGCCCAAACTTATGCCAAATAGTGCTAAGCCTCCGGCTTTTATAAATCCTCTTCTGGTAACCATAATTTTAAATTATTTACGTTGAAATTCTGGAGAGCCAATAATTACCCCTACAACCTGTGCTAACATAGTACTGTTTCCTACCTGTTGCCTTACTACCGGATTTTCCATCGCTTTTTTACCTTTTCCGGGTTTCATCTTCTCTGTATCAGCTGTATTCTGCATACTGTCAGTATTATTCTGATTATTTTTTGCAGCGGCATCAGCCACTTTTTGTTGCAGCTCCGGATCATTTAGCATCGGCTTTAAACGATCTATAGTCTTGTCTAAATCTCTTTCGGGCATAATAAGTTTGCTGTAGGTTTCTAAAGCAGAAACTGCGCTTTCAGGCTCATGATTATCGTTTAAAGCCAGTAAGTTAATGTTGATCCCCGGTATTTTTTGTGAGGCAAAAGCCAAACCAAAATTCATCCGGTTTAACAAAGATCCGGTATTGATCCAATATTGCCCTCTATCAGGAAAACCAGTAGGAGCTTGGTAATAATACATTTGTTGTCCCATTCTATTAATCCAGGTGTAAAGCTGATAAGGTTGAGAAATATCCGCATTCAAGCTACGTACTGTACTTATAGCCAGCTCAAACGGCGATTTTGTTTTTTCTCTTAAGGCTTCCTTAGACCAGAATTCTGGAGAGTTTACCATGGCAATAATCACATCTTTGATGTTACCATTTTTAGCTAAAAATGTCTTGGCCATTTTATCTACAAGACTTTGGGGTGGATTATCATTTACAAATCTCGTTGCAATTTTTTTAGAGATAAAGTTAGCTGTTGATTTATGATGGGCCAGCATTTCTAAAAGTGCTTCGCCTTCTTCATATCCGCCGCCCGCTTCAAATTTCCTTCCCAAAACTGTTTTTTCTCCGTTATCATGCCTGTTCATGGCAAAGAAAAAATCACCATCAATTACAAAACCCTTGTTGCGCAAATTATTTTCACCAATACGGTCTATGATTTTTTGTGTTGCGGCTCCATATCCTTCGTTGCCCATAGGCGCAACGGTCCAGCCTGTTAAAATTCTGGCCGCTTCTGTTACGTCATTTTGGGTATATCCACCATCAACACCTAAAGTATGCAGCTCCATAACTTCACGGGCATAATTTTCGTTTAGCCCTCCGTTACCTTTTCGTTGTTGACGTGCCTGTAAAAATCGTTTTTGAATATTCTCTTTTATTTTTTGTCGCTGCTCAACACTTATCGCACCCACATTCTCTGTACCTGGTAGCGGTACATTTATACCCGAACTTGAAAAGTTATCTAGATACATCAACATGGCGGGAGATTTTGCTGTCTTCAACAATAACTGATCAAAATCGCCAAATACGTTCGGACGTATCACATCTCGCTCATAAGCAGGCACAAAAATGGCGCATTGATTTTTGTTCAATGCCACATTAAAATGATTGAACCAGAAATCGGTCATGATCTCACGAAACTGGTTTTTAGTATAAGCCGCTCTTAAAATTTTCTGATTAATCAACTGACGGAATAATTCACCTTGCGGCCGGTAACCTTTATCTTTCATAAAGGCGGCCACAGCTTCTCTCTGATATTTATTATTACCGTTATTTACTGAATCTTTATTTACATAACCTTCATTTATGGCCATCCTATTGATCCTTGCCGGTTGCGGAAAAGCATTTTCTGCTTCTTTGTTGGTGAGATTGATGGCATCGTATGAGCTTAGCATTCCATTCAGTTCTTCATCTTTGGCATCTCCTTCTAATTGCTCCTTTAGCCATTTATCCAGACCTTTTTTAACTACCTCTTCCACTTCTCCAACTTTAGCCCCATAAGTAAAGCGACTAAGCAAATGTGCCGCAGCTTCTTCTTTGGTTAAACCAGCTGCTTTGTAAGGCATATTTAATTTATTATCTGCATTTGATTCTGCTCTTACAAAGGAACAAAAGGCGATAATCAGTGCAAATAAAGAGAGCACAAGAGAAGGGGTTCGGTTATAGGTTGTCATAATGTATTGTTTATACTGAACTATAGACAATTAACAAGACGTAAAGATTAATGAATTAGTACTTTTTTATTAAAAAAGTTAAGGATAGACGAAAAGAGAAATGTGTAGTAGTTTATGGTGCTATGAATTTATTGATCTTTAGATCTTAGCTCCTGATCATATATGTATTGGGATAAACGACTTAATTTTCTTTTGTGAATAGGGTGAACGCCTTTGGCAGTAAAAAAATCAAAAGTTTTTTGGTGTTTCAGATACCAAATCTTTCCTATTGATCTTTCTGTTATTGTATCTATTCTTGTAATCTTTTTAAAATTCTTCAATAAAAATGTATCCAATGCAATTTTGTCAATATCAGCCGCTAACTTAATGTCACACTCTATTGCTTCATAATGATCTCCTTTCCAGTACATACATTGTTTACCTGTAATATTGCCATCGGTTAAACGATTAACAACAAATCCTAAGGAACCAAAAAGCAACACAAGAAGCAAAGTAAATACAGATTTCTTTTTGTTAATGGTCTTTGAAAAAAACGACCTTTTGACCTCAACATCCTCATTCTCTCCCATTTCTTCAGCTTCCTTAACTGGGTTCTTCCCGGCCGTTTCCTTTGTCTCTGTATCTACTTCCTTAGATTCAATATTCTCTCCATTTTCTGTTTCCTGATTACTTTTTATAGGCTCAGCTACTGGAACTTCTTTATCTTCTGTTACCGGATCCTTTTCTTCTCCCATACTATACTCTTTCCCAAATTCATAAGGTCTTTCTTTAAAATCTATCAATAAAGCAGCGAGGTGTACTTGTTTATCATCAGGGTTATCTGTTTGCCCTTTTAAGAATTTAATCACTGGCCTAAACTTATCGATCTCAATTCTCTTTACAGCTTTTGCATAAGCCGCTGCATTTTCCTGGTGACCAAAGAAAAGCTCCAGTGTTTGTTTATCCCTCAGGTCAAATCTTTCATTCAGATATTGAATTAATTCTTCTTTTATACTCGCAGGAGTAGGTTCCAGCAAACGAAATGACAATGGTCCTGCAGCTTTCTTCCTGAGATAAGTTTGCAATATAACTTGCTTATAAGTTGAAAACATGAAATAGGGTTTTGAACGAAAATACTCCTGAATATAAAGATTTTATTACGGTTTTCCGGATTCCTATCGGAAATATCAGCAACATCGGAACCACTTACCAATCAAGCGCTTAACACATCACAATTTTGTTTTCGAAATCTGAAGTGAGGTATATGTATTACCCGATCCAAAGAAATCACCCGAGCAGTAACAGGCAGAAAAATTTGGTTGACCTGGGAAGCAAACAAGTCTTTCCGCTCAAGCTGCTCAAAAACCTTCCCAACAAAGCGGCGCCGCTTAAAACTGCAGCAAGCTACCGATAGGGTTCGGTATGCCCTGCCATTAAGCAAAAATTATTTCTAAAATTATGTTACCATTAATAATTGCCATTTTATTGGGATTGGCATCCCCTTTACAAAATTCTTGCAGAAACCATCATGGTTCTAGTTCAGTAGCTACCACTAACGATACGCCTCCTCCCCCACCAGAAGATGGCGGAACGGATGGCGATGGAGGTGGCCACAATGGAGATAATGGCCATCTCCCACCACCAAGACCATAATTATTCATTACCAGCCGGGTGTACTCATTAAGTTGCACCCGGTTTTTATATAATTGCTTAATCTATATAATGTATTGTTTTTTCTTATTTTAGACAAAAACAAAAAACATTGAAACGCATCTTAATATACTTTTTATTCTTAGTTGGTTTATTGTCACTAACCTGCACACCAACAAATACTCCACACAAAACAAAGCCCATTCTATCTAAACCCAATCCATTAACTGAAAAAGCATACCTCTTATTAGATTCAAAAAAAGAAGACAGTGCATTTAAGGTTTTTAATGAGGTCAAAGATGTTTATCTTAAAAAGAAAGACAGTTTTATGGTGGCTAGCACATTAACTAATATGGCTTATATTGCTAATGAAGCTGGAGATAGTTTCAGTGCTCAGGAATTTAATATAGAAGCATTAAAGTTTTTGAATAAAAAAAACCCGAAACATCATGATTACATTGCTTCTAATCTAAATAATTTAGGAATGGTTACCTATGATTTAAAGAAGTATAAAGAAGCTATTAATTTTTATTCACAAGCGGCTTCTTTTATAAAAGATAGCTCAAGCCTACATATAACAAAAAACAACATTGCCAATTCATACCGAGAAGAAGGAAACTATGCTCTTGCCATTAAACTTTATCAAGAAATCTTGGTAAGAAATCCAAATGATGAAACCAAAGCTAGGGTGCTCACTAATCTCACAAAAACCCAATGGTTGCAACAACCCAGTTTTAATCCGATTCCTAATTATTTAGCGGCTTTGGCTATTCGTAAACATATTGGTGATTTATGGGGACAAAATTCCAGTTATTCTCATTTATCAGACTATTACCTTAAAACAAAACCAGACTCTGCTCTATACTATAGTAGGTTAATGTACAAATTAGCTTTAATATTAAAAAATCCAGATAATGAACTGGAAGCTTTAGATAAACTAACAGAATTAGATGCATCAAAAAGATTAGGCTATTTTAAACGCTACCGACAATTAAGAGATAGTTTATCTAATGCACGCAATACCGCTAAAAATCAATTTGCCCTTATTCAGTACGAAACTGAAAAGCATAAATCTGAAAAAATTAGATTAGAGAAAGAAAACGCTCAAAAAAAATATGAAATAGCGCGTAGAACTACGGCTTTATGGATAACTATTTTAGCTACCATAGTCACTGTAATTGGTGGCATTATTTTCTACCGAAAACGCAAGCAGCGATTGACAGAACAGGCTGAAAAATCTATACGGGAAAATAAATTAAAAATATCTAAAGAAATTCATGATGTGGTAGCTAATGGCTTGTACCGAATGATGTCAAACGTTGAATACGGGGACGAGATCAACAAAGATCGCTTGGTTGGTCAAATGGAAGACCTTTACCTTAAATCACGAAATATCTCTCATTCTGTGATAGCTCAACCCGGTGATTTTCTTGAGCGGTTAACCGGATTGATTTCTTCATTTTCAAATACCAACAGGAAAATTGTTACGGTTGGATTAGACGAAAGTATCAATAAAATAAGCGAGTCTGTTAAAGATGAAATCTTTCTAGTCTTACAGGAATTATTGGTTAACATGAATAAACATAGTCAAGCCAGCCATGTGGTATTACGTTTTGTATTACAAAGTAAACACCTGGAAATAAATTACCGGGATAATGGAATAGGTATTCATATAACCCCTATCGAGGGTATAGGTTTACGCAATACGGAAACCCGTATCACAAGTTTAAAAGGAGTATTTACTTTTGAAAATCATGAGAGTGGCGGACTTAAGGTTAAGGTTCTCATCCCATTAAGCTAATTTAGATTATGTTTGAAAAAGTACTCGTTGCAGAAGACCATCAGATGAACAGCAGAGCTGTTGCCAAGACGGTTCTAGATTTACAGATACCTGTTTGCCACTATGTCTATTACTGTGATGATGGCTTAACAAGAATCAAAAAAGAACTGGAAACCAATGAGCCTTATGAATTATTGATTACGGATATTTCTTTTGTTGAAGATCATCGCATGCAAAAATTAAAAAGTGGTTTAGATCTTATTCAAGAGGCCAGAAAAGTTTGCCCACAACTCAAAGTCATTATTTTTTCAGTAGAAGACCGTCCTGCTCTAATACAATCTTACTTTAAAGATTTAAAAATCAATGGCTTTGTACATAAAGGGCGTCTTGATGCCTATGAATTAGAACAAGCTGTTAAAGCCGTTGCTAAAGGACAAAGCTATATATCTCCAACAATTAACGAAAAAATCAGGCCAAGCAATAGTCATAAATTCACTTCTTACGATCTTACTATTTTATCTCTACTGGCTGAAGGTGCGCTGCTTAAAGAAATCCCAAAAAAGCTTGAAGAAATGAACATCACGCCAAGTGGCATGAGCACTATGGAAAAGCGTTTAAATCACATCAAAACAGTGCTTAATTTTAAAAAAAATGAACAGCTGATAGCCTTTTGTAAGGATATGGGGATCATTTAATAACTCTACTATAGAATTTCCTTTCCTATTGAATCTAATTACTGATTAAGTTAGTAAAACACCTCCTTTTTAACTTTTTCAAGGATACGGTTTTCCGTATAAAACGCTTATACATACGCTTTAGTTTTGGTAAAAAGCAAGACTTAATGTATTACCGTTATAAAAGTGCAGAAAAGGCGACAAAGCAAAAGCCATCAATGGAGGTAGAAAAAGACCTCAAGCACGGCAGCTATGGGGGACTTCTATTTGACAAACGTTGGCAAGTTAGAAGATCACAAATTCTCGCTAAAGATCATCATCGCTGCGTTGTATGTCAGTCTATTAACGAACTACAGGTTCACCATAGACAATATCATTATTACCGATCCATGCAAAAATTCAAATCACCTTGGGATTATCCAGATAAATTATTGATTACCCTATGTGAAAATTGTCATCGCAGAGGGCATTCTAAATTTAAAGTACCAATTATATATATCTAAAAGTATGTGGAAATTTTTTAAAAACAACAGTAATTCAGACAGTATCCAAACAGGGCCAATTTTTGACGGAGCTGCAGCTCCTAGGCTCGAACCTACAATGGATATACCTGAAGCAACCTTTATTGAAAAAGAAGAGCCTTTAAATGAAACTGAAGTGGCTCGTAAACAAAAAATTGAAAATAACATAGAGCAATTGTTCGATTTTTTGGATAAAAATCATGAAGCAAAAGGTTATGAAGACGCTTTGATGAACCCTGACATCAGTCATCTTGAACAAAATATAACAGCTTTGAGAAATCAGTTAGAGCGAGTTATCAGAAGAGTAAAAACCTTCTATGAGGATTTTATAAGAGAAATTGATTTTCACATAGAAACACGTTCACGTAATGGCATGGTTGACATTGTAGATGAATTAAAAATGAAAAAATCAATAGCACAAAATCACATGGATAAAGTTCTTGATATAGAGCGTGATGCCATCAACCAAAAAGGTGATAGCGAAGGTATAATTATTAGTTATACCCGTGGATTTAAAAATGGACTTTCTGCTATTTCCCATCATTCAATTCTTAAACGATTTTAAATATGAGAAGATTTCAAAGATGGTGGATTAAGTTCGGTTGCTTTTTAACTGGACATGATTTCTTCCTACTCTCAAGTTGCAGCGAGGTTGCAATAAGAAAAGTTAAGAAATATACAGCGGCCTTAATTATTATCAGTATTATTTGGGCATTTGTTGGATATTCTTTTTGTAGTCGATACATAAAGTTAGATCCTTATGAAAGCATTTTAGGTGCGCTGGTTGCCTGTTTAGTTGTCATACAAATCGAACGACAAATTTTAATGGTTGATAAATCTAACAAGTGGACAGCATGGATGAGAGCTGGAATTGCTTTACTAATGGCTATAATTGGGTCCCTCGTTGTAGATCAGATTATTTTTAAAGACGATGTTGAAAAAGCAAAGATGGAAAGCAACCAAAGAAAAGTAAATAAACTTTTACCCTTAAGATCTGCCCAACTTAGTTCACAACTCAAAGAGATAGATTCAATAATTAATTTAAAGGAGAATCAACGAGAAATTTTACTTAAAGAAATCAATGATAAACCTCTAATAAGCTTTGTTGAAACATCTGTTAGTAAAACACCAATAGTATCAAATTCTAATGACTCGGTAAAAACTAAATCGAATCGGCTCACATTTGCCAATACTAAAACAATTAATAAACGTTCTATTTCAAATCCTAAAATTGCTCAATTACAACCTTTAGATGCCCAAATAGAATCTTTAAGAAAAGAGAAAGCAAAAAAGGATGCTACCTTACTTACGCTTCAATCAGTTTTAGAAAAAGAAGTTGGTGAAAAAGTAGGTTTTTTAGATGAACTAACCTTATTAATTGAAATTTTATCTAATTCAATTATAGCAACAGCTGTTTATTGTATTTGGTTCTTACTTTTTTTGTTTTTGGAACTGTTAATTCTAGTCAGTAAACGTAATGACATTGATTCTGATTATGAACAGGCCATTCAACATCAAATGGCACTTCATAATAAAAAGATTCAACTATTAATGAGCCAAAAATAAAAATCTAAGAAAAACGACTAAAACAACCATTTTAGATTGATTACTATTTTTTATAGTATACCTGAACAATATTAAATTCAGAATGTATCAAGTTTTTCATTCGATGGCCAAAACCTCCAGAATCAAATACACAGAATATAAAAAAAGCCTCACATAGTTTGTGAGGCTTTTTGCTCCCGAAGCTGGGCTCGAACCAGCGACCCTCTGATTAACAGTCAGATGCTCTAACCAGCTGAGCTATTCGGGAATTTCTTCCTAATGGAAAATATCTGGTTTATCAATCTTTCAAATAAAAAGCCTCACATAGTTTGTAAGGCTTTAAGCTCCCGAAGCTGGGCTCGAACCAGCGACCCTCTGATTAACAGTCAGATGCTCTAACCGGCTGAGCTATTCGGGAGTACCGGTTTTGCTAAAACGCACTCAAATGTTCTTTATTGTTTGAACACCCTTGTTCGTTTTGGGAATGCAATATTAGGGCTTTTAAATTATTTATGCAATATTTGTAGCGAAAAAAAAATTAAAATTTATAAAACTTAACGTATGAGCCTGATAATCATAGGTACAGTAGCTTTTGATGCCATTGAAACGCCTTTTGGCAAAACCGATAAAATAGTAGGGGGAGCAGCAACATTTGCCAGTTTAGCCGCTTCGTACCTATATGATAAAACAAAAATTGTTGCTGTTGTGGGCGATGATTTCAAAAAAGAAGACATCCAGACTTTAAACAACAGAGGTATTGATACCGAAGGCCTCCAAATAAAAGAAGGAGAAAAATCTTTCTTCTGGAGCGGAAAATATCATAATGACATGAACAGCCGCGATACTTTAATTACCGAATTAAATGTATTGGAAAATTTTGATCCAGTTATTCCTGATAGCTACCAGGATTGTGAGTATTTGATGTTGGGCAATCTTACGCCCCAAATTCAGCAGACCGTAATTAAAAGGTTAAAAAACCGTCCGAAGCTAATCGTATTAGACACCATGAATTTCTGGATGGATATTATGATGGGTGATTTACTAGATACCTTGAAAATGATCGACGTATTAACCATTAATGATTCTGAGGCCCGTCAATTATCAGGAGAGTATTCTTTGGTTAAAGCAGCAAACAAAATTTTAACCATGGGGCCTAAGTACCTTATCATTAAAAAAGGAGAACATGGTGCGCTTCTTTTCCATGAAGATAAAATCTTCTCTGCACCAGCTTTACCTTTAGCAGATGTATTTGATCCTACTGGAGCAGGCGACACTTTTGCTGGTGGATTTATTGGTTACTTAGCTAAAGTAGGAACCATCAATTTCAACAATATGAAAAATGCATTGATCTATGGGTCTGCTTTAGCATCTTTCTGCGTAGAAAAATTTGGAACAGAACGTTTAAAAGAACTTACTCAAGAAGAAATCAACAACAGAATACAACAATTTGTTGCATTAAGCAGCTTTGAGATTATTCAGGATTAAATTTTGAAACGCAGTTATACTGCATCTATAAGAAGATAGTCCCGTTTTACGCTATGCCTATGGTACCGCTACAACTGGGGCTATTTTTGAAAGTACCCCACAAAAACTACCTTTTCCCTTTCTCCATACAAAAGGTATTGCTATTTTTAAACATGCCTTTTTTAAGTAATATCAATTGTTCTGTACCCCCACACTCATCCTATCCTTTCAATCTACCTGCCTTTCAAGGTGGAATCCAGCTATATTTAACAAACAATGTTACTTTTTTCGTTGGAGAAAATGGCTCCGGTAAATCAACTTTATTAGAAGCTATTGCTCAAAAAATAGGTTTCAATCTGAGGGGCGGCAACAGAAATCACAATTTAGATGCTGGCATTAATTTTCAAGATTACGAAAGCCCGTTAACCCATGCGCTACATTTCTCTTGGACTCCCCGTAAAATAAACAATGGCTTTTTTATGCGAGCAGAAAGTTTTTTCAATTTTGCTGATTATATAGATGAAATTGCCAAAGAAGAGATAAACCCAGAAAAATTTTACCAAGCCTATGGGGGTAAGTCGCTACACCATCAATCACATGGCGAGTCTTTTTTAGCACTATTTAAACATCAATTTCAAGCAGGCATTTATATTCTCGATGAACCTGAAGCCGCATTATCTCCATCTCGAATTCTAAGCTTTATGAGTATCATAAACCGTTTAGAAAATAGTGGAAAAGCACAATTTATTATTGCTACACACTCCCCCATCTTACTTTGCTATCCTAATGCAACCATTTTCAATTTTGAAGATAGTGGCATTAAAAAAGTGAGTTATGCAGAAACCGAGAGTTATATATTAACCAAAAGTTTTCTCGGACAACCAGACATGTACTTAAGGCATCTTTTTAATGAAAATCCATAATCATTCAAAGTTCTTCCCTTTCAGCTCTCAATTCTTACACTAAAGTCCCAACATTCTCAAACTTTTCAAATACTGCCTCTGTATGCGGCGCATCAGCCAGTTCTTCAGTAAGATCCTGCCCTGCCCAATGCTCATAATGTTTACCATTTCTCCACAATCGACTTTCAGTAACATCATATATCTTTCCCTTATAAGCAATCCATATCTGAGGTTTATCCTGTCCGTTTCTTAAGGCCAATTGCTGTTTTGTATAATGTGGCAAATTATCCATTCAATTCTTTTTTTGCTTTACAGCCTCATAAGTATAGATACAGAGTAAGAATATAGCAAAAAACAGCACAGCATTTTCCGTTACCCCGCCAAATGTAGCGACTTTAAGCGCATCGGTATAAGGGTATATTACAATGTGCAATGCCTTTAATAAACCAAACACTATAATAACGGGCACCAACATCAGTAAAAAGCTTCTGTAAAATCTATACATAAACCTCAACTTGCCCACATATTCAACCAGAAACAAAATAAGCAGCATTAAACTGAATGCAATTAAGGTAAAAGAGAACTTATGACCAAAAAAAATAAAAGCCACACATACGCCCAACAATAAATTACTAAGTGCCAGACTGTATTTTTGTAAGTTATTGTTGCTAAATTTTTGATTAACATAGCTGTAAACCATAGCACCACTAAAACATAAAGCAAAATTTAACAGGTAATGCTCTACAGGAACATGCGAGACAAATATCTTAAGCAGGTACTGATCTTCGTAAACCCAGATACCTGCTGAAGCAAAAAATACCGTAAGTAAGCTATAAGGTACAAATGCAGTTGCAGATGCCCATATAATGGGTTTCAACAATTTTTTTAAGGTAATTTTTTTATCGGCCAAAAATAAAACTGGAAATATTAAAGCAGCCAGACCAATAAAGAGGAAATAAAACTTCATGAATAGCAATATTATCAGCCCAAAAATAAAACTTTAATGCTGATTGCTATGATTAAAAATAAAGAAAGCGCTCAAACAGTGAAAATAGCTCTAATCTGTTTAAACGCTTTATAATATTAAGAGTTAAAAATATTACTGTTGCATTTCTGTAGCATAGGTTTTCAGGTATTTTTTTAAAATGCCTCTTGCTACATGGATACGGGTTTTAACTGTTCCTATAGGAATATTTAGTTCATCAGCGATTTCATGATATTTAAAACCTTCAAAATATTTCACAAACGGCACTTGATACTCTGGTTGTAAGGTAGCCAAGGCTTTATGAATATCCCCTAAAACAAATTTCCTTTCTGCTGTATTTTTTGCGGCGCTGTAATAAAGATTAGCAGATGATATATCATCGCTTTGTGTAATAATGGCGTTGGTTTTAATCGTGCGTCTGTAATTGTTAATAAACGTATTACGCATTATAGTAAAAAGCCATCCTTTCAAATTGGTACCTTCTTTAAATTTATTATAATAGGTTACCGCTTTTAGCAGAGTGTCTTGCACTAAATCATTAGCGTCTTCAATATCTTTTGTAAAATTCAAGGCAAATGACTGCAGAGAGCCTGAATATTCATTCAACTGGTTGTTAAACTGTACTTGTGTCATAGTGTAGGGTTTAGAATTAGAAAAAGACAGAATACTAAGTAAATAGTGTACTGTATTAGTTATCTAAAACCTAACAACTATGATACCAAAAGTTAAAAACCAAGTGAAATTATTGCTTGCTGCGCTTTAGCTAAGTATTTAAAACACATTTACTTCACGTTCTAAACATACGCCAAATTTAGTGTACACTTCTGTGATGATTTTTTCCGAAAAATTATACACTTCCTGTCCTGTAGCATTTCCGTGGTTTACCAAAACTAAAGCCTGGTTTTTCCATGTTCCTGTATGGCCATCTCTTATACCCTTAAATCCACACTGTTCAATCAGCCATCCTGCTGCAATTTTAACCTGATTATCAGGCATATCAAAATGCACCACATCCGGAAAATTAACCATAAGTTGATTAAATTGTGTTTTGGAAATCACAGGGTTTTTAAAAAAACTACCTGCATTGCCTATGGTTGTAGGGTCAGGCAATTTACTTACCCTAATTTTAGCCACAGCTTTTGAAACATCTGCTATGGTAGGTTTTGTAATTTCCTGTGCTTCTAATTCTGCATTAATAGCACCATAATGGGTTTTTAAATGAGCTTCGGTACTTAAATTAAACGTTACAGCCGTAACAATATATTTATTCTTATATTCATTTTTAAACACACTATCTCGATACCCAAATTTGCAGTCTTCGTAGGTAAAAGTCAGAAACTGGCCAGTTGCTATTTCAAAAACCCTACATTGCTTAAAAACATCTTTAAGCTCTACACCATAAGCCCCTATATTTTGTATAGGCGATGCTCCTACTGTGCCCGGAATTAAAGTAAGGTTTTCCAGACCTGCAAAATTGTTCGTTACACAAAACATTACCAGATCATTCCATACCACTCCGGCTCCGGCGGTAAGCTCAATTGCATTACCATTAAGTATATAAGATATACCCCCTATAGCCATTTTAACCACAAGTCCATTAAAGTCTTGCGTAAACAGCATATTGCTCCCTCCGCCTAAAATTAAAAGCTTTTCTTCTTTTGCTTCCCTGCTCATGAACAGTTCTTCCAGATCCTGTTCATTTTTAATTTCGGCAAAGTATCTGGCTTTAACATCAATACCAAAGGTATTGTAAGGCTTCAATGATATATCTTGTTTTATTAGCATAATAAAGTGAAAATACAAAAGTATAAAATACAGCCCTACTAATTTTAAACCTTTCTGCTTTTTACAACATTTTTTAATGTCGTTTACCTGTTATTTCCGGCATTTCGCCGATAGTAGTTAAAAGAGTATCATTATTTTAATTCCCTTTGCAAAAAGAATAAAAAATATAAACACTAAGATGACAAAATTTCAAACAAGGAAACTCTGGAATTAAAAAAAGTTTCCTTAGTTTTGCGCCCGGTTTATTTAGGAGATAAGTTTGGATATTAAAGCACATATTATTAAAGAAGCGGATGGATTGTTTTGCCAGTTTGGTTTTAAAAGTGTTACCATGGATGATATTGCTAAACACTTAGGAATTTCAAAAAAAACAATTTATCAGCATTTTAAAGATAAAGATGAATTGGTTAATACCTTGATCACAGAAAAGATTGCAAATCATAAATGTGAGATACAGCATCAGATCAATAATTCTGCTAATGCTGTTGAAGAGGTTCTTTTTACTTTACAGAATGTAGATAGTATGCTTTCTACCATGAACCAGAAATTATTTTATGATTTACAGAAATATCATACCAAGGCATGGCTGATCTTTAAAGAGTTTAAGCAGCATCATATTAGCGAATCTGTATATAGCAATTTACAAAGGGGTATTCATGAAGGGCTTTACAGAGAAGGATTAAATATTGATATTATTGCACAATTACGCCTAGATCAGATAGATATAATTTTTGGACCGCATGAGAGATATACTAAAAACAGATA
Organism: Pedobacter sp.; assembly: GCF_046462515.1. Classification (GTDB taxonomy): domain Bacteria; phylum Bacteroidota; class Bacteroidia; order Sphingobacteriales; family Sphingobacteriaceae; genus Pedobacter. The sequence continues at coordinate 41,443 of NZ_JBKGVD010000004.1, forward strand.
TAACCTTGCAAATGTTATCATAGAAATAACCAAACATTTTTTGCACGGTATTTGTAACGAGAAAGGACTCGCTTTAATCAAAGAGTACGAAAAAATAACAAACAAAAACTACACTCATAATTAATTAACAATAAGATGCTTAAAAATAAGATAGCGAAAATTACCTGTCTTTTGATTTTAGCGGGATGGCTTCCGCAATTTGCAAAAGCACAGCAAACCCTTACGCTTAAAGACGCCCTTAATTACGCTCTGGATAACAATTTCAACATTAAAAAGGCACTTTTAGATATAGATAAAGGAAAATATAAAACTGAAGAAGTAAGAGCTCAGGCACTTCCACAAATTTCTGGAAACACTGGTTTAACCTACAACCCTATTATCGGACAGATTGTGTTTGGTAATCAAGCCATTAAATTAGGAAAAACCTGGAATTCACAAGCAGGCGTTCAACTTCAGCAACAATTGTTTAATCAACAGGTTTTTACCGGTCTGCAGGCCGCAAGATCCAGTGAAGCTTATTACGCATTAAACTCCCAGTTAACCCAAGAGCAGGTAATAGAACAGGTAGCCAACAACTATTATCAAATTTTGGTAAACCGTTTACAGCTTAATGTTATTGATACCAATATCAAAAACGTAAAAGTTGTTGAAAAAATCATCAACAACCAGTACAATAACGGTTTAGCGAGAAAAATTGACGTAGATCGCATAAGTGTAAACTTAACCAATCTTAATACCAGCAGAACGGAGATTTTAAATGCAATTACGTTGCTTGAAAACCAGTTAAAATTATCTATGGGTATGCCTGTGGCAACTCCTATTTCATTGCCTGAAAAAGAGCTTACAGAAGTAACTGCCTTACCAGTTTTACCAGACACATTGAATCTTGCCAATCGTACAGAATTTAAATTGTTAGATGTGCAGAAACGCTTGCTAACCTTACAACGCAAAGCTTATGTGGCTGAGTATTACCCAAGTCTGGCTTTATCTGCTAACTATACTTACGCCAGTCAGTCTGATAGTTTCGACTTTCTGAGAAGCAGCAAAGATGCCATTGGTTTTGGATCATCTGCCATAGGGGTTACCTTACATGTACCTATTTTTAACGGCTTCTTAACCAGATCAAAAGTTCGTCAGGCTGATATAGATCTTAAGCAGGCAGACGAAGACATCGTTTTAACTAAAAACTCGTTGAACTTTGCTTATGAAAATGCAAAAATTCAATTGAGAAACAGCATCAACACCATTAAATCTCAAAAGAAAAATGCGGAATTAGCTAAAGAAATCTACACAAGCACCCAAAACAACTACAACAATGGACTGGCTTCTTTAACTGATCTTTTAGATACTGAAAATGCTTTAACACAAGCTCAAAACAGCTACACGCAAGCATTATTAAATTATAAAATAGCAGAAATACAATTAATTAAAGCTAAAGGCGACATCAGAACCTTGGCACAATAAATCAAATACAGAAGAAATAACATCAGATAAAATGAAAAGAGCAATAACCATTATTCTCGTAGTAATTGTAGTATTGGCTGCAATTGGCTATGTATTGAACAACAATAAAAAGAAAGCACAGGAAACCACTGATTTTATTGCCAAAGGCAGTGGTGCAATTGCCGTAAAAGTAGCTAATGTTGAACGTAAAGAGATTAATTTGGACTTTACTGCAAACGGAACTTTTGCTCCAAACCAAGAATTGAATTTTAGTGCTGAAAACTCCGGTCGCGTAACCAAAATATTTGTAGAGGAAGGCAGTCGCGTAAGCAAAGGAACAGTTTTAGCCAGAATTGATGCTGAAATTTTAAACACAGACAGAGAAACTGCAGAAGCTACTTATCAAAATGCAGTGAAAGACCTAGCTCGTTATGAAAGCTCTTTCAAAACTGGTGGTGTAACTCAACAACAATTAGATCAGGCCAGACTTGCCGCAGAAAATGCCAAACTACGCCTGCAACAACAACAACGTAAATTAAGCGACGCCAATATCCGTTCATCTATCAACGGTGTTGTAAACAAGAAAATGATTGAAGTAGGAGCAGTAGTATCTCCTGGTACACCATTATTTGAACTGGTTGATGTTTCTAAATTGAAATTGAAAGTAAATGTTAACGAAGGTCAAGTGGCTAACTTGAAAATTGGTGATGCCGTTCAAATTCAATCTTCAGTTTTCCCTAACGAAAGTTTTTCAGGCAAAGTAACTTTTATTGCAGCAAAAGCTGATCAAACTTTAAACTTTCCTATCGAAGTTGAGGTAACCAATAATGTTAAAAATAGCTTAAGAGCAGGTATGTATGGCACAGCTTTATTCAAATTCCCTAAACAAGCCCCAGCAATTTTGGTTCCGCGTACTTCTTTTGTAGGCAGTGTGAGCAGTAACGAGGTTTATGTACTAAACACCTCTAAAAACGTAGCTGAGCTACGTAAAGTAGTTTCAGGTCGTATTTTAGGAGAGTCTGTAGAAATTTTAGATGGCCTAAAAGAAGGAGAAACTGTAATTATAAGCGGCCAGATTAACCTAACTGAAGGTGCTCCTGTTACTGTAATTAAGTAAGAAAGTTAAAACGAAAAGCTTAAGCAAAGGCAGAATGCTAAAACTAGCAAATGCCAAACGCTAATGGCGCTATGCCAAACCCAATCCAAAAAAAGATGAAAATTACTGATATATCAATAAAAAGACCTTCGCTGGTAATTGTGGTATTTACCGCACTCACCCTGTTAGGTTTATTGAGTTATTTCTCGCTAGGATATGAGCTTTTACCTAAGTTCTCTCCAAACGTAGTATCTATCTCCACTATTTATCCCGGTGCTTCGCCAAATGAGGTAGAAAGTACCGTTACCAAAAAAATTGAAGATGCAGTTTCTTCGATGGAAAACATCAAGAAAATTAACGCAAACTCTTACGAAAGCTTATCGGTAGTAATTATTACCCTTAACGAAAACGCACAAATAGATGTTGCTTTAAATGATGCACAAAGAAAAGTAAATGCTATTTTGGCCACCTTGCCAGATGATGTGAAACAACCTTCGTTGAGTAAATTCTCTTTAGACGATTTCCCTGTGATCACCATGTCTGCGTCTGCTAAAATGGACGATATTTCGTTCTACGATTTGATGGATAAGCGTATTGCACCTATCATTTCCCGTGTATCTGGTGTAGCACAGGTAAACTTAATTGGTGGCTCTGAACGTGAAATTAAAGTCGCTTTAGATGCAAAAGCCATGCAAGGATATGGCTTATCTGTACCTGCGGTACAACAGGCCATTTTAGCTTCTAACTTAGATTTCCCTACAGGTAGCGTAAAAACCAAAGCGCAAGACATTTTAGTCCGTTTATCAGGCAAATATGCTAACGTAGAAGAGATGCGTAATCTGGTAGTAAGTACCAGCAAAGATGGTGCACAGGTGCGTTTGAGAGATATTGCCGATGTTCAGGATACACAAAAAGAAACCGAAAAAATTGCCCGTATCAATAGAGCCAATTCTATCGCTTTACAAATCATTAAACAGAGTGATGCCAATGCGGTAACCGTAAGTGAAGGCACTAAAGCGATCGTTGAAAAGCTTAAAAATGATTACAAAGACATCAATTTAGATATCAAGATTGTAAATGACAGTTCGGTTTATACCTTGCAATCTGCCGATGCAGTAATCCACGATTTAATGCTGGCGGTTGTATTGGTAGCTGTGGTAATGCTTTTCTTCTTACATAGCTTGCGTAACGCTGTAATTGTAATGATTTCTATCCCTGCATCGTTAATCGCTACGTTTATTGGTATCTCGCTATTTGGGTACACCTTAAACCTGATGTCTTTACTGGGTTTATCTCTGGTAGTAGGTATCCTGGTGGATGATGCAATTGTGGTTCTGGAAAACATCCAGCGCCACATGGAGATGGGCAAAAACAAAGTACGTGCTGCAACTGATGCTACCCGTGAAATTGGTTTCACCGTAGTTTCCATTACTTTCGTAATTGTGGTGGTATTCTTTCCTATTGCGGTAAGTACCGGTATGGTAGCCAACATTTTACGCCAATTCTGTGTAGTGGTAATTATCTCTACCCTATTATCTTTGGTAGCATCTTTTACCATTGTACCGCTAATTTTCTCTCGTTTTGGTAAATTAGAACGTATTGAAGGTAAAAGCTTCTTTGGTAAGTTCATTCTTTGGTTCGAAAAACAATTACATAGATTTACGCAGTGGGTAACAAGAGTGCTCGAGTGGACCCTTAAACACAAAGCCATCACATTAATTACCATGGTGGTATTATTCCTTTCTTCTTGTGGTTTATTGGGAGCGGGCTACATTGGTTTTGAGTTTTTCCCTAAATCTGATAAAGGTGAGTTCTTATTACAAATAGAATTGCCTAAAGATGCTTCTTTAGAACAAACTAACCTCTATACCCAAAAAGCTGAAAACTATTTAAGCACTAAAAAAGAAGTTGTTCAGATGATCACTACCGTTGGACAATCGAGTGAAGGCATGGGTGGTACTACAGCTACCGCTTATAAATCTGAGATTAACGTAAAATTGGTAGACAAACCAGAGCGCAACAATGTATCTTCTGATATCATCTCTACTACCTATACCCGTGATTTACAAAAAATATTGGTAGGTGCTAAAATTAAAACGGTTCCTATCGGTATTTTAGGTACAGCAGATAATGCGCCTATTCAGTTGGTTGTAATGGGTTCAGAGTTAGACACAGTTTTAGCATTTGCTCAAAAAGCAGAAAAAGTATTGGCGAAAATTCCGGGAGCTACACAAACTAAACTTTCAGTAGAAAAAGGAACGCCAGAGATCAACGTTAAGGTAGACCGTGATAAAATGGCAGCCTTAGGATTAAACTTATCTACTGTAGGTACCACCATGCAAACTGCTTTTGCCGGCAACACAGACGGTAAATTCCGCCAGGGAGAGTACGAGTATGATATCAATATTCAATATCAGGATTTTGACCGTAAGGACATTGATGATGTCCGTAATCTGATATTTGTAAATGCTGCTGGCCAACAGATTAAGCTTTCGCAATTTGCTGAAATCAAAGAAGGCTCCGGACCAAGTTTATTAGAACGTTTGAATAAATCTACTTCGGTTACCGTACAATCGCAAACCGTGGGCAGACCTACAGGTTCGGTGGTGGCAGATTTCCAAAAAGAACTAGATAAAATGCAAAAACCTGCAGGTATTAGCTTCTTCTGGTCTGGCGATCAGGAAAACCAAAGTGAAGGTTTTGGTACTTTGGGTATTGCCTTATTAGCCGCAATTATCTTGGTTTACCTTATTATGGTGGCACTATATGATAGCTTTGTTTATCCTTTTGTGGTAATGTTCTCTTTACCACTGGCTTTAATTGGAGCTTTACTAGCACTGGCATTAACCAATAATGCTTTAGGTATCTTTACTATCTTAGGTTTTATCATGCTAATGGGTCTGGTAGCCAAGAATGCGATCATTCTGGTTGACTTTACCAACCACATGAAAGCACAGGGTAAATCTACCCACGAAGCGTTAATTTTAGCAAACCATGCCCGTTTACGTCCGATTTTAATGACCACCATTGCTATGGTTATTGGTATGTTGCCTATTGCATTAGCCAGTGGTGCAGGTGCCGACTGGAAAAATGGTTTGGCCTGGGTAATTATCGGAGGTTTAACGAGTTCGCTCTTCTTAACTCTGGTGGTTGTACCGGTGATGTATCAGATTTTTGATAACCTGTTACACAAGTTCGGTTTCGATAAGAAAGGCAAAACCATTGAGGAATTAATGGTTGAGCCTTATGACCATAAAGATGTAAACGAATGGGAACATTAATTAACTAACACATAAACAAACCCAAAAGGAGACTTGTAACAGGGTCTCCTTTTTTATTTTACATACTTCGTTATCCTGAACTTGTTTAAGGATCTATATAGTCTAATAAATTCAACAAGATTTGGTATATGTCTTTATTTAATTGCATTCAGCTTAGAAACCATAACTGTAATTAGAATGCCAAAACAACCAATCAATGCATAAGAATATTTTAAACTCGATAATTCTGAAATATAACCTATAAGTGGGGGTCCCATTAAAAACCCAAAATAAGCTATACTGGATACCATGGCAATGGCAACACTTGAAGGTACTTTCTGATGGTTACCTGCAATGCTATAAATCATGGGTATAATTACCGAAACGCCGATACCTACCAGCATAAACCCTATAGTTGCTGAAATGAGATAAGGAAATACAACAGATATGGCCATGCCTACAGAAATAATAATACCACTAACCTGCAACATGCGTTTTCGCCCATAATTAGCAATGGCCCTGTCTCCCAAAAAACGACCAAAAGTCATGGTAGCCGCATAAGAAGCATAACCCAAAATTACCCAACGCGCAGGGGCCTGAACAATTTCTTTAAAATAAACGCCGCTCCAATCCATCATGGCTCCTTCTGTAGCCATACTGCAAAAAGCAATAACCCCTAATTGTACGAGTACCGAAGGTGGTTTTACAAATATTTTAGGTTTTTGAGCAGTAGCCGGTTTATTGCCTTTTACCAAAAATTTATGGTTAATACTTATATGCAACCAAGTTAACGCAGCCACTACAATAAAATGCGTAAATAGACCTGCTTGTAAATTCATCATCAACAGGCCAATTAATGCTCCGCTAAACATACCTAAGCTCCATGAACCATGAAAAGAAGACATGATAGGTTTACCATAAAAATTTTCGGCCGCCACAGCCTGTGTATTTAATGAGATATTACACAAGTTACCTGATATGCCAAAAAACAATAAGGCTACGGGCAATTGCCAGCCCGCATTCACAAAAGCAATGGATACAAGTGCCAAAGCATAAAACGGAGTTGCAAACGTAAGTATTTTTTTACTACCGTAAGTTGCCGTAAGCTTACCCGATAGAGGCATGGTAATTAATTGCCCTAAAGGCAGGGCCAGTAAAATACTTCCCAAAAGCGCATCAGATAAATGTAAGTTCGATTTAATGTCGGCTATACGGCTGGCCCAACTTGCAAAACAAACGCCCTGTCCGTAATAGAATAAAGAAACCGCCAATCTGGTTCTTTTCTTCCCATAAGGATGGCTTATTTCAGCGTTTTGCGGTATGGTTTCATTCATTTCCTGCGGCATTAAGTAGTATTTAAACATAAACCAACCGCAATAACCAAGCCGATAATCGGGTTGAATTTCCTGTAAATAAAAATCCCCCAAGCTATGCTCAGGGGATTTAATTTATGATCAATTGATTAAATTAAATATGTATAGCTCTGTTTGCTGTAGCCCCTAAAGCAGCTTCCTTCATCGCTTCTGTAAAAGTTGGGTGCGCGTGACATATTCTTGCGACATCTTCGGCTGCAGCCCTGAATTCCATGGCTACAACTGCCTCAGCAATCATATCGGCAGCACGTGGCCCTATCATATGTACACCTAAAATTTCATCTGTTTGCTCATCTGCCAATACTTTAACAAAACCATCCGTATCCATACTTGCTTTCGCACGTCCACTGGCCTTGAAAGGGAAAGAACCTACTTTATATTTTACACCTGCCGTTTTCAATTGCTCTTCTGTTTGACCAACAGAAGCAACTTCTGGCCAAGTATAAACTACGCCTGGAATTAAGTTATAATTGATATGCGGTTTTTGTCCGGCTATATGTTCAGCCACATAAACACCTTCTTCTTCAGCTTTATGTGCTAACATGGCACCTTTAACCACATCGCCTATAGCATAAACACCCGGTACAGTAGTTTCAAGGTGGTCATTTACCGGTACTTTTTTACCTCTTTCGTCAAGCGTAATACCAATTTTTTCTAAGCCCAATCCTTCGGTATATGCTGTTCTTCCTACAGCAACAATGCAGTAATCTGCTTCCAGTTTAACAGGTTCTCCTTTAGCGTTATCAGCAGTTACAGTTACGGTTTTACCTTTAGTAGCAGCTCCAGTTACTTTATGGTTCAATAAGAACTCCATGCCTAAAGTTTTCTTAAGCACTCTTTGCAATTCTTTACCTAAACCACCATCCATGGTGCTGATAATTGATCCCGCAAATTCAACCACAGTAACTTTAGTACCTAAACGAGCATAAACCGAACCTAACTCCAAACCAATTACACCACCACCAATTACAACCATCGTTTTAGGCACTTCTTTTAAGTTTAAGGCTTCTGTTGAAGTGATGATGCGTTTTTTATCTATTGGCAAGAATGGTAATGCTGTAGGTTTAGAACCAGTTGCAATGATTACGTTCTTTGCAGTTATTTTCTCTGTAGTTCCATCGGTTTTGGTTACCACAATCGTATTTTTATCTTCAAAAGAGCCTACGCCTTCAAACGCATCGATTTTGTTCTTTTTAAACAAATAAGTAATACCTGCAGTATTTTGCGCCACTACATCATCTTTACGGGCAATCATCTGCTTCATATCAACTTTTAAATCTTTCAGGTTGATACCGTGCGTAGCAAAAGTATGCGCTGCATTATGGTAATGCTCTGAAGAATCCAATAACGCTTTTGAAGGAATACATCCTACATTTAAGCAGGTACCTCCATAGGTTTTATATTTTTCAACTATTGCTGTTTTTAAACCCAATTGTGCACAACGGATGGCACCTACATAACCGCCCGGGCCCGAGCCAATAACAACTACATCGTATTGCATAAGATTTTATTTTTTATTAAGGCAAATGTACGTTTTAGCACTTAAACACCAAAAGTTAAGTGTTTTAATGTTGTAAAATATTAATATCACTTCTGCTGTCCAGCTTCTTTTGCAGATTAGGCTTTACAACCAAAACTTTGAGCAAACGGTTAAAGCATTTTGCTGCCAATCTGCTGGGCTAAACAAAACAATCTCTATTTAAGGCAACTTCTAATTTATGAGGTGAAAAATTCATTTTTTTCTTGCATTTAATTTTTTTCTGTTTAACTTTCGTTGAACCTAAACATAACTAATTCTCAAATTAACGTGAAAAGATCAAACCTGCGAGTACTGCTATATGCCGTACTACTATTAGGCCTTGCGTTGCTCAACAATGCTTGCAAGCGCTATTCTGAAATTTACAACCAACCATTAACTACCAAACAAGACATTTTAAAAGCACGGAGCTATGTAGATTCTGTTGTTCTGCAACAAGGTTCTAATGCTTTTGTTAAAAAAATGGGTTTCGAAATACTTTGGGAAAAAGCCATTATAGATAGTGCAAATAATATACGTGTACCCATCTCTTTTAGCTTGAGCAGGCTCAAACTTAAAGATGGCCAACAAATTACCAAGGCAAATACCAAAGACATTTTTGAGCTTTACATTAAAAAAGATAAGGGACAAATAGAAATTAGTATTATGCAGTTCATGCATATTAAAGATAAATATTATCCATTTCGTTTTTCTTTAACCGGAGAGATGAAAACAAAGTTAGGACAAGCTACTTCCATACAGAATACTAATCTACCCAAAGGAGGAGGCAAGATTTCTTTATCTCCAAATGCGATGATGGTATACGAAAGTGAGGCCATGGGAATAGTTACAAGCATGTACGGCACCAATATTACAACCGTTCTGATTTTTGGATGTGGTGCTGGCACTATTTACGACCCCCAAACCTGTACATGTGGGTTCATTGAGGAGGTTATGACAGGTGGGTTCTATCCAGAATTTTATCTTGGGCTCGTAAGATCCCCAGGATCATCTATTGAGTTTGTTCCCTATCCTTTCTCTTTCCATCCCTCATCCATTGTACCTGACCCAAAATATCCAGATGGCCCTATTGGTGGAGGTGGGGGTTCTGGAGGTAACGGCGGAGGTAATGGAGGTGACGGGAATGGTTCTGGAGGAGAAGGAGATTTAGGATATGAAAGCATAATGGATCAAACAAGCTCTATCGAAAGTACTTCCAATGACTTTACTGTTACCGATTTGCCCCATAATGTTCCTGAAGAAAGAAAAAAAGCTTACGAATGGGTAATTGCCTATAATCCTTATGTTTTCTGGAAAGTAATAAGCCATGAAACCGGCACACATAAAAAGGTGAATGGTGAATGGCACTGGAAAACACTAGAACATAACAATTTCAGTGTAATTGATAATCTTTCAATCATTAGTGTCACAGTTACCGAAAACGGTCAAGCAATACCAACTTTAGGGATATATTACGCTGGGATTGAAGTAGGTTGTAACGTTAAAGCAACGATGGTCCATAAATCCATCCCTATAGGTGCTTTACCAAAAAATTATCGAAAAAACAGCCCACTTTTCTTTTCAAATACTCCATGAAAAAAGCAACATTCTTTACATTGTTCTTATTGATCTCTATTGGCTTTTTCCAATGCTCCTTTTTTGCAGATAACATTGAGGGGATTAAGCTTACCTGGCATTTTGATATTTACGATGAGCCAAGTAAGCAGGTATATGTTACAGAGGGGAGCAACCAGGTATTCTTCTACAAAGATCTGGAGCTTTATAAACAAGAAAATGTGTTTATAGACGAATTCAACAGAGAACATCCTGATTTTGATTATTGGGTTTATGATCGAAAGAAAAAAATTGGGAGAAGATACTACAGGAGAAACCCTGAAATTGGAACAAAATTTAATGTAGACTCATTTTTATATGAATATGAATTTGAGAATGCCCGTATTTATAACAGCAAAGAAGATTTATTAATAAGCAGAAGAAAAAAACCTGGCGAGAGAAGATTTACAGAAAGGTACCTACCAACTTCTAAAAAAGATTATACTTATCCAGACAGCATGTTTTTTACATTTGACGATGAACTGAAAAACATTCCGATCTCTTTTTCAAAAGAATTAGATAGCTTAAGGCAATCTAAAATTGTTAAATGGGTTTCTGTCTATAATCCCACACTGGATTCTAAAAAGAACCTTATACCTGCACGTAAATTTATGGTTGAAATAAATAAGATTGAAGATTTTGATAGAAAAGAAATACTGGGCTACTTTAATAAATTTATAAATACTATTAAATGACACCATTTCTTTTCACAGTTGGGAATTGGAATAAACGATCATTAACATGAGATTTTTTTTCTTTATTATAATATGCCTATTATTAAGTTTTGGATGTAGAAATTCATTCCAAAAATCTCGTCCCCAAATTAGAGGTATATGTTTACTTACTGCTGATAAGTCTACTACATTAGATGGCATAACATCTATTGACAGTACTTGGGTCTTTAAATTTTTCAAAGATGATCATGTAATTTATAAATTGCCCAAAATAGAATATAAGGATAGCAGGACAAAGATGCGAAACGATACTATTGACCTTGAATTTTTTAATCCCGATACCACGTTTCGGTATTTCGTAGCAAAGAACAACAGCGATTTTGGGATTGAATATGATAATAACTTAAACAGAAAAAACAAGGTTAACATGGATTCTCTATTAAAAGAAATAGGCGTACATCCTTCTATGTTTGGGGCTTATAAATTAGATTTAGGAAAACCTGCTAAAATAGAAAAGCAAACTACTGATATTCAAATAGAGAAATATTTAAACAAAAAACTAGTTGAAGATGATTCAGATTCTATTTACCGCTATTTTGATAAGAGTCTTGTAGAAATCAATTTTTCTTTTTCCCCATCATTAGATAAAGAAAAAAACAGTAAATTGTTTAAAACAAGCTTTATTCATACATATAATGACAAAAAAGTTAACCGTAAGAACATTTTGAGATCAGAATTTTATTCAGAATTTAAGAGGATTAGCATCGTAGACCCCTCATTTTACATATCCTTAATTAAAAAATATGAACATGATAAGAAAATAATGGGCTTATCTAAGCTGTAAAGATACTATGGAAACAACATCATTTGAATGGCCCCTATTTCTCTGGAATATACTTGGCATTGTATTACTAGCCGCCTTAGTATTCTTCATCTATAAAGTTTACAGGTATATCAGTAATCGAAACAGATAAAATCGAGCTTGGCAAATTGCCAAGCTTTTTCGTTTTAATCCTATCCTCTTTAACAAAGCTTTTACTTTTAACTTTATTGATATTGCCTATATTTAAACTAACAATTTAACTGATCATGAAATTACTCAAGTCTCTTTTTTTTATTTCCTTTATTGTTTTATCCTTTTCTGTATCTGCCCAGCAAACAGACTCGGCGTATGTAAGAGATAATTACACCAAAATAGAACGCTTAATCCCTATGCGTGATGGGGTAAAACTCTTTACCTCTATCTATATTCCTAAAGATCAAAATAAGAAATACCCTTTCTTAATTAACCGCACCCCTTATACCGTTGCACCTTATGGCGAAAACGAGTACAAAAAATCATTGGGTAATTTTCCGGCTATGATGCGCGAGGGCTTCATTTTTGTTTACCAAGATGTGCGAGGACGCTGGATGAGTGAAGGTAACTTTGAGGACATCAGACCCCAAACTACCGAGAAAGGAAAAAAAGCAATAGATGAGAGTACGGATACTTACGATACCATTGATTGGTTAGTAAAGAATATCAAAAACAACAATGGCAAAGCCGGTATATATGGCATATCATACCCAGGTTTTTATTCAACTACTTCTTTGCCTAATGCGCACCCAGCGCTTAAAGCCGTATCGCCCCAAGCTCCGGTTACCGATTGGTTTATTGGCGACGATTTTCACCATGGCGGAGCATTATTTTTAATGGATGCCTTTAAATTTATGAGCTCTTTCGGAGTGCCAAGACCAAAACCCATTACACCTGATCAGGGACCTAAACCATTTAAGTTCCCGGTAAAAGATAGCTATCAGTTTTATTTACAGGCAGGTTCGGTAAAAAATTTAAAGGATAAGTACTTTGCAGACAGCATCAAATTCTGGAACAATTTATTTAAACATCCTAATCTGGATACTTTCTGGCAAGCCAGACAAATTACCAGACATTTAACCAATATTAAATCTGCTGTAATGACTGTAGGTGGCTTTTTTGATGCAGAAGATGCATACGGTGCTTTTACTACTTATAAAACCATTGAGAAACAAAGTCCAGGTGCAAACAACATCCTTGTGGCTGGTCCGTGGTTTCATGGGGGCTGGGTAAGAGGCGAAGGCAGTAGCTTTGGCGATATCAATTTTGGCACACCAACCAGTTTGTATTATCAAGAAAATTTAGAACTTCCTTTTTTTAAATTTTATCTAAAAGGTGAAGGCAGTTTTAATGCTGCAGAAGCTAATATCTTTATTTCAGGAAGTAACCAATGGAAAAAATTTGACACCTGGCCTCCTAAAGAAGCTGAAAACAAAAACCTCTATTTGTGGCCTAACGGAAAACTCTCTTTTGAAAAACCTTCAGCCAAAAACAGCTTTGATGAATATGTGAGCGATCCAGCTAAACCGGTTCCTTTTCAGGCTGGAATTTACGAAAATCGTTCAAGAGAGTATATGATAGATGACCAGCGTTTTGCAGCTCAGCGCCCTGATGTAATGGTATATCAGACTGATGTTTTACAAGAAGATATTACCCTCACCGGACCGGTTATTGCGAACCTGATTGTCTCCACTACAGGTACTGATGCAGATTATGTGGTAAAGGTGATTGATGTACTCCCTGAAAATACACCTAATCCCAAACCAAATCCTAAGAATTTAATCATGGGTGGTTATCAGATGTTGGTAAGAGGAGAAATTTTAAGAGGCAAATACCGCAATAGCTTTGAAAACCCTGAACCTTTTACACCTAATCTGCCAACCAAAGTGAATTATGCCTTACCTGATGTAGGCCATACCTTTAAAAAAGGACACAGAATAATGATCCAGATTCAAAATTCATGGTTTCCCCTAGCTGATAGAAATCCACAAAAATTCATGAATATTTATGAAGCACAGCCGTCTGATTTCCAAAAGGCTACACATAAAATTTATCACGACGATCAGAACACCTCATATATTGTATTACCAATTCTAAAACCATAAATAACATACGATGAAGAAAACCTGTTTATCAATAGCATTAGCTTTTATGTTAATGCTTTCGTTTCAGGCTAATGCCCAACTTTTAAGGGGGGATAGGCAATTTACAAAAGCAGATACTTTAAGAGGCATGCTAACTCCGCTGCGAACCTGCTATGATATTAATTATTATCACTTAGATGTTAAAATAGATATAGAGAACCAATCTGTAAGTGGCTCTAACCTGTTTGCCTTTACGGCCACGCAGGATTTTAATAAATTACAATTCGATCTTTTTGAAAATCTTAAAGTAGAAAGAGTAGAATATAAAGGTAAATCGGTTCCTTTTACCCGCGAAGCTAATGCAGTTTTTGTAACCTTTCCTTCTACATTAAAAAAAGGAAAGAAAGATAATTTTACCGTTTTTTATAGTGGCAAACCAAGATCTGCCAAGAATCCGCCATGGGATGGTGGTTTTATTTTCAGAAAAGACAAATCAGGCAATCCTTTTGTATCCGTTGCCTGCCAAGGTTTAGGAGCAAGTGTATGGTGGCCTAACAAAGACCATCAAAGTGATGAGGTTGATAGCATGTTGATCAGTATAAGTGCGCCTAAAGAGCTTGATATTGTAGCTAATGGCCGCTTACGTTCCATAAAACCGCAAAAAGATGGTTATAAACAGGCCAACTGGTTTGTAGCTAATCCTATTAACAATTACAACGTTGCATTTTATATTGGAAAATATGCGCACTGGACAGATACTTTTGAAGGCGAAAAAGGAAAATTAGATCTTGATTTCTGGGCGCTAAAAGAAGATAGTGCCGTAGCACGCCCACATTGGGATGCTGATGTAAAAACCATGCTAAAAGCATTCGAGTACTGGTTTGGTCCATATCCATGGTACAAAGATGGTTATAAACTGGTACAAGCCCCGCATTTAGGCATGGAGCACCAAAGTGCCGTTGCTTATGGAAATGATTTCAAAAAAGGCTATAGGGGCTCAGACCTTAGTAGAACTGGTCATGGCTTAAGCTGGGATTATATCATTGTTCACGAATCGGGTCACGAATGGTTTGGTAATAACATTACTTCTAAAGACATTGCTGATATGTGGGTACATGAAGGTTTTACCGATTATTCTGAAACCCTGTTTGTAGATTATACACAGGGTAAAAAGGCTGGAAACGAATATGTAATAGGTCTAAGAAGAGGTATAGGTAACCGTTCTCCTATTATTGGGCCTTATAATGTGAATCAGGAAGGTTCTCAGGATATGTACAATAAAGGATCTAATATTATTCATACCATTAGACAACTGGTTGATAACGATGAAAAATTCAGACAGATCCTAAGAGGATTAGGTTCGACCTTTTACCACCAAACTGTAACCACCAAACAGATCGAAGATTATATTGCCCAGAAAAGTGGCTTAAAACTGGATAAAGTGTTTGATCAGTACCTGCGCCACAGTAAAATACCTACGTTGGAATATAAGATCAGTGATGGTAAATTAGCTTACCGCTGGTTAACTGATGTAAGTGGTTTTGATATGCCTGTCAAGGTTTCATTGAAAACTGATACATACAGTTTAATATATCCAACTAACGAATGGAAATCTATAGCGGTTGATCCGTCTGTTAGCAATGATAACTTTAAGGCTGAACCAAATTTCTACATTAACATTAAAAAAGCGGAATAATTTTTTTGTTCATGCAACATTTCAGCTATGAAAACCGTCTTATAGAAAAAACCGAATATGATACATAAGTTTTTAAAACCACTATGGATACCGGCAATTGCTACAGGACTGGCTTTTTCTAGCTATCATGTTTCTGCATGGCCTTTAAATACAAAATTTACCCAAGCCACTTCGGGCGATGAAAGAAAGGTAAAAAACTTTGAAGGTGTTGCTTCTGGCGGACCCTTACAAGTTATAATTACATTAGGTAACACTGAAAGTCTAAGATTTGAAGGTGATCAGGAAGCCATATCAACCTTGGTGAGCGAAGTTAAAGGTTCTACCTTGATCATCAGACCTCAGATCAGCTGGACCAGCTGGGCAAGAAAATACCAGGGCAAGAAAATTGTTGCTTATATAACTGCCAAAAAAATCAGAAACTTAGTGATGAGTGGCGATGGTAGCATTACTGTTAATGGAACCCTTAACGAAGATGTATTAAATGCTACATTGAGCGGTTCTGGAAACATGAATATAAAAGTAAATGTAAATAAACTGAATGCTGTAGTAAGTGGTTCGGGTACTTTAAATGTAACCGGAAAAGCGGATGATGCTTCTGTTACCTTAAGCGGATCAGGTTCTTTACCTAAAGCCGGCTTTGAGGTAGGCGATCTGTCTGCTGTTATCAGCGGTTCTGGTAATGTAAATGTAACCACAAATGGCAACATTGATGCTTTAATCAGTGGTTCGGGCAATATAAATTATAAAGGCAACGCCAGTGTTACACAAAAAACATTTGGCAGTGGTAAAGTAAGAAGAATTTAATTTTTGAATACACACAAGTTTAATATCAATAACTGATACCGAATTCCTGATAGATTTTTAATAGGTTTTACTTTAAAAGGCTGGCTTTAAATAAAGCCAGCCTTTCTTTCTTATTCTGTGATTTAATCTGCTTTAAAACTGGAAGCCGATAGCGGTATAATTCTCCAGAAAACGGATGGTTTGCTGTGCTCCGTCAATACTGTTGCGGCCTGTGGTATGAATCTTATCAAGATCTATAAAACCTGCTTTGGTTACATTCTGGAAGTATAGTTTTCTGGTTACATTAAATTTTAAACCTGCTTTTACTGATATTCCATATCCTGCAAAATTCCAGAAATTATTCTCTCCTACACCAAAAAACCTCACATCCGATCGCGGAATAACAAAACCCAGCCCTGCTCCTGTTTCCATGGTAAGCATTTGTTTTTTATTCTTAGCAACCCAGATATCATCATAACGTTCCAACTCTGCACTTACGTAATTTAACCCGTCTGTATGTTCGAAAGTGAGCATATCAGGCTGCACGGTAATTTCCTGATTATGGTAAACACCTGCATATTTACCCGTAGCAATCTGCGGATTGGAAACCACAGGATTTATATAACCATCTATCATTACTTTTTGAGGGATATTCATCACATATTTCATGTGATCCCATCCTAATGAAATGCTATAAGTATCATTGATAAAATAACCAAACCTGAAATCAAACTGCGGTGTGGTGAGTTCCATAGGATTGATATAATCAAAACCTAATTTAGACGGTCTGTCTTTAGCACTTACATTTTTTAAAGTGAAATCATATCCAGGACCTTTAAAGGTAATATTACTTGTATCGTACCATGAAAAATTCCATCCCCAATGCACGTACCAGTTACCTTTTCGTGAAAAATCTCTTGTGCTTTCTTTATTAAAAATACTTTTCCCTATTTTTTTATTTTGAGGAGCTTCTTGAGCAAAAACCTTTCTGCCAAAAACCAATATCATTAACAACATGAACGTTCTTTTCATCGCGCAAATTTGCGAAATAGAGAGGTCCTATTATTAGAAATAAGTTTTTATGACTTTATATAAACTTTTACACTTTAAGGTTTTAAAAACGGGTATTTATACTTAGCTGTATTACATGATTACTTACCGCATTTGAGCTGCCCTTAATGTACTGATTAAGATAACCGGCTTCTGCATCTATTTTAGGAGAAAAACGATAGCCTAAAGCAAGAAAAACCCGGTTCTGATCAAACAAACGACCGTTTACCTGCTCTTTATGCTGAACATTAAAGAATACTTCATCCTGCAGAGCTGCATATATTCCCTGGTTAAATGTATCCTTGCTTTTACTTAAAGGTTGCAATACCCTAAAGAAGTATCTGAAACGTTGCATAAAGAAACCATCTGCATTAGAGCGTTCCATAAATCGCTGTTCTAACCTGAATCTGTGTGTTACAGCCACAGCATAAAGTTTATGGGCAATAAGGTATTGTTCCCAGATGGTATTTTCAGTTAATGTATTTTTAGAAGTTCCAATTAGTCTGTTGTAAGTAGGGTTATATAAATACCCCGCCGTTACCCGATGGTTTTTATTGATAAAATAAGTTATACCCGGCCTTACCAAAATACGCCTCAGGTATTCCCAGTTATTGGCCGATTGCATCTGGAAATCAAAGTGCAAGCCCCATTTATCATTTATTTTGGTACTATTTAAAAACATAAGCCATCCTGCATTTTGATTAACAGTTTGGGCAAAACCATGCAAGGCAAGTACAAAAAACAGTACTGACGAAAAGAAAATTTTCTTCATAATAACCAGTCATAAAAAAGGTTGTCTTAAATCCATTGGATTTTCTAAGACAACCTTTCTTAAGAAAATAAAATTATTTTATACGCCCAATAATAATCTGGCCGGATCTTCTAATAATTGTTTAACTCTAACCAAGAAACCAACAGACTCACGTCCGTCAATAATTCTGTGGTCATATGATAAAGCGATGTACATCATTGGCCTGATTACGACCTCTCCTTTTTCTGCCACCGGACGCTCTACAATATTGTGCATTCCTAAAATTGCCGATTGTGGCGAGTTAATGATCGGAGTTGACATCATTGAACCGAATACCCCCCCATTGGTAATGGTAAACGTTCCACCTGTCATCTCTTCAATGGTGAGTTTATTTTCGCGTGCTTTTAAAGCCAGTTCTAACACTGATTTTTCCAATTCAGCTAAAGATTTGCTTTCTGCATTTCTGATTACCGGGACCACCAGTCCTTTTGGTGCAGATACAGCAATAGAAACATCCGCAAAGTTATTGTAAACAATTTCTTCTCCTTCTATACGTGCGTTAACCGCAGGGAAATCTTTTAAAGCTTCTGTTACGGCTTTGGTAAAGAAACTCATAAAGCCTAAACCAACACCATATTTTTCTTTGAACTGATCTTTATACTTAGAGCGAAGATCCATAATTGGTTTCATGTTAACCTCATTAAATGTAGTTAACATGGCTGTTTCAGCTTTAACCGCAACCAAACGTTTAGCAACTGTTTTTCTTAACGGCGACATCTTTTCTCTACGCTCATCGCGAGAACCTGTAATTGCTGGTTGTGCTGGTGCCTTAGGTGCTTCTGCTTTAGCCGGAGCTTTACCAGCTTCTGCTTTCATAGCATCAGCTTTAGTAATACGGCCATCAACCCCCGTACCTTTTACACTACCTGTATCCACTCCTTTTTCGGCCAATATTTTAGCAGCTGCCGGTGATGGTGTACCTGTAGCATAATTCTCTGCCGATTTCTCGGCAACAGGAGCCTGAGCTGAAGCTTCAGCCTTAACTTCTGCCGGTTTTTCTGCTGCTGTTTCTTTAGCTGCTGGAGCTGCTCCACCTTCTTCTATTGTACAAACTACCGCACCAATTTCTAATGTATCACCTTCCTGAGCAACAATTTTTAAAGTTCCTGCTTTTTCTGCAGTTAATTCAAATGTAGCCTTATCAGATTCTAACTCGGCAATGATTTCATCCATTTCAACAAAATCACCATCATTTTTAACCCATCTTGATAATACTACCTCGGTAATTGATTCTCCTACCGCCGGAACTTTTATTTCTAAACTCATAATTTTAAAGTATGTTTTGTTCGCGTATAATCTATTAACCCGGAAACAAATCCTAACTAATTATACTAATCTATATTTACTGTTTTTTTAGTTGCTTTTGCTACTGTTTTTTTAATATCGTTGTTTACAGGAATTTCAAAAGTTGTTGAAATGATGTAGGCCTGCTGTGTGGCATGCTGTTTAGCGTAACCTGTTGCTGTACTGCTACTTTCTTTTCTTGAAATTACATCGATAGCTGATAAAGTCGTTTTTCTTAACCTGCGTAGCAAATAAGGCCATGCACCCATGTTCTCTGGTTCTTCTTGTACCCAAACCACATCTTCTGCATGGGTATATTTTTTATATACAGCTTCCATTTGTGCAACCGGTGTTGGATATAATTGTTCAACTCTTACTAAAGCCACTTCTTCATTTTTATTATTTTTTTGCGCTTCAAGTAAGTCATAATAGATTTTACCAGAACAAAAAACTACGCGTTTTACTTTTGCCGGTTTAACATTTACATCATCTATCACTTCTTTAAAGCCACCGCTCGTAAATTCATCAAGCGGACTTACGCAAAGCGGATGACGCAATAAGCTTTTAGGACTAAATACGACCAAAGGTTTACGGAAATCACGTTTAAACTGACGGCGTAAGGCATGGAAAAAGTTTGCAGGTGTTGTACAGTTGGTAATTTGCATGTTGTAATCTGCACAAAGTTCCATGAAACGCTCTATACGTGCTGATGAGTGCTCAGGCCCCTGTCCTTCATAACCATGAGGCAACAACATCACCAAACCGTTTTCTCTCTGCCATTTGGTTTCTGCACTGGCTACATACTGATCTACTACAATCTGTGCTCCGTTAAAGAAGTCTCCAAACTGTGCTTCCCAAATAGTTAATGCATTAGGATTAGCCATAGCGTAACCATATTCAAAACCTAATACGCCATATTCAGACAGGTGCGAGTTGTAAATATCAAAAGGTGCCTGCTGATCTGAAATATGATTTAATGGTGTATATTCTTCTTCTGAATCTTCTAAAGTTAATACCGCATGACGATGCGAGAAAGTACCACGTTTTACATCCTGACCGCTAACCCGCACACGTTTACCTTCTGAAAGCAAGGTGCCGTAAGCCAGCTGCTCGCCCATAGCCCAGTCAAAAACATGGGTAGAAGTAGCCATTTTAAGACGTTCTTCAAATAATTTCTCAATTTTTCTAAAGAATTTCTTGTTACTTGGTAGTGTAGCTATACGCTTAGCGATTTCAAGTAAGGTGGTTTTCTTAACTGAAGTATCTGGCGATTGATCAAAGTCTTTAGCTGTAGCCAATCTCATATCTGCCCAGGCGCCACCAAATTTAACATCATTTAAACCTGCTGAATATTCTTTAGCTTCATCCAAACATTTTTGCAAATGCGCTTTAAATTCTTTCTCTAAATTCTTGGCTCCGTCTGCATCTAATTTACCCTCTTTGATCAATTGCTCTACATAGATTTTTAAAGGGTTTGGATGTTTTTCTATGGCTTTGTATAATAAGGGCTGTGTGAATTTTGGTTCATCAGATTCATTATGGCCATAACGACGGTAGCATAAAATATCAATGAATACGTCATTTCTGTATTTCTGGCGGTATTCCATTGCTAAATTAATCGCATATACCAAAGCTTCAACATCATCTCCGTTTACGTGAAAAACAGGCGAAAGTGTAACCTTAGCAATATCTGTACAATACGTACTTGAACGGGCATCTTTATAATTGGTGGTAAAACCAATCTGGTTATTGATAACCAAATGGATCGTACCTCCGGTTTTATATCCATCTAAACCCGCCATTTGGATCACTTCATATACGATTCCCTGACCGGCAACAGATGCATCGCCATGAATCAATATCGGTGCAAGACGGCTGTTATCGCCTCCGTATTTAAAATCTATTTTAGAACGCGACATTCCTTCTACCACGCCATTTACGGTTTCTAAGTGAGAAGGATTAGGACATAAACTTAAATGTACGTTTTTGCCTTTATTGGTAGTTACATCTGTAGAATATCCCAAGTGATATTTTACATCACCTCCAAAAGGTGTTTCAGGGTTATAGCTTTTTCCTTCAAACTCAGCAAAAATATCCTTATAGCTTTTTTGCATGATATTGGCCAACACATTTAATCTTCCTCTGTGCGCCATACCCAACACAAATTCTTCAATACCAAGATCCGCTCCTTTTTCAATAACAGAATCTAAAGCCGGGATTAGGGCTTCTGCTCCTTCTAAAGAGAAACGTTTTTGCCCTAAAAACTTAGTACCCAAAAAGCTTTCAAAGACAACAGCCTCATTTAATTTCTTCAGCACTCTTTTCTTTTCATCTAAAGACAATTTAGGTGTGTTGTGTTCGGTCTCCATTTTTTGCTCAAGCCACGACAATACCTCCGGTGTACGTAAATATTTGTACTCTACACCAATTGGACCACAGTAGGTTTGCTCTAAAAAGGCAACAATATCTTTTAATTTAGCCGGGCCAATACCTAACTCTACACTTGAGTTAAACACAGTTTCCAGATCATTTTCTGCCAAACCAAAATTCTCTATAGCTAAAGTTGGTAAGTGCTTACGTCTTTCTCTTACTGGATTGGTTTTTGTGAATAAATGCCCTCTTTGACGATAGCCGTTAATTAAGTTTAATACGTTAATTTCTTTTAAAAAGTGCTCCGGTGCTTCACTGGCAATATTTCCAGCATCTGCACCACGTCCGAAATCAAAGCCTTCAAAAAATTTTTGCCAGCCAAAATCTACTGAATTGGGATCTTGCTGATAGCTTTGATATAATGCTTCTACATACTCGGCATTTGTGCCATTGAGATAAGACAAACTATCCATTTAATTTTTTATATTCTGTTACTACAAGTAATGCAAAATTAGAATTTTACCTTTACAAAAGACAAGAAACTTAACATTTATTCAATATGTAAGAAAACTTATACTTTTACACTCTAATTACGAGTCTGCAAGTAAAGAAAAAGTGCGTTTAGGCGCAAGGTTTTTTAATTGTTTTTCAAAGTCAAAATTCCCGTTCAATTTTGCATCATTTCCTACTCCGGCAATACTGGCCCAATTACCCCAATTGCTGGCAGGGCAATAGTCAATCAACGTCTCTTCAAAATACCAGGCACCCAGTATCCACAATACTTTCAGTTCATGAATAAGGTAAGTAGCTACAAGTTGCCTACCTTGATGACTGATAAAACCTGTATTTTTAAGTTCCAGCATATATTCATTTACCAACGGCTGATCTGTTTTGCCTTCTTTCCAGTTTTGCAGGGCTATGCTATCGTTAACCTGTACCGGCGCAATCACCACTTCTTCTTTTCCAAAACCTCCAGTTCTAAAAAAAGCATTTCCATACTTTTTAAACATGAAACGATAATAATCTCTCCATAGTAAACCTAATACAATCTGATTGTAAAAAGGTTTTGGCCCGTGAATACGTTCTGCTTCTTTAATTTTCCAATAAACCTCTCTTGGCGATAAGCAGCCTAAAGAAAGCCATGGAGACAACGCAGAAATCACATCTGCTTTTTTCGCCAGAGCAGCGGTGAGTTCTAGATTTTCGCTGGTATGTAAGTAATTGTAAAGATGGGTTAAGCCTTCCTGTTCACCTCCTTTAAGAGGAATGCTGTTTGTAAACAGAGAAAAATCCGCCAATGGCAAAAGTTCTTCTGCTTCTGGAATTTGACCCCAATCGGCCACTTCTACAAATTGAATATTTTGCGGGGTAAGAAAACAGGGTTTTACAACCGCATCGCGTTCTGTTTTCTTCTTGAACTGCGTAAACACATCAGGAATATCCTTAACCGGAAACGGGAGATCTTTTTTATTGTAAAGTGTATGGCCTATAAAATGCTTCAAGTTGAGTTTTTGCTTCCATAAAAGATCTTCTACTTTAGAACTCAGCAGGGTCTCCTCGCTGGCAACTTCACGGTGGTGGTATACTTCAGTAATATCATATTTTAGGGCTAATTCTGGCAACAGCTCTTCTGGCTTACCCCTAAGTACTAAAATATTGCCGTTTAGTTTCGTAAAAGAATCTCTTAAGGAATTAACACTTTCTACCAGAAAACGGGTTCTGATTAGACCTGTTTTATGGGTAAAATAAGCTGTTTTTTCAAAATGGCGAGGATCAAAAAAATAAACAGGTAAAATCTCATCCGACTTCGCAATTGCTTCTGTTAACATTTCGTTATCATGCAAACGAAGGTCATTTCTAAACCAAACCAAAATCCTTTTGCCCATATCCTTAAGCTGTTGAAATAATAACTTGCAATTTGCTAAAAATTAGCACGAAAACCGGATTTACAGCACCATTTTTACATAGTATTAACATTACGTTAATCATATTGTCCGGCTTGGCTGTAAATTAAGATAAACAGCGCTAAATCAGCTTATTTATTTTTAACCAGTTTGTAAGTCTGTCAAACCAATTATCTGGCAAATTTTTATTTCCTAAACCAAATCCATGGCCACCGGTAGCATAGATATGCATTTCTGATGGCACGCCTTTTTTGGTTAACGCTTCATTGTAAGCTATACTGTTTTTTACCGGAACTGTCGCATCATTATTGGCATGTACCAAAAACGTACGTGGTGTCTGTTCGGTAACTTGCAATTCGGCAGAAAAATATCGTTTTTGCTCTAAAGCGGGTTCTTCACCCAGTAAATTGTTCAGTGAACCTGCATGCGTAGGCAAAACAAAACTGATTAAAGGGTAGATAAGTATAGTAAAATCAGGTCTTAGACTGATATCGCCACTGTTTTCAATTTTAGCATCATGGTAATGAACGCTCAGATTAGCTGCAAGATGACCTCCGGCAGAAAAGCCCATAACCCCTATTTTTTCGGGGTTAACACCCCAAACTGCTGCATTTTTTCTAACCAGATACATGGCCTGTAAAGCATCTTGCAAAGGTCCGGCAGTTTTATCCTGCATAACGGCACTATTGGGTAAACGGTACTTTAACACGAAAGCCGTTATGCCCAGTTCATTCAATTTCTTTGCAACGGCATAACCCTCTTTCTCTATGGAAAGAAAACTGTAGCCCCCACCCGGACAAATGATCACAGCCGTACCATTAGCTTTAGCTGGCTGATATACAACCAGCTCGGGCTTACTTACTTTGCTTAATTTCAGTACTCCGTTATTATCGGTAAGCGCTTGTTCGGTATAATCGGCAGGAACAGGTCTTGCCCCAGGTACCGCAGCTCCATATAAAGGCAATCTCTGCTGCGCTTTTACGCCTATCGTAGTTGAAAATAAGATCAATAGTGCAATTTTTTTCATGGCTTTTTACCGTTAAAATTCCATCAAGTATGCTTTGAGAAATTCGTTTATTTCACCGTTCAGTACAGCATCAGGATTAGAGGTTTGATAATTGGTTCTATGGTCTTTTACCCTTCTGTCATCAAGAACATAACTCCTGATCTGAGAACCCCATTCTATTTTTTTCTTGCTACCTTCTATAGCGGCAGTAGCTTCCATACGTTTACGCATTTCTATTTCATACAATTGAGATTTCAATAAGCGTATTGCATTTTCTTTATTCTGTAATTGTGATCGCGATTCCTGATTTTTAATAATGATGCCTGAAGGTTTATGGTACAAACGAACGGCTGTTTCTACTTTGTTTACATTTTGACCACCGGCACCACCCGACCTAAAGGTTTCAAATTCAATATCTGAAGGATTTACTTCTATTTCTATGGTATCATCAACCAAAGGATAAACATAAACTGAAGCAAAAGAGGTATGACGACGGGCGTTTGAATCAAAAGGTGAAATACGTACCAAACGATGCACACCGTTTTCGCCCTTTAAATAACCATAAGCAAATTCCCCGCTAATTTCTAAAGTAACTGTTTTAACACCGGCCACATCTCCTTCCTGATAGTCTTGCTCTGAAACTTTATACCCGTTTTTTTCTGCCCACATAATATACATGCGCATGAGCATACTTGCCCAATCGCAACTTTCGGTACCTCCGGCACCTGCAGTAATTTGCAAAACAGCATTTAACTGATCTTCTTTACTGTTCAGCATATTTTTAAGCTCGAGCTCTTCGATAACGGTTAAAGCAATTTTATACTGTTCTTCAACTTCTTCTTCAGAAGCATCTCCACTCTGCATAAAATCATATAAAACAGCCGTATCTTCTAAAGCATTATTTGCTTCGGCGTATCCGGTGGTCCATTTTTTCTTAACGGCAATTTCAGCTAATATTTGCTCGGCACGTTTAGGATTATCCCAGAAATTGGGATCAAGTGTTATTTTTTCTTCTTCGCTAATCTGATAAAGTAATTCATCAACGTCAAAGATGCCTCCTCAGAGAAGCCAGTCTATCTCTTAAATCTTGTAACTGTTCTTTAGTCATAGCTACAAATATAAGTCAATATGGCAATTTTTGCGTATTTAGTTGAAATGATGTCTATTAAGGCTATTATACTACTTTTTTATACCAGATGATAAAACCTGTGAGTGGAAGCGAACAACCAATAAGACATACGATAAAGTAAAAAATAATGCCTTTCAAACCAAAAATCTCACCAGTATGTAAAGGCTTAGCCAGCTCGGTAAATTGTTTGTTCAGAGGTTTTTGTTTAAAAAGATGTAAGGTTTTAAAGTTGCCTTCTTTGTCAAAAGACATTTCATCTGGCAATAAAGCGCCAAGCCAGTTTTGACTATTGTTCTTCTGCACCACATACCTTGGATTTTGATCGTCGGGCAATTGCAATGAAAGTGTTCCTTCATATGGAAGTCTTTCTTGCGTAAGATCTATAATTTGATCCAAAGATACAGGTGTTACATCTTTTAAAGTATAGATCTCATTTTGCCGGTCTAACATATCTTTTAGAATGTTATTAAAAGCCGTTTCATCTGCTTTACTTACCGAACCAGCTGCATTACTGATAGACTGGCCTCCCAGACTTACAATTAAGCTGTTTTTTACCCATGGATAAGTAACATACAAGCCGGTTAAGGCTATAAATAACAAAAATATTGTACTATAAAAACCCAATGTATTGTGTAAATCATAATTAACGCGGTAAAACCTGGCTTTCCATTTTACAGTTAATGCCTGTTTAAGTTGTTTCAACTTTTTAGGGCACCATAATACCAGGCCCGAAAACAGTAAAAAAACAAACATCAATACCGCAGCCCCCACTATTTGCCTACCTGCATCGCCAAGCAACAGGTTTCTATGTAATTCCAGAACGGTTTCAAAGAAAGTGTTAAAACTATGATTTGCAGTGCCAAGCTCTTTGCCATTATAAGGATGAATATAAATCGTACGGACCTGGGCTTTGTTGACAGTACTGCTGTAAGCAACGATATAACTTCTCTCTCTACTTTCGGGAATAATCACAGACTTCAAGATTTTGTTTTCCATCTTAAAACGGGCATTGATTTTATCGAGAGAAATTTTAGGAGTTCCGGTTTCTGTTTTCACAAAAACCTTGTCTCGGTTATATAGATCAAAAAACTGATTTTTGAAAGCATAGATGCAGCCGCTAAGGCATACCAGCATCAGTACAATACCCGATAACAGCCCCAGCCATAAATGCAAAATGCCCATTGTGTATTTAAAGAATGATTCGTTTTTGCGTTTACGCCGTAATAATGACCTGAACAATTTCTTCATTTCTAATTTTACTCAATGGGCACTGATTAATTTTATTTTTTATCCTCAAACGGCGGTTCCACCGCTTTTACAATTTCCTGGTATTTGGCAAACTGTTCATCATTAAAAACTTTTTTTAGTGCTTCTTTACGCTGATCGTCATATTTAAACCAGTATTCTCTTGCCAATCCATTGTTGCCATGATAAACATCATGCGCATCTGAGAAAGATTTTTCAAAAGCATTGTTTACAGCTTCCAAAGTTTGATACTGTTGGTCATTTAAAGCCAGTTCGGTTTTCAATTGTGCTAATAGTTCATCTGTATAACGAGGTCTTTTTCGTGAATTTTTATCTACGTAGGTATTGAATTTGATTAGATCTTCGTGACTTAAGAAAGCCGACATTTCTTTGCTTTGCTGTTTGCGCAATGCTTCGAGCTTGGTTAAAAATCCTATCCTGTCAAACTGAGCGCCTTCTCCTCCGCTTGCGGTTCTGGCCTCTGCCGATAATTTTTTATACTTTTCAGCAATTTCATCAAATTGTTTTGATTGTTCAGCCGTTAAAGTGAGTTCACTTTTAATCTTGTTGTAGTCAAGACCTTTGCCCTGTTTCTTTTCTTTACACGAAACCATTAACACAGTTCCGACCAATAATGTAAATAATATTTTCTTCATGGTTGTATCTTTTAGTGGCAGCAAATATATATTTATTATTTTTAATTATTCTAAATAAAAATAACATGTTTTAGAATACAGTTAAACTTCTGCGTACTTTATGTGGATTAATACCATAATAAGATTTATAAGCTGTTGAGAAATGCGTGGCATATTTAAAGCCTACTTGATTAGCTATTTCTGCCAAGCTGCAATCAGAATTGTGCAACATTTCCTTAGCCTTATTCATTCTCAGTTTAAAAAAATAACTGATTACTGACGTGCCGTAAATCTGCTTAAAATAAACTTTTAAATAAGTTGGATTACTGTTTACACATTGCGCCAGCTCTTTTAGGGTAAAAGGATGGGCCAGGTTATTTTCCAGCAATAACCTTACTTCTTCCATTTTTTCTGCTATACCGCTTTGTTTTGGCTCTTGATCATTTAGTTTAAACTGAATTTCGTTAAAAAGATGATAAACAAATTCCTCGCTCTTTAAATACAGGAGCTTTTCTTTAAAACAGACATTGCTCTGGTAATAGTTTATAAAATCTGTGAGGATGAACTTAGTTTGTTTTGAAAGTTGTTTTATTAAACCATTAAAAGAAAACTGACGTTCTAAGCCTTGACTTACCTTAAAAATTTCTCTGTTCAGCTTAATCACAAGTACAGCTACATGATCATAAGATGTTTTGATTTGTATTTCAGAAGGTTTTCCTACACAATAAGCTTCCAGAAAACTTAATCTTTCTTGCCTTTCTGTATCATTAAACAACAGGGAAACACGGCCTACAGCTAGATTAATGATAAAGCAGCATTCTTCTTCAGTTACATCAATAGTATCATCAATCCGGTAATTTGCATGCAATACTTCATAATTGACCCATAAATCTGTACTGTAAGCCCTCTTCTGTTTTGTTTTGTTTTTAACCAGATCTATATGCATTCCTATCTCTTTTAGCAAAAAAGACCGATTACGTAATTTTTTCGTCTGCATACGTTATCGGTGCTCCATGTAAACGTTATACTTTTGTCGCAAATCTAGTCTTATTTTTATTTAATCTAAACAAAAATAACATCATGTTTAAAAAGTTACTGTTTATATTTTCTGTAATGTGCGCTCTAACTGCATCTGCGCAACAGCAATCCAATATCGAAGGTTTAGTTAAGGATCTTGATGGAAAACCTGTAGCAGGTGCAACAGTTAATTTAGCGCATCTTAATATGGCTACTTCAACCAATGCCCAGGGTGAGTTTAGCTTAAATGGAGTAAACTATGGGCGCCAAACCCTAATTGTATCAAGCATTGGCTTTATTACCGAACAGGTTATAGTGAATGTTAACGCCAATACCAGAAAGGTGCTTGTAAACCTTCGCTCTAAAGAATCTGACCTCAACTCGGTAGAAGTTTTTGGCAAAAGAAATGCCCAGCCCAAAGGTTTAGAATCGATTACACGCTTACCTTTAAAACCTTCAGATCAGATACAGAGTATTTCTGTAATCTCTAATAAGGTAATTGAAGAGCAGGGTGCATTAACCCTTACAGATGCGGTACGCAATATTCCGGGCGTTACACTTTTTGGTAGCTATGGTGGTGTAAAAGAATCAATGTCAACACGTGGTTTTCGTGGTGTTCCTGTGCTTAAAAATGGGGTACGTATGGATTCGCAATTTCAAACCGCTTCGGGCGTGGTAGATATGCAAGGGGTTGAATCTATACAGATGATCAAAGGTTCTGCCGCTATTACACAGGGTGTGATCACAGATTTAGGTAATGCCGGCGGTGTAATTAATGTGGTTACCAAAACCCCTGATTTTATCAATGCAGGTCAGGTAGGTATACGGGCCGGGAGCTGGGGACAATTCCGTCCTACTTTTGACGTACAATCTAACCTAAATACCGATAATAGCGTAGCTATCCGTTTAAATGGGGCTTATGAGCGTTCAGATAGTTACCGTAAAGGTTTAAGCAGCAACCGGGTATATTTTAACCCTTCATTAGCTTGGAGAGCTTCTGAAAAGACACTAATCACTATTGAGGGTGATTATTTTAATGAAGACCGTACACCGGTTACTTCGGCTGTTAATCTTAATCCATCTCAAGGTGTTAACGCACTTTATGTATTACCTAATGATAAATTCTTAGGTTTCAATTCTGATAATACCAACACCA
The DNA here is from genome assembly GCF_046462515.1 of Pedobacter sp. Lineage (GTDB taxonomy): Bacteria > Bacteroidota > Bacteroidia > Sphingobacteriales > Sphingobacteriaceae > Pedobacter. Next base: position 71,445 of record NZ_JBKGVD010000004.1, read on the forward strand.
AAATGAGTAGCTTTATGGCGAGGGTAGACCATCAGTTAGATAAGAATTTTAAATTGCGTGCCGCCTTTGCAACTTCTAACTACATGGTAGATAATCTTTCTACCTCTGTTTCTCTTGTGAGCAAATACACGGATTATGATATGTTTTCGAGATCCATGTCGAGAAGTGCCAGAAAAGATAAAAACACTACTTTACAGTTAGACCTAATCGGACAGCAATTATATACCGGAGAAATTAAGCACACTTTACAAACGGGTATAGATTACCGTATAGCAGATGCCAATACTACCAGTTATACAGGTACTTTAAAAGCTCTTGCAACTGGTGTAACGCTAGCCAATACTACTGTTATAGATACGATCAATGTATTTGGAAATTATACCAATGATCTTAAGTCTGTAATATATAAAGATAAATCAGATAGAGTAGGAACGGGTAAAAGCATAGGTTTTGTAGCTCAAAATCCGATAGTAGCCAATTACAATACTTTTGGGGCCATGTTTCAGGATGTTATAGAATTCAACAAATACCTGAAAGCGGTTATAGGCTTAAGATATTCACAGATCATTACACCTGATTATACTTCAAACGGACAGAAAACAGGTTCTGCATGGAACCCCAGCGCAGGTGTAATCATAACCCCTAAAGAAAACTTTAATGTTTTTGCTTCTTATACCAACTCTACCAGTTTACGTTCTGAAGCCAATTTAATGAGCAATGGCGAAAAAATCGGTCCTTCTGCTACACAACAGTTTGAAGGTGGGATTAAATCAGACTGGCTCAATAACCGCCTAAGATTTAACCTTACCTATTTCCATATTTATACCTCAAACTTATCTAATACAGAATACGTACCGGGAACCAACCAAACTACCGGCTATTATTTCAAAGCGGGCGATCTTGTACGCGACGGCATAGAAGCAGAACTGAATGGACGTGTATTAGAAAATTTAACGGTAATGTTGGGTTATGCTTATTTAGATGCCCGTTATAAAAATTCACCTTCTTATGTAAATGGATCAGCTCCAATGAATGCTCCAAACCATACCGGAAATGCATGGGTACAATATGTATTCAATGAAGGTAGTTTAAAAAACCTAAGCTTAAGTGCTGGTTTTTATTATGTGGGCAAACGCCCGGTAAACGAATATAGTTTAACACCAGACGGACATGGTAATTACGGCGGTACAGCGCCTTTTGATATGCCTGCGTATTCTACTTTAAATGCTCAATTAGGGTATAAAATGAAGCGTTTTGATATTAAGCTGTTCTTAAACAATTTAACCGATGAGGTAGGGCTTAATTCTTATTTCAGGGGTGGATACATCAATCAGATCGATCCAAGAAACTATGCTGCAGCGCTTTCGTATAGGTTTTAGTTAATGTGTTAATAGAGAAGAAGACTGCCTGAATGGTAATTATTATTGGTTACCGTTCTAAAGGCAGTCTTTCTTTTTTAAAAAATATCTTTCAGCTTGTCCATCAAACCACCGCTCTGCTGTTCACCAGAATTATCGTCTTTCTTACCAAACATTCCCAATACATCATTCATATCAAACTTTCCGTCTGCCCCTCCGGCTACTTTGCCCAATATATCCTGAAAATTAAAGCCTCCGCCATTTGAACCGGCAGCACCACCAAAAAATTTAGATACGATCATAGGAATTAAAGAAGCGCCTATATTCTTTGCCGTATCACTATTAATACCCAATGCGCCTAATTTATCTGTAAAATTTGACGTAGCATTCTGTACTACTGAACTTGCTCCTCCCTGACTAAACGACTGTATCATTTCTGAAATATTACCTCCGCTTAACTGATCTTTCAAACTATCGATAATTGAACCCGAAGCCGCTTTAATTACTGCTTCATTTTTTTCATCAGGTACAGCACTATTGTTAACTACCAGTTCCTGAGCATTATCTCTAACCAATTGTTCCAGATTTTCAAACATACTTTTAATTAATTTAAAAAATTAAACCCTTATTTTAATTATACCAAATAATAAACCAATAGTGCTTTATAATTGTTTGTAAGATGGTAAATTGTATTTTTGTTTAAAGCAAACCAAAGTCTTATGCTACCTAAAGTTAATTTTACCAAAACCCAGGCTTATAAGTATCTGACCAGTCATTTTCTGACCTTAACGCATCACCATACCATCAAAAGTCTTTTTGAGAATGACCCAGATAGATTCAGTAAATTTTCAATCACATTTGAAGATATTTTATTTGATTATTCTAAAAATCTGATCAATGCTGAGACTATAGCTTTGCTTGTACAACTTGCTCGTGAGTGCAAATTAGATGCGGCGATAAAAGCCATGTATAAAGGAGAAAAAATTAACGAAACAGAAAACAGATCTGTATTGCATATTGCTTTAAGAAATGTGTCCAATACCCCAATATATGTTGATGGTAAAGATGTAATGCCTGAAGTAAATGCGGTACTGGCAAAAATGGAAAAGTTTTGCCATTCAATCATTTCAGGAACCTGGAAAGGTTACACCGGTAAAGCAATTACCGATATAGTAAACATTGGCATAGGTGGATCTGACCTAGGGCCTGTAATGGTTACAGAGGCTTTGAAACATTATAAAAATCACTTAAACGTACATTTTATTTCTAATGTAGATGGCACCCAATTGGTTGAAACCCTAAAAGGTTTAGACCCTGAAACAACTTTATTTCTTGTAGCCAGTAAAACGTTTACCACCCAGGAAACCATGACCAATGCCCATAGTGCACGCAGTTGGTTCCTAGAAAACGGAGCAAAAGAAACCGATATTGCTAAACATTTTGCAGCATTAAGTACCAATGAAGAAGCTGTTTCTACTTTTGGTATCGATATTGAAAACATGTTTGAATTCTGGGATTGGGTTGGTGGACGTTATTCTTTATGGAGTGCCATAGGTTTATCTATTGCCTTAAGCATTGGCTTTGATCATTTTAAACAGTTACTGGCAGGTGCCCACGCCACAGATCAACATTTTAAAGCAACAGCTTTTGAAGAAAATATTCCTGTTTTGATGGCTCTTTGCGGCATTTGGTATATCAATTTCTTTAATGCCGAAACGCATGCCATATTACCTTACGATCAATATCTGCATCGTTTTGCTGCCTATTTTCAACAGGGAGATATGGAAAGTAACGGTAAACATGTTGACCGTAATGGCGGGCTTGTTCATTATGAAACCGGCCCGGTAATTTGGGGAGAACCTGGCACCAATGGGCAACATGCTTTTTACCAGCTTATACATCAAGGTACCCGTATCATTCCTGCCGATTTTATTGCTCCAGCACAGACCTTAAATCCTGTGGGCGATCATCATCGCATTTTACTATCTAACTTTTTTGCACAGACAGAGGCCTTAATGAATGGCAAAAGTGAGAAAGAAGTACGCAAGGAACTTAAAAAAACCGGACATACAGACGAAGAAATAGAGCATTTGGTTCCTTTTAAAGTTTTTGAAGGAAACCGACCGACCAACTCTATCTTATTAAAGAGAATTACGCCTTATAGCTTAGGAAGCCTGATTGCTTTATACGAACACAAAATATTTGTACAGGGCATTATTTGGAACATTTTTAGTTTTGACCAATGGGGTGTGGAATTAGGCAAGCAACTGGCGCAGAAAATACAACCTGAGCTATTGGGTAATAAGGAAGTAAAATCACATGACAGTTCTACCAATGGCCTTATTAACCAGTACAAGGCCTGGCGAAAAGCATAATGAGCTGAGCAGATTATGGATTTTACACTAAAACAGCATCTTAATGAAACAAAATCCTTAGTTTGAACGTATTATAGTTAAAAGATTTATCATGAAACCGCTCAAGTTTTTATTTATTATCTTGATAAGCATTTTTACTACTGCTAAATCCTTTGCCCAAAAGCCGGACGAGGCTATGATTGCCAAATTAGCTGAATCTAAGAATTTTATTTTTGTGGCAGACAATGCTACCCCTTCTAACTCAACAGAACTGAATCGTATTATGAGCAGAATAGGTAACGGGATGGCAACTGGTTCCATTAATCTAAACGGACAGGGTTATACTCTTAAAATTGCTCCAGATAGTATAATTGCATACCTGCCTTATTATGGTCGCTCTTATAACGCTCCAATGGGGCAAAATGAAGGTGGCGTAAAGTTTAAATCAAAAGACTTTAAATATAAAAGCAAAAAGAACAAAAAGGGCTCATGGGACATCGAGATAAACGTTAATGATGTAAATGAGAATTACCGCATGAGCTTAAACATTGGTAAAACCGGTTATGCTTCTTTATCTTTAAGCAGTAATAACAAGCAAAATATCATCTATAACGGCTATATAAGAGAAAACACAGGTAAAGATTAAAGACTTTAATTCATTATTTTTATCTGATATAATGAGGGCCATTTCTTTCCAGTTACATACAATGTCTGGGTAGCTGGATCATAAGCGATACCATTAAGTACATTGTTGTTCCTGTCATCTTCTGTTTTAAAGTAGTTTTTAGGCACAAGATCTTTTAAGTCCAGATATGCTTCTACAATTCCTGTTAAGGGGTCAATTACTATGATTTTAGTACTGGTATAAACATTGGCATAAATTTTACCGTTGATATATTCCAACTCGTTAAGCTCATTTACAGGCCCTGCATTGTCATAAACTTCTATATAACCCTGTTCTTTATAATTTTGTACATTTAATCGCCATATTTTATTAGAACCATCGCTTTTAAGCAGGTCTTTACCATCAAAAGTAAGCCCCCAACCTTCTTTACTTGCCTGATAAGGAAATGTACCTTTTTGTTTTAAACTTTCAGCATCATAAATCAATCCCACATTTTCCTGCCATGTAAGCACAATAATTTCATTCCCTACTTTAACAGAACCTTCCCCAAAATAGCTGGTATCAAGACTGGCTTCTTTAATCGCTTTTCCGGTTTGTATGTTTACATATTTAAGTTTGGAAAATCCTTTTCTGCCCGTACTCTCTATCAGATAACCATTATCAAAGCTTAGCCCCTGTGTATAATCATCAGTATTATGCGGAAATTTATTCAGAACTTTATAATCCAGTTTTTTAGGTTGCATAGCAGAAGTAATCACTACATTGGTTGCAATGGTATCCCTCGTGTTTTTTGTTTTAACAATGGCATTGATTAATCTGAAACCTAATTTCATCTGATGGGTTTTTATAGTTAACGTATCAGACCCCGATAGGGTTTCATGATATAAATTTCCATCCACAAAATAGCTTATGGTATCTGCTGTTAAATTTTTGGGCAGATCTAGTTTTACTTTAATATCTGTGCCTGATTTAATGTTTTGGCCCTGATAAGGTGAGCTAAAACCTATGTATTTTGAAGTACCTGCATTACAGGCACAAACCAGGAATAAACCCAAGCATGAACTGATTAAATTAGTACGGCCAAAATGCATCTTCAATATGATTTAAGCTTGCTTTACCCGAATGATCAAATACCACCGAAATGATATCGAACCGGATTTCACCATTATGTCCCATAATTTCGAGGTAAGCCTGAGCTGCATTTTCTAATAGCCTTTCTTTAGCTTTTGTTACAAAATCTTCGGGCATACCAAAATCAAGATTGGTACGGGTTTTAACTTCTGCAAAAACAATAGTTTTGTTAAGATAGGCAATAATATCTATTTCTGCTTTCTCAAAACTCCAGTTGGTATCTAATATTTCATAACCCTTTTGTAGTAAAAGTTCTGCAGCAAGTTGCTCACCCTGTTTACCTGTATGATTATGAACAGCCATGTTATTTTACAATTACAGAGCCTAAAAAACGCGAGATGTCTCGCTCTACATTCTTAATATAAGCATACCTTGTCATCAGGATTTCCTGATTTGCCGGATCTTTTTCTTCTTTGATCTCCTTTAGCAGATCCATTAGCATTTTATCTACTTTTCGTTTTTTAAGATGATATAATCCTCCCAAAACCGTACTTTTTAAGTGATCGCTTTCACTGCGCACCAAAATTTGATGACGGTTGTACCAATTATCGCTCAACGTGTAAGGAGAAGTAGATAAAGTAATGGCCAAATCGGCAATTTCACGATCACTGGTTTTCAGAAACTGATTTGCAGTAGGCAAGCTTCCACTCTCTATTTCTGTTTTGTAATGCGTGATGATCTTATTGCAGGTGGCGTCTTCAAAATTTACATCGCTCAGGTTCTGAATAATAAAAGAACCCACGTACATGTTGTCTATGCCGTCCCAGCTTACCAGCTCATGTCCGTAAGCCAGTAACAACCGTACAATTTCCTGTTCTTGTATAACATCTGATGCAACCTGTGCAGTTTCTTTAATTTCATCATCTGCAAACAGATCATCAGGTGGCAGGTCTGGATGAGCAGGAGCTTTAGGCGCATACGCCTTTTTTTGCTTAGTCGCTTTAATGGTATTGAGTTCGCTCAATAAAATGCGTTCTTCTATAGCCAATAAGTGACTGCACTCACGTATAAAAACCGAAGCTTTGATGTTATCGGGTATTTTTGCAATGCTTTCTACAATATCCCTGATAATTTCTGCACGTTTTATCGGGTCGTTCCCTGCTTCGGCCAATAAGATATTAGCCTTGTATAGAATAAAATCCTGACGGTTGTTTTCTATATAGTGCTTAAACTCAGAAGCACCCACATGATGCATGTATGAATCGGGGTCGTGCCCATCGGGAAAAGAAACCACTTTTACATTTAGTCCTTCTTCCAGGATCATATCCAGACCACGCAAAGATGCTTTTACTCCCGCAGCATCTCCGTCATATAGAATGGTGATATTCTGCGTAAAACGGCTTATTAATTTAATCTGTTCTATGGTAAGAGATGTTCCGGATGAAGCCACCACATTTTCTACACCCGCCTGATGAACCGAAAGCACATCGGCATAACCTTCTACCAGGTAACAGTTATCTAAATCTCTGGTTGCTTTTTTTGCATGGTATAAACCATAAAGCACATTAGATTTATGGTAGATATCACTTTCAGGCGAGTTTACATATTTAGGAACATTCTTATCTGTTTTTAAGGTACGCCCACCAAAACCAATGATCCTGCCCGTAAAATTATGAATAGGAAACATTACCCGTCCTCTAAACCTGTCGTATAATTTGCCTTTATCATTTCTTATGGACAATCCTGTTTTTTCAAGAAAGGTTTCGGCATGTTGCTGGTTAATGGCTTCCTGTGTAAGTGCATCCCATACATCTGGCGAGTAGCCCAGGTTGAACTTTCGGATAATATCTTCTCTAAAACCTCTTTCTTTAAAATAGCTTAAGCCAATGGCTCTTCCATCTTCGCTTTCCCAGAGTTGTTTTTCAAAATAATTTGCGGCGAACTGTGATACCACATACAGGCTTTCTCTTGCGTTTTGCGCCTCTATGTTTTCTTTGGTTTCTACCGTTTCTTCTACTTCTATATTGTACTTATTGGCCAGGTATTTCAGTGCCTCAGGATATGAATACTTTTCATGGTCCATTATGAAACGTACCGAATCTCCTCCTTTACCACAGCCAAAACATTTATAAATGCCTTTGCTTACAGAAACGTGAAATGAAGGTGTTTTTTCGCCATGAAACGGACAGTTACCAATTAAACTGGTACCTCGTTTTTTTAAATGCACGAAATCGCCAACCACCTCTTCTATTCGGGCGGTTTCCATTATCTTATCTATGGTTTCGCGATTGATCATTTGGATTACAAAGATATGTAGAAAATAAAAGAAGCTGGCAGGAATGCTACTCCTTTTTATAAGGATTGAGAATAAAAGGTAAAATCATTTCTGCTACCAAAGTATTGCCCTCGGTATTCAGGTGCACGCCATCGGTTGTTAGTACACCCGCATTTATTAATTCGGGATTGTGTTCTTGTTCAAATTTCAGAAAAGCTCTTCTTAAATCACACAGATGAAGCTGATTTCGTTTTGCCAGGTCACGTATGGCATCCGCATATTGATCCAGTTCCTCATTTACCTCCTGTGCTTCTTTCAGATTTTCGCCGATAACCGAGGGTGTACATAAAATTATTTCGCTTTCTGCCTGTTTTATTTTATCAATAATGGCCTGATAAAATTTAATGAACTTATAATAGTCGGTACCTGTGCCTGAACTTTGTTTATGCCAAACATCATTAACACCAATATAAATGAAGACGAGATCAGGTTTTTTGGAAATAACGTCTGCTTCGAGGCGCAGAAACAGATCATAAACTTTATTGCCATTTATGCCCGCTCCTATCAATTCAAACGTATGGGTAGCCAATTTGTTTTTAAGCAGGCTAATATATCCTGTTTTACTTACACCCTGCTGAGTAATAGAATCGCCAAAAAAGATTATACGCATTTTAGGAGTTTAACGATCAAATTTTAACCAAGATAATGAACTTGGTTTTTTATTAAGATTGGTAATAATATTTTTATCTTTAACTACAATTTAAACTTCATCAATGAAACTGCCATTTAAATCGTTTTTTGCGTTGGTATTTGTCTTATATTTTTCATTACCGGTTCTTGCTCAGAAAAAAGTTGTTTTCATTACTAAAGCTTATCTGAACAATCATGAGATCATAAAAGGCAAACTTTCTAATATTAACGATACAGCCCTTTTTATTACAGATAGACAAGGTATGGTTAAACACGCCTTGTTTAAAGATCTGACAATGATTAAAGTATTAAAACGTCATAACGATTTAGGTTATGGCTTAATAACGGGCGCTTTAGCCGTAGGTACCGTAGCTTTGGCACAAACAACAGATGATGGTGGTAAAGCAGCATTAATAGGGGTTGGTGGAACCATAGCTGTGGTAGGTTTAGGTGTTGCCTTACATAATGTATTTCATCCTGCGGTTTTTAAGGCTGATGCTAAAAAAGAAGCGCTTACTTTTGCCAATACAGAAAATAAGCTTAGTCCTTATATAATCAAATAAAGGTCGAAACTGCTAAAATTCTATCTGAAATATACGTCGTGCTGAATTTATTTCATCTGCAGCGAGCTCGATTCCACTCGTTTACTACGTAGTTTTCCGCTTCATTACAGACAGCGTCTGTTAAAAAAGACCCTGAAACAAGTTCAGGGTGACACCTATGAGAATTTTGAGCAGTTTCTCCCCTATCTCATATTATTTCTTTAATTGGAAATCCAGATCTTGGAAATCAAAACTAAAATCGGTTAGAGGTGAGATAGCCGCTATTTTAAAGCCGTTTGCCTTACCTTCGTTGTTGAGCGTAAAATTCACGTAAGCATCCGCATCCAGACTTCTGTCATACCATTTAACGATAAAAGTATTGCCTTTATAATAAGTCATATCTCCTCTTAACTTAGGTGAATTTTTGGCCTGAAAATGCATCTTGCCATTAAGGTTGGTGATCATCACATCTCCAAACCAGGTATCTGTATAAGTTCCCAGATAGCCGCTAAAATCTGTTTTGGTCCCACTTTTCTGGGTTGCGGCAATATCTGCCCAAACTTTATCTGTAATTTCTTTAGCTTCTTTCTCGTTTTTTAAACGGTTATCATTATACGCCTTAATACGATCCATACCCTTAATACCCAAATAGCCATCGCGTATTGAACTGGTAATGGCGTTAAACGCTGCGCCAGATTGCTGGTTGGTCAGTACAATGATTCCTAATTTTAGCTCAGGGATAATCGTTACCTGTGTTACAATGCCTGATAATCCGCCGGTATGCGTTGCCTGAAACTTGCCATTATATGAACTTAAGAACCAGCCTAAACCATAGCTGCTAAAAGCAGCCGGATTACCTCCGGCTATAAGGGTTTGTGGGGTCCAGAGTTCGCGTGCAACAGCAGGGCTAAATAAAGTTTTCTCTAAATTATCTCCATATTTTCCGCCATTGATCATGCAATTTACCCATTTGCTCATATCAACCACGTTAGAATAAACCCCTCCTGCCGCATTGGCAATTTCACCAAAACTTAAACCTACAGCCAACAATTTTCCTTCATAAGGTGCATGCCCGTCTATTACATTAGATTTATCTTTTAACCTGTACCATGAAGCCGCGGTTTTACTCATATTCAAAGGCTTAAATATTCTATTTTCAAGAAATTCATCATAGCTCATACCCGATACCCTTGCAACAACCTCACCTGCTACGATATACAATAAATTATCATAATCGTACTTGGTTCTGAAAGATGAAACTGGTTTCAAATAACGTAAGTTATGAATAAGCTGACTTTTGGTTACGGTTGAAGAATCAGGCCAGATCATTAAATCGCCTGCTCCTAAGCCTAGGCCGCTTCTGTGTGTAAGCAAATCTCTTATGGTAAACTCTGCGGTTACATACGGATCATGCATCTTAAATTCAGGTATCACATCGGTAACCTTGGTATCCCAAGTAATTTTCTTTTCATCAACCAGCATACCTAAAAGTGCCGCCGTCATGGCTTTTGTATTTGATGCAACACCGAAAAGTGTATTTTCATCCGTTTTAAGATTCGTTTTAATTGAACGTACGCCATAACCTTTGGCATGGATGAGTTTACCATCTTTAAGTACGGCCACAGAAATACCGGGAACATCAAATGTAGTAAGTGTTTTTTCTACTACACTGTCTATCTGTTTGCTGCTCAACACCTGTGCATAAGAATTAAAGGCAAAAGCCAGACCCAATGCGACTGTTAAAAGTGATTTTATAGTTTTCATTATTTACAGGATCTTTTATTAATGATAAGGCATGCGTTTTCTCTCAGGTTTATCCTGCTAACAACATGGTCTTAATTAAGATCTGAAAACTAAATTACAAAAGAAATGGGAAAAGCCTTATTTAATGTTATTTTAAGTTAGGTGGCAAAAAAGTCCGAAGACCGATGTAGAAAGTTCAAAGAAATGGAACAAGCAAGTGGGGAAAGAGCTCGAAACGAGTTCAGGATGATGACAGCATTAGCGCACAGCGGCGCATTAACGTCATGCTCCAAGTAGTAGCTGCGAAGCAAATCGAGCTCACCAAAGGTAATTTAGTTCAGTATCTTCTATTTAGATTTAGCGAGTTTGTAGTCTTTATGTACAATCAGGAAACTCGCCCGTTCTTCTTTTTTGAAAGGATAATCCCAGTTACCTTGATAAGTTATTTTGGTGGGCAGTTTTTCTTCTCCGAAATAACTCATTTCTATGTTCATCTGCACATCAAAGTTAAAAAGCATATTGCTGTATTTCATATCTACATAACGGCCCAGTATTTCAAAGTTACGCTTGTCAAAAATGGTAACCAGTTCTTTGATCATTAACCCGTCTTTGGTCCAATTGTTCAGATCGGGTTTAACGGCTACTTTAAAACGATATACGGGAATAGAATCTAAATAAGTACCGCTATAGAATGTATAATCATAATACTGCCGCATATTTGCCGTAAAAATCTGTGTTTTGCTACCTATAAAAGGTACGCCCTTTATAGGTCGACCCGGATTAAAGATCAGGGTTTTTAGTTTGTCTTTATAGCTTTCATTACTGCCACCTTTACCATTGCTTTTTGGCGCATTGGGCACAAAATCGGTGTTATAGGCATTCATAAAAATGTAATCGAACATTTCTACTGTATATAACTGGTATTTGCCATTTTTCTTATAAAGGTTTCCCCAGTCTTCTTTAGCCAGGTATTCCATTTTATAAGGCCCGTCATTGTTATGCCTGATTTTACGGTAAATGCGACCATCTACCTTATTCTTTTTATCGTAAGTATAAATCCTATTTTCGGCAATAAAAGTGTATTTTTTCATATTGCGGAAAGCCTGATAAAAGCTGGTATCATTAATAATGGCATCTATAAACGTTTCTATATTCAAACGCTTTGCCTTGATGTTCACAACTGAATCGAGCGTAATGGTTTTTATCGTATCTGGATTAAAACGGGGTATCTGCTGAGCAGAGGCGTATTGTAAGTGAAAGAACAGAACAAATATAAAAACGGTTATTTTTTTCATATGCTTACTTTATACAAATATGGTGCCTTTAATTACCCATTTGTTTTAATGCCATATAAGCCATTAGCCCAGTTGATATTTTAAAGGCGTCTTCATCAATGTCAAAGTTTGGCGTATGTACTGAGTTTAATGTATTCTTTTGCGCGTTACCAGTGCCAAGCCTGTAAAAGCAGGCATTGGTTTCCTGCGAGTAAAAAGCAAAATCTTCGGCTGCCATCCAGATATCCAAGTCAACTACGTTGTCTTTCCCCAAATAATCCTGTGCAAACACTTTTGCATTATTGGTCAGTTTTTCTTCATTGATCAAAAAAGGGTATCCTTTGTGGATATCGAAATCGCAATGTGCGCCCATGCTTTCGGCGATCCCTTCAGCCATTTTTTTCATGATCTGATGAGCTTCTTTGCGCCATTCCTCATTCAGCGTTCTAAAAGTACCTTCTAATTTTACCTCATTAGGGATGATATTTGTAGCCCCATTAGCTGTTATTTTTCCAAAAGATAAAACAGATGGCAAACGCGGATCTGAACGACGGCTTACTATTTGTTGCAAGGCTACGATAAGATGAGAAGTGATCAAAACCGGGTCGATATTTAAATGCGGTTGCGCACCATGCCCGCCTTTGCCGGTAACCGTTACATACAGTTCATCGGTTGATGCCATGTAAATACCCGATCTGAAACCCACCTTACCTGTTTCGATAAAAGGCATTACATGTTGCCCCATTATACCCTGTGGTTTAGGATTTTCAAGCACACCTTCTTTAATCATGATACTGGCTCCGCCCGGGAGCAATTCTTCGGCAGGTTGGAAAATCAGTTTAACCGTACCGCCAAACTCTTCTTTTAACTGGTTCAGGATATAAGCTGTACCTAATAAGGAAGAAGTATGCACATCGTGCCCGCAGGCATGCATTACGCCATCTACTTTTGATTTATAGGGTTTATCATTGGTTTCATGAATAGGTAGCGCATCCATATCTGCACGTAAAGCAATTACCTGGTCTGAAGGCTTAGTACCTTTGATCAAGCCTACAACTCCTGTTTTAGCCATTTCTGTAAACGGAATACCCCAAGCTGTAAGTTTTTCCTTCACAAATTGAGAAGTTTCAAACTCCTGAAAAGAAAGTTCCGGATTTGCGTGTAAATGATGCCTGTAAGCAACCACTTCTTCAAAAATGGTATGGGCTAATTGCTGTACTTTTTCTTTCATAATTAATTATCGCTGCCATCTAACGCAGGGGCATTTATTTTTTCCCTGAAAATAAAAAGGGTTGGATAAATGCTTTTGAGCTCGTTAAGAAACTGCTGGGCTTCAAGACGTGTCCTGAAATCGCCCACCCGTAAAAAATAATTAGGCTCTTTGTAAGTAATATAGGTATTTAGTTTGGGATATTCGGTTTTAAATTTTGCCTGTTCTCCAAAAGCCTGTCTCCGGTCTGATCCGTAAAAAATCTGCACCCTATAACCCATGGATGAAACAATGGTAGGACTTGCTGGATTAGCGGTTGTTGGCCTGGCTTTGTTCAGTTCAATGCGTTTGGCAATCAGGCTGTCTATCAAAGGATCTTTCACTACAATAACTTCTCCTTTGCTTTGGGCAGAAACCTGATAGCTTACAAAAACAAGAAGTATGGTTAAAAGCTTATTCATCTGATTTTAAGATTGCTTTGTACTTATGTAAAAGGCATTAATTTTTTTACAAAATTCGGCATAATAGATGGGCTAAACAAATTAATTAATGCGCTTCTCACACAACCTCCGTTAATTACATTAAAACGGCTGAATTATTTTCAGTTTTATTACGCAAAATAATTATCACTTTTTTGTTTTAAATAAATACAAAAGTTATAACTTTATTTTACCAAAATCTAAAAATGAACTTTCAGCGTCTCGCACTCTTGCTCTTTTGTTGGCCTGTGGCTACCGCAAGTGCACAGGTTTCCATTTCTGGCGGAACAAATTTTGTAATTAATACCGGAGCTAATGTTGTCTTAAACGATTTGTCTTTGAATTATGGAAGTAGTAATCTGGTAAATAACGGAAACCTGATTTTCATCGGTAATTCTGACAATACTATTGCTGGATCTTCAACATTGAACAAATTTACTTTAGCTAAAAGTTTAGGCAAAAAACTGATGCTGGGCAATCAGCTTTCGCTAACAGGCTCTGTTAATCTAAGTAGTGGCATTTTAGATCTGAATGGCTATAACTTAAATCTGGGTACTACAGGACAGTTATTAAACGAAAATGCGGCTTCATACGTAACAGGAAATTCGGGCTATATTATCGCCACTGCAAATTTAAATGCCCCACAAAGTGTAAATCCAGGTAATATAGGGGTAGTGCTTACCAGCTCAAGTAACTGGGGTAATACTACGATCAGAAGAGGTAATTATGCGCTGAGCGATGGTACCCACCAAACCATAAAAAGATTTTTTGAGATTGAGCCTACGCTTAATACCAACCTCAATGCTACTATCAGGTTTAATTATCTAGATATGGAACTGAACGGATTGCAGGAAAGTCAGCTCAAGCTTTTATATTCAGATAACAATGGTACAACCTGGAGTAATTTAACCAGCGCCACCATCAATACAGCCCAAAGTTATATAGAAGCTTCAAATGTAAATACAATGGGTCAGTTTTCTGCCGCCAATGATTTTACTACGCTACCTATATCTGCTATTAATTTAAGTGGTATTGCCAACAATAGTAAGATTGTTGTTAAGTGGTCTACGCTTAATGAGATCAATGTAGATTATTTTATCATAGAGAAAACCATAGACAGATCCAGTTTTAAAGAAATTGCACGTATGGCTTCTAAAAGCAGTGTTTCTGCAAATAATGCTTATTTAATTGAAGATAAGAGCCCTGTTCTTGGCGCAAACTATTATCGCATAAGAGGCATTGATAAAAACGGAGATGAAACAACTTCTGGTATTTTAGCTGTTCCGTTCAGTTTAACTAAAGATCAGACCGTTTCCATTTATCCAAATCCAACAGCAAAACTGATCAAAGCCAGTTATTATGCTTACAATAACCAACCTGTAACTTTATCTGTGATTTCCAATTCTGGTAAAACAGAGTTTAGTAAAGTATTCCCGATCATATCAGGATTGAACGAACTACCATTGGATGTTTCATTACTGCCGGCCGGCGTTTATTATTTAAAAATATCTAATATAACCTTTAATAAATCAATAAAATTCATCAAAAATTAAGTTCGAATGAAGCTTAGAATTTTACAATTAGCTGTTTTAACCTGCATTTCATTTTCGTTGAAAGCACAGAATGTAGGTATCAATACCGATGGCTCTACCGCTAATGCCAGTGCAATGCTGGATGTAAAAAGTACTGACAAAGGTATGCTGATACCCCGAATGACCACAGCACAACGCAATATGATAGCATCTCCCGCAACCGGTCTATTGGTTTACCAAACCGATGGCACAAGCGGATTTTATTTTAACCAAGGCACACCATCTAGTGTAAATTGGGTTTTACTTGGTGCCAAAGGTGATACCGGAGCACAAGGTGTACAAGGAGTTGCCGGTACTAACGGCTACAGCATATTGCAAGGTAATATTCCTCCTTTGGCCGGCAACGGGGCAGATAACGACAGCTATATTAACACTTCAAACGGAGATGTATATAAAAAAACAGGCGGAGCATGGTCTGTAACAGGAAATATTAAAGGGCCCCAGGGCATTCAAGGGCCTCCTGGAAATACCGGGGCTACGGGTGCTACAGGTGCAACGGGTGCTACCGGAGCTACAGGTTCGGCCGGAATAAACGGCTATAGCATATTGCAAGGTAATGTTCCTCCTTTGGCCGGCAACGGGGCAGATAACGACAGCTATATTAACACTTCAAACGGAGATGTGTATAAAAAAACAGTCGGAGCATGGTCTGTAACAGGAAATATTAAAGGGCCTCAGGGCATTCAAGGGCCTCCAGGAAATACCGGGGCTACGGGTGCTACAGGGGCTACAGGGGCTACAGGGGCTACAGGGGCCACCGGACAAGGTTTTGCCAATGGAAGTGCTGCTAATCAAGTTTATATCACGGGTAGTACTAGCCCTTGGGCTCCAACTAGCCCGGTTACAGTTAGTGGTGATGCTACTTTAGCCAGTAATGGAACCTTAACTATCGCTAATAATGCTATTACCTCCTCTAAGATTGCCAATGGAGCTGTAGGTATTGCAAAAATTAATACTACGAGTGGAACGGCCGGCAGTACGACCTATTTAAGAGGCGATGGAACCTGGGCTACACCTAGTGGCAGTGCTTTAAAAACGATAACAGTAAGTGGCAATACTACACTTACCAATGAAACTCAATTTGTATTTATTAATGCAGATTGTACGGTTACTTTGCCTACTGCTCCTGCAACAGGGCAAATAGTTTACTTGTATTCTGATGCTTCTACTGCAAACCGTAAAATTGACTTCGGAGGAAAATATTTCTATAGCAGCGGTAGTAGAAGCAATGCTCAAGCAAACTTTGGTAACCTAGGCTCTCTTGCTATAACATTCTTGTACAATGGCACTGATTGGTTTCTTATATCTTCCGCTTTTTAAAAAAATTTTCTTTTAAAAACTTATAAGGTTTGTGGCTTACATACACAAACCTTTTTTTTACCTAATCTTACGGCCTATCTCGTTTCTATATTATCCCCAAGAGGTCTATAAGACAATCTCAACAGGAAATTCCGACAAATAGAGGATTGTCTATCTACCATACAATTGGGTTTTTTGTTAATAGGAGAGTTCAATTATAATCTGTTGATAAATTAACCTTTCAACTGATGCTGAACTAAATTACCTTCGGTGAGCTCGCTTAAGCTCGTTACTCCATAGCTACTCCCTAGTTAGGATGACAGCACTCCCTAAATTTATTTCACAAGTAGTTTTTATTATAGTTATGGCCTTGTAACTCGTCATGATCGGAACCAACACTACAAATCATATACCGTGCTGTTTTATATGAATTGAATAATAATTAGAACTCAAGTTAAAAGCAATAAAAAAACCTCAAGCAGTGCGCTTGAGGTTTTTTTATATTTAGGGGAGCTTTTATACATTTGCCCCATGGCAGTTTTTATATTTCTTGCCACTTCCACAAGGACAAGGCTCGTTACGGCCAATCGTTACTTCTTTTCTGATAGGCTGCATCGGCTGAGGCTCGCGGGTATCGCCCACTAAATCCAAACCTGAGTTATCTCCGTATTCCTGTTTGGTTGCATTTAATTTAGGCTGCGGTTGCGGCGCTCTTGCCTCGCTTAAGTTCTCCGACTCAGCCTGTACAGGAATGCCTCCTTTAAACAAGAAGCTCACTACTTCTTTATTTACGGTACTCAACATGCCTTTAAATAAATTAAATGCTTCCATTTTGTAAATAATCAATGGATCTTTCTGCTCATAAACGGCATTTTGTACCGATTGTTTCAGCTCGTCCATTTCACGTAAATGCTCTTTCCAGCTATCGTCTATCAAAGCAAGGATAATAGTTTTCTCAAAAGACTTGGTAACCTCTTTACCCTTATTTTCAATTGCTTTTTTAAGGTTAACCGGAACCTGTACATGACGCATTCCGTCTGTAAAAGGAACAATTACCTGCTCTATCATCTCTCCTCTTTCGGCAAATACCTGGCTCAGTACCGGCATGGCCTGATTAATTACTGCATCAGATTTACGGATATAGAACTGCATTACCTCATCAAACAAACGATCGGTAAGGTCGTGGATCTTTCCTGAGTTAAAATCTTGTTCACTGATTGTAGTATCAACCGAGAAATTCTTGATGACTTCGAGTTTAAATCCTTCGTAATTCACGCTTTCTTTATACTCGGTTACGATATCTTCAACCACATCAAAGATCATGTTGTTCATATCTACATCTAAACGATCGCCAAATAAAGCGTTACGGCGTTTAGCATAGATTACGGTACGTTGCGAGTTCATTACATCATCGTACTCTAACAAACGTTTACGTACACCAAAGTTGTTCTCTTCTACTTTTTTCTGCGCTCTTTCAATAGAGTTGGTAATCATAGAGTGCTGAATTACTTCGCCTTCTTCGATACCCATTTTAACCATAATGTTAGAGATACGCTCTGAACCGAATAAACGCATCAGGTTATCTTCTAACGAAACAAAGAATTGAGATGTACCCGGATCTCCCTGACGTCCTGAACGGCCACGCAACTGTCTGTCTACACGACGCGACTCATGACGTTCTGTACCTATAATGGCTAAACCTCCGGCTTCTTTTACACCTGGGCCTAACTTAATATCTGTACCACGACCAGCCATATTGGTAGCAATGGTTACCGTACCTGCCTGACCTGCTTCTGCAACGATATCAGCCTCTTTCTGGTGTAATTTCGCGTTTAATACATTGTGCTTAATCCCTCTCAGTTTTAACATACGGCTTAACAATTCAGATATCTCAACCGATGTAGTACCTACCAATACCGGACGACCTGCTTCTGTTAACTTTACGATTTCATCAGCAACGGCATTGTATTTCTCACGTACGGTACGGTACACATAATCCTGCTGATCTTTTCTTAACAAAGCTCTGTTTGTTGGAATTTCTACCACATCTAATTTGTAGATAGACCAAAATTCACCTGCTTCTGTAGTTGCCGTACCCGTCATACCGCAAAGTTTGTGGTACATACGGAAATAGTTTTGTAAAGTAATGGTAGCATAGGTTTGTGATGCATCTTCAACCTTTACATTTTCCTTAGCTTCAATAGCCTGGTGTAAACCATCAGAATAGCGACGGCCCTCCATGATACGACCAGTCTGCTCATCAACAATCTTGATTTTATCTTCATCAATGATATACTCCACGTCTTTCTCAAATAAGGTATAAGCTTTTAAAAGCTGATTGATAGAGTGGATACGTTCTGCTTTAATACCATAATCGCGCATTAAAGCATCTTTTCTTGCAATTTTTTCTTCATTGCTTGCACTCGATTTCTCGATTTCGGCAATTTCTGTACCTACATCCGGTAAAACGAAAAAGCTTGGATCTTCTCCCTGCTGTGTAATGAGCTCAATACCTTTCTCAGTAAGTTCAACCTGATTATTTTTTTCATCTATATAGAAAAACAATTCAGCATCAACCTTAGGCATGTTCTTAGATTGATCTGCCATATAGTGGTTTTCTGTCTTTAACAGAGTTTGTCTTACATTACCTTCGCTTAAGAACTTGATCAATGCTTTATTTTTTGGCAAGCCTCTGTGCGCACGTAACAAAGCTAAACCACCTTCTCCTTCTTCTGTACCAGTATTTCCGCTGTTAATTAAGGTCTTTGCTTGGTTTAAAGCCTGAGTAACATAAGCTTTTTGTGCATTCACCAAACGTTCAATACGTGGTTTTAACTCATAAAACTCGTGCTGATCGCCAAAAGGCACCGGACCTGAAATGATCAAAGGTGTACGGGCATCGTCAATTAATACCGAATCGACCTCATCTACCATAGCGAAATGCAGTTTACGCTGTACCAATTGGTCTGGGCCTTGCGCCATATTGTCACGCAGGTAGTCAAAACCAAATTCGTTATTGGTTCCGTAAGTAATATCAGCCAGATAAGCTTTTCTACGTTCTTCAGAGTTGGGTTGGTGTTTATCAATACAATCTACACTTAAGCCATGAAACTCAAAAAGAGGTGCATTCCACTCAGAGTCACGACGGGCTAAGTAATCGTTCACGGTAACGATATGCACACCTTGTCCGGCCAGTGCGTTTAGATATGCCGGTAAGGTACTTACCAGAGTTTTACCTTCACCGGTAGCCATTTCGGCTATTTTGCCACTGTGCAATACCATACCACCAATTAACTGCACATCGTAATGAACCATGTTCCAAACCACTTCGTTTCCGGCAGCATCCCAACGGTTTGCCCATAGCGCTTTATCGCCCACAATTTTAACATTATTCTTACGGGCAGCCAGATCTCTGTCAAACTGAGTTGCAGTAACTTCAAGAACTTCATTTTCTGTTAATCTGCGCGAAGTTTCTTTTACTACAGCAAATGCAGCAGGTAATATTTCTTTTAATATTTTTTCAAGTTCAGTATCCCTTTCTTTACCTAAAGCATCTACTTCTTCATAGATATTCGTTTTTTCCTGTAAAGAAAGTCCACTGTTCTCTGCCTGAGCTTTCAAGTCCGCAATTTTTGCATCAATATCAGCCAATCCTGAGGCTATAGTTGCTTTAAATTCGGTTGTTTTTGCACGCAATTCATCATTACTTAAAGATGAGAGCTTGTTATATTCTTCGTTTATCTGCGCTACAATAGGTTGTAACGCCTTAATATCTCTTTCTGATTTGGTTCCAAATATCTTGGCTAAAAATCCTAACATTTTATTTGTTGTTTATATTATTTTATTGCTGAATTGTTTTGTTGTTAATATCCTCGGTCAGCATCATGTTATGCTTATTACCTATTTATAAATCAACTGCTCTTGTTCAAGTGTTGCTTTTCTTCAGACGTCAGTCTACCAACATCTTATGCAACAACCAAGCCAGCAGCACAATACGGCCAACTTGACAGATGCTTTTATAAATTAACTATTGAAGTAGAGTTTAAAACAACTAAGGGCTATTATTCTTAGTATGGGGCCCGGTAACGTTTTCATTAAGCCTGTTTGCTGTAAAATCAGGGTAACAGATCTTGGTCTGAAACAAAGTACCGCTCAAAGAAAGATCGCTGTAAGTTAGAAAACCTGAGTTAAGCTGATCTGTTTGCTCATAAGCTTTTACCAGTTGTATAGTAGCATTCTGATTTGTACACACACGTTCGCTCGAAAGATCGACACTCTCCACACGCTGGGCCTGAGCCAAATGTGTTAAGCTGAAAAAAACAAGCGAAAGGGTAAATAGGTGCTTCATTAAGAGGGCAAATCTAATTTTAATCTTTAAAAAACCGAAAAAAGATTACATAAAAGCTTGATTATTTGCAAAAACATTACTCTGATATTAAAAAAATCTGAACAGATGCTTACAAAGCATAGTTTTTATATAGCATTTAAGTTTAATGCAATATCTTTGCCTTATGAATATCCTATTAATCGGTTCAGGTGGAAGAGAATGTGCTTTTGCCTGGAAAATCAGCCAGTCTGCACAATGTTCTAACCTTTTTATTGCACCCGGCAATGCGGGTACATTAGCTTATGGTAAAAACGTAAACATCGACATTAAAAATTTTGATGCCATAAAAGAAATAGTTCTTAAAGAACAGATAGAGCTTGTGGTGGTAGGTCCCGAAGAACCATTAGTTTTGGGAATTCATGATTATTTTACCGAGGATGAAGAATTGCAGAAAATACCGGTAATAGGTCCTAAAAAAGAAGGCGCCGTTTTAGAAGGCAGCAAAGATTTTTCTAAGCAGTTTATGGAACGCCATCAGATCCCTACGGCAAAATCAAGATCTTTTACAAATGAGAATTTACAGGCGGGTTTGGATTACCTTGCCAACCATAGTTTACCTGTTGTTTTAAAAGCTGATGGATTAGCTGCCGGTAAAGGCGTATTAATCATCGATAATTATCAAGAAGCACAGGACGAACTGAAACTAATGCTTGATGGTAAGTTTGGTAATGCCGGTTCTACTGTAGTAGTTGAAGAGTTTCTAACTGGTATCGAACTTTCTGTTTTTGTACTGACAGATGGCGAAAATTATGTAATCTTACCTGAAGCTAAAGATTATAAACGTATTGGACAGGGCGACACTGGTCTAAATACGGGCGGCATGGGCTCTGTTTCTCCGGTTCCTTTTGCAGATCAGGCTTTTATGTCTAAAATTGAAGAAAAGGTAATTAAACCAACCATTAAGGGTTTACAAACCGATAACATTGATTATACCGGCTTTATTTTCTTTGGATTGATCAAAGTTGGTGACGAACCTTATGTAATCGAATACAACTGCCGTATGGGCGATCCGGAAACGGAAAGTGTTTTACCAAGAATTGAAAATGACCTTGTTGAATTGTTCTTAGCTACAGCCCATAAAAAGCTTGGCAATTACCAGATTAAGATAAACCCTAAAAATGCAGCTACTATAGTAATTGTTGCAGGTGGTTATCCTGGTGATTACGATAAAGGAAAAACTATAAGTGGTTTAGAAAACTTAAGAGATTCTATTGCTTTCCACGCCGGCACACTTAAAGACGGAGGTGTAGTAAAATCAAACGGAGGTCGTGTTTTAGCCATTACCAGCTTACAAAATACTCAATTTGAAGCTTTACAATGCGCCACTGCAGATGCCGGACGTATTTATTTCGATGGAAAATATTTCAGGGAAGATATAGGGTTTGATTTAGTTTAATGCGATAAAAAGCTTAATCAAAAAGTCTTCACAAAATTTGTGAAGACTTTTTGATTAATGATTATACTTAGCCTCTATTTTTTTAGATATCTCTAAATATATAAAGATTGTTCCAGCAAATATCCATTCAAAGCATCTCTATAGAGTTCATAAAAAAACCGCTTGAGAAATTCAAGCGGTTTTTATGTTTTACAGAACCTTTATTTAGTTCTATTATTCAAAACTTCTTCTAATTTTTTATGAAGCTTAGAACCTCTCAAATCCTTAGCGATAATCTTGCCCGAAGGATCTAACAAGAAGTTAGCCGGAATACCTGAAATACCCCATGCTTTTGACACTTCATTGCTCCAACCTTTTAAATCAGATACCTGAGTCCAGTTTAAGCCATCATCTTTAATTGCTTTTACCCATGCTTCTTTTTGACCAGGATTATCTAATGATACCCCTAATATGGTAAAGTTTTTATCTTTATATTTATTGAATGCAGCAACTACATTAGGATTTTCTCCGCGGCATGGTCCACACCATGAAGCCCAGAAATCAATTAGTAAATATTTACCTCTGAAATCTGATAATTTAACAGGCTTGCCATCTACATCATTTTGTGTAAACTCCATAGCCATAGCTCCTACCGCAGTCTTTCTGGTTGAAGAGAATTTTGCAGGTAAAGAAGCCCCAATTTTGCTTTGTTTTAAAGCTGGGTCTAAAGACGCATACAATTTTTCTGTCTGATCTAAAATTTTATCGTCGCCCGAAATACTGCTCAAAGTAACTAAGCTGATGTATGATTTAGGATTTTGCTTAATGAACTCTAGATAAATTGGTTTCTTTTCATTATCAACCTTATCATATTTCTCATAGAAAGCTTCCATAAATGCTTCATCATCTTTCTGCTCTTTGGTAAATTTTGCATACTCATCATTAAGCACTTTCTCTTTTGCTGAAATGGCAGTAAGCATTCCTTTTAATTTGGTATTGTCAATGTTCGCGGCAGTACCACCAGCAACTAAAGATTTTACGCTATCAACGCTGGTTACGGTAACATTACCTGGCTCAACATAAAAACCCGAAAAATCTAGGTTCTTTGTATTTGCACCTTTAACAAAAGGATTTACATTTTTAAATAATTGTGCAGAAGTAGGATTCTCAATAGAACCTTTAAACTCAAAACTTCCGTTTGTAACAACCGCCGAATCGATTACACGTTGGTTGTTATATGGGTAAGCCAAATAAAGCTTAGTACCATCTTTAACTTTTGATAGCTTTCCTTTTACTGTAAATTGGTTTTGGGCAAAAATACTTAGTGGTAACACAAGCATTGCCGATAATAGTGCTCTTTTCATGGTTCGTTTATGCGTTGATTAAGTTTTATAACGCAGAGTTTTACTCTAAATTGCGCTTTTAATAAAGTTAGTTTTTTCAAATATAAGGTTTTGAAAAACACATATTCATATTTATTTATGATAATTTTTGAAAAGTACGCCACCATAAATTAGGCATTTCGCCATTGATAGCCATCTGATAATCTTCATACCTGCAAGGCACAAGATGATATCTTTCGTTTTTTGAGCCGTTTGAAGGATAAGGGACCTGCATCCACCAACGGTCAGATTTTTTGCTTTTCACAAAGTTCATTTCTCCCGAACCGTCTTTTAAACTTGCTCTGTAAATCAGGTATTGCGATTTTGGTGTAAGCGGAAAATCCTGTTTACGATTATAAACGCCATCTACAAAATACCATACCATTTGCGCTAACAACATAGCGCTTTGCGCATTTTGATCAAAAGCCGGGTTAAACTCATAAAAACCTATCGAAGTTAATTTATCGCTCATACCTGCATAACGGGCAATTCTGCACGCATCCTGACCAAAAAAACCATTTGGAACCGCATTATAATTAGCACACATATCTGCCGAACGGATAGAGCTTACATCAAAGCTTAACATATTGGCATTTCTTACGATAGGCTCAGCAATGGTTAGATCATTCATAAACTCGCCCAAACGGTGCGCATCAAAGTAAAGCTTATCCATTACCTTAAGGCTTTCCTGACTTACAAAATAAGTCTGGTAACCAATATTACTGAAATTGAACAGATAGTTAGGCTGGTGCAGAAATATTTTGCTCAGGTAAGATTGAGAAGTGGTTGTATTGTTGTCTGGTTCATCTTCTTCCAGATCAAATTTAGAATCTACCACTACTAGATCCACCTTTTGTTCCAAAGCCTCATAAGCCATATATTGCGCATAAGTCAGATCTTGTCCCCCGCCAATAATTACCGGAACTATGTTTAGTTTAACCAGTTCTTCAACAGTTGTTTTAAGCGCAAAATAAGTATCAGATATGCTTTTTCCGGCAATGATGTTTCCCAGATCAATAATGCGACTGATATAAGGCCCTTCATGCAAAATATAAAACTGCGATCTGAAATAATCAGGTGCTAAGCCACAGCCCGAATTGTCAACCGTCCCTCTGTCTTCATTAACCCCTATTATAGCAATATCATATTTGCCTTTTTCCAGATCAGGAAAATATTCGGTATGAAACTGAGCTTTTGCTCCTATCTGGGTTGTATAAAAACCTTTCTTGGGTGTGAACTTTTCTACGCTAAGCGGCGAAAAAAAATCTGACAAAGACATATGCTATTTAAATGTTGAGCTCAAATATCTATTTTTGAAAGCATATTTTAACATCGTTTTAAAAAAACATATGATATTGGTAAGTGGAGCCACGGGCTTTTTAGGTTCTGAACTGGTTAACCAGCTCACTGCACAACATTTAAAAGTGAGGGCTTTAAAAAGGACCTCATCTAAAATCCCAGAATTACTAAAGAACAACCCCTTAGTAGAATGGTATAATGCCGATATCAATGAGCCTGAAGATCTGGCTGATGCCTTTGAAGGGATTACAGCCGTTTACCATTGTGCAGCCTTTGTTTCATTTGATCCAAAAGACAAGAAAAAACTTTTTAAGGTTAACATAGAAGGCACCGGGAATATGGTTAATCTCTGTCTTGAAAAACAGATCCGTTTGTTACATGTAAGTTCTGTTGCGGCACTTGGCAATGCCAAAAAAGATGAACTGATTACAGAACAACATTTTTGGGAATATGACCCGAAAGTACATGCTTATGCCATTTCTAAATATGAAGGTGAAATGGAAGTATGGCGTGGTGTAGCCGAAGGATTGGACACTGTAATTGTAAATCCGTCGGTAATTATTGGCAAAAATGCAGGGACTGAGGGAAGCGGAGCCATTTTTAAACTGGTTAAAGACGGATTGAAATTTTATACAGATGGTGCAACTGGCTTGGTAGATGTTGAAGATGTTGCACAATGTATGATCAGTTTAATGCAAAGCCCGATTACCGGACAGCGCTATATATTATCTGCTCAGAATTTAGATTACAAAACTTTCTTTGCACAGATAGCAAAAGGTTTTAGCGTTAAAGCACCAAGCATTGCAGCAAAGCCCTGGATGTTAGGTCTTGCATGGCGGGTAGCCAAATTGGCCTCAGTATTTACCGGAAAAGCTCCCGCGCTTACAAAAGATGCTGCACGCAGTAGTTTTAACCATAGTTACTATAGCAACCAAAAAATATCTACTGCCTTAAATTTTCAATTCAGACCTATAGAACAGAGTATTACCGAAGTTTGCAAAGCACTTAAATAAAATGGACGAACAGCGTTTCTATATCATAGATTTCGACAGTACCTTTACGCAGGTAGAAGCCTTGGATGAACTGGCCCGTATTTCTCTTAAAAACAACCCCGGCCGCGAAGCTATTTATAAAAAAATAGAAGATTACACCAATCTGGCAATGGAAGGAAAGCTATCTTTTTCTGAAAGTCTTGCCCAACGGGTAAAACTGCTCGAAGCCACTGAAGAGGATCTTAAAAAGCTAATCAAGCACCTTAAAAAGAAAGTATCTAAATCATTCTCCAGAAATGCTGCCTTTTTCAAAAAACACGCAGATGAAGTGCTCATCGTTTCGGGTGGATTTAAGGAGTTTATTACCCCCGTAGTAAGTCAGTATCATATTAAAAAAGAAAATATCTACGCCAATACATTTATCACAAATGGTGACGGTAAAATCATTGATTACGATCATGCCAATCCGCTTAGCGAAGAGGGTGGTAAGGTTAAGCTTTTACAAAACCTAAATTTAAAAGGCAATTTGTATGGCATAGGCGACGGTTATTCAGATTTTCAGTTACGTGAAAGCGGACTGATCAAAAAATTCTTCGCTTTTACCGAGAATATTGCCAGGGAAAGTATCATCTCAAAAGCAGATCACATAACACCGAGCTTTGATGAGTTTTTGTATGTAAACAACTTACCCCGTGCAATTTCTTATCCAAAAAACAGGATTTTATGCCTGGTAATTGGCAATGTACCACAAGAAAGTATCGCTTTGCTTAAAAAAGATGGTTTTTCTATACGCCACAAAACAGAATTTGAAGAAAAGTATGTTAAAGATGTAGGTATGCTCATTTTAGCTGATGGCGAAAGGATAGAGAAAGAAAAATTGCAGCGTGCAGCCAAGCTAAAAACCATTGGTTATTTAGGCAATGCCCGCAATAAATTCTCTATAGAAACCTGCAACAATATGGGGATTGTAGTTTTTGATGATCCAAAAGACAACCCAAGAAATGTGAGTTTTATTCCTAAACGAGTAATTGATTTCATGAACAAAGGCACTACTTATTTAAGTAGCAATTTTCCAAGCATACAGCTTCCTGCCCTTGAAAAATCACACAGGCTCATACATATCCACCAAAATGTTCCGGGTATTATGGCTCAGATCAATACAGCTTTTGCCAAGCATGATATTAATATTGTTGCACAGTTTTTAATGACCAAAGACAATATTGGTTATGCCATAACAGATATCAATACACAATATGATAAAACCCTATTCAAATCACTGAAAAAGATTGAGCATACCATAAAATTCAGGGTTTTGTATTAAAATTTAATTGTAACTTCAACAACATTTTAAGGATAGAGAACCGAGCCTCGTTTTGTAAATATGGCAATGAAACATTTCCTTTTACATATAACCCATAAAAACAATGCTGCGCTTAACAGCTGTAGTTCTACAGCTGTGTTTACCTGTTCTTATCCAATTCCTTTTCCATGCACTTGGATATGTTTATGTGAATTATGTTTAATCATAGACAGACCAAGTTAAATAAATGTGATGGCCTGTAGCACCTTTACTGGCGTTTAATTAAACAACATTCTTATCATTTTTATTTAGACACATGGAACTTACTCCGGAAATAAAACAAAAAATAGCCTTGCTTCAGGAAAAATACGAAGCTATGGGACAAGATATGGCATCTTATTTAGATGGCCTTTTATACGCTGATTTTCTCACCTATTGGGATTATATACACTTAGACACTTTATTAAGCCTTCAAAACCCAAAAACCCCTTTTCCTGATGAGAAGATTTTTATCATGTACCACCAGATTACCGAATTATACTTTAAACTGGCTTTACATGAATGCGAGCAGATTGCAGAGCAAGAAAATCTTACCACAGACTTTTTTACTGCAAGGGTTAAGCGTATCAATGCTTATTTTAATGCACTGACCACTTCGTTTGAAGTAATGGTTAATGGCATGGAAAAAGAACAGTTCTTAAAATTCAGGATGTCACTTTTACCTGCAAGTGGTTTTCAAAGTGGCCAATACCGCATGATCGAGATCAGTGCTACTAATCTTATACAGCTTGTAGATAAGAGCAAACGTGAAGATCTTAAAAATGCAGATATAGAAAAACAGTTCGAATATATTTACTGGAAATTTGGCGCAACTGAACTCGCCACCGGCAAACAAACCTTAACACTTAAGCAGTTTATCAGTAAATACGCGCAACAGTTTTTGCAGCTGGCCAAAGACCGTATAAACACCAATTTTAGCACACTTTACCTCAAATTAGAGGCACAAGGTCAGAATGTAAGCCTGTTGGCTGAAGAACTTAGAAAGTTAGATCTTTATGTTAACGTAGAATGGCCGCTTTCTCACTACAAATCGGCAGTACGTTATCTCGAAAAAGATCCTGAAAATATTGCTGCTACAGGAGGTACAAACTGGCAGAAATATCTGCCTCCACGTTTTCAGAAACGGATTTTCTATCCATTCTTATGGACCAGAGAGCAAATGGATGAATGGGGCAAAGGATGGGTATTAAATGTATTAAACTCGCTTAAAAATAACAAATAAATAACCTTACACCCATTTTTTTTACTAATTTTGCGGCACATTTTTTTCACTAAATGCCTGAAATAAAACCAATAACCTATTCGTTTAAACAGGCAACAAATTGTTATATCATGACCGATACAATTGACATAAAAGTAACCAAAGTTGAACAAAGTCGTTTAACTGTTACTGATTTTTCTCAGCTTCCATTCGGTAAAGTTTTTACCGATCACATGTTCTTATGCGACTATGAAGACGGTGCCTGGAAAAATCCTCGTATAGTGCCTTATGGTCCGGTACCGATGAGCCCAGCTATTTCAGCCCTTCATTATGGACAAGCTATTTTTGAAGGTATAAAAGCTTATCGCCAGCCTGATGGCAAAATCAGCATTTTCAGACCTGAAAAGAACTTTGCCCGTTTTAACAAATCAGCTAAGCGTATGGCGATGCCCGAAGTTGATAAAGAGATTTTTATGCAAGGTATGGCCGAGCTGATTAATTTAGATGAAAGATGGGTACCTTCTCAGGAAGATTATGCTTTATATATCAGACCTGTAATGTATGGTACAGATCCTTACTTAGGCGTAAAAGCTTCTGATACTTATACATTTGCCATATTAACTACTCCTACAGGTAAATATTATACCAAAGCTTTAAGAGTAAAAGTAGAAACCGAATTTACAAGAGCTGATGATGGTGGTGTGGGATTTGCTAAAACTGCAGGTAACTATGCCCGTTCTTTATATCCTTTTGAAGTCGCTAAAAAGGAAGGTTTTGACCAGTTATTATGGACTGACGCACAAACCCATGAGTTTATAGAAGAAGCCGGTACTGCTAATTTATTATTCGTAATTGATGGCAAATTAGTTACACCTTCTGTTAGAACTACGGTTTTAGATGGTGTTACAAGAGATACTATTATTCAGCTTGCTAAAGCCAATGGCATAGAAGTAGAAGAAAGAAGGTTATCAGTTAAAGAAGTAATAGAAGGTATAGAAAACGGAAGATTAACTGAAGCTTTTGCTGCCGGAACTGCTGCAACAGTGACACATATTGGCGTAATTAATTATAATGGTAAAGATTATCAATTAACTGATCCTGAAACCAGAAAAGTATCTAACGGTATCGCGAAACAGTTAAACGATATTAAATATGGCTTAGCAACAGATAATTTTGGCTGGAACTGGATTGTGTAATCCTGTTATTCCATTGTCTATTGATATAAAAATAAGGAGGTTGTCTAAAGACTCGAGGTCGTCATTCTGAACTTGTTTCAGAATCTAAAATATTTTTGTACTGCTCTACAAAGAGACCCTGAACTAAATTCAGGGTGACGGCAGGGCTTTTTAAACAACCTCCTATTTTTCAAGTTTCTTTCGCTGCTCTCTTTTAAAACGACGCAAATCCCTGTCTTCTTTCATCTGTTTAAATTGAGCAATCTGCCGCTTGATATCAGCTTCTTTTTGGGGAGTAAAGCCTGCACTGTATTTAACCCCCTGAAAAATGGTTTTCCATAAAAAATTAAAAAATGACGCACTTGGCTTTCTTTGATAATTTATAGGAGCAATAACATGGCGCCCGTTTTCTGAAGGATTATCTGGTGATATAACGATAGCATTGGCCAGTAAAGACAAAATCCCCATTCCGGTTAGTCCCTCTCCTTCTTCCTGTTTTTTCAGTATTTTAAGTGAGAGATCATTAAACCTGAAATCTATTTTACCCTTGGCTACATCTTTTTTTACATCAATATCAAAATCTAATCCCTTGATCTGGCACCTGTTTACCTGAACCATAGCCAGAGGCTTAGTTACATAATTGAGTTGCCTCGCATCCATTACACCCAAATTTCCCTTATAATTAAAGTCCCCGTCTGGTGAAATGATATTAAACCTGAAATGTACCTGAAGTTTTCCCTGCCCCATTAAATAGCTGGTTAGCTTTGCTGTTGTAAAAGGGTTTAGTTTTTTGAACTTATCCTGATTGGTTACATTGCTAAATTCTCCTGAAGTATTTTTAAATTCAACCCTTCCCCTTTGCTTGGTAACCTTATCGTATTCTGCATAGGTAATATCCAGATTATTGACATTGATCTTATGGATACTTAAAGGAATATTAAGTCTTTGCAACAGCTGATGTGGAAACCGGCCGCTTTTAGGCTCCTTATTTTTAGGGTAAGAATTATCGTTAAAAACCGAAAGTGTTCCATCAGCAATGTTCATCTGCTCGGCAATAATTTCTCTTCTTCTGATATAAGCAAGAATATCTATATCTGTAAGATCAATATTATTCAGATTAAGCAAGTAACGATCTTGTGCCACTCCTACTTTGTGTGCAAAAGCTGCTTCGCTATATCTGGGCTGAACCTCAAGGTTTTTAATATTCACTTTCTTTGAAGTAACAGAAAAATCCAGTTGACTAAGCTTAATATAATACAGGCTATCTGGGGTAGCATAACTATAATTATTAAGATAAATCTGTATATCTTTCAATAAAAATGTTCTGCTTTCATCTTTAGCAGATAAAGAATCTATAAGCCAGTCTGTAAGGGTAATATTTAAATTAGCTATAGTATCTGTTTCCGGCTTTAAACCATTTTTATTTACATATTCAAAAAAAGCATTCTTAAACTCTATTTTATCTACATGAAATGACTTACAAATAGACTTGATATAATGGTAAGGCGAAATTTCGGACCTCGACGGTTTTTTCTCATTAAATTCAAAGGCCTTATTGTTCATACTAATATTAGCATAATCAAAACGCAAAAGCCCTATTTGTATTTCTTTTTTAAAGAAAAGCCTGAAAGGATGAAATTGTTTAATGGTTAATTTTTTCAGTTTGATTTGGTATAGATTATTTGGTGCTTCCTTGCTGGTTATTAATCGCTTGTAAGTATTTGTATCAGCATTTAAAGTTACATCTGTTAATGTGGCATTACCTGTTAACAAGTTGGCATTGATATCTTTAAAATCTATGTCATAAAGTTTTCCAGAGGCATCTTTGATCAGCAGTTTAAGTTCTTCTCTAACACGAGGTTTTATATTAATGAAAATAAGAGCAGAAACACCATAAAGGAACAGTAAAGAACCCGCAACAAGGGCAAGTACCTTATAAAGTAATCTCATTTTTGCTTTCTGTGGCATAACCTGCTTTTAAAACCAAGATAGCTTTTATTTAATGAACATCAATTAGCCCAAGCTTACTTTTTTATACCTTTTTTAGGTGGAGGCATTTTTTTCATTGGTATCATACCCACGCCAGCTGTCTCCCTGATTCCTTTAAGTATCGTTTTCCACATCAGGTTAAAAAAAGATGCCTGTTTAACCCTATGATGGTCAACATAGGCAATACGTTGCTGATCGTTTCCTGTGGGGTTATCATCTTTAATTAGAATAGTATTGGCTAAAAATGACAGCAAGCCTTTTTTCTTCTGTTTGCCCTCTTCATCCTCTCCCAACATTTTAATTTTTAACCCGCCATAAAGAAATACAACCTTTCCTGCAGCCTGATTAAAATTTGCGCTTATATTAAAACTTGCACTATTTACATGTCCGCTTTCAACTTCCATCTTCCCTAAAGGTTTTGAAATTGCGTTCAGCACTTTCATATCAAAACCTCCAACAGTTCCATAATAATTAAAACCTCCATTTTTGTCAATGAGGTTAAAATCTATTTTTACATTCATTTTCGCGGTTCCCATTACCGAGGTACTCAGATCTGCATAGGCATGATTATGATGGGCAAGGCGTAAACTATCATTAGTTAAATTGCTCAAGGAGCCATTAAGAGCTTGTAATTTTACGGTTCCTTTATCCTTAGTTTCAGGATTAAATTCGGTATAGGCAACATCAACTTTATTGAGCATTACCTTTTCAATAATCGTTGGCAAGGGTAATCGTTGCAAGGCAACATGCGGAAAATTTCTGCCTTTATCAATATCGGGAGGAGGCAAAGACCGGTTCATAAACACGGCAACTTTTGCAGGACCTATAGTCATCTTTTTAACCTGTAAATTTCCGTTATTGCTTAAGCCCGTAAAATCAATATTATCCAAAATAATTGAACTGAAATCCAAATCATACCTGTCTTTTTGAACATTGTATTTTCTACTGAATTCCAACTCAGGATACATAGGAATGACTTTTAATCCCTTTATCTCTAAACTTCGTTTATTTAAGGATCCTCTTACACTGTCTATCTTAACCGTATACATTTTATCTTTTGTCAGCGATTTATAGCCCCCTAATTCAAAGCCTATGTTTTTGCTATAAAGTACCCTGGTAGTGTCTAGTGATGTTAAAGAATCAATCAACAGATCTTCAACCCTGATATTTACATGTTTCACTGCACTTAGTTTTCGATCTGTGTTATAATAATCGAAGTCTGCATCAATAACTTTAATCAGTTTAACCTCTATTGAGTTTAAGGTACTTTTTAAGATCTGATATAGGTTTTCTGATCTTGCCGTATCAGCGGTTCTTTTTATTCCTTTATGATAAACCATATCTATGGAAGGATTATCCAACAGTATGGCCTTAGCATGCAGCTTCTTTTTAAGATAAGCATCTAAAATACCTATACGGGTTATTTTTAAATGTTCCAGTTTTATTCGGAACACATGTACCGGGGCTTTTTTTTGCAGTTTAAGTTCGTTAAACACATTGCTATCCGGCCAAAAAACTACACTATCCAGCGTTACTGTTCCTCTAAGCAGGTTGAGATGCAAATCTTTAAAATCCAATGTATATAATTCACCCGAAGCTTTTTTCACCCCCTCTTTTAATTTACTACTTAATACCGGCTTCCATTTTACTGCTATGATGGTTATCCCTGTAACCAGAACAATTAGCAAGCCCACCGCTGTTCCCCCGAACCAGTACCAAAACCTTCTTCTTGTATAAAAATGCTTCCCCATTAAAATAAAATACAAAAAAGCCGTTTAATTGTTTGAAGTACAAACTGCAATATAATTCATTCGTAAAATAACTGCCATTCTGTCATTTTCTATTTATTTTTTGTATTTTTGAAGCCCGTAAAATTTTTATTTAATGATTGATTTTAAACTTCAGGACAAAAGCCACGACGAATCTCGCCAGGGCGAAGCCTTAATATTAGATAATCAGAATGCCAATAGCAAAAAGCTTTATATTGAAAGCTATGGTTGCCAGATGAATTTTGCAGACAGCGAGATCGTTGCCTCAATTCTTGCTGAAACCGGCTATCAGACTACAGGCGATTATCAAAATGCGGATGTGATCTTTATAAACACTTGCTCCATCCGTGAAAATGCCGAGCAACGTGTTCGCAATAGGTTATCGCAATTTGGAGTAGAAAAACGTAAAAATCCAAAACTGGTAGTTGGCGTCTTAGGTTGCATGGCCGAACGTTTGAAATCTAAATTTTTAGAAGAAGAAAAACTGGTTGATGTAGTGGTTGGCCCCGATGCTTACCGTGATCTGCCAAAGCTAATCAACGAAGTTGAAGATGGTCATAAAGCCGTAAACGTAATCCTTTCTCGTGAGGAGACCTATGCCGACATTAACCCCGTTCGTTTAACGGGCAATGGCATTAGTGCATATATTTCTATTACCCGTGGTTGCGACAATATGTGCTCTTTTTGCGTTGTACCTTTTACACGTGGCCGTGAGCGAAGCAGGGATCCAAAATCTATCGTTAACGAAGCCATTCAGTTATTTGAACAGGGCTATCGTGAGGTTACTTTGTTGGGCCAAAACGTAGATTCTTATCACTGGAAAGATGGTCAGGAAATAAAAAGCAAAGCTGATGATCTACAAGATGAGATGAACACCCTAACCGGCGATGCGCTGTTAGAAGCATTGGTAAACAAAACAGATCTGCCAGAGAAACGCGGCCAGCATACCAATGAACAAATTGATGGCAGTGTAAACTTTGCACAGCTAATGGCAATGGTAGCAGAAATCAGTCCTGAATTAAGGGTTCGTTTTTCAACCTCTCATCCTAAAGATATTACCGATGAGGTATTACATACCATAGCTAAATACGACAACATTTGTAATTACATCCATTTACCGGTGCAAAGTGGCAACAGCCGGATATTGAAACTGATGAACCGCACCTATGATCGCGAGTGGTATATGGACCGTGTAGACGCCATTAAACGCATTATTCCGGGTTGCGCAATATCTACTGATATTATTACAGGTTTCTGTACCGAAACAGAAGAAGAACATCAAGATACTTTAAGCATGATGGATTATGTAACTTACAGTTTTGCTTACCAGTTTGCTTATTCTGAGCGCCCGGGCACACTTGCCGCACGTAGATATAAAGATGATGTACCTGAAGAAGTTAAGCTAAGACGTTTAAACGAAGTTATCCAAAAACAGCAGGAAGGCTCACACGCCTACATCAAAAACTTTGTAGGTAAAACCGTAAAAGTACTTATCGAAGGTTTCTCTAAAAAATCTGATAAAGAGTACAGAGGGCGTAATGATGAAAATGTAATGGTGGTTTTCCCTATTACAGATTCGGTAAAACCGGGAGCGTATGCAAATGTTTTAATAGAAAGCTGCACATCGGCTACCTTAATTGGAAAAGTTGTTGATTAATTAACGTTTCAGAAAACCAGATTTTTTCTAAGAAACAGGCAGTCCGAACCCTAAACAGGAGAACACGAATGGACATACAAGACATTAAAAACAGGTTTGGTATCATTGGCAACTCGCCATTACTGAACAGGGCAATAGATACGGCAAGACAGGTTGCGCCTACAGATATGTCGGTTTTAATTACCGGCGAAAGTGGGAGTGGTAAAGAAGTCTTTTCACATATTATACATCAGTTAAGCGCTCGTAAACATGGAACTTTTATTGCCGTAAACTGTGGCGCTATACCAGAAGGAACTATAGATTCTGAACTTTTCGGACATGAGAAAGGTTCTTTCACCGGAGCACATGAAGCCCGAAAAGGTTATTTTGAAGTAGCTAATGGCGGCACTATCTTTTTAGATGAAGTGGCCGAGCTGCCTTTAGGTACACAGGCACGTTTACTACGCGTTTTAGAAAGCGGCGAATACCTGCGCGTAGGTTCTTCTAAAGTTCAAAAAACAGATGTACGCATTGTAGCCGCAACAAACGTTGATGTTTACGACAGGGTTAAATCAGGAAAATTTCGTGAAGATTTATACTATCGTCTAAATACAGTACCATTACGTATCCCTTCATTAAAAGAACGAAAAGAAGATATTTATCTTTTATTCAGAAAATTTGCTGCCGATTTTAGTGATAAATACCGCAGCCCTGGTATTGTTTTAGAACCCGATGCCATACAGGTTTTAAGTAATTACAGCTGGCCTGGCAACGTACGTCAGCTAAAAAATATTGCAGAGCAAATCTGCGTATTGGAAAAAGACCGCAATGTAAGTGCGCAAGCCTTATTGAATTATATCCCTAACGAGCAGGGTAACCAGTTACCTATGGCGCTAAATACTGGCAGTAAAGAAGATTTTTCAGAACGTGATATACTTTACAAAGTATTATTTGATATGAAGAAGGATATGATGGATCTCAAAAAGCTGGTAGCAGAAATTATCCAGAATGGCGGAAATACTTCCCACATCGTTGCCGATAATTCGCCTTATATCAATCAGCTTTATCAGGATATTGAATTAAGTAGTCCTAATGAGCCTACCTTAACCATCAAGCACCCTTCAAATAATATGCCTGCCGATTACAATTATGCGCATGATGCCGAAGAAGTAGAGGAATCATTATCATTGGTAGACAAGGAATCTGATCTGATTAAGAAAGCACTTAAAAAACATAAAGGAAAAAGAAAATTTGCGGCGCAGGAACTAGGAATTTCTGAACGTACTTTATACAGGAAAATTAAAGAATTAAACCTGAGCTAAGATGAAAAAAATATGTACCGTATGGGCTGCTGTTATTGTATTGTTTGGATGCAGTTATAAATTTAACGGGGCATCTATTCCTCCGGGCATGAAAACTGTTAACGTTCGTTTTTTTGAGAATAACGCTCCATTGGTTGTACCCGATCTAAGCCAGCAGTTTACCGAAGACCTAAAAGAAAGAATTCGTACGCAAAGCAGACTGATAGTTACACAAAATGAAGCTGATGCCACTTTTGAAGGACGTATTACAGGTTACGATATTAAACCCATTGCTTTTACTGATAATAAAAACCCTGTGGCTGGTGCAAACCGTTTAACCATAACCGTTTTTGTTAAATACATTAATAACCTGGATACAGGAAAAGTTAAGACCAGCTTTGAAAAAAGCTTTACCCAATATGAAGATTTTACTTTGGGTGGTCAAACATTGCAAAGCATTGAAAGAGGGTTGATTAAAAAAGTAAACGCAAAACTTACAGAGAACATTTTTAATGATGCTTTTGCACAATGGTAAAAAATTGAGCTTTCAATTACTATCTTAGCAACATGGAGTTAAATGACCAACATAAACAGCAACTTACTAAATTACTGGCGCAACCTTGGCTGGTAATGCCCGAGCATGCTGAAATGTTACGTAAGCTAACCCAAAGATACCCTTACTACCAGCAATTATATCTTTTGCTGGCCAAAGCAGAAAGCAACGCACCCCAAGCTGCAAGATCACTAACTAAAGCAGCTATTTATAACAATGGTACAATTCTGCACAAAGTAATAAATGATGCTAAGTCATTAAAGAAGTTTAATGAAATTGAAGTTGTAAGATACGGATCAGTTGAGGCTGTCATACCAAACGGTTCTAATCAAAATCAAACAGCGCCTAACAATGCACATCAGGAAGAAACCGTCACGCATTATGAAAAGGCAGAAACTCATTATGAAACAATAGTTGCTGTTTCTGAACCAGATGAGCAGGAAGTATTTGAAGAAATCAATGAGCTGATTGTTCCAGAAGTTACAGAAACTCCAAAGGCAGAACAATCGGTTCATCCTATAGAAGAAACACCTGTAATTGAAAGCATAGATAGTACAAATACCGATATCCCTAAAGAGCATTATGCCGATTTCTTAGAAGAACCTGCAAATGAATATACGGCTACAAACAATACTGTTTCTGAAGAAAAAACAGGCCCTAATAATTTAGACCCCGATAGTTTAGTAAACACTGATTTTTTCTATTTCGACAGGAATTTTGTTTCAGAGAAAGTAGATGAACATGCAGAAACCATATCAGATGTTGAAGAAACAACTGTGGCTGTGAATCTTACCAAACTCAAAAAAGGCCATATTGAACCTGAGGCCAAGGTAAGTAAATATGACGATGATAAACTTCCCTTTACTTTTCTTTGGTGGCTCGCTAAAACCCGTAAACATTATGAAGCTGTTTTCAGACCTTTTGTAACACAAAAAACCAATCCCGAAAACACAGGCTCTGAACTTCAGCAACAATATGTAGAGCACATCTTCCATGCTCAGTCTCCACTTGAAGAAGAACATGGCACTGTTACGGGTAACACAACTAAAGAAAGTGAGCTCATAGATAATTTTATTAAAAATGATCCCCAGATCAAGCCTTTAAAGCCAGACCAGATCAATAACGAAAATAAGGCCAAGAAAAGCGCTGAAGATAACTATGATTTAGTATCAGAAACTTTAGCGTCAATCTACATTGAACAGATGCTTTATCACAAGGCAATAGACACTTATCAAAAATTAAGTTTGAAGTTTCCAGAAAAAAGCCGTTACTTTGCCGACCTTATCCAATCATTAGAAAAGAAAATTTAGAATAACGATATTATGGTAACCTTTTTAATTATTTTATTAGTTGTTGTATGCATCGCTTTAGGTCTTTTTGTTTTAGTTCAAAACCCTAAGGGTGGTGGTTTAGCTACAGGCGGCGCTAACAGTAATATGTTTGGCGTACAACGTACAGGTGATGTTTTAGAAAAAGGAACATGGGTTTTATTAGCATTACTTGTTGTTTTTAGTATGGCTATTACAGTAGCTTCAAAAAACGGTGGTGCAACTACAGGTTCAAAAATTGATGAACATATCAACAAAACAGCAACTCCATCAGTAATTGGAGGTGGCTTACAAAAACAAGAAACTGCTCCGGCTAAAACAACTGGTGACAGTACAAAAAAATAAGACTTGATCGCATTTATATAAAAACTCCGTAGTAGATTACTGCGGAGTTTTTTGTTTAATACAGCACTGTCAGACTGACACTCCCATGTTAAACTTATTTTAAGAAACTGACAGCTTTACCAAGTTTTTCAGACAAAAGCCAATTGGCATAAAAACTGATAAAACGTTAACTGTTAAATTAAACATTTTAAATCAAAATAATATTATTAGAGTTATGGCTTTAAATTTAAAACCAATTGGAGACAGGATTGTAGTAGAAGCTGCTCCTGCCGAAGAAAAAACAGCGTCGGGTATCTATATCCCTGATACCGCTAAAGAAAAACCTCAACAAGGAACTGTAGTTGCTGTTGGATCTGGTAAAAAAGATGAACCAATGACTGTAAAAGTTGGTGATATTGTTTTATACGGAAAATTTGCCGGTACAGAAATCACTCATGAAAGTAAAGAGTATTTAATTATGCGTGAAAGCGATGTTTACGCTGTAATCGGATAGTTTTAAGTTAAAAGTAGAAAGTTAAAAAGTTAAAAGAGATGAAGCCTTAAATCTTATCTCTTATACTCAAATCTAATTAAACAATGGCAAAACAAGTAAAATATAACGTAGAAGCCCGTGATGCTTTAAAAAAAGGTGTTGATGTTTTAGCAAACGCGGTAAAAGTAACCTTAGGTCCAAAAGGACGTAACGTAATTATCGATAAAAAATTCGGTTCACCAACCATTACTAAAGACGGTGTATCTGTAGCTAAAGAAATTGATTTAAAAGACCCTATTGAAAACATGGGTGCGCAAATGGTAAAAGAAGTTGCCAGTAAAACTGCTGATATTGCAGGTGATGGTACCACTACTGCAACCGTTTTAGCTCAGGCTATTGTTACTGCAGGTATTAAAAACGTAGCTGCTGGTGCAAATCCAATGGATTTGAAACGCGGTATTGATAAAGCAGTTTCAGCTGTGGTAGCTAATTTAAAAGAGCAATCACAAACTGTAGGCGAAGACAATAACAAAATCAAACAAGTTGCTTCTATCTCTGCCAATAACGATGAAGTTATCGGTTCATTAATTGCAGAAGCAATGCAAAAAGTAGGTAAAGACGGTGTAATTACTGTAGAAGAAGCAAAAGGTACCGAAACAGAAGTAAAAACGGTAGAAGGTATGCAGTTCGACAGGGGTTACCTTTCTCCATACTTTGTAACTAACGCTGATAAAATGGAAGCTGAATTGGATGCACCTTTCATTTTAATCTACGACAAAAAAATCAGCAACATGAAAGAATTGTTGCCGGTATTAGAAAAAACAGTTCAAACCGGTAAACCACTTTTAATCATCTCTGAAGATTTAGACGGCGAAGCTTTAGCTACATTGGTAGTAAACAAAATCCGTGGTTCATTAAAAGTTGCAGCTGTTAAAGCTCCTGGCTTTGGCGATAGAAGAAAAGCAATGTTAGAAGACATCGCGATCTTGACCGGTGGTACTGTAATTTCTGAAGAAAGAGGTTATAAATTAGAAAATGCTGATCTTTCTTACTTAGGTACTGCAGAAAAAGTAGTAGTTGATAAAGATAACACTACTATAATCAATGGTTCAGGTAAAACTGAAGACATTAAAGCTCGTGTTAGTCAGATCAAAGCTCAAATCGAGACTACAACTTCAGACTATGATAAAGAAAAATTACAAGAGCGTTTAGCTAAACTTTCTGGTGGTGTTGCCGTACTTTATGTAGGTGCAGCTTCAGAAGTTGAAATGAAAGAGAAAAAAGACCGTGTTGATGATGCTTTACATGCAACCCGTGCAGCGGTAGAAGAAGGTATCGTTGCCGGCGGGGGTGTCGCTTTCATCCGTGCAGTAGCTTCAATTGCCGACTTAAAAGGTGATAATGATGATGAAACTACAGGTATCTCTATCGTGCGTCGTGCTATCGAAGAACCATTACGTCAGATTTGCGAAAACGCAGGTATCGAAGGTTCTATTGTAGTACAAAAAGTAAAAGATGGTAATGCCGATTTTGGTTACAATGCCCGTACAGATGTTTATGAGAACTTAATTGGTGCCGGTGTTATCGACCCAACTAAAGTATCTCGTGTAGCTTTAGAAAATGCCGCTTCAATAGCATCAATGCTCCTAACAACAGAAGTTGTTTTAGCCGATGAACCAGAAGAAGCCGGTGCCGGAGCTGCTCACCCTCCAATGGGCGGTGGCATGGGTGGCATGATGTAATATTTTCAGCATCTATGATAAGAAATCCCCCGGAACATGTTCCGGGGGATTTTTATTAATCGGTTTTTCTATTTCTCAACAGCCAAAGCAATTACTTATATTTACCTACATGGAAGAATTGTTTAAGTTTCTTGGCGATAATAATAAATACCTCACCATGGCTGAGGTAAATAAGTTTCTGCTAACCATACTTCTATGTGGCATTATTGGTGCGGAACGTGAGTATCGAAGCAAATCTGCCGGGTTAAAAACCATGATCATGATAGGCCTTGGCGCTTCGCTGTTTACCATTCTTTCTATTAAAATTGGGTTGAGCAGCCATGACCGTATTGCCTCAAATATTGTAACAGGTATAGGCTTTTTAGGAGCAGGTGTAATCTTTAAAGAAGAAAATCGTGTTAAAGGTTTAACCACTGCCTGTGTAATCTGGATTGTAGCAGCCATTGGTATGGCAGTAGGTTCGGGGTACTTTATACAAGCCGTTGGTGTAACCATTGTGGTACTTATTGCATTATTAATATTTCCTTCTGTAGAAAGTATAGTAGAACGTAGGTTTACCAAACGTACCTATCGTATTGTGAAGCACTTTAACAACCAAGATTTTGATGAGTATGAACAGCTTTTCAAGCAATTCAAATTAAAAACCGACAGAGGTAAACACCAGTTAGCAAAAGGCATTATTACGGGCACCTGGAATGCTGTTGGCACCCCGCAGCACCATCACCAGTTTGTTCAGGCTATGTTAAAAGACAGCAGTATTCTTGAGTTTGATTTTTAGCATCAGGAAACTGTATAGCATGTAGCTCATCTTGCAGATCTTTTATTTTATCTGCAAACAAGATAAAAGCTTGCTGATGCAGCATACTTACTTTCTGGTATAAAGAACTTACAGTTTCTTCTGTAACGGTATATTCACGATTATAACGGGCATCACAGTAACCTTTTTCAAGAATTTCCAGATCATGTAATTCTTCCTTTTCATCCGCAGAAAAAATACCGATAAGATAAGGTGCAAAACGTTTCAAATTACGTCTTAACACAATAAGTGAATGACATTTTATATCCTTACCTCTCATAATATTTAAAAAACATCTGTAAGTAAGCTCTGCCGTTTGCTGCAACATAAAAACGGCCAGTTCATAAGAGCCGGTATCAATATAATTTATAGCCCCGCTTAAAAATGAAGAAGCTTTTTTCATCTCTGCATCAAACACATGTTTACAACGAGCTACCATCACTTCATAAATTTTAAAGCAAGGACAAGGTAAGAGCTCTGCGGTACTTTTCCTGTAAACAACATTTTTTTCAATACAAACAGAACTGTAAAAGAAATTTCCTTCCAACATCTGCTGTTTTAAATAGCCAAAAGTGTGTAGCGTACAAACACTGTCAGGATAGCCAAGCAAACTCATATCTATAACGTTTTCAAACGTTTCTAAAGACTTGCCACAACATTTTTCTAAAACAATAATCAGATCCAGTTTATCTTTTTTACCGCTAATATTGTAAATAGTACCAATAGGTATAGCCTGCTTAAGTAAAGAAACAATCCCATCAAAAGATACTAGCGTATGTTCAGAAAAAGAACAATCAACAAACATTTCATCTTCATCACAATGATAACTTGAAGCCAAGCTGTTCAGCACATTTAAAAGCTCCTCTAAAAAATCTGATTCTTTATGGTAAAGATGCCCGGTTAACTGATGGCTTTCTCTATAACATTGCCAAAGCTTTTGCAAATGATCATAAATATCTAACTGACTATATTTATTAAAAAACCTCCTGAAAGACTGCTCATGCATCTCCTGATCAGTTTCCTTGTACATGATGGGGTACATATCCATTAGTTCGTTAATTTTCGTTACCATTGTTAATTACGTGATCTAAGAAATTGTTTAATCGGTAATAATCACCTACTACTTCTTCAAAATCAACAGGAAGCCCATTGGCATTATAAAGCATATAATCTACCAGCATTTTACGCAAACTCATGGATAATTTAACAGGTGAGCGTGTTTTAAATAAGGTATTTAAAGCATCACTAACCGAAGTAAACGAACCACAATCTTCATTTTCCTTTACAGGCTCCATAACCGTTTCCGTTATATGATTACTTGCAATCTCATTCTTAAAAATTAGCCAACAGCCTATCAGAACTTTAACTAACGATTTGTAAACCTTTCTGATTTTTAGCTGTTCTTCAGCATGTTCATTAGAACAAAGACTCAAGTTCAACATTTCATACAATTGATCCTGAAGTTTATATAAACTGAGCTCCCTGTAAAGTCTCTCAAACACTAAATAAGGATTAACTATTTCATCAGACTTTAGGTAAACAGTTAGCTCAGCATCACTTAATACCTTACCTTTAGATTTATGTTTACCGACAAGACCAATACTTTTAGAAAATTTCACATCTGCTTTATAAATCACCCAAGCAGCATTTAAAAGTTGAGAAATCAGTTTATATCTATATAAAACATCTGCAATATCCCGATTAAAAGATTTCGGGCTTATGGCATTCTTATATACCCTCTTTAACAACAATAAATGATCTTCAATGCTTGCTGTATCAAAAAAATTGCTGATAATTTCATAAGGATCTGAGCTTTCTCTGTAAATAGGATTTTTTTGTAAGGCCTTTTTAAAGTAGCCTTTGTAAACCGATTGCAAATTCTCCATAATTGAAAAGATGAGATATTAGTTATAGATTAGGTTATTTTATATATTAGCTATATTTACTATTAAATTTACAAACTTATTTGCAATATTCAAACAATGTTGAAAAATAACTCAAACATATTTGAGAGGATGATGTCTTTCGCTCTTGAAGAAGGATGTAAGAATGCCAACGATTTATCAAAGCGCTTGGGATATAAAAGCCCCGAAAAATTATATCGCTTAGAAAGAGATGCCACTGCTAAACCCTCAGCAGATATACTCATTGATTTCTCAAAAATATTTGATAACGCAAATATGAATTGGATATTAACCGGCATAGAGCCTAAATACAAT
Source organism: Pedobacter sp. (assembly GCF_046462515.1). GTDB lineage: Bacteria > Bacteroidota > Bacteroidia > Sphingobacteriales > Sphingobacteriaceae > Pedobacter. Next base: position 115,278 of record NZ_JBKGVD010000004.1, read on the forward strand.
TCTGAACCAACCGAAAACATAAACCCTTACGAGGAGATCGAAGATAATAGAGTGCCTTATTATGATGTTAAGCTTACAGAAATAAACAGCTTAACAGCTATGGAAGAAAAGCCCGATTATTTTGTAAGCTATAAACCTTTCAATGATTGTACTGCTTACCTGCCAGTTTATGGCGATAGCATGTACCCGCGGTATGCAGCAGGCGATGTAATAGCAGTTAAGGAAGTAAAAAATAAAAGTATCATACTTTGGGGAGAAGCCTATGTGGTTATTACCAACGAAAATGCCAATGAAATTAAGGCCATTAAAATTATCCATGAACATGCTGATGAAAAGAAAGTCATCCTAAGATCATCAAACCCTAACTATAAAGGCGATATTATCATACAAAAACAAGATATCTTATCATTATACATTATTAAAGGGAAAATAACGAGAAATATTATTTAAACCTTCGTAATTTTGTATACAAATCATGCAACAAGAACAAATCTCCGTTTTCGATATTTTTAAAATAGGTATCGGTCCCTCAAGTTCGCACACTTTAGGCCCTTGGCGTGCAGCTCAGAAATTTACTGATCTGCTGATCCAGCAAAATGTGCTTAACGATGTAGAACAGGTTAAAATATTATTATATGGCTCATTAGCCAAAACAGGCAAAGGTCATGGAACTGACATTGCCATATTATTGGGCTTATCAGGAGGAGATCCCGTAACTTTTGATGTAAATGCGATAGACAGTACCGTTAACCAGATAAAAGGAGAACAAAAATTGACTTTGGCCGCTAAACACGAAATTGGTTTTACCTACGCCGAAGATCTGATTTTCTTGTTTAATGAAAGCTTGCCTTTCCATCCAAATGCTGTAACCTTTCAGGCTTTTTTAAATAACGGAAAAGCCATTTCCGAAACTTACTATTCTATTGGAGGTGGTTTTGTTGTAAAAGAAGGCCAGGAAAACAGCGACAAAGAACCAGTAGAGCTTCCTTTTCCTGTTGAAAAAGCCAGTGAATTACTACACTGGTGCTTATCTACCGGGCTCAAAGTAAGTGAAATTGTAATGGAAAATGAGGCCGCATGGCGTTCTGAGGAAAAAACCCGTAAAGGCGTTTTAGAGCATTTTTACGTAATCAGAGATTGTATCTACCGTGGCTGCCACACCGATGGTTTTTTACCTGGAGGACTAAATGTAGCCCGTCGTGCTGCCAAACTAAATAAAAGACTGATTAATAACCAGACTTATACAGATTATAACAGTTGGGTTAAAGCCATCCAAAATGGTGGAACCGGCTTTAATTATATATTGGACTGGGTAAGCTGTTTTGCTTTGGCCGTAAATGAAGAAAATGCCGCTTTTGGTCGTGTAGTGACTGCCCCAACCAATGGTGCATCAGGTGTTATTCCGGCTGTTCTGCAATATTTCATCACATTTTGTAATGGCTATACAGAAGATAGAATTATACAGTTTATTGCCTGTGCAAGCGAAATTGGCAGCATTTTTAAAAAAGGTGCCACCATATCAGCAGCAATGGGTGGCTGTCAGGCAGAGATAGGTGTTTCATCAGCCATGGCTGCTGCGGCCTTAACCGAGTGTTTAGGGGGCTCACAACGACAGGTCTTAATGGCCGCAGAAATCGCTATGGAGCATCATTTAGGCTTAACTTGCGATCCTATTGGCGGGCTGGTACAAATTCCATGTATCGAACGCAATACCATGGGGGCAATCAAAGCCATCACAGCCAGTCAGCTTGCATTACAAAGCAATCCGGATAAAGCTAAAGTGAGTTTAGATGCAGTAGTAAATACCATGTGGGAAACTGCTCTTGACATGAATGTGAAATACAAAGAAACTTCTGATGGTGGCCTCGCAACCAAAGTGCCTATAAGTTTGCCTGAGTGCTAATGATATAACTTATTGAAAGTACGGTTTTAGCATTAAAATTGTACTTTCAATATAACTTGGTTTGGCGTACCTTCAATATAATTCCACTTAGAACCCTCTTTAACTAAACGTACTGCCTCATTATCAAGTTGTGCTCCTGCCGATTTGGTTATTTCTATTTTAGCTGGTAAACCATTTTTATCTATAAGAAAATGCAGTTCTACTGTTTTTCCCAGTTCCTGATTCTTGCTTACCCTATTCTGCTCTGTTAAATAGATTTGATAGGCAGCCCATCCATTTAAAGGTTGAGGTTTAGATGAGATACTGTCTGTTTTAGGTACAGACAAAGCTACAGAGCTACTCATTGCAGCTACTCCTATTTCTGGCTTCACCATTGCCCGCTTAGCCTGTGCAGCCATAGGTTCTGCTACAGTTACCATATCTTGCAAGGGTGCAATATCTTTATCGTTCTGTTTATTATCAGTTTGTTTATTATTTCGGGCAAGTGCTCCGCTCTTGTTTTTTAAAGTATGATCTAATTCTGCTTGAACTTTTTCAGGCACAATCTGTGATTCATTTTCTGACTTTTGGTTTTCAGGAATATCAGCGGTCTGAGGAGCCAGATTTACTTCTACATTTTTAGGTTTATTTGCAGCCAGTTCTGCTTGTTTCTGTCTATTGGTCTCCCTCATCCAAAACAAGATACTAACTGATATGAATACAACTGCCGCAGTAGCCGCGATGCTTAAACGATGAGAAGTTAAACGCCACATTTTACGTTCAACAGGCTTTTGCTGCAAACGCTCCTGTAATTGTTTTTGTAAGAGCGAAAGATGATAGGTTCGTTTTTTACTGGCAGCCAAACCCTCTAAAGCCTGGGCAACAAAGGGATCTTCAAGGGATAATTTTTCCACCTGATACATCTCTTTGGCATCCAGTTTACCGTCAAGGTAATCTTCCAATACCTCAATATCTAACCAATCGTTATAAGCCACTGTTTTTCTCTATGCAAATTTTTAAATTACGCTTACCGTTCTGGATATAGCTTTTTACTTTGAGCATATCATAGCCCGTAATTTCTGCAACCTCCTTATAGCATTTTTCTTGCAGATAAAATAAATCTACGCTTTTTCTCTGCTCTTCTGAAAGGGTTTCCATACACTTTTCCATAATGGTCAACTGCGTTTCTTTTGTATCGTCAATATCCAGATGCACAAAATCATCTTTTTCCACAAAGTTCTCATCCATTGGCACCAATGGATTTCTATTTTGCTTGCGCAGGGCCATTAAGCAATGATTACGGGTTAAGACATGCAGCCAGCTTTTAAAATTCTGTACCTGATGAACCCGCAGTTTAACAACCAGTTCTTCAAAAATCTGCATAACAGCATCTTTGCTCTGCTCTTCGTCTTTAAAGTAACTTAAGCAAACACCGTACACCAAATGCATATATCTGTTATAGAGATTGCCCAACACATCCAGATCGCCACTTTTCTGGTAAAGGGCAACCAACTCTGCATCATCAGGGTTCTGACTTTTGGATGTATTTTTGATAAATTTCAAGCGGATACTAAACTTTAATCTTTTTCAATTATAAAAATATTTTTTGACATGAGCACTTAATTTTATTAAACACATTTTCCTCTTAAATAAGATACTATGTTATTATTTAAGCAATAGCAGCATTGATCGCAAAAGATTTTATTAATATTGTATCAATTCCCTAATCATTGAACTTTAGCCTTCAAATCAAATGAATAAAAAGATAGCGTTAAGCATGTTAATTGCAGCCACAGTTACTTGTAGCAGTTGCGATGTTCAATCACAACAACAAATAAGTGGAATTTTAGGTCAGGTAGCTACAGGAACTACGGGCACACCTACCAGCTTAGAGATAGGTAATGCTTTAAAGCAGGCATTAGAACTGGGTACCAGTGCCGGAGCAGACCGTTTATCGGCAAGAGATGGTTTCTTTGGTAATATGGCAATAAAGATACTGTTCCCAACAGAAGCTCAAAAAGTAGAAAGCACATTGAGGAGCATTGGATTAAACAGTTTGGCCGACAATGTGATTTTAAGTTTAAACCGCGCAGCCGAAGATGCGGCTAAAGAGGCCAAGCCTATTTTTGTAAATGCAATAAAGCAGATGACCATTGCTGATGCTACCAATATTTTATTTGGGAACAAAGATGCGGCTACACAATATTTTAAAAGAGTTACGACTGCACAGTTAATGGAAAAATTCTCGCCTATAATTGCCAATAGTTTAAGCAAAGTAGGTGCTACAAGATACTGGACTGATGCTGCAACAGCTTACAATAAAATACCTCTTGTAAAACCTGTAACAACAGATCTAACCAGCTACGTGGCTCAGAAAGCTATTGATGGTATGTTTGTTCAGGTAGCACAGGAAGAATTAAAGATCAGAGATAATATAGGTGCCCGTTCAACAACATTATTGCAAAAAGTATTTGGTTACGCTGATAGCAAAAAAAAATAACGGAACAGCACTAAATCATACTATAAATAAAAAATCCCGGACAAATTGCCCGGGATTTTTTATTTATAGTAATATCGCTACTTATTAATTAAAAGAGAATGTAAATGTTCCGCCTTCACTTACTCCTGAGATGGTAATTCTCTCATTTTTTCCTGAAGGCATGGCTTTTTCTATATCTGCAGCACTATTTACTTCCTTACCATTTATGCTGGTAATAATTAAACCTTTTTTAATTCCCAAGTTATCAAACAATTTACCTGGGGCTACTTCGGTTACATATACTCCATTTCTAATACGGTATCTTGCTTTTTGAGAATCTGTTGCAGGTGCAAAGCTTGCTCCTACAGCGCTAACGCTCGTTCCTGCAGCTTTATCCTTATTTTTGGCTAAATCAGACATTGTGCTCTCTGGTTTTAAGGTAACTGATACGTTCTTCAAAGATCCATCTGCCTTTAAAACAGTTAAGTTAACCTTATCTCCCGGGCTCATTCTACCAATTTTTTCCTGCAGATCAGGCGAATCATAAATATCAGCGCCATTTACTTTCTTAATAATATCTCCTGATTTGATACCCGCAGCTTCAGCACCGCCATTTGGAACAACATCGCTTACATATAAACCTGCTATTTCTTTGGTTTTTAATTCCTCGGCAACATCAGCATCTAAAGGTTTAAATGATACTCCTATATAACCACGTTTTACAGAGCCGTATTTTCTAAAATCTTCTAAGATCTTTTTAGCCAAGTTAACAGGGATCGCAAATCCGTATCCTTCATTTCTTCCTGTTTGCGAAGCAATAGCCGCATTAATACCTATTAGCTCTCCATTTGCATTTACTAAAGCACCTCCGCTATTTCCAGGATTAATGGCAGCGTCTGTCTGGATGAATGATTCGATAGAATTATTGGTACGGCTTGGCAATTTACCTGTTCTTTGGTATTCTTCATACTCTTCCTGTGTCATTTGTCCGTTCTCACGATTTAAGATACCAATGTTACGGGCTTTCGCGCTCACAATACCTGCCGTTACAGTAGTTTGCAAATCTAAAGGGAAACCCACTGCCAATACCCACTCGCCTACCTGTACATTATCTGAATTACCCATTTTTATAAAAGGCAATCCGCTAACATCAATTTTGATGAGAGCCAGGTCTGTATTAGAGTCTTTACCAATCACTTTTGCCGTTACTTTGCGTCTGTTAGACAAAATCACTTCAATTTTATCTGCACCGTCAACTACATGGTTGTTTGTTGCAATGTAGCCATCAGAAGTTAAGATTACTCCTGAGCCCGAAGCAGCCTGTGGTTGACGCGGAACACGTTGCATTCCTCCTCCAAAACCAAAGAATTGTTCAAAGATATCGCCCATATCTCTGCCTCCGCTACCCGATTTGGCAGCATACGTGGTCTTGATATGTACCACTGCAGGAGAAACAGCAGCAGCAGCCTGAACAAAATCAGGTGCACCTGTAGATGAAGAAATTATAGGATTTTTTGCAAACATCATATTCTGTTTGTCTGCAATTGTAAAACCATCATCATGGCGCTCAAATAATTTATAGGCGCCTATTGCAGCTACACCTCCTATAAATGCAGCCAGCACAATCAAACCTATTTTTTTCATTTGCATATTATTACTTTTATTCTCGTGAATCAATTTTAATGTCAAGTATTCAAATTTAATACCATATCAACGATATTTGTACATTTATAACACATCTTTTGATGTTAAAAAATGTTAAAACAATTAGCTCTTAAACAATTGTTTAATCTATAGGCAAATATTTCATCATTAAATGAAGAAAATATGAATATCTCTTTCTATAAATACCAAGGTGCAGGAAATGATTTTATTGTGATAGATCACCGCGACGCTCCTTTGCAAAACATTGATAATGCCCTTGTAGCCCGGCTTTGCGACAGAAGATTTGGTATAGGGGCTGACGGATTAATGTTTTTAACTACGCATCCCGATTATGATTTTGAAATGCATTACTACAATGCTGATGGTAACGTAGGTACCATGTGTGGTAATGGTGGACGTTGCATTGTTGCTTTTGCCAAACATCTGGGTATCATTAAAAATGAAACTAATTTTTTGGCAGTTGACGGCGCTCATTATGCCAAAATTACAGAAGAAGGTAACTGGGTAGCACTGCAAATGATAAATGTAGAGCAAATTGCAAATGATGAAGATGCCTTTGTATTAAACACTGGTTCGCCTCATTATGTAAAGGAAGTAAAGAACTTAGAAGCGTTAGACGTGTATAAGCACGGTTACGAAATCAGGAACAATCATACTTACAAAGTGAATGGTATCAATGTAAACTTTGTAGAGAAAAGACCAAACCATTTATTTGTACGCACTTTTGAACGTGGAGTTGAGGATGAAACTTATGCCTGTGGAACAGGAGTAACTGCTGTTGCTATGGCTATGGCTAAAAAGGATAACAGAATAGGCCATATTGAAACTCCCATACAAGTCTTAGGTGGCAATCTGGAAATAAAATTTAATTATGATGGGCAGGTTTTTACAGATGTTTTTTTATGCGGTCCTGCAGAAAAAGTTTTTGAGGGGAATATGGTGGTTTAATTTCAAAAGCAAATTTCTTTTCTGAAACAGGGTACCTATTTATAAAAAAGTGCTTTAACAAAGGCCAGCCCTCTTGTTTTTGTAACAAAAATCAATCAATTGATTAAATGAGATTTCTCTGACTTTGTCGAAACAACGCTCTGCTATTTTTGTTGTCGTTTTAACAATCAAAATACTACAACTTGGTAAAAAGAAATATCATCAGATCAAGCATTCATAGATTGCTACGCAAAAGGCCCTCTTTATTTAATGATTTGGTCACACCAAGCTTCTTCCCTGATTTTACAAATCAATATACCGATCATAAAACCATTAAACCCTACCGTTTAATGGTTTCTATTTTTAGTACAGGATACAATCTAAAGCATCAAATTCAGTAACATATATATGAAAAAAGCAACACAATTATTAACCTTAGCAGGTACATTTAGCATACTGATTGCCGCTTGCAGCGGAGGTGATAAAAACCAAAAAGCAGGTGGCCCCGCAGGGCCTACAGGTCCTCAGCCCTACCCTGTTGTGCAAGTTGATGAGCAAAACACTTCCCTTGAAACAGATTATCCTGCTACTTTGGAAGGCATGCAAAATGTAGATATCAGGCCAAAAATAGATGGCTTTATTGAGCGTATATATGTTGACGAAGGCGCTACCGTAAAACAAGGACAGCCTTTATTTGCCATTAACGCCCCTCAGTATGAGCAGGCCGTAAGAACTGCTGAAGCAGCTATTAAAAGTGCCGAAGCCGATGTTAATGCAGCTCAATTGCAATACAACAAAACAAAACCTTTAGTAGAAAAAGATATCATCAGCAAATTTGACCTTCAGAATGCTGAACTTACATTAACCGCAAAAAAGGCTAATCTTGCTCAGGCAAAAGCAGCTTTAGTGAATGCTAAAGTTAACTTAGGTTATACCGTGGTTACAAGTCCAGTAAACGGGGTTATAGGAACAATCCCTTATAAAGTTGGCGCCTTGGTAAGCAGCAATAGTCAATTGCCTTTAACAACCGTATCTAATATCTCTAAGGTTTTTGCATATTTCTCTTTAAATGAAAAGCAGTTATTGGATATTTCTCGAAATGTAAAAGGAAATAATCTGGCAGATAAAATTAAACAAATGCCAGCCGTTTCATTGGTATTGGCTGATGGAAGTATTTATAATGAGAAAGGTAAGATTGAAACAGTTAGCGGACAGATTAACAGCCAAACCGGTGCTTCAAGCTTAAGGGCTACTTTCTCAAACCCTAATGGCTTACTCAGAACCGGAGGAAGTGCGTCAATAAGAGTACCTCAATACTTAAAAAATGCCATTTTAGTACCTCAAAAATCAACTACAGATATCCAGGGTAAGAAGTTTGTTTATCTGGTAACAGATACAGGTGGTGTAAAAATTACCAACATAGAAATTATGGAGTTAACCAAAGGCAATTTCTTTGTGGTAACCAACGGCTTAAAAACAGGTGATAAAATTATTCTGGAAGGTTTTTCAGGCTTAAAAGAAGGTGATAAGATCAAGCCTGTAAATAAACCTGCTGATTCTGTTTTTGCTGATATTAAAAACGCAAAACCATAAATTTTAGCTCCAGTCTACCCGCATAAGGGTCAATTTTATAGTTAGAAATCTAAAATCGTAAATCGATACCATGTTTAAGAAATTTATAGAAAGGCCGGTTTTATCTACAGTTATATCCATTATCATTGTTATACTGGGTATCTTAGGTATTATCACTTTACCGGTTTCTCAATATCCAGAAATTGCACCTCCAACCATTCAGGTATCAGCATCATATCAGGGTGCCAATGCTGATGTGGTGATGAGTAGTGTGGTTATTCCGCTCGAAGAACAAATAAACGGGGTTGAAAACATGACCTACATGACTTCAACAGCTGGCAACGATGGTTCGGCAAATATTACCGTTTATTTTAAATTGGGTACCAATCCCGATCTTGCCGCCGTAAACGTACAGAACCGTGTTGCCCGGGCTACCAGTTTATTACCTGCCGAGGTAACAAGAGCAGGCGTAATCACGGCCAAGCGTCAGGCAAGTAACGTACTAATTTTCTCGCTATATGGAGAAAAACCTGAGTACGACCAAAAATTCTTACAGAATTATGCTGAAATCAATATCATCCCGCAAATTAAACGTGTACCTGGTGTAGGTGATGTAAACGCTTTTGGCCAGTCTATTTACACCATGCGTATCTGGTTAAAACCTGATGTGATGGCTGCTTATGGTTTAGTCCCTGCCGATATTAGCGCGGTACTTGCCGAGCAGAATATTGAAGCAGCACCAGGCCAGTTGGGTGAGCAAGGCCAGCAATCGTTTCAATATACTTTAAAATATACAGGCCGTTTAAAAGATGAAAGCCAGTTTGGCGATATTATTGTAAGAACCGCAGCAAATGGGCAAGTATTAAAATTAAAAGATATTGCCCGTATTGAAATGGGCGCTCAAAGCTATGCCAGTTCAATTAAATTAAATGGTAAACCGGGCTTAGGTTTTGCCATTAACCAAACTGCGGGTTCTAACGCTAAAGAAGTTATTGAAGGTGCATTAGCCGCGATTGAAAGTGCTTCGCACACTTTTCCTTCCGGAGTAAAATATACCATTCTTACCAATGTAAACGATTTCCTTGATGCATCCATAGAAAAAGTATTACATACTCTTTTTGAAGCATTTATTCTGGTTTTCATTGTGGTATTTATTTTCCTGCAGGATTTTAAATCAACTTTGATTCCGGCCATTTCGGTACCGGTTGCCATTATCGGTACTTTTTTCTTTCTTAGCTTATTTGGCTTTACCATAAACCTGTTAACATTGTTTGCCTTGGTACTGGCTATCGGTATTGTGGTAGATGATGCCATTGTGGTAGTAGAAGCAGTGCATGCAAAGTTAGAAACGGGTAAATATACTTCTGCAAAATCGGCCACGAAAGATGCAATGGATGAAATTACAGGCGCTATCATTTCCATCACTTTAGTTATGTCGGCGGTATTTATCCCAGTGAGCTTTATCAGTGGTTCATCAGGGGTATTTTTTAAGCAATTTGGTTTAACATTAGCTATTTCCATTGTATTATCGGCCATTAATGCACTAACCTTAAGTCCTGCACTCTGCGCTTTACTTTTAAAACCGCACAAAGATCATCCCGAGCATGAAAAAACAACTTTTTTAAAGCGTTTTTACGCTGCATTCAATGCTTCATTTAATAGCATGACAGCTAAATACCGGAAGTCTGTGAATTTTCTGGCACACAAGAAGTGGATTGCCGGCTTAGGTTTATTGATTGCTACACTCGCTTTTGGATGGTTGATGTACAGTACACCTAAAGGTTTCGTACCAAATGAAGATTTAGGTTCAATCATGTCTGATATTGCTTTACCTCCTGGTTCTTCAATGGAACGTACCGCAGAGGTATTGAATAAAGTAAATGATATTGTTAAAGAAATTCCCGAAGTAAGATTAACCTTACAGGTAAACGGTCGGGGCATGCTAAGTGGCAGCGGAAGTTCTAATGGTATGGTAATCTCAAGGTTAAAGCCATGGAATGAAAGGAAACGTGATGTAAAAGCAATTATTAAAGAACTTTTTGCCAAAACTGCCGGTATCAAAGAAGCCCGTATTATTTTCTTCGCTCCTCCTACTATTTCCGGTTTTGGTTCAAGCGGTGGCTTTGAGCTTCAGCTGCAAGATCGTACAGGTGGAAGCATTGAGAACTTTACGCAGGTAAGTAATAAATTTATTGGCGCTTTAAATCAGCGTCCTGAAATACAGTACGCTTCTACATCATTTAACCCTAATTATCCGCAATACCTGATTACGGCCAATGTGCCTAAAATCAAACAAGCAGGTCTTTCTCTTAATGAAGTAATGAGTGTTCTACAAGGTTATTACGGTGGTATTTATGCTTCTAATTTTAATAAATTTGGCAAGCAGTATCGCGTAGTTTATCAGGCAGACCCTCAGTACAGAGCTAATTTAGAGAGTTTAAATAATGTTTATGTACGCACACCAGGTGGAACCATGGCTCCTATAAAAGGTTTTATCAGTCTTGAAAAAGTATATGGTCCACAAACTATTTCGCGTTTTAATCTTTATACGGCTATTACCATTACAGGCAACCCTAACCCTGGCTTCAGTTCTGGTGATGCCATTAATGCCATTAAAGAAGAAGCTGTTAAAAATCTCCCTCCGGGATTTGGATATGAGTTCTCAGGCTTGTCGAGAGAAGAACAGAACGCAGGCAGTCAGACCGTATATATTTTCTTACTGTGTCTGGTATTTGTATACTTCCTGCTTTGTGCGCAATATGAGAGTTATGTATTACCAGTAGCAGTTATTCTATCTTTACCGGTAGGTATGGCGGGAGTATTCATTTTCGATAAGATCTTCGGCATCGATAACAATATCTATACACAGATTACACTGATCATGTTAATTGGCCTATTGGCTAAAAATGCCATCCTGATTGTAGAATTTGCTGTTGACAGGCGCAGGAGAGGGATGAGCATTTTGCATGCGGCCTTAGATGGTGCTACTGCTAGATTAAGACCTATTTTAATGACATCTTTCGCATTTATCTTAGGTTTATTACCGTTGATGCTATCTACCGGTGTAGGTGCTGCCGGTAATAATTCTATTGGTGTAGGTGCTGTAGGCGGAATGCTTTTTGGAACCATTTTAGGGGTATTTGTGATCCCGATATTATTTATTGTGTTTCAGACTTTACAAGAGAAAGTAAGCTCAAAATCTCCTTTCGAAGAAAACTTGATCCAGGAGCAGACACATTTAAATTTTGAAGAGGTTAAAGAAGATACAGGCGAATAAAAAACAGTCGTTAGAAATGAACAACAATAAGAACATATACATTTTTGTGGCAGGTTTCATTGCTTTAAGCTTTGCATCGTGTGTTACACAAAAATATAAACAACCCGAACTTAAAACAGAAAATCTCTATAGAGGTATAAGTAGTACTGACAGTACAAGTATTGCTGATCTGCAACCTTCAGTTCTTTTTAAAGATGAAGCTCTAAGAGCTTTAATACAGGAAGGCTTGAGTAATAACCTTGATCTGAAAAGCGCTATTGAACGTATGCGAATAGCGCAGGCCAATTTAACAGGAAGTAAATTAGCGTTTCTACCTACTTTAACGGCTGATGTTTCTGTTGCGGATAATAAACAGTCTTCCGCAGCTTTAAATTTTCCTTCGGGCGTAAATATCAATACTGAAACACAACTCTACAAAGCACAGTTAAGTGCCTCATGGGAATTGGATATATGGGGTAAGCTGGCAAGCAGCAAACGTTCTGCTTTAGCTTCTTTCCTGCAAACGGATGCTGCAAAAAGAGTTGTACAGACCCAGTTGATCAGTAATATTGCCAATGCTTATTATAGTTTAATTGCATTAGATCAACAGTTAAAAATCACCGAGCAAACCTTAAAGGTTAGAGAAAAAAGTGTTGAAACCATTAAATCGTTAAAAGAAGCCGGTATAGTAAATGGTGCAGCAGTGGTGCAAAGCGAAGCTAATAAATATGCTGCAGAAGTGAGTATTCCTGATTTGAAAAGAAGCATCAGGGAAACTGAAAACGCTTTAAGTATTTTGCTAAACAGACCTGCCGGTCAAATTCAACGTAGTAATATAGACAATCAACAAGTTTATAATGATCTAAATACCGGGGTACCTAGTTTATTGCTCAAAAACCGTCCGGATGTGCAACAGGCTGAGTTTGCTTTCAGGGCAGCTTTTGAAAACACCAATGTGGCCAAAACTTATTTTTACCCTTCGTTAACTTTAACAGCTAATGGGGGTTTATCAAGTTTAAAACTGCAAAACCTGTTTGATAATTCTGTTTTCTATAATATTGTAGGTGGATTAACTCAGCCCATTTTTAACCGTGGGCAAAATAAGGTTCGCTTAGAAACCGCTAAAGCTAACCAGCAAATTGCATTTAATGATTTCCAGAAAGCTATTTTAACAGCCGGAAGCGAAGTTTCAAATGCATTATATGCTTACCAGACTGCGATAGAAAAAGAAACTTCGAGAGCTAAGCAAATTGCTTCTTTACAAAAAGCAGTTGAGTTTACAGAAGAATTGCTAAAATACAGTTCGGCCACCAATTATACTGATGTATTAACTTCTGAGCAAAGTCTGCTGAATGCACAATTAAGTGCCGTTAACGACAAGTTGCAAAAATTGCAAGCTGTGGTTAATTTATACCGTGCACTGGGCGGCGGATGGAAATAATTTACTAAACTTAATATAGAAAGCTGTTTAAAGTAATACCTCTACTGTTAAGCTGAACCTGTTGGAAACTTATCTTATTATTAGGACTAACATTTTGAAAGCTCAATGTGGCAGTTGCTTTAAACAGCTTTTTCATTTCCTTTTATTCACCTTCTGCCAAATATGCCGCTATACCTATCTTGATTTCGGCATAATCTATATTTTTAGGCAGGATTTCTTTCAATTCTCCTAATTTTATGGTCTTATGTTCCCTTATGGCATATAGAATTTCTTCTAACTTTTTTGGTGCTACAACCTCTTTGGCATTGATCATCTGTTGAGCTACAAAATGTGCCAAATGACCTTCAATAGTAGCTTTGGTCATTTTACGCTCCTGCGCTATTTCTGTTGGTGTTTTCCCTTCTCTAAACAACCTTAACGTAATGGCTTTGGTATCTTCTTTAGGTTCTTTTATCTTCTGGTTTTTTTTAGTCTTTTTAGGCTTGGCAAAATAGGTTTCTTCTGTAAGCTCTTGATCATTGGCCAAAGTATAAGCCCTTAGAATCTGTGCCTCCCGTTCAGGATTTTCATTCAGAGAAACAAAAGCTTCTTTGTCTAATTCTATATTATTAACAGCAGCCTGCATCAATAATCCTGCCTTGGCAATTCTCTTGTATTGCTCATAAATCATTGCCTCTAAATCCAACAACTCCCGATGATAAGTTTTGGTTTGCTTCTGCTGCTTAACCTCTTCTATGGTATCAAAAACCGAACAACTATATTGCTGCAATAGAGGATTAAAATACCGGGTGGCGGCTTCTATCCGATCTCTTAGTATATCTAACTGTCCGGGGCTTTCTGTAGCAAATATTTTTTCTATCTGTTTTAAAAATTTATCGGCATTTACTTTTAGCGCTTTGATATCAGTTTGTAATTGTTCGGCCCATTTTGCATAGTGTTGTTTAACCGACCTTTTTTCATCTTTTGAGTAGCTGAAAGCATGCTCATAAGTATATATATCCAGGTGGGTCAAATCAAAACTATTGATCAGGATATGCCTGATATAAAGTTCTCTCTCTTTTTTGATCTGCTCCTGCAAATCGCCCTGTTGCTCTTTAAGCCGAGAAAAATATGTTACGTTCTGATCTGCCCTTATTACACGGTTGCCCATTAAAGAAGTAAGCACCAAGCCATTTAATGAACGTAATCGCGATAAAGCAACGTAAATCTGTCCCGGAGCAAAAGCATCACCAATATCTATAATGGCCTTATCAAAAGTTAGTCCCTGGCTTTTATGTACCGTAATTGCCCATGCCAGCTTAAGCGGAAACTGAGTAAAAGTTCCAATGATATCTTCTTCGATCTCATTGGTTGCTTTGTTAGTTGTATATCTGATATTTCTCCAGGTATATTGCTCCAGCAGTAGCGTTTCTGTTTCCCCATCGGGCTGTACTTCTATAAATGAATTGCTTAAATGGGTTACCACAGCCAGCTTACCATTAAAGAAACGTTGCTCTCCTCTCGGGTCGTTTTTGATAAACATTACCTGTGCACCTACTTTTAATTCTAAAGTACTCTCCGCCGGAAATGCATTTTCAGGAAAATCGCCTTCAATATGAGCCTTGTAAAAAAAAGATTTAGATTTTAATTTCTCCAGATTGCTTTTATTCAGCCCATCGGCTTTATGGTTATGCGTAGTTAAAGTAATGTAATTGTCTTTTAACGAGGGTTCAAAATCAGCTTTATAATACTGCTCTAATAGGCCAATATCAGCTTCGGTAGTTTTATTATTGCGAAGATTGTTCAATAAACCGATAAAGGTATCATCATCCTGACGGTATATTTTTTCAAGCTCTATATAAACCGGCGGCTGGCTCCTTAATGCCAGTGCATCAAAAAAGAAAGCACTGCTATAACATGAGCTTAAAAGATTCCATTCGGTATTTTTTACTACAGGGGGCAGCTGATGCAAATCGCCTATAAACAGGAGCTGCACACCTCCAAAACCCGCATTATTTCTGCGCACAAATCTCAATACAAAATCTATGGCATCTAACAAATCGGCACGCAACATGCTTACCTCATCTATGATCAGCAACTCTATATCCAACAGCATCCGCCTTTTTGCCGCATTCATCCCTAAATGCTTTACCAAAGTTTGAGGGTTATGGTAATGCTGCCCTGTAAACTGATCTTCTGTAAGAATACGAGGTATAAAAGTGCCAAAAGGAAGCTGGAATAATGAATGTACAGTTACACCACCTGCATTAATAGCAGCAATGCCTGTAGGTGCCACAATAATGGTTTTCTTATGCGTTTTTGCAATAATCTCTTTTAAAAAAGTCGTTTTTCCTGTGCCCGCCTTACCTGTTAAAAAAACATGCCGATGCGTTTGGTTAATAAATTTTGCCGCAATCTCTGCAGGTGCAAGCGATAAATCTTCTATCATTAAAACTATTTTTTTTTAACAGACAGGTAAGTTGAAAGATCAAACCTATTTATAAAAGTTTGATCTCCACAATTGTTATCTACAATCAGCAACAAATTTAAAATTATAATATTTAATAACCTTCCATTTTAAGATATATGCTCAGTAAAACACTACCCAGTTAATTATCATACAAGTGTTAAATAATGTTACAAAATGTTAAATCTGAAAATTGCCCTTTCAAAACTAAGATTTTAGTTTTAATTTACTCCCAAAATCAAACCAGCCAGATATGAAGAAAGCTCTTTTGCTGTTATGCTGTTATTTAATAATAGGCATGACTGCCCGCGGACAAAACAATTCCATAAAAGGAATAGTTGAAGATGTTGCCGCAAAAGTGAAACTCACCAATGCAACTATCAGTATTTTAAATGCTAAGGATTCTACGCTTTACAAATTTACCCGGGCTGCTGCTGACGGTAGTTTTGCGTTGAACAATTTAAAAAATGGGAATTTCATTCTCTTACTCACCTATCCTGAATATGTTGATTATGTTAACCCTTTTACTTTAAGCAACGGGCAAAATCATATTGATCTGAAAAGCATAGATATGAAATTAAAATCTAAGCTTTTAAATGAGGTAATTATCAAAGGGCAGGCTACCGCCATTAAAATTAAAGGCGATACCACCGAGTTTAATGCCGCGGCTTATACCATACAACCCAATGATAAGGTAGAAGATCTTTTAAAGAAATTTCCAGGTTTACAGGTTGATGCTAATGGCAAGATTACAGCACAAGGTAAAACTGTAGAAAAAGTTCTGGTAGATGGTGAAGAGTTTTTTGGCGACGACCCTACTTTGGTTACCAAAAACCTGCGGGCAGATATGGTTGATAAAGTACAGCTCTTTGAAAAAAGCAGCGATCAGGCCGCATTTACCGGGGTTGATGACGGACAGAAAAAACAAACTTTAAATATTGTACTAAAAGAAGATAAGAAACAGGGTTATTTTGGAAAAGCTGAGGCTGGCTATGCAACACAAGATTTCTATGTACTGCAAGGCATGTTCAACAAGTTTAAGAACAAAGAGAGGATTGCTGCTTATGCCACTGCCAGTAATACTACAAAAACAGGTTTAGGTTGGGAAGATGCAGGTAAATATGGCGGCTTATCAGGTAATATGGAAATGACTGACGATGGCGGTATGATCATGTATTCAAGTGATGAAGATATTGGCAGCCAGTTTTGGGGCCAGGGTATTCCTAAAGCTGCAAACGGTGGCTTTCACTACGAAAATAAATGGAATGGCGACAAAGAAAGCATCAATACTAATTATAAGTTAGGGAACTTGAATGTATTTGTCGATAAAAACACCATAAATCAAAACAATCTTCCTAATGGCATAATTAACAGCAATAACACTGAATACAGTAACAGCAGATCTTTTAGACAAAAAGTAGATGCTACCTATAACATCAAAATAGACACCAATGCTAATCTAAAAATTAATATAGATGGAAGCTTAGGCAATGTTAATAAAGATAATACTTATAACGCTACTTCACAGCGCGGAGATAACACATTATTAAATACATCTGATCGTAATACCACCAATGAGAGTAAACAACAAGCATTTAACCTCAGTGCACTGTTTAGCAAAAAACTAAAAAAAGCTGGTCGCAATTATTCTATTAACCTGAGCCAGTCTTACAACCAAACCAATAGCGAAGGCTATATGTATTCTTTAAATGAGTTTTTTGATGAAAATGAAATAAAATACAAATCAGAGCTTATTGATCAGTTTAAAGACAACCACCTCAAAAACCTTAAAGTAAGTACAAACATTACTTATAATGAACCTATAAGCCAGTTCTTAAAATTGGTAACCAATTATGGCCTTACTTTTATAAACGGCAAAGCCGATAAGAGAACTTACGATGCATCTGCTCCAGGTGTCTATAACATTCTAAACAATGAATACAGCAATTATTTTGAATCTGATCAGCTTACGCATCAAGTTGGTGCAGTATTTAATTATGCAAAAGGTAAAACCGTAATTAGTTTTGGCAACAAGACCAACTTTGCACGTTTTAACCAGTCAGAGCATTTAACCAATCAAAAGTTTGACCGCAATTTTATCAACTGGTTGCCTCAGGCTTCTTATACCTATAAATTCTCTAATCAGAAATCGGTTTCATTTAATTACAATGGCAACACAACCCAGCCAGGCGTAACACAGTTACAACCTGTAAAAACCAATGATGACCCTTTAAATATACCTGAAGGCAATCCAAATCTAAAACCATCGTACACTAACGGCCTCAGATTTAGTTACCGTAGCTACAAAGTAATCACCAATCAGAGTTTTTATTTTAGTGGTAACTATCGCTTTACCAGCAACCAAATTGTAAGTAACAACACTACTGATGATAAAGGTGTAACCATTTATAAATCTGCAAATCTGCATAATAAAACACCTTACTCTGTTTATGCATATGCAAATTTTAGCCGAAAGATTCCTTATACAAATGGCATAAGCGGAGGTTTAAGTTTAAATATTAATAACTCAAAAAATTACAATTATGTAAATGGAGATTTAAACACCTCTACCAATATGGGTCTTAACCCTAGAGCCAATATTTCTAAATATACAGAAAATTATGATTTTTATATAAGCTTTGGCCCAAGCTATAATGCGCAAGAGGCCTCACTTCAAAAACATGTAAACAATAAAGGCTGGGGTAGTTCAGGTAGTTTTTATACAAGTGTGAAATTACCCGGAAAAGTGAAATTAAATGCCGACGGGGATTATACCTATCAACCTAAATCAGCATCATTTGATAAAAGTTTTGAGCAATTTATTGTAAATGCCAGGATTACAAAAGCTTTTTATAAAGAAGAAAAATTAAAATTAATGCTAAGCGTAAACGATTTACTTAATCAAAATAAAGGCTTTGACAGGTTTAGCAATTCAAACTCTATCACACAAACTACATATAATAATATCAATCGTTACTTTATGTTCTCCCTGATCTGGGATTTCAATAAAATGGGCGGTGCACCTCAAAAACCTTAAATCTATGAATAAGATAAAAAATATCATCATCATATTATTATTGGCTACCCTGCACAAAAGTTATGCGCAGCATACACGTTTTGTAACCCAAGGCACTATTGAATTTGAAAAAAGAATAAATACTTTTGCTTTAATTAAAAAACAGATGGAATTATGGGGCAATAGCGATAACGTGTTCAGCAAAACATTTGTTGAAAATTACCAGAAAAACAATCCTCAGTTTAAGCTCCAAAAGAGCAAGCTCACTTTTGGCAACAGCAAAACACTTTTTACGCCTATAGAAGATGCCGTTATTTCTAATGGTTTCTTAGACCTGATCCAATTTCAGCAAAACAATACCATATTAACCAAACTCAATGAAGGTACCAGTACCGTCTTAAAAAAGGTATATGAACAAAACTACCTCATTAACGATAGTACAAGGAAAATAAACTGGAAGATTACCGATGAGTTTAGGGATATTGCCGGCTATAACTGTCGCAGGGCCAATGCGCTTATAATGGATTCAGTTTATGTAGTTGCTTTTTACACCGATGAGATTGCTGTAAGTGGCGGACCAGAAGGTTTTAGTGGTTTACCGGGAATGATCTTAGGTGTAGCCTTACCTTATGAACATGTAACTTGGTTTGCTACTTCGGTAAGTGACCAACCTATTACCGATGATAAATTAAAAGCACCTACAAAAGGCAAAGCCGTAAATCATAAACAACTTTACGACATCTTAAAAAGTGCTTTTAAAGACTGGGGAAAAACAGCAAATGAAAACTATAAATGGTTTACGCTTTAAGTAAACCAAAACAAAGGGTATTAGCTTACAATAAGTTTATACCCTTTTCCATGTACGTTAATGATCTCTACCTTAGGATCTTCTTTTAAGTACTTACGAAGCTTGCTCAAAAAAACATCCATGCTACGCCCGTTAAAATAATTATCGTCATGCCAGATGTTAAGCAGGGCTTCTTCACGGGTTAAAACGCTATTCATTTTTAAGCAAAGCAAGCGTAGCAACTCTGCTTCTTTGGTTGATAATTTTTGCTGTGTACCGTTAAAGTTGATCTGCTGTGTGGTATAGTCAAAAATATATTTTCCTATTTCAAATTGTGTTGGTTCAGGTTCGGCCGAAACATTTTCTGTTGTAACTACGCGTTTTAAAAGTGCGTTTATCCTCAACAACAATTCTTCAATTCTAAAAGGCTTGGTAATGTAATCATCGCCCCCTAAATCATATGCCGATGCTTTATCTTCTATCATTGATTTAGCTGTGGCAAAAATAATAGGCACTTGCTGATTAATCTTCCTGATCTCTTTACCTAAAGTAAATCCATCTTTTTTAGGCATCATCACATCCAGTATGCAGAGATCGAAATGCTGTTTTGAAAAAGCCTTAAATCCTTCTTCTCCATCTGTGCACAAAATTACCTCAAAATTACCCTTAAGCTGTAGGTAGTCTTGCAGTAGCAGGCCTAAATTTGGATCATCTTCAACTAATAGTATTCGTTTCATGGTTTTATTTTTATATCGGAAGAATTATTTCAAACGTCGTTCCCTTATCTTTTTCGCTGTTTACTTTAATCTTGCCATGCATTTGGGTAATAATATCCTGCACATAATTTAGCCCTAAACCAAAACCTTTTACATTGTGTAAATTTCCGGTTGGTACTCGGTAAAACTGGTCAAATATACGTTTTGTCTGCTCGCGGGTCATCCCAATCCCTTCGTCGGTAATTTTTATACTGATATGGCTAAAACTGCTTGCAGTTTCTATGGTAATCTTAGGTTCATTTACACTGTATTTAATAGCATTGTCTATCAGGTTATAAATTACATTTGATAAATGCAGCTCATCGCCTTCCAGTTCATCTGCAATCGCATCCAGATACAAAGTAAGATGTGTGTTTCTTTTTTGCAGTTGCAGACTCATGCTATCTACCACAGCAGCAATCAGTTCATTTATCTTAACTGGCTTAACATCAAACTTAATTTCTTTTTTATCAGCTCTTGCCGCGTTCAATACCTGTTCAATGTGGTTACCTAAACGCACATTTTCATCATAAATAACATTAGCTAACCGGTTAACTCTGTTTTTGTCGCCAATAATATCAGGATCTTTCAAAGCTTCACTTGCGATCATAATGGTAGCTACCGGGGTTTTAAACTCATGTGTCATGTTATTAATGAAATCATTTTTCATTTCAGACAATTTCTTCTGTCTTACTATAGACATGATGGTATAGGTAAAAATAAAGATTAATATCAATAACAAGCCGGCCGATGATGCAAGTGTTACAAACATATTACTTAAAATCAGGTTGTTTTTAGATGGGAAACTGAGGTAAAGCATTCCCGGATCGGCAATGGCAATATCATTGCCAAAAACAACCTTCTGATAGGTGTTTTTAGGCAACAGCTCGTCATTTTTATTGATCACATTTCTGTAAATAATCTTGTCCTGATTTTTTGAAGGAGTTAACCAAAAACTGTAGGGCAGATTAATATTGCGGCTTAAGAGTTCTTTTCTGATCAGTGTATCCAGATCATCTTTACCAGGCACCCTATTCTCTAAAGGCACATCTTTGTTCTGTAATTCTTTAGCCACATCCTGCACCAGATTATAGCTTGTTGTTTCATATATATTCAAAGTATCTGCATACAGGCGTTCCAACTCCATCTGGTATTTGCGCTCTGCCTTAGCATCTTCAACCTTAAATTTCCGAATCAGCTCTGGATCTTTACTGGCCAATGAAACAGTATAAGGTAAATAATTAGAAGGGTTAATGGCAATGTACCTAATCGTATCGGGCAGGTTATTAATTCCAGGCAGACGTCTTATACTGGCAATATTGGTAATAATGCGTCTGTCAATTAGGTTGCCATTAACATCCTTAATATCTTTAACTTCATATTTAAGGCCGTTACTCCCCGGATTAGGGTTTGTAAAAGCCCGGTAAGTTTCTTCGCTAATAATGGTTGGTGAAAAATAATTGGCTCTAATCGCACTGTCCTGAAAATTCAGGTAATCGACCAATTGCTGCTGTTGCTTATATTTTCTGATGGCTTCATTTTCTTTAAATCTTACCTTAAAGGCAACAATAGAATCTGTTTGGCTTCTTATTCTTGAAGTATGTTCTCTTTGCGAAACCCGATCTCTCTCATCAAAATGCTTTACTACGTTACGCTTCTGTATGGTGTTTACAACCGATGATAACGCTTGGTTCACATCCTGATCAAACAATTGTAATTTCAGAGAATAAGATTCCCTGATGTAAAACAACTGCATTACAAATACACCCAAAAGGGCTACTGTCATTAAAGCCGTAATAATCCAGAGGTTTCTCTTTTTCATGTTATCTCAAAAATAAGCAAGTAAGCACTAAACCGCCTTCATTTAACACTTTTTAACAGTGAAAACCATAAAAAAAGCCATCCAGAAATTACTCCGAATGGCCTCAATTGTTTCCTTAAAAATTTATTAAAATGGCAAATCGTCTTCTTCAGCAGTCGCATTTAAATCAGCTGGTGCTGCAAAAGCCGGTTGAGCTGCCGGCGTAGCGTTATTGGTAAGAGCAGTTAATCGCCAAACCGAAAGGGTGTTAAAATATGTCGTTACACCTTCTCTGTTTGTCCATGGTCTGCCACGTAGATTGAAAGAAACTTCCACTTCATCACCTGGTTTTACCGTATCAAATAAAGCTGTTTTATCTTGCGTAGCTTCAAATCTGATGTATTCAGGATATTGTGGGTTTTCTACGTATTCTATAATTAAATCACGTTTTTTAAACGTTTCGGTTACTTGTTGTACAGCGCCAATTTCATGCACCTTGCCTTTAATTTCCATGTCAAATCTTTTTATTATCTCTCCAATCAAATCTCTATATTTTTATTGATAACTTCGCAAACGTTATGAAACAAGTTTTCCACACAAAAAGCAAGGTCATTGTAACCTGCAATAAAAGATTATCTCCATATCTGGAAAAAGAGATTACAGAACTTGGTTATGAACCGGTTAGAACTTTCCAGACAGGTGTAGAGTTAAACATAACGCTTACAGAATGTATAAAACTGAATCTGAACCTGCGCTGTGCAAGCCAGATTTTATATAGTTTACAAAGCTTTAAAGCGGGTACTCCTGCCGAATTGTATGATACATTGGTTCAAATGGAATGGGAAGAGCTTATTGATTTTACAGGTTATTTCTCGGTAACCTCAAATGTGAACAATGTGCATATAACCACCCCTCTTTTTGCCAATTTAAAGGTTAAAGACGCCATTGCCGATAGGATCAAAGCTAAAAAGGGAATGCGTCCCAACTCCGGAAATGAGGTAAATAAAGCTGTAATTCATTTGTACTGGAAAGACAGCGACGCAGAAATTTTTATTGATAGCAGCGGAGAAACACTAAGCAAACACGGTTATCGTAAAATTCCGGGAAAAGCACCCATGCTCGAAGCTTTGGCCTCAAGTGTAATTTTTGCGACTCAATGGGATCAAAAATCGCCTTTTATTAACCCAATGTGCGGTTCTGGAACTTTGGCCATCGAGGCAGCTTTGATTGCTACCAACAGACGCCCGGGCTTGTTCAGAATGAACTATGGCTTCATGCATATTATAGGTTATGACGAACTGGCATTTTTTGCCGAAAGAAGAATATTAAAGGATCAGGTTGTAAAAAATACGGATATACAGATTTACGCCACCGATATTTCTGAGGATGCAGTTGATGTAAGTCGCAAAAATGCCAAAACGGCAGGCGTTGACCAGCTGATCCATTTTGAGGTATGTGATTTTGCTGAAACGCCTGTACCTGAGAGCGGTAAAGGTGTGGTTGTTTTTAATCCTGAGTATGGCGAGCGTTTAGGTACGCACCAGAAACTGGAGCTTACGTACAAACGTATGGGCGATTTTATGAAGCAGCATTGCAAAGGTTACAGGGGCTATATTTTTACAGGTAATCCTGATTTGGCTAAGAAGATTGGTTTGAAAGCTGAGCGTAAGATTGAATTTTATAATGGTAAACTGGATTGCAGATTGTTAACTTATGAATTGTATGACGGTAGCCGCAGAACAGATACCAGATCTGCTGATGGATCAAGCTTAGAAAATTAGAAAAAGTTAGAATAGCTTTCTTTTCTGTTGGGCTTTACGCTCAAAACGATTATTTCAACACAAAATAAATCAGCAATGAAAAAAGTAACAGGTATTGGCGGTATTTTCTTTAAATGCAAAGACCCCAAGAAAATGACAGAATGGTATCAAAAACACTTGGGTTTAAATACAAATCCTTACGGGGCAACTTTTGAATGGTACGAAGGCGAGGATCATACCCAAAAAGCTCAGACACAATGGAGCCCCTTTGCCGAAACCACAAAATACTTTGAACCTTCTGTAAAAGATTTTATGATCAATTACAGGGTTGCAGATCTTGAGGCACTTGTTGAGGAATTGAAGAAAGAAGGTGTTACCATTGTAGATCAAATAGAAAGCTATGACTATGGCAAATTTGTACATATTCTTGATGCAGAAGGCAACAAAATTGAACTTTGGGAGCCAAAAGATTAATTTTTGATTACAATAAAACCGCTAACCAAATAATTAGCGGTTTTAAGGCCTGCAGTTAGATTTCCTTTAAATAAAATTATCTTACCCTTGTATCCTCTTCTGAAACCCTTGGATTTTGCATTTTAGTGGTTTCACTACCAAAATTATAGGTAATGGAGAACTGGGCTTTTCGCATTCCCCACCAATGAGAAAGTTCATTGTTAAGCATGTCTTTCCTTCTAAAGATTAAATATTGGCTATATGTATTAAATAGATCAAGAAAGGCTAATTTTGTGTTTAATTTCCCCTGCAACCACTTTTTCTGCACACTTATATCTACATTATACATGGGTTTTATAATATACAGGCTGTTTCCAGATCTCGATTCATAGTTAGCAACAAGATTTAAGGCTGTATTACCAGGCAATGAAAAAACCTGATTTAATCGAGCTATATAATTGTAAATATTAAGATTAAAAACTTCATTTAGATAGGGTGTCTTTTCTTTGTTATAATAACCAGATAGCTGATAACCCATTTGCCACCAAGATTTAATTTTAACAGGAAGATTAAGGACAATATTTGCAAATTTTTTCTGAGGAAGGTTCGTCCCTAGATAAGCCATTTCATTTGTTACCACATCATATAATGGGTAACGGGCTAATACATCTCGTTCAATCCCAAAATTAGCTTCTATCAGTAATTGTTTGAACTGGTAATTTATTTTGAACTGATCCCTTTTTGCGGGTAACAAATAAGGATTACCAATCCAGTAATTAAATATGCTAAAATAAAACCTAAAGGGGTTTAGCTGCCCAAAATTAGGTCTGGTAAGTCTGCTTGAAAAAGAAAGGGCTATATTTTGGTTATCATCTATGCGGTAACTTGCGCTTACAGAAGGCAGCCATTTGAAATAACTATTGAGCACCACAGAGTCAAGCGTAATGGAATTAGAAACTGTATGCGTATACTCTGTTCGCAATCCACCGCTTAATGTTAACTTATCTATTTTACCTGAAAAACCCAGATACCCAGCTTTGATTCTTTCCGTATATTCAAAAAAATTGCTTCGGGATACATCATCAAAAAACCTTCCGCTGTCTTTATCCCAAACATCAAACTGAAGTTGATTAGCTGAATTAGACTGAACGATTTTAAATCCGCCTTCAATTTCCCAATTATTGAATTTTCTTGACAGATCTGTTTGCAAACTATTAATTATATACTGATTGCGCAAATCAGATTTCCAATAATCTAAGCGTTTTGCTGCCAAAGCATCTAAATTGAAAAAGTCATCATATTGATTATTTTTTACAGATAATCTGTTTATCAAAAACCCAAGCTTAAAATCTTTAAAACTCAATTCATGATTTAAGGTTAAGGCCAGATTCTTTTGCTCGTAATGAAGCGGATTGGAATTTAAAAAATGAGAAACAGTATCTTTTCTATCGTTATCAAACATCAGTATGCTCCCTTCACGTTCACGTTCATTTAGTGGCGAATAATATCTTACCAAAGCACTTAATTTGTTCTTTTCATTAATGGCGTATTCTATTCCAGTCTGTAGATTGTAGTTATTTTGACCATTTGCCTGCTGTAAACGGGTAGCCATGAAATTGGTATTGGGCAGATGCTGAAAAGCAGCATAGCGATAAATGGTTTTCCCTCCTTCATAATTAAATGAGCCAAATGCTTGCAGCTTATTCCTGTTAAAAGAAAGATTTACATTTTGGTAGGTACTGGTAAATTCATTCTGATCTACCTGTCCTGTATAACTTGCTACCCATCCGGCACTTTTCTCTTTTTTTAATTTTATATCAATAATAGCTTTGAATTCACCGTCATATTTTGCCGAAGGATTTGCAATTAATTCTACAGACAACACCCGCTCGGGTGGCAAACCTTGTAAATAACTGATAAGCTCAGTGCCATTTAAATGTAAAGGTCTTCCGTTAATAAAAACTTCGGGCTGGATACCGTTCCCCATTAAAATGGTATTTTCTCCGTTTACAACAAGCCCAGGAATACGTTTTAATACATCTAAAAAATTAGCAGTAGCCGTAAGCTCTTTATTATCTGCAACCCTGATGAGTGTGTTACCGCTTTTATTTATAGTAACCGAAGGAATGTTGGCTTTCACCACCACCTCACTTAACAAGGTGGTACTTGGCCTTAGATACAGTACCCCTAATTCGACCAAAGGATTGCCTAATTCAACAAACAAAGTATAATTTTCATACCCTATAGCTGTAATGCTTAATATAATCTTAGATTTAGCCGTGGTTTCAAAATTAAATCGGCCTAATGTATCGGTTATGGTTAGCAATCTGGAGCTGCTAACCGTTTCACCAATCAGATGAATATTCGCTGTTGGTATAGGTGTTTGGTTTCCGGAGCTTTTAATGGTTCCACGCACGGTGGTTTGTGAAAAAGCAGCAAGCGTGCTGATAAAAAGAATAAATGTAATAATAGTTTTAAGGCACATAATGAATAACATTTTGTCCAAAACTATTGATATGAATTATTTTAAGAGTTCTGAATTTGGAAGTCAGAAGTTCTGATTTATAAAACAGAACCGGGCTGAGCTGCCAGTAGTTCCTCTCTGTATTTTAATGGCGTGGTATGTTTTACTTTTTTAAACGCAGTGAAAAAAGCTGATTTTGAATTAAACCCCACTTCATAGCCTATCTCCTCTATTTTTAGATGGGTTTCATTAAGAATTCTTTTAGCAGCTTCATTAATACGGTATTCATTAATAAAATTAGAGAAGCTTTTGCCCAAATTATCATTTAATATTTGGGAGAGCTGATGCGGGGCAATATTTAATCTCTGAGCCAGATCACTCAGTTTAAGTTCAGAATTTTGGTAAAGACAATCCTTTTCAACGATATTTTCTAGCTTGGTAATAATACGCATTGCATTTTCTTGTGCTATCTTTTTGTTCTGATATTTATCGGCCTCTTCTGTTTTCTCCTGCTTATTTTTATAAAAAGCAATAAAAATTGAAAGGTATAAAATGAACGAATACATAATGCTTCCTAATATATAGGATCCGGGTATCCAATTTAGAATAGCCAATACATAAGCCAAAAATATAAGGCAATTGCCAATAACTACCGCTTTTACCAATGGCTTGGCCTCTCTTCTACGCTTAATATAAATGTAAAGCGACATTATTGCAAAAACAGCCCACTCGCCATAAATAACATAAGGAATAATGATTTTTCTCCAAGCTTCAGAAAAATCTTCATAAGGCCAAATACTTCCTCCTACGAGAGCCAAAACAACCAGAATTATATATACTGTTAGCCATGCTTTAGGTACTCGTTCAAAAGATGCAAAACTTGCCTTGGTAAAATAGTAAAGCGATGGCCCAATAAAAAAACATGCCGAAAGGCCAATTTGAAGATAAATTTTTAATAAGCCAGGATTGAAATATAAGAAAACCGATTTTCCTATCCTGATTGATAACATCAATAGCAGCACAGCCAGAAATAACTCTGCGATTGACTTATTTTTATGCACAAAAAACAGATATCCAGCTAAGATTAATCCATTTAATGATCCTACAGCACTTAGTATAAATAGTATCTCGGTAGTAGCTTTCAATTTATCGTTAATAATACAAGCTAAAGATAGATATTATTGGTATTGATAAGAAAAGTTCTGCTTAAAAGTAAGACAATACATAAAACAAAAAAACCGCTGATCAATGATAACGGTTTAAAAAATTCAGTAGTCCATAGGGGAATCGAACCCCTGTTTCCAGAATGAAAATCTGGCGTCCTCACCCCTAGACGAATGGACCAAATTTCAGTAAATCTGACAGATTAACAATCCTTAATCTGCATAAAAAAACACCAACCTGAATTTTTGATTGATGTTTTTCGTAGCCCGTAGGGGAATCGAACCCCTGTTTCCAGAATGAAAATCTGGCGTCCTAACCCCTAGACGAACGGGCCATTATTTCAAGTGCTACCTTGCACTTATTTGGTAGCGGGGACACGACTCGAACGTGCGACCTTCGGGTTATGAGCCCGACGAGCTACCAACTGCTCCACCCCGCACTATATACAACTCTTCTCTTTTTTGCGTTAAATCCTTAACACTTGTTCCGAATTGGAATGCAAAGATATAATTCGTTTCTTTGTATCGCAAATTTTTTTTTCAAAAAAATATAGAAGATGGCACATAAAGCAGGCTTTGTAAGTATTATTGGTAAACCTAACGTAGGAAAATCTACGTTGATGAATGCCATAGTAGGTGAAAAACTATCAATTATCACACCTAAAGCACAAACCACACGGCACCGTATATTGGGCATAGTAAATACAGAAGATTACCAGATTGTTTTTTCTGACACGCCCGGAATTATCAAACCTAAATATGAATTACAGGACTCCATGATGAGCGCCGTTAGCTTATCTTTATCAGATGCCGATCTTATTCTCTTTGTAACCGATATTCATGAAAAACATGATGAAAACGATGTTTTAGAAAAAATTGCGAACAGTAATATTCCTTTGGTTGTACTAATTAATAAAATTGATACCGCTACACAGGAGCTCGTTGCAGAAAAAACCGCTTTCTGGCAGCAAAAACTTAACCCTTTATACATTTTTGCCATTTCGGCATTGCATCAGTACAATTTAGAAGGTTTACTGCCGCTTATTCTGGAGCATTTACCTGA
The DNA here is from genome assembly GCF_046462515.1 of Pedobacter sp. Classification (GTDB taxonomy): domain Bacteria; phylum Bacteroidota; class Bacteroidia; order Sphingobacteriales; family Sphingobacteriaceae; genus Pedobacter. The sequence continues at coordinate 144,208 of NZ_JBKGVD010000004.1, forward strand.
GCACCCGGCTTATTACGATAAAGAAGATCTTACAGACAGACATCTGCGCTTCTTTGCTTCGGAGATCATCAGAGAAAAAATCTTTTTAAACTACCAGAAAGAAATCCCTTACAGTACAGAGGTAATCATTACTTCTTTTAAAGAGGAAGACGGGCTTACCCGTATCAGCGCCGAAATCATTGTTGAACGCGATTCGCAAAAAAATATCCTCATAGGTAAAGGAGGTAGTTCTCTAAAAAAAGTGGGTACAGAAGCCCGTAAAGACATTGAGAAATTTATAGATCAAAAGGTATTTTTACAGCTGTTTGTGAAAGTGATCCCAGATTGGCGCAGTAAAAAGAATTACTTAAAAAATTTCGGCTACGAAAATTAACTGTATTTTTGCAAATTCCCGAGATTGGATTTTCTGTTTCGGGCTTTTAAATACCATGCTGTATCAGCGGCTTAGGCCTTAAACTGATCATATACCCAAAAACAAATCAAGAATGAGCAACATTATAGCAATTGTAGGAAGACCAAACGTAGGTAAATCAACGCTTTTTAACCGTTTAACGGAAAGCAGAAAAGCTATTGTTGACGATTTTAGCGGTGTAACACGCGACAGGCATTATGGTGTGGCTGAGTGGACCGATAAGAAATTTACCGTAATTGATACTGGCGGTTATGTTGCAGGCTCTGATGATGTTTTTGAAGCAGCCATTCGCGAGCAAGTGGTTATTGCTATTGAAGAAGCTTCTGTTCTACTTTTCATGGTAGATGTAACTACGGGTGTAACTGATCTGGATGATGAAATAGCTGATATTTTACGCCGCAGCAACAAGCCTGTTTTTGTGGTGGTAAACAAGGTAGACAACAACAATCTTGAACATGATTCTGCTGTATTTTACAGTTTAGGTTTAGGAGATATCTATACCATATCTTCAATGACCGGTTCAGGCACTGGCGATTTACTTGATCAGGTGGTAAGTCATCTGGAGAATGTTGAGGAAGAAGAAAGTAAGCTACCTAAAATTACCATAATTGGTCGTCCTAATGTGGGCAAATCATCTTTGGTTAATGCCTTAATGGGGAAAGAGCGTAATATTGTAACTCCTATTGCAGGTACCACTCGCGATTCGATCCATATACATTATAATCAGTTTGGGTACGAGTTCATGTTCATAGATACGGCCGGATTACGTAAGAAAACCAAAGTTAAAGAAAATATAGAGTTTTACTCAGTGATGCGAACCATCAAAGCCCTGGAAGAAGCTGATGTATGTATATTAATGCTAGATGCAACAGAAGGCCTTGAAGCGCAAGACATCAATATTTTTCACTTGGCTGAAAAGAATAAAAAAGGCGTGGTAATTTTAGTAAACAAATGGGATTTGATTGAGAAGAATAACAAAACCATGAAAGTTTTTGAAGATCAGATCAAAGAAAAATTACAGCCTTTTACAGATGTACCTGTTATTTTCACATCGGTACTGAACAAACAGCGTATTTTTAAAGCGGTTGAAACTGCTATGGAAGTTTACCATAACCGCAGCAAGAAAATATCTACTTCTAAGTTAAATGATGTGATGTTGCCTATTATTGAGAATTATCCACCTCCAGCCACAAAAGGTAAGTACATCAAGATCAAATACATAACCCAGATTAATGGTGTAGCACCTATGTTTGCCTTTTTCTGTAACCTGCCACAATATATTAAAGAGCCTTATAAGCGTTTTTTAGAAAATAAACTGCGTGAGAATTTCGATTTTTCGGGAGTACCCATCCAAATCTATTTCAGACAGAAATAAGAGCGTGTTAATTTAGATGTATTTAAGGTTTTAGATTATAACCGGCTGTGCTGCCATTTCAGCAATCAGGGCATCAATATGTTCTTTTTGTACGTTAGGCATACAGATAATATGCGACCACCCATTTTCTGAAGCCAATTGCCATTTTTGTCTTATAGCTGGATCTGGCGCGGGGAAATTAACTGTTATGGTATTAGGATTACGCCAAGCTTTTACACCTATTTTGTTCAATTCATCAGTAGCATATTGAGCAACATCTAAACTATGTGCAGCACGTTCACGTAAACCCTCAATGCCTAATTTTTTAATGGTATACCATAAAAATAAAGGGCTATGCCCGTTTCTTGAGCCTGTTATGGTGGTATCTATACTACCAATGTAAGCTACAGATCTGGCTATGCGGTTGCGGTTAGATTTCTTTACCACAACTACGCCGCAAGGCATGGGCGAACCGAAAAATTTGTGACCGCTTATGGCAATGCTGTCTGCGCCATCCGCAAAATCAAATGCTGGTCTTGGTTCAATAAAAGCGCTGTAACTACCCGATAAAGCACCATCGGCATGGATATAGTAGTTCTTGATCGCTAACTTCTTCAATATTGTTTTGATTTTGGCAATATCATCCCGGGCTTCGGTCATGGTAGTACCAATATTGGCCATAATAATCACCGGAATATGCCTGTTCATGCCAATCGTTCTTTCTAAATCCTCATAATCTATCTCACCGTTTTCCTGAGCACTGATTACAATATTAGGCATATTCAATAAATGCAAATTCTTTTGTACACTGTAATGTGTAGCTTCAGAATAATAAACCATCCCCTTAGGGTGAAGCTCACGAGCCAAATACAAACCATACAGATTTCCTTCAGAACCTCCGTTGGTTACATAACCCCACCAATCATCCAAATTAGCCCTAAATAAAGCAGCAAAAAAAGCGATCACTTCTTTTTCCATTTCTCTTGAATCAACCGCATAGGTCGAATCCACAAAAGGATCTCCGAGATTGTTCATCGGATAATTCAAAAAGGGTAGCAGCTCAGTATAATCGAAATCTTTAGCTACCGGATAACCCATAAAATGATCGGTATTGGTTTTTACTTTCTGCAATAGATCTTGTAAAGTATTTAAATCTCCGGGCAATAAATTTTGTAATGGCATCGGCTGTAAGTTTAAAACACAAAACTACAGTCAGTAAAACTATATTTCAAAAAATAATTTCAATTTAAAATAAAATTCCAAAATACGACATTTTACAAAATATTAATCTAAAAAGAAAAAGAAAAATAGAGCTAACCGGTATTTAATTATTGCCAAGAACCTGAAAATTTTATTGTAAAGCGTTTAAAGCCTGCTTTACTGCATTATCGTTTAAATTCAGTGCTCTGTAATAACCATTATCACCTAAATAAAACTTACAGAGAAGAATCTTAAGCGCATTATAGATCAAGGGCTTGGCAGCATTAATCTGCTTAACATCACCTACAACCTGTTTTTGCTTAGCGTATTTTAAAAAATCTGCAAAGTCTTGCTCGCTTATGGCGAAAGCACTTAAATTCTGACTTAACTGATCTGCATTATATCGCTCTGACAGTACATCAAAAACAAAATCAATCATCACATTCTTACTTTGTAAGCCCGCATAGAATTTATTGTAACCTGTTGTATCCAGTTTTACGTAAATATCTGGCTGTATACCTCCACCTGCAAAAACTCTTTTACCATTTTTAACCACATAAGGCATGGTTTTATTGATGCTGTCTATCTGTTTATTCTCTGCGGTAAGCTCGCCTGTATTTAGTCGGTCTTCTATTTCATGCTGATAAGCTTTCAATCCATTTTTATAAGATTTTTGGATACTTCTGCCCAGTGGCGTATAATATCTTGCCACTGTAAGGTTTAAAGCTGCGCCATCTTCAAACGCGAACTGTTCCTGCACAAGACCCTTACCAAAAGACCTGCGCCCAATGATAATCCCTCGATTCAGATCCTGAATAGCGCCTGCAAAAATCTCGCTGGCAGAGGCCGAATTCTCATTAATCAGTACAGCAACTTTTCCCTGTGCAAATTCAGCCCCACCTGTGGTAAAATAATCTGTTCGGGGTTCATGCTTACCTTCGGTATAAACAATGAGCTTATTTTCTGGGAAAAACTGGTTAGCTAACCCTGTTGCAGCACTTAAATAACCACCGCCGTTATCTCTCAGATCCAGCACCATCTTTTTCATGCCTTTGGTTTTTAAAGCCCTAATGGCGTTCACAAAATCGGCATCGGTATTTGCGCCAAACCTGCTAATCTTGATATAAGCGGTTTCAGCATTCAACATGTAAGCTGCATCAATGCTACTCACTTCTACACGTCCTCTTCTGATGTTCAAAAGAACAGGATTATTTAATCCCTGATGTAAAACCTGCAACTTAACATAGCTTCCTTTTTTCCCTTTTATTCTTCCCGTTACTTCAGAACGCGGCAAAGACCTGCCACTAACCACCACACTATCAATCTTTAAGATTTTATCTCCCTGTCTTAATCCCGAAGAAAAAGCAGGCCCATCCTTTAAAACGTTGGTAACCAAAAGCGTATCATTTAAAATATAATACTCTACTCCTATTCCTTCAAAATTACCATCTAAAGATTGGCTCAGTTCTTCGGCTTTAGAAGGAGGCAGATAAGTGGTATGAGGATCTAACTGATTTAAGATACTATCTATAGGGGTATCACTTTTTAAATGAGAGGTGCTAACTTCATCCACATATTTTTTCTTGATAATGTGAATGATATCCTCTACCCTCTCGGCTTCGGTATTAGCTGCCGTTACCTGTTTACTACGTTCAAATTCAGGACGGCTCAGAAGTCTGTAACCCAGATACATACCTCCAACTAAAAACACCACATAAATTAAAGCCAGCAGTAAGGCAGAACGGTTATTCTTTTTCATGTAAATGAACTACACAAAGCTACAAAATTTTAATCTTCTTATTTCATAACAACGCTGAAATTACTTTTGAGTTTTTTAATTTTTATTCTCGATATTTGTGTTTAAAGCACACTTTCTAAAAAAGCGTGTTTATAAGTTAAGAGATTTATCCCGATTTTATAGAATGAACAGAATTACCGAACAAGAATCAAAATATAAAGACATTGATAAAATGTCTGTATCAGAGATATTAAAGAACATAAACAACGAAGATAAATTAGTACCGCTTGCTGTAGAAAATGCGCTTCCTCAAATAGAAAAATTGGCTACCGCAGTAGCTGAAAGAATGAAAAACGGTGGAAGACTGTTTTATATTGGCGCGGGTACCAGCGGACGCTTAGGCATTGTTGACGCATCAGAATGCCCCCCAACCTTCGGTGTTCCTTTTGATATGGTAGTAGGGATTATTGCGGGAGGTGATACGGCGATACGTAAAGCTGTAGAATTTGCCGAAGATGACGAAGAACAGGCATGGAAAGATCTACAGGAATATGAACTTAACGAAAATGATTCTTTAGTAGGTTTAGCTGCATCAGGTACAACGCCTTATGTAATTGGCGGATTAAATATGGCCCGCAAACATGGCATTTTAACCGGATGTATCATTTGTAACCATGGCGGACCTGTTGTTGCAGCAGCAGATTACCCTGTTGAGGTTGTGGTTGGCCCTGAATTTTTAACAGGTTCTACCCGTATGAAATCGGGAACTGCACAAAAACTGGTACTAAATATGCTAAGTACAACAGTAATGATTAAGTTAGGCCGTGTAAAAGGTAACCGTATGGTTGATATGCAATTAACCAACCATAAACTGGTTGATAGGGGTACGCACATGGTGATGACCGAACTGAACATTAGCCAGGAAGAAGCATCAGCTTTGCTAAACAAATACGGAAGCGTGCGTAAAGCAGTTGAAGCAAAACATTAAAAGCAGATAAGATCATCTAAAACTCTCTTTATTCTTTTACTCTGAAACTTGTAAATGCACGAGATAGAACCATATTACCAATGGCGTGATGATTATATTGCTGCAGAAGATGAGCGGTCGCCATTTTACAATACGGAATATTCTGAGTTTTATTTCGACAAGCAGATATATAATTTCCTCTTGCACCCGCAATGGGATGCCTTTGGTTCAAATACACTTTACCTCAAAGTTTTATTTGTTGATTATGAGCGTTGCTATGCAATTATTGAATTTATAGGCGAATGGAATGACGCCATTACCAATGACATCATGATACTCAAACGCGAGATCATTGAGTTAATGATAGATGAAGGGATTAATAAATTTATTCTGATAGGTGAAAACGTATTAAATTTTCATGCTTCTGATGATAGTTATTACGAGGAGTGGTTTCAGGAAGTTGAAGAAGGATGGATAGCCGGAATAAATTTTAATGAGCATGTGGTTAAAGAATTCAGGGATAACAGTATCGATTACTATATCAATTTTGGTGGCGAACTTGATGAGCTATACTGGCGTAAACTAAAACCTTTACAGGTTTATAAAAAAGTTGAAGAAATATTGACCAAAAGGTTAAATTAAAATAGTATTTTTAACCAGTAACCAATTTAAAAATAAGAATGGAACAACAAAATTATCAATATCAAGACCCTAATGTAATTGTTTTAGAAGAAGGACAAGTGGCAAAGAAATTTTTTGCGAATGTGTTTACTTGGATGTTTGTCGCTTTAAGCCTTTCTACAATTGCGGCATATCTTTTTGGTTCAAATACGGGTTTAATGCAGTATTTAATTACACAAAATCCTGAAACTGGCAAAGTAGGCATGTCTATTTTTGGTTATATAGCTATGTTTTCGCCTTTGGTTTTGGTTTTAACCATGAGCTTTGGTTTAAGCAGACTATCATATGGCGCTTTAGTAGGCGTTTTCATCCTATATTCGGTATTAACAGGAATAAGTTTAAGCTTTATCTTACTGGCTTACACCAGCGGTTCTATCGTAAGTTGTTTTGCTGCCGCTGCTGGCATTTTTGGTATCATGGCTTTTATGGGTTATACCACCAATATAGATTTGAGTAAATTTGGTCCTATTTTAATGGTAGGCTTAATTGGTCTAATCATTGCAAGCCTGATCAATATGTTTATTCAAAGCGAGCAGTTCAGTCTGTTCATGGCATTTATCGGTATAGCTGTATTTACCGCTTTAACCGCTTATGATGTGCAAAAAATCAAACGCATTGGTCAAGGCATAGAAAGCAATGGTGAACAGGCATTACAGGTAGAGAGCAGAAAAATGGCTATTGTTGCTGCTCTTTCTTTATACCTTGATTTCTTAAATATCTTTTTATATCTGCTACGTATTTTTGGGAACAGGAAATAAAAAGCCAATCAAAATATCAACAGCTTTATTTAGGTTATACAAAATTTTATATCAAAGGCCGTGCAAAATTGCACGGCCTTTGTAATTTTATTTGGTTATTGTTACCTCTTTTTTGGAAATAACAAAGCGATGTTGCATTTTTGTACTGCTTATTAAGAAAGGCGGAGGGATTAGACCCAACGATGTCTTAGCAACCTGTGCTAACAAGGTGCTACATTCTACCCGGAACCGGGGAAAGATAAGTTTAAGGAAACCAGTTCCCCTACTTTTAAAGTAAGCCAATAAATTTTGAGTATTGCGTTAAACGATAAGCGTTCACTCGCCAAACGTTAAACGCAGATCGTATTATGAGCATTAGAGAAGAATTAGCAAAGCGCATTTTGGTTATCGATGGTGCAATGGGCACCATGATACAGCAATATCAACTTACTGAACAAGATTTTAGAGGCGAGCGCTTTAAAAATCATCCCTGCGATGTAAAGGGAAATAACGACCTGTTAAATATAACCCGGCCTGATATTATCAAAGCTATCCATACCAGGTATCTTGAAGCAGGAGCCGATATTATAGAAACCAATACTTTCAGCACACAACGCATTTCCATGGCTGATTACCAGATGGAATCGCTTTCTTATGAGCTGAGTTTTGAGGGTGCCAGAATTGCCAAAGAAGCTACAGCTGATTTTATGACAGCAAATCCAGACAGGATTTGTTTTGTTGCCGGAGCCATTGGCCCCACAAACCGTACTTTATCTTTATCTCCCGATGTGAACGATCCGGGTTTCAGGGCTATCTCTTATGATGAATTATATGAAGCTTATTACGAGCAGGTTAAAGGTTTGGTAGATGGCGGTGCCGATGTGCTTTTGATAGAAACTATTTTTGATACTTTAAATGCAAAAGTTGCCATTGCAGCCATTAAAGATTACGAAGAGATCATCGGGCGCAAACTCGAGATCATGATTTCGGGTACCATTACCGATGCTTCGGGGAGAACTTTATCGGGACAGACAGCAGAAGCATTTTTAAATTCTGTGGCACATGCCCAACCGTTAAGTATTGGGTTCAATTGTGCGTTAGGTGCTAAAGAAATGCGGCCACATATAGAAGAATTAGCGGCCAAAGCCGCCTGCTTTGTTTCTGCTTATCCCAATGCCGGTCTACCTAATGAGTTTGGGGCTTATGATGAATTACCGCATGAAACCGCCCATCTGGTAGAAGATTTTATCGAATCGGGTTTTGTGAATATTGTAGGTGGATGTTGTGGAACAACACCTGAGCATATTGGTTGCATTGCCAAAAAGGCAAAAAAAGCACAGCCTCGCAAAATTCCTTTTATAGAACCTTATTTACGTTTAAGCGGACTGGAACCTGTTACCATTACACCTGAAAGTATTTTTGTGAATGTAGGCGAGCGTACCAACATTACAGGTTCTCCAAAATTTTCTAAACTCATCTTAAGCGGTGACTATGAAGCCGCACTTTCTGTTGCTTTGCAGCAAGTTGAGGGCGGTGCACAAATCATAGATGTAAATATGGACGAAGGTATGCTTGACTCAGAAGCTGCCATGACCAAATTCTTAAACCTGATTGCTTCTGAACCTGAAATTGCAAAACTACCTATCATGATCGATTCTTCTAAATGGAGTGTGATAGAAGCCGGATTAAAATGCCTACAGGGAAAAGGAATTGTAAACTCTATTTCCTTGAAAGAAGGGGAAGAAAGCTTTAAATCTCATGCACGTCAGATCTTAAAATACGGTGCAGCAGTAGTAGTAATGGCTTTTGATGAGCAGGGACAAGCTGATAATTATGAACGCAGAACAGAAATCTGTAAACGCAGTTATGATATTTTAGTGAACGAAATCGGTTTTCCTCCCCAGGATATTATTTTCGACCCGAACATCTTAACCGTTGCCACAGGTTTAGAAGAACACAACAATTATGCGGTTGATTTTATAAAAGCTACCAAATGGATCAAAGAAAACCTGCCTTTGGCAAAAGTTAGTGGAGGGGTTTCTAATATTTCTTTCTCTTTTAGAGGAAATAACGTGGTTCGTGAAGCCATGCACTCTGCTTTTCTGTATCACGCCATTAAAGCTGGCTTGGATATGGGTATTGTAAATGCAGGGATGTTGGAAGTTTACGAAGAAATTGAACCTGAACTACTGCAAAAAGTAGAAGATGTACTGTTAAACCGCAGGCCTGATGCTACCGAACGCTTAGTAGAATTTGCTGAAACGGTAAAAAATAAAGGTAAGACCATTAGCAAAGATGAAACCTGGCGCAAAGCAACTGTTGAAGAGCGTCTTTCGCATGCTTTAGTTAAAGGTATTATCGAATACCTCGATGAAGACGTGGAAGAAGCCCGTCAGAAATATCCCCGTCCTATACAAGTAATAGAGGGGCCTTTAATGGATGGCATGAATATCGTAGGTGACTTGTTCGGATCAGGTAAGATGTTTCTTCCTCAAGTGGTAAAATCTGCCCGTGTAATGAAAAAGGCAGTGGCCTACCTGCTGCCATTTATTGAAGCAGAAAAACAGGCCAATCCTGATTTAGACCAGGGAGCCTCGGCAGGCCGGATACTTCTGGCTACTGTAAAAGGCGATGTACACGATATAGGCAAAAATATTGTAGGCGTGGTTCTAGCTTGCAATAACTTCGAAATCGTAGATATGGGAGTAATGGTTCCGGCACAGGATATTATAAAAAAAGCTAAAGAAATCAATGCCGATATTATTGGCTTAAGTGGTCTGATCACACCTTCCTTAGATGAGATGGTGCATTTTGCCAAAGAAATGGAACGCGAAGGTTTTAATATCCCTCTTATTGTGGGTGGTGCAACTACCTCACGTATCCATGCGGCCGTAAAAATTGCCCCGAACTATTCTGGACCTACCATTCATGTGCTGGATGCTTCAAGAAGCGTTACGGTATGCAGCACTTTAATGAACGGCGAGCTGAAGAATAATTATATTACACAGATTAAAGAAGAATACAATAAAGCCCGTGAAGCTCATCTGAACAAACGCTCTGATAAAAGATTTAAAAGCATTGAAGAGGCAAGAGCCTCAAAATTCAAAATAGATTTAAGCAAGGTAGCTCCTGCACCTTTATTTACAGGCACAAAAGTGCTGCATGATTTCCCGCTTACTGAGCTTATTCCTTACATAGACTGGACACCATTTTTCCATACTTGGGAACTTAGGGGCAGTTATCCTAAAATATTCGAAGACAAAAATGTAGGCCATGAAGCGCGGAAATTATTTGATGATGCCCAAGCTTTGTTAAAAACAGTAGTGGAACGAAAATTATTGAAAGCCAAAGCCGTATTAGGTTTTTGGCCCGCTTCTTCAATTGGGGATGACATAGAACTGGAGCTTGATGCCGAGTTATTACCTCAAAGTGGCCTATTGAAAAACGGAAAAGCAAATAAAGTACGTATTCATACTTTACGCCAGCAGGCAGAAAAACCTGAAGGACAACCTTATTATGCCTTATCAGATTTTATCGCGCCAAAAGAGAGCGGAGTAAAAGATTATTTTGGTGCTTTTGCATTAACTGCAGGCATTGGCTGCGATGAGCTGGTAGCTGAATACGAACGCAATCATGATGATTATAACAGTATTTTAATTAAAGCACTGGCCGATCGTCTTGCAGAAGCATTTGCAGAAAAACTGCACGAAATGGTACGCAAAGAATATTGGGGCTATGCAAAAGATGAACACTTTACCAATGAAGAGCTGATAAAAGAGCAATATACCGGTATACGTCCGGCTCCGGGTTACCCTGCCTGCCCCGAGCATACTGAGAAAGGAACTTTGTTTGCCTTATTAAATGCAGATCAAGAAATTGGCCTGCAAATAACGGAAAGTTATGCCATGTACCCTACCGCAGCAGTAAGTGGCTTTTACTTTTCGCATCCCGATTCAAAATATTTTGGATTGAACAAAATTACCAAAGATCAGGTAGAAGATTATGCAAAACGAAAATCTATGCCACTTGAAGAAACAGAACGCTGGCTGGCACCTAATCTGGCTTATTAAATCATCATACATTAAAAATCATAAACCATTGCAATGAAGATCATCGAACATATTAAAAATGCAAAAGGCAAGACCTTATTCTCATTTGAATTGTTACCACCTGTAAAAGGACAGAGCATACAATGGGTTTATGATTCAATTGAACCTTTATTAGAATTTAATCCTCCTTTTATTGATGTAACTTCACTAAGAGAAGATTATATCTATAAAGATAAAGGCGATGGTTTATTACAAAAAATCTCTTACCGTAAACGACCCGGCACCATTGCTATTTGCGCTGCAATTATCAATAAATATGGCATTGATGCTGTACCTCATTTAATTTGCGGTGGATTTACCAAAGAAGAAACCGAAAACGCGCTGATAGATCTTCAGTTTTTAGGTATAGATAATGTACTGGCTTTACGAGGAGATTCACGTCAGGCCGATTCGAGCTTTGTACCTACTCCAGGCGGGCACACTTATGCCAGTGATCTGGTTCAGCATATTAAAAACCATAATAACGGTAAATTTCTGCATGAAGATATCGATACCTTTAAAAGCGATTTCTGTATTGGTGTAGCGGGCTATCCTGAAAAACATTTTGAGGCTCCCAATCTCAATACGGATTTTAAATACCTGAAACACAAAATTGACTTGGGTGCTGAGTTCATCGTAACACAGATGTTTTTTGATAACCAAAAGTACTTTGATTTTGTAAAGAAATGCAGAGAAAATGGTATTAATGTTCCTATTATTCCAGGCTTAAAGCCCATTAGTACCGCCAAACAATTGATCAGTTTGCCAAAGATTTTCCATATTGATTTGCCTGATGACCTTACAGATGCCGTTAATCATTGTAAAACGGCGCAAGAAGTTAAGGAAGTAGGTACCCACTTTATGATTAAACAATGTAAAGAGCTTATTGAGTTTGGTGCTCCTGTACTACATTTTTATACCATGGGCAAGCCTGAACAAACACAAGAAATTGCACGGGCTATATTTTAATCAAAAACAATATAAAGAAATCCCGTTTTCGGGTAACGGGATTTCTTCAAAACTATTGAGCAGTTTCTCTTTTGCCAATCAGGTAAGTGTAAATCAAAGCTCCTGCAATAGCCCCCAAAATAGGTGCTGCCCAGAACATCCACAACTGATTTACATATGCCCCACCGGCTATAATTGCCTGTGAAGTGGATCTGGCAGGATTAACCGATGTATTGGTTATAGGGATAGAAATCAAGTGAATAAGCGTAAGTCCTAAACCTATGGCTAAGCCGGCAAATTTTCCATTGGAAGATGCTGCTGTAGCGCCCAGAATAATAATTAGAAACAAAGCTGTAAGTATAAATTCTGCTAAAAATGCCGAAGCAAGCGCATAGCCGTTAGGTGAAAGCGCTCCATAACCATTGGCAGCAAAAGCGCCAGGTTTTGTATTATCAATTGCAAAATCAGCATGGCCTAAAGCAATCATGTAAAGTGCAGAAGCTGCCAACATTGCTCCCAAACACTGGGAAACAATATAAGGGATTAAATCTTTTAGAGGGAAACGACCTCCCACAGTCAGTCCTACAGATACTGCAGGGTTAAAATGCCCTCCCGAAATAGGGCCAACAGCATAAGCCATTGTAAGTACCGTTAATCCAAATGCCAGTGCAACACCAGCAAAACCAATTCCTAAACTGGGTATGCCTGCTGCAAAAATTGCACTGCCACATCCCCCAAAAACCAACCAGAAGGTACCAAAAAATTCAGCGAATAATTTCTTCATATGATCAAGATTTAGTTTAACAACATCAAGTATAACAGCTTAATGCACAAATTGTTCTCCTTTTTTCTCTAACATTTAAACGTGAATATTTTTTTAATCAAGCTTTACAAACAGATCAGCCTAAAACCAAGAAAACAACTTTATTTTGCAGCTTTATGTTTTGTTTTGCAGGTATATGCAGTATTTAGATAAAATATTTTTATTATTGATGAAAATACTTTGCAATCATGTTAAAAAAAACCATCATTTTTACACTACTCATCTGTTTAATCGTCTTACAGGGGAAAAGTCAAATTGTAAATAGCCCCAAGGCACAGCGTGAATTCAGGGCTGCTTGGGTAGCAAGTGTTGCCAACATAAACTGGCCGAGCAAACCAGGTCTTAGCACACAGCAACAACAGGATGAAGCCATTGCTTTATTAGATATGTTGCAAAAAAATAATTTTAATGCAGTTATTTTTCAAATCAGGCCACAAGCAGACGCATTTTATAAAAGCGACCTGGAGCCTTGGTCATATTACCTAACAGGAGAACAAGGTAAAGCCCCTGATCCTTATTATGATCCTTTAGAATTTTGGGTAAATGCTGCTCATGAACGCGGTATGGAGCTTCATGTATGGTTAAATCCTTATCGTGCACATCATATTGCAGGTGGTCCGGTTAGCGATTTCTCGGTAGTTAAGAAACATCCCGATCTGGTAGTAAAATTAAAACAGGGCTACTGGTGGTTCGATCCTTCAAAAAAAGGCACTCAGGACTTAGCTGTTGCGGTGGTAAAGGATATTGTAAAACGATACGATATAGATGGCGTACACTTTGACGATTACTTTTATCCTTATGCCGAGTATAACGGTGGAGCAGATTTTCCGGATGATGAAAGTTATGCAGCTTACCAAAGCAAAGGAGGGAAATTATCAAGAGGAGACTGGCGTAGAGAGCAGGTAAATATTTTTGTAAAACGTATTTACAAGACCATTAAAGCAGAGAAAAAACACGTAAAATTTGGAATCAGTCCTTTTGGTATATGGCGTCCGGGTTATCCTGAGTCTATCAGAGGAATGGATCAGTACGACAAACTTTATGCTGATGCCAAGTTATGGTTAAACAAAGGCTGGATAGATTATTTTATGCCACAGCTATATTGGCAAATTAACAATATTCCTTTAAGTTTTCCCGTGTTATTAAACTGGTGGAACTCAGAAAACACCAAACATCGCCACTTATGGCCAGGATTGAACAGTGGATTAGGGGGCGGTGAAAAGAACAGCGATGAAATCATCAATCAGATCATGATTTCTCGTGCTACTACACCCCTATCACCAGGAGTGGCCCACTGGAGCATTGCTGCTTTACTTCAACATGAAAGCCTACGCAAAGATCTATTAGCCGGACCTTATCAGGAAGAAGCTTTGGTTCCTCAGTCTTTATGGCTCAACAAAAAGCTACCCGCGTCGCCATCGGTAAGCACTGAGAACAGGGATAATGATTTATACATCAAATGGACGCAAAAAGATGCTAAGGACGTATTTAAATATGTAGTTTATACCTTGTATGGCTCCAAATGGACATACCGCACGCTAAATACCAAAAGCTCATTCCTTCAATTGCCAAAAACCATTGAATTAAATGGTAAAGTTAAATCTACCCAAACGTTGAAAGCCATTATGGTTACAGCAGTTGACAGAACTGGAAATGAAAGCAAAGGAGAAATTATTAATTTATAATGAGTTAAAAGGGGTTGTTTAATGGCTATGATGTCAGACTGAGCTTGTCGAAGTCTCTCGTAATGGAGGCTTCACATTTCGACAGGCTCAATGTGACACAGCCATATTTCAAACAACCCATTTTAACTAAACCCGCATTAAGTAATTCTTAAATGCATCAAAATTGGCGACTAATCGTTCTGATTGTTTTTGCCTATTTGCCAGATTTTTAACCTGTACAGGGGCTTCTATCTTGGCAGCGATCTCATCAGGAAATACTTCAGGAAATTTGCAAGGATGTGCAGTTGACAAAAATACCGTTACATCATTATTTGGTACCCTTTCTTTCTTATAACTTTCTGTTGCCAGATAAGCAATAGCTGTATGAGGGCAGGCAATGTAAGCATATTTATCACAAATTGCTTTCATACCTCTTAGCGTCTCTTCATCTGTAAAACGATAAGCTTTGACCATCGTTTTTATGGCTTTCGTATCATTATGAAACAAATCCATAATGCGTACCCAATTACTCGGCGCCCCCACATCCATAGCGTTTGCACAAGTAGGTACAGATGGTTTGGTTTGATAAATTCCTGTTTCCAGATAACGGGGAACAGTATCGTTTACAT
Source organism: Pedobacter sp. (assembly GCF_046462515.1). Classification (GTDB taxonomy): domain Bacteria; phylum Bacteroidota; class Bacteroidia; order Sphingobacteriales; family Sphingobacteriaceae; genus Pedobacter. The sequence goes on from NZ_JBKGVD010000004.1 coordinate 159,449, forward strand.
TAGTTGCCGCAATAAATTGCTTTACAGGCAAGCCCATTTTAAAAGCCAGTAAGCCTGCTGCAATATTTCCAAAATTACCACTTGGTACAGCAAAAGTTACCTGTTCAACACCTATACGTTTAAGCTGGGCATAAGCATTGAAATAATAAAAAGTTTGCGGTATCAAACGGGCAATATTAATAGAGTTAGCAGAAGTTAAACGAAATTTCCGGTTCAGTTCTTCATCTGCAAAGGCCTGTTTAACCAAAGCTTGACAATCATCAAAAGTGCCTTCAATTTCTATCGATCTTATATTTTGCCCGTTTGTGGTTAACTGCAGTTCCTGTACGGGGCTAACCTTTCCTTTAGGATAGAGAATGGTAACCCGTGTATTCGGCACACCTAAAAAACCTAAAGCCACGGCTCCGCCGGTATCGCCTGATGTAGCCACAAGTACATCCAGCATGGGCCCTCCCTCATGTAAAAAGTAACTCATTACCCTGCTCATAAAACGAGCGCCAAAATCTTTGAAGGCTAAAGAAGGCCCATGAAACAATTCTAACACAAAAGTAGAATCATCAAGTCTTACAACAGGTGCTTCAAAATTTATAGCGTCATCTATCAGTTTTTTTAATTGCTGCTCAGGTATATCATTTTTTAACAATTTAGTTGCTATTTCAAAGGCAATTTCAGGAAAAGTATATTTTTCGATCTGATTAATAAATTGATCTCCTAATTGTGGAATAAACTCAGGCATATACAATCCTCTATCTAAAGGCATGCTGTTAAAAACAGCTTCCTTAAATGATACACGCAAGTTTTTATTTTGGGTTGAATAAAATTTCATTTTTCAAATATTGATTACATGTAAATAACTGGAGTTCAGATCACAATAGTTTAGGTCCTTCGGTGTTTACCGCTGATACAAAAGCAGAACTGTTGATTTTCATCTTTGAAAGATACGCTTGCTGTAAATCGGTTATTTTTCTAGCAGTAAGAGGATCCCCGGCCAATGCAAAAACTGAAGGTCCAGAACCTGATATACCAAATCCTACAGCTCCGTTTTCCATTGCTATGTTTCTCAATTCTTCAAAACCTGGTATCAGGATAGATCGAAAGGGCTCTACCAACACATCTTTCATGCTACGTCCCACTAAATCCAAATCATCTAAAAACAAACCACTTACCAAACCCGCAACATTACCCCATTGTGTAACCGCATCTTTCAATTGAATTTTTGTACGGATCATTTGCCTGGCATCTTTTGTAGGTACATCAACTTCGGGGTAAACAATAGCTACATGTAAACTGGCTGGTACAGGCAATGATATAATATCTAATGGATCATAGCTTCTGATCAACACAAAGCCTCCCATTAGGGCTGGGGCTACATTATCTGCATGCCCATAACCACAAGCCAGCTCCTCTCCTTTCATCGCAAATGGCACCAATTCTTTTGCTGTTAACAGATTACCCATTAATTGATTAATGGCAAAAAGGCCCGCAACTGTACTTGCCGAGCTAGAACCTAATCCGCTACCTATAGGCATTTTCTTATGCAAAGAAATTTCTACACCCACATCTTCTCTGTTGATATGTTTAAGGTAATGTTGTACAGATGCGCTTACTGTATTTTTATGGCTCTCTAAAGGAAGTTTGCCACCATCACCTGTAATCTGTATAATTTTAATACCCGGTTGATCTGTAAGCGTCATCAACACTTCGTCTCCAGGTTCATTTACGGCAAACCCCAGCACATCAAAGCCGCACACCACATTAGCTACAGTGGCCGGAGCAAATACTTTAAGCTGCTTTTTCATGTTATGCCCTCCCCACATTAATAATATCAGCAAAAACACCTGCTGCGGTTACCTCTGCTCCCGCTCCAGGTCCTTTTACCACCATTGGCCTGTTCATATAGCGGTCTGTAGTAAATGAAATGATGTTATCACTACCCGAAAGCATATAAAAAGGGTGATTTTCATCTACCATTTGTAAACTAATCTCTGCTTTTCCATCTTCTAACTTACCTATATAGCGTAGCACCTTATTTTGAGTTTTAGCCCTATTTTTAAGTGCCTCAAAATAAGTGGCATTAAGCTCAAGCTCCTGATAAAAGGCTTCTACACTTGGTGCCTGTAAGCATGAATCAGGTAAAATATTATCGATTTTTACATCATCTGCTTCGAGATGGTAACCCGCATCACGAGCCAGTATAAGCATCTTACGCATAAAATCTTTACCATTCAGATCATCACGTGGATCGGGCTCGGTATAACCTAAATCCTGTGCCTGTTTAACGGTTTCATAAAATCCGGCATTATCTTTAAAGTTGTTAAAAATGTAAGAAATGGTTCCTGATAAAATAGCTTCTATCCTCGTAACCTTATCACCACTCATCATCAGATCTTTTAGGGTACGTATAATGGGTAATCCGGCTCCTACATTGGTTTCATAATAAAAGTCTACGCCATGTTTACGGGCTGTATCTTTAAACAATTTATATTGCGCATAGGCGGCAGAATTACCTTTCTTATTACAGGTTACTATAGAAATGGTATTTTCAAAGATATGCTGATAAAAAGCTACAGGTGCCTCACTAGCAGTATTGTCAACAAAAACGCAGTTTGGTAAATTCATGGCTACCATCTGATCTATAAACCGTTTCAGTTCTGCCTGTGCGCCCTGCTCGTTCAGTTCGGTTTCCCAGGTACTCAAGTTTAAACCATCAGCATTAAAAATCATTTTCCTTGTGTTACCTATACCCGTAACCTTTACCTGCAAATCATTATTTTGAGCCAAAAAAGACATCTGATCTTTTAACTGTGTAAAAAGGGTTTTCCCTATATTTCCTGTTCCTAAGCAAAAGATGTTAAGTGTTCGTTTCAAATCTGTAAAGAAAGCATCATGAACGGCGTTTACTGCTTTTGATAAATCGTCTTTACCAATAATAACTGAAATATTGTATTCTGAAGATCCCTGTGCTATAGCCCTTACATTGATACCATTTCTGCCGAGTGCATGGAAAAGCCTGCCACTCATCCCCGGTGTACGCTTCATATTCTCTCCAACCACCGCTAAAACGGCAAGGTTATGTTCTACTTCTGGCCAACTTAATTTTTGTGCATTGAGTTCCAGTTCAAATTCTTTCTCAATCAATTTGATAGCCGTTTCTACATCTGATGGTTTTACAGCAAAAGTGATACTATGTTCTGATGATGATTGGGTAATCAATACCATATTGATCTGTTCTCGGGATAGCAATGAAAACAACCTTCCGCTAAAACCTGCTTTTCCTACCATTCCACCTCCTGATAAATTGATGATACTGATCTGATCTATAGAAGATATGCCTTTAATAGGCATAACAGAGGCCTTTACATCGCTTCTGATATAAGTCCCTTTAAAATCGGGCTGAAAAGTGTTTTTGATAACCAAAGGTATTTTCTTAAGAAATGCAGGTAGCATGGTAGGCGGATAAATAACCTTGGCCCCGAAATAGCTCAGTTCCATCGCTTCAGTATAGCTTAACTCCTCTAGCGAAAAAGCTTTCTTTACCATGCGAGGATCTGCGGTCATCATGCCGTTTACATCTGTCCATATTTGTATTTCTTCAGCATCCAATGCCGAACCCCATATTGCAGCGGTGTAATCTGAACCGCCCCTTCCCAAAGTGGTTACTTTATTTTCTGCATTACTGGCAATAAAACCGGTTACAAAAAGTACTTTATCCTGATTTGAACGGTAAAAATCTTTGATTAACAGGTCTGTTAAAACAGTATCAACTTTGGCATTACCAAAATTATGATCAGTTTTAATGTACTCTGCGCCAAAAACATATAAGGGATTATCAATATACTGCCGGGCAACATGACTTACCATAAAAGTAGAACATTTCTCACCATAGCTTAAGATAAGATCTTTGGTTTGCGGGCTTAGTTCTTTTAAAGAAGAAACAGCCTGTAAAACATCCTCCAATTCGTTCAAAAATATCTTGATTTTTGTAAAAACAGGATTTTGATCTGCTGCGGGCAGTAATGCTCTAATTATTTCAAAATGCTTATTTTCAATTTGATTAAGCTGTGTAGCAAAAGGCTCGCCCCGTTCGGCCATTTCGGCCATTTCGGTAAGCATGTTGGTTACCCCACTCATTGCCGATAATACAACTACCGGGTTTTCGTTCTGTTTTTCTTGTAATACAAGTTTTAAAAGTGTTTTAATGTTCTCGGCCGAACCTACGGATGTGCCGCCGAATTTCAGTACTTTCATTGTTTTTAGGATATGGTTAAATAAAAAAAGCGCCCCCAAATTTGGGGGCGCTTTCTGTGTTTATATTTTCTTCAGATTATAACAACAGGCTATCCCCCAGAAAAAATCCCGGTGGTAATAATTGTTGTAATAATTGAAGTATTAAATTGCATTTTGCTGTAAGTGTATTATGTACACCGCAAAGTAGGAAATAAAATTTTACTTTATCAAGCATTATTTTAAAAAAACAAACACCTGATTTTTAATACTTAAGCAACAAGATGGATCAGATTACGCATCCCAGGTTATGGTCGTATCATTTTGTGTAGGATGTCCGGTGCAAACCAAAACCCTGCCTTCGGCAATTTCTTCGTCAGTAAGCACTTCGTTATAATCCATACGCACTCCTCCTTTTATACAGGTAGCTGTACATGTGCTGCATACACCGCCGCTGCAACTGTAAGGCAGTTTTATTTTGTTTTCTAATGCCACATCCAAAATACGTTTAGGATAAGGAACCGCTAAACGGTACTGGCTGCCTTTAAAAATTAAGTTAACAGTATAAGTGTTTTTATCGACTACCTTTTCAGTAGTATCGTCTTCATCCTGCTCATCTTCGGGTAAAACGAAAGTTTCTCTTTTAATTTGTAGGGATGAATAGCCTAAGCCCAGCAGCTTGATCCTGCACATATCCATATAATCTACCGGTCCGCAAGTATAGAAAAGGGCATCCTTAGCATCAAAATGCATATTTTCATGTACCAACTGGCCAATTAAGAAACTGTTTAACCGTGCCCGCATTAAGTCTTTTGAGCTGCTGAACAAATAAATCAGGGTTAATCTTTCAGCATATCTTTCTTTCCAGCTATCAAGTTCATCTTTAAAAAGTACATCTTCGGCAGTCCTGTTACTAAAAATAAGTACAACCTCACTATGTTTTTCTGCTGTAAGCGCCGATTTTAAGATAGAAAACAAAGGCGTAATACCTACACCTGCGGCAAACAAAAAAACAGTACGCCTTACATCTGTATCAGTTTCATAAACAAACTGACCATTGGGTTCTGTTGCCTCTACAATATCGCCCACAGCTATTTGATGATGCAAAAATCTGGAGATTTCACCATTCTCTACTAATTTAACAGCTATAGCCAAAGGTTCGTCAACATGGGGAGAACTGCAAAAAGAATAAGAACGTCTTAGTTCTCTGCTATTTACGTTAAATACTAAGGTTAAAAACTGTCCCGCACTATAATTAAACGCTTGTCCGTCTGTTGGCTCAAACGCAATCTTTATTGTTTCATTAACCTGCTGCTCTACTGCTGTAACCTTTAATTTCCTGCTATGCATAACAATACTAATGTAGTATTTTTAAACTTTGAGACATAAAAAAGCCCCGATTAAAAAACCGGGGCAAATTGCTTATCACATGTAAATGCTATTCAATTGCAGTATTAGCATTTTCATTTTCAACATTATAGGCAATAAATGGTCTCTGATTTTTGTAACCATATACCGCCGGATTTTCCAGAATCTCTTTCATAGATATCAGCTTATAAACATAACTGGCAGTTTCTCTATTCAGCTTCATCTTAAAATAGTTATCCTGATTCTGTTTTTTGATCTGTTTCTTCATGTGCGTATCGCCTACGTTGTAAGCCGCCGCAACCAAAGTCCAGCTTTCAAAAACATCATACAATTCATTAAGATACTTGCATGCTGCTATGGTAGATTTGCGCAGATTATATCTTTCGTCTATCTGACCATTAACTTTTAAGCCATAAGTACGGGCTGTACCCGGCATAAATTGCCAATACCCTGCCGCTCCTTTAGGAGAAACCCCGTCTAATAAACCGGATTCTACCAAAGGTAAATACTTAAAGTCATTAGGAATACCGTATGCCGCCAGAATAGGCTCGATGATCGGGAACCATTTCCCCGCCTTTTCATGCAAACGGTTAGTTTGTAATTTCTGATAAGAGAAGGCAGCCAATGCTTTTTTCATCTTTTTGCTTACTTTCTCATCGCCTACCGGCAATGTTTCTTCGGCAAAAGCTAACTGCTCTTCGTGTTTAGGTTTAAGCTCCTCAGCCTTTTGTATAATGTTGATTTTTTTGTCTTCTCCAAGACTTGTTTTTACTGCCGGTCGTGTATAAGCAAACACTTTTACCATAAGTAGCATTACTAAAATTGCTACCAATGGAATGAGGTGTTTTTTAAACATCTTCCTCCTTCTTTAGTTAAACAATAATTTTAGGGCAACAAAGGTAAGTTATATTTATTTAATTATCAAATAGTTACAGAAATAACTTTAAAAAACAGCTTTTAAAGCACTTTAAACATTGATTCTCTTTTTGTTCTTTTAGCGCATTTTTTTAGAAATACATTAGTACATTTTATGTAATTTTGCATCCGCATATTTTATGCGTTTTGAATATATGATGAGCAAAGATAACCACAAGAACAGTCGGGATGACAAGTCTGGTAAGGGCGAAAAAAGAGGAGGAAGAAGAACGGCTGAGAAGCCCTTTTCTAAATTAGGCAAGAAGGATTCGCAGAATTTCGCACCACGAAATTTCAAAGAAAACGGACCTTCACCAAGATTTAAGGATAACAAGGATAGCAAAAACAAAGAATTCAATAAATTTGATTCTAAACCTTCAAAATTTGACCGCGGTACCCGCAGTAAAGAAGGCTATAAAGGCAAAGAAGGTTACAAAAGAGATGAACAGGGTAAGTTTTCAGATAACCGCCCTTTCAGAAAAAGAGAAATCTCAAAATATAATCATAATACTGCCAACGAAGATAAAGGAGAAAGAGTAGCTCCTGTTTTAAGACCAAGGAAAAAGACCAGTGTTGAACAAGATACCATCCGTTTAAACCGCTACATTTCTAATTCAGGTATCTGCTCAAGAAGAAAAGCCGACGAACTTATAGAAGCTGGTGTAATCAGTGTAAATGGCAAGGTGGTTTCTGAATTAGGTTTTAAGGTAGATCCCTTTAAAGATGAAGTACGCTACAATGGCGAGTTGCTTAAGCGCGAAAAAAAAATCTATGTACTTTTGAACAAACCAAAAGATTACATCACAACTACCGATGATCCGCAGGAGCGCCGTACCGTAATGCAACTGGTTGAAAATGCCAGCAGAGAACGTATTTATCCAGTGGGGCGTTTAGACAGAAATACAACAGGTCTGCTTTTAATGACCAACGATGGCGAATTAGCCGATAAACTTTCGCACCCAAGAAACGGTATTACCAAAATTTATCATGTTGAATTGAACAAAAACCTTACCCAAGGTGATTTCAACAAGATTCAATTTGGTTTGGATTTAGAAGATGGTTTTATTAAACCCGACAATATTTCTTTCGTAAGCGGAGGCAGCAAACGTGAAATAGGTATTCAAATACACAGTGGCAAAAACCGTATCGTAAGAAGGATTTTTGAACACTTAGGTTATGATGTAGTAAAATTAGACCGAGTAGTTTATGGTAACTTAACCAAAAAAGATTTACCAAGAGGCAGATGGCGCTACCTTGATGAACATGAACTGATACAGATCAAACATCTGATTAAATAAATAAAAAAGGTGTCTAAAAATTAATTTTTAGACACCTTTTCTGCTTTCAGGCAATTTACCCCAGTTATGAATTAACCTGCATCACTTCATTGTAAAGCTCAATATATAGGGGCAATATTTTTTTCAGATCGAAATCTTTAGCCCTCGTTAACGCATTCTCTTTAAACCTTTGCAAAGTCTCATCATCCCTCAAAATGGAGATTGCTTTTTGTGCCATATCATCCACATCGCCTACATTGCTCATGTAACCACAAAAACCATCTACATTTAGCTCTGGCAAACCTCCTGCATTTGACGAGATAACTGGCACTTTACAAGCCATTGCCTCCAAAGCAGCTAAACCAAAACTCTCGTTTTCCGATGGGATAATAAACAGGTCTGATACTGAAAGAATTTCTTCAATAGCATCCTGCTTACCGAGAAAACGCACATTATCGCAGATATTCAGTGCACGACACAATTGTTCATCTGCCGAACGTTCAGGTCCATCGCCCACCATCAACAACTTTGAAGGAATTACCTCTTGAACTTTTTGGAACATCTTAATCACATCAGCCGTACGTTTAACTTTCCTAAAATTAGATGTATGAATCAAAATCCGTTCATTATTAGGTGCAATGGCTTTCTTGAAATGATCTTTAGGTTGCAGGCTAAAGCGGTTAAAATCTATAAAGTTTGGTATTACCCTGATGTCTTTGGTAATTTCAAAATGACGGTAAGTATCATCTTTTAAATCTTGTGATACTGTGGTTACGCCGTCGCTCTGATTAATGGAAAAAGTAACCACAGGCTTATAAGTAGCATCTTTGCCTACCAGTGTAATATCTGTTCCATGCAAGGTAGTTACCACAGGAATATTGATACCATATGTGGCTAAAATCTGCTTTGCCATAAAAGCGGCAGAAGCATGCGGGATGGCATAATGTACATGTAACAGGTCTAATTGCTCAAACCTAACCACATCTACCAGTTTACTGGCCAAAGCCGATTCATAAGGTGCATAATCAAAAAGAGGATAATCTCTTACCGCAACTTCATGATAGAACAAATTTGCTGAGAAGAAGTCCAGTCTGGCCGGCTGGCTGTAGGTTATAAAGTGTACCTGGTGCCCCTGATTTGCCAAAGCTTTACCCAATTCTGTGGCTACAACTCCGCTACCTCCAAAGGTAGGATAACAAACAATCCCTATTTTCATTTAGCTTAATGATTTGTTGTTTTATAAAACAAAGTAACCGATATACATTTAACTTTTTGTTAATGGTCTGTAATTAAAAATAAAAAGAGCCGCATATTTTTTAGGAATAATGCGGCTGCTCTGATTTAAAGAAAATTATAGCCATTATTTAAATACAACCTGAGAGTTTTTCTGGGTAATTTTTTGCTCTTCACTTTGTATTTGGGCACGCAAATCCTCAACTCTTTTAATTTGCTTATTGTATTTTTCTAATGCTTTAGCCGCTGCTGCCATTTCAGATTGTGCAGCTTTGGCAGCTTTAGCTACATTTTTATGCTCTGTTTTACCATCTTTTAAAAGTTCGGCCACAGACGTATTTTTCTTGGCGGCTTGTTCTGCTTTGGCATTTGCGTCTGAGAGTTTTATTCTCAGTTTTTCAACTTCTGCCTCTTCATCAGCTTCTTTAATCTTAAGTTCATACAATTTCTGGCTTGCCTTTAAAGCATCTAATCTATAGTTTAAAGTGGTTAAAGAATCTTTAGAAACCTGTGAGGTATATTTTTGAGCAAAAACATTTGCTGACAATAAACTAAATCCGACGGTCAACAAGGTGTAGATTTTTTTCATATTGTTCGATTTAAATTAACATATACAGGCCTTAGTAAGGCAATAACTATTCCTAATTTAAAACTTATTGTAATGAAAAAACAAATTAAAAGTGAACAGAATGCCAGATTTAACTGTTCATTTCTTTTTGAATAACCAAAAGCATTTCATTAGGCCTTTGAGTACCGATAAAATATTCTAAACCATCGCGATCTGTAAGCACAACGGCATCCTTACCTGAGGAATAAAATCTGATACTTCCTTTTTTATGCAGATTATAAACTGGGTTATTAAAAAGATAATTGCTATAGGTAGCCTTACGCACATTTACAATGCTGTTCAAATCTATTTTTACTCTTTTTGCAGTCCATAAACCATCTATAATTACACTTTTATTGGTTATAGTGGTTTTATACTGGATTAAAAACAAGAGAATAATAGATACGGCTATAATACCAAAGCCAACCACAAGAAACAGATCTACGGTATTATCGCGGTCTCTTTCATAAACATAAGCACCAAAACAAAATGCAGCCATCAATAGCCTGATACAAATACGGATATAATCTCTGCCTATGTATTGTTTCTCAACGAAAGGATATTTGCTGTCCATTGGTCGCTTAAATTAAATGATATTTAACAGTTCGAATATAGCAACTTTTTTTGTGCTTGCAGTTAATTTATAGCGATCGTCCTGCCTTATTCCTGCCAGCCAGATAATTTCATCATTACCGTTTACTAAAACCAAAGTATCGTTTTTCTGTGGTAAAGGCACTTTTTGATCTATAAAGAAATCACTGAGCTTCTTAAATTGTTTCATTCCTAAAGGCTTAAACTTATCGCCTGCTTTCCATATTCTCACTGTAAGCGGAAACACCAGTTGATCTGCATCCACATATGCAGCTTGCGGCCTAGTTTCAAATGATAAGGTATTGCTATAGCTCAATTGCAATTTTACAGCACTATTTACCGTAAAAGTTCCTTCTTTATCAATCTCAAAATATGGGTAATTTTCTTCAATTGCCGAAACAATGAGTTGCTTTCTGTCAACAGTTAACCTGTGGCTCTTGCTATAAAAAGAAGTCCCACTTTGCGCATTTATATGCGCTAAAATCTCTTTACACACTTCCGCACTAAAGTGATAAGGCAATAAGAGTTCATAAAACAATAACTGCTGAGGATCTAAGTTCGATACATCCTTTTTACTAATTAGTATGTAATTACCGTCTTTTACCAGTATTTGCTCTCGTAAACCGGCAACCACGTGCTGCAACAGTTTTTCAGTTTGCGCAAAACGTTCTATATTCTGTACAAAGGTTTCTTCCAGATTTGGGTTAATTTGTCTCAAATGTGGAATTACTTCTAACCTTATCTTATTACGGGCGTACTTACCGCTCAGATTTGAGCTGTCTTCTACAAAAGAAATTTGATTTTTGCTGATCCATTCATCTATCTGTTGACGTGATAAAAACAGCAAAGGCCTTACAATTTTATCTCTCTTAGTTAAAATGCCATGCATCCCGCTAATACCCGTTCCACGTGTCAGATTAAGCAATAAAGTTTCTATGGCATCGTTCTGATGGTGGGCTACAGCTACGCAAGCGTAATTGTTTTTTACACAAAGCTGTTCAAACCAGTTGTAACGAAGAGTTCGGGCAGCCATTTGTATAGAAATATTATGCTCAGCAGCATAAGCCGCTGTATCAAAATGCACAGCATAGAAATTCACTTCTAAAGTGGCAGCCAAAAACTTTACAAAAGCTTCATCTCTTTTAGCTTCTTCTCCACGTAAATTAAAATTACAGTGCGCAATACTAAAATTAAACCCAGCCTGTTTAAACAAATATGCCATTAATACAGAATCCTTACCTCCGCTTACGGCTAAAAGAACCTTATCGTTAGAGTTAAACAGCTGGTTTTGGCTTATAAATTGCAAGAATTCATTTACGGGCAACAACATTGTTCAAAGTTATTTAAATATTTATGGCTTCTGGTAAACAGTTCTAAAATTAAATCTAAATTTGCAGCGTGTACAGGATTTTAACATTTATATTTTTTCTTTTTTCGCCTCTGTTTTTACTCGGCCAAACACCCGGACAACGCACTTTGATTTTTCTGGAGCGGGCTGATATGATGCATGGTGCCAATAAAGACCAGATTGCATATCTAAGAAATCCTACATTCAGACACGATAATGCCCGTTTATATTGCGATAGTGCTGTATTTTATAAAGAACGTAATTATTTTGAAGCCTTCGGCAATGTTCACATCAATCAGGCCGATACCCTGAACATCTATTCAGACCTGCTCAATTACGATGGCAATAAAAAGCTGGCCCACTTAGAAAAGAATGTACGCATGGTAGATAAAAACAATTCTACCTTAACTACCAACGTACTGGATTATAACATGGCAACCCGTATAGGCACCTATGTTAACGGAGGAAAAATTGTTACGACAGATGTAACCATTACCAGTAAAAGAGGTTGGTATTTTGCCAATTCACGTGATGCCTTCTTCAGGTACGACGTATTGGTAACCAATCCTGAAAGCACTATAAAATCAGATACCTTACGTTACAATACGCTAAGCAATTGGGCATACTTTTATGGTCCTACCAATATTAAAAACAAAAAAAACGAAAACCTTTATACTGAGAGCGGAGCCTATAATACCAAAACAGAAAATGCTTATTTTGGCAAAAATAACCTCTATACTAGCGGAAGCAGGTCTTTACAAGGTGATAGCCTATATTATTACGGTAAACGAGGTTATGGTAAAGCTGTAAAAAACATTGTTTTTAAAGATACGGTTGATGATTTTACTTTAAAAGGAAACTTAGGAGAGTATTTTAGAGATACAGAAAAAATTCTGGTTACCAGAAACCCTTATGTAGCCATGGTATCTGATGACTCGGTAATGGTTGATAATAAAAAAATAGCAGATACGCTCTGGCTTGGCGCAGATACTTTAGAAAGCCAAATGGTACTGCAAAAAAACCTCAGGCTGTTGGCTAAACCTATCATAAAAAAAGACAATGAGGTAGGTAGTGAAGATGAAAAAGCCAAGCAAGAGAGGGAAAAGGAAAAAGCTGAAGCAAAAAAAGCCTTAACTGCTGCCGGAAATAAAGAAAAAACCACTGCTGTGGCGCCTAAAAGTAAAAATCGCAAAGATGCAAAAACACTTGACGACAAACCTCGTGATATTGCCCATGCGTTAAACGCTGATACCACAGCTAAACAAAAGTTAGCCGACACCCTCAGTAAGCATGTTCCACCTGCTATAAAAGACACGATAAATATGCAGATCATTAAAATAGATAAAGAACTCAAGTCTGATACAGGTAAAAAGGCACCCGATAAAAAAACTAATAGTACACAACAGGTATTAACCAAAGCAGTTGTAAAAGACTCGTTAGTTAATGCTGCTGATACGATACGCACCAGAGTAATTAAAGCTTACCATAATGTTAAAGTTTTTAAACACAACCTGCAGGCAAAGGCAGATTCGCTATTTTTTGCAGCCGCAGATTCTGCTTTAAGATGGTATAAAAATCCTATTCTGTGGACAGACAGCACCCAACAAACCGGCGATACCATTAACGTGTTTTTGAAAAACAAAAAGATAAACAGTTTTCAGATTATTGAAAATGGTTTTATTGCCAACCAACAAGCTGATACCTCTAAATTTAACCAGATCAAGGGCAAAATTATTACAGGCTTTTTTGCCGATGGACAAATGCGAAACTTATACGTGGATGGCAACGCCGAAAGTATTTATTTCACCAAAAACAATAAAGGCGATATAGATAATCAAAACCAAACGGTAAGCAGCCGTATCAAGTTTACATTTAAGGATAAGAAAATTAACCAGATTACAATGGTTAAAGAAATTGATGGAGCGGTTAATCCTGCTGATAAACTTCCTAAAGAAAGTTTTCTGACTGGCTTTATCTGGAAACCCGAATTAAGGCCAGCAAATAAAGATGAAATCATTAAAGGCAAGCCTAAAAAGACCACAAAGAATCAGCCCTCTGCAAAGCCTGTAGTAAAAGATAATAAGCCTAAAACAGTTAAAGTCCCAGACAGTGTTCCTCCAGCAGCTAAACCTAAAACAATTGTAAAAGATATAGAAATTAAAAACCCGATTAATTAGCTGGCTTTTTGATTTAGAAATGTGATTAGCTTTTTTGTAGCAATTGCCCTATGGCTAATGCGGTTTTTTTCTTCCATTTCCATTTCAGCAAAGGTAATATCGTAACCTTCGGGTACAAAGACAGGATCGTAACCAAAACCCTTCTCGCCTCTTGGTTTATCCAGCAAAGTACCTTCTATGATGCCCTCAAAAAGATAATTCTGTTGATCCATCATGAGCGAGATTACGGTTTTGAATCGGGCTTTCCTATTTTGTATGCCTTCCATCTTTTTCAGCAGAAATTCAAGATTGATCTTATCATCTTTTATCCCACTATATCTTGCCGAAAAAATGCCAGGTTCATTATTTAAAGCATCAACCTCCAAGCCGCTATCATCGGCAAAGCAATTTATGTTAAAATGTTCCACAACATAAGTACTTTTTAGAGTAGCGTTTTCGGCAAACGAATTACCGGTTTCAGGTATATCTATATCACAGCCTATATCTTTTAAGCTCAGAACTTCGTAGGCCATACCTACTAATGCCGCAATTTCCTCTTTCTTATTTTGATTATTAGTTGCAAAAACTAATTGTTTAGACATTTTTCAATTGTTTTAAATTTCCCCAAAGCTGCTTTTTCGCAGATAAATCAGAGCTTAAAGGATGTAAATTACTTGTAAAAATAGTTTCTACGCCATTATATAGCTCCAGATTGTGCAATGGAAATTCTTTCTCTAATCCTAATTCGCCGGCAGAAACGCCAAAAGACATTAGTAGCTTGAAACCAAAAAAAGATCTCAGACTTTCATATCTGGCATGTGCGTTTCTTGCAAAGTTTAAAATAGCAATATCTTTACTGGTTAAACCTACAGCACCTACAATTTTGGTTAAAAATTCCATTCCTTCTTTACTACATACACTGTTCTCTGCATCATTTACGAGTACAAGAATATTTTTCTGGTTTTTACCCAAATACACGAAATTGATAGCCTGCTGCACAGCGGGAACTTCAGCAATAACAGGAACTTCTGTTTTTGCAGATGGTTCTTCTGTCATTAAAGATTCTTCTTCTTTGTTTTCAACTGAAGGTTTTTCCTGTAAATCATACTGCAGCACAGGTTCATTAACCAGATAAATATCATCTGTAAAGAATAAACGTAAAGCTTGTTCGTTATGGGTTAGCTGACTATGCATGATAATTGAAAAAAATTTCTGTTAAAATTAGTTAAATATCTTATTATCGTAGTGCAATTTGTTACTTTTATAAACTAAACTTAGACCTTATTCTTTGTGAAACAGTTCTTTTTTGTATTAGCTTTAAGTACTATTGGTAGCGTATCATGGGCACAGAATGTAGCTTTGGTAAATAATGTACCAGTACATGCTGATGAGTTTTTATGGGTGTACACTAAAAATCATGCAGATAACACTATTTATACGCTAAAAGACCTAAAAGCTTATCTAAACCTTTATATTAATTTTAAGCTTAAGGTTGCCGATGCCAGAAGCATGGGCTTGGATTTGGACAGCGGATATATAAATGAGATAGACGGATATAAAACCACCTTAATGCAGCAAAAAGATAGGAGTAATGATGCAAAAGAACTCAATTTCATTCTTAATGAATACAAAGAAGGTGTTTTAATGTTTAACGTTTCAGAAAAAAAAATTTGGAACCAGACAGATGACAATGAAGAAATACTTAAAGATTATTATACCAGGAACAAAACAAAATATGCAGGTTTAAATTATAATGAGATTAAAGGCAACCTGATTGGCGATTACCAGCAGGACCTGGAAAATCAGTGGATAAAAGATCTCAAAAAGAAGTATAAAGTAATCATTTACGAAAGAGAGTTAAAGAAATTAGCAAAGCCCTGAAAAGCCTTAACTTAATAATGCTAAATTTGCAAAAATTAACAGTATAAATACAGAATGAAGAAAATATTTACATTGGCAGTAGCTTTAATATATTTTGCCTTAAATGCCAGTGCACAAAAACCTAATCTTGATAAAATTGTAGCCGTAGTAGGTAATAACATTATATTATTATCAGAATTAAACCAGCAATATGCTATTTACTTAAATCAGGGAAATCCAGCCGATGAGAAAGTAAAATGTTACTTTTTACAACAAATGCTGGTTCAGAAATTATTAAAGCAACAGGCAGAAATAGACTCTATCGTAGTTGAAGAAAATCAGGTAGATGATGTTTTAGACAAAAGGATGCGCTACCAGATACAGCGTATGGGGGGGCAAGAACGTTTAGAGCAATTCTTACAAAAGTCTGTGCTGCAATATAAAGATGAAATGAGAGCTGATGTAAAAGAGGGTCTTATTGCGGAGAAAATGCAGCAAAAAATTACTGAAAACACCACTGTTACTCCTTTGGAAGTAAAAAAATATTTCGACAGCTATCCTAAAGACAGCTTACCAGATATTGGTGCCGAAGTTGAAGTAGGTGAAATTGTTTTAACACCTAAATTAACCAAAGCAGAAAAGCAA
The DNA here is from genome assembly GCF_046462515.1 of Pedobacter sp. Classification (GTDB taxonomy): domain Bacteria; phylum Bacteroidota; class Bacteroidia; order Sphingobacteriales; family Sphingobacteriaceae; genus Pedobacter. The sequence goes on from NZ_JBKGVD010000004.1 coordinate 175,673, forward strand.
AAATACTACGATAGACTTGAGGCCATACGCTTACGTGTAAAAAGCGGTGAAGACTTTGGATTTTTAGCTAAAACCTATTCTGAAGACCCAGGCTCTGCAGCAGATGGTGGCGATTATGGCTTTATTGACAGAAGCACCATGGTAAAAGAATTTACGGCATGGGCATTCAAATTAAAAGCCGGAGAAATGTCGCCGGTATTTGAAACTGAATATGGCTATCATATTTTACAGGTTATTGAAAGACGGGGGGAACAGGCTCATGTACGCCATATCCTAATCAGACCTCAGAATACACCTGAAAGCTTGGAGCGTGTAAAACTTAAAGCCGATAGTATTTACAAAGATCTTATAGATAAAAGATTACCTTTTGCCACAGCAGCTTCTCTATTTTCAGATAACAAAGAAACACAATATAATGGTGGCATGCTGTTATACGCAGATAACCAAACTTCAAGAACCACTTTAATTCCGGTTGAAAAACTAGACCCTGCGGTTTTCATGGCAATAGATACCATGAAAGTGGGTGAGATTTCTAAACCCATTTCTTTTAAAAACCAGAATGATGGCAAAGAGGGTTATAAAATCTTTTTCTTAAAATCTAAAATAGCACCACATAAAGGTAGCTTAGAACAGGATTATCCTAAATTTAAGGAACAGGCTCAACGCGAAAAGGAAGCTAAAGTAATGAGCCAGTGGTTTGAAAAACGTAAAGAAAACACCTATATTAGGGTTGACGACGAATTTGCTACATGCGATGAGTTGAAACTTTGGGTTAATAAAAATACTAAAAGCAACTAATGCATTTTAAAAACGAAGTTGAAGCTGTTGATGCTTTACACCGATCGTTTAACAACATTAAAACCGAAATTGGTAAGGTTGTTATCGGACAAGATGATATCATTAAATCAGTGCTCATTGCAATATTTAGCAATGGGCATTGCCTTTTAGTGGGTGTACCCGGCTTAGCAAAAACCTTATTGGTACAGACTGTTGCAGGCGTTTTAGATCTCAATTTCAATCGTATTCAGTTTACACCCGATTTAATGCCCGGAGATATCATCGGCACCGAAATTTTAGGTGAAGACCGTCACTTTAAATTTATAAAAGGCCCTATCTTTTCTAATATTATCCTAGCCGACGAGATTAACCGTACTCCTCCTAAAACACAAGCCGCCTTACTGGAGGCTATGCAAGAAAGAGCTGTAACCGCAGCTGGGCAAACCCATATTTTACCTAAGCCGTTTTTTGTTTTAGCTACCCAAAATCCTATTGAACAGGAGGGCACCTATCCTCTTCCCGAAGCACAGTTAGACCGCTTCATGTTCAATGTACAGCTAAATTACCCAAGTTTTAACGATGAGCTTACTATTGTTAAAAACACCACAGGAAATAATGTTCCATCTATCTCTAAAATAATTAGTGCTGAAGAAATACAGTACTTTCAGCAACTAATCAGAAGTATACCTGTAACTGATAATGTGCTGCAATATGCCGTAAAATTAGCGGCACAAACACGTCCTAATACCGAACTGGCTACAGCTCAGGTTAATCAGTATGTGGCATGGGGTGCCGGACCGCGTGCTTCGCAATTTCTGATCCTTGGAGCCAAATGTCATGCCGCCATATCTGGAAAATATGCTCCTGATATAGAAGATGTGCAGGCGGTAGCAGAAGCCATACTCAGACACCGTATTGTACGCAATTACCGGGCAGAGGCAGAAGGTTTATCTACTGAACAGATTATTAAAAATCTTTTCTAAGCATATTTCTGTTAACTGAAGATGTTCAATAACTATGCTATTGTTCTACTGCAAAAGGACGATCTCTTGCCTTTTGATCTACTGTTAATGGCCGATGAAACCGAGGCTGCGATACGCAAATATATTTTTCAATCTGAAGTATATTTGGTAACAGATAAAATCAGCCATGAAAAAGTTGCGACAGTTGCTCTGTTTAAAATTGATGATACTACACTTGAAATCAAGAACATCGCTATCGCCGAAAAACTCCGAGGGAAAGGTATAGGCTCGTGGTTAATTTCAAATATCAAACAAATAGCCACTCTACAACATTATAAAAGCTTAATTGTAGGTACTCCAGACTGTGCCTTTCAGCAAATCAATTTTTACCAAAAAGCAGGATTTACACCATTTATGTTAAAAAAGAATTTCTTTATTGATAACTATGAAGAACCTATATATGAGAATGGCACCTTATTAAAAGATATGCTTATGCTTAAAATGGTATTATAAAAAATTAAAAGGTTCTTTTTAACTTTAGGTATATAGGGCTTCATTCCTATAAGCTACAACATGAAAAAGACTCTCTTCCTGCTATGTATAATAATGCCTGGCATTGTTATAAGTTCTTTTGCACAACAAAAGCCATTTAATTTTAATCCCGGTTTTAATGCTCAGGAATGTGATGAAATGTTAAAAATCAATTCTGCATTTACAGATACTTTAAAGGGCAATAAATTTCAGGCTTTCCTTAATGGATATAGCTTTTTGTCGCGCTCCAAAAGTGTAGGCTTAGACAATAAAGTTGATTTTTGGCTAAGAGCAGATTCTACGGTAATCATTTCATTGAGGGGTACAACCAAAGATCCCAAATCATTACTGGCAGATTTTTATTGCGCCATGATTCCTGCAAAAGGGAAGATTATTATTGCTCCTTCAGACACCATAAAATATTATTTAGCAGATGATGAGCGTGCAGCAGTACATGCAGGCTTTTTAGTAAGTTTTGCTTATTTATCTAAGGAAATTGCACCTAAGGTAGATTCTTTATACCGTAAAGGTTACCATAAATTCCTAGTTACAGGCCACAGTCAGGGTGGCTCTATCAGCATTTATGTAACTGCATGGCTTGCTTATTTGAAAAAGCAGGGTACTTATCCTGAATTAGCCTTAAAAAATTATGCCACAGCTCCTGCTAAAATGGGCAATATGTATTTTGCTTATAACTTTCAGCATATTATGCATTCCAATCAGGCATTTAGCCTCATTAGTAACGTAGATCCTGTACCTGAAATGCCTTTTACCACTCAGCAACTGGCTACTGATATGAACAAACCTAATCCTTTCATCACTATTTATGAGCATGTAGGCAATCTCTCTTTTTTTAAACGTATCATTTTAAAAAATGCTTTCAAGAGCATGGAGCGCAAAGCAGAGAAATCTTCTAAAGCTTACCAGCAGTACTTAGGAAAAACGGTAGAAAAAATGGTAAAGACCGCTTTACCGGGTTTACAGCTACAGCCTATGGCAAATACCACCCATTTTGTAACGCCAGGGGTAATCATAGCTTTAATGGCTGATGAAAATTACGAACGTCATTTCAAAACTGAGATTGATAGGTCACTTTTTCATCATAGTTACGAGGCTTACAGGTTTTTACTCAAACAATATGCCCCAGAGCTAGAGAATAAATAAAGCTGTTTCCAGGGTTTTTATAAAAGATGATAAACAATTGAATTACATTTCGGAAAAATGTTTTTTTACCTTTACAGCAAATATGCAGGGATTAGTTATTAAATCTACAGGAAGTTGGTATCAGGTGTTGGCCGATAACGGGCAGGTGTATGATTGCCGGATCAAAGGAAAATTCAGGATCAAAGGTATTCAAACCACAAATCCTGTTGCAGTGGGCGATAATGTGGATTTTGAGCTTGAACCTAATGCCCAGACCGGAGTGATTGATCGTTTGCATGAACGTAAAAATTACATCATCCGCAAATCAATCAACCTGAGCAAACAGGCTCAGATCATAGCAGCTAATTTAGATCAGGCATTTCTAATTGTTACCTTGGCCTCGCCCAGAACATCTTTAGGCTTCATAGACCGTTTTCTGGTTACCGCCGAAGCATATGGCATAACAACTTGCATTATCTTTAACAAACTTGACCTGTTTAACGAGTATGGCTTGGAAATTTTGGCCGAATACAAGGCTATTTATGAAAAAATAGGTTATTCTTGCTATGAAGTATCGGCTTTAAAAGGCATAAATATAGAGCAGATCAAAACGCTGCTTAAAGATAAAACTACTTTATTTTCCGGGCACTCAGGGGTAGGCAAATCCAGTTTAATTAATGCCATTTTGCCCGATTTCAATATCAAGACCGGAGAAGTGAGCGAATGGAGCGATAAAGGGCAGCATACCACTACCTTTGCAGAAATGTATCAGCTGCCTTTTGGCGGCCAATTAATAGATACACCCGGCATACGCGAGTTAGGTATTGTAGATATAGACAAAGAAGAGCTCAGCCATTTCTTTGTTGAAATGCGTGAACGTTTGAATCAATGTAAGTTTAACAATTGCAGGCACATTAACGAGCCGGGCTGCGCCGTGATCAAAGCGGTTGAAAATGGCGAAATCGAGCTTTCACGTTACGAAAGCTACCTAAGTATTTACAATGGTAATGAAACCCGTGGCTAATTGATGCTTACCACCTGACCAGCGCACTTGCCCAGGTAAAGCCCGATCCAAATGCGGCAAGACAAACCAAGTCGCCTTCTTTAATTTTTCCGGCTTCCCAAGCTTCACTCAATGCCAAAGGCACAGATGCTGCCGTCGTATTTCCGTATTTCTGTATATTATTAAAAACCTTATCGTCAGGCAAACCTAATAATTGCTGTACGTACTGACTGATACGTAAATTGGCCTGATGTGGAACCAGTAAATCAATATCCTTAGCCATAAAGCCATTTTTAGCTAAAGCCTCATTAATTACCTCGGGAAACTTAACTACTGCTTTTTTAAATACTGCCGGGCCATCCATATAAGGAAGAGCGGCACCGCTATCTAATTGTTCATGCGTTAAAAACAAACCACCCAATTCCTGATCAGGAAAAGGCGGATTATCCGGCAGCCACTTATTGGCATGTGCACCCGGATAATGCATAGCCAATATCTCGGCTTCAGCCCCATCGCTATGCAGGTGTGTACTTAAAATTCCCTGACCCTCTTGATTTGCCCGTTGTAAAACAACAGCTCCTGCACCATCTCCAAAAATTACAGAAACATTTCGGCTTCGGGTTTGAAAATCCATGGCAAACGAATGTTTTTCACTGCCCACTACCAAAATATTTTTATACATCCCGGTTTTTATAAACTGATCAGCAACAGACAAAGCATATACAAACCCCGAACACTGATTGCGGATATCTAATGCGCCTACTTCTTTCATTTTCATTTCGCGTTGTAATAAAACGCCGCATCCCGGAAAATAATAATCAGGGCTTAGCGTAGCAAAAATGATAAAATCGATATCCTGCTCAGTGATACCTGCGCGTTCAATTGCTATTTTAGCAGCTTCAATACCCATCGTGGTAGTGGTTTCTGCAAAACGATCGGCAAATCTGCGTTCTTTTATACCCGTCCGTTCCTGTATCCATTCATCGCTGGTTTCCATAAAACGTGATAAATCATTATTGGTATAAACATTTTTAGGCACATAATGTCCTATTCCAGCAATTTTTGAACTGTACATATACGATAGTTTAATAAACAAAAATACTAATTTACCCCTGTATGTAGATGAGCAGGGCTAATTATACTTAAGCAGAAGATAAACATTAAAAGTGGTAAAGGTTTTATAAATTTGTAAAACACCAGATTTAAAACTATGCGTAATTTATACTGTATCATCTTATTAAGCTTTATCAGTTTCTTTTCATTTGCCCAAACAGAAAAGACAGATCACAAACTTCAGAAAATGATTACTGATTTAGCCAAGGGTTTTAACGGCGATGTAGGTATTTATGTAAAATCATTTAAAACAGGCAAAATTGCGAGCCTCAACGCCGATAGTATTTTCCCTACTGCCAGTATGGTTAAAATACCTATAACTATTGGAATGTTCAATAAGATTGATCAAGGAGAGTTAGATTACAACGCTTCTCTTACTTATAAAGACAGCTTACTGTATGCTGGCGAAGATATTTTAGGTTCTTTTAAAAACGGCGAAAAAATATGGCTCCCCAAAGTTCTGATGCTTATGATCACTACCAGCGATAATACGGCAAGTCTATGGTGCCAAAGTATGGCCGGAGGGGGTGAAACCATAAACGGAATATTAGAAAAATATGGTTTTATTAATACCCGTGTAAATTCACGTACCGCCGGGCGCAGGATGAACCAACAAAAATACGGATGGGGACAAACCACTCCTCGGGAAATGGCTACCCTGCTTACCATGATTAGACAGGGAAAAATAATTAATGAAGCCGCTTCTGAACGTATTTATAGAAACCTCATCAGGATTTATTTTGATCATGAAGCTTTATCTGAAATTCCACCTTATATACAAGCCGCATCTAAATCAGGTGCTGTTGATGCTGCCCGCTCTGAAGTGGTTATGGTAAATGCACCTCATGGCGATTATGTGTTTTGTATTGCTACCAAAAATCAGAAAGACACTTCATGGAAACACGATAATGAAGGCACAATGCTTATCCGCAATTTAAGTAAAATGCTGTGGAATTATTTTGAGCCCCAAAGCAAATGGAAGCCTGCAAAAGGTATGGAAAAATATTACTAAAGAGAATTTGGATTCCGTTTTATTTATGAAATTCTAATTTTTAGTAAATTTGTAGCATGTCCACCCAAACAAAAGAAGAAACCTTTACACTCGAAGAGATCTTAACTTCGTTAAAGACTGTACATCGTTTAATTTTATGGAACGACGATGTAAATACCTTTGATCACGTGATCTGGTGTATGATGAAATACTTAGATTATACCGAAAGTCAGGCAGAAAAAATTGCTTGGGAGGTACATACAAAAGGTAAATGTGCAATTTTAGAAGGTTCTTTTACCGAAATGGAGGTTTACCGGAAAATACTAAAAGCCGAGGGCCTTGAAGTTACGGTTGACTGATTTTTTTCATAAAACCCATTAAATTTTTACGAGCCTGCTCTCCTACTTTTTCTTTAAAGTTTCTTGTTCCTCCCAACAACCAGCCGCCAAAACCAAAGGCTTGTTTTGCCCATTTCTTAAAATCAAATTCATCGGTTTGGTTAGTAATTTTACCCTCTTTAATCTCAAAAGAAGATTTTACATTATTGATTACCTTTTTTCCGGTGGCAGTAAAGAGATATGAAGCCTTCCAGATAGCAGTAACTTTTTCTTCATCCTGTTGCTCAATTTGTCCAAATTCTATTTTAAGATCTTTGCCTCTGCTAATTAACATTTGCCACATGGCACGTACCTGATCCGCATTTAAATTACCAAATACAGGATCGTTAAATATAGCATCATCTGCATAGCTTTCCTGCATGGTCTTAAAATCACTATGGGCAAAAGCAGTATAAAACTTATTGATAAGTTGTTCGTTAGGAGTCATAATTGATTTGAACTAAATTTTATCAAATGTATTAAAACAATCAGCAGGCTAAAAACATTATTAATAGAAACATAAACTTAACCCTAAAATTATGAACCGATATGCAACCGCCATCTGGAATGGCACGGGAAAAGAAGGCTCCGGAAAATTAAGTACACAAAGTACCGTTTTAAGCGAAGCTCAATATGGCTTTAAAAGCAGGTTTGAGAATGGTGCGGGCACCAATCCTGAAGAGCTGATTGCTGCAGCACATGCAGGGTGTTTTAGTATGAAATTAAGTTTTAATATCTCTGAAGCTAATGTTACTCCCGATTCGATCAGGACTAAATCAAGTGTAAACTTTAATACTGAAAAAGGTGAAATAGATAAGATACATTTAGAAGTGAGTGTAAAAGCGCCAGGCTTAGATAAAGAAAAGTTTGAAGAGCTGGCTAATGACGCCAAAAATAACTGTCCTATATCCAAACTGCTTAACGCAGAGATTACCATGAGTGCCGAGTTGGTATAATGTACCTTAAACTCATTAGCAATAAAACTTTGACACGCTCTTTATAAATGGGTTTGTCAAAGTTTATTCGTTTTTTTCTTTCTCAAATAAGATATATAGTTTTCTTAGAAAGCCGTGTAAATCTGTGCAATAAAATATTTCTTTATTTTTAACAGGTATTAACAATAGCCTACGCTGTTTTCGTAGTAAATATTATTACATTTGGTCTTTCAGACATTTTGAAGATACACATGAAAAAATTTTTCTTAATACTACTGTTAAGCATTTTTAGCTTGAGCTCTTTTGCACAGAATGTTTTAAATCTTTTTAATAAGGCCAATACATTTTTCGACCTGTTTTTTGAGAATAAGCTTGATGATGCTCATAATTATTTTTCTGATGAAGCAAAAAGCAAAATTTCTACAGAAAACCTGAAACAACTTGCCAATATGCTTGAAAGCAGGTTAGGAAAAGTAAAAAGCATAGATGCCATACAAAGCAAAAATCAAGGTGATTTTTTTGCGGTAATTTTAAATGGTGTTTTTGAGAATGACACTCAGGATTTTGTAATGCTGTTTGATAAAAACGAGAAAATTGTAGGTTTGCAACTGTTGCCTAAAGCCGTCACTTATCAAAAACCTTCATATGCCGACACCAATGTTTACGCAGAGAAATCTACTTATATCGAGTTTCCTAACCACCAGTTGGCTACCATTATTACTACACCTAAAAATGTAAAAAGCTTTCCTGTAGTAGTTTTAGTACATGGTTCTGGGCCAAATGATATGGACGAAACCGTTGGACCCAACAAGCCTTTCAAAGATATTGCCGCAGGTTTGGCTGCAAAAGGTATTGCCACAGTGAGATATGTAAAAAGAACTTTAATCTACCCAAATGATTTTAAAGGAGCTTTTACCGTAAAAGAAGAAACACTTGATGATGCCGTTTTAGCCATAGCATTAGCTAAAAAAATACCTGGTGCAGATGTAAAAAATATTTATGTTTTAGGGCATAGCTTGGGGGGCATGCTTGCACCTAGAATTGCGACATTAGTTCCTGATCTAAAAGGAATTGTACTAGCATCGGCACCTGCGCGTAAACTTACAGATATCATTGTAGATCAGAATAAATACATGGTTGAGCTGAGCAAAGACACTTCGCAAGCGATGAAAGATGAGTTGCAAAAGGCTTTGACCGAACTGGAGAAAACTAAGATTACCAAGTTATTGCCAAACATGAAACCCGACTCAGCTATTGGCGGATTGCCTGCCTCATACTGGATAGATCTTAACAATTACGATCAGCTTGCTACAGCAAAGAAACTGAATAAACAACGTATATATATCTTACAGGGAGGAAACGATTTCCAGATTACAGAAACTGATTTTAACATCTGGAACCATGAACTTGGCAAAAAGAAAAACGTAACCTTAAAGTTATACCCTGAGTTAAATCACCTCTTAAGTGTGCAAACAGAAAAAGGTAATATTATGCAGTACCAAAAGCCTGCAAATGTAAGTGAACAGCTTATTGATGATCTGGCCAACTGGATTAAAGCGAATTGATGCTCTGCTCGGCAATCCAATTAAACCAGTTGTTTACAATAAATTTATAATTCAATATATGAGGCACATTGAAACTATCTACCTGTTTCCATGTGCCTTTTTTACATACAAACTCCGGTATTTCATATCCTGTATTTTTTGCTAAAGCTGTATAAAAATCTGCTCTTGTTGGATGGTGCGGACAAACCGCATTATAAGTATATCCAAAAGCTTTTTGTTCGATAATTTGTAATGTTATGCCTATACAGTCTTGTAATGCTATTAAATTTATAGGAGCTAATCCCTGCGGAACCTGTCTTTTTCCTGCAAAATACTTAGCCAAATTTCTTTGCGCCCCTATAAGTCCGCCAAACCGAACAATGGTAGCCGTAAAATCTTTCTGATGATTTAATAATTCTTCTGTATTTAATAAAATTTTGCTCTTATGATCATTTGCTTTGATAAGGCTACGCTCATCAACTATTGTATTTACATCAGTATAAACACCAATAGAGCTGATTAAGATAACATGTTTTACTTTTGCTTTACAAGCATAAATTAATGATTTCTGTACTGCGTAATAATAGTCATTATCATCTGCAGATTTCACACTGCCCGGAATACAGATAATGAGAACATCACATTTAAAAAAAGAGCTACCTGAAAAGGTATTGTCGTTTAAATTTATCTGATGAGCATCAATTCCATAATTACTTAATAAATCAAGTTTACTCTTTTGAGTTACAGATCCTTTAACTTCAAAACCACTCTCCACCAACTTCCTTGCAAGAGGTAGTCCGAACCAGCCACAACCTAAAACACTGATGATTTGCTTTGCGTTATTCACATTGGCTAAGTTAATGGAAATAATACGGAAAAGGGAGTACTTCTTATACAGGTTTTGTTTTAAGAGGTATAAATGGAACATTCTTTGATAAAGCATTACAATAAAATCCATTTTGCTTAAACAATATAAATACACACTTATGAAACGCATATTATTTTTTAGCCTATTTATCTTAACGGTTACCTCTTGTTCGTTAACCAAGCAGGGACAACAAATCAGAGCATTAGAAAAATGCGAATACCGGATTATGGATGCTACAGATATTTCTTTAGCAGGTACCGATGTAAAAAAACTGATTAATGGTAAAGCAGTAAATCCTGTAAATCTTCCAGGTCTTGCACTAGGCTTATTGAGAAAAGATATTCCATTAAGAGCAAAACTTAATTTAGAAATTACCAATCCTACTGGCGACTTGGCCGCCATAAATAATTTTGAATATAAGATTCTTATCAATCGACAGGAAATTGCGAACGGTTTTGTAGATCAATCTGTAAGCATTGGCAGTAATCAATCTGTTAAAGTTCCATTGGTTCTCAATACAAATGTTTACCAATTCTTAACTGATAATAAAATTATCGACGACATTTCTTCATTCATTGCCGGAGCTACCAACGGATCGGAAAAAAAGGGTTTGGTTACGCTTAAAATAAAACCTTCTATAAGAATTGGAAATGAACTGGTTAAATACCCAGGCTTTATTACCATCAATAAAGAAATCAGCAGTAAAATCTTACTATAAGCTTTCATCAAAATACAAGCCGAACAGGCTCTTATTAAATGTATAACAGACATTTTAATAAGAGCTTTTTTTATTTTTCATTTTAACGTGCAACATTTTTAAAGGCATTGCGTCTAAATATCAAATATCTTTTTGAAGAAAGATATATGATAGTCTACAGTTTGCATGCAACAGGCTTTTTACAACTAAAGAATTAATTATATACGAATTAACCGTAGATTTAAACCAACGACACTAAAAACCACAAATAAACCTACATGAGAAGATATACCCTAACTGCTATACTTATAGTATGTGCCCTTATTACGTTTGCTCAAAAGGGTACTGTAACCGGAACGCTTGTAGATAGTGTTAACACGAAGAGAACTTTAAATTATGCTACTGTATCTGTATTTAAAGGTGCTGATACCGTATTAAGTACATATAGACTTTCTGATGATAAGGGTGTTTTTAAGATCAACAATTTAGATCTTGGCGTTAAATACCGCCTGGTAATCAATGCGTGGATGTATAACATCGTACGTAAAGAAATAACCATAGAAGCTGGGCAGCCTAATCTAAACTTAGGCACTATAGCCCTGAGCGAAAAAACCAATACACTAAATGAAGTAGTAATCCAATCTGAAAGACCTCCCGTTATTGTACGCAAAGATACCATAGAATTTAATGCCGAATCATTTAAAACTTTACCGAGTGCAGTTGTTGAAGATATGTTAAAAAAACTGCCTGGTGTAAGCATAGACAATGATGGCAATATTACTGTAAATGGCAAGACAGTAAGTAAAATATTGGTTGATGGTAAAGAATTCTTTGGCGGAGATCAACAGATTGCAACCAAAAATCTACCTGCCAATATTATTGATAAAATACAGGTAACCGATGATAGAGATGCCAAAAGACGTGACCCGGATATACTGGCGGCAAATACGCCACAGGTAATTAACCTGAAACTCAAAAAAGCGATCAAAAGTGGGGCTTTCGGTAAACTTTATGCGGGTGCAGGGATAAAAGATCTTTATGAAGCCGGAGGTATCATGAACTTTTTCAGAGATACCACACAGGTTAGTGTACTGGCCTATGGCAATAATGCCAATAAACCGGGCTTTAACATGAGCGATGTAATGCGAATTGGTGGTTTTCAGCGAACAGGTGTAAACAGTGTAATGATAAATTCTGAAGGCGCTTTTTCCTTAAATGGTATTTCATTTGGCGGGAGCATGTCAGGTGGCGTGCAAAAATCGGCAGGTGCTGGTGCTAATTTTAATACCTTAACCAAAAAAGGTACAAAAATTAATGCCAAGTACTTTTTTGGGCAGGCAAATAACATAACCGAACGTATTAGTGATATTGAGCAAACCTACGACAGCAATAATCGCCTATTTACCAATAGCAACAGTAACCAGGATAACAACAATTACACACATAACTTTGGCGGACGTATAGAAGCCAAATTAGATAGCCTTACACAACTTACCATTGAGCCTAGTATCTCACTTGGAAAAACCAGAAATTATAGTTCAATTTTAACCTCAAACCGAGATTCAAATAACCAAAAAATAAGCGATGGAAACAGAAGCTCGAATGTTAAGGGGCTTTCTACAGAATACAATCTTTCTACCAATTTATGGAAAGACTTTAAAAAAGCAGGGCGCTCATTGAATATTTCTCTTAACGTAAGTAAAAAAGAAAATGACAATGACGATCTTAATCTTAACAATACTTACCTTTTTAATCCTATATCATCAACTACTTTAGATCAGTTAAGAACTACCAATATCCGTAATTTTAACACCTACTTGAGTTTGAATTACAGTGAGCCTCTAAATAAGAAATTAACTTTAGGTATTGTTACCAATGGCAATTACATTGATAATGAAAATGCTTTAAGTACCTTCTATAAAAACCCAGCCAACCAGGCTTATGATATTGCCGTGCCAAGTTTCACAGAAACCGTAATGCAAAGTGGTTTTAAAACCAATACCCGTATTACGCTTAAATGGAAAATAAATCAAAGCTTTAATATACAACCGGGCATTGTTTTCAATACAATAGATTTAGAAAATAAGTTCTTAAATAACCCACAAATTAATCAGGATTATACATTCTTTGCGCCTCAGTTAACGATAAAATATAAAGATCTAAACTTAAGTTATACACCAAGTTTCAGAGAAGCTGATATTTCATACCTACAACCGGTACCAAACAATACTGATGATTTATTTAAGCAAAATGGTAACCCTTACCTTAAACCTTCTAAAACACATCAAATTAACTTGAATGTTTATAAATATGATACCAAGCGAACTCTGAGCTACAATGCTTACTTAGGAGGTAGTATTCAGAATGATGGTGTCATCATGTCAAAAGTTATATTCCTTAACGGTAGACAGGAAAGTACACCTGTAAATGCAAATGGTATATGGCAGTTCCATGCTAACGGTAACCTTTCTAAGGATTTTAAAAATAATCCTAAGTTCCAGTACAACCTTAACACAGGATTTTGGTCTAACTTTAACCGTGGTGTAGTTTTGGTTAATAATGAACGTAGCCACAGTAACATTTTACAGTTCGGGCCAAGAATTGGTGGCCGTATAAACTTAAATGATAAAATAGAGTTTAGTGAAACTTATAGTGTTACTTTTAACAATAGTAAGTATGATTCTAATTTCTATCAGAACCTAAGTTATACTTCTCAAAATTCAGACTCTGAATTGATTATTCGTTTCCCTAAAAAGATCGTTTGGGAAACCACCTATCGCTTACAATATGATAACCAGAAAATAAATGGTTATAACAATACTCAACAGATCTGGAATGCTGCTGTTACCCTATTGTTTATGAAAAATGACAGATTGCAATTAAAAGCATCTGTAAATGATATCCTGAATACCAACTTAAGAAATTATGCCTATATAACAGCAAACGCGTTAAATACGATCAGAACTAATAATCTGGGTCGTCACGGTTTGCTTACTTTAACTTACAATATCCAAAACTTTGGTGGTAAGGTAGGTGGAAGAGAAACTATGTTTAGGTTTTAGCGTAGTTTGATTAATAATAAAAGGCCGCAGTTGCGGCCTTTTTAATTTTTATATTTTTAAGTTTAGATCTGCTCTCCTTTTTGCAGTTTTTCTTTCCTCTGCTCCTGCCATAAATAATGCATTAAAGTATTCAGAACAACAGCATTCCAATCATCATGTAAGCTTAAAGCTAATTTTTTCTTACCATCATGCATATCTTGTATATGTAACATTCCTTTATCCTGAAAATACCTGATGCTTGTCCACGGCACTATCGTAGTCTTAGTTTTACCCCAAAACCAAGTTTTATAAGGCATTACAAAACCTTGATGATCAAATTTAGCATTACCAACTTCCAGCACCTGCTGTTCATTTAGCTGTGTGATAAAACGGTTCACCAAATGCTTCTTTACATTTTGCCATAAACCAGACATGATATAATAATAAGTATGGTCTTCGGCAAGCATTTCTTCAACTTTACTGCTGCTAAACTGAATATTAGCTGTTTTACCTTCTTTACTTTTTACCTCTATTGCATATACCTTACGTTGTGGCTTTTTAGCGCCCCCAACTAAAGAAACGCCATACTTTACGGCATCAATATCTTCGCAACGAATAGTAGTCTGATCTACCTGTACAATATCTGAATTGATTTTTACCTTCTGTTTTGAATAAGGTATTACAAAATCTACATCAAAGTTATGTTGTTCCATATGGCTAAGTTAAAACTATTTTAATTACAAAAAACAAAAAAACTTTTAGAGGTTTAAACCCAATCTGTGTTTGCGCAAAGTATCTTTTGCAATGTCATAGCCTGCATCTGCATGACGGATTACACCCATTGCCGGATCGTTATGCAATACGCGTTTTAATCTTTTTGCAGCGTCTTCAGTACCATCAGCAACGATTACCATACCTGCATGTATAGAGTAACCTATACCTACACCACCTCCATGATGTAACGAAACCCAGCTTGCTCCTCCCGCAGTATTGATTAGTGCATTTAAGATGGGCCAGTCTGCAACCGCATCAGAACCATCTAACATAGCCTCTGTTTCTCTGTTTGGAGAAGCTACCGAACCGGTATCTAAGTGATCGCGGCCAATTACAATCGGTGCTTTAACTTTACCTTCTGCAACCAGTTTATTAAATGCTAGACCGGCTTTTTCACGTTCGCCCTGGCCTAACCAGCAAATACGAGCCGGTAAACCCTGAAAAGCGATACGCTCTTGTGCCATGGTAATCCAACGACGTAAACTCTCATTTTCTGGGAATAGTTCTAAAATAACTTTATCGGTTTCATAAATATCTTGCGGGTCGCCGCTTAAAGCAGCCCATCTAAAAGGCCCCTTACCTTCACAAAATAAGGGTCTGATATAAGCGGGAACAAAACCCGGGAAATCAAATGCGTTTTTCACACCCACTTCCAATGCCCTGCCTCTCAGATTGTTTCCATAATCAAAAGTAATTGCGCCTCTTTTTTGCAGTTCAAGCATTTGTTGTACATGCTTGGCCATAGTGGCGTAAGAACGTTTTACATATTCGTCTGGATTTTCGGTTCTCAGCTTTGCCGCTTCTTCAACTGTTAACCCTTCAGGAAAATATCCAATTAAGGGATCATGAGCAGAGGTCTGGTCGGTCAATGTATCAGGTATGATATTTCTGTCTATCAAACGTTGTAGCAACTCAACCGCATTACAAACCACACCTATTGAAAGGGCCTTGTTTTCTACCTTATATTTTAAAGCACGATCTATAGCTTCATCAATATCATAAGCAATTTCATCAATATAACGTGTTTCAAGACGTTTCTTTATGCGCCATTCTTCTACATCTGCCGCAAGACAAACACCTTCGTTCATAGTAATTGCCAGGGGCTGTGCGCCGCCCATTCCACCTAATCCGGCGGTAACATTCAATGTTCCTTTTAAACTACCATTAAAATGTTTACGTGACAAAGCAGCATAGGTTTCATATGTTCCCTGCACTATCCCCTGAGAACCAATATAAATCCATGATCCAGCAGTCATCTGTCCATACATCATCAAGCCCTTATCTTCAAGTTCGTCAAAATGTTGCTGTGTAGCCCATTTTGGCACCAATTGCGAGTTAGAGATCAATACTCTCGGCGCATCTTTGTGTGTAGGCAAAATGCCAACAGGTTTACCCGACTGAATTAAAAGTGTTTCATCTTCTTCGAGGTTCTTTAAAGCTTTAATGATCAGCTCTAAACTCTCCATATTACGGGCAGCTTTTCCTCTGCCTCCATATACAATTAAATCTTCAGGACGTTCTGCCACCTCCGGATTAAGGTTGTTGAGCAACATTCTTAAAGCCGCTTCTTGTATCCATCCTTTGCAATTAAGCTGTGTACCGTTAGGGGTTTGATTAACTTTTAGGTTCATATTTGGTGTTATATTATAGTAATAGTTAAGTCTTTTGTTACAAATAAATGCGCATAAAGTTATTATTATTTGCTTAATTTTGTACTTAAAGTGAAAAAGCGGAACGCAAATATCAAACGATTTCTTACCATAATCATATTATGGGTATTTGGTATTGCCATTACACCATGGGGTGCCTTACACCATCATCAGGTAAATGATGTTCCGGTAGAAAAAACATGTACACACTCGGTACACGTAAAATCTAATCAGGATCATTGTTTAATATGTAAAGCTCACTTTGAAAAAAATTATACGATTGATTCCTTAAGTTATTATACTTATTTAAACAGTGAATTAATGCGGAGAACTGCTCCTGTAGTAAGTGGTTCTTTTGTTCAATTCATCTCTACCTCGTTAAGAGGCCCTCCTGCCCTAAGTTAAATTTTGTATTATTTTTTAGCACTCGGCAAAGCCGATGTGCCTTACTTACAATTAATTAAAGTTTAATTATTAATTAGGCGCTGCCTTTTTATATACATGAAAAAATTATTTATTCTTTTTGTTGGCCTTTTTTTACTGGCTTTTCAAAATATTTTTGCCCACACTGCATTTATTGACATCAAAGGGAAAGTTACTGATGCGGCAACTAAAGAGCCTTTAGCAGGAGCAACCGTTTTTATATCTGATTTAAAAACCACTGTTATTACCGGTAATACCGGCGAATTTGTATTTAAAAACGTACCTGTAAAAGGTAAATTTCTGGTAGAGGTACGTTATATTGGCTATAAAACTTCTTCCCAATTGGTTGATTTTGCTTCAAGGAACGAGATTGAGTTTGCATTAGAACCTTCTGTAGTTGAAAGTGCCGAAGTTGTTATTACAGGAACCCCTTCGAGCGCAAACAGCAAAACCAATAGTTTAGCCGTTGTAACTGTAAATAAACAGAAACTGGCACAGGCAGCAGGAACCAATCTCATAGATGCGATTGCCAAAGTACCAGGCATATCTCAGGTTACTACGGGTGGCGCTATTTCTAAACCAACCATCAGAGGATTAGGTTATAACAGGGTATTGACAATGGTTGACGGTGCCCGTGAAGAAGGCCAGCAATGGGGAGATGAGCATGGTATTTTAGCAGATCAATTTGCGGCTTCAAGAGTTGAGGTACTAAAAGGTCCGGCAAGTTTACTGTATGGTTCTGATGCACTTGGTGGTGTAATTAATATTATCGATGATTTGGTACCCCCTCCCGGCACTTTTAATGGTAATTTCAATGCAAATTATTCTACAAATGGTGGGTTAATAGGTTCTTCATTAATGTTTCAGGGTAATGATAATGGCTTTGTATATCGGGGCAGGGCTTCTTATAAAAATGCATACGGATTTGGCTATAAAGATAAAGTAGTGCCTAACTCTGGTTATAACGAAAATGATTTCAGTGCCATGTTAGGTCTAAATAAAACATGGGGCTATACTCACTTAAACTTATCGCGCTTTAGCACTAATATAGGGCTTGTTGAAAATGGTCCTGATGCCAATGGTGACTTTTTAAATGAAGATGGAGAGGTTATTTCAAATGATGATGCAAGACAGCGAAGGCTTGAAGTTCCTTTTCAGAACATTAACCATTACAGAGCTGCATTAAATAGTAATATCCTTATTAATGGCGGACAGCTGAAAAGTACTTTTGCTTTTCAGAAAAATATCAGAAAAGAATTTGAAGACAGTTCTACAGAGCCGGGCTTGCATTTAGGCTTGAGCTCATTTACATACGATGTGAAGTATTTATTTGCTGGTAATGGCAAATGGGAGCCTGCCATAGGCGTGCAGGGAATGTATCAAAAGAATGTGAATAGTGGGGATGAGTTTTTAATACCCGATTATCGCAGCGATAATATTGGCGCCTTTGCTTATTTAAAAAGAAACTTTACCAATGGAGCCATCAACGCAGGGCTGCGCTACGATTACAAAAAGATAAATGGTGATGAACTGATAGAAGATCATGGTAACCATAGCCATGAAATCTTTAAAGCCTTTGACAATAATTTCTCTAACCTTTCTGCTTCTGCTGGGTTTGCTTTTGAATTAGCTAAAGATTTCAATATTAAAGGTAATATCGGATCAGGTTTCAGAGCACCAAATATTGCCGAATTGGGGTCTAACGGGAAACACGAAGGTACTTTCAGATACGAGATTGGTAACAGTGGTTTAAAACAGGAAACCAGTCTACAATTTGATCTGGGCTTAGAATACCATGCAAAAAGTATAACTCTTGGCTTGAACGCGTACCATAACTCTATATATGATTACATTTATCTGGCTAATCTTAACAACGAAACCATACAGGTAAACGATCACCATACAGGTAATACAGAAACTCTACCTGTTTACAGATATTTACAAACCAATGCAACTTTAATGGGAGGAGAAGCCTCTGTAGATTTTCATCTGGTTAAGTCTTTACATTTTGAAAATACCTTTGCTTATGTTAAAGGCACCAATAATGCTACTAAATCACCTTTGCCCTTTATTCCTGCAGCAAGCCTAAATAACGAATTAAGATTCGAACCCGAAATCAAAGGATTAGAAGACAGTTTTATCAAAGTGGGTTTAAACAATGTATTTAAACAGGACCGTTTTGATGTTTTTGAAACAGAAACAGACGGCTATACCTTATTAGATGCAGGTATTGGAACTTCTTTCAAAACACCTAAAGGAAAGATCAATGTTTGGGTTACAGGACAAAACCTTACCAATAAACTCTATTACAACCATTTAAGCCGTTATAAACTGGCTAATATTTATAACCCGGGTCGTAATATAAGCTTCGGTATTAATATACCGTTATAAGCAAAAACAATTTTATAATCAGAAAAAGAAGGTGTCTAAAATTCTTTCGTCATTCCGTATCGAGTACAGAATCTTTGAGAAAGATCCTGAAACAAGTTCAGGATGACGACAATCCATTTAGGCACCTTCTTCTATTTTAATTTAATCCGTATGTACCGATAAAATCTACTGCTGATTTAATGTCAACAGAAAGTATCCGATCTATTTCATTGAAAGGAACTTTCTTTCTGAATTCCTGCATTAAACCTTCAATCTTTTCAGATGATCTTTCAGGTCTTCGCAAATCCAACGCTTGCGCTGCTGTGATGAGTTCAATAGCCAAGATACGCTCTAAATTCTCTACCACTCTTAAACATTTGGTTGCAGCATTTGCACCCATGCTTACATGATCTTCCTGTCCGTTGCTGCTTACAATGCTATCTGCTGAGGCCGGTGTACACAACTGTTTATTTTCACTTACAATTGAAGCTGCTGTATATTGAGTAATCATTAAACCCGAGTTTAATCCGGCTTCTTTAACCAGAAAAGGAGGTAATCCTCTGCTTCCAGATATGAGTTGATAAGTTCTTCTTTCAGAAATAGAACCCAGTTCAGCCAAAGCCAGACATAAAAAATCCAATGTTAAAGCCAAAGGCTGTCCATGAAAATTACCTGCCGAAATCACAAGATCCTCATCGGGGAAAACATTGGGATTATCTGTTACTGAATTAATCTCCGTTTCGAACACAGACTGGATGTAGGCTATGCTGTCTTTACTGGCGCCATGTACCTGTGGCACACAACGAAATGAATAAGGATCCTGAGTTTGTTTACCGGGTTTATTGATCAGCTCGCTGCCTTTGAGCCATTCTGAAATATTTTTGGCTGTCTCTAACTGCCCTTTATGAGGTCTGATCTCGTGACTCAAACTTAAAAAAGGATCAATACGACAGTCAAAAGCATCAATAGCTATAGCTGCAGAAGTATCTGCCCATGCAGAAAGTTTGTACGCCTGTAATAAACAATACACCCCGTAGGCACTCATGAATTGTGTTCCATTGATCAAAGCGAGGCCTTCTTTGCTTTGCAAAGACAAAGGTTTCCAGTTTAAAAGCTCATACAATTTAGTAGTGCTCATCCGCTCATCTTTATACCATACCTCACCTTCGCCAATTAAAGGCAAGGTTAAATGTGCTAAAGGGGCTAAATCTCCAGATGCACCCAAAGAACCCTGGGTATAAATTACAGGAGAAACATTATAGTTATAAAAATCTACCAATCGTTGTATAGTGGTTAAAGCTACCGCAGAGTGGCCATAACTTAAGGATTGAATTTTAAGCAGCAGCATTATTTTTACAATCTGCTTAGGCACTTCTGCGCCTGTACCACAGGCATGAGACAATAATAAGTTGTGCTGTAATTGAGTTAATTTACTGCTATCTACTTTAATATGTTGTAAATAACCAAAACCTGTATTGATGCCATATATAGGATCTTCACTTTTGGCTAATTTACGATCTAAATAGAGACGGCACTTTTCTACTTTTTCTATCGCTTCTTTAGAAAGTTTTATCTTGATTTGGTTTTTTAATATAAAATCTATTTTTGCGAGGCTTAATTTCTCTGCCCCTACTTCATATACATTCATTTAAATTGTGTTAGATCAGCAAATTTATAAATATTTATCAGGCTTCTTCATTTAAGAAGACAGGATCTCTATCTGGGTTAAAATATCTTGTTGGGTGATAGGAAAAGGTGTATCATTTATAATGGTAGCATAAACAGCATCAAATAATTCCATATAATTCCCTTTAAGGGATAATGGTCTGATTACTTTACGTCCTCCATCTTCTTCCATTATTGTAATTTTCCCCATGTCTTCTTTATTTTCAACCCCATAATCTTCTGCCGTTGGTTTAATTCCTTTCAGTAACTGGCTTTCTTGCACATCAGCATGATTTTTTGAAAAAGAACCTAAAGTACCATTCACTACAAATGCAGGTGGAATATCTGCCACCATCATACTTGCATGCAAATAAACATTTAACTGATCAGCATATTGCAGATGAATAAAAAAGTAATCATCAACCTGAGTATGTTCACGGTTTTTAGACAGTACTTTATAAAAGCTAAGTGGTTTGCCAAATAAAGCAATGGCCTGGTCTAAAAGATGAGGGCCTAAATCATATAAAAGTCCACTTCCAGGTACAGGTTCTTCTTTAAATTTTTTAGGCCCGATATGGTTTCTATAACGGTCAAACCTGAAATAGACATCAGTTAATTTACCCAACTGCCCACTTTGTATGATTTGCCGGGTTAATTTAAATCCACTATCGTACCTGCGGTTTTGGTAAACCATTATCTTTTTATTCTGCTTTTCTGCCAGCTCAAAAAGCGATTGAGCTTCACTAACCGTAATGGTAAAAGGTTTTTCTACCAGAACATGTTTACCAGCCAGCAAAGCTGTCTTTGCATACTCAAAGTGCGTATAATTGGGTGTATTGACAATGATTAAATCTAAAGTTTCATCTCCAATCAAATCATCAGCACTGTTATAACTGGTTACTTCTGGATAAATTTGCTGAACTTGTTTTTGGTTTCGCTCTGTTATGGCCTTAAAAGCAAAACCTTTATGTGCTTCTACAAAAGGTGCGTGAAAGACTTTACCCGACATGCCAAATGACAATAAACCTGTATTGATTATCTTACCCATAAAACAAAGCTAAAAATTTGACCTGTATGTGGTTTAAATTTTAACAACAAAAAGACGGATACAGTATATTTGCCTTTATGAAACCTTCAGAAATTAACAGTAAGTGGAAGCAGCTACAAAATAAAATAGCCAGTGAATTCGATTCAGAAATCCCGGATTTAAAGGTTGTTCTTTTTTTGATCGGTGTACAGGAACTAGGTAAGGGCCCTAAAAAGTACAGCAAAAGACAAAAAGAAGAGCTAATGCATATTGCTACATGCAGGTTATTAAGTGAAATGGGGTTTTATGAGCTAGAAGGGCTGGACCAAGATGGATGGCCACACTGGAAACTGATTAAGAAGATACCAGCTTATACAGGCCTTGAGCAGGAAATGCTCTTAAAATCTTTAGCCATAAATTACTTTGCCGACATTTACGAATAAGCGTAGCATATAAATGAAAAGCCCGGAATATTCCGGGCTTTTCACGTTTTTAATAGATAGATATTATATTTTAACCTGCTTTTTGGGCAGCTTCTTTTTTCAATTCATCGTTTGCAACGATTACAATTTCAACTCTACGGTTCGCGGCTCTTCCAGCTTCAGTAGAATTATCAGCAATTGGATCTGAAAATCCTCTTCCTTCGGTTACTAAACGTGATGCAGGCACACCTTGCGATACGGCATAAGCTTTAACTGCAGCAGCTCTTTTTTCTGAAACCGATTGGTTTACTGCAGCAGTACCTATGCTATCTGTATGACCGATTACTTTTACATCTGTACCCGGATATTGATTTAATGAGGCTGCTAAAGTTTGAATATTTTTCTTAGCTTCATCTTTAAGATCAGTTTTGTTAAAGTCGAAAAGAATACCGCTATCAAACCTAACAATAATTCCCTCGCCTTCTCTAATTACTTCTGCTCCCGGAATAGCTGTTTGAATTTCTGCAGCTTGTTTATCCATTCTTTTACCGATAAAACCACCTGCAGTACCGCCCACTGCGGCACCAATAACAGCACCTACAGCTGTATTACCTGCTTTTTTACCTATTAAAGCGCCAATTACTCCACCAGCCGCAGCACCAATACCTGCTCCTTTTTGTGTATTATTTAAGCTGTCGCAACTTTGAAATAACATTGCTCCTACTGATAGGGCTACTGCTAATGTTGCTGTTTTAAATTTTGAAATCACCATCTTTTTGTACTTTATAATTAGTTTATTATGTGGCTACCTATTCAAACCTGATGCCAAAAATTAATGGACCGTTCTATTAATCTCAAAAAATATTGAGTTAAAATGTGTTATGATTAATTTTTAACAATATATTTCATTACTTTTAAAATAATTGCTAAATCAAACCGGTAAATCCATTACTCATTTTCACCTCCCCACTGACCATAATTTTGTACAATTAAGCAGAAAAATAACTCTCCAGTTCTTTTAACGAATTTTCATTTGTATGGAAATCCTTGATTACTTTTCCTCTTTCAAGCAAAATAATCCTATCGCAGACATCTGTAACATGATTTAAATCATGGCTTGATATCAAGCAGGTAAAACCCCTACGTTCTTTTAATTTTTTGATGATCGCTTTCAATCTTATTTGTGTACTCGGATCCAAGTTCGCAAAAGGTTCATCTAAAATCAAAAGCTCAGGCTCTTGCATCAATGCAGCAACAATACCTACTTTATTTTGGTTTCCTTTTGAAAAATCCCTGATGTATTTACCTCTGCCCAAAATTTCACCATTGAAAAAATCTGTATAGCTGTTTAAACAATCGGCTACATGAGCCTCGTTAAATCCATTTAAACTGCCAATAAATTTAAAATACTCTTCAGGAGTAAGGTAATCTATCAGAAAGCCTTCATCTAAGTAGGATGCAGTATAGTTTTTCCACTGCGTATCTTTAGCTACATTCTGATCTTTTGATAGAACCTCACCTGCATCAGGTCTAATTAGGTCTAATATCATTCTGAAAAGCGTGGTTTTTCCAGCTCCGTTATTTCCTACCAAACCTATAACTTCTCCCGATTTAATTTCAAGGTAATCAATATCTACTGCCAAACGTTGGGCATATACTTTTTTTAAATCTCTTATTGTTAACATAGTCTTATTCTCTAAAGCCTTCGGCTATTTTATATTTTTCTTTTTCAAATCTTTTTACTATTATATTTATAAAAAAATTTCTCAGCAGCAACGCTGTTAATCCAAAAATCCCTAAGGCCAGCAGCCCCCAATAAGGTTGGTTCATCATACCAAAAGGCACGTAAATTACAAATGGCAATAATAACAGAGGAAAAGCCAAAATCCATTGAGTTGCGCCTACACCCTGCCAGTTAAAGCTGGCCGATTTTGTAATATCAAGGCGCTTACGGTTAAATGTAGCAATGTACAGTACCAAAGTTGCACCAAAACCAATATTAAAAAAATAGGCAGCCAAGTGTATGAATAATATTTTATAACTGATCACCACATAAAAACTCGACAGAATGGTAATAATGGTTGAGCTTAAGGTAAAAAGCAGATATTTAGCTTTTATAAAATCCCGATGATCTATCTTATTAACCAGCAGACCGTCAAAATGGGCACTTTGCCAGGCAAACATGAACTGTCCATAATTTACCAGAGTTATACCTGTCATAAAAACTGCGGCAAAAAGCATTTTTCCAAATTCATTGTTTGCTATCAATTTTTCCTTGTAAAAAATAAAACCATATAGCAGAAATAATATACTCATAAAAAATGCAGTACGTGAACGCTTGTGCCTTAAAATAAGTTTAAGTTCCAGCGCAGCCAATTCACCAACTTTACCAAAACGATTAAGGAAGGCGTAATCTGTACTTACTTTTTTCTGTTCTTTTGAACCCAGTTCTTCGGTATAAAGGTTAGCACTTAAAAATGCGCTATTTAACCTAAACATCGTAAAAGCTATAGCTGCCAAAATAATGGATAAATAAGGGTGCAGAGCAATGCCTCTAAATAAAGTGTTGGATAGGCTACGTATAGATACAATATGGTAATAATCTAAACCCATTAGCACAAATACAGCGAGGAGTATTATCCCAAAATAAGCGATGTTGTTGATCGATTTTCTTTTAACATAGAGGATGAGGAAATTATTAAATATGGTTAAACTTAAAATGGCGCACACATATCCAGCCAAAGTTCCTGCTCCATAAAATGAGTAAATACGGGTAAACACAAATGGCAGAAAAATGAAAAGCGGCAGAAAATTAAAGAAATTAATAAGTGCCCTTACATTCAGAAAATTAACAATAGTTTTCCTTTTTATTTTGAGATGCAGATAAGGTACAATGCTTAAGGTTGGTAATTCCTGCAATTGTATCCGCATGGCTATATCTAACATAAAATAATAAAGAATAAGTCCATTAAATGCCTCTATAAGATTTACTTTAGGTAAAGTCTTTTCCAGTAATACCGGCATGAGAAATCCAACACCTATAGCTACAGCTAAAAGGTACAGCATGAAAAGACCCAAGATAATCTGTACAATAATGCTTGAGCCCTTATTTCTGCTGCGCCAAAAAGATTTCCATTGGTGGTTTAAGAAAGTTGATATCATATGTAATTTTTAGTATTGGTATTTGTTTCCCCAGTTTTGTTTCAGTTTTTCTCTTAATTTTTCTTCTGCAGCATTTTTACCCGGATCATACAACTTGGTTCCGCTCAGGTTTTCAGGCATAAATTCCTGATCTACGAAGTTATTATCATAAGCATGGGCATACTTATATTCTTTACCATAGCCTATATTTTTCATCAGTTTGGTTGGTGCATTCCTTAAATGCAAAGGCACTGGCAGATCTCCCGTTTGTCTTACAAGAGCCTGTGCTTTATTAATTGCTTCATAAGCGGCGTTGCTTTTAGCCGATGAGGCCATATAGGTTACACATTGCGACAATATAATACGGGCTTCTGGATAGCCGATCACATTTACAGCCTGAAAACAGTTATTGGCCAGTAACAAGGCATTAGGGTTTGCATTGCCTATGTCTTCAGATGCCAATATCAACAATCTTCTGGCTATAAAAGAAGGATCTTCTCCCCCTTCTATCATACGGGCTAGCCAGTAAACTGCCGCGTTTGGGTCACTGCCTCTTATTGATTTGATAAATGCCGAAATAATATCATAATGTTGCTCCCCCGCTTTATCATAAAGCGCCATGTTCTGCTGCGCATGTGCCAAAACATTCTCATTGGTAAGTTCTATTACATCTCCGCCAATACCGTTTATAGCTATTTCTAATACATTTAAAAGTCTTCTGGCATCTCCTCCGCTCAGACGGATCAGAGCTTCATGGTCTTTTATTGTAATTTTTTTAGCTGAAAGGATTTCATCTTTTTGAATAGCTGTATTTAACAACCCTACCAGTTCATCCTCAGAAAGGTTTTGTAAAATATATACCTGGCATCTCGATAGCAAAGCCGATATTACTTCAAAACTTGGATTTTCTGTAGTGGCACCTATTAAAGTAACCAAACCACGCTCAACAGCTCCCAATAAGCTATCCTGCTGTGATTTACTGAAACGATGAATCTCATCTATAAATAGGATGGGCTGTCCCATAAAGCTGTCTTTTAAAGCAGCCGCTTTATCTATTACCTCTCTTACTTCCTTTACACCAGAGTTGATTGCACTCAGATTAAAGAAAGGCCGGTCTAAACTATGAGAAATGATTGTAGCTAAAGTAGTTTTTCCCACTCCCGGTGGGCCCCAGAAGATCATAGATGGAATACGGCCGCTTTCAATGGCTTTTCTCAGCACGGCATCTTTACCTACCAAATGCTTCTGGCCTACATATTCATCCAGATTTTGAGGACGCATACGTTCGGCTAAAGGAGGAATATTTTGCATAGTTAAAGGTAATTAAAATATCAGTTTTTCTATGGATATATGCCAGTTGGCTATATGTTTTTAACAAAAAAAGATCCCATTAATTGTCATCGAAAAGTTTGGGCACTTTTTCTTAGAATGTTTCTAAATAAATTAATCCTATGATTTTTACCATATTGCCTTCCCAATATAATTTATATTTTAAATACATTTGTGCAACAAGAATAAAAATATAAAAACAATCTAATGGGTAGTTTAAGTAAGACTTTTACGTCATCTGTAGGTAGAAAGTTTGTAATGGGATTAACGGGTCTGTTTTTGATCTCATTCCTTATTGTTCACGTATCTATAAATGCACTGATTTTTTTAAACGATGGCGGCCAGACTTTTAACGTAGCTGCTGATTTCATGGGGCATAATCTGGTTGTCCGTGTTATGGAGATCGGTTTATTTGCCGGCATTATCTTACACATTGTTCAAGCTATTGTATTGACTGCGCAGAATAAAGCTGCACGTCCATCTGCATATGCTTACAGCAATGCATCAGCAAACTCAACATGGTATTCTCGCAGTATGGGCTTATTGGGCACATTAATTTTAATGTTCCTTATTTTACACCTTTATCATTTTTGGTGGCCAACTAAAGCAGCTGTGTTTAACCACGAAGAACATGATACTTTTCAAAACATTACTATGGTTTTTCAGGAACTATGGGTTGTTATTGTTTATGTTCTAGGGGTAATTTCATTAGGATACCATTTATTGCACGGTTTCCAATCTGCTTTTCAGACCATGGGCTGGAACCACAAAAAATGGACTCCTGTTGTTAAAGCCGTAGGTTTCTGGTTTTCTATTATTGTGCCGATAATTTTTGCTTTAATGCCGATTTCGATTTATTTAGGCTGGATTAGTTAACCAAAAGTTTTATTTAAAAGATTAAGTAAATGTCAAATTTCAATTCAAATATACCTGAGGGAGAATTAACCCAAAAGTGGACAAAATACCGTTCTTCTGTAGCTTTGGTTAACCCTGCAAATAAAAGAAGTATCGAGATTATTGTTGTAGGCTCGGGGTTGGCCGGTGCTTCGGCTGCTGCAACACTTGCAGAAATGGGTTACAAAGTAAAATGTTTCTGCTTTCAGGATTCGCCACGCAGGGCGCACTCAATTGCAGCTCAAGGTGGTATCAATGCAGCTAAGAACTATCAAAACGATGGTGATAGCGTTTACCGTTTATTTTACGATACCATTAAAGGTGGCGATTACAGGGCACGTGAAGCAAACGTACACCGTTTAGCAGAAGTAAGTGCTAATATTATAGATCAGTGTGTGGCTCAAGGTGTTCCTTTGGCCCGTGAATATGGCGGTTTATTAGATAACCGTTCTTTTGGTGGCACACAGGTACAACGTACTTTTTATGCCGCCGGGCAAACTGGTCAGCAATTATTATTAGGTGCTTATAGCGCATTAGAGCGTCAGGTAGGCATGGGTAAAGTAGAAATGTTTACCCGTCACGAAATGTTAGATGTTGTAATTATTGATGGAAAAGCACGTGGTATTATTGCCCGTAACTTGCTTACCGGAGAATTAGAACGTCATTTCGGTCATGCAGTAGTATTAGGAACCGGAGGTTACGGAAACGTTTTCTTCCTTTCGACTAATGCTATGGGCAGTAATGTTACTGCAGCATGGAAAATACACAAGAAAGGCGCGTTTTTTGGTAACCCTTGTTATACACAGATACACCCTACCTGTATCCCAGTATCTGGCGATCATCAATCTAAATTAACCCTAATGTCTGAGTCGCTACGTAACGACGGTAGAATTTGGGTACCTAAAAAGAAAGACGATCCTCGTAAACCTCAGGATATTCCTGAAGATGAAAGAGATTATTATTTAGAACGCAGATATCCTGCTTTTGGTAACCTTGTTCCTCGTGATGTGGCCTCTCGTGCGGCTAAAGAGCGTTGCGATGCGGGTTATGGCGTAGGCGCATCTAAATTAGCCGTATATTTAGATTTTACCGCCAATACAGAACGTTACGGCCGTATAGAAGCCAACAAACAAGGCAATCACCATCCAGATAAAGAAACCTGCATGCGTTTGGGACGCGAGGTAATCAAGGAGAAATATGGTAACCTGTTTGATATGTATGCGCAAATTACCGGCGAGAACCCTTATGAAACGCCAATGCGTATCTATCCTGCTGTTCACTATACTATGGGTGGTATTTGGGTTGATTATAATTTAATGACTACAGTACCGGGTTTATACTGTATAGGAGAAGCTAATTTCTCTGATCACGGTGCCAATCGTTTAGGTGCGTCGGCATTAATGCAAGGTTTGGCAGATGGTTATTTTGTATTGCCTTACACCATAGGTTCTTACTTATCAAAAGAAATCTCTACCAAAGCAATCCCAACCGATCACCCTGCATTTGTGGAAGCAGAGAACCATGTACAATCAACTATAGACAGGATTTTAAATATTAAAGGAACAAAATCTGTTGACCATTTCCATAAAAAATTAGGTCACATCATGTGGGAAAAATGTGGAATGGCTCGTAATGCAAAAGGTTTAACCGAAGCAATCGAAGAAATCAAAGCCTTACGCAAAGAGTTCTGGTCGGATGTACGTATTCCGGGTAGTGCCGATGAATTTAACCCTGAATTAGAGAAGGCAGGTCGCGTTGCAGACTTCCTTGAATTAGGAGAATTGATGTGTATCGATGCTTTACACCGTGAAGAAAGCTGCGGAGGTCACTTCCGTGAAGAATTCCAAACCGAAGAAGGAGAAGCGAAACGTGATGATGTTAATTTCTCTTACGTAGCAGCTTGGGAATACAAGGGAGAAAGCGTATATGAGCTACACAAAGAAGAGCTAAATTACGAGAACATTAAGGTAGCACAAAGAAATTATAAATAAGATATGAGATAAGAGGTTCAAACTGTAAAGCTTATACCTCAAATCTAATGTCTCAAATCTAAAGATAAAATGAGCACAGGAAATATGAATTTAACGCTAAAGGTTTGGCGTCAAAAAAACAGTAAATCAACAGGAAATTTGGTTGATTATAAAGTTTCTGATATTTCTCCAGACATGTCTTTTTTAGAGATGTTTGATGTTTTAAACGAACAATTGATCAATAAAGGTGAAGAACCTATTGTATTTGATCACGATTGCCGCGAAGGTATCTGCGGTATGTGTTCAATGTATATCAATGGCCGTCCGCATGGCCCTAAAGACTTGGTAACTACCTGTCAGTTGCATATGCGTTCATTTAAAGATGGCGATACCATTGTAGTTGAACCATGGAGAGCAAAAGCATTTCCGGTAATTAAAGATTTAGCGGTAGACCGTTCTGCTTTTGACCGTGTAATTGCTGCCGGAGGCTTTATTTCTGTAAATACAGGTAATGCACAAGACGCTAATAACCTGCCTATTGCCAAATCAAAAGCCGATGCAGCGTTTGAAGCCGCAGCATGTATTGGTTGCGGTGCATGTGTTGCAGCATGTAAAAATGCTTCAGCAATGCTATTTGTATCTGCAAAAGTATCTCAGTTCTCTTTACTTCCCCAAGGCCAGCCAGAGCGATACAAACGTGTACAAAACATGGTAGCCCAAATGGACTCAGAAGGATTTGGAAACTGTACCAATACAGGTGCCTGCGAAGCGGAATGCCCTAAAGGAATTTCTTTGGAAAACATTGCCCGCATGAACCGCGACTATTTAACTGCAAAGTTATTTAGCGAAGAAGAAGCATAAACACAATATCTGAATAGAGATCATAAAACCCCGGCCTAAAAACCCGGGGTTTTAATTTTTAAGAACAATTAATTCTTGCGTTTGTTAGTACTTTATAAAAAACTGTGCGTTATGACAAAGAAAACTAAAGTATTAACAGGTGTATTGGCTGGTGCAGCACTAGGCATAACTATTGCATTATTATTAACGTCTGATAAAAAAGGAAATCTGCAACGTAAAGCAGAAGATTGGTTTTGTGATGTATTGAAAAAATCAAAAAAGAAAATGGCGGGTATGAGTGAAAAAGTAGATAAAGTTTTAGATCATACTAAAAGCAAAGCCGAAAATCTTACCGTCTGAAACATAAATGCACTGCCATTTTTTATCTTTGTTTATGGATATTTATGGTAGTGCATTATTAGACTTTTATAAAAACAATCAAAGCCAAACACTCTGGCTGCATAACAGCTATGGCGAAACAGAAGAAATGCCGGTAGATGTTTTCTTCAGAGAAGAAGAAGAAATGCCAGAAATCGAACTAAAAGCAATAGATTTATGCCAAGGAAGTATCTTAGACATAGGCGCTGGAGTTGGCAGCCATGCTTTAATTCTTCAGAAACAACATAAAGATATTACAGCTATTGATACTTCTTTAAATGCTGTTAATATCATGAAACAGCGTGGTGTAAAACAGGCCTTGCATCAGGATATTTTTACCTACAAAGGTAAATTTGATACGCTTTTACTTTTAATGAATGGTATTGGATTAACCAGAACTTTAGATGGTCTAGAACATTTTTTAGAAATTGCTAAAACCCTACTTAATCCCAAAGGCACACTTATTTTTGATAGTTCAGACATCAGCTATTTATATGAGAATAGCATCAAACCAAAAGACCAATATTTTGGCGAAGTAAATTATGCTTACGAATATAAAGGTGAAAAGGGTGAGTGGTTTAAATGGCTTTACATAGATCCATCCACACTTAAAACATTAGCACTTAAGCATGGATGGAGTTGCAAGATCATCATAGAAGATGAATATGATCAGTATTTAGCTCAGCTTATTTTACATTAAGCTTTTTCTTCATATATATTGGCAATATGAATAATAGTTTCTGTCGCCTTTACCATATCCTGTACCGATACCCATTCCTGCTTGCTATGAAAAGCATGTTCACCTGCAAAAATATTAGGACAGGGCAAGCCCATGTATGATAAACGTGATCCATCTGTTCCGCCTCTTATACTTTGCTTTTTAGGTTCAACTCCTGCTCTTCTAATGGCTTCTACTCCATTTTCAATGATATAAGGGTATTGGTCTAAAATGCGTTTCATGTTTCTGTACTGGGCTTTTACATCTAACCGGTACGAAGAATGAGGATAATGTTTTAATACATTTTTTACCGTTTTTTCAATTAAGTCGGCATGAGCTTTTAAAAGTTCATCATCAAAATCGCGGATGATAAATCTGATTTCGGCCTGCTCAACACTTCCGCTCATTCCTACCGGATGCACAAAACCCTCTTTATGATGTGTACTTTCAGGAGAAAGGCGATCTTTAGGTAAAGCCGCAAGAATATCTCCTGCAATTTTAATAGCGCTTTCCATTTTACCTTTGGCAAATCCCGGATGAGCGCTAATGCCATTAATTGTAAGCACTGCTCCATCAGCCGAAAAAGTTTCATCTTCAATAGAACCTAATGTTTCGCCATCAATGGTATAGGCAAGATCAGCACCTAATTTTTCTAAATCGGCTTTGTCAACACCTCTTCCAATTTCTTCATCAGGCGTAAAGAGAATTTTGATATCTCCATGCTTTATTTCAGGATTTTGCACCAGATAAGTAACTGCCTCCATTATTTCTGCAACGCCGGCCTTATTATCTGCTCCCAGCAAAGTTGTTCCACTTGCTGTAATGATGTCGTTTCCAATCTGATTTTTCAGGTCTTTATGATCTGCCATTTTTAAAACAACGGTATGATCATCAGGTAATATCAAATCTTCGCCCTGATAGTTCTTATGCACAATAGGTTTTACATTTTCTCCACAGGAATCTGGCGAAGTGTCCATATGAGAACAAAAGCACACAACTGGCACTTTTTTATCGCTATTTGATGGAAGTGTTGCGTATACATACCCCCACTCATCTAAATGTGCATCAGATAAACCTAAGTCCAAAAGTTCATCAGCCAATAATTTCCCCAGATTCTTTTGTTTTTCGGTAGAAGGAATGGAAGGAGAAAAAGGATCTGACTGGGTATCTATTTTAGCATATTTTATAAACCGCTCTGTAAGCGAATTTGAATTAATTTTGATATTTAGCATAATTTCAAAGTTAATACTAAAAGTTTTCAATAAAATTATATTTTTGTAATAAAGCACCTAATTCATAAGAACTTGAAAAAAATTTGTGCCGCTTTAATTCTAAGCATTTTTACTTCAGTTACATACGCTCAATCTAATTTTTACAAACTGGGCGTTGGGCTGGGCGCCGGAGGTACTTACTCTTTCACAGATGTTAAAAAAGGAAAATTCGGTCTGGCTGGTTATGGCACAGCAGAGTATTACCTTACTCCATTTATTACGAGTGGTTTAGAATTTCAGATGGGTACGGTTAAAGGAGGTGATGTAAAAACCGATCCCCACAACAGAGCGTTTTCCAACACTTATACAGCAATAACATTAGGTGGAAAAGTAAGACTTGGACAGTTTACAGATTTCTATTATAACGATTTACTTAATTATACCAAAGGCTTTTACATTGGTACAGGGGTAGGCGTTATTCTCAATAACATGAAAGACATCATAAGAACTAAGCCTGATGGAAGTGGATATGTTTTTCCTGGTAAGGATAAAAGTGTAAATGCTGCTGTTCCAATTAATGTAGGTATAGACTTCTATTTTCCTGATCAATGGGGAGATATCAGATATGGCATCAATATTAATTATCAGACTAATTTTACCTTTGGTGAAGGGCTAGATGGATATGATGATCCAAAAACCAAATTCAAAAATGTAAGCCCTGATTTATATACTTATTTCTCTGTAGGTGTAAGATATAATTTCGGTTTCATGGGCCTTACAAACAAACCTGTAAGATAACCATTGTAACTTACTTATTACCAGAGTTTAAGTTTCTTTTCTCATTGATTATTTATAATATTACATTAAATAATTAATGCCTTTTTGATAAAAAACCTAACACTACTATTTGTTCTTTTTTGCTGTAAAACATGCTTCAGCCAAGTTTATTACAATAAATTTGCGGCTGAGTTTCTTGTTGGTGCCAACGTGGTCTATGCAGATCTTGATACCAAAAGATCAAAAGCAACGGTTTCTGCAAATTTAGACTATTATTTTACACCTTATGCTAATCTGGGGTTTAACCTACAGACCGGCAATTTAACCGGAGGAAGTTCATCTTCTGATCCGCATCAACGTTATTTTGTAAATAATTATAAGGCCATTTCCTTAAATACTAAATTATTTTTAGGAAATTTCTTTCCATTAACAGAAAATGAAACTCTTGCTGCTTTGAAAAATTTTTATGTGGGCCCTGGTTTTGGGATAATTAAGAATAAAATGACAAATATTATTCGTCAGAAACCCGGCTCTAGCTATATTTTTCCGGGTAAAGACGAAAGTCTTAATACTCTGTTATCCTTTAATACGGGTCTTTATATTCCACTAAAAGATTATGCCGGCGACAGCATTTTTGCTGTTCATTTTAATTTTCAGAGTAATTTTACTTTTGGCGAAGGATTAGACGGATATGACGACCCGAAAACCAAATTCAAAAACACAGGAATAGACGTTTATAATGTAATATCTTTTGGTTTACGTTATTCTTTTGGTCCTATAGATTTTTGGTAATAAAAATTTCATATACATCATTATTTGAATAATTGTAGCTTAAATTTATAGCAAAGATTTTTTTATGAAACCACTGTACTTCTGTTTTACACTTCTAACCTTCGTCTTTATGACAGATACCAATGCTCAGGTTACACCCTTTGAAAAAAGCAAAGGGCAAGAAACCACAACGTATGATCAGGCCATTTCTTTCTACCAGGAAATAGCGAAACAATATCCTAAACAGGCCAAGCTACTTAGCTACGGAAGCACAGATTTTGGCAAACCTTTAAATGTGCTGGTACTTTCAAAAGAAGGTGTATTTAATCAGGCAGAAATTAAGAAGCAGCACAAAGCCATTCTATTGATAAACAATGGCATCCATCCGGGCGAACCTGAAGGTGTAGATGCAAGTATGATGTTAAGCCGCGACCTGTTAAAAAATAACAAGCTTCCGCAGCATACCGTAATCTGTATTATTCCTCTCTATAATATTGACGGAAGCTTTAACCGAACAGGTACGTCAAGGGCTAATCAAAACGGCCCGGTTGCTTATGGATTTAGAGGCAATTCAAGGAATTTAGATCTGAACAGAGACTTTATCAAAACCGATTCGAAAAATGCTTATACTTTCCAGCAGATTTTTAACACGTGGGACCCTGATATTTTTGTGGATACGCATACCAGCAACGGAGCAGATTATCAATATACCATGACTCTGATCCCTACGCAAAAAGATAAGTTAAATCCGATACTATCATCATATTTAACGCAGACCATGCTCCCTTATCTTTACAGGAATATGAAAGATAAAGGTTTTGAACTTATCCCTTATGTAAACTCTATTAAACAAACTCCAGAAAGTGGTATTACAGGATTTTTAGAAACACCCCGTTATTCGACTGGTTATGCGGCACTACATAATGTGATTGCTTTTATGCCTGAAACACATATGCTTAAATCATATGATAAACGGGTTGAATCAACCTATAAACTTTTAGAAACCTATATCAGCATCGTAGATCGTGATGCGCATATTATTACAGAAAACAAGCGTAAAGCCAATGAACTAACTGCTAACCAAACTGAATTTCCTTTAGAGTGGCAATTAGATAACAGCCAGTTCAATGAAATTGAGTTCAAAGGATTTGAAGGAAAGCAAAAACCAAGTGAAGTAAGTGGTTATGACAGATTATATTATGATAGAAATGCTCCTTATACCAAAACTATCAAAGAATACAATACCTTTAAACCATCGGTAAAGGTAAATAAACCTTACGCATACATCATTCCTAAGGGATGGGACAAGGTAATTGATTTGCTCAGAACAAATGGTGTAAAACTACAGCAACTTACCAAAGACAGCCGTTTAAAGGTTGATATGTATTATATCGAAGATATGAAAACAGCATCAAGACCTTTTGAGGGGCATTACCTGCACAATGATGTAAAAGTGAGCAAATTAAAACAGGACATTGATTTCTATGAAGGCGATTATATAGTCTTTACCAATCAACCTAAAAACCGTTACATTATAGAAACTTTAGAGCCTCAGGCTACGGATTCATTCTTTAACTGGAATTTCTTTGATTCTATCTTAGGCCAGAAAGAACATTTTTCAGCTTATATCTTTGAAGATACCGCAGCAGAATTATTGAAAAATGATGTTTCTTTACGCAAGAAATTAGAAGATGAAAAGGCTAAAAATCCTGAGTTTGCCAAAAGTGGAAGTGCTCAGCTTAATTTCATCTATAAGAACTCCGCCTATTACGAACCTACGTTTATGCGTTATCCTATAGGCAGGTTAGAAGAACGAACCAATTTAAATTTAAAATAACACATGGAATATATTAATGCCGCCCCTGTTGCATCAGCTATATTTGTTTTAACCATATTAACCAGTATTTACGCTTTTAATAACTATAATCTGTATGCAAAATTTGTGCTGCATCCTTATTCGGTTTCAAGAGGGCAAAGAATATACACTTATGTTACCAGTGGTTTAATCCATGCCAACTGGATGCACCTCTTCTTTAATATGTTTACCTTTTTCTTCTTTGCTTTTAATTTGGAGGTAATGATTGGCCACTGGCAATTTTCGCTGTTATATATCGGGTCTCTAATTTTAAGCGATATGCCTACTGTAATGCGACATAAAGACGATTTCAGATATAACAGCTTAGGTGCATCTGGAGCAATCAGTGCGGTATTGTTCAGTTATATTTTATTTCAACCTCTAAGCATGATCGGGGTAATGTTCATACCTATGCCGGCTATCTTGTTTGGGGTACTATATCTGGTATATTGTATGTATATGTCAAAAAATGCGAACGATAATATTAACCATGATGCTCATTTTTTTGGTGCACTTACCGGATTAATTTTTACTGTTCTTTTGGTAAGAGGTATTATTCCACATTTTATTGATCAATTAGCCAGCATCTGGCAATAGCGATGGCTCAAAGAAGCTAACAGGTTGCATGGGGTTTTTAATAATTTCAAATAGTGTTAAGCCCCATGGTTTCCAGAAATTTTCAAGCACCTGTGCATAGGTTTTATGTTCCCATTCATCAAAAACAGGCTTGTTTTGCATGCCTCTTAAAGGCATCTGATCAATATACACTACTCCATTAACCGGCAGGTAATTGTATTCGGGCAAACGATTAAATAAATAAGCCGAGTAAAAGAAACGGGCCGCTATTTCTTCAAATTGCTGACCGCTCAATTGTTTATCTTGTATTGAGGATAAGATTTCCTGATGATACCTTTTATTGGTACCATTATCCTGCAAGCAAGCTATAATACCGAAATCTTTAAATTTTAAAGAAAAGATGAGCGTATTGATTTCATCTCTAAAGGAAAAAGGAGTATCCTTATCTTCTAAGGGAACTATGACTATAGACCAAGGCTTAAATTCTTCAAATTCTATAGCGGTGTATAACCCTTGTAACATGGTGTGCAGATTTGCAAACTTATGCATTAACCCCTGCGACATGTTCATACCATCTCCACTCAATTGTTTTAGACGTATAGCGGCCTGCATTTCTAAATACAGAAATCCATACATCAGCTTACCTATCCAGTGGAACAGATCTAACTCATGCAGTACAGAAACTTCTTTATATCCTTCGGCAAAAGCTCTTTCTATTCGGTTTTCAAGCGGTAATATATTTTTCAGATAAACTTCTTCATTGCATGGAACCTTTAAACTATTGTATGATTTTACACTTTCATCTAACAATTTGATCTGTTCGTTACCTGTAAGCTGAGCCATATTGAGCAACCATTGAGGCAGCAGATTGATCATTACGAGTTCAGGTACAGAAAGGCCTGTTAAAAAGCACTTATTGCCTTTAAAATCAAACAGTTTAAAAGGATTATAGAGTCCGGTATTCATAAGCCTGCAAAACTAAGGCATTAATATAAGGCTGCCTAAGAAGTTTTATTTTTTAACTTTTATATTACTTTAAGCTTAAAATCTGCTGTAGTAACTATTTAAATAATCTACAAACTGGCTGTAAATAGGTTTAGTAAATTCTACAAATAAAGTGAGCGGAGGCGGAGGAACGGTTTCTCTTCGTTTGGTTAACGCAAGCTGGTTCCTGTCTAATGCTCTTTCATCACCTCTATAACTTGCCCAGCTGTCTGTCCATACAAAAGTTCCAGGCAATTTTTTTTGAGTTACTACTTTCCTGGTTTGCCAGTCGCTTATGGTAACACCTAAAAGCCCGCTTGAAGAAATGCTTTTTTCAAATACACTTAACTCTGCGGTAACCGTACCATAAACAGGCTTATTATCTCTTGTACGACCTACCTCAACACTGTCTTTTTTAAGCTTCTCTACTTTTTCTTTTACATAAGTCTGGCCCACTATAAAGTCATCAAACCTTAGGTTAATCACCTGATCTGGCACCAATCTTTTAGCATTCGCTTCTT
Organism: Pedobacter sp.; assembly: GCF_046462515.1. Classification (GTDB taxonomy): domain Bacteria; phylum Bacteroidota; class Bacteroidia; order Sphingobacteriales; family Sphingobacteriaceae; genus Pedobacter. Next base: position 213,950 of record NZ_JBKGVD010000004.1, read on the forward strand.
TTTCAGTATAAAAGGCCACATACTTATTATTACGGTAATTAGTCGTATAATTTTCAATTTGTTGCTGAAAATAATCGCTGCTTAATTTATAGTAATCGCTATTTACAATTACAGGACGTAACACTACTTTTAGTACAGAGGCCCAGTAAGCATCTTCTATTTTATTATTGATATCTTTATAGCCTGGCACCCACTGTTTCACCATTTCAAAATTCTGTAAGGCTTTTTTTGCACTTTCCCTCGTATTTTCGCTCAACAAATTCTGGCCCAAAGCATAGCGTACCTCTGCCGATCTAAGTCTGGCATCTTCATATTCACGAACAAATTTTCGAGGGGCAGGTACCACTTCTAAACAAGACGGGCACCCATTAATTTCATCAGCCATACGGTTAATTTTACCATATTGTTCCATAATAGTTTCCCATCGTAAAACATTGGTCGATATTTTAGCCTCATCAATTATTCTCAATCCATTTTTCAAAGACAAATCATAAGCTTTAGATAAAACGGTTAATGCCTCGCTATTTTTAGGAGAGCTTTTTAACCTGTCTACAGCTTTGCTCACTGCTGCTTCATAATTACCCTTTTGTAGTGCGTTTTTTCCTGTGGTACAACCTGCAAGAACCATAAGCAAACAAATAAAATATGGTATTCTTGAATAAAATTTCATTGGTTTAGTATTTTTTACAATTTTTACAAAAGTAATCTTTTTAGTATTTGCATACCTTAATTTTTAAGACGATAAATAATGGAAATTAGTTACAAGGATTTTGAACTTCAACTTAAACACCCTTTTTCTATATCAAAATTTACCCGCACAAGTACTCCTGTGCTTCTGCTCAAAATAAATCACGAAGGCTTTACGGGCTATGGTGAAGCCAGTATGGTTCCTTACATGGGCGAAAGCTTTGAATCTGCTCATGCGTTTTTGAGTAAAATTGATTGGAAGCAATTTAAGTTTCCTTTTGATTTTGCCTCAATCAATACATATCTCGATAGTGTTACTACAGGTAATCCTGCAGTTAAAGCAGCCGTTGATATTGCTTTAAATGACCTGAACGGCAAGATGTTAAACCAAGCTTGCCATGAAATTTATGGAGCAGACGTAAGTAAAATGCCTGCAACATCATACACTATTGGTATTGATACACCTGAAGTAATCAGAGAAAAAGTGGCTGATGCAAAGGGTTTCAAAGTTCTTAAAATAAAACTAGGCAGAGATAACGATAAAGAAATCATCGAAACCATTAGAAGTGTAAGCAATCTGCCGCTTTTTATAGATGCAAATCAGGGTTGGAGCGACAAAAAACAGGCCATAGATATGATTTATTGGCTACATGACCAAGGTGCTTTGTTAATAGAACAGCCTATGGACAAAAATAACATTGAAGGCAATGCCTGGCTTACAGAGCGTAGCCCTATTCCTATTCTGGCCGATGAAGCTTTTCAACGCTTAGCTGATATTGATGGATTAAAAGGTGCTTACCATGGCATCAACATCAAACTGATGAAAAGCACAGGAATGTATGAGGCACACCAGATGATTTTAAAAGCCAAAAGCCATGATATGAAAATATTGGTTGGCTGTATGAGCGAGACTTCTATTGCAACCTTGGCTGGAGCTGCTTTGGCCCCTCTTTGTAACTGGGCTGATTTAGATGGGCCTTTTTTAACGGTAAACAATCCTTTTGACCGTCCTGAATTTAGAGAAGGAAAATACGTGCTAAACAACCTGCCGGGTTTAGGATTAACCGGAGAGAAACGGAATCTATTTAATCAGTAATTCAGTTATTATCCTCAAATCAATTTTATAAAATAGAAGAAGCGCTTAATTAAGCGCTTCTTCTATTTTTTCAGATCGTTTCTAATCTGTTTTGCAAGCCTGAATTTAAAGTAAATAAATGCAATCAGCATAACTGCGAAAAACACAACAATTAGTGGGCTGTTATTCTTATAAGCCCAATTTGCTCCTACAATTGAACAGATTATAGCGATGTTATAAAAAACGTTTAAAAAAATTTTCTGTTTCATACTTCTTTTTAAAGAGAGCAGGTAGAATTAATGCGGCTTCGGTAATGAACACAGCTCAACTCTTTATTTCAAATATTAATAAATAGGCATATTTGGGTCAAAAGCCTCTTGCCAGGCCAGAATGCCGCCTTTTAAATTATACAGGTTATCAAAACCATGTACCTGTTCCAATTGCATAATAGCTGCGGCACTTCTTTTACCACTGCGACACTGTACAATTACGGGTTTATCTCTGTCTATTTTATCAGCCTCAATTAAAATACCTCCTAAAGGAATATTAACCCCATCCAAATTCGACATTTCGTACTCAAAGGTTTCTCTAACATCAATCAGTTGAAAATCTTCTTTTTGATCAATTTTTTGTTTTAGTTCCTGAACTGTAATCTCTTTCATTGTGTATTTCTTTTTTTCAAATATAAATAAATCCCTGTAATATCACTATCCACTTAAGTGAGCTTTACTTTTGGCAAACAAACATTTATACAGAAATAAAACTCGTTTCCTATTTCATTTTTTTTGTAACAACTGCATACCACGGGCGTTTAATAATAAATAAAAAGCAAATGCATAATCTTACGCGTTTTTTCTGGTTTTGCTCTGGAGTGCATATCAGCACCTTACAGAAACATCCTACAGAACACAACAAATATGTTGGTATTGGTGCAACTATCTTTTTTACCGGTCTTTTTGCGGCATTATCTGGTGGGTACGCCATGTATTTTGTATTTAAAGGCTCTGATTTAGACTGGCTTGCAGCAATATTATTTGGGCTAATCTGGGGTTTGGCTATCTTTAATATGGATCGTTATATTGTATCCAGCATCAATAAAAACGCCACAACCAACAAGCAAATCTTACAAGCCACGCCCCGTATTTTACTAGCTATTATGATAGGTATTGTAATTTCAAGGCCTCTCGAGCTTAAAATATTTGATAAAGAAATCAAAGAAAAACTAAAAGTAAGTTACCTGAACGGACAGCGTTCTAAAATAGACACGATAAATAAGGCTTTTGAAAATAAATATGCTATAGAAATAGGCAAGCTTAATGATATTAAAAAACAGCGTGATTCTATGGCAGCCACCATTAAAAACGATCGTCAGAAACTTAACTTCGAGATTTTTGGGAGCAAGACCTCCGAAACTTCCGGCGTAATGGGTTATGGACCTTATGCCAAACGCAAAGAAGCAGAGCTTAAAAAACGCGAAGAAGATCTGGATACTTTAAATGCATCTCTTAAAAAAATGGAATCATTTATAGATGGAAGAAAACAATTTGATGGTTTAATGAGTGAGAAGTTATACACCTCAAAACAATTAGATAGTCTTAGTGCTATTGCTGGTTTTGCCGATAGAAACTGGGCTTTAGGGCAAATAGGTTATAAACAAGATGGCACCCGCGATACAGGCACTGCCATGGCTGTAACATTTATCGGGCTCCTTTTTATATTCTTTGAATGTTTGCCTGTATTTGTAAAATTAATGAGCGGAAAAGGTACTTATGACCATGCCATACTCAATGCCGAACAGATAGAAAATCATACTTCTGATAAAGACCGAGATTTTGAGATTGAAGTAACAGATCAAACCCACCTACAACGTGTACAATCCGGTATAGAAGACAGAATTGAAGAAATACAATTAAAGAAAAAAGATAAGGGTTTTTAAGCTCGCTAAAATTTAAATATCATAAGATAGAAATACCTGAAATAAATTCAGGGTACCGATTAAGTTGCTTTGTAATAAATTGTAACCACAATAAAAACATTATTCCTAAAACCATCCAATCTGTCATGTACGCCACAGACAGAGCGTTTAGATCACATCTTTCAAAATAAATTAACAGAACAAGTAACAATAGGTTCACAAAAGCCAAAAATTAAGCGGTAAATATTAATTTCAATCTATAAATTTATAACATGAAGAAATTTATTTTCACTACCGCAGCTTTAGCGCTGGCATTTACCGTAAATGCTCAGCAGGAAATCAGCTATCAGGTTAGTTTTCCAAACGCTAACCACCACGAGGCACAGGTTTCAATGCTTATACCGAATGTTCCTTTGAACCAGCCTTTAAAAATCCGTTTTAGCCGCTCTTCGCCAGGCAGATATGCCACACATGAGTTTGGTAAAAATATTTATAACCTTAAAGCTTTTGACCAAAGCGGCAAGGCATTAAATTTAAAACAACCGGCAGGCGATGTTTATGAGGTAACCAGACCTACTTCAACCGTAAAAGTAACTTATACCGTATTTGGTAATTGGGTTGATGGCACTTATGCGGCTTTTGACCAGGACCACGCCCACATGAATATTCCTTCTACCTTTGCTTTTCCGGTAGGAATGGACAAAAGACCTCGGCTGGTTAAGTTTGATTACAAAAATAATCCTGAATGGAAAGTAGCTACTCAGCTTAAACCTATGCCTAACGGTGCTTACTATGCTAAAGACTTTCAATTCTTTATGGATAGCCCCATAGAAATTGCCAATTATAAAACAGCAAGCTGGCAGGTAAAAAATCCTGATGGGAAAATACAAACCATTCATCTGGTTTCACATGTAAATGACAGTCAAGAAGCAGTTAATAATTATGCAAAAATGCTCGAAACCATGGTAGCCGAACAGAAGGCCATTTTTGGAGAGCTTCCTAATTTTGATTACGGTAATTATTATTTTCTGCACTGTGTACATCCAAGTTATGCTGGCGATGGCATGGAGCACCGCAACTCAACAGTAATTGTTCAACGTACGCCAACCATCAAAGGATATGAAAGCAATTTATTAGGCACTTTCTCTCATGAATTTTTTCATGCATGGAACGTAGAACGCTTACGCCCTAAAACTTTAGAACCTTTCAATTTTACGCAGGCCAATGTAAGTGACGAATTATGGATTGCCGAAGGTTTTACGCAATACTATGGCAACTTAGTTCTTAAACGAGCAGGTTTTAGAAACTTAGAAAATATATTAATGGTGTTTAATGGCTTGGTAAATTCAGTGCTGAATTCTCCGGGAGCCAAAAACTTCTCACCAGTACAATCGAGCAGGTATGCGGTATTTGCAGATGCGGCAACATCTATAGACCAAACCAATAAGCAAAATATCTTTACTTCATATTATACCTATGGGGCCGCAGTTGCCTTGGCTTTAGATTTGAGATTACGCAGTGATTTTAACCTAACTTTAGACGATTATATGCGTGCACTTTGGAAAGCTTATGGTAAAACCGAAATCGCTTACACCATTCCCGATTTAGAAAAAACCTTAGCTACCCTAACCAAAAATCCTTCTTTTGCCTCGAACTTTTTCAAGAACTACATCTATTCTACCAAAAAAGAAAATTATGAGGCATTACTTAAAAATGCAGGATTAGTTTTAAGGAAAAAATTTGCCGGAAAAGCTTATAATGATATGGGCCGTTTAACAGATAACAAAGGCGAAATTACATTACCTGCAACATTAAATGGATCTGCTGCTTATAATGCTGGTCTTGATATTGATGATGTGCTAATTAAAGCCGATGGAACAGAAATAAAATCTGTAACCGATTTTGATAAAGTTGCAGAAAAACATAAACCTGGCGATACGGTTGATATCGTTTATAAAAGACAGGGTGTGGAAAAAACAACCCGTCTTACATTTTTAGAAAATCCTATAATGGAACTGGTTACTATAGAAAGTACAGGGGGTAGTTTAACCGAAGCACAAAAAACTTTCAGAGAAAATTGGTTAAATTCGCAGATCAAGTAATCACAAATAAACGCATGAAAAAAACAATTTATACCTTAGCCTTAGTATGGATAGCTTCTTTAAGTTATGCCCAGCAGATCGATAAAATCATTACCAAAGATTATGTTGATCATTTAATTAAAACCCTGAGCAGCGATGATATGCAGGGGCGTGCAACTTTTTCGCCGGGCATTGATAAAGCGGCTACATTTATTGAGAAAGAATTTAAAGAAATTGGTCTTAAACCTCTTGATGGAGAGAATGGTTACCGCCAAACCTTCTACAAATACCAGATTAAACCAGCCGAAGCCAAGGTTACCATAGACGGTAAAGCTATTGCTGCTGAGAACATTTTAGTAGCCGGTAATAATACTGCCGAAAGTCTCACTTTTGATAAAGGTAACAGTGAAGGATGGATTAAATTAGATGAAAGCAAAGATTTTATCAGCCAGTACAGAACCTTATCAAGAAGCACTAAAAACCAGTTAGTTTTAGTAGATGTTAAATTTGTAGATGCTTTTAAACGTTTAAAAGGATTTGCAGGCAGAGGTGCTATTGTTGATGAAAAAGACTACAAAGCAGGTGCCGGGAGTGCTGTAGTTTTTGTTTTAGATGTAGATCATGTACAAAACGATTTTAAAGTAGAGCTTAAAAATACTGTTACCAAATCGCCTTTATTTAACGTTGCAGGTATGATACCAGGTAAATCTAAAGCTAAGGAGTTGGTAATCTTTAGCGGACATTACGATCATATGGGTATTGTTAAACCTTTAGAAGGCGATAGTATCATGAACGGCGCAGATGATGATGCTTCTGGTACATCTGCAGTAATAGCTTTAGCTAAGTACTATAAAAAACTGAACAAGAACGAACGTACTTTAATCTTTGTGGCCTTTACTGCCGAAGAGATTGGCGGCTTTGGAGCGCGTTATTTCTCTCAGAAATTAAATCCTGACGACGTAGTAGCGATGTTCAATATAGAAATGATTGGTAAAGACAGTAAATTTGGTAAGAACACCGCTTTCATTACCGGTTATGAGAAATCAGATTTCGGACAAATTCTGCAAAAGAATTTAGAAGGTACAGAGTTTACCTTCCATCCGGACCCCTACAAAGATCAAAATCTTTTCTATAGAAGTGATAACGCTACGTTAGCTGCTTTAGGTGTACCAGCACATACCATCAGTACAGACCAGATTGACATAGATAAGTTCTATCATACGGTTAAAGATGAGTATTCGACACTTGATGTAGATAATATCTTATCAACCATTAAAGCAATTGCAAAAAGCGCGGTAAGCATTATTGCAGGTAAAGATACACCTACACGTATTCCTAAGCTTGAAACCAGAAGATAGATCCGAAAATTATCTATAAAAAAGAGGACGTTTAAATTAAACATCCTCTTTTTTATATTTTAAAGTGCAATTTCCATTACGTAATCGTTCATATAATAACCATTACCAATATCAATATCTACCGTTTCTTTTACCCTAAAGCCCATTCTCTCGTAAAAATCCTTTGCTTTATTAGCTCTGTTTACATTAAGCTGTAAATATGCACCTCCTGCTTTACGCACCTGATCTACCACTTCATTGATCAGAAATTTACCAAAACCACCACCATGAGCATCAGGTAAAACATAAAGCTTATGTAGCTTATATACATTACTTTCATTTTCGTCTGCAGAGAAGCCAGCAAAACCAATATCTATCATATCATTACTCAGAATGAGGAAGGTATGCCCTTTTTCTAGCTGTAACAATAATTCTGCGTGGTTATACATTCTATCCAGCATATAGCGCAGTTGCTCAGAACTTATGATATCACCATAAGTTAAGGGCCATGTTCTTTCTGCAATATCGGCTATAACAGATAGATCCTGTTCTTTTGCTTTTCTCAATGTGATCATATGCGCTCTCCTATAAATAAAAATGGGGTATTAAAATTAAAGCTTACCATTCCGTCTTCTATTACTACAAAAGTACCATCCTCCTGCTGTTCCAGGTTATCTGTTTCAAAATAAGATATAATGTCGATTAAAAAAATCGAATCTTTAGGTTTCCAAACACTAAAATCCTTTTTAATCACATAATATTTTTCATTCCCTGTAAAAAGGACAATATTAATATAAGGTACAAAATCAATCAGGTCATCAAATTTGCTAATCTTACTGATAATATTCACAGCAGGATATTTCTCGGCAATCAGGTACCTCAAAGCTGTATCCATTAAGCTTCCTTCAGCTGTAATAATTTTAGTATGTTCCTGCAATAAACTGGTACCCGTATCTCCTATTACAAAATCTACCTTTAAACCCAATGACACTACTTTTTCATATTCATGCACCGAGGTAATAATAGTGGGACTCCATTCTAAAAGCTGCCCTAAATATTCTTCATCAAAACTACCCAGTTCATGAATATACAGGGCCGGTTCTTGTTTTTCTTTTACAATATGATGTGATGACATATTTTACTTTTCAAAGGTTGAAGTTCTTAAAGCGTTCAACAGAACATCTTTATCTGCTTCGTTGTTAAATGAAATATTTATTCCCAGATCGTATCCCTTAATTAACGCGGCATACATCTGTTGTTGCATAACAATACTGCCATTAGGCCCATAAATTTTGATGTTAAATCCCTGAAAAGCTACACCTGATATTTTCTGGGTAAAAGTAGAAGTATCTATCTTGATTTTTTGTGCGGCATAAATATCATAAAGCATTTTTTGCGTGGCAGCATTATTTTTAAAATAATCTCCATCCCGCTTTGCATCAAATTTCTTTAGGGTTGAATCAAAAAGATTGAATTGATTTTTTTGAAAACTAAGCAGGTGCACAATGCTATCTGTGTTAATCTCAGTATTGTAATTTTGTTTAACTGCGTTTTTACCGTTCTCATCATTCAGTTTTAAACTGTTTTCATGAGTCTGCCTATAGCCCAAAGGAACATTAATGTGCCAGCCTATAATCGCATTATAATATTGCTGTTCATCATCTTTTACCAGTGCCTGCACAGGCTTCTTATCGTTACGGCATGCCAATACCATACATGTAAAAAACAGCAGGATTTTTATAAAATTTGATTTCATCTGTTACACTTTATGTGTGTAGGTAAAGCTAAATAAAATACTTATATTAGAAGAATGAGCAAAAGTAAATTTGACATTTCAAAAGAAAGTGGCCCACATTGGAAACTCCATACATTAATTGGCAACTGGGATGGAAATACACGAACCTGGTTTGAAAAAGATGTACTGGCTGATGAATCTCCAATGGAAGCGAAGATCACTGCTGTTTTAGACGAAAGATTTATCCGTTATGAATATAAAGGCAGTGTACAGGGTAAAACTTTTGAAGGAATTATGATATGGGGTTTCGATTTAGACAACAACAAATGCCAATGCAGCTGGGTGGATAGTTTCCATATGGGTACAGGTATCATGCTTTCTGAAGGTGAGGAAAATAAAAAAGGGTTTTGGGTATTGGGAAGCTATGGCAGTTTAGAATATCCGGAGCGCTGGGGCTGGCGTACCGAGTTAGAAATCATGAACTCTGAACAGTTTTTAATCAGAGCGTTTAACATCTCTCCTGATGGTGTTGAAGCTAAAGCTACCGAAACCATTTATTACAGGAAATAAAAAAGCGAGAGTTCAATTTTCTCTCGCTTTTTAACTGTTTAATTGGCTCAGCTTTTTTTAGGTTCGGCCTGCTTATTCAGTTGCATAGCCATCAGTTGTTTCATAGTATTGTTCATACCGTCTGTACTCCCATCCAAAAAGATCACATTACCTTCACTATACTCTGCAAACTGTTTAATCGCTTCAGTCCACATGGTAAATAAAATTACCGAAGTATCTAAATTGGCCTGTTGCATTTCCTGGGCAGCATTGGTCATACCTTTTGCTACTTCCTCTCTAAACAAAGCAATACCCTGTCCACGTAACTGTGCAGCTTCACGCTCTGCAGTTGCGGCTATTTTAATGGCATTACCATCGGCCTCCGCTCCCTTGGTTTTGGTAATTAGAAGTGCCTGTCCTTCATTCTCTGCAGCGGCTTTTAAGTTATTAGAAGCCACTACCCTACTCATTGAACGCATAATTTCTTCATCAAATGTGATGTCGTTAAGTTGAAGATCTTGTAAATGATAGCCCCAGGTTTCTAAAACAGGATCTATCTGATGTTTTACATGCTCAACTATTTCATTACGTTGTGCAAGTACGTTGGCCTGTTTTTGGGTAGCTACATAAGCTCGTATCGAACCTTCAATAGTTCTGATCAACGCTTGCATAAGGTTATTTTGATCCACAAATTTAAAAGCTACATTTTTTATAGTTTCTTCATTCTGGTCTAACACAGAATAAAGTAGCATTGCTTTAAAATAAACATTGGCCTGATCTTGCGTAACGGCTTGAAAAGAAAGTTCTACAGAACGATTTTGCACCGATATACGTGCATGGATTTGTTCGATTAAAGGAATTTTAAAATTTAATCCGGGAGGTAACTGCCTTCTATATTTGCCAAATACGGTGACCACCGCAATAGTTCCCTGTTTAACCGTTACAAAAGAGCCTAAAAGTACAATCAGTAACAAGAAAAGTAAAATACCGCTTATATATTCCATAATATTTGTTTTTCATAAAAATAGGAAACAGTTTCAGTATTTCGTTAACAATGTACTTAAATATTTCTGTGACTAAACACCATTTCAAACATTTTTATCGTAAATTGTATTTATGAACTAACTTATATTAACATTATGAAAATAAAACTTGGTTTACCTTTGGTGGGTTTAACGCTGATGATCGCCTGCCAGAGCAAACAAAACAACAACGAGCAACAGGGACCATTTATAGATACCTTAGGTATGGATAAATCAGTAAGTCCAGGTGATAATTTCTTTGAATATGCTAATGGAAAATGGGTAAAATCTGCCAAGATACCAGACGATCAAAGCGGATGGGGCAGTTTTTATATTTTATATGAAGATAATTTAAAAAAACTTAAAGGCATTGTAGAAGATGCCGAAAAAGAAAATGCTGCTAAAGGTACCATTAAGCAAAAAGTTGCAGATTATTATGCCAGTGCAATGGATACTGTAACTATAGAAAAATTGGGCGCGACCCCTCTTCAGGCCACTTTAGCTAAAATAGATGCAGTTAAAACGCCACAGGAACTGTTAACCGTTATCAATGAACTGTCTAAAACCAGTGATCAGAATCTAATCAGTTTTTATGTAGGAGCTGATGAGAAAAACAGCACAAAAAACATAGCCTCATTTTCGCAGTCAGGAACTTCATTACCTGAAAAAGAATATTATTTTGCTACAGACAGTGCTTCTAAAGCTGCACGAGAAGGTCTTATAAATTATGCAAAACAGATGTTTTCTTTTACTGGGCTTGATGCTGCCAAAGCAGCTCAAGAAGCTAATACCTTATTAGCTTTAGAAACGCAGTTAGCCAAATCACATCGTACACCGGTAGAGTTACGCAATCCTCAAAAGAATTACAACAAGATGAGCGTTGCAGAATTTGCTCAGCTTATGCCAGTTGTTAACCTTCAGGAGCACTTTAAAGCCTTAAATGTAAAAATGGACAGCGTAAACGTTGCTCAGCCAGATTACTTTAAAGCACTAAATGCTCTATTGAGCAGCCAGCCGGTTGATGCCTGGAAAACCAAACTTAAATTCGATTACATTTCGGGTAATGCCCGCTACTTGAGTCGTAACTTTGCAGATGCTTCTTTTAATTTCAGTAAAATCTTTAGCGGACAGAAAAAGCAATCTGAACGCTGGAAACGTGTAATTAACCAGATAGACAGTAAACTTAGCGATCCTCTTGGACAGCTTTATGTAGAGAAATACTTTACACCTGAAGCCAAAAGCAGAATGGATGAATTGGTAAATAACCTGCAAAAAGTTTTTGCTAAAAGAATTGAGAAACTGGACTGGATGAGTGCCGAAACAAAAACCAAGGCTACAGAGAAATTAAATATTTTCCTTAAAAAGATAGGCTACCCAGCCAAATGGAAAAACTATAGCGATGTAACCATTACAAAAAACAATTATTTTGAAAATGTAATGAGTACAAAAGCCCATGCTATTAAAGAAGAATTGGAAAAAATAGGTAAAAACGTTGATAAAACAGAGTGGGAAATGACGCCTCCTACTGTAAATGCGTACTATAATCCTACTTATAATGAGATTGTATTCCCTGCCGGTATCTTACAACCTCCTTTCTTCTATGCCAATGCTGATGATGCTGTAAATTATGGTGCCATTGGTGCAGTAATAGGTCACGAGATGACTCACGGTTTTGACGACCAGGGCAGGCAATATGATGCCGCTGGAAATATGAAAGACTGGTGGACAAAAGCCGATGCAGACAAATTTCAGCAAAAGGCCGATAAAGTTGTAGCTAAGTACAACAGCTTTACTTTATTAGACAATCAACACGTAAACGGCAGTTTAACTTTAGGCGAAAACTTAGCAGATATAGGTGGATTAGCTATAGCATATGACGCGTTTAAGCTAACTAAACAAGGTAAAGAAGATAATACCAAAATTGATGGATTCAGCCCTGATCAGCGCTTTTTCTTAGGTTTTGCACAGGTATGGCGCATTAAAACCAGAGATGAGCTGATGAGAGTAAGATTAAAAACCGACCCTCACTCACCTGAAGAATACAGGGTTAATGGCGCAGTTTACAACATGGAGTCTTTCTATAAAGCTTTTGATGTTAAACCTACTGCTAAAATGTACCTTAGCCCTGAAAACAGATTGGGTGTTTGGTAAGCAGATTTAAATAACTTTATAAAAGAGGGTGTTCAAATTGAACACCCTTATTTTTTACTTTTCTTTTGTCTAATGATCAGAATCTGTCCTACCGCAACCAATAAACAGCCTGCAATAGTAAGCATCAAAAATTTCGCATTGGCACTGTCTTGATAAATCTTGAATAAAGCAGCAAGTACTACCATAAGAGCAGATACCATAATGATATAATGAAGCAGAAGGTTTGATTTCATTTCAATAGTTAACGATAATGTTATTTTAAACTAATGCGTTGTTTTTGTTCATCAAACAACAATTGGTTCTCAGGAAAATCTAATGCAGTAAGGCTTTGAATTTTCTTAAATGCCCCAAAATCTCGATCTAAAGTTAAACCATTTTGTTTATCCTGCTTTACAGATATAATATCTGCATAAAGAAAATCGCCCTTAGCATTAATTCTGAGTTGCAATAGAGGAGCTATTCCATTAGGACCTTTTAAGCTGAACATGCCATAGGTACAAAAATTGCCCAGACTATAAGCAATAAATTTATTTTTATAAACTTCTATTGCACGGGTTACATGAGGTCCATGCCCCAAAACCACATCAGCCCCTGCATCTATAACTGAATGGGCGAATGCATAAACATTTCCTCTGTTCTCGCCAAAAAAGGTTTCAGTTTTACGGGTCACACGCTGGTAATTGGCTCCTTCGCCTCCACCATGAAAAGATACAATAACAATGTCTGCTTTAGCTTTAAGCTGAGCAACTAAAGCCTTGGCACTATCTATTTTTAGAATTGACACTGTATTTTCATTAGGAGCAAAAGCGCAAAAAGCATAAGTAACACTATCAATTGTAAAAAGATCAAATGGTTTTTGCAACTGTCCTGCATATTTAATCTGCAACGAATCTAAAACACGTGCAGTATTCTTTCTACCTTTTGCATTAAAATCGCCAACGTGGTTATTGGCTACACTCATTACATTAAAACCGGCAGATTTTATGATCCCGGCGTAACGCTCAGGCATTCTAAAAGCATAACAATTATTGGGATTAATGCCTTTACATTTATCAGAATTCCCACTGTTCAAAAAGCAACCTTCAAGGTTACCAAAAACGATATCGCCTTTTAAAAGACTATCTACTGCATTAAAACTATCTTTACCATCGTTAGGAGGCAAAAGTTTTGTATTTGGGAAAGCAGATCCAATCATCACATCGCCTACCGCTGTAATAGTAAGCGTGTCTTTTATTCTTTTTAATGGAATCGTATCGGTGTGTACTTGCTGTTTTGCTTCAACCGTTTTACTCTGACAGCTCATCAGGCCAAACAACAACACCAGCGATAAATTAAGTAGGTAAAAGAATTTCCTCATTTTATCTCATAAAAAAATCCCCCTAAAAATAGGAGGATTATATATCTTTTTTGTAAAATCTACAATGATTTGATTGCTATTCCTCTACAAAGTTCTTATCTCCCGGCTCAATAATACGTCCGCCCTTGTAAAAATAGCGACTGTAATATGGCTCATTCAGATTACTGATTACCACACCTCTTGTACTAGAAGCATGGGCAAATCTGTTATCACCTAAATAAACACCTATATGAGATATGCTTTTACTTTTAATTTTAAAGAATACCAGATCTCCCTCTTTCAATTCATCTTTAGACAATGGATTTACCATGCTAAAAATATCTCTTGAATTACGCAGAATATTGGTATTAAAAACTTTATCGTAAATAGCTTTAGCAAAAGCAGAACAGTCTATTCCTTTTTTGGTATTCCCTGCATAACGGTAAGGTGTACCAATCCACTCATAAATAAACTTATAAAGTTTTAAATTCGAAGTTGCATCTACTGCTACTCCCATTACTTGAGAGAAATACTGCGATGCCAGATTGTCTGGATCTTCAACTTTAGTTTCTTTTGGTTTAGTTTGTGCAAAACTTGCTGAGCAAACAAAAAGGGCAATTAAAGTAGAACACAAAAACTTTTTAATCATTATACAATTAAGTTTGGGTAAACAACACTTACACTTAACGCAAACCTCAGAGGCTTATTGTTTGGTGAGCAAAAATAGAACTTTCACAAACTTAATCCAAATATATTAACAGCTATTGCAAAAGTTTTAAACATTTTAACGTTTTTAAACATTTTAGCAGGCATTTCTCATTGTAATATTTTATTCACAAACACTTAAAAACAACAACCACTACATATTAGGTTAATTATGCACAGCGCAAAATTTAATTTGCCGGCATCGTTAATTATCATGTATTTAAAGCCTATTTGTCTTTCAAACGCAAAAACAGAGTGTGAACCATACACTATTTAATGTTGTTTTTGCAGTGGCTTATATCAAAAAATAAAAGAAAAAAAGTTAGATTTGCTCCTTGATAAACAAAACTAATATCTTAAAATGAGTGCAGTAGAAATAAATAAAGATACTTATTTGAAGTGGTTCGAGTCGATGTTGCTAATGCGTAAATTCGAGGAAAAGACCGGACAACTTTACGGACAGCAGAAAATTCGTGGATTTTGTCACCTTTACATAGGGCAGGAAGCAGTAGTTGCTGGTGCAATTTCTGCAATGCAAAAAGGCGACTCAATGGTTACTTCATATCGCGATCATGCCCACGGCCTTGCTTTAGGCATGGATGCAAAAAGTATCATGGCCGAAATGTACGGCAAAGCCACCGGTTGCTCTAAAGGCAAAGGTGGATCTATGCACATTTTCAGTAAAGAACATAATTTCTTCGGCGGTCACGGTATTGTAGGTGGACAGATCCCATTAGGTGCCGGTATTGCTTTTGCCGAAAAATATAAAGGAACTAACAATGTAAACATTTGCTATATGGGCGATGGCGCTGTACGTCAGGGAGCTCTGAACGAAGCGTTCAATATGGCTATGTTATGGAAATTACCGGTTGTTTTTGTTTGCGAGAACAATGGTTATGCTATGGGTACTTCAGTGCAACGTACAACAAACATGATCGATATCTTTAAAATAGGTTTAGGTTTTGATATGCCATGCGCACCGGTTGACGGTATGGATCCTGTAGCTGTACACAATGCTATGGATGAGGCTATACAACGTGCTCGTGCCGGTGAAGGGCCTACTTTCTTAGAAATGAGAACCTATCGTTACAGAGGTCACTCAATGTCAGACCCTGCTAAATACCGTACTAAGGAAGAATTAGAAGAATATAAAGCCAAAGATCCTATTGAACACGTTAGAGAAATCATCTTAAAAGAAAAATATGCTGATGAAGCATGGATTACAGAAGTTGAGGAAAAAGTAAAAGCAACAGTTGATGAAGCTGTAAAATTTGCTGAAGAATCTCCTTGGCCTCAACCGGAAGAATTATTCACCGACATTTACGTTCAACAGGACTATCCGTTTGTTAAAGATTAATTTAGTTTAGACCATCATTTAAAATATAAATATAAATGGCTGATATTATTAGAATGCCTAAAATGAGCGACACCATGACCGAAGGAGTTATGGCGAAGTGGCACAAAAAAGTTGGCGACAAGGTAAAAAGTGGAGATGTGCTTGCCGAAGTAGAGACCGATAAGGCAACCATGGATATGGAATCATATTGGGATGGCACATTACTTTATATTGGTGTAGAAGAAGGCAAAGCTGTTCCGGTTGATGCAATTATTGCCGTAATTGGTAAAGAAGGCGAAGATTATAAAGCTGCTTTAGCTGCCGAACAGGATTCTGCTGCTCCTGCTGCTGAAACAACAGCATCAAAAGAAGAAATTAAAACTGAAACTGCTCCTACACAGGGCGGCGGTTTAAGCGAAGAAGAACTAGCTGCAAAGGGTATTACCGTAATCCGTATGCCTTTGTTAAGTGATACCATGACCGAAGGCGTAATTGCCGAATGGCATAAAAAAGTTGGTGATAAAGTAAAAGACGATGATGTACTTGCAGATGTAGAAACAGATAAAGCCACAATGGAAGTAATGGGTTATGCTACAGGCACTTTATTGCACATTGGCGTTGAAAAAGGACAGGCTGCAAAAGTAAATGGTATTATTGCCATTGTTGGACCTGAAGGAACAGACGTATCTGGTATTTTAGCACAAGGCGATGCTCCGGCTAAGAAATCAGAAAGTATACCTGCTGAAAGTGCTAAAGCTGAAGCTCCGAAAGAAACTGCTGCTCCTGCTGCGGTAAACAATGCTAACGGCGGACGTATCATTGCTTCTCCTTTAGCAAAGAAAATTGCACAGGAAAAAGGCATTGATTTAGCACAAGTTGCGGGTAGTGCAGAAGGTGGCCGTATCATCAAAAAAGATGTAGAGAACTTTACACCTTCAGCACCTTCCAAAGTAGATCCAAGTACCGCTTCAATAGAGAAAACTGCGGCGGCTCCGCTTATTCCAACTTATGTTGGCGAAGAAAGATATACTGAGAAACCGGTTACACAAATGCGCAAAACAATTGCTAAACGTTTAGCCGAAAGTTTATTTACTGCTCCACATTTCTATTTAACCATTAGTGTTGATATGGACAATGCTATGGCTGCACGTACCCAGATCAATGCAGTTGCTCCTGTTAAAGTATCTTTTAACGATATTGTAATTAAAGCTGTGGCAGTAGCATTAAAACAGCATCCAGCGGTTAATTCATCATGGCAGGGCGATAAAATCCGTTTCAACGAGCATACCAACATTGGTGTGGCCATTGCTGTTGAAGATGGTTTATTAGTTCCTGTTGTACGTTTTGCAGATGGTAAATCATTATCTCACATTTCTGCTGAGGTTAAAGAATTTGGACAAAAAGCAAAAGCTAAAAAATTACAGCCTGCAGATTGGGAAGGCTCTACCTTTACCGTATCTAATTTAGGTATGTTTGGTATAGATGAGTTTACATCTATTATTAACTCTCCTGATGGGGCTATTTTATCAGTAGGTGCCATACAACAAGTACCAGTAGTTAAAAATGGTGCTGTTGTACCGGGTAATGTAATGAAATTAACTTTAGGCTGCGATCATCGAGTGGTTGATGGTGCCACAGGTGCTGCTTTCTTACAAACCTTAAAAGGATTATTAGAAGAACCTATTAGACTATTAGCATAATATCCTGATTTTAAAGAACAAAACCATATAAAGGCTTCCAATTTTTGGAAGCCTTTTCTTTTTAAAGCCAAATAAATTTAACTATGTAAGAGCTAACTCTCCTCTCTTTTACCTTTCGCCTTAATTAATTACTTTTGCCCCATGTCAGTAACAAAACCGAGCTTACCAAAAGGCACAAGAGATTTTACCCCGCAGGAGATGGTAAAACGCAATTATATTTTCGATACCATTAAAACTGTTTTCAGAAAATATGGTTATGCCGAAATCCAGACCCCGAGCATGGAAAACCTGCAAACCCTTACGGGTAAATATGGTGACGAGGGTGATAAACTGATTTTTAAGATCCTTAATTCTGGTGATTATTTAGCTAAAGTTGAAGAGCAAATTTTAAACAGCCGCGATTCACAGAAAGCTATCTCAAAGATTTCTGAAAAAGCGCTTCGCTATGATTTAACCGTTCCTTTTGCCCGCTATGTGGTAATGCACCAGAACGAAATTACTTTTCCGTTCAAACGTTTTCAGGTACAACCTGTATGGCGTGCAGATAGGCCACAAAAAGGTCGTTACCGCGAATTTTACCAGTGTGATGCCGATGTGGTTGGTTCTTCTTCTCTGTTAAATGAAGCCGAGTTTGTGCTGATCTACCAGGAAGCTTTAAGTAATCTGGGCTTAAAAGATTTTACGATCAAGATCAATAACCGCAAAATTTTATCGGGTATTGCCGAAATAATCGGTAAACCAGAACTGATTGTGGATATGACCGTAGCCATCGATAAGTTAGATAAGATCGGTTTAGATGGTGTAAGCAAAGAACTGTTAGAGCGAGGTTTTACGGAGGCCGATATTGAAAAACTAAAACCGGTAATCTTATTACAAGGTTCAAACACAGAGAAATTAAATAGTTTAAAAACCGTACTAGAAAGCTCTACAATTGGCTTAAAAGGAATTGAAGAGATTGAAACTGTTTTCAATTATATATCAAATCTTAAGTCTCAGCTTTCAAATCTGGAATTAGATATTACCCTAGCCCGCGGATTAAATTATTATACAGGTTGCATTTTTGAGGTAAAAACCAATGAAGTTGCCATGGGCAGCATTGGGGGTGGTGGCCGTTATGATGACCTTACAGGTATGTTCGGTTTAAAAGATCTTACAGGCGTAGGCATTTCTTTTGGTGCAGACCGCATTTATGACGTACTGGAAGAACTAAACTTATTTCCTACAGAAACCATGCAAGGCACCAAAGTACTGATCAGTAACTTTGATGAAAAAGCCGAACTGTATGCTTTACCTATTTTACAGGAATTAAGAACCGCTGGTATAGCCACCGAGCTTTACCCTACATCTGCCAAGCTAAAAAAACAGATGAGCTATGCCGATGCTAAAAATATCCCTTATGTAATCTTAATTGGGGATGAGGAGATAAGCAATGGTTTGTTAACCTTAAAAGATATGCGAAGCGGAGAACAGCAAAAGTTAAAAACCGCAGATATTTTACAAAAATTAAGAACTATCTGAAAAGCTATGTTCTTGTAAGCTTATTTATAAGCTTACAAGAACATTTACATAAGATTAGGATAATTGCTTAATCAATGCCGCTAATTCTTTCTGCGTATGCTGTGTTTTATCTTTAGCATACCAGCCATGCAGTTTTTCTGCCAGTTCAGGCATTACCACACCTTCTTTTTTCCATTCGCCCATCAGGTCTTGTAATGCAACCGGTCTTGGGCCCCATTTAGGTAACACTAAATTTCCTTCTTTATCCAGTATCAATAATACAGGAATGGCTCTTCCTCCATTGGTTAGGTGCGCATCTATCAAAGGTAAATTTTGATCTCTGAGCACAAGTTTTAAAGACAATTTTCCATTAGATACTGCTGCCATTTTATAAATTACGGGCACGATCTGAGCTGCATCTCCGCACCAGCCCTCGGTAATAACCAAAAGATCGTATGATTCTTTTAATTGCGCCAGGGCTTCGGTTAGCTCTTCATTTAAAACAGTTGTTTTTTCAACACGGTTCATACGCTGCACATTCATTTTACTATAATGCAACATGGCCTCGCTATGGTCTTCTCCTGTTGTTTTTCCTTCAGCTAAAAGGTCATCTACCAGCTTTCTGTATGCTTCATAAGTTAAAGCTTCTTTATCAAAAATATTACGGTATTCTATCATAACTATGGTGTAATAATATGGTTACTGCCCTCACTTTAAGGTTTTAATTAGCGAGATTTGGGGCTCACAAATAAAACTGAATTATAAATGAATAGGATTAAGTGCAAAGTTCTTTTATTATTTGTTGTTTTTAGTATAGTTTTTGTAAAAACTCATGCGCAAAACAATGTTGGAAAAATTACAGGTAAAGTTGTAGATGCAGAAACTGGCGAAACTTTACCTTTTGCATCGGCTACGGTTTTAAACAAAAAAACCAAAGCTACAATCAGAGTTGTACAAAGTGATTTAGACGGAAACTTTGAAGTACCTAACTTAGCATATGGAAATTATACTTTTAAAGTAAGTATGATTGGCTACCAAACCATGGTACGCGATTCTGTTGCCATTAATGCCACCCAGAAAGAAGTGAAACTGGGCACCATTAAAATGAAAACCGGCAAAGGTAATATCTTAAATGAAGTAACCGTAACAACTTCTAAACCAACCATGCAGTTGGGTATTGATAAAAAAGTTTTTTCTGTTGATCAAAGTATCGTAAGTGAAGGCGGATCCGCAACAGAAGTATTACAAAATGTTCCTTCAGTACAAACCGATATGAACGGAAACGTTTCATTACGTGGATCAAATGCAAGGGTTTTAATTGATGGTAAACAATCGTTAATAGCAGGTGGAGATGTAGCCCAGATTTTGGCTTCTATCCCTGCAAGTTCTATCGAAACCATTGAAGTAATTACCAATCCTTCGGCTAAATACGATGCAGAAGGGCAAACGGGCATCATTAATATTGTCTTAAAAAAGAATAAAAAACTTGGCTTTAATGGTAGTGTGGCATTAACCGCAGGAAACAAGGATAATTATAATGCCAGTACCAATATTAGCTTCCAGAATAAAAAAGTCAATTTATACGGAAACTATGGTTACCGCTATGGAAACAGACCTGGCGGTGGTTACAACAATATCTTTTATAAAAATGCAATCAACAGCATAAGTCTTGCTAACCAGTTAACTTCATCATCAGATCTGAACAAAGGTCATAATGCAAAAGTAGGGCTTGATTATTACTTAGCGCCTAAAAGTGTAATTAGTCTGTCAGGAGGTATTAATAGCCGTAATAGCGAAGAAGATAATAACCTGAGCATTAATGAATATGACATTAACAATGCGCCTGTTAACCTAAGCAATCGCGTAAATGCCGAAAACCGTAAAGGCAACAGCTATGATGCTAATCTGGATTTTGTCCAGAAATTTAAAAAACAAGGTGAAGAACTATCTGTAAACCTAAACTATTCAACAGGCAACAACAATACTTATCAAGTTTACAATACTTCAAAATATTTTCAAGGTGGTTTGCCAACTCCTAATCAACCGGCTTCATTACAACGTACTACACGCTTAGGCGATAACAATAATTACAACGCACAAATTGATTATGTTTTACCTTTAAAAGAAAAAGGGCGTATAGAAGCTGGTTTTAGAAGTCAAGTGCGTAAATCTACGAGCTCAACTATTGCAGATTCACTGATCAACAATGTTTATGAGTTTAGCCGCACATTAAGTAATGATTTTAACAGTACTGATCAAGTACATGCTATTTATCTAAACTACCAAAACCAGATCAATAATTTTGGTTACCAGATCGGGTTACGTGGAGAAGATGCTACTTTAGATACTGAAATGGGGAAGTACGATATTAATCATAACATTGGTTACACTCCCGGTAAAGTTGCTTACAGCCGTTTATACCCAAGTGTTTATTTAACCCAAAAATTTAAAAACGATCAACAGTTACAGTTAAGCTATAGCCGTAGGGTTAATCGCCCACGCGGATGGGATACCAACCCGTTTATTGACGTATCAGACCCATTAAACCACCGTATGGGTAATGTAAATTTAAAACCAGAAGATGTACACGCTTTTGAGTTAAGTTACAGCAAGTTTTTTAAGAAATGGTCGTTGGTATCTACCGCATACTTCCGCCAGACCAATGATGTAATCCAACGTTTAAAATCCGAGCCTGACGCCAACGGCGTTACACTAACCATACCTCAGAACTTAACCAATGCCAAAAACAGTGGTGTTGAGCTTATTGGTAAATTTGATCTGGTTAAAAACTGGAATTTTACAGCAAACGTAAATATGTACCAGCGTAATATTAAAGGTATTCCGGCATTAGGCACCATTGATAATAGTGGCTTTAGTTACAATGCCAACTTAACCAACAATTTTACTTTGCCATATAGTATTACTCTTCAGGTAAGAGGCGATTACCGTTCAAAAGAAGTAATGGCACAGGGTACCATGAAAGCCATGTACGGCCTCGATGCAGGTGCTAAAATGGATTTCTACAATAAGAAAGCAAGTTTAAGCCTTAATATAAGAAACGTTTTAAATACTCGTAAATTCGAAATGCAAACTGTAAATCCTGCATCTGTTACAGACTTTAGCCGTAGCTGGTCTGGTACAATGGGTAGCCTTACCTTATCTTACCGATTTGGAAAATCAGACTTCAGTTTAAAGAAAAACAAGAGGCCTGAAGAAAATCAGTCGAGACCTGATGAAGAAAGCTTCTAAAATTATATATTAGGTGTAATGAAAAGAATTATCTGCTGCTGCATTTTTATACTTACATTACACCTATATTCTTTTGCACAGAACACCAATAATGGCATTATAAGAGGCAAAGTAGTTGAACAGGAGGGCGGGCTTCCCATTCCCTTTGCTGTAGTGGCTATTTCAGAAAATAATGCTGAGCAGCCGCTATTTACTTTTCAGACCGATGAAAACGGTCTTTTTAAATTTACCAATCTTAAACCAGGAACCTATAAATTGAAGGTAAGTTATGTAAGCTACACTCCTTTAATCATTAATGAAATTGCCATTATAGCAGCTAATCCTGATAAGAATTTGGGATTGTTGAAATTAGCTTCCGGTCAGAATAACTTAAACGAAGTAGTGATTACACAAGATAAGCCTGTTATAGAAATAGGAGCAGATGTGATTACTTATAACGTAGGTTCAAGTATACTTGCCGAGGGTAGCACAGCCACAGACTTGTTAAAAGAAGTACCCATGGTTCAGGTAGATATAGACGGTAATGCAACCATAGCGGGTAAACGAAGTACCAGAGTTTTTATAGATGGCAAGCCCTCTGATTATATGACTTCCAATATAGCCGATCTTTTAAATGTGCTGCCTTCTGATGCTATAGAAAAGATTGAAGTGATGACTAATCCGCCAGCTAAATATTCTGCTGATGGCGAAGGGATCATTAACATTGTAATGAAAAAAGGCTTTAAAGTGGGTTTTAATGGCAACATTGGTATTTCTGCAGGTTTACAGGGCAACACCAATGTCAATGCCAATGCATCATACAAAGGGCAAAACTACAATCTTTCATTAGGAGGTGCTTACCGTAAAAATGTAGGCAAAAGTAATAGTGAGAGCTATCGCACTAATTTTTTTCCCGATACAACCTTTTATTACAACCAGTTTAATCAGGCCAATTCAAAAAGCGATGGTGGAAACTTCAGAACATCTTTAGACTGGGATATTACCAAACAGCAGAACTTAAGGGTTACCGCAAGCTTTAATCTTAATAATGGCGATAACGAATCGGGAAATGATTTTTACTATATCAGTGAAGAAAATATTACCAAGCGTTTGCGCAACCAGATAAACACTGGCAATACCAATAGCAATAACTTTGTATTCAATACAGATTATAACTTTAAATTAGATACTGTTGGCAGTAAATTAAGCGCAGGTATTACAGTAGGTACAAACAGCAACAATTCTTTACGGAGTTTTCATCGGTCTTATGCCTTTCCTGCTAACTTAAATCCTACTTTACAGCAAAATAATAACGAAATAGGCAATCGCAATATTAATTTCAATCTCGATTATGACAAACCTGTATTTAACAAGAGAGATCGCTTAGAATTTGGTATAGCTTATAACTATCGTAAAAATGATAATAACCAGCTTGTAGAAGATTACAATTTTAAGACACAACAGTATAATACTAACATAAAGCTAAGTAATCAGTTCTTTTATAACGAAAATATACTAGCCGCTTATGGTTCATACAACTACCGTAAAAACGGGTGGTCTGCAAAGGCTGCCCTACGCTCAGAATATACCAATGTTAACTTCGATCTGTCAACCGGACAAACTTACAATGTAGATCCTTATTTTAGTTTTTTCCCTTCTTTATCATTAAACAGATACTTTAGAAAACGTTACAATATTGGTTTAAGTTATAGTGTACGTATTAACCGACCTCGTGAAAATACCTTAAACCCACAGATCAACAACGCAGACACATTGAATATTTCTTACGGAAATCCTCATCTTAATCCTTCATTTACCCATCAGGTAGATATTACCTTTGGTGTATTTGGTAAAAACTGGTCTTTTACACCCCGTTTATCTTATTCAATAGCTAAAGGTGTAATAGAACGTTACCGTTTTGTAAAATCTAACGGAGTTTCAGAAAGTACTTTTGATAATGTGGGATCAAACAATAATATGTCTTTAATGTTGATCGGTAATTACAGGCCCACAAAAACCCTCTCTGCTAATGGTAGTTTTGGACTGTTCAGAAGCAAGTATCAATCAGACATTAACAACAGCCTGAACAAAGAAGGGATCAGCATCAGATCAAGAATAGGGTTTTCTGCACAATTACCTTATAAAACAGCTTTTGAAGCAAGCTTAAGCTATAACAATAGCGTAAACGCCCAGGGACGTAACAAAGGTTCTGTAAATACAAGTTTCGGGTTACGTAAATCTTTCTTAAGAAATAATCTGATTGCTCGTATCAGTGCCAATGATCCTTTCAGAGCTGGTCATACAAGTACTTACAGCGAAGGTCTCAATTTTTATTCTCAAAGTTACGGAGTGAGCAATAGTAACAATGTTACCTTTTCTTTAACATGGCGTTTTACCAGAATAAAAACCAATAAGGTTGATATACCTCCTCCTAAAAGATAAGCATTCAAAAGCTAATATTATGTAGCTGTAAAAGCTTTTATGTATCTTGCGGCCATGAGCAATAATAACCCTTGGCAAACATTGGGCAGTAAAAACATATACCAAAACAATTGGATTAGCCTTACCGAATATGAGGTTATAAACCCCGCTGGTAATGAAGGTATTTATGGCGTTGTTCACTTTAAAAATATTGCAATTGGTATTTTACCTTTAGATAAAGATTACAACACCTGGCTGGTAGGTCAGTACAGATTCCCTCTAAATGCATATAGCTGGGAAATCCCCGAAGGCGGAGGTCCTTTAGATACTGACCCAATAGAAAGTGCCAAAAGAGAATTATTGGAAGAAACTGGACTGCATGCCCAGCAGTTTACAGAAATACAACGTATGCATTTATCAAATTCTGTAAGCAACGAAAGTGCTATTATCTACATTGCACAAAATCTTACCCAGGGCATAGCAGAGCCCGAAGAAACGGAAGACCTGCAAGTTAAAAAAATTCCTTTTGAGCAAGCTTACCAAATGGTACTCAACAATGAAATAACCGATAGTATGAGCGTGGCTGCTATCTTAAAAACCCGCTTATTGATGCAGCAAGGTTTAATTTAATCTGACAAATTATGAATAAGATACTAGGCTTTATTTTAACTCCTGTTTTTTACCTGTTATTTGGACTTTTTTTAGGCGTATTTCACCCTGTACAATGGATGTGCTATAAAATATTTGGCTATAAAGCGCACAAAAAATCTGTTGACTATTTAAATTTCTGTCTTACTTATTGTAATCTATTCTTGCTAAATAGTATCAGCTTCAAGAATGAACAGAATTTACCTGTAAACCAGCCTATCATCTTTGTGGCTAATCACCAGAGCATGTATGATATACCTGCGCTAATCTGGTTTTTACGCAAGTTTCAACCTAAGTTTATTTCTAAAATAGAGCTAACAAAAGGAATTCCATCTATTTCATTTAACCTTAAATATGGAGGCGGGGCCAATATTGACCGTAAAGACAGTAAGCAGGCCATCGGAGAAATCATTAAATTGGGCCGCCGCTTAAAAGAAAACAACTGGAGTACGGTTATTTTTGCCGAAGGAACACGTGCGAGAGATGGAAAAATAAAACCTTTTCAGGTAGGTGGTATCGCTACGCTTTTAAAAACTACGCCCAATGCTTTAATTGTGCCCGTTGCTATTGAAAATTCTTGGAAAATTGTACAATATGGTTCTTACCCTTTAAATACATTGCTTAATTTGAAGTGGACGGTGTTACCTCCTGTTGAGCGTGAAGGAAAAACCACAGATGAAATTGTTTTAGAGACAGAAAATGCAATAAGAGAACAATTAAATCAGCCCTGCCGCAGTTGTTAATATTAGCAGAGCTGAATCTTAAATATTTTTACCGTCAATATGTTTAAAGAACTCATCTCTGTAAGTATCCCCTATCGGGATAATTTTTGATGCAATACAGATTCGGCTGCGCTCAATACTTTCAATCTTATCTAAGGCAATAATATAAGACTTATGCACACGCATAAAATTGCTCTTGGGCAAAGTTTCTTCCATCTTTTTCATGCTTTGCAAAGTAATTATACGCTCGCTTTTTGTAAAAATAGAGATATAATCTTTTAACCCTTCTATATATAGTATGTCTTCTAATTCTATTTTCTGGATTTTATGTTCGGTTTTAACAAAAATATAATCCTGAACCGCATTGGCAGAAGGTGTATTTACCTGGCCTACTATCGGAGCAATCTGTTGTTCTATAGGTTTTGAACCCCCATTGTTCTCTAGTTTTTCCCGCAGGTTACGCACCTTTTCTACTGCTTTATAAAAACGATCAAAAGCAATCGGTTTTAATAAATAATCAGCCACATTTAAGTCGTAGCTTTCTAAGGCGTATTGCGAATAGGCTGTCGTTAGAATATAATCAGCTTTATTACCTGCGATCTTTAAAAACTGTATACCTGTAAGTTCAGGCATTTGAATATCTAAAAAAACCAGGTCTATACCACCTTCATTTACGACCTGTAATGCTTCAATAGCATTTTCAGTACGCTTTACCAGTTTTAAAAAAGGTACTTTAGAAATATAGTCCTCTAAAATATCGAGCGCCAAAGGCTCATCATCAACCGCAATGCATTTTAAAATCATAGATCAAGCATAAGTTCTGTTGTGTAATGTGTAGCCGTATTTACAATATTTAGCTTATACCTGTCAGGATATAACAATTGTAGCCTACGCTCTACGTTATTTAAGCCAACCCCTCCTATAGCGTCCTTATTGGCTTTGCTTTTTTTATTGGTTACGCTAAAATGAAGAATTTTTTGATTAGCAACAATATTTATTCTTATCGGGTCAGTATGGTCATTTGCTACCCCGTGTTTAAAGGCATTTTCAACAAAAGAAATCAGGATTAAAGGCACGATCTTTTGTCCGTCAATTTCGCCATGTATGGTAACTTCTACAGCTGCCCCGTCTTTAAAACGCAGTCTTTGCAGATCAACAAAGCTTTGTACATACTCCACTTCTTTATTTAAACTTACCCAGCTATCGTTACTTTCATAAATCATATACCTCATAATTTCTGAAAGTTTGAGAATTGCATCTGCTGTTTTATCAGATTTCTGGTAAGCCAGTGAGTAAATATTATTTAAAGAGTTGAAAAGAAAATGTGGGTTTAACTGAGATTTTAAAAACTGCAGCTCCATATCTTTTTTTTCTGTTTCTAGATTACGTCTGATACGCATATTAGAAAACCAGTCTGTAGCAAATTTGATGATACAGGAAGACACCAAGAAGAAACCTCCGCTAAATATGCAATTAATTACATAAGTAGTAATAGATAAAGTTTCGGTTTTGCCTTGTCTAGTATATTGCAGTATTTCTTCAGGGTTAAGTACTGCAACCACAGCTTTAATGAGAGTAACTATACCCAGCAACACCACAAAACAGATAAAATAAACCCAGTAGCGTTTGCGCTTGATAATTAGTTCCGGCATCAAATAGATATAATTGATGTAGAACATTGATATGTTCAATAATCCATATATACCTATACTGATCAGATAATCTTTAACCGAGTGATCTTTTGGTGAAGAAAATATAAGTACCGCAATAATAAGAGATATAATTCCCCAATAAATACAGTTCAATACAATCGATGCTTTGCTATTATCTGTCATGATATATAAGATTGAAGGCTTACTAAACTAATCTTTTAACATATATTTTCTCTCATGCTTTCGACCAACTGGCATTTTTCTTCTACCAAAAGCCTATACCATTCAATTACTTGTAAAAGTACCAATAATGGGCATTTATCTATAATATTTTACGCTTGGTCTAAAACATTTTTGCAACGTTTTTTTAATTATTCTCTTTGTTATGTAAAACAAAAACAATTTTTACCAAAGCAAATAAAGCCATGAAAAGATTATCAAACGTTTCGCCTTTTTTATTACTGTTATTTCCGGTAATTATGGTTATGCTTTTAGGCATCACCTTAAATTCTGCAAACGATAATCAGGATACTGATATAGTCGTAAAAACAAATACGCCCGCAAAAATAGTTGTTAAAATAGCTTCATCTCTTTTAAAATAATGAACAATTTTGCCATACAAACCGTTGACCTCAATTACAATTTTGGCAATCAGGTCATTATTAAAGACTTAAACTTAAATGTACCTAAAGGAAGTATTTATGGATTTTTAGGTCCAAATGGTGCAGGTAAAACTACCACTATAAAAATTTTGCTTAACCTGTTACGCACACCTAAGGATACGGTATTTATTTTTGGCAAAGACATCAATACCCACCGTATAGAGTGCCTACAAAAAATGGGTTCTCTTGTAGAGCAACCGGCTATTTACGGACATTTAACCGGTAAAGAGAATTTACGAAACAGAGCGTTGCTTTTGGGTATTCACAAATCAAAATGTGATGAGCTCTTAAAACTTGTGGGGCTAAGTGATGCAGCAAATAAAAAAGCCGGAAAATACTCTTTAGGTATGAAACAACGCTTAGGCATTGCCTTGGCATTATTATCAGATCCGGATTTGCTGCTGTTAGATGAACCCACTAATGGATTAGATCCTAACGGAATTATTGAGATCAGAAATCTGATGATAGAACTGGCCGAAAAGCATCAGAAAACTATTCTAGTATCTAGCCATTTACTTGCAGAGATTGAGAAAACAGCCACCCATATTGGTATCATCAATAAAGGAGCGTTACTTTTTCAGGGAGAAGTGAGTGAGCTAAGGAAACTTAATAAAGCCGCTCTTAAAATAGAGACCAATGATAATGATCTTTCTGCCCAGTTTTTAGCACAAAAAGGTATTGAGATCTTACGTAGAGATGCCAGCAGCATTTATCTTAATTACCAAGACAAAACAAATATTGCTCAAATTAATGCCTTACTTGTTACCAACGGCATAGATGTTTATGGAATAGGAACAGAGAATAAAGATCTAGAGAATTTATTTTTAGATATCACCTCAAAAAATTAACCCTTTATGAAGCAGTTTTACATCGCACTTCTTTCTGAGTTTTATAAATCACGCAAGACTTTAGCTTTTTGGGCCGCCATTATACTTCCCGTCTTAATTTGTGGTTCTATTACATTAGGTTTTTATTTTAATGCCGAAAAAATCTTAAAATTTAACTATCCAGGCATGATATTATGGGCTCAGTTTAGCGGTGCTTCATTGAACATTATGGGTTTGCTGATCTTACCTTTTTATGTAATCTTTATGGCTTTCTCTATTAATAACATTGAGCATAAGAATGATACCTGGAAAACCCTGTTTTCTCAACCTTTAAACAAATTTTCGATTTATGCAGCCAAATATGCTTATGCGGTTCTGCTAATTTTTATTTGCTTGCTCCTGTTCTTTGGGATCACTTATTTATCGGGTTATTTATTACAGGCTTTGGTACCTAAATACACCTTTAAAGATTACAACCCAGATACTATTCTTTTTAAGTATTACACCCGGCTTTTCTTTTCATCATTAGGTATATTGTCTATCCAGTTTATTTTAAGCTTGATCTGGTCAGATTTTTTAAAGCCAATGGGCATTGGTTTTGTAGGTACCATTATGGGTATAATTACAGCTAACGTACAATGGAAATACGCACAATATGTTGCATATGCCATACCTACAATTACATTGCGTTCAACAAAACCCAAAGGCAGCAACCCTGAAGATTTCCAGATATTCAGTAGTGATATTTACATCAGTATAGCTTATGGTGTATTGCTATTTATTATCGGTTATTTCATCTTAACCAAAAAGAATATAAAATAATTTCTATGTACCTAAATCTGCAGAATTACTTGTTTGCAGGTTTAGGTATAATAATAAGGCTCTCGTGCCCCCCATTATCTACGCTTTGAACACCAAACAGATAATTATCTTTAGAATAACCTAGTAAGGCTTCATTATCCTTCACAAATATTTTTCTTTCCCAAACAGGGCTTGTGGTTTCTCTCATTAACACATAATATCCAAAAGGCTCTTTCCCTTTAGGTTTATCCCATTTTAAATGGGTTTTGTTGGTTAAACCACCTGTTATGATTTTCACATTTTCAGGCTCCTGTACAGACAAGGCCAGATTTGCCATTGCAGATAAGTTTAAACGTGTAACTTTCTGCAAATAAATATAATCCAAAAATTCAGGTAGATCTCCGTATTGCTTTCCGTTTTCAACCCTCACATTCTGGTGTTGTTTATCAAAATCCTCATTCATTTCAGTAATCCTTACAGCAGTAAAGCCTTGTGCAGAAAAAGGAGTATGA
Source organism: Pedobacter sp. (assembly GCF_046462515.1). Classification (GTDB taxonomy): domain Bacteria; phylum Bacteroidota; class Bacteroidia; order Sphingobacteriales; family Sphingobacteriaceae; genus Pedobacter. Next base: position 244,549 of record NZ_JBKGVD010000004.1, read on the forward strand.
TCTCCTCCACGCAAAAACCTATCTCTTCTGTAAATCAGTTTTACGTCTAACTGATCTACATAACGTTCGGCTATTTCTTTAATATATCTGGCCGCTTGTCTTGCTGTACCATCATTATCATAACCAGTAGAATATCTCAATGCAGCCTGTTCTTTGGTCTCTGCCGGTGATACACCCTCACTAAAGATCCTTACACTCCTGTTATCCCTTATATTGGTTTCAGAGCCGTAAGAATTACCTACAATATCGTTGTTCAACAGAAGATGAACTTTCCACCCTTCATCTTTTGCTTTTTTGGCCAAATGTGTAGCACCATATAATCCTTGTTCTTCGCCTACAAAAGCAATAAAAACCAAGGTTGCATTAAACTGGTATTTACTCAAAACACGGCAGCTTTCTAAAACCGCTGCCACTCCTGATGCATCGTCATTTGCACCGGGAGCAAAGTCTTTAGTATTCATTACATCGGTAACTCTCGAGTCATAATGGCCCGAAATCATGATCAGACGCTTATCCGTTGTATCCGTCCCCGGTAAAACAGCTATTACATTTTTTAGTACCGTTTCCTGATTCACACGTCTTCCATCTGCGGGCTGTAAGAAACTGTCAAAATTAACCTTTAATCTTCCTCCGCTATTTTTAGCATATCGCTCAAACTCGGTTTTGATCCAATTTCGGGCAGCCCCTATACCTGTTGTTTTGTTCAAAGTATCGCTCAGTGTATGACGGGTATTGAAAGACACCAGCTTTCTCACTAAACCCTCCAGATTCTGGTTAGACACTTCCTCAACCATTTGTACGATCTTAGTATCTTTATTTTGAATAGTTTGTCCCTTTGCATTAAAAATAAAGGCAAAAAATGTAAGTAGTATGATTGATATTTTTATACTCTTCATAACATGGTTTTTCTTAAAGTTAAATGATACGTTATTTACTACATCATAAAAACTGTAAAATTCTGAATAGATAGTTAAAACAAGCATACATAAAATGTAAATTCACATTAAAATTAAATTAGCTGAATTAGCTAAAACCAAAAACTAATTATATGTTCAAAAAATTTACGACTACCACCACACTGGCTTTTGCTGCTTGTTTTGCTGCTTTGGCGCAAGAGCCTGTGAACAACGCTGCTGTTCAGAAGATCAGAACAGAAGGGTTAGAAAAATCAAAAGCAATGGAAATTGCTTATAAGATCACAGATGTTGCAGGTCCGCGCTTGTCTAATTCGCCGGGCTTAAAAAGAGCACAAGACTGGGCTGTAAAATATTTCAATGAAATTGGCCTAAAAAATGTGCATTTAGAGGCATGGGGAGATTTTGGTAAAGGATGGCAGGTTGACAAATATTATGCTGCTACCACTAAGCCTTTTTACCGTCCTATTATTGGTTACCCTAAAGCATGGACACCAGGTACAAATGGCCCTATCAAATCAGAAGTTATCTTAATCAAAGCTGATACGGTAACTGATCTAAACAAATATAAAGGTAAACTGGCTGGCAAAATTGTTATGATCGAGTCTGTTGCAATACAGCCTTTAAAAAATTCTTATACTCCTGATGTAGTACGTTACACAGACGAGAAATTAGCCGAAATGGCTGCTCAGCAACCAGCTACCGAAGGGCAGGGAAACCGTCCTCAGAGATCAGGAAATAACCAAATGGCCATGATGATGAGAATGCGTCAGAACAGAGCTGCCATCAATGAAATGTTACTGCAAGAAAATGTAGGTCTAATTTTAACTTACGCACGAGGTAGCTACGGTACATTTTTTACCAGCAACGGTGCATCGTATGCTTTAGATGCCAAACCTGTTTCTCCTGAACTTGAAATCTCTGCTGAGGATTACTTACATGTTTTAAGATTATTACGTGGTGGAGAAAAAGTGGAAATAGAAGCTGATGTAAAAACTTCTTTCTATAATGAAGATCCTAAAGGTTATAACGTAGTTGGTGAAATTCCAGGTACAGACCCTAAATTGAAAAGTGAGATCGTAATGATAGGTGGCCACTTTGATTCGTGGCATGCAGGTACTGGCGCCACTGATAATGCTGCCGGTTCTACTGTAATGATTGAAGCTATGCGTATTTTAAAAGCAATTGATTTTAAACCTAAGCGTACTATCAGAATTGCGTTATGGAGCTCTGAGGAACAAGGCTTATTTGGTTCAAGAGGATATGTTAAACAACACTTTGCAGATCCCGCAACTATGACTGTAAAACCTGAGCATGAAAAACTAAGCGCTTACTATAATTTAGATAACGGAACAGGTACTATTAGAGGAATATATTTACAAGGGAATGCTGCTGTTAAGGATATTTTTCAATCTTGGTTAAATCCGTTTGAAGACTTGGGTGCAAAAACCATAACAATTGGCAATACTGGTGGTACAGATCACTTAGCTTTTGATGCAGTTGGATTACCTGGTTTCCAGTTTATTCAGGATCCTATGGATTACAACACCCGTACCCACCACTCAAACCAAGATACTTATGACCGTTTAGTTGAGGATGATCTTAAAAAATCGGCAACAATTGTAGCATCTTTTGTTTATCATACATCAGAAAGAGCACAGAAAATACCTCGTAAGGAAATGCCTAAACCGGCGCCTGCAAGACAATAAAAGCGAAGAGGCTGGTAAGTAAATACCAGCCTCTTTTTTTGCACAACCAACTAATGTTTAACACAGGTTAAGAGAAAAAAATCTTATAATGCATAATTTCTGCCAACGAATTATACTTTAATTTCTGTCTCAGGTTCTTTCTATGGGTAAAAATAGTGTGATAAGATAAAAATAACTGATCGGCAATTTTACGAGAGCTATATCCCTGTAGTAAATATGAGAGCACTAATTTTTCCATTTTTGTTAAGGTATTGAATTTACTCGTGCACCTTTTCAGTTCAATATTTTCATTGACAATATCTTTGAAGCGTTTAATGTAAAAGGTCAGTTCTTCTATTTCAACTTCCAGGCTAATAGTGGCTTTTTGCTTATCTGCAATGTAAACATTCAACTCGGGTTCGTTACAACCGGTTTCTAGTTTATATGCCGACCAGCTAACATTTAACGGGCTGCTGCTCTTTAGTACTTTTGTACTTTCTTCCACAGATAGATGAATATTTTTATACATATACTTTTAGTTAGAAATACATACAGCTTTAACCAATAAGTAGCCTATAATTTTAATATAAACCTTATTATCCTTTTAGCTTAACAAAGCTATCACTTAAAAGAATGAACGTTTTTCAACAAAACACCTTAAGCAAAAAGGTATTTTTACGGTATTGCATACAGCAATTAAACCCTTGTATGCATTATATCCTTTAGGCACTTTTAGCAAATCTTTATATATATTTAAAACCACTAATTATTACTTAAAACAATGAAGAGATTAACCGCCGACGGAATACCATTTGACGAGGCCAAAATGATGGTAAACAATTTCCTTACTAAACAGGAAAGAAATGTTAAAGGCAATTATGCCAATACAATAGCTGTTTGGTTTAGTTTAGAACAACTCAATGAAATGGTAGCCAGATTAAATGAAGAACATAGAACAAGCGCTGCCATAAGTCCAGGTAAAGAAACAGATGGAGTACGTATTTATTTTGCCAATTATGGTGAAAATCCTCCGGCTGAATGCCCTGAATACGCCAATAGAAATACTGTAGTATTTGTATCAACACGTAAAGACATTGATATACCTGAAAAGCATATCGATTATTTTTCTGAAGATAAATTGTTTAACAATGATGATGTTATAAAAATGTCACCTCAAAACAGAGGAACTTTATGCCCTCCTAATAAAGATTGTGATTGCGATAGTGAAATTTACACTGAAGAAAATAAGCCCCTTTGCCATATTGAATGATTTCTGCATTAAATATTCTTTTTGAATTTATATGTTTTGTTACAGCATTATACTTTTTAAAAGGCAATAATGAAAAATTTGCCCTTTATACAAAGTTATATTTAGGTCTGGTATGCATTACGGAAACTTCTGGTTTTTTATGGACAATGTATACAAGAAAATCCAATATCTGGATTTTTAACATATATATCTTATTTGAGGTTCTGTATATAAGTTTTGGATTATACCATTTTATAAAACCATTTAAAAAGAATGCCAGGCCACTGTATATCATCACTTATCTTGTTTTTATAGCTATATATCTATATGACGTATTTACTCGTGGTGTTTTTAAATTCCACACCACTCCAATCATGGTAGCATCCGTAATAATTGTGTTTCTATGTTTATACTACTATTATAACCTGATGAAAAGTGACAAAATCATATCCATAAGAAACAGTTTTGGCTTTTGGTGGGTGGCAGCCGTGTTATTTTTCTATTTCGGCAGTACGGTATATAACTTATTCATGAACGTAATTTTTACCAATAAACCTTTTGCGTATGAAATTTTAGTCTATATTATGCTAACTTTAAACGCTCTACTTTATGGTATTTGGTCTTATTCATTTATATGCAGTTCTCGCCATCAGAAATTGTTAACATCATCATATTAGCCACTTGTGTATTTTTAATTGCACCGGTTTTTCTGCTTATTTATATTAAAGAGTATTTACGCAAGAAAAGAGTTCACGAAGAAGAAAAGATAACACTCAACCAGAAATTTGAAGCAGAAGTTTTAAAAACCCGTATAGAGGTACAGGAACAAACCATGCAAACCATAGCAGCTGATCTACATGACAATATAGGTCAGCTGCTTAGTTTAACGGCACTAAACCTAAATTCCATCAATATTGAACATACAGAAAAAGCTAAACAAAAAATAAACAACTCAATAGAATTGGTTAATGATTCTATTAGGGAACTCAGAGCATTGGCAAAATTAATGCAGGCCGAAAACATATTGATGATGGGCTTAGGCTCCGCCTTACAGCAAGAATTTAATCATATAGAAAAAACTGGTCGCTATCTGTTAACTATCCATAACCAGCTTTTAGAGATTAATTTTGCTTCTCCTAAAAAAGATCTGATTCTTTTAAGACTAGTACAAGAAGTCTTTAATAATATCATTAAGCACTCAAATGCAAATCATATAACCGTAAACATACAATTAATAGAGAACCACCTTGATATAACCATAACAGATGATGGTATTGGCTTTGATGTTAACAGGACCGGATACAATGGCTTAGGTTTAAGCTCCATACGTAAACGCGTGGAAATGGTACAAGGTACCTTAAACATCAATTCTACTATTAATCAGGGCACTTCTATTCATATAAAACTACTTTACCCTTAATTTCATGTGTGATAAAAAAATTTCAATAGCAGTTGTAGATGACCATACTTTATTTAGATCGGGGTTAGCCAGCCTGCTCAATGAATTTGATGATATTTCTATTTCTTTTGAAGCCGAAAATGGCATAGATTTTCAGGATAAAATAAAATTACATCCTCATGTACAATTGGTTTTAATGGATATCAATATGCCGCTAATGGATGGATATGAAAGCACAAAATGGATTAAAAACAATTATCCTCATATTTTGGTATTGGCATTAAGCATGTTTGATAATGAAAAAGAGATCATTGGTATGCTAAAAGCAGGTGCGGGAGGTTATCTTGTTAAAGAATCTAAACCTGTTGATTTACATTTAGCCATAGTAACGATGGTTGAAAAAGGTTTCTATGTAAATGAATTGGTTTCGGGCAGACTCCTTACTTCGCTCAAAAACGACAAACTAACCCCTCACTTTACAGAAAAGGAATTGGCTTTCTTACAGTTTTGCAGTTCAGAACTTACTTACAAAGAAATTGCCGATAAAATGGGAGTTAGCCCACGCACCGTAGATAATTACAGAGAAGCCTTATTTGCCAAACTTAATATCAAATCAAGGACAGGTCTGGTGGTATATGCAATTAAAAATGGCCTGATCAGCATTTAGTAAATATCAAATTCCTGATGACGAGACGGTATTTCTATATTTTTATAACCCGCAGCTAATAATTTTTGCCTAAAAACCTGTTGTACCTCATATTCTCCATGAACCAGAAATAATGTTCTTACTTTAGTAGGATCCTGATTTGAAATAAATTTTAACAGATCTTGGTAATCTCCATGCGCACTCATAGACTGAATACTGGCAACCTCAGCAACTACGTTAAAAAGCTCACCGTATATGCTTACCTGCGTTGCTCCGTTCTTTAATCTTCCTCCTAAAGAGTTCGGCTCACAATAACCAACCATTAAAATGGTATTCTTACGATCTCCTATATTATTTTTAATATGATGCTTTACTCTTCCAGCCTCAGCCATACCCGAAGCAGAAATAATGATACAAGGTTCTTCAAGATAATTGAGGGCTTTCGAATCTTCTACATCATCTATATAAGTCAAACCCGGAAATTCAAAAGGATTATCGTCTATCTTTAAAACATCCAATACCTCATCACTATAACCTTCTCTGTGATTTTCTACAATACTTGTTGCCTTTGCTGATAGTGGACTATCCACAAACACTTTTACCTGTGGCAGTTTACCTTCAAGGCTCAGGTTATTCAGCACAAATAAAATTTCCTGGGTACGCCCAACACTAAATGCCGGTATAATGAGCTTTCCTTTTTTCTCTACACAGGTTCTCTGTACTACTTCCAATAAAGCTTTATCTGTGGGTTGCGCATCTTCATGCAACCTATCGCCGTAAGTAGATTCCAATAAAATATAATCGGCCTGCGCAAAAGGCTGCGGCGGACGTAACAGCATATCTCCATACTGACCAACATCACCACTAAAAGAAAGTCTGGTAAATTTATTCCCCTGTTTTATTGTTAGATGCACTGATGCACTTCCAATAATATGACCTGCATCCAGAAATCTTACACTTACATCTGGCAATATTTCGATTTCTGTATCATAGGGTACTTTTTCAAAGAAGTCCACCGCATATAATACATCCTGTTCATCATATAAAGGTTGCTCTAGGGGTAAACCTCTTTTAAGCAGTTTCTTATTTTTATATTTCAGATCTCCTGCTTGTATCTTGGCAGAGTCAAGCAATAATATCTTACTCAGTTCGCTTGTGGCCGGCGTACAAAAAACCCTTCCTTTAAAACCCTGTGCCACTAAACGAGGAATTAAGCCACAATGATCAATATGTGCATGAGAAAGCACCAGCGCATTTACTTCTGCGGGGTTAAAACCAAAGTTCTCATTTAATTCTTCTGTTTCATGCCCCATTCCCTGAAACATACCACAATCCAATAATATTTTCTGCCCGTTATCTAAAGTTATCAGATGCTTAGAACCGGTAACATTTCTGGCAGCCCCATGAAAAGCTATTTTCATTATGCTAAATCTTTACTTCATTCAATAATAACAAAAAATATAAAAATATTTGTCAAACTAAATATTTAGTTTTATATTAGGGTTAATATTTACAGCTGTTATATAATTTGAAATAAAAATGGAGATTAAAGATTTAACAAAAGCCGAAGAGCAAATTATGCAGGTGCTATGGCAATTAGAAAGTGCTTTTGTAAAAGACATGATTGATTTACTACCAGAACCTAAACCAGCCTACAACACAGTTTCTACTATTGTACGAATTTTAGAAACAAAAGGCTTTGTGGGCCATACTGCTTTTGGCAAGGCACATCAATATCATCCGCTTATATCAAAAGAAGAATATAAACGTCATGCTACAGAAAAATTATTGGGTAATTACTTTGAAAATTCGGTAGAAAGCATGTTCTCTTTCTTTGTAAAAGAAGAGAAACTAGATGTAAATGACGTAGATGAAATCTTAAAGCTAATCAATAAATTTAAGAACAAACCTAAATGAATTGGTCACTTTACTTATTGCAGATAAATATTTATCTGATTGTTTTTTACCTGCTTTACAGAACACTGTTGGCTAAAGAAACTTATTTTGTTTTAAACAGGATATTTTTGATTGCTGCAGGGACCTTATCACTATGTATTCCATTTATTCATTTTGATTGGTTTACCCAGCAACCTGTAACACACCATATATCACATAGCGTTAATCAGTTCAATCAATTTATAATAGAGACCAGTAATGCAAATGCCGTAGAGCAAAGTAAAACCAATTGGTGGGCTTATGTTGTAGCTACATATTTTTTGGGGATAATATTTTTTCTGATTAAGTTAGCTTGTCAGATTTTTGCAGTAAGTAAACTCTTCAAAGACATTAAGAATGGCTCTGCATTTTCTTTCTTAGGCAAAAAGGCAGTAGATGCAAATCTTCCATATAGCAAAACCATTAATCATCATGAAGATGTACATATTAGACAGTTTCATTCCATAGATGTTCTTTTATTTGAAGTAATTGCCATCATTACCTGGTTTAATCCGGTAATATATGCTTATAAATATGCAATTAAAGATCTTCATGAGTATTTAGCAGATAAAGAAGCCGCAAAAATACATGGGGATAATGAAGCTTATGCCATGCTGTTGCTTAACCAGGCTTTTGGCTTAAACAATAATTCTATTGCACATGGATTTTTAAAGAAATCAATGGTAAAGAAAAGAATAACCATGTTGTATAAGCAACCTTCTGCCAAAATAGCTGTTCTAAAATATGGACTAGCTGTACCTGCCATCGCTTTTGCATTAATGTTATCATCAGCCAGATTTAAAGATAATCCTCAGATTAATGCATTAACCGATAAATTACAAATGGTTGAAGTAGAAGATGTATTAACTAAAGTTATCCCTCCCACTACTTCAGAAAAAGTAACCATAGCTGAGTATCCAAAAGCGTCAGCTAAAAATTCATCTGCAGATCTTTCTTCATTTTATAATGAGTTAAGTAAAAACTTAAAGTATCCTGTCACTTCGCTTAATAAGGCCGAAGAAGCTTCTATGTTGGTAAGGTTCAAAGTTATCGGCAATAAAATTGCTCATATTAACACTGATAATGCTCCTGAAAGTCTACAAATAGAGATTGCAAATGCCCTGAATAATATTCCGAATAAATTAAAAGGAGGTCAATATATTATCCCTGTAAAATTCAAGCTTAACCGTAATCAGGAAAATAGAAAATTCCCCCCACCTATTATTAAGCCCGATAAAAACACAACTATGCTTCCTGAGGTTATTGTTTCAGCACCTGAACCAGATGTTGCTGAGCCTGTATATAGTTTTGTATCCATGGAAAACCCTCCTTCTTTTCCAGGTGGCATTGAAAAATTCTATGATTTCTTAAGCCAGAATATTAATTATCCTAAGGAGGCTTTTGAGAATAATATACAAGGGAATGTTTTCATTTCTTTTATTGTTGAAAAAGACGGCTCTTTAGCTGATATTAAAATAGAACGAAAATTAGGTTATGGAACAGATGAAGAGGCTATAAGAGTATTGAAGCTTTCGAAAAAATGGAATCCGGGCCAGATTAACCAAAAACCAGTAAGAACCAAATACAATATTCCTATAAAATTTACACTTAAAACATTTTACTTCTCTAACTCTTAAAAGGTAATTATCATGAAAAAAATAAACATTGCATTTATTGCAACAGGACTTTTTTTGCTCTGTTTTTTCGCAAAAGCACAAGGTCAAAAAGAACAAGACAAGGTTTATAACTTTGTATCGATGGAAACACCTCCTTCTTTTCCAGATGGTATTGCAAAGTTCTATGATTTCTTAAGCCAGAATATAAAATATCCGGAAGCGGCGTTGAAGAACAAAACACAAGGTAACGTGTTTTTATCTTTTGTTGTAGAGAAAGACGGATCGCTTACAGATATTAAAGTAGAAAGAAGCTTAGGTAATGGTACTGATGAAGAAGCTGTACGTGTATTAAAGCTTTCAAAAAGATGGAATCCAGGACAGATAGACAAAAAACCTGTAAGAACCAAATACAATATCCCCATTAGATTCTCCCTTAATAACAGTTCTTCTCCATCAAAACCAGGTAAAGATATTGCTACCATGATCATAAAAGCTTTTCCAAGCGGAGCCCCTCTCATCATGCTTAACAAAGTTCAGTCAAACATAAACAATGTACTTGACCTTAACCCAACCAAGGTTAATAATATCCAGTTCTTACAAGCTGCTCAGGCCACGAAAGAATTTGGAGAAAAAGGTAAAAATGGTGCGGTTGTCATAACGGCAGTTCAATAAAAGTAAAAAAGCCGGCGTATTTTACGCCGGCTTTTTTCACAAAAATACTCCCTTGTCTCGGAAATATAAATTTAAGATTTTTATCTAAACTTACACAAGGAAAATGTGTATTTTTTTGTTTGCTTGTGCCCTGAATTCAATCCTCTGCTTTGTAATTATAATGCAACGAAACCTTTTAATGGTAACAAAAAATTAAATTATCCGTCTATATTTGTAACAATCGTTATTTAAATGAAGTACATGTTAATTTTTCTTATAGTTGCGATTATTATCTTATGGGTAATTAGGGTTTTAGTGCGTTTAATTTTTCCTGCAGCAATCAGAAATGCATTTAGCAACATGCAAAATCCCGGCACAGGAAATAACTACCAAAAACCAAGAAGGCCTGAAGGATCAATTTCTATAGACTTTATCCCTCAAAAAAAGAAAAAAGGTAACTCAGACAAATTAGGGGAATTTGTAGAGTACGAGGATGTTAAATAATTTTCTTTTTCCCATATTTAATTGTCGTTTTTAAACACAACAGTTATACCACCCCCTCGTATCAATTTTATATTAAAGCGTAGAGTTTACTTTTTAATCTCGTTCAAATTTCTATTTTTGGGCTGAGTTTAATTTTAATATACCTTTAATGAATAATTGGTTTAATAAAAATGGCATTCATTTAGCCATTATTGCTGCATTTGTAGTTATCTGCTTTATTTATTTCAGCCCGGTGCTACAAGGCAAAGCACCTATACAAAGCGATGTATTGCAATCTAAAGCAATGCAGAAAGAAATCATGGAGTATAAAGAAAAAGATGGCAAAGGCCCTCTTTGGACTAACCAGATGTTTGGTGGTATGCCTACTTATCAAATCTGGGTACAATATGCGTATAATGGAGCTACCTATGGCATAGCGTTAATTACTAAAGCTTTACCTAACCCTGTAGGCACTGTATTACTGCTACTTGTTGGTGCATATTTTTTATTCATTACCCTAAAAGTAAATCCCTGGCTGGCCGCCGCGGGAGCCATTGCTTTTGCATTTACCACATATAATTTTGTTTTAATTGCAGCCGGGCATAGCAATAAAGCCTTAGCTATTGGCTTTTTTGCGCCTATACTGGCCGGTATATTTATGACTCTAAGAGGGCGTTATTTACTGGGTGCAAGTTTAACAGCCTTATTCCTGGCCTTAGAAATTAGGGCTAATCACGTACAAATGACCTACTATTTGTTCTTATGTGTTTTAATCTTAATCATTGTTGAAGTATATAATGCATATAAAAACAAACAATTACCCGCTTTCGGGAAATCCTTAGCTTATCTTGCCGGAGCTGCTATTTTAGCTGTTATGATTAACGCCAGCTTACTTTGGACCACTTCAGAATATGCGGCTGAAACCAATAGAGGTAAGTCTAATCTTACCAGCATGAACTCTGAAAAGAACAAAGGTATGAGCAAAGAATACGCTTATAACTGGAGCCAGGGTGTTGGAGAAAGTTTTACATTCTTAATACCGCATTTATATGGTGGTGCAACAAGTATCGATGAGCTGGTTAAACCTGAAAGCCACATGTATAAATCTATTGCCGAAGTTACCGGTGGCGATCCCAATCAGACTGTACAAGCTATTCAGCAACTTGCACAAGGATTAAACATGCAGCAATACTGGGGCGAAAAACCAGGAACCCAGGGCGGATATTATTTTGGCGCTATCATTTGCTTCCTGTTTGTGTTTGGCTTATTCATTGTTAAAAGCCCTTTAAAATGGTGGATATTAGCCACTTCTATTTTATTTATTCTTTTATCATTTGGCAAAAACTTCCCTTTTGTTTCCGATCTGTTTTTTGATTATTTCCCTTTATATAATAAATTCAGAGCTGTAGAATCTATACTTGCTGTTGTAGGTTTAATGTTCCCTGTTTTAGCTATTTTAGCTTTAAGAGAAGCACAAAACAGTACATTAAGCGCTAAAGAACTTACCAAAAAGCTTACATGGTCTGCTGCTATTACGGGTGGCTTTGCTTTAATTGTAGCTTTAGTACCAACCTTATTCTTTAGTTTTAAAACAAGTAACCACAATGAAATTATTCAGGCGTTAACCCAAATGGTGCAAAATAACTCAACTCTTGCACATAAAATAGGTGATGCATTAGTTCAAGACCGTATTGCCATTGCAAGAGCAGATGCTTTCCGTTCCTTAATTTTCATTGCCATAGCATTCGGACTGGTGTGGGCGTTTATCAACAAAAAAATGAATATGCAATTAGCCTTCGGATTATTGGCTCTTGCTATTCTTGCTGATATGTGGCAGGTAGACAGGAACTATCTTAATAACAATAATTTTGAAAGCAAAGCTGCGCTGAATAATTATTTTCAGCAAAGAGATGTAGATAATTTCATCATGGCGGATAAAGATCCTAATTTTAGAGTTTATGACCAGACCATTAGTACTTTCTCTGATGCGAGCGCAACAGCATTCCACAAAACTATTGGTGGCTATCATGCCGCAAAACTGAAAAGATATGATGAGTTGATACAAAATCAACTGACCAAAAGCGTTAATCAGGATGTATTAGACATGCTAAATGCTAAATACTTCATTACCCGCGATCCACAGAACGGATCATATAAACTGTCTAGAAACAGTTCGGCCCTGGGTAACGTTTGGATCGTAAAAAGCGTTCAGTTTGTTAAAAATTCTGACGAAGAAATGAAAGCCATCAGCAGTTTCGATCCTAAAAACGAAGCTATTGTTGATCAAAGTTTCAAAAAGTATATTGATACCACCCGTTTAGGTGCTGATCCAAGTGCCTTTATTAAAATGGAAAATTACCATCCTGATCATATTGAGTATAGTTACAGCGCTCCAAGAGATGTAGTTGCTGTTTTCTCTGAGATATATTATGATAAAGGTTGGAATATGTACATTGACGGAGTTAAAAAGCCTTATTTCAGAGCAGACTATGTTTTAAGAGCAGCTCAGTTAGAGGCCGGAAACCATAAAGTAGAATTCAAATTTGAACCCGCTTCCTATTATACCGGAGAAAAAATATCACTTGCCGGATCTATTTTACTGTTAGGCTTTTTAGGCCTGGCTTTCTATACAGAGAACAAAAAGAAAAAATAAAGATTTTATATTTTTTGTAAAAAAGGTTTGAGCAAAGCTCAAACCTTTTTTGTTGCTCGATTTTAACCAAATATAATAACCCCTTAACAATCTGTTAATCTGCAAAGTACAACTTTGCAAAAAAAGATTGAATGCCAGAATTATTTGTAATTATTTGTGTAATCGTAATTGTTGCGTTTTACTTTAGTCCGTTTGAGCTTACCCTTAGCGAAGAAGATGATTAATGACCTGTCTCAAATCCCTTCTGTGTTTAAAGACAGAAGAAGTTTGAACTTTTAAGCATATATCTCTATGGAAAAACGCAAAGTGGAAATCGTAGTCATTTCTGATGTACATTTAGGTACTTACGGATGCAGGGCAAAAGAACTTCTCAAATATTTAAAAAGCATCCAGCCCCAAACTATTATCTTAAATGGAGATATCATTGATATCTGGCAGTTCAGCAAACGTTACTGGCCCGAAACGCACATGAAGATTTTAAGAAAACTTATGAAATTTGTGGTAGAAGGTGTTCCAGTATATTATTTAACAGGCAATCATGATGAGCTGCTGAGAAAATTTGCAGATATGCAGTTAGGCTCTTTTTATCTGCAGAATAAACTTGTTTTGGAACTGGATGGTAAAAAAGCATGGTTCTTTCATGGCGATATCTTTGACATTACCATGCAACATTCTAAGTGGCTGGCAAAATTAGGTGCTATTGGTTACGATAGTTTAATTCTGTTGAACAGCATGGTAAACTGGTACCTGGAATTATTTGGAAGAGAGAAAATGAGTTTCTCTAAAAAAATAAAGGCCAAGTTTAAGGATGCCGTAAAATTTATTAACAGCTTTGAGCAAACAGCTGCCGGTCTGGCAATTAACAGCGGTTATCAATATGTAGTTTGCGGCCATATTCATCAGCCGGAAAAAAGAACAATCAATACAGATGATGGAGAAGTGCTCTACCTCAACAGTGGCGACTGGATCGAAAATCTAACCGCCTTAGAGTACAATGATCACACCTGGAGCATATTTAAGTACGATGCAAAACAGTTTGCAAAAGAAGAGGAAGTAGAATATGGTCAACTTTCAGACGGAGAGGATCTGCAAAGCAAGTTAGATGTACAAACGTTGCTTAAAAAGATTAAATTAGAAATTGCTTAGATATATATTTTTTGTGATATTAGGGCTCGATGAAGATACTTTATGCCATACAAGGCACCGGAAATGGACATATTAGCAGAGCTCGTGAAATTGTTCCCTTATTACAGCAGCATGGCGAATTAGATATCCTGATCTCAGGAACACAGGCCGATGTACAGTTAATACAGGAAGTAAAATACAAATTACATGGCTTTAGTTTTATTTTCGGGAAAAAAGGTGGCGTAAACCACTATCAAACATGGAAAAACATGGATCTTTTCCAATTCAGAAAAGACATGAAATCCATTCCTTTAAAAGACTACAATCTCATCATAAATGACTTTGAACCTGTAACAGCCTGGGCCTGTAAATTACAGGGAATTGAAAGTGTTTCGTTAAGTCATCAAGCTGCATTTAAGTCCAGAAAGGTTCCAAGACCTAAAACCATTGACTGGGGTAAAATAATTTTAAGCAGGTATGCACCTACTACTCATCACATTGGTTTTCATTTTGAACGTTATGACGACTTTATTTATACCCCTGTTATCAGAAGTGAAATAAGAAACCTTAAGCCTTCAAATAAGGGACATTATACCGTTTATCTGCCAGCTATAGATGATAAAGACTTGGTTAAATTACTAAAGCAGATACCCCAGGTTATCTGGCAGGTTTTTTCAAAACATACCAAAACTTCTTATACTGATACCAATGTAATTGTTGAACCGGTAAATAATGAAAAGTTTAACCTTAGTATGGCCAGTTGCGAGGGTGTATTTACAGGCGGAGGTTTTGAAGGCCCTTCTGAAGCTTTATTTTTAGGTAAAAAATTATTGGTTGCACCTATGCGTTTTCAGTACGAGCAACAATGTAATGCTTATGCACTTAAACAACTCGGAATACCTGTAATATGGGGCAGCAACCATAATTGGCTGCCCGTTTTGCAAAAATTTGTTACAGAACCCCAGCATCACCAATTTGATTTTCCGAATGAGACTGCTCAGATAATTCAGCACACAGTAAATACATTTGCCAGATAAATTTATTTACTTTGCCTTTGTATAACAGGCATGATTAATCAGTTCAGAAATTTAAATCCTATTAATATATTGTTTTTGGCAGTTTATACGCTGTTCATGCGTATTGCTATCTTCTTAGATCTACCAGAAACCTTAACTTTTGATTTTTTAGAACCCTATACTCAATTCTTTTTAAAATTACCAGAAAGCAGTTTTTCTCCTTTAATAAACATTATACTTGCTGCAATAATTGTATTTATACAGGCATTATGGTTCAACAGAATCATTAACAATCACACGTTAATGCCCAAACCTACCTATATACCAGCGTTGATATATATTACTGGTTCGGGTCTTTTCTTGCAGTTTCTAGTATTAAGTCCTCCGCTTATCTGTAATTTTCTGGTTCTCTTAGTTATAGATAAGTTTTTAAAACTGGCTAAAATGCCAAGTGCAATGGGATTGATGTTCGATGTGGGTATGATCATCGCTATTGGCACACTCATTTACTTTCCTTTCATTGTATTGTTTGCCATGCTTTGGTTAAGCCTGTTATTGTACAGGCCATTTAATTGGCGAGAATGGTTATCCGGAATCATTGGCTTCCTTACCATTTTCTTTTTTATTGCAGTTTTTTACTATTTAAACGATAGTTTAAACAGGTTTTTAGCTATATGGCAGCCTTTAACCAATAAGTTTCCTACTTCTCTACAGATCAACTATAAAGATTATCTGGTATTAATTCCAGTAAGTATCATCATCATTATGGCTGCCCTACAGCTCAGAGAAAACTTTTTCAGAAGCTTTATCAGTACACGAAAAGCCTTTCAAATGCTTTTCTTTATGTTTTTAATTAGTCTGATAAGTTTTTATACCAAACCCGGCGTTACTGTTAGTCATTTTATCCTTTGTGTACCTACAGGATCGGTGCTCATTGCCTATTATTTTGTTAGTGCGCAAAGAAGATGGATTTACGAAAGCCTCTTTGCGATACTTATTATTTGCATCCAATACTTTTTGTTTGTTTAACCTTTTTTAACAAATTGATAGCTTGAAACTAAGCAAAGATTAATAGCTTTGTGCAGTAAAATAGGTTTTTAACCTTTATTATTTCGGATTTTAATACTTAATAAGACAGATGCTTAATGCATAATCTCGTAATTGACATAGGCAATTCTTATAGTAAGATTGCCATTTTTGATAAAAAAAATATAGTTTTTTATCAAAGATCAGAACAATTGGATGATTTGCTTTTGCTAAAACTTATTGAAGAATATGAAATAATAAATGCTACGGTTTCAAGCGTTAATCATGATATAACTCACATTACCGCTTTATTACAAGACAAAGTAAATTATATAGAATTTACTACTTCTGTTACAGGCAATGTGCATAGTTATTATCAATCTGGTCAGACCTTAGGTTTAGACAGATGGGCTAAGGTTATTGCAGCGGGTCAGCTCTTGCCAAAAACAAATTGTCTGATGATTGATGCAGGAACATGTATTACTTACGACCTGTTAAACAAAAGCTCTGAATACTTCGGAGGAAGTATCAGCCTAGGGATTAATATGCGTTTTAAGGCTTTAAACCATTATACCGATCGTTTACCTTTGGTAACATGGAACGGAGATGATGATATGATACCCGAAGGCGATAATACAATTAATGCGATAAAAAACGGAGTATTACAAGGTGCTGTAAATGAGATTATTGGCTTTATAACCAATTATAATGATAAGTACACTGATTTAAAGATAATTTTAACCGGTGGAGATGCAGTTTTTTTGACTAAACAGTTAAAAAATAGCATATTTGCACCCCAAATAATATATGAACCCCATTGGGTTCTTAAAGGACTGAACGAAGTTATTACACTATAGAATGAGTTATAAACTAAAATATATCAAGCTTGCATTACTGCTTTTAGTGGGTTCTAATGCCTTAGCACAAATTACCGTACAATCTCCTTATTCAAAATTTGGTGTAGGAAATTTAAATGGCACAACCCTGCCACAACAACGTTCAATGGGCGGTATTTCTGCGGGCGTTTTCAGAAGTAGCTACATTAGTAATATTAATACCGGAAATCCGGCTTCTTACGCAGGTATTGGTTTAACTACATTAGACATTGGCTTAAGCGGCGATATTACTACACTTAAAAGCAATAGCTTATCAGAGCGTAGTTTCAATTCTACATTAAGTCATGTAGCCATGGCATTCCCGGTAACCTCTAAGTCTTCTTTGAGTTTGGGTCTCTTACCATATTCAGAGTTGGGTTATAACTTTAAAAATACAGTAGATATTGGCGGAAAATCATTTGATCACATTTATGCTGGCGAAGGAGGTTTGTCTAAAGCATATTTAGGCTATGGTATTCAGTTTGGAGATCACTTCAGAATTGGGGCTAATGCAGAATATTTATTTGGTAACCTGATACAAAGCACTTCAACAGAAAATGCTGATGCAGGATCATTTAATTCGAGATCCCAGCATAAAAACAACATTGGTGGTTTAACTTATAGCTATGGAGCACAGTTTGACTTTAAACTTGACAACAAGACTTCTTTAATTATCGGATATTCAGGTTCAGCACCATCCAGTTTAAAATCAAAATCGAGCATTGTTAATACCATTTATTTGAAAAATAGTGTAGGCGAAGAATTAAGTGCATTAGATACCTTAGATCATGTGGTAAACAATAGTTCTAACATGAAATTACCTCTTTTACACAATATAGGCTTCAGTATCTATAAAGAAAACAAATGGTTGTTCGGAGCAGATTATCGTATGGGTAAATGGTCTGATTTCAGATTAGATGGAAACAATCAAAATCTTACAGATACTTATGGCATATCAGTAGGAGGACAATTTACACCTGATGTATCTGCCATCAATGGCTATTTTAAACGTGTTGATTATCGCTTAGGATTTTCATACGATAAAACATACGTTCAAATCAACAATACTGATGTTAAGCAAATGGCTATTACAGTAGGCTTAGGTTTACCATTGTCTTCTTATGCCCGTTCTTCATTTTACAGAATGAATTTTGGTGCTGAGATAGGAAAAAGAGGTTCTTTAACCAATGGATTGATTAAAGAAAACTATATCAATTTCCGTTTAGGCTTCATGCTAAACGACAGATGGTTCCAACGCTTTAAGTTCGATTAAATTGTGAACATTAATGACAACAGGAAATCATTTAAGTTGTATATGGATTGCAGGTATATTGGCTGTGTTATTAATAGCCTGCAATGATGATGACCTTAAAAAAGCCAGCTCAATATCTAACACCAAAGTTAGTCTTACAAAAGACAGAACTTTAGGTGTAGAACTGATCTACAGTGATTCTGCAAAAGTAAAAGCCAAAGGTTATGCCCCGATTCTCGATAAGGTTACTCCATCAAACGGAAGTCCTTATAATGAAATGCCAAAAGGTGTAAAAATCAATTTCATTGATGATAACCAACAATCAAAAGGAAGTATTACTTCTGATTATGCCATCAACAAAGAAGGTGAACGGCTTACCATTTTTAAAAAGAATGTTACTGTAGTAAATGAAAGTATGACCTTCATTACCGAAGAATTGACTTGGGATGAAAATAAAAAAACTTATTTCTCTCCCAGCGGCACGGTAAGGTTTAAAGACGGTAGTATCCTAAGTGGAGCTCAGTTTACTGCTCCGCAGGATTTCAGCACTTATACCATATCCCAGCCTTCGGGGCAGGCTTATTTAAAAAACGGCACAAATCCTTAATTTAAGTATTTTAAACCGAGTAGTTTATCTATTCTAAAACTTGAAATTTAATATTTTCTAATTAGTTTCAAATTTGTATCTTGCGCCCTCTTTAAAAAAGTAAAAAACAATAGAATATAGAATAATATGGGATTAATGACTTTCATGCGTACCAAAATGGGCTATTTTTTGGTTGGAGGTATTGCAGTAGTATTAGCATTATTTGTTTTGGAACCTTTATTACAACAAGGTACAGCTATTTTTGGTTCATCTCGTAACGAAGTTGGGAGCATTGATGGAGAAAAAATCAGCTACGAGGCGTTTAATACCAAAGTAGACCAAACTACCGCTCAATTTAAACAGCAATATGGTGCCATGAATCCTCAAATGCAAGCTATGGCTGTTGAGCAAGCCTGGCAGTACGAGGTTGCCAATGTTTTATTAAACAAAGAATATAACCGCGTAGGTTTAAGTGTATCTGGCGACGAGCTTTTTGACCTTATCCAAGGTAAAAAACCAAGCCCGCTAATTATGCAATATTTCGGAAATCCACAAACCGGACAAATCGATCATGCTGCTATTATCAATTCATTAAAAGCACAGTCAAAAGATCCTAATTTAAAAATGCAGTGGGATTTGTTGCAAAATGAAATTGAAAAACAAGCTTTACAACAGAAATACAATAATCTGGTAAGCAACTCTGTTTATGTAACTTCATTAGAAGCTAATGATGAATATGTGAACAGAAATAAATTAGCCAGCTTAAAATATGTGAACTTAGACTACAGCTCTGTTTTAGACAAAGATGCTAAGTTAACTGATGCAGATTACCAAGCTTATTTTGATGCAAACAAAAAACGTTTCTTTAACCCTACTGAAACCAGATCATTAGAATACGTTTCTTTTAGCATTAAACCTACTGCAGCAGACAGCGCATTAATCAAAACTCAAGTAGAAAAATTGGCTGCTGATTTCCAGAGCACGCCAAACGACTCATTATTTGCAGCAAATAACTCTGATGTAAAAATTCCTTATACTTACATTACTAAAGGAAAATTAGATCCAGCTGTTGATTCTGTAATCTTCAATTATCCTGCAGGTAGTTTCTATGGTCCTAAATTTTCTGGTAATTCTTATAAGCTCATTAAAGTTGTAGGTAACCGTATATCGCCAGATTCAGTTAAAGCAAGCCATATCTTAATTGATCCTTCAAAAGTTGGTGGCGAAGCAAAAGCCATGAAACTTGCTGATTCATTAAAGAACTTAGCGTTAAAAGGTTCTAGCTTTGCTGAACTTGCCAAAACTTATAGTGTTGATGGTTCTAAAGAACATGGTGGAGAACTAGGAACCTTTGCCCGTGGTGCAATGGTACCTGCTTTTGAAAATGCTGCTTTTGATGGTAAAACAGGAGATATTAAAGTAGTTAGATCTCAGTTTGGTATTCATGTAATTAAAATCGAAAAGCAAATTGGTGCCTCAAAAGTGGTTAAACTGGCTTATATAGAAAAAGCATTAGCTCCTAGTCAGAAAACAAGAGATGCTGCTTACAAAAAAGCACTGGCTTTCTTAAACGAAGTTAAGTCAGACAACTTTAATGCTTTAGCGCAAAAGAATGGATACACTGTTGGCGTTGCAGACAGAATTACGCCTACTCAGGGCTATGCTCCTGGCTTAGATAACCCTCGCCAGGTAATCAGAGATGCTTACGATGCTAAAAAGGGTACTGTATTGCCTCAGGTTTACACAATGGATAATGATTATGTAGTTGTTAAGCTTACAGCTATACAACCAAAAGGTCAGTTGGCTTTAGAGGATGTTAAAAAACAAATTGAGCCAATGGTATTAAATGCTAAAAAAGCACAGATACTAACTGAAAAAATGAATGCTGCACTTTCTGGAGCTTCAAATATAGATGGAGTGGCTCAAAAATTAGGTAAAAGCGCGGTTGATGTTGAAAATCTTGTTTTTGCTAATCCGGTTATACCAGGTTTAGCTCAGGAAAATAAGTTTACAGGAGCTGTTTTTGGTTCTCAGGCTGGTAAGCTTTCTAAAGCTATTGAGGGAGAAAGAGGAGTATATGCGTTCACCGTAATAGGATTTACCAATCCAGCCCCTCTGGATAATACTTATAAACAAAAACAAACCATGCTTTCAAGCATTGCACAACGTGCTTTTGGTAATGCATTCCAAGTATTACAGGATAAAGCTGATATAAAAGACAATAGAGTGAAATTCTATTAATCTTTATTACGTAAATTTGTAACCGTCTTTAAGTAATTAAAGGCGGTTTTTTTATTACCGGAAATAGTTATGGAAATACAGGAAAACTTCATAAATAAAGTAGCTAACAGTGGCTTAATTACCTTTAATCTGGAAGATTACTATAATAAAGGTGAAAGAGTAGTGTATGATATAAAAGACAATCTTTTTCATGGCCTGATTTTAAAGGAAAAAGATTTCAGAGCATTCATAAAAGAACATGACTGGTCTCAATATACAGGAAAGAATATTGCTATCATTTGCTCTACAGATGCAATTGTGCCTACTTGGGCTTATATGTTGTTGGCAAACAAAATGAAACCTTATGCAAACGAAGTTGTGTTTGGTAATCTTGAAGTTTTAGAAAATATTCTGTTTACCAAAGCATTAGCGCATATAGATCTAAATATATATAAAGACCAAAGGGTAGTGATAAAGGGTTGTGCAGATTTAAATGTACCCGTTTCTGCCTATGTGGAGATTACCAATCTACTTACTCCTGTAGTAAAGAGCATTATGTATGGCGAACCTTGCTCTACCGTACCACTATATAAACGAAAAGACTAATTCTTTTTTGGATTACTTTTTGTTTTGTCGTATAATATGATAAAGATTGTTTCATCTGTTTTATTGTGCGTTATTACTCTTTCAGGGTTTGCACAAGAACTCCCTTTAAAAAAAGACCCGGCCTTTAATGAAGGCGAAGTCCTTACTTATAGACTAAGGTATGGCATCATTACAGCGGCCGAAGCAACTTTAAAAGTGCTTCCTTCAGATATGAAGTTTGATAATAAGCCTACATACAGGCTATCTGTTGATGCACAAACATCAGGAACTTTTGATATCTTTTATAAGATTAGAGATCATTATGATTCTTACATTGATAAAACAGACCTTACACCTTATTTTTATCAGGAAAATATACGTGAAGCCAGTTACCGCAGACAAGACAAAGCAAGATTTTATCAGGATGCAAAAAAAGTGGTTGCAAACCGTGGCACTTTTACTACCCCTACAACACAAACATTTGATTTGGTTTCTGCCTATTATTTCGCCCGTAGCTTAGATATTTCTAAACTCAACATAAATGACACTTTTAAGCTTAACTATTTTCTAGGAGAAGAAATATCTTCTTTGGAAATAGAATACATAGGCAAAGAAGTGATAAAAACCAAACTCGGCGAAATTAGATGTCTGAAATTTAGTCCTTCTATTAAACCGGGAAGGGTTTTTAGAAAAGACAGTAAACTGTATCTTTGGATAACGGATGACAATAACCGTGTACCGGTAAAAGCTCAGGTAGAGATTTTGGTTGGCGCGGTTACTCTAGAAATTAAATCGGCCGAAGGCCTAAAATACCCTATTGGAAAATGATGATTGAAGTTGACGGAACCTTAGTGCACGAAGATGTGCTTAAACAGGAATTTGTTTGTAATTTAAATAAGTGTAAAGGCATTTGTTGTGTAGAGGGCGATTCTGGGGCTCCCTTAGATCATCATGAAAAGCTGATATTAGAAGAAATATATCCTAAGATAAAGCATCTTTTAGCACCAAAAGGCATTGAAGCCATTGAGAAGTTTGGCACCTCAGTAACCGACTCTGATGGTGATCTTACCACTACCTGTGTAGATGGAGATAAGGAGTGTGCATATGTTACTTTCGAAAATGGAATAACCAAATGCGCTATCGAAAAAGCATATGAGCAAGGCTTGGTAGACTGGAAAAAACCAATATCATGTCATCTCTATCCTATACGTATTACAAAATATCCAGAATTCGATGCGCTCAATTATGATCGCTGGCATATTTGCCATGATGCCTGCAGTTTTGGCCGTGAGCTTAATATAAAAGTGTTTGAATTTTTAAGAGAACCTTTAATTAGGAAATATGGAGAGCAATGGTACAATGAATTAGAAGTTGTTGCCCAAAATCTACCTTAACATTGCATTAATTAGCATTGGATTTTATTCTTAAACAGATTCTTATATTTTTGTTACAAACAAAAACAATACTAAATTGAAAAAGATCTTAATTACCGGAGGTGCAGGCTTTATCGGGTCGCATGTTGTACGTCGTTTTGTAAATAGATATTCCGACTATCATATTGTAAATTTAGATAAGCTTACCTATGCAGGTAATCTGGCAAATCTTTCAGACATTGAAGATAAATCTAATTACAGTTTTGTAAAAATTGATATTACAGATGCCTCGGCAATTAACCAGCTCTTTAGCCGTGAGAATTTTGCTGCAGTTATTCATTTAGCTGCCGAAAGTCATGTAGATCGCTCAATTACCGACCCTACTGCATTTGTGATGACCAATGTAATAGGTACCGTAAACCTGCTAAATGCAGCAAGAGAGTATTGGAAAGGCGATTATGAACATAAAAGGTTTTATCACATTAGTACAGATGAAGTTTATGGTGCTTTAGGCGAAACAGGTATGTTCACCGAAACAACGGCTTATGATCCACATAGTCCTTATTCGGCATCAAAAGCAAGTTCAGACCACTTTGTAAGAGCTTATCATGATACTTATGGAATGGATTGTGTAATTTCTAACTGTTCTAACAACTACGGTTCTCACCATTTTCCTGAAAAGTTAATTCCTTTGGCAATCAATAATATTAAAAATAATAAACCGGTACCCGTATATGGTAAAGGAGAAAATGTAAGAGATTGGTTATGGGTAGAGGATCATGCAAGAGCTATTGATGTGATTTTTCATCAAGCTAAAACCGGAGAGACCTATAACATCGGTGGTCATAATGAATGGAAGAACATTGACCTTATCCATTTACTCTGCAAAATCATGGATGGTAAACTGGGCAGAGAGCCTGGAACATCTGCCAAACTCATTACATTTGTTACCGACCGGGCCGGTCATGATCTTCGCTATGCAATAGATTCAACTAAACTACAAAAAGAGTTAGGCTGGACCCCAAGTCTGCAATTTGAAGAGGGACTGGAAAAAACGGTGGACTGGTATTTAGCCAATGAAGAATGGCTAAACAATGTAACTTCCGGCAATTATCAATCTTATTACGAAAAACAATATAACGGCCGCTAAAATTTGAATTAAACTTATGGATAATACAATTTTAGTAATAGGTGCCGGCGGGCAGCTAGGGCATTGTCTGAAAGATGTAGCAAAAGCTGATCGTATCACAAATATTATTTTTCCTGAAGAAGGAAGTGCTAACATCTTAGATGAAAATTCTTTGCATAAGTTATTTACAGGTGTAAAGCCCAATTATGTAATCAATTGTGCTGCTTATACAGCCGTTGATAAGGCTGAGGACGAAAAAGATATAGCTGCTGCAGTAAATGAAACAGGTGCAAAGAATTTAGCGGTGCTATGCCATGAATTTAATGCCACACTTATTCATATCTCTACCGATTTTGTATTTGAAGGAAATACCGTAAAACTTCTTACAGAGGAAGACACAGCCCACCCCATTAACGTTTATGGTTTAACCAAGTTAAATGGCGAAAAAAGAATTTCAGAGAATTTAAAGGCATATTTCATTTTGCGTACAAGCTGGCTTTATTCTGAGCATGGCAATAACTTTACAAAAACCATGCTTAAGCTAGGTGCAGAAAGAGATGAGCTGAATATCATCGCTGATCAGGTTGGCACACCTACTTACGCCATGGATTTAGCTGCTGTTATTTTGCACATCATTGCTTCAAATA
This sequence comes from Pedobacter sp., assembly GCF_046462515.1. Classification (GTDB taxonomy): domain Bacteria; phylum Bacteroidota; class Bacteroidia; order Sphingobacteriales; family Sphingobacteriaceae; genus Pedobacter. Next base: position 269,617 of record NZ_JBKGVD010000004.1, read on the forward strand.
GTAACCAGTATGGCACTTATCATTACAGCAATGAAGGTGTAACCTCTTGGTTCGATTTTGCCAAGGCAATATTTGAGATAGGTAAATTATCTGTAAAAGTAAACCCAATACCTACAAGTGCATATCCAACCAAGGCCAAACGCCCTCATTTTTCGGTAATGGATAAAAACAAAATAAAGAGTACCTTTAACATAGATATTCCATACTGGCGCAACAGTTTGGAAAAATGTATAACTGCAATCAATACCCAAAGCAAACTAAGCTAAATTTATATGAAAGGAATAATCTTAGCCGGAGGAAGTGGAACCCGTTTACATCCTTTAACACTCGCAACCAGCAAACAAATGATGCCGGTTTACGATAAGCCGATGATATACTATCCACTTTCTACTTTAATGTTAGCAGGTATTAAGGAGATTTTAATTATCTCTACTCCGCATGACCTTCCAAATTTTGAAAAGCTTTTGGGAGACGGTTCACAATTAGGGTGTAAGTTTAGCTATGCTGTACAACCTGAACCCAATGGATTAGCCCAAGCTTTTGTAATAGGGGAAGAATTTATAGGGAAAGACAAAGTAGCACTTATACTTGGTGACAATATTTTTTACGGCGATGGTATGGCAAAGCTATTACAAAACAGTGCCAATCCTGAAGGAGGAGTTGTTTTTGCTTACCAAGTATCAGATCCTGAAAGATATGGGGTTGTGGAATTCGATAAAAATCATCAGGTGATTTCCATAGAAGAAAAGCCTAAAGAGCCTAAATCTGATTATGCGGTACCTGGCCTATACTTTTACGACAATGACGTGGTTGAAATCGCGAAAAACATTAAACCATCCGCACGTGGGGAATATGAAATTACAGATGTGAATAAAATCTATCTTGAACGTGGTAAACTTAAAGTAGGTATTCTGAGTAGAGGAACAGCCTGGCTTGATACAGGAACTTTCGCTTCGCTTATGCAAGCCGGACAATTCGTTCAAATTATTGAAGAACGACAAGGCCTAAAAATTGGATGCATTGAGGAAATCGCTTACCGCATGGATTTTATTAATGCGGATCAGTTAAGAAAGATCGCTGAACCGTTAGTTAAAAGCGGATATGGCGAGTATCTGCTAAAAATTATAAAATAGAAGGGGGCTTAAGCCCCCTTCTATTTTAACATCTTATTTTCGTCTCTAATCGGCCCGCTCTCCAACCTGCTGGCGCCACATGGCGTAATATAAGCCCTTTTCAGCCAACAAATCATCATGACCACCTTGTTCTATAATATGGCCCTTTTCAAGCACGTATATACGGTCTGCATGGCGTATAGTAGATAGTCTATGTGCAATAAGTATGGTAATATGCTGTTCTAAGACCGAAACGTCTTTTATGGTAGCTGTAATTTCTTCTTCTGTGATAGAATCTAATGAAGAAGTTGCCTCGTCAAAAACCAAAATATCAGGATTACGTAAAAGAGCTCTTGCAATAGATAACCGTTGTTTCTCTCCTCCTGAAACCTTAACGCCTCCCTCACCAATCACACTATCCAAGCCTTTTTCTGCTCTTGCCAGTAAGGTATGGCATGCCGCCTGACGTAAAACTGTTAAACATTCTTCATCAGTAGCATCGGGTTTTACAAACAGTAGATTTTCTCTGATTGTTCCTGAAAATAGTTGAGTATCTTGTGTAACAAAGCCTATTTTTTCGCGCAACTGATCCAGATTAATTTGGTTACCTGGTATATCATTATAAAAAACCTCTCCTTCAACTGGTTGGTATAAACCTACCAAAAGTTTTACCAAGGTGGTTTTTCCAGAGCCTGAAGGGCCAACAAAGGCAACCGTTTCTCCACTATTTACATTAAAATTAATATGATTTAAAGCATTGTTCTTTCCTGTAAGATGCTTAAAGCTAACCTGATCAAAAGTTAATTTCCGCACTTTATCTAAAGCAACCGGGTTTTGAGGTTTTTGATCAACAGGAGTATTCAAAATATCTTTAAAACGATTTAAAGACACCTCTGCCTCACGCCAGGTTAAAATTACATTACCCAATTCCTGTAAAGGTCCAAACAGAAAGAAAGAATAAAATAAAAAAGAGAAATACTGTCCAGGCGATATGGCATTGTCAAAAATAAGGATCAGCAATACCACAACCATAGTACTTCGCACCAGATTAACCGTAGTACCTTGAACAAAGCTCATGCTCCTTACATATTTTACTTTGCGCAATTCGAGACCTAATATTTTATAGGTTGTTTTATTGAGTCTATCTATCTCCTGATTGGCCAGACCTAGGCTTTTTACCAGTTCAATATTTCTGAGCGACTCTGTGGTAGAACCGGCAAGCGCCGTAGTCTCGGTTACAATTTTACGTTGTATAACCTTAATTTTACGACTTAAAAACCAGCTTACAAATGCAATAATTGGAATGGATGCAATGTAAATTAAAGTAACCTTATAACTTACGCTTAAAGAATATACGATTACAAATACCATCCCTATTAAGCTTACAAATAAAATACTGATAAAGGAGGTAATAAATTTCTCGCAGTCTGTTCTAACTTTTTGTAAGATACCTAAGGTTTCTCCACTTCTTTGATCTTCAAACACCTGGTACGGAAGTTCTAATGAATGCTTTAAACCATCAGCGTACATTCTTGCCCCTACTTTTTGTACAATAATATTGGTAAAGTAATCCTGAAAGTTTTTAGCAATACGCGATACCATAGCCGCTCCTACTGCCAAGCCTATCAAGCCCAGTACTCCCCAAACAAATTCAGTTCTTTGCAGATGGTCTTTTTTCTCTATAAAGTTATCTACTATTCGTCCGGTAAAATAAGGATCCATTAATGAAAAACCTATGTTTAAGGCAGCTAAGAACAGCGCAAATATGACCGTCCATTTATAAGGTTTAAGGTATTGTATCAATAAATTCATCTTTCTCAATTATAAGGATGCAAAAATAAAAAAAGGGAATGTAGCAAAACCACAATCCCTTTTTGTTTACATTTCACCGATATAAGTTTTATATCGTCATGATATCTTTTTCTTTAGCTTCGGCATGTTTATCAACCTTAACAATATAATTATCAGTTATTTTTTGCACTTCTGCTTCACCAGCTTTTATCTCATCATCAGAAACATTATCTGAGGTTTTTAGCTTTTTAATCTTCTCGTTAGCGTCTTTACGGATGTTACGTATTGTTATACGTCCCCTTTCTGCTTCTTCTTTTACTTTTTTAACCAGTTCTTTCCTGCGCTCCTCAGTTAAAGGTGGTACAACCAATCGAATTACACTTCCATCATTTTGTGGATTAATACCAATATTAGCTTCCATAATGGCTCTTTCAATAGGTATTAACATATTTTTTTCCCAAGGCTGGATGATTAAAGTACGGGCATCGGGTGTATTGATACCTCCAACCTGTGCTAAAGGTGTAGCGCTGCCGTAATAATCTACCATAATACCATCAAGCATACCTGCTGATGCTTTTCCTGCTCTGATCTTGGTTAACTCTGATTCACAATGCGCAATAGCTTTATCCATATTTGCTTGAGCATCGGCTAATTGTTTCTTTATGAGGTCGTTCATATCTTATTGTCTTTATACAAAAATATAAAATTCGTTATCCTTTTACTAATGTGCCAATTTCTTCACCATTGGTTATTTTCATAAAATTGCCGGTTTTATTCATATCAAATACGATAATAGGCAAATCGTTCTCTTCGCAAAGTGTAAAAGCGGTCATATCCATTACATTTAGATCTTTTTCATAGACTTCCTTGAATGTAATCTCATCATATTTTTTCGCTGAAGGATCTTTTTCAGGATCGGCAGTATAAATACCATCCACTCTTGTACCTTTTAGTACCACATCTGCTTTAATTTCAATAGCTCTTAAAGCAGCTGCAGAATCTGTTGTAAAGTAAGGGTTACCAGTACCCGCACCAAATATTACGATGCGCCCCTTCTCTAAGTGACGCACAGCTCGTCTGCGGATAAAAGGCTCGCAGATTTGCTCCATTTTTATAGCTGTTAATAAACGGGTTTTTAATCCTACTTTCTCTAAGGCATCTTGCAGAGCCATACTATTGATTACGGTAGCAAGCATTCCCATATAATCAGCCTGTGCCCTATCCATACCCGATTTTTCGGCACTCAGACCTCTAAAAATGTTTCCGCCTCCAATAACAATGGCAATTTCCATTCCTTTACTATGAACAGCCTTAATATCTTCGGCATATTGCTTAACACGATCGTTATCAATACCATACTGCTTATCACCCATTAACGATTCGCCGCTAAGCTTAAGTAGAATTCGTTTATATTTCATAAAGCGCAAAATTACAAGATTTTTCTAATTGGGCAGGTTTATTCTATTTTATTTCTTTTCCGTTAAAAAATATACTCTTCAGTTCAAGATTACGATCCAAGATCAAAAAGTTACTATCATTACCTAGCTCCAAAGCGCTAGCTCTATTAAAAGCAGCGGATAATTTTGAAGGATATGTTGTAGCCATAGCAATTGCAGTAGGTAAATCAATATTGCAATGCCCTACACAATTTTTAACTGCCTGCAACATCGTTAAAGATGAACCAGATAGTGTTCCATCAGGCATTACAAACTTCCCATCAACCGCTTTATGCTGGTAAGGGCCAGTATTACAATCTGTAACTGCATCAGTAATTAAGAACAATCGTTCTTTCATTTGCTTATGTGCCATCTTTACCACTTCAAAATCTACATGCATACCATCTGCTATAATACTTGCCATTGCACTAGGGTGATTAAATACAGCTGTAGGTATGCCTGGCCTTCTGTGTAAAATTGGTGACATAGCATTAAATAAATGAGTAGTGGTTTGTACGCCTTTATTGTATGCGGCCGTTGCCTCTTCAAACGTGGCATCGCTATGCCCTAAAGAAACAATAATGTTGTGATCTATGAGGTAGGTAATAATCTCATCGTCCTGCAATTCAGGCGCAAGCGTGATCATTTTAACTGTTCCTTCTCCAAAATCCAATAAAGCTTTAATCTCATCTAAAGAAGCCTTTCTGATATATTCTAAAACGTGGGCTCCTCTTTTTTTAGGGTTGATAAAAGGTCCTTCAAGATGTAAGCCCCAACAGTTTTTTGCATTTTTTTGGTGTGTTTTCATAACCTCTATACAACGGTTAAAAACTTCAGGAGTATTGGTTGCCAAACAAATCAAGAAGCCTGTTGTACCTTCTTTTAATAATTGATTTTCTATAAAATCAATGCTTTCAAGTGTAGGATTAGCAGAAAAGAGCTCTCCTCCCGCTCCATAAATCTGCAGGTCTATAAAGCCCGGGATTAGCAAATCTCCATTATACAATACATCATCATTTGTTTGTATACTGGTAATGCCTTTTTCTGTAAAGCCAAAATTTTCTAAGCGTTTAATTTGGTTATGATAAAAAACGTTCAGGTTTTCTACGTTTAACATGACAATAAGGATAAAGAATTAATATACGAATAACGGCTTTTTATCTTGCAAAAAAAAAGCTTCAGGTTAAACCCGAAGCTTTCAAATTTATTTAATTGCTAATTAAGCGCCTAATTGTACGCGTTTAAAAGCAGTAACTGTTAATCCTTTAGAAGTATTATCTAAGAATTTACGAACATCTACTGAACCATCTTTAACAAACTCTTGATTTAATAAAGTATTTTCTTTGTAGAATTTATTCAATTTACCAGCAGCAATTTTTTCAACCATTTCTTCTGGTTTACCTTCTGCACGGATTTGTTCTTTAGCAATCTCTAACTCACGCTCTATAGTAGAAGCATCAACATCAGCCTTGTCTAAAGCAACTGGGTTCATAGCAGCAATTTGCATTGCAACGTCTTTACCAGCTTCTTCAGCACCTGCTACGTCTTCATTTAAAGCCACCAATACACCTAAACGATAGTTACCATGGATATAGGCAACTACTTTTTCTCCGTTAACTACTTCGTATTTAGAAATACCGATTTTTTCACCAATTTTACCTGTATTTTCTACGATTGATTCTTCTACTTTTTGTCCGTCTATTTCTAAAGCTAATAAATCAGCTAAAGAAGCAGGATTTTTTTCAATTGCTAAATCAGCAAATTTTTGACCTAAAGCAACGAAATCTGTATTCTTAGCAACGAAATCTGTTTCGCAGTTTAACTCGATAATTACACCACGTTTACCATCTGCAGTAGCTTTAGCAATTACTACTCCTTCGTTGTTATCTCTGTCTTGACGAGAAGCAGCTACTTTAGCACCTTTTTTACGTAAGTAATCAACTGCGGCTTCAAAATCACCATTAGATTCCATTAATGCTTTTTTGCAATCCATCATGCCGGCACCAGTTTGTTGGCGTAATCTATTTACATCTGCGGCAGAAATTTGTACTGTTGACATTTTTTTTCTTTTTTAAATGTTTTATAAAAAGTATGGGTTACAAGTTATACGTTGTAAGCAAGCCTGCAACATAACACTCATAACCCATAACAGTTATTTTAATTAGGCTTCTTTACTGTCTTCTGTAGATGATTCTACTTCTGCAGCAGCTTTTTTACCTTTTTTTGCAGGAGCTTCAGGTGCATCAGCAGCCGTTTTAGCAGCTACCGCTTCTTTTTCAGCTTCCTCATCCTTCTCACGCTTGCGCTCCTCTAAACCTTCTTCGATAGCTTTAACGATTACGCTAGTAATCAAAGAGATTGATTTTGTAGCATCATCATTAGCTGGAATAGGGAAATCAATGTTTGAAGGATCAGAGTTTGTATCAACCATTGCAAAAGTAGGAATGTTTAATTTCAAAGCTTCTGCCACAGCGATATGCTCTTTCTTAACATCAATTAAGAAGATAGCCGCAGGTAAGCGGTTCAAATCAGCGATACCACCTAAAAGGTTCTCTAATTTGATACGCTCACGTTGGATCATTAAGCGCTCTTTTTTAGAAAGAATTGCATAAGTACCGTCTTTAGTCATTTTATCGATGTTAGCCATCTTTTTGATTGACTTACGTACAGTAGCAAAGTTAGTTAACATACCCCCTAACCAACGCTCGGTTACGAAAGGCATATTTACTTTTTTTGCTTGATCAGCAACGATTTCTTTTGCTTGTTTTTTAGTAGCAACAAATAAAATCTTACGACCAGATTTTACAATTTGTTTTATTGCAGAAGCAGCTTCTTCTGTTTTTGCTAAAGTTTTATTTAAATCAATAATGTGGATTCCATTACGCTCCATGAAAATATAAGGAGCCATTTTTGGATTCCATTTGCGGGTAAGGTGTCCAAAGTGTACACCTGCATCCAATAAGTCTTGATATGTTGTTCTTGCCATTGTTTTGTCTCCTTAAGATTAACGTTTACTGAATTGGAATCTCTTACGAGCTTTTGCACGTCCTGGTTTCTTACGCTCAACCATACGCATATCACGGGTCATTAACCCTTTAGCACGTAAAGCAGATTTTTTCTCAGCATCAAGTTCAACAATAGCTTTAGCAATAGCTAAACGAACAGCCTCGGCCTGACCTTTAACACCGCCACCTGATACATTTACTTTAACATCGTATTTACCAGCAACCTCGGCAACCTCAAACGATTGGTTTACGATATATTGTAAAGGCAAGGTAGGAAAATATACTTTATAGTCTTTACCATTTACGGTAATAGCACCGTTGCCGTCTGTTAAATAAATACGGGCAACTGCTGTCTTTCTTCTTCCTGAAGTATTTGTAGTTGACATTTCTTTTCTCCTTTAATTAAAGTTTAATGGTTTTTGGTGATTGTGCCGCATGCGGATGCTCAGAACCAGCATAAACATAAAGGTTGGTATATAATTTTTTACCCAACTTAGTTTTAGGCAACATACCACGTACAGCTTTTTCTACGATACGAGTAGGATGCTTTGCCAATAACTCCTTAGGAGAAATAAATCTTTGACCACCTGGATAACCTGTATAAGAAATGTATTCTTTCTCTTCTAACTTGTTACCAGTTAATTTAACCTTGTCTGCATTAATAACGATTACGTTATCTCCGCAGTCTACGTGTGGGGTGTACTCTGGCTTGTTTTTTCCTCTGATAATCATTGCGATTTTAGAAGACAAGCGCCCCAAAATCTCTCCTTCTGCATCAATAACAACCCACTGTTTGTTAACAGTTTTAGCATTCGCAGAGACAGTTTTGTAACTTAACGTATTCACTTGCTTTTATTTAATTTGTTAATAATTTTTTATAATCCCGCTTTTTACGGGACTGCAAAGATACGGCAATTAATTGAATTACAAAACAGTTAAGTAAAAAAGTTTTGGGTAAAATGTAAAGGCTATAAGTTATCTGGTTTGAACCCTATTCTTTTTCGAGGAACAGCTTTCTTTTCAGTTAACTCATCCAAATATGTAAATACCAGTTCTATATTCTTATCGTGATTTTGCAGATGCTTTTTAATCTTGGCAATTTCTTGCCTTACTTCTGTATGTTCATTAAGCAATTTGCGTAAACGGGCAAAAACCCTTACAATCTGTATGTTAGCCTGTATAGCCTGCTGGCTGTTAAGCACACTAGACAACATCAACACTCCGTATTCTGTAAAAACATTGGGCAGGTAGGTTCTTCCACCTCTTCTGCCTTTTGAGGTCGCAATTTGCGACCTCAAAGAATTCCATTCTACATCTGTTAATTTAAACATAAAATCTTCGGGGAAACGATCAGGATTTCTGTGAACCTGTTCATTTAATCTTTTCGTTTCAACTTGATAAAGTTCTGCCAAATCACTATCGAGCATAACTTTTTGCCCTCGTATTTCATAAATCTTATTGATGACAACTTCATCATTAAAAGAGGAAGGAGCGTTTTTATTTGTCATGGATTATAATTCTTTATTCTTCAAGATAACAATTATAACGAGTAATACCAGCAGATGACATTAGGAAATCTTATTAAAAGAAATCCCTTGACTTTTGCGATTGAGATAATTTTTCAAGAGGTTGTTCTCTGGTTTTTCTAAGAGTTGATCCTCCTTTAAAATCTCTATTACCGTGTTTCTTGCTTCCTGCAATATAACCTGATCATGAGCCAGATCCGCTACTTTCAACTCTACTGTGCCACTTTGCTGGGTTCCGCTAATATCACCAGGCCCTCGTAACTGCAGATCAACTTCAGAAATCTCGAACCCATTATTTGTTCTAACCATAGTTTCTAGACGCTGTTTAGAAGTTGGGTTTAATTTATTCCCCGACATTAAAATACAAAATGATTGTTCAGCCCCGCGCCCCACCCTTCCACGTAACTGGTGCAACTGCGACAAACCAAATCTTTCTGCATTTTCAATTACCATTACCGATGCATTAGGCACATTGACACCAACTTCTATAACCGTAGTGGCCACCATAATCTGTGTTTTACCTTCAATAAAACGTTGCATTTCAAATTGCTTATCGGCATTGCTCATTTTGCCATGCACAATACTGATCTGGTAATTAGGTTGTGAAAACTGATAGCTTAATTGCTCAATACCTGCTTCGAGATGCAGCAAATCCAGTTTCTCACTTTCCTTAATTAAAGGATAAACTATATACACCTGCCGGCCCTTGGCAATTTCCTGTTTCAAAAAGCCAAACATTCTCAAGCGTTGACTCTCATAAAAATGTCTGGTATCAATAGGTTTCCTTCCTGCAGGCAGTTCATCTATTACCGATACATCCAGATCACCATATAGAGTCATGGCTAAAGTTCTAGGTATAGGAGTAGCTGTCATTACCAAGATATGGGGAGGAATGTTGTTCTTTCTCCAAAGCTTCGCCCTCTGCTCAACCCCAAACCTATGCTGTTCATCAATTACAACCAGTCCCAGGTTCTTAAATTGAACTTTATCTTCAATCAAAGCGTGTGTACCAATTAAGATATCTATTTCACCGTTTTCTAATTGTTGATGTATTTGTGTACGTTGCTTTTTAGTTGTACTTCCGGTTAAAATGGATACTTTTACCAAGTCATCTTTAATCAAATCTACTATAGATTGATAATGCTGTCTGGCCAAGATTTCCGTAGGTGCCATCATGCAGGCTTGGCAACCATTATCATTAGCCAACAGCATACTCATTAATGCCACAACCGTTTTGCCGCTTCCAACATCACCTTGCACCAATCTGTTCATTTGCGCACCTCTCTGTGTATCTATCCTGATTTCTTTAATTACACGCTTTTGTGCATTAGTTAAATCGAAAGGTAAAATCTCATTATAAAACTTATTTACCTTTTCTCCCACATTGTTAAAAAGAGCTCCTTTAAATTTTAAGCTATTGATTTGTTTGCTATACAGCAGCTGTAATTGTATAAAGAAAAGTTCTTCAAATTTTAAACGTCTTTGTGCTTGTTGGAGCATAGCTGCACTTGCCGGGAAGTGAATATGTCTATAGGCATCTTTACGAGATATCAGTCTGTATTTTTCCAATACATAGCTTGGTAGGGTTTCTCTGATTTCATTTACATGCAGTTCTAAAATAAGCTGTATCAGCTTTTGCAGACCCTTGCTGTCCAAAAAGCTTTTCTTCAGCTTTTCAGTAGAATTATATATGGGCTGCAGCGTTAAATTTCCCGTAAGTCCTTGTTGGCGGGGGTAGTTTTCCAACTCAGGATGCGAAATGCTGAATGTTCCGTTAAATAAAACAGGTTTCCCAAAAGCAATGTAAGTACCTCCATTTACAATATGTTCATCTACCCATTTCAGGCTCTGGAACCAGACTAATTCCATTATTCCAGTATCGTCTGCAAACTTGGCTACAATTCTTTTCTTCTGTTTATCACCAACTGTTTCTTTACTGATAACCTTACCTGTTACCTGGACTAAAGGCAAATCGGAATTTAGCTGGTTAATTTTATAGAAGCGAGTTCTATCTATATATCTGAAAGGAAAATGTTCTAAAAGTTGCGCATAAGTTGATACACCCAGCTCTTTTTGTAAAAGCTCTGCACGCTTAGGACCAACGCCTTTTAAATAAACTAAAAGTGTATCTAAATTATTAGCGAACAATACTTTCTATTTTATTTTAAAAGTAAGAATATCTTTTATCAACTTCCAATTAAAGAGAAAAACGGCAAAAAGCAATAATAAATATGCCGTAATCTGGTGAGCATCTATATGCTCATTAAAATATAAGATAGCCACTGCAAAAGCAATGATTGGATTAATATAAATAATGATACCCAGCGTTGAAGAAGGAATTCCTACCAATGCAAATAGGCTTAAAAACAAAGGAATAATAGTAAAAACAATTGCAATGAGGAATATATTTAACCAAAAGCTTGTCTCAGCAGGTACTTGGGTATGTTGATAAAAAAACAAAGGTATCATCAGCAAGACAGCAATTGAAATCTGAAATGCCAAAACATTAAGTTTATCCAAGTTTTGCATCTTACGCTGTAAAATCAGATAAAATGCATAAAGTGCAGCAACTATAACCGACCATGTTACTTCTAAAAAAGAACCGGTGGCCAGCATTAAAATACTGGTTGTTGCAATAGCCAGAGCTGTCATCTGCAATTTTGAAAGATGCTCTTTTAAAATAAGATATCCTCCAAAAGCAGTAATTAAAGGACATACCATATAAGCAAATGCACCCGATTTGATACTGATATTATTGATTGCAAAAATAAAAGTATACCAGTTTGCTGTAAGCAATAAGGTTGAACCAATAATCTGAGCAAGAATAACTCGCTTTGTTTTACGGTCTACAGATTCGAAATATGCAAGATCTTTTTTAAGCTCTGCCTTACGGAACAAAAAAATAACTGCCCATATAACCAGCAAAGAAGCAAAAATGCGGAAATATAAAATCTGATTGGCAGGGTAAGCCCTTAGATTTCTTAGCGGAATGGCAAAGAAACCCCATATTGCTGTTGAACCAAATGCCGACAACAAGTATTTTGATTTATTATTGGTCAACTTTATCCTTTATACGCAGTTACTGAAATCTCAACATTAACACCTTTTGGCAATCCTTTTACAGCCACGGTTTCTCTTGCCGGAAAATCACTTTTGAAATAAGAACCATAAACCTCATTAACTTCTGCAAACAAAGACATATCTGACAAGAAGATTGTTGTTTTTACCACATCTGTTAACTGGTAACCAGCTTCTACCAGTACCGCTTTTACATTACGCATTACCTGATGTGTTTCTTCTTTTACAGAACTTATATTTAATTCGCCGTTTTCAGGATTAATTGCAATCTGGCCCGAAGCAAATAAAAATCCATTAGCAATTACTGCCTGGTTATAAGGTCCTATCGGAGCTGGAGCATTGGTGGTATTAATGATTTTTTTCATTACGTTAACAATTAAAAGAATATTTTATAAAGAATACCTAATACAAACATGGTTATAGCAATAATATTAATCCAACGCATAACCTTTAGATTAAAGTTCGACTCTTTCTGTTGTTTATTTTCCATGTCAAATATGAATACACAAAGCTAACAAAAGTTTAAAATTCATACTCTTTTCCTACGCAATACTTTACGAAACATCCATATAACAAAAAATCTCGTCCGGTTTCCCGAACGAGACAATAAATCTTGAGTTTTAAACAGTTAAAACTTTACACCTAACCCAACCTGAAATACTTGATTCTTAAATTCAGGTGTAGTTGTGGTTCCGTTTTCATTGTTTTTCTGGAAATCCAGCGCATAACGTCCAAAAATTCCAAATTGGCTATTCACATCAAAACGGGCACCTATTACCCCTCCCAATAAGCTCTTTTTAAAACGATCTGATTCGTCTTCAACAATTTTTTGCTCGGTTACAGCAAAGCCGTTTTCAAATTTATTATTGGTTGATAATAGGAAAGACACCTGAGGACCAGCTACTAAATTCAAACCCGGAGCCAATTGAATGCTAGCCAGAATAGGCAAATCTATAAAATGCGTGGTTTGGGTAAACTTACCAAAGCTCGATGTTAATTTGTACCCTTTGGTTGAATACAACAACTCAGGCGTAAAGGCCAGGTTTGGCAATAATTTAATGTCTAAGGTCACACCTGCATTATAACCCACTAAATAATCTGATTTAAAATCATTATTTCCATCATCTTTTATGATATTGGAATAGTTAAGTCCGCCTTTAACCCCTACCCTGATGATTTTATCGGTAGATTGTGCTTTTACACCTGCGGCCATAAATACGAAAGCGACTGCTGCAATTAATAACTTTTTCATTGTGTATAAATTTTTGGTTCTACCGTAACCTGTAATAATAATGCCAATTCAACAGAGTTTATCATAAGTTGTAGCTGAGAAATCCCGTAAACCTCATTAAAAACCAGCTATTTAAAAATTATACAATCCAGTTATAACCTATGAGCATTACTCATTTTAGTGTCTATAAAAAAATACAGCCCTTGCTTTCAATTAAAAATATAAGCTTATGAAATTTTGTAAAATTTTAACTCCTTTTTTGATTTTATTAATATTTATTGACCTGTTGATATAAAAATTTAGCATTTTTGAATTTATAACTCACATATCATTTAAGAACCTGATGAAGAAATTATTGACTTGTGGCTTTGTTTTTTCGGCCATGTTTGGTCTGAGCGCAGCAAAAGCACAAAATCAGCAAAAATCGTATTTAGAACTTTTAAAAGACGAACCTAAATGGGTAGATTCTGTATTTAATCGTTTAAGTAAGCGCCAGAAGATTGCGCAAATGTTTTTTGTAAGAGCCCATACCAATTTGCCTAAAGCTTTTCAGGATTCCATCGGGAAAGTTATCAAAAAAGAAAGAGTTGGCGGATTGATTTTCTTTCAGGGTGGGCCTGGTCGTCAGGCAATATTAACCAACCAATACCAGAAGAAAGCAAGAGTACCTTTATTGATTGCCTCTGATGGAGAATGGGGTTTAGGAATGCGCTTAGACAGTACTATTTCGTATCCCTACCAAATGGCTTTAGGCGCCATACAAGACAAGCAGTTAATTTACAAAATGGGACTTGAAGTAGCCAAGGATTACAAGAGAATTGGCATGCACATGAACCTTGCACCCGACGTGGATGTAAACAACAATGCTAAAAACCCAGTAATCAACTACCGTTCTTTTGGTGAAAACAAATATAATGTAGCCGAAAAAGGCGCTGCTTATTTAAAAGGTATGCAAGACGGAGGATTAATGGTTAGCATTAAACATTTCCCTGGGCATGGCGATACAGATGTAGATTCACATTACGATCTGCCTCAGCTTAAATTTACTGCCGAGCGTTTAGATACGTTAGAACTTTATCCCTTTAAAGAACTGATCAAGCAAGGCGTATCAGGTGTAATGATTGCACACATGAATATTCCAGCATTAGATCCAACACCAAACCTTCCTTCCACACTTTCAAAGCCTATTGTTACTGGTCTTTTAAAAGAAAAGTTAGGATTTAAAGGCATTATCATTTCTGATGCAATGGAAATGAAAGGTGTAGTAAAGTATTTCAAAGATGGTGAAGCCGATGTAATGGGTGTAATTGCGGGCAACGATATTTTAGAGCTATCCGAAAACAGTAAGCGGGCAATCAAAATGGTTAGAAAAGCCGTTAGAGAAGACCGCATCAGTATGGAGAGAATTGATGAGAGTGTAAAAAAAATCTTAACAGCCAAATACTGGGCAGGATTAAACAAAAACGTTTTTGTTGACGAAAACAATGTTTATGAAGGTGTTAACAGGCCTGAAAGCTATACTTTACTTAAACAACTTGCCGATGCAAGCATGACTTTAGTGAGAAATAATGGCTATTTGGAGCGCCTCACCCCAAATAAAAGACTGGTGATCATTAATTTAGGCACCCCAAATGAAACAACTTTCCAGAAAGAGCTTAGCACATTCTATAAAAACGCTATTGTTTATAATATTGATAAAAACGCAAATACGGCAGCTATCACTACAGTTGTAAATAATATTCTGCCAGACGACCAAGTAATTATAGGTATTTTTGACACACGTACCCGTCCAGGAAACAACATCCCTTTAAATCAGGATGTTAAAGCTTTTATTGCAGATATGGCCAAAAAAGATGTAGGTTTTGCCTTATTTGCAAATCCTTATAATTTAGCTAACATTCCAGGTATTGAGAATGCAAAAGCGCTTTTGGTTGCTTATCAGAAAGAAGATTATATGCAGAAATCAGCCGCTTCGGTGTTTAAAGTTCAGCTTATACCTACCGGAAAATTACCGGTTACAGCCAATAATTATTTTAAATCAGGAGATGGTTTATAATTACAAAAAAGGTGTCTGAAAATTTCAGACACCTTTTTTATTTTGCATTAACCGCAGCTACTGTCCAGTTTTTTAAGAAATCTAAGATCAGCTTAGGGTCATGTCCATTACCTTTTTCAAGATAGGCCGAATTTTGGATATGAATAACTTCACCCGCTCCATTTAGGATTACAAAAACCGGGAAACCAAAACGACCAGGATTTTTCAATCGTTTTAACGTTTCTTCGTTCTTGTTTTCCGGACTGTAATTTACCAATACGGTTTCGTATTTTTCGTTCAGATAGTTCTTTAATTCAGGTGTAGCATCAACCAAATCATGAAATCTGATGCACCACACACACCAATTACCACCTACCTGAACAAACACGTTTTTATTTTCTTTCTTGGCCTTAGCTATCGCCTTATCCAGATCAGCTTTTGCATTGGCTTCTACATTGTAAATTTTAACCGGTTTATTATCTGTTTGCGCATTTGCAGCCAGCATACCCATAACGCAAATTAAAAGCAATAATATTCTTTTCATTATTTTGAATTTTAGGATTTTAACGTGTAAAAATAAGAAATCGGTATGGGCTATTAATATCTGCCTACTGAATTTTACTTTTATCTGTAAATAATTTATTCCATTGGTCAGATGGAGCTTAGCATGTTTTGGTTAGTTTTGTGTTGTGTTATGCCACTTTTTTTAGATATACATACCCATACTGTAAAGCAGAGTAAAGATATAACGGCTATACAAAGTCTTTCCGTTACAGAGAATATTTTTCTGGCTATGCCTAAAATCAAACCTATTTCTCTTGGCATACATCCTTGGTATGGTAATTTACCAGATCTACAAACTCATATGAAATATCTGGAAGTGCTGGCCAAACAACAAAATGTTAAACTGATTGGAGAATGCGGACTGGATAAATTACGTGGAGCTTCTCTAAATGAGCAATTAGAAATTCTAAGACAACAAGTACAACTCGCAGTTCAATTGAATAAGCCTTTGATTTTACATTGTGTAAAAGCATTTGACGAATTGATTACTTTAAAAAAACAATTAGAACCATCCGTTCCCATGATTATACATGGTTTTGATAAGAAACCTGAATTGGCTTTACAACTTATACATAATGGCTTTCTGCTTTCTTTTGGTTCAGGGTTAATTAAACATCCTTCAACTGCATTAACGTTTCAGCAAACCAATGATATGTTTTTTTTAGAAACCGATGACAGTAACTTAAGCATAGAGGAAATTTACCAAAAAGCAGCAGAATTAAAGAAAATAAGTATAGAACAGCTTAAAGATATTATTTTTGCCAACTGGAAAAAGTTGAACTTATTATAGTTCAGCCACAAAGCTTATTTTTAGAATTAACAACAATTAAATGTCTGATTTAGCATGGCTGTCACGTTCTGCCCTTTTGGTAGGTGATGAAGGAATTGAAAAATTACAAACCAAACATGTTCTGGTAGTAGGTTTAGGAGGTGTGGGTTCATTTGCCGCAGAATTTGTTTGCAGAAGTGGTGTAGGCGAAATGACCATTGTAGATGGCGATGTGGTTGATCCCAGTAATCGTAACAGGCAATTACCTGCACTCTCAACCAATCATGGTATTGCTAAAGCAGAAATCATGCGTGAAAGATTATTAGCTATTAATCCTCAGTTAAAGCTTCATGTTATCCAGGATTTCCTGACACCCCAAAAATGCCGTGAAATTTTAAGTACGAAGTTCGATTATATCATGGATTGCATCGATAGCATCACACCTAAAGTTACCTTGCTATCAACCGCCTTGCAATCTAACCTTCCTATTGTAAGTTCTATGGGAGCAGGTGGAAAATTAGATCCCACCAAACTGCGTGTAACCTATTTAACAGATACCTATCAGTGTGTATTTGCACAATATGTGCGTAAACGTTTAAAAAAATTAGCCAATGCAAGTTCTATAAAAGCTGTTTTTTCTATTGAAGAAGTAATGAAAGAATCGCTTATCATGACCGATGGAAGTAATTTCAAACGCTCGGCTTACGGAACCATTTCTTACTTACCAGCTGCCTTTGGCGGGGTTTGTGCTTCAGTAGTTATTCGAGACCTATTAGGTTATAAAGTAGATATTGAAAAAAGACCCGAACGCATCAGCAAAAAATCAATCGCTAAAGCCAAACAGAAAAAAGAATCATAAATAGATTTCTGTATTTAGCTGTATAAATACGTTTTCAGGAGAGTAGCTTTAGGGAAAAATCACATGGATTTAGCTAAGCTTAGCAAATAATTGTAAGTTTAAGATCCGAAACTGATTTTATGCCCAAACCCTTAAAAATCTTACAAGCTTCTGCCGGCTCGGGTAAAACCTTTAGCCTTGCGGCACATTATCTTACCTTATTGTTCAGTAATGAGAACAAATACAGGGAAATATTGGCCGTAACTTTTACCAATAAGGCTACAGAAGAGATGAAAACTCGTATCCTTTCGGTATTAAAAGATTTGGCTCAAGGTAATGAAAAAGCAAAGGCATACCAGAACATCATCTTAAAAGCACATCCACACCTCGACCCAGAAACCCTAAAGTTAAAAGCAGATTTAATCTATCGCAAAATCCTGCACGATTACAGTCGTTTTGCAGTGAGTACCATAGACGGGTTCGTACAAAAAGTAATCAGGGGCTTTGCTTTTGAACTTGGATTAAATGCAGATTATAATTTAGAAATGAATTATGATAAAGTTAAGGATGAACTTGTAGCCAAACTCGACAAAAATTTAGATCATAACAAAAATTTACTACAGTGGATTATAGATCTGGCGCTTGAACGTATTAGCGAAAATAAAAGCTGGAACTACAAAGATGAACTTTCACGCCTCATTGGCGAAATTTTCAAAGAAAGTTTCGAAGTATTTGAAGAAGCCCTGCACCAAACCGGACTCGAAAATATTGATGAGCTTTTTAAGCATTACGTGCTTATTACCAAAAAGCAATTAGCAGATTATGAGAACGAGCTGACCGCAATAGGCGAAGAAGGCAGAAAGCTATTTGAAAAACACAGCATTACCGTAGATCAGCTCAAAGGAAAATCAAGAAATCCTTTGTTAAAGATCCAGTTGCTGGCCAATCAAAATTTTGAAAAGATTACCGATATCTTCAAAATGGAAGATGATGCTGATAATTGGTTTCAAAAAGGTGTTGATCTGCCCGGTTTTTACCAAGAATTCAATGCGCTGATCAAAAGATTAAGGGCCTACCACGAGAGCAATTTACCTGCCTATACACTTGCCACTGCATTTAACAAAAACCTGTATTATATGCGCATCATGCAGGAAGTTGCATTATTGCTAAGTGAATACCGCAATGAAAACGATAATCTGCTAATCAGCGACGCGCAAAAGCTGATTACCGGAATTACAGATGATGCAGGAGAAAACCCTTCCTTTATTTGGGAAAAAGTAGGTTCAAAATATCATAATTTCCTATTCGATGAATTTCAGGATACTTCTGGAAGCCAATGGAAAAGCTTCAGGTCGTTGTTAAAAAATGCAATGGCAGCTCCCAGCGAAAAAATGATAGACAACCTAATTGTGGGCGATACTAAGCAATCTATTTACCGTTGGCGCGGGGGCGATTGGAATATTCTATATCAGCAGGCAAAAAACGATGTGGGTTTTGAACAGGTTCTGGAAGATAGCTTAGAGGAGAATTACCGCAGCACATCAAACATCATCAAATTCAATAATTACCTGTATCAGTCTATTCCCCTGCTGCTGCAAACGCAACTCAACAATCTGCTTACCGAAAATTCAGCACTTGAGCAGTGGTGGCAACAAATGGGTTTCAGTCAAATTCTTACCTCTATTTATAGCAGAGCCAGTCAGAATTTAGCCAGCAATACTAAATCTGGGGGTGTAATCAAAGTTAAACGATTTGGTAAAGAAGAAGAAAGCAGCCGTTATACTGAAACCGTATTTAGAGATCAGGTTATCACAGATGTGATCACAGAAATTAAAGATCTGATTACCGCTAAGAAATATCAGGCCAAAGACATTGCAATATTGGTTCGTTCAAATGCCGAAGCTGAATTATGTGTAAACCGTTTAATGGAAGAAGGTATTCCTGTTTTATCAGGTGATGCACTTTTAATAGCCAGCAATTCAGCTATACAATTGATCATCAATACGCTGAAAATACTGGTAGGATTAAATGAACAAACCGCATTATACAAAGCCAATGCTATTTCTTTGTACCATCACATCAAACAAGAAAAAGTTGATATTAGCCAGTATTTTGATCTTAAAATCAAAGAACTTTCGCAACTTAAAGACGGGCTGCCACAAACTTTATGCGAAAACTGGCAAACTTGGTTACAGCTACCGCTCTCAGAGTTAATTGAAAACCTTATCGAAAGCTATGGTATTGCCCGATCAAATGTGCACCTACCTTATTTGTTAGCCTTTAGGGATCTTGCCGGACAGGCAACCAGATTGGGAGAAAAAGGCATTGTTTCTTTCTTAAAATGGTGGGATGAAGATGGGTGCAAAAAATCTCTACCCTCTCCCGAAAAAGCGGAAGCCGTGCAAATTATTACGATACACAAATCCAAAGGATTGGCTTTTAGAGCAGTGTTTATCCCTTTTTGCTTATGGAGTTTGAAAACCAAATCAGACAGTATATTCTGGGTTCCGGCACACGAAACAGCCTATTATCAATTAGGTGGCATACCTTTACGTTTTAGTGATTCTTTAGCCAGCAGCAAAGTAGCAAAGTCTTATTTTGAAGAAGTGTTATATAGCTGCATGGACAGTCTAAATATGCTATATGTAGCTACCACAAGAGCCATAGATTATATGTATTTGGGTATAATGGATAAAACAGACCGTTCTAAAATTACTGTAATCGGTGATATCCTATCTCAATCTTTAACAGACCTCGACCTTTCTTTTGATGAAACCAATGAATATATAATTGATGAGTATATAAGTTCAGTTGGTACCGATGAAGAAAAGCAACTGATCAGGTTGGAACAGTACCCTACAACAGAACGTTTGTCTGAATTATATGTTCCTCCACAGGAAAAACATCTGAAACATATCTTAAATCTTGAAAAATCGGGTCGAAAAGGTTCTATTTTACATGATATTTTAGCTAATGCCAATACAGAAACCGGAGTTGAAAATTATCTTTGGAAATTACTGATGGATGGCGATATCACTTCGGCAGAAAAGGATAAATTAAAGACAGATGTACTGGAAGTATTGAATCATCCGGAACTAAAGGAATTGTTTGCCGGTTCTTCGGCGCATATCATTGAGCAGAACATCATTGATGTTAATGGAAAACTCCATCGTCCAGATAGAATTATGCTCAAAGCAGATCAGGTAATTATTCTGGATTACAAGTTCACCCTTACAAAAAGCGATCTGCATATTCAGCAATTAGAAACATATAAAGAACTTTTGAAGCAAATGGGCTATGAACATATCCGGGCGTATCTGTTTTATGCCGCAACAAAAGAATTGATAGAGGTTTAAATCATTAGCAATAATATCATGAGTCCATTTTTAAAAGAAGTTGCCCAAGATCTCTATAACAAATTTGGTTTGGATATACAGCACTGCGCTATAGTATTTAACAACAAACGTCCTGCTACTTATATCCAGAAATATTTGGCTGATATTATTCAAAAGCCATTTTTCAGCCCTAAAATATACACAATACAAGAGTTTTTTTCTGCTGCTGTACCAGAAAAAATAGCTGATTTCTATCTACAGTTCTTCACTCTACTTGAAATTTATAATCAATTACTTAAAGAAGAAGGCTTACAAGCATTAAAAAGCAGTCACTTTTTTCCATTGGCTAAGATTATCTTAAGCGATTTCAGTCAAATAGATAATGATCTGGTTGATGCCAACAAACTATACCGTGAACTGGAAGACATTTCTAAAATCAATTTAGAATTCGATTACCTCACTACAGAACAATATCAGTTTCTTTCACAGTTCTGGCAATCGTACTCAGAAGGCAGGCATAAGCGCCAACAGGAATTGTTTATACAAATGTGGCGACGGATGCCTAAATTGTATCACCTATTCCATCAAAGGTTAAAAGAAAAGCATTGCATCACCAACGCCGGTGCATACAGGTATTTAGCCAGCACAAATATTGGCGAAATAGATTTTATCAAAGACTTTGAAAAAGGTAAAATCGTATTTGTAGGCTTTAATGCACTAAGTAAGGCCGAAGCTAAATTATTTACCCAATTACAGGAAAGCGGAAAGGCTATTTTCTATTTTGACACAGATAGTTATTACCTGAACGATCCCTTACAGGAAGCGGGGTTGTTCTTGCGTAAGAATATTGAACAACTTCAACTCAAAAATGAATTTGATAACGAAATAAGCTACCTGAAAGCAGAAAGCAGACCTGTAAATGTTTATCAGGTACAAGGGCAGGCTGCTCAGGCCAAAATTCTAAATAATATCCTTGAAAATGACTATTTAAAAAACGAAGAAGTAGGTACTACAGCTGTAATTTTAGCTGATGAGTCATTATTAATACCCGCATTGCAGACTATCCCTATAAATTTTAAAGGCCATGCGGTTGATCTAAACGTAACTATGGGATTCCCCTTGAATATCTCTACAGTTTATGGGCTTGCAGATCTTTGGCTCAGCACACAACTGGAGCTCAGATCAAAAGATAACAAAAGCAAGGTAGGATATGAGAATATAGAAGCTTTTTTAAGCCATCCTTTAACAGGAATAACCCAGGCCAATAAAAACAAAATCCTAAAAAAATTACTAGAAGAAAATGCTGTTAAGGTGGATAGCCAGCGTTTACTCAACCAAAAAGGCATTTTTGAAAAGTTTTATACC
Source organism: Pedobacter sp. (assembly GCF_046462515.1). GTDB lineage: Bacteria > Bacteroidota > Bacteroidia > Sphingobacteriales > Sphingobacteriaceae > Pedobacter. The sequence continues at coordinate 291,702 of NZ_JBKGVD010000004.1, forward strand.
CGAGTAGAAAAATCTTCACAGCTTATACCACAATTATTAGATGTGATGGATTTTCTTCTGCAACGCTTATCAAATCGGCAAACCTTAAAAAAAATAGATGCAGAATTATTGGTAAAGACCATACAAGAGTTAAACCGTTTAAATGATACTATAACTCCATACCTAGCGAATGAAGAACCTGAGTTTGTAATTACTCTTATTCAAAAGGCCTTACAAAGTATCAGCGTGCCTTTAAGTGGCGATCCGTTAAATGGCATACAGCTTATGGGCTTATTAGAAACCCGGAACCTGAATTTTGATAAAATTGTTTTCTTAGGTTTTAATGAAGGGATTATCCCTAAAACTTCAATTGGCAGTAGTTTTATTCCCGATAGTATCAGACGCGTTTTCGGCTTACCTGTATTAGAAAATTTAGATGCAATTTCTTCTTACATGGTATATCGCCTATTACAAAGGTCAAAAAATATAAATTTTGTCTATAATGCTTTAACAGATGAAACTACAACCGGAGAAGCCAGTAGAATATTAAAACAATTAGCTTATGAAAGTGGCTATGATTTCAACTATTATGAGCTTGATTTAAGTATTTCTACAGAACAAAGAAAAGATCTTGAAATCAATAAAAATAATCCTCAAATAGTTGAGGCCCTCAACCAATTCTTAACCAAGCAGAAAACCATCTCTCCTTCTGCACTTTCTACTTATATAGCCAATCCTGTAGACTTCTTTTTTAACTACATAGCAGGCATTAAAGAACCACAGGAAGTTACGGGGAATATAGAAGCTAATGAATTGGGTACTATTTTACATCTGGTAATGGAAAAGTTTTATGAACCATTTAAAGGTTTACAGGTAAGTAAGGTACAAATTCATGAGCAGCGTAAAAATCTAAGAGCTATAATTAATTCAGCATTTTGCGAAATCAGAAAACTGCCGATAAACACCCGTGAATTTTCGGGTATGCAAGAAGTGGTTATGGCCATAGTAGATGCTTATGCCAATATCATCCTCAATAGGGATGAAAATGAGGCACCTTTTAAAATCATTGATCTGGAATACAAAATTAGTGTAGAAATTCCTTTCGAATTAAAGGGTAAGCAGGAAAGCATAAAAATCTATGGCATTGTTGACCGGGTTGATGAAAAAGAGGGTATCGTTAGGATAATTGATTACAAAACAGGTAAAGATAAATTAAGTTATGGTTCCATTGATAAGCTTTTTGATACAGATGACAAACATATTAATAAAGCCCTGATCCAAACTTTGTTATACACCTATGCTTTTGAAATACAATCGGGTATAAAAGATGTTGAACCCAATCTGTATGTAGTAAGAACCATGAGCGATGGTAATGTACATTTTAAAAGCGGCAGGCAAACGCTTAAACATGAATATCTTGCAGAAACAAAAGCAGATTTTTTAGCTAACTTACAATTAAAGCTACAGGAATTATTTGACTTGAATATACCATTCAGGGTTAGTGCTGTGCCAGACAACTACCAATATTCTATATACAAAACATTGTTTAACCAATAAAAATATAAGATATTTTTTAGGTTTGTAAGAACCTCGTTCACAATATTAAACCAACCATAATTAAAACATGAAGATTAAAAAGATATGGAGCAGCATTACGGGCTTACTTTTACTGCTCCCTGCATTAACATATGCACAAAAACAAACTTATTTTGCTTCTTATCCTGCTCTATCGCCAGATGGGCAAACTATTGTATTTAGTTACGATGGCGATATCTGGAAAGTACCTGTAAAAGGCGGACTGGCCTCACGCATTACAGCTATGCAGGGCGAAGAGATTAACCCCAAAATCTCTCCTGACGGAAAATGGTTGGCTTTCTCTTCTAACCAGTATGGAAATTTTGATGTATATGTAATGCCTATGGGTGGAGGCGACATCAAACAATTGACTTTTAATGATGCCACAGACGAAGTGGACAATTGGGGCTGGGATTCTAAAACAATTTATTTCACATCGAGCAGGTACAATAATTACTCCAGCTATAAAGTAAACATCAACGGTGGTACAGCAATTCGTTTATTTGACAACTACTTTAACACCACGCACAACATTGCAGAAGCTCCGGATGGTAGTCTCTTTTTCAATGACACTTGGGAAAGCAGGAATTTTACCAACCGTAAACGTTACAAGGGCGCATTTAATCCCGATATTCAATCGTACAATCCTAAAACCAAAGCTTACAAACGTTATACAGATTATATAGGGAAAGATTTCTGGACAACAATAGATCAAAAAGGCAATATCTATTTTGTTTCTGATGAAGCTAATGACGAATACAATCTTTACACTTTTGTAAATGGTAAAAAAACGGCACTTACTAAGTTCGATACCTCCATTAAAAGACCTTTTGTAGCTGCCAATGGAAATACCATAGTTTTTGAAAAAGATTATCAGTTATATACATACGATGTAGCCAGCAAAAAAGCAGAAAAAGTGGATATCTCTACTTTTAGAAATCAAATCCTTGCCAAAGACCAAGAGTACGAGGTAAGAGCAAATATTTCCAATTTCGATGTTTCGCCCGATGGTAAAAAGATGGCTTTCATTTCAAGAGGAGAGCTCTTTGTAAGTGATGTAGATGGAAAATTTATTCGTAAGATCAGCAATAGTGGTGAACGTGCTTTAGAGCTCAAATGGCTAGCCGATAACAAAACTATCTTGTTTAACCAAACCACAGAAGGTTATCAAAACTGGTTTACCATTACAGGTGATGGTAAATCTGCTCCAAAGCAATTAACCAACGACAAAGCCAACAACCACGACATTAGTTTAAACAAAGCCAGAACACAAGCCGTATACTTAAGTGGGCGTAACGAGCTACGCATCATGGATTTAAAAACATTCCAGAGCAAAACCCTTGTAAGAGATGAATTCTGGGCTGTTCAGAACTCTTCGCCTAGCTTCTCTCCTAATGACCAATATCTGCTATTTACAGCTTACAGAAACTTTGAACAAGATATCTTTGTACACGATATTAAAGCCAATAAAACTGTTAATCTTACCAACACAGGAGTTAGTGAAGCAGGTCCAATCTGGTCGCCAGATGGACGTTACATTTACTTTACCAGCTCACGCACAAAACCTTCTTATCCACTTGGTATGGAAGATGCCCATGTTTATCGCATGGCATTAGATTACTATGATACGCCTTATCGCTCAGATAAATTTGATGAATTGTTTAAAGAAAATCCTCCTGTAACACCAAAAGAAACTACACCGGCAAAAGAAGATAAAAAGGCCACCGATACTGCAAAGAAAAAGACAGAAGAAAAACCAGCTACAAAACTGATAACCATTAATACGCAACGTATTTTAGACCGCATAGAATTGGTAAGTCCGCCATTTGGCACACAATATCTTACCGATGTAATAGCTAAAGGCGATAAAACTTATGTGTTTTATACATCCAGTCATGAAGGTTTACCAATGTCTACCTACAGAACGGTTATAGAACCTTTTGAGAACAATAAAACAGAGAAAGTTACCGAAGGTGGTTTTGGTATTACAGAAGTTGGCGGTAAGTATTTTGTGATAGCCCGCGGTGCCATCAGCAAGTATAATATCGATGCCAATAAATTAGACAGAGTAGATCACACCTATAAATTCACTAAAAACCTGAATGCAGAATTTAACCAAATGTTCTATGAAACTTGGGTAGGTTTAGATGAAAACTTCTATGATGAAAAGTTCCATGGTATAGATTGGGAGAAAATGAAAAAAAGATATTCTGCTTATTTACCTTATCTTAACAACCGTACAGATTTACGCATCCTGCTAAATGACATGTTGGGCGAATTAAATTCTTCGCACATGGGCTTTAATAGTTTTGGAAATGAAGAACGTAAAAGCTTGAATTACGCGACCAGCGAAACAGGTATTATTTTCAGTAATGAAAACCCCTATCAGGTAGAACGTATTGTTGCTAAAAGCAACGCAGCGCTATTAAAAGATAAAATTACCAAGGGAGATGTATTAACCCATGTAAACGGTGTTAAAGTAGATGCGGCAACAGACAGAGATTATTACTTTACCAAACCTTCTTTAGATAAAGAAATGAGCTTAACCTTTTTACGTAATGGTAAACCGGTAGATGTAAACATCCATCCGCAAAGTTCTAGTGCATTAAAATCAAACTTGTATGATGAATGGATTGCCAATAACCGTAAAAATGTAGAAGAATGGGGTAAGAACCGTATTGCTTATTCATACATGAAAAACATGAGTAAAGGCGAATTAGAAACCTTCTTACTGGATATGGTAGAGCAAGAAAATAATAAAGATGCGGTTATTTTGGACTTAAGGTACAATACCGGTGGTAATGTGCATGATGAAGTACTGCGTTTTTTATCGCAACGTCCGTACCTGAAATGGAAATACAGAGGCGGAGCCGTTTCACCTCAAAGCAATTTTGCTCCGGCTGCTAAACCTATTGTATTATTGATCAATGAGCAATCGTTAAGCGATGCGGAAATGACCGCCGCAGGATTTAAACAGCTTAAATTAGGCAAAATAATAGGTACAGAAACTTACCGTTGGATCATCTTCACTTCTGCAAAAGGTTTGGTTGATGGCTCTTCTTATCGCCTGCCTTCATGGGGCTGTTATACCATGGATGGCAAAAATCTTGAAAAAGAAGGAGTCTCGCCAGATATTTATGTAAAAAACACTTTCGAAGACCGTTTAACTGGTCGCGATCCTCAGCTGGAAAGAGCCATTGCAGAAATCATGAAAGATTTAAAATAGAATAGACCAATTTTAACAGTTGGGAGTGATTTTATTCCCAACCGTTGATTAATAATCTTACATATGTTAGAACTATCCTTAAGCCCCTTTCCAGTTCTGGAAACAGAGCGTTTGATTTTAAGAGAACACCATATTGATGATGCAAAAGTTTTGTTTGATATGCGCCAAAACGAAGAAGTAATGCGCTATATTGACAGAGAAAGACCTAAAACGATAGATGATATTTATGCCTTTATCCGTAGGCTTAATCAGGATTTTAAGCAGGGACAGAGCTTAGCTTGGGTTATTGCTTTAAAAGAATCACCCCAACAAATGATCGGCTCTATTGGCTATTGGCGAACAGATTTACCTAACCACCGTGCCGAAATCGGTTATATGCTACATCCCGGTTACTGGCGCAAAGGCATCATCAGCGAAGCGCTCAAAGCCACGATAGATTTTGGCTTTAACGAAATCAATCTTCACAGTATAAATGCCAATATTAACCCTGGCAACGATGCATCAAGAGCATTGTTATTGAAACATGGTTTTATTAAAGAAGCCTATTTTAGAGAGAATTACTATTTCAATGGTAAATTTTTAGATAGTGAGATTTACGGTTTGCTTAAAAGCGACATCTCATTGTAACTAATCCACTATCATTAAGCGAGTTTCATGTTTTTTCCTTACTTTTAAGTAAAGTCATTACTATGAAACTCCTTATTTATCTATTCAAAAAACAGTATAAAATACTGGTTGTTTTAATTACATTAAGCTTTGGCTTATTTTTGATCAGTTGTATCAACAAACCGCAAAACCCCAATAATCCTCCCGAATTTGAGGTAAAAACTATAGTTAGTGGCCTTAATATGCCTTGGGCAATGGCATTCTTACCCGACGGGAATATCCTGGTTACTGAACGTGGCGGAAAATTACGCCTCATAAAAGATGGCATTTTAGATCCACAGGAAATTACCGGAATTCCAAAAGTTTATTACCGCGGACAGGGTGGTTTACTGGATATTGTCTTACACCCTAATTATAAAGAAAATGGTTGGATTTACTTGAGCTTCGCCTCGCCTAAAAAAGACAATGAAACGGGCGATGACAACGGGGCCAATACAGAACTGATCAGAGCTAAAATTAATGGGCATGCTCTTACCAATATAGAGCATTTATACAAAGCCCAGCCTAATGTAAAAGCAAACATACATTTTGGCGGACGTATTCTTTTTGATGGAAAAGGTTATGTTTATCTTTCTTTAGGTGAAAGAGGACAAAAAGAAGAAGCACAAAACTTAGCTAAAGCCCAAGGCAAAATTGTACGATTGCACGAAGACGGGAAAATACCTGTCGATAATCCTTTTGTAAATCAGAAAAATGCAAGACCTGAGATCTGGACTTATGGTCATCGTAACCCTCAGGGATTAGTCATACATCCTGTAACCAAAGTAATCTGGGAACACGAACACGGTCCACAGGGAGGTGATGAACTAAATATTATAGAGAAAGGTAAAAATTACGGCTGGCCTTTAATTACCTATGGCATAGATTACGACAACTCGATTATCTCTGATAAAACCGCAGCACCGGGAATGGAGCAGCCGGTAATTCATTGGACTCCATCCATAGCACCTTGTGGCATGACCTTTATTACCGGTGAACAGTTTAAAGGCTGGAAAGGCGACCTGGTCGTAGGCTCACTGAAATTTATGAATCTTGAGCACCTCACTATCAAAGACAATAAAGTAGTAAAAAAAGAAGTCATTTTAGATAAAATTGGCCGTGTAAGAGATGTAAAGCAAGGACCAGACGGTTATCTTTATGTAGTATTGGAAAACACCGGTTCTATAGTAAGCGTTAAACCTAAAGCTTAGACCAATGAAAATAGCTATCAGTTTTATTTGTGTAGCCATATATGGCTTAACTTTTTTTTCGGAATCGCAAAATGATGAACTGATCAAAAGCATTAATCGTGGGAAACAAATTTATACCGAAAACTGCATTACGTGCCATTTAGGCAATGGGCAAGGTGTAAAAGGAACCTTTCCTCCTCTGGCAAATGCCGATTTTCTCATTAAGTACCCCGAAAAATCCATCCATGCTATTAAGTTTGGCTTACAGGGTACAATACAAGTAAACGGCGAAACTTATAAAGGCGCAATGCCCCCTTCAGGGCTTGAAGACGATGAAATAGCAGATGTGATGAACTATATCAGAAATGCTTTTGGCAATAAAAACAATAAATTAGTCAGTACTAAAGCTGTAGCTGATATCAAAGAAAAACAATAAGAGTTTGCGCTTAAATTTAGGCGATGTAAATTGCGGAAAATTTAAGGAATGCCAGAATTAATTCTACTTAGTCTTTTAATGATACCCCAACTTGTTGCAGGTATTTATGCAAAAAGTATAGGAAAGAATTTTTGGTTCTGGTTTTTTATTTCCTTTCTTATCCCAATTATCTCATTGATTATCTTATTAATTATTGATTCTAAAAATCCAAAAAAAGAAATAAAAAAGGGATATAAGCTAGCAGATCATGTAGAGCAAAAAAAAGCCAGCGATGAAAGAACAGAAGATACCTGAGAATATGCCATTGGTAAAATGACTTCCAAGTATCTTCTGTAAGAAGGGCACATAACTTATGCTAACGGAGCTACTTCCAATATTTTATAGAATTTAACACCTTCAGGCATTTCCCAGCTCAATTCTGCGCCTTCCTCATAACCTAATAAAGCAATACCTATTGGTGATAATATAGAGAGTGTATTGTGTTTTCTTCTCGCTTTTTGAGGAGCCACCAAATTATACTCATATTCTACCCCTGTTTCAAGTTCTTTAACCTTTACTTTTTTATTGATATCTACAATTTTTTCAGGTACATCTTTCCTCAGAACCTGATTAGCATATTTTAATTCCTGATCTAATTTCAGCTCATTGTGCCGACTTAATTTCTTTTTATTGACAAAGATTTTTAACAAATCGTAAATGCCTCTGGTAATAATAATAGGTGTTTCATTTGTTTTTACTGCAATAGTACTCATGATGTATGTTTTAAAATTGATTAAATAATTCTTTCTCTCAGTTTTTGAAACATGCCCCAGCCAAACGCCGAGGCTTAAACATCAAAGTCGGTAGCACATACCCAATGAAAAGTGTAGAAACGCATGGTTTAAAGCTTAAAAAATTATCTTCTGTATAAGACTTATGCAAAATCTCATATAGGATTAGAATAAACAGTAAAGTATAGAAGGAAATCCCAGACTAAAGAACAGCCGGGTAAAAAACATTAAAGTCCTTATAATTTGAGAAGAAATACATTTTTTCAAATAGAATCATGCTATTTAAATTTTATCCCTTTTTTTCAAAGATAGGCTTTATAATACTGAAAAGCTAATTCGGACTTTTTATAAAAAGAAAAAAGGCTGTTTCTAAAGTCTTCAGATTCCTTAGCACTTCGAAACAGCCCTCTTTTATTTGGGTTAAATATATCTTATTTTACATCAGTACCTCTTAAAGGATAATTTTGCGGAGGTTCTGCATCCAGCAGGTTTTTCACAAAATAATCCCACCTACGTCGCATCATGTAAGGACTAAACTGCCCAAAACCATGTGCGCTATGGGGATAAACAATAAGGTCAAAATCTTTATTAGCCTTAATCAAGGCATCGACCACCAACATGGTATTGTATGGCGGTACATTATTATCCATCAAGCCATGAGCTAACATTAGCTTACCTTTTAGATTTTTAGCATAAGTTTGGTTTGCTTGGGCAGCATAATCTACATTCTCCATCAAGCCATTGTATCTTTCGCCCCAGTCATCTTCATAGTTACGGTTATCGTGGTTACCAGATTCAGAAATACCCACTTTAAAGAAATCAGGGTAACGGAAAAGCGCAGCAGCAGTAGCAAAACCACCACCTGAATGCCCCCAAATGCCAACTTTATCAATATCAATAGGGTATCTTTCTGCCAGTTGCTTAATAGCGGTGATTTGATCAGGAAGTGTATTTTCGGCCATATTACCGTAATTCATATCATGGAAACTCTTAGAACGGAAAGGATTTCCGGTTCCTTCTATCAAAACCACAATAAAGCCTAATTCTGCCAAAGCCTGGTGGTCGCCTCTCGCAATAGAGAAAGCCCAGCTTCCCACACTTCCACCTTGTGGACCCGGATAAATGTAATCGATTACCGGATACTTTTTATTAGGCTCCATTTTACTTGGTGTAAATACCAATCCATATATATCTGTTTTACCATCATGGGCTTTTACATTAACTACATCTGGCGTTTTCCAGCCTGCGGCCTGTAGTTTAGAAAGATCAGCCTTTTCAAAGGTGTGTAAAACCTTGCCTTTTGCATCTCTAACAACACTTACCGGAGCTACATTTGGTTGCGAATAAGTATCTACAAGATAATTGTCTGATGGAGAAAAAACAGCCTGATGGTTACCCAAATCAGGTGTAAGTAAAGTTAAACCTTTACCATCAAAGCCAATTTTATATACATAGGCAAAATAAGGGTTGCCCTGTTCACGACCGTAACCAGTAAAATACAATTGTCTGTTCTTTTCATCTACTTTAAGTAATCTTCCTACCAACCAGTTTCCTTTTGTAATCTGATTTTTCAGTTTACCGGTTTTAGCGTCATAAAGGTACATGTGTCCCCAGTCGTCACGTTCAGAATACCATAAAATTTCATTGGTCTTAGGTAAATAACGCCAGTTAACTGTTCCTCTACCCGATTCGAACTGGGTTTTAACCACTTCTTCAAATACCTCTCTAACCTCACCAGTAGTAGCATTGGCAATTCTAAGTTTAGAAATTTTGTGATCTCTCGAAGTAGAAAGCAAAGCCAGTTCGCTACCATCAGGGTTCCAATCTACATCTGCCAGTTGGCTCCCATCCACAATGTCATCACTTAAAGAGCTACGGTGTACATCTAAAGGCATTTTCAAGTTTATGATTTTAGCCTGTTCAACATCAATCACCACTCTTCTTAATTTAGCTACTTCTTTATCGCCGGGCAATGGGTATTTCCATGTTTTTAAAGTTGGAGAACCCACATTTGTACTTACCAGATACATATCTTTTAAATGACGTTGATCTTGTTGAAAAGTAGCCACTTTTTTAGAATCAGGTGACCATTTTACAATAGGCCTATCGCTGTTTTTCCAACCCGCATTATCTGTTGCATAACCATAATCCTGAACGCCATCAAAAGTTAGCTGTTTGGTTGCACCTGTTTCATTGTTTCTTACCCAAAGGTTCCAGTTTTCAATATAAACCGCTTTTTTACCATCCGGAGACGCTACGCTATTATCTCCAAAGCCACCTCTTCTACCTGGTCCGCGTTCAGCAATAGCATTACCAGCTTCTTTAGTGCTAACAAGTTCATTGTTTTTATTGTTAAACTGCCAGGTTTTACCTTCGGCCATAAAACCAATCTGCGTACCATCAGATGAAACGGTAATACTTCTGAATGGAAGGGTTACTGCCGTATAAGATTTGCCTGTAGATACGCTTAGTGCCTTAGCCAGCAAATCGTGATTAAATGCCTGAACATCTGATTTCTTTGCCACATCAAACAACATAAATCTGGCACCCGATTTGGCATTGTTCACATACCAAAATTTAGTATTGTCTATCCAGTTAGGTCTAACCGTTGCATCATCATAATATTTATCTAGGTTATATGACATAAAACCTTCGGCCCGCTGATAATCCTTATCGGTTAATTTAAGTTTTTGTGCCCCAGCAGTAACGCCATACAGCACCAAACCAACAGTAAGTAAATTTATCTTCATTTTAATTAGTTTTTACACACATAAAGTTACGTTGTTTGCACGCTAAATACCCAAAGTATTAACAATGATACATGTTAATTCTCTGAAGATTTTAATTGAAGACGCCATACCCTCAGCATTTGCAACACCACAGAAAGCACAATAAATACCAATCCCGCATAAAATGCCAGGCTTAATTCATGATTTTCATGATAAATAATAATGGCCAAGAAAATGGTATAAAGAGGTTCCAGATTAAAGCTTAAGCTTACCGTAAATGCCGATATTTTCTTCAATGCATTTAAAATAAATACATACATTAATATAGTACAAAATACAACCAGAATTAATAGCCAGAACAAGTCTTTAAGAGTAGGCAAGTATCTTTCTACCTTAAACACAAAGGCAAATAAAGGCATCAGCACAGAAAAACCTAAAAATCCCCAGGTCATTTGGTAAAGCTGTATCGTTTTTCCGGTATATTGTTCTGCAAGTTTTTTATTAAGAATAGTATAAATGGCAGAAAATACTGAAGAAATCATTCCTAATATAATACCTAATCTATAAGTAGAGTCTATGCCAAAAATCAGCGCTATTCCCAAAACACTAATGCCACTTAAAAGAACCTCCTGTATAGCGATTCTTCTTTTACTGAGCAAAGGATCTAAAACCGCTGTAAAAAAGCTGCTTAGCGCAAAACAGACCACACCTACAGAAATATTGGCATATTTAATACTACCATAAAAAAACACCCAATGTATAGCCAGCACAGCCCCTACTGCCCCAATCTGTATTTGCTTTTTTAAAGGAATATTAAATTTTTGTTTGCTTAATAGTGCCAGTAATATCAATATAATTCCGGCCAGCATCATCCTGTACCAGCTAATTAAAACGGCATTTAAGGTTACCAAACGCCCAAATATTCCGGTAAAACCGGCTAAAAGAACTGCAATGTGCAATTCAATGTATGATCTTTTCATCCAATATAAAGATAGAGGTAAATATCAGCTTCTTATAATAGAAAACAGGTTACCTGAAAGACCTTATTTACTGCTTAACAGCCTTGTAACGCCTTCTAAGTAACCTGCTTGGGTTAATTGAATTGATTTATTCAATAACCGTAACTTTTATCATGTTGGTCTTACTGCGTCGTTCTAATGGAATAGCAGCGGTATTGATAACCACATCTCCTTTTTTAATCAGTTTCTTTTTCTTTAAGAATTCATTCACCTCAGTTATGGTAATATCTGTACTTTCAAACTTATCGTAATAAAACCCTCTTACCCCCCAAACCAGACTTAACGTATTCAACAGGCTTTCGTTACTTGTAAAGATAAAAATCTGCGATTGTGGCCTGTGACTTGAAACTTCAAATGCAGTATATCCACTTTGGGTCATCGAAACAATGCCGGCAGCATTAGCCAGCTTTGAAAGAGAACAGGCCGAACTACAAACCGAATCGCTTAAAAAGCTTGGCGAATTCGATTTCTGGTATTTATCAGAGTGAAAAGGATAATTATTCTGTTCAATATTCGTTATGATTTTCTGCATTGTTTCAATAACGATTACAGGAAACTCTCCTACCGATGTTTCACCGCTCAGCATCACAGCGTCAGCTCCGTCAAGCACAGAATTTGCTACATCATTTACCTCTGCACGTGTTGGGCGTGGCGTTGTGATCATACTTTCTAACATCTGGGTAGCAATAATTACCGGTTTAGAAGCAGCTCTACATTTCTTAACAATCATTTTCTGAAGCAGAGGGACTTCTTCCATTGGCATTTCAACCCCCAAATCACCTCTGGCAACCATTACAGCATCCGTAACTTCTATAATTTCATCAATATTGGCTATAGCTTCAGGCTTTTCAATCTTAGCTACAACTCTTGCTGTTTTTCCCCTTTCTTTAATAATATCTTTCAGTTCAACAATATCACTGGCATTACGCACAAAAGATAAGCCAATCCATTCTACATCATGCTCTAAAACAAAATCTAAATTTTTACGGTCTTCTATAGTTAAAGAAGGAATAGAAACTTTGGTATTTGGCAGGTTAACTCCTTTTCTTGAGGTTAAAATACCTCCGTGAACCACCTCACATACTACTTCATCTTTGTAATTGGTTTCTACCACACGCATTTGTAGCTTACCGTCATCCAATAAAATAATCTCGCCCGCTTTTACATCTTTAGGAAAATTATCATAAGTAATATAAATACGTTCATCGTTACCAATACATTCCTGTGTTGTAATCACGGTTCTGGCACCATTTACCAGATTTATACCTCCATCTTTAACTAGCCCTATTCTGATTTTTGGCCCTTGTAAATCGGCAAGAATACCAACATTGTACTGATGCTTTTTATTAATTGTTCTAATTGTGGAAATAACTTTTTGATGATCTTCCTGAGAGCCATGAGAGAAATTTAACCGACAAACATCTAAACCTGCGTTGATCATGCTATATAAAACTTCAGGTTTTGCCGATGCAGGGCCCAACGTTGCAACAATTTTTGTTCTGGAATGATATGGTTTCATCTGTTATTATTTTTTTACAAAACCCAATGTACCTGCTTTATAGCACTACACTTATAGATTTTATTAAGATTGCTCTATTATTTAAAACTCAAATATAGTGTAAATGCTACACTAACAGTAAAAATTACATCACCAAATTTTCTTTAGACTTTAATTTTTTTACATCTATCTGCACAGCCACCTGGATATCAGGCAGTTTATTTAACCCGGAAAGTATAAAATTAAGATCTTCTTTATCAATATAATTATGAATGATTATGAAATAATCTACTTTATTCATTTCAGGAACAAGAAACCCTTCAGAGCTTCTATTGCTAATTAAATAAAACTCTGTTTCGCCATCTTCCTGTGCATAGTAATATTTAGAAAAAGAAACAGCAGGCTCATCTACATTAAAAAACACCTCATGATCTTCAATTTTTTCAAATTCAAAATTAAGGCTGGTATTAATTTTATGGCACAATGTATAGTCTTTTAGAGACGACGTAAGAGCAATTAGAACAAAGTCTAAATCTAACGATAGTTTTAAATAAGTTTTGTTCAAAGCATTTTTTTTATTAGAATTACGAAAATATAAAACTAATTTTAATTTGCTTTTTTTAAGCTTAAATTTAACCGAGAAATAAAAACATTTGGCAAGTGCGAGAATTTTATTTTTCTTTGCACTGAATTATTTAACCATTAAATTATAAAATTATGTCTGATATTGCTTCAAGAGTAAAGGCTATTATCGTAGAAAAATTAGGAGTTGATGAAAGTGAAGTTACGCCAGAAGCGTCTTTCACAAACGACTTAGGTGCAGATTCATTGGATACTGTAGAACTAATTATGGAATTTGAAAAAGAATTCAACGTAGCAATTCCTGATGATCAAGCAGAAACAATTGGTACTGTTGGTCAAGCAATCGCTTATTTAGAAAAAAACGTTAAGTAGAAATACTTTTTCTGTACAATACTTATAAATGGGATTAAAAAGAGTTGTAGTTACTGGTTTGGGCGCTCTCACTCCAATTGGGAATAACGTTCCTGATTTTTGGGAGGCATTAACAAATGGTGTGAGTGGCGCTGCGCCTATCAAAGGCTTTAATACTGAAAAATTCAAAACGAAATTTGCCTGCGAGGTTAAAAATTTCAATCCAGAAGATTTTCTGGATAAAAAAGAAGCCCGCAAGCTGGATCCTTTTGTGCAATACGCTTTGGTTGCTACAGAGGAAGCCGTAAAAGATGGTGGGTTCGACTTTTCTAAGTTAGACACTAATCGTATTGGCGTAATCTGGGGAGCTGGTATTGGCGGGTTAAAAACGTTTTTGGATGAAATTTCAAATTTTGCCAAAGGCGATGGAACCCCTAGGTACAACCCTTTTTTCATCCCTAAAATGATCATTGATATTGCTCCCGGGCATATTTCAATGAAGTATGGATTGCACGGACCTAACTTTGCCACGGTTTCTGCCTGCGCTTCATCAACCAATGCTCTGATAGATGCATTCAACTATATCCGCTTGGGTATTGCTGACGTAATCATCAGCGGTGGTTCCGAAGCCATCATTAACGAAGCAGGTATGGGTGGTTTTAATGCAATGCATGCACTTTCTACACGTAACGATGACCCACAAACGGCTTCACGTCCGTTTGATAAAGACCGCGATGGTTTTGTGGCCGGAGAAGGTGCCGGTACAATCATTCTCGAAGAGTTAGAACATGCCAAAGCACGTGGTGCAAAAATCTATGCCGAAATTGTAGGTGGTGGCATGAGTGCCGATGCACATCATATCACAGCTCCGCATCCTGAAGGTTTAGGTGCTAAAATGGTAATGACTAACGCTTTAAAAGATGCAGGGTTAAATACCAGTGATATTGATTACATCAATGTTCACGGTACCTCAACCCCTCTTGGCGATATACAAGAAGCCAAAGCGATTGTCAATTTGTTCGGTGAAGATGCCTATAAATTAAATATCAGTTCAACAAAATCAATGACAGGCCATTTATTAGGTGCTGCCGGAGCTGTTGAATCTATTGCGGCAATCTTAGCGGTACAAAACGATATTGTTCCTCCTACAATTAACCATTTTACAGACGACCCTGAGTTTGATCCAAATCTGAACTTTACTTTTAACAAAGCTCAAAAACGTCTTGTTAGAGCTGCATTAAGTAATACATTTGGTTTTGGCGGACATAATGCTTCTGTAGTCTTTAAAAAGTACGAAGAATAAAAGCCCAAATTTGTATTGATTAAAATTATTGTATTGTATATTTATACTATACTTTGATTGTGAATTTGCTTGCTTAAAACTTAATGCATTTGCTGAACCTATACAAGCTTTATTTCTCTTCCAATAAAGAGTTTATTAAAAAGCTGAAAAACGTTTTAGGATTTATTCCCGGAAATGTAAGTCTTTATAAAATGGCTTTTAGGCATAGGTCTGTGGCTAAAGTATTAAAGAATGGTACCCGTAGCAGCAATGAAAGGTTAGAATTTTTGGGAGATGCTGTACTGGGATCTGTGGTGGCCGAACTGCTTTTTAAAAGTTACCCTTACAAAGACGAAGGCTTTTTAACCGAAATGCGCTCTAAAATTGTAAACAGGGCTAACCTAAATCAGTTGGCCAGAAAAATGGCTTTTGATAAGCTCATTGTTTTCGATCAGAAAACGGTTAATCCGCAATCTAAACACCATTCTATGTTGGGCGATGCCTTTGAGGCTTTGGTAGGTGCTATTTACCTAGACAAGGGTTATAATTTTACAAAAAGTTTCCTAATCAAACGTATCATCAACCCTTATGTTGATATACATACTTTAGAAATTACCGAAACCAACTTTAAAAGCAGGTTAATTGAATGGTGCCAACGCAACGGTAAAGAAATATCTTTTGATGTTGTAGAAAATCAGGAGGGAGAAAGTACCAGATTGTTTACCGTACAGGTATTAATCGATTCGGAGAATTTGGGTACCGGCAGAGATTACAATAAGAAAAACGCTGAAAAATTAGCAGCAGAAAAAGCCTGCGAAGCTCTATCTATTTAATCCCCTTTTTTTCTTTATATTGCTTAAAACAGGTATTAATCCACTTTATGGCATCGTATTGATTCCAATGCTTAGCCTGTTCATATTCAGGCCTGTATTTTACCATAAAATCTTCCAGTTCTTTATCAGTAAGACCTGTATATTTATTAATTACTGCTTTGTTGTAAATCAGATCTACTTGGCTTTGTTGTATTTCTGCATTATAAAGACGTGAAAACCTGCGTGCCTGCCGCGGTGTTCGTCCCAAAAGTTCATATAAAAAAGTAAGTGGGCTACCACCAAAGGGATTCAGCAATGACAATGGGGGTTTACCATTATAAAAACTTCCTTTATTACGAAATTCCTGCTTCATCTGCTCCAGCTCTTTGGCTTTACTTTGACCCTTAATTACAACTTCATTTAATAGGTTGCCCCGATTAAGATTTAAAATAATATCCTTTTTGGAGTTCACTACAACAACAGCATCATTAAACCCTCTTTTGGTAACTTCAAGCGTATCTCCCAAAATAGCTTTTAAACTAAAGATACCCATATCATTGCTCCCGATAGAAAATCCGGTTCTTTTATTCTTAACTTCTGCCAAAGCTACTCTGATTTTTGAACCGGCTTCAAATATTGCCCCGTTTACCACAAACTCTTCTTGCGCAAATGCTGCCTTAATCGTAAAAATCAACAAAAAGATAAAAGAGGTGGCATACTTATACATGGTTTACTATTTTTATCTGTAAACTTAATAAATGTTTAACCTAAGCCACGTTAAAAAAAGTTAATTAATGAGAAAAGTCTTTTCTGCTATTTACCTGCTTTATGCCGCAATAATATTTATTAGTTTAATGCTTATTGCTTTTCCGCTGGTTTTACTGGTTTCTTTTTTATTACCCGATCTAACAGGGAAAAAAATTATTTTGATATGCTTAAGAACATGGGCTTTTCTATTCAGTTGTCTCAGTCTTTTCTGGGTAGTAACTCATGGAAAGGATCATATAAACCACAAAAGACCTCATATTTATGTGTCTAACCACGGTTCTTATCTAGATGCAGTTGCTGTATGCCTATGTATTCCCCAGCACTTTTTCGCCCTAGGTAAAATAGAAATGACCAAAGTTCCCATTTTTGGCATGATATATAAAAGAATTGTGATTATGATAGACCGCAGCAGCGCAGAAAGTCGTGCACACTCTGTCCAGATTTTAAAAGAAGAAATTGCAGCAGGTCAGTCTATATTGATTTTTCCTGAGGGAACTATGAACAAAAGCGAGAAGCCTTTATCTGAGTTTTATGATGGAGCCTTCAGAATTGCTATACAAACACAAACCCCCATACTGCCTTTTGTTATGTTAAACGGTAGAAATCTCCTACCCAGAACCAATCCTTTAAAAGCAAAACCTGGGATTATTAAAGCAATTATGTTGCCTGCTATAGAAGTTGAAGGTTTAACAGAAAGCGATATTCCTGCTTTAAAAGAAAAAACTTACCAAATCATGTATAACGCATTGCTGTCTGAAACAACATAAGCTACTCATGATAAAACGAAATATTTACCGCGTTATCTTTTTTTATATCTTTGCACATGATAAAATCAATGACAGGCTTTGGCTTGGCCTCTACCGAACATCAGAACACCAAATTTCTGGTAGAGATTAAATCGTTGAACTCAAAGTTTCTGGAGCTCAACCTTAAACTTCCTCGTGCATTTTCTGAGAAGGAGTTATACTTAAGAAATATTTGCAGCAAAGAAATAGAGAGAGGAAAAGTGAGTGTAAGTATCAATGTTGAGCGAAATGAAGAAACCTTAAAAGGTGCGAAAATCAACACGCAATTGCTAACACTTTATTACACCCAGCTTCAGCAAATCAATGAAACCCTAAAAGCAGGAAGTTCTAATCTTTTACAAACTGCACTCAATTTTCCCGAAGTAATTACATATGCAGAAGAAGAAGCCAGTGAAAGTGAATGGCAGGCATTAAATAGTGCTTTCGAAAAGGCCATTCTTAACTTTAACAAGTTCAGAGCCGATGAAGGCAAAGTTTTACAGGCTGATCTTGAACTCCGTATAAAAAATATTTTGGAACACTTTGAAGAAGTAGCAAAACTTGCGCCTTTACGTGTACCCCTTATTAAAGAACGTCTTAACCAATTTCTTGAAGAAACTATTGGCAAAACCAATATAGATCAGAACAGATTTGAACAGGAATTGATCTATTATATAGATAAGTTAGATATTACCGAAGAGCAAACCCGTCTGAAAAGTCATTGCGATTACTTTATGGCTACCCTTAAAAGCAATGAAGCAAATGGTAAAAAATTAGGCTTTATTTCTCAGGAAATAGGAAGGGAAATTAATACCATGGGTGCAAAAGCCAATGATGCTAAAATACAGCAATTGGTTGTAGGCATGAAAGAAGAATTAGAAAAAATCAAAGAACAATTATTGAACGTGTTGTAGCCAAAAGCGTTGGGCCAAAAATGCCAAACGCAAAATACCACACACAAAATGCACATTATGCAAGGCAAACTCATCATATTCTCTGCCCCATCCGGAGCCGGAAAAACAACTATAGTAAAGCACCTGTTGAGTAAATTTCCTCAGCTAAGTTTTTCGATCTCTGCTACAACAAGAGAACTCAGAGGAAATGAAACTAATGAAAAAGATTATTATTTCATCAGCAAAGAAGAATTCTTACATAAAATTGCCCATCAGGAGTTTGTAGAATTTGAAGAAGTGTACAGTGGAACCTTCTATGGAACTTTACGTTCTGAGATAGATAGAATATGGGATTCGGGTAAACATGTTATTTTTGACATTGATGTTGAAGGCGGTTTAAGACTTAAACGAAAATTTAATGAACGTGCCTTAGCTATTTTTGTGCAACCACCTTCTCTTGAAGTTTTAAAAGAACGTTTGGTAGGACGCGGTACAGATAGCCCTGAAAAACTTCAAGAAAGATTTATAAAAGCAGAAAAAGAGCTCTTATATGCCGAAAAATTTGATGTAATCTTAAAGAATTTTGATTTAGAGATTGCCTGCAAAGAAGCAGAAGAGTTGGTTGGGCAGTTTATTGGCGGATAACTAAATGAAAAAGACCAGACAAAAAATTGGCTTGTTTTTTGGCTCATTTAACCCGATACACATCGGGCATTTAATTATTGCCAATTATATGGCCAATTTTAGTGATCTGGATGAGGTTTGGTTTGTGGTTTCTCCCCATAATCCACTTAAACAAAAAAGTAGCTTAGCCAATATGTATGATCGCCTTGAAATGGTTAACCTGGCTATTGCCAACACACCTTATTTAAAAGCAAATGATATAGAATTTAAGTTACCACAACCTTCTTATACCATTGATACGCTCATCCATCTCAAAGAAAAATACCCAAACAAAGAGTTTGTACTTATTATGGGAGCCGATAATCTGGTTTCTTTTAAAAAATGGAAAAACTATGAGGTGTTACTAAGAGATTACAGCATTTATGTATATCCAAGGCCAGAGGCTAATGTTGATGAATGGAAAGCACATCCTTCCATTACTTTTACAACTACACCACAAATGGAAATCTCTTCTACTTTTATCCGTAATGCCATAAAGCAAAAAAAGAACATCCGGTTCTTAGTGCCTGATGAGGTGATAGGATTTATAGATAAAAAGAACTTGTATAGTTAAACTCGGCTTATCAGTAAAAAGATAAAAAGCAGCGGCTAAATAGCCGCTGCTTTTTTTATAAGAAACGATAATACCATTACCCTTTCCAGCTATCTTTTAATGAAACCACCCGGTTAAATACCAGATGTTCTGCGGTTGAATCTTTATCCAAACAGAAATATCCTTTACGAATAAATTGATATCTGTCGCTCAGGTTGGCTTTAGCCAAATGAGGTTCTATGTAAATGTTTTCAATTACCTCCATACTTTTGGGGTTTAGGTAATCTTTAAAATCACCTTCTTCCGCATCAGGAGATTCCACAGTAAATAAACGATCATACTGACGAACAGTTGCCGTTTTTGCATGAGCTGCACTTACCCAGTGAATTGTACCTTTTACATTGATACCACTGGTATCTGAACCACTTTTTGATTCGGGAATATAGGTACAGTAAATAGTCTTGATTTCACCATTTGCATCTTTTTCAAAGCTATCACATTGAACAATATAAGCAAATTTAAGCCTTACCATTGCTCCGGGTGCCAATCTGAACCATTTTTTAGCTGGTTCTTCCATAAAGTCTTCACGTTCTATCCAAAGTTCTCTGCTAAATGGAATTTCACGCACACCACCTTTATCATCTGCTTCAGGATTATTTTCTCCAATCAGAATTTCATCCTTTCCTTCTGGATAATTGGTAATAACCAACTTTATAGGATCCAATACCGCCATTACCCTGTTTGCTTTTTTGTTAAGATCTTCTCTGATGCAGAACTCCAATAAGCTCAGCTCGATCAGGTTCTCACGCTTGGCAATGCCAATACGCTCGCAAAACTCCCTGATACTTTCAGGCGTATATCCTCTTCTTCTCAAA
>NZ_JBKGVD010000005.1:0-178429 GCF_046462515.1 Pedobacter sp.
AGGTAAATGCCTACTATTCAACAATTAGTTAGAAAAGGTAGAGTAGCTCTGGTTGACAAGAGTAAGTCGCCAGCGTTGGACTCATGTCCACAGCGAAGAGGTGTATGTACACGTGTATATACTACTACCCCTAAAAAACCAAACTCAGCAATGCGTAAAGTAGCCCGTGTACGTTTAACCAATGGTAAAGAGGTGAATGCCTATATTCCAGGAGAAGGTCACAACTTACAGGAGCACTCAATCGTGTTAATCCGTGGTGGTCGTGTTAAAGACTTACCAGGTGTACGTTACCACATCATCCGTGGTGCATTAGATACATCTGGCGTAGCAGGTCGTAACCAACGTCGTAGTAAATATGGTACTAAGCGCCCTAAACCAGGACAGGCAGCTGCAGCACCAGCAAAAGGTAAAAAGAAATAATTTAGGAGGACAATAGAAATGAGAAAAGCAAAACCAAAAAAGAGAATCATTCTTCCTGATCCTAAATTTAACGATGTTCAGGTAACAAGATTTGTAAATAACATGATGTACGATGGAAAAAAATCTATCGCTTACACTATTTTCTATGATGCAGTTGAAATTGCAGAGAAAAAAGCTGGCGAAAATGGTTTAGAAGTTTTCAAACGTGCATTAGCCAATATCAGTCCTTCGGTAGAGGTTAAATCTCGTCGTGTAGGTGGAGCAAACTTCCAGGTTCCTACTGAGGTTAGACCAGATCGTAAAATGGCATTGGGTATGAAATGGTTAATTACTTACGCTCGTAAGCGTGGAGAAAAAACCATGAAAGAAAAATTAGCAGCAGAGATGGTATCGGCAGCTAAAGGTGAAGGTGCAGCAGTTAAGAAAAAAGAAGACACGCATAAAATGGCTGAGGCTAATAAAGCGTTCTCACACTTCAGATTCTAAATAGATGATTGAATTTTGAATGATTGAATGATTGAGTTTTGAATGCGTTAAGCTTTCACTCATTCACTCATTTTCTCATTCATTCATTAATAAAACAAGATGTCAAGAGATTTAAAATTTACAAGAAATATTGGTATCGCTGCACACATCGATGCTGGTAAAACTACTACTACTGAGCGTATTCTTTATTATGCTGGAGTTAACCACAAATTAGGAGAGGTACACGAGGGTGCTTCTACTATGGACTGGATGGTACAGGAAGCTGAGCGTGGTATAACCATTACTTCGGCTGCTACTACCGTTTTCTGGAACTACCGTGGTAATAAATATAATGTTAATGTTATTGATACGCCCGGACACGTTGACTTTACTGTAGAGGTAAACCGTTCTTTACGTGTTTTAGACGGATTAGTATTCTTATTTTCGGCTGTTGATGGTGTTGAGCCTCAATCTGAAACGAACTGGAGATTAGCTGATAACTACAAAGTGCCTCGTATTGGTTTCGTTAATAAGATGGACCGCTCAGGTGCTGACTTCTTAAAAGTAGTTAAGCAAGTTAAAGATATGTTAGGTTCTGAAGCAGTAGCTTTACAATTACCTATCGGATCTGAAGACAGTTTCAAAGGTGTGGTTGATTTAATCAACAACCGTGGTATTGTTTGGAATGAGCATGATAAAGGTATGACCTTTACAGAGGTGCCAATTCCTGATGATATGCTTGATGAAGTTGCTGAATACCGTGAAAAATTATTAGAAGCTGTTGCAGGTTATGATGAGTCATTAATGGAGAAATTCTTTGATGATCCTAATTCATTAACTGAGCGTGAAATTTTAGACGCTTTACGTAAAGCGGTATTAGATAATTCTATTGTTCCTATGGTTTGTGGTTCATCTTTCAAAAACAAAGGTGTACAAACTATGTTGGATTTAGTAATGGAATTATTGCCTTCGCCATTAGATCAGGAAGCTGTAAAAGGTACTAACCCTGATACAGGTGAGGAGATTTCTCGTAAGCCAGATGTAAAAGAGCCATTTGCAGCATTAGGATTTAAAATTGCTACTGACCCATTTGTAGGTCGTTTATGTTTTATCCGTGCTTATTCAGGTAAATTAGAAGCTGGGTCTTACGTATTAAATACCCGTTCTGGTAATAAAGAGCGTATATCTCGTATCTTCCAAATGCATGCTAACAAGCAAAATCCTATTCCTTTTATTGAGGCTGGTGATATTGGTGCTGTAGTTGGTTTTAAAGATATTAAAACTGGAGATACCCTTTGTGATGAAAAACATCCGATTGTTCTTGAGTCTATGACATTCCCTGAGCCGGTAATCGGTTTAGCGATTGAGCCTAAAACTCAGGCCGACGTAGATAAATTAGGTATCGCTTTAGGTAAATTAGCTGAAGAAGATCCTACTTTCGTAGTTAAAACTGACGAAGATACTGGTCAAACAGTAATTTCAGGTATGGGTGAGCTTCACTTAGATATTTTGATCGACCGTTTAAAACGTGAGTTTAAAGTAGAAGTTAACCAAGGAGCTCCACAAGTAGCTTACAAAGAATCTATCAACGGTTCTACTGAACACCGTGAAGTTTATAAAAAGCAATCAGGTGGTCGTGGTAAGTTTGCTGATATCAAAGTTGTGATTTCTCCTGTTGACGAAGATTGGGATATTACTAAAAATCCTCTTCAATTTGTTAATGAAATTGTGGGTGGTGCTATTCCAAAAGAATACATCCCTTCAGTTCAGAAAGGTTTTGAAGCTTCAATGAATAATGGTGTACTTGCTGGTTATCCGTTATCAGGCATGAAAGTTCGCTTAATTGATGGATCATTCCACGCAGTTGACTCTGACGCATTATCTTTCGAATTAGCAGGTAAGATGGCTTACCGTGAAGCATTACCAAAATGTCGCCCTGTATTAATGGAGCCTATCATGAAGGTAGAAGTATTAACTCCAGAAGAAAACATGGGTGATGTAATGGGTGACTTGAACCGTCGTCGTGGTCAAATGCAAGGTTTAGATACACGTAATGGCGCACAGGTAATCAAAGCAATCGTTCCTCTATCAGAAATGTTTGGTTATGTAACTCAGTTACGTACAATTACTTCAGGTCGTGCAACTTCTACAATGGAATTTGATCACTATGCTGAAGCGCCTCGTAATGTTCAAGATGAAGTTATAGCTAAATCAAAAGGAAAAATTAAGTCTATCGAAGACTAATTAAGGTATAATGTAAAGGTGTAAGGTGACAGGTTTTAATCCTAAACCTTACATCTTAACCTTTAAAGATAAATCCGTCGTTAGTTATTAATAGCTCTAACTTTCGACATTAATTAAATAAATACGATGAGCCAAAGAATTAGAATTAAATTAAAATCTTACGATTACAACTTGGTAGATAAATCTGCTGAGAAAATCGTAAAAACTGTAAAACCTACAGGAGCAGTTGTTAGCGGACCTATTCCATTGCCAACAGAAAAGAAAATCTTTACTGTATTGCGTTCGCCACACGTAAACAAAAAAGCTCGTGAGCAGTTTCAATTGTGTGCTTATAAACGTCTTTTAGATATTTATAGCTCAAACTCAAAAACTGTTGATGCTTTAATGAAACTTGAATTACCAAGTGGAGTAGAAGTAGAAATCAAAGTTTAATGATTTTTAAAATATTCGAAAAGGGTATCAAAATAATTTTGATACCCTTTTTTATTGAATAAGCCTTTGGTTTTATTCAGAAGTTAAATTGTTACAACAGGAAAACAAAAGGTTTTATATATTAACGGCTTAATTATTCCTGTTCTTTAGAAACTCAAATAAACAGGAAAAACTAAGAAACTTAAGCAGAAAGCAATGAAGACCAAGCACATTTTTTTCTATCTCACGCTCTTTCCCCTTGTAATTTCATCCTGTGCCATAAAAAGGCAAACGGTTCAGGTTAAAACAGCTAAAATTGATGAGTCCGCTATTAAAATAGAACGCCAACAAAAACAAGTTTTTGCATTTAAAGATCAAGGGGTCTTTTTTAGTAATAATTTTCCTTCTGCTCGTATTAATCAGCTGGAAAAAGAGAATGACAGTACTTATTCAATTACGATCAAATCTGAAAACAGACCAATAAATCCTAGCCCATGGTTCGCTTTTAAAGTTTGGGGTACCCCACATAAAAATGTTTATATCAATTTAAAATATCCTGAAGATAAACACAGGTACGAACCAAAGATTACCACAAACTATGTGGATTGGAAAAACATTACTCATGTTAAATTAAGTCCCGACAAAAAACAAGCTAATTTTAAAGTACAACTTTCAACAGATACATTGACTATAGCGGCTCAGGAGATTATTTCTGCTGCCCAATCTTATCAATGGATGGATAAGTTTGTAGCAGAAAGATCTTTAAATAAGCAAGTAATAGGGTATAGTGTAGGTGGAAAACCTATTATTGCTCTAAATACAACCAAAAGTGATGGCAAAAAGGTTATAGTGGTCTTAAGCAGACAACATCCGCCTGAAGTTTCTGGTTATATGGCAATGGTTGAATTTGTTGAGACCTTAACTGGCAATACGGAAGAAGCCCGCAATTTTTTGAAGAATTATGAGCTTGTTATTATCCCAATGATTAACCCGGATGGTGTAGATGAAGGGAACTGGCGTCACAGTTTTGCTGGAGTTGACCTAAACAGAGACTGGACAGATTTTAAACAACCAGAAACAAGGGCTGTTAGAGAATATTTATTAAATAAAGTAAAACAACAAAATGCAAAGGTTTATTTTGCCCTTGATTTTCATTCTACTTATAATGATGTCCTTTATACTAATGAGGATAGGAATGATACCAACAAACCCGGATTAGTCAATAACTGGATAAAGGGATTGCATGACTTTGAAGGTGTAAAGAAAACCGAAGTAAAACCTTCTGGTAACGGGGGCAATGTTTCAAAAGCTTGGTTGGGCAGAGTTTTAAATGCTGAGGCATTAACCTATGAAGTAGGTGATAATACGCCAAGGCCTTATTTAAAACAGAAAGCCAGAAAAGTTGCAGAGGTTTTAATGAACGAATTAAAATAATAATTATTTACGATTTAACAGCTCGTCAAGTTTATTGCGTTCATCTTGCAATTCGCGGGCGAGCTTACGTTCTTTTTCATTTGCCTTGCTTTTAAAGTTCTGGTATTCTTCGGTTATTTCATTATAGAGTTGCGTGCGGTGTTTGGCTTCAGTAATGTTTTTTCCAGAGCGGGTTATTATGATGACCAAGGCCAGAATCAATATGCCTATAATACTCCATACGAAAACGTTGTAACTATTCTTATTAAAAGATAACCCTAAAAATTTTATTTCGTTTATCTTGTCAACGTTTTCGTTCAGAGAAGCATCTTTGCCCGATATTTCGGTTTTTAAATAACTAATGGTTTTTTCGCTGTCGGTAATTTTTAATTTTAGTCTTTTATTTTCTTCTTTCTCTTTTCTTATACTGTCTGTAACATTTTTCCAAAGTGTAGTTAACCTGTTAGGGTTAATCATTCTGTAACCATCTGCCGTACCCATAGATCTTGAAAGCATAAACTGGTATTGCCCGTTAAGAGAGTTATCTTTATTTAAAATAGTATCATTTTTTAAACTGTAACTTCTTTTAACGGGAGCTGCTGCCGTAGGTTTAGTTTGAACAGGAGCGGGGTTAGTTTGGGCTTTGGCTTGAATACCTGATAGGGTAAATATTACTAAAAAGATAGCTAAGAAATTCTTGGTCTTCATACTTAATGATTCTCGGTTAAACAATTGTATCAGCCAGCAATTGAAGCCTGTAAAATCAGGCAACCTTAAATAAAGCTTGCTCAATATAGGCGTTTTTTATAAACTACGAAATATTATGTCACTATTTTTAAACAAAACGAAGCTTATTTTAGTATATTTTAAATAAGAACTTTGTTATTTTGCTGATTTTTAAAATAGCTAGAAACCATAATTGTATATTTGATTTATGACCGCATTGTTATTTACCATCATAGTTTTGCTCGGCTCGTTCTTGGCTGGTTTTTTAGGTTCTTTAACCGGGTTGGGAGGTGGGGTAATCATTATACCCTTGCTTACTTTAGGTTTGGGAGTGGATATACATTATGCTATAGGCGCCTCCATTATATCGGTAATTGCAACTTCTACCGGTTCAGCGGCGGCATATGTAAAAGAAGGTCTAACCAATATGCGTATAGGTATGTTGTTAGAAATAGCAACAACGGTAGGCGCTATATTGGGAGCTGTAATAGCGGTTTATTTGAATGCTTCATACGTGGCTGTTATCTTTGGACTGATTTTAATCTTTTCATCGGCTATGACTTTAAGGAAAAAAGTAGATCATGCTAACCAGGATTATAGTAGTGACTTAGCTAAGTTTTTTAAATTAAATAGTTCATATCCAAATCAGGGAATCGAAACCCCTTATGCAGTAAGAAATGTGGGGGGAGGTTTTTTTATGATGCTTTTTGCAGGTACGCTATCCGGTTTATTAGGCATAGGAAGCGGAGCGCTAAAAGTAGTAGCTATGGATAATATTATGCGCTTGCCTTTTAAAGTATCAACCACCACCAGTAATTTTATGATGGGAGTAACTGCCGCTGCAAGTGCTATTGTTTATCTACATCGAGGACAAATAGATCCTACAATCGCAATGCCTGTTTGTTTAGGCGTATTATGCGGAGCCACTGTAGGAGCAAAGGTTTTGGTTAATGCAAATACAACCAAACTCAAAATGGTTTTTGCTATAGTTGTTACCCTACTGGCCATACAAATGATATATAAAGGATTAACCGGAGGTTTTGGAAGCTAATATGAATAAAGTTACGGATAAAGATATTCAGGCCATTATTGGAAACCTGCTCAGAATAGGTGTTGTTTTATCTATGGCAACTGTTTTAATAGGGGCTGTTATTTACTTATTGGGAAATGCAGGAAAGTCCGTAGAGTACCATACATTTGACTATGCAAAAGTACATCTCAAGGATATTAAGTCTATTTTTACTAATCTCCATGCATTAGAAGGCATTACTATTATACAGCTAGGCCTGCTTATGCTCATATTTACACCAATTGCCAGAATAGTTATGGCTGCTGTTAGTTTTTTTATAGAAAAAGATTACCTTTATGTGCTTATATGTATCATCGTATTGTTAATCATCGCGATGAGTTTAAGTGGCGGATTTGCTCATTAAAATCTCAGACTCAACCTCCCTTCAAAAAGGCTAAAATATTTTTAAAAAATTTTAGCTAACTGTTTGAAAATTAATATTTATTTTCTAATTTTGCGGTCCCTTAGCGGGATTGTATATCCACCTTGAACGAAGCCCTACTGCTTCGATGGGTGTTAATTTAATTAAGAAAATGTCAGGAATTATTGGAAAAAAAGTAGGAATGACCAGTATTTTCGATGCAGAAGGAAGAAATATTCCTTGTACAGTTATCGAAGCTGGGCCTTGTGTAGTTACACAAGTTAAAACCGAAGAAAACGATGGTTATTCATCAATTCAGTTGGGTTATGATGATGCCAAAGAAAAAAACACAAACCAACCATTGAAAGGTCACTTTGCTAAAGCAAGCACAACTCCAAAGCGTAAGTTGGTGGAGTTTAAAGGCTTTGAAGATGCTTTAAATCTTGGTGATACCATTACGGTAAGTATCTTTAATGAGGGCGACTACGTAGACGTAGTTGGGACTTCAAAAGGTAAGGGTTTTCAGGGTGTGGTAAAACGTCATGGTTTTGGCGGAGTTGGTGGTCAGACTCATGGCCAGCACAACAGAATGCGTGCGCCGGGTTCATTAGGAGCTTCATCTTGGCCTTCACGTGTATTCAAAGGAATGCGCATGGCTGGTAGAACAGGTGGAGACCGCGTAAAAATTCAGAACTTACAGATTTTGAAAGTTTATGCTGAGCAAAACCTATTAGTAGTTAGTGGTTCCGTACCAGGAGCTAAAGGATCTTACGTAATCTTAGATAAGTAAGCAGATGGAAGTTAAAGTAGTAAATATTTCAGGAAAAGAGACAGGTGCCAAGGTGCAACTTCCTGAGTCGGTTTTTGGTGTAACACCAAACGACCATGCGATTTATTTAGATGTGAAACAATACCTGGCTAACCAACGTCAAGGAACTCACAAATCTAAACAACGTAATGAGATTGCGGGTTCTACCCGTAAATTATATAAACAAAAAGGTACAGGTGGTGCCCGTGCCGGAAGCATTAAATCTCCATTATTTAATGGCGGTGGTCGTGTTTTTGGTCCGCAGCCAAGAGACTATAGTTTCAAATTAAACAAAAAATTAAAATCATTAGCACGTAAATCTGCCTTAGCGTATAAAGCTCAGGATAACAACATCGTGGTTTTAGAAGATTTTACTTTTGATACTATTAAAACTAAAAACTATATCAATTTAGTTAACGCATTAAATTTAACTGGAGAGAAAACGTTATTAGTTCTACCTGCACAAAATAATAATATCTATTTATCAAGCAGAAACATTCAGAAAGCTAAAGTAACTACCGCTGGTGATTTAAATACTTATGATGTATTAAACGCTGGTAAACTTTTAGTAACTGCTAGTTCGCTTAAAACTTTGGAGGAAGCATTCGCTAAGTAATATGGAAATCTTACAAAAACCAATATTAACCGAGAAAGCATCTTTATTAACCGAAAAGACTAATCGTTTTACCTTCAAGGTAAACCCTAAGGCAAATAAGTTGCAGATTAAACAAGCTATTGAGCAAATGTACGGTGTTAACATTGTATCATTAAACACAATGGTTGTTGTTGGTAAGACTAAAACCAGAAACACTAAAAGTGGTCTAGTTAGCGGTCGTAGCCCTAAATACAAAAAAGCT
Organism: Pedobacter sp.; assembly: GCF_046462515.1. Classification (GTDB taxonomy): domain Bacteria; phylum Bacteroidota; class Bacteroidia; order Sphingobacteriales; family Sphingobacteriaceae; genus Pedobacter. The sequence continues at coordinate 8,775 of NZ_JBKGVD010000005.1, forward strand.
ATTGTAACTCTTAAAGAGGGCGAAACAATAGATTATTACGCAAATATTTAATTTAAATAGAATATAATAATAACTATGGGCTTAAGAAAATTTAAACCAGTTACTCCGGGTACTCGTTTCAGAGTAGGCGCAAGCTTTACGGAGATTACAGCAACCAAGCCCGAAAAATCATTGGTTGTATCTTCTAAAAAATCGGGAGGTCGTAACAATACAGGTAAAATGACTATGCGCTACATTGGCGGTGGTCACAAAAAATCTTTCCGTTTAATTGATTTTAAACGTGATAAGTTTGATATTCCTGCAACAGTTGCTACTGTTGAATATGATCCAAACCGTACAGCACGCATCGCATTATTGCATTATGCTGATGGTGAGAAACGTTACATTATTGCTCCTGAAGGATTACAGGTAGGACAAACAGTTATTTCGGGTGATAAAGCTACTCCAGAAGTAGGTAACACTTTGAGATTAGCTAACATTCCATTGGGATCTATTATCCACAACTTGGAAATCCATCCAGGAAAAGGGGCTCAGTTAGCTCGCAGCGCAGGTTCTTATGCGCAATTAGCAGCCAGAGATGGAAAATATGCAACGATTAAAATGCCATCGGGTGAAACCAGATTAATCTTAGTTACTTGCTTAGCTACTATTGGTGCTGTTTCTAACTCAGATCATGCAAATGAGGTATTAGGTAAAGCAGGTCGTAGCCGTTGGATCGGTCGTCGTCCTCGTACACGTCCGGTAGCGATGAACCCTGTTGATCACCCAATGGGTGGTGGTGAAGGCCGCGCTTCAGGAGGTCACCCTCGTTCAAGAAACGGTGTATTAGCTAAAGGCTACAAAACCCGTTCGCTTACAAAATATTCAAATCGTTTCATCATAGAGAAAAGGAAGAAATAATGGCTCGTTCAATTAAAAAAGGACCTTATATTGACCATAACGTAGAGAAAAAAGTAAACTCTATGAATGATTCAGGCAAAAGGACTGTAATCAAAACTTGGTCTCGTAGATCGATGATTTCACCAGATTTCGTAGGTCACACATTTGCAGTGCATAACGGCAATAAATTTATACCAGTATACGTAACAGAAAACATGGTTGGCCATAAATTAGGGGAGTTCGCTCCAACCAGAACATTTAGAGGTCACTCTGAAAAGAAAAAATAATTAAGAGATGGAAGCAGTAGCAAAATTGAACAATTGTCCAACCTCGCCTCGTAAGATGCGTTTGGTTGTAGATCTGATCAGAGGTGAGCGTGTTGAGAAAGCATTACATATTTTAAAATATACCAATAAAGAGGCAGCAATCAGAGTTGAAAAACTTTTATTATCTGCTATCAATAACTGGGAACAAAAAAATGCAGGTTCTCGCCCTGAGGAAAGCCAATTATTCGTTAAATCGGTAATGGTAGGCGGTGGTCGCCAGTTAAAAAGACTAAGACCAGCTCCACAAGGTCGTGGTTACAGAATTCGTAAACGTTCTAATCACGTGACCTTGGTAGTAGATAGTAAAAACGTTGAAACTCAAACTAATTAACAGAAATGGGACAAAAAGCACATCCAATAGGTAACAGGTTAGGAATCATCAGAGGTTGGGATTCTAACTGGTTCGGAGGCAACAACTATGCTGACAAATTAGTTGAGGACGAAAAAATAAGAAAATACCTTTCAGCACGTATTGCAAAGGGCGGTGTTTCTAAGGTAGTAATTGAGCGTACTTTAAAACGCATCACAGTTACTATTCATACAGCACGTCCGGGAATCGTAATCGGTAAAGCGGGTCAAGAGGTTGATAAAATTAAAGAAGAGTTAAAGAAACTGACTAAAAAAGAAGTTCAGATCAATATCTTCGAAATTAAACGTCCTGAACTTGATGCGCAGTTAGTAGCAGAAGGTGTTGCAAAACAATTAGAAGCTAGGATTTCTTTCCGTAGAGCAATGAAATCGTCTATCGCATCAACCATGAGAATGGGAGCAGAAGGTATCAAAATCATGACTTCTGGCCGTTTAGGTGGTGCAGAGATGGCTCGTACAGAACAGTATAAAGAAGGAAGAATTCCTTTGCATACTTTCCGTGCTGATATCGACTACGCTTTAGCAGAAGCTTTAACAACCTATGGTAAAATAGGTATTAAAGTTTGGATATGTAAAGGTGAGGTTTACGGTAAACGCGATCTTTCTCCAAATATCGGTGCTGCCAACAATGCTCCAGGCAAAGGTGGTAGACCAGAAGGTAACTTCGGTGGCCGCGATGGTGGCAGAGACAACAGAGGTGGCGACAGAAGAAACGATAAGCGTGGTGGTGGTCGTCATGGAAGAGATAATAAAGGTGGAAACAACAGAGGTCCACGTAAATAATTAACAGTCGTTCAACGATAATAATAAAATAAGATGTTACAGCCAAAAAGAACCAAGTTCAGAAAGATGCAAAAAGGCAGAATGAAAGGTCTGGCCACTCGTGGTTCAGAATTATCATTCGGGTCTTTCGGGATTAAGTCTTTAGAAGCAACTTGGATTACAAGTCGCCAAATAGAGGCTGCCCGTATTGCAGTAACTCGTTATATGAAACGTGAAGGTCAGGTTTGGATTAGAATTTTCCCGGATAAACCGGTAACTAAAAAACCTGCTGAAGTACGTATGGGTAAAGGTAAAGGTGCTCCAGAATATTGGGTTGCCGTAGTTAGACCCGGACGTATCATTTTTGAAGCAGAAGGCGTGCCGTTGGCAATTGCTAAAGAAGCATTAAGACTTGCTGCTCAGAAATTACCTGTTCAAACAAAATTTGTAGTACGTAGAGATTACGTAGAAGCATAAAATAAGGATTAGGATCAATGTTGTAAGTAACTTGTTATTATAACCGCTAGACCTAACATAAAATTTAATAAAATGAAAAACTCAGAAATCAAAGGGCTTTCTCAAGAAGAACTAGTAGCTAAGATTGCAGAAGAAAAGCAAAACTTAACAAAGTTAAAATTTGCACATACAATTTCGGCTATTGAAAATCCTAGTCGTATTAAAGCGATCAGAAAGGAAATAGCTCGATTAAACACTGAATTGACTAGCGTTAAAAAAGCTCAGTCAGCTACTGAAACTAAATAACTTTAGAGTCGAAATGGAAAGACAATTAAGAAAAACAAGAACCGGGTTGGTGGTAAGCAATAAGATGGACAAATCTGTTGTTGTAGCGGTAGAGCGTAAAGTGAAACACCCGATTTATGGTAAGTTCGTTAAGAAAACTACCAAATTTATGGCTCATGACGAGAAAAACGAATGCGGTATCGGTGATACAGTATTGATCATGGAAACTCGTCCGCTGAGTAAAAACAAGAACTGGAGATTAGTACAAATTTTAGAAAGAGCTAAATAAGATGGTACAACAGGAATCAAGATTAAACGTAGCCGATAATAGCGGCGCAAAACAAGTATTGGTTATCCGTGTACTTGGTGGAACCGGCAAAAGATATGCTTCGATTGGTGACAAAGTTGTTGTAACCGTAAAAAGCGCATTGCCTTCTGGTAACATTAAAAAAGGAACTGTTTCTAAAGCAGTTGTAGTAAGAACGAAAAAAGAAATCCGTCGTAAAGATGGTTCATATATTCGTTTTGACGACAATGCAGCCGTGTTGTTAAACAACCAAGATGAGCCTCGTGGCACACGTATCTTTGGCCCGGTAGCAAGAGAACTGCGTGAAAAACAATTCATGAAAATTGTATCATTAGCACCGGAGGTATTATAAAATGGGAAACAAAGTTAACAAACCGGCAAAATTAAAGATCCGTAAAGGAGACCTTGTAAAAGTTATTGCAGGAGATTCTAAAGGACAACAAGGTAAAGTACAAGAAGTACTTGTATCTAAAAGCAGAGTGGTGGTAGAAGGTGTAAACCTTGTATCAAAACACACTAAGCCAAGTGCTGCTGCACCTAACGGTGGTATAATTAAAAAAGAAGCTGCTCTTCATATTTCAAACGTTCAGTTGGTTGATCCAAAATCTGGTAAAACTACTCGTGTTGGCCGTAAATTAAATGCCGACGGAAAATTAGTTAGAGTTGCTAAAATTTCAGGGGAGGAAATTAAATAATGGCATACGTACCAAGATTAAAAAGCAAATATAAAGAGGAGATTGTAGGCGCTCTTAAAGAAAAGTTCAACTACAAATCTGCCATGCAAGTGCCTAAGTTGAAAAAAATCTCTATCAACCAAGGTGTAGGTCGTTTTTCAGTAGCTGATAAAAAAGTTATTGATAGCGCTATCGCAGAGTTATCAACTATAGCGGGACAACAAGCTGTACCTGCAAAATCTAAAAAAGATATCTCAAACTTTAAATTACGTAAAGGTATGCCAATTGGTGTACGTGTAACTTTACGTGATAACAACATGTATGAGTTCTTAGATAGATTAATTGCTGTAGCTTTGCCTCGTATCCGTGATTTTAAAGGTATCAATGATAAAGGCTTTGATGGAAAGGGTAACTATACTTTAGGTATCACTGAGCAAATCATTTTCCCTGAGATCAACATCGATAAAATCAACAAGATTTTAGGTATGGATATTACTTTTGTAACTTCAGCTACTAACGATGTTGAGGCATTGGAACTTTTAAAACAATTTGGATTACCATTTAAAAATCAAAAAGCAGAACAATAATGGCAAAAGAAGGAGTAAAAGCTCGCGAAATTAAACGCCAAAAATTGGTGGCTAAATATGCTGAGAAACGTGCAGCGTTAAAAGCGGCCGGCGATTATGAAGCATTAGATAAATTACCTAAAAACTCTTCGGCTGTACGTTTACACAACCGTTGTAAGTTAACAGGTCGTCCTCGCGGTTATATGCGTACTTTTGGTATCTCAAGGGTAACATTTCGTGAAATGGCTTTAGAAGGTAAGATACCAGGAGTTAGAAAAGCTAGCTGGTAATTATCATTAAAATAATATAAGTTTTTGAGTTATAAGTTGTAAGTTGTATTTTTGCAGCCCTTACAGCTTATGGCTCATTGACATATAGCAGCAAAACAGAATATTAACCGATAGCAGGTCCAGAAGTCGGGTGACGCGTACGGATACCACTATCACAACTCAATTATAATGAATACAGATCCAATAGCGGACTATCTTACAAGATTGAGAAATGCTATTAAAGCAAATCACAGAATCGTAGAAGTTCCCGCTTCTAACCTTAAAAAAGAAATCACTAAGGTTCTTTTTGACAAAGGTTACATTGCAAACTACAAGTTTGAAGACACTACAGCTCAAGGTGTAATTAAAATTGCGTTAAAATATAACGCTATCACTAAAGTTCCAGCAATCCGTACTTTAACCCGTATCAGTAAACCAGGTTTAAGACAATATGCTGGGGTAGAAAATATGCCGAGAGTATTAAATGGTTTAGGTATCGCAATCTTATCTACTTCTAAAGGTGTAATGACTGATAAAGAAGCAGCCAAATTAAACATTGGCGGTGAGGTATTGTGTCACGTTTATTAATTAAAGGAGATCAGTACAATGTCAAGAATAGGAAAAAACCCAATTAACGTACCTGCAGGTGTTACAGTTACTTTATCAAAAGATAACGTAGTTACAGTAAAAGGTCCTAAAGGAGAGTTAAGCCAAGTTTTAGAAGGCGATATCACTATTTCTCAAGAAGAAGGTGTTTTAACAGTAGTTCGTCCATCAGATCAGAAAAGACACAAAGCCCTACATGGTCTTTATCGTTCTTTAATCAATAACATGGTTGTTGGTGTAACCAGTGGTTACAAAATCGAACAAGAATTAGTAGGTGTTGGTTACCGTGCTTCAAATCAAGGTCAAACCTTAGATTTAGTATTAGGTTATTCTCACCATTATGTGTTCCAGTTACCTCAAGAAATCAAAGTAACTACAACATCTGAAAAAGGTCAAACGCCTAAAATCGTGTTAGAGGGTATCGACAAACAATTATTAGGTCAGGTAGCAGCAAAAATCCGTTCGTTACGTGCACCAGAACCTTACAAAGGTAAAGGTATCAAGTTTGTTGGTGAAGTGTTAAGAAGAAAAGCAGGTAAATCAGCTTCTAAAAAATAATTAAAATGGCAGGAAAAAAATTATCGCGCAGAGAGCGTATTAAAAAAGGTATCAGAAAAAGACTTACTGGTTCTGAAAACCGTCCACGTTTATCAGTTTATAGAAGCAATAAAGGTATTTATGCTCAAATTATTAACGATGAAACTGGTAACACAATAGCTTCGGCATCATCTTTATCTAAAGATTTCAGTGCTAAAGGAACCAAAATCGAACAATCTGTAGCAGTAGGTAAGTTAGTTGCTGAGAAAGCAATTGCTGCTGGTGTTAAAGAAGTTGTTTTCGACAGAAATGGTTACTTGTACCATGGACGTGTTAAATCGTTGGCAGAAGGTGCCCGCGAAGGTGGTCTAGTGTTTTAATCATTAAATAAGAGATAATGTCAACTATCAATATAAAAAGAGTAAAAACTAGCGAAATTGAGTTAAAAGATCGTTTAGTTAGCATACAGCGTGTTGCTAAAGTAACCAAAGGAGGTCGTACTTTCAGCTTTTCAGCTATCGTAGTTGTAGGAGATGAGAACGGCGTTGTAGGTTATGGTTTAGGCAAAGCTAAAGAGGTTACCGAAGCAATTGCTAAAGGCGTGGATGATGCCAAAAAGAACTTAGTAAAAGTTCCAATTTTAAATGGTACCGTGCCTCATGAGCAAATCGGTAAGTTCTCTGGAGGTTTTGTTTTAGTAAAACCAGCAGCAGTAGGTACCGGAGTAATTGCCGGTGGTGCCATGCGTGCCGTATTAGAGAGTGCCGGTATCCATAACGTATTGGCAAAATCAAAAGGTTCATCAAACCCACATAACGTGGTAAAAGCAACTGTTGATGCATTAACTAAAATGCGTGATGCTTATACAGTAGCTCAAAACCGTGGTGTGGATTTAAACAAAGTTTTTAACGGATAATATCATGGCTAAAATTAAAATTACCCAAATAAAAAGCGTGATCGATAGAAGCGAACGCCAAAAAAGAACCATGAAAGCTTTAGGTTTAACTAAATTAAACCAAAGTGTAGAGGTTGAGGCTAATGCTGCCATTATTGGGATGGTAAGAAAAGTTAATCACTTAGTAGCTATTGAATCTATTTAATTATTATAAGATCTGTTTACCTTCTTTAAGGTAAACAGATTTTTATTTGTTTAACGTTGTTTCCTGATTAGTGAGAGCGAAGGGACAACACAATTTTTTGAAAATGAACTTAAGTAATTTAAAACCTGCAAAAGGTTCTGTTAAAACTAACAAAAGAATAGGTCGTGGTCAAGGTTCTGGTCGTGGTGGCACTTCAACCCGTGGACATAAAGGTGCTGGCTCACGTTCTGGTACAACTACAAAAGTAGGTTTTGAGGGTGGTCAAATGCCTTTACAACGTCGTGTACCTAAAGTTGGTTTTAAACCTATTAACCGTGTTGAATACGTTGGTATCAATTTAGATGTATTACAAGGTTTAGCAGAAAAATTTAGCTTAAATACAATTGATTTTGCTACATTGCAACAGCATGGTTTAGCTTCTAAAAACGATTTAGTGAAAATCTTAGGTCGAGGTGAAGTTAAAGCAAAATTAAATGTAACGGCTCATGCTTTTTCTGCAAGTGCACAAAAAGCTATTGAAGCTGCCGGAGGCTCAATCGTAAAACTGTAATAAATTAAATGAAGAAGCTATTTACTACTTTAAGTAATATTTGGAAAATAGAAGAGTTGAAGAAGCGTATTTTATTTACGCTTTCGATTCTTATCATCTATCGTGTGGTTTGTCAGGTAGTACTACCAGGGGTAGATCCAAATCAATTAGCACATACTGAAAAATCTGGTCTTTTAGGCCTGTTAGATATGTTTGCAGGTGGTGCATTTTCAAAAGCATCAATTGTAGCATTGGGTGTTATGCCTTATATTTCTGCATCTATCGTGGTTCAGTTGTTGGGTATTGCAGTTCCTTCTTTTCAAAAAATGCAAAAAGAAGGTGAGAGTGGTAGAAAGAAATTAACACAGTATACACGTTATTTAACAGTAGCTATTACAATTGTTCAGGCAATTGGTTATGTAAAAACACAGGTTCCGCAAAACGCAATCGTTATAGATCACGCTACTTTTTATATCATATCTGCTTTTGTATTAACCGCAGGAACATTATTTGTAATGTGGTTAGGTGAGAAAATTACAGATAAGGGTATAGGAAATGGAACATCATTAATTATTATGGTGGGTATTATTGCCCGTTTACCATTGGCAATTCAACAAGAGGTTAACTCTGTGTTTGCCGGTAATGATGGAGGTCTGATCAGATTAGTATTGGAGATTGTAGCATTATATGCTGTAATTATGTTTACTATTTTGATTGTTCAGGGTGTGCGTAAAGTTCCTGTACAATATGCAAAAAGGGTAGTAGGTAACAGACAAGTTGGTGGCGTAAGGCAATATATTCCTTTAAAAGTGAATGCTGCTGGTGTAATGCCGATTATTTTTGCTCAAGCTTTAATGTTTGTTCCAAGTGCATTAATAGGTGTATTTCCTAAGCTACAAGATAGTTGGTTACACCAATATGTAGATATTACTTCATTGACATATAATTTAACATTCGCATTTTTAATTATAGCATTTACATTTTTTTATACTGCTATAACAGTTAACCCAATGCAAATGTCTGATGATATGAAGAAAAATGGAGGCTTTATTCCAGGTATTAAACCAGGGTTGGCCACTTCGAATTTCATTGATGAGGTAATTTCTAAAATTACTTTCCCAGGAGCATTATTCCTTGCAATTATTGCAATATTACCTTCTTTAGCTATTAAAGTAGGTGTTCAGCAAGAGTTTGCACATTTCTTTGGAGGGACTTCGTTATTGATTTTAGTAGGTGTTGTTTTAGATACTTTACAGCAAATAGAAAGTTATCTGTTAATGCGCCACTATGATGGTTTAATGAAAACAGGTCGTGTAACTGGTCGCGCAGGAATCCCTGCCGCTACCGGAACCACAGGCGCTGCATTATAAATCAAGAATGTCTAAAATTCATTACAAGTCTCAGGAAGAGATTGAATTAATTAGAGAAAGTTCGCTTCTGGTTTCAAAAACTTTGGCAGAAGTAGCTAAAGTAATTAAACCAGGAATAACAACATTATCATTAGATAAGCTGGCATATGAGTTCATACAAGATCATGGCGCCGTGCCAGCTTTCTTAAATTATGGTGGTTTTCCCAACTCTTTATGTATTTCACCTAATGAGCAGGTAGTACATGGTTTTCCAAATGATTATGTAATTAAAGAGGGAGATCTGATATCTGTTGATTGTGGAGTAATTAAAAATAATTATTACGGTGATTCTGCGTACACTTTTGCAATCGGAGAAATTAATGAAGAAAAGCAAAAGTTATGTAAAGTAACACAAGAGTGTTTGGCATTAGCCATTGAGAAAGCTGTGGTTGGTATGCGAATTGGAGATATAGGATTTGCTGTGCAATATCATGCGGAACAACATGGTTTTGGTGTAGTAAGAGAATTAGTAGGGCATGGTGTGGGAGTAAAACTGCACGAAAAACCGGAAGTGCCAAATTATGGCCGCAGAGGTAGTGGGATTAAATTGGAAGAAGGAATGGTGATTGCCATTGAGCCAATGATCAATGCCGGTACTGCAGCAGTTAAATTTTGGTCTGATGGTTGGACTGTAACCTCTAAAGATAACCGCCCCTCTGCTCATTTTGAGCATACAGTGGCAGTAAAAAAAGGCAAGGCAGATGTTTTATCAACTTTTTCTCTGATTGAAGAAGTTTTAAAAGAAAAAAAGTAAAAAAATAAAAATTTTTACTTAATTTTGCAGCCTTGTTGTGTAGAAGCTAATTAAGTAAAAATCAAGATTATATGGCTAAACAAGCCTCAATTGAACAAGACGGAGTAATAAAAGAAGCATTATCTAATGCCATGTTCAGGGTAGAACTTGAAAATGGGCATGAAATTATTGCGCACATTTCGGGTAAAATGAGAATGCACTACATCAAAATTTTACCTGGTGATAAAGTTAAATTAGAGATGTCTCCTTACGATTTAACGAAGGGAAGAATCACTTATAGATACAAATAAAATGAAAGTTAGGTCATCAATTAAAAAACGTAGCGCTGATTGCAAGGTTATTCGTCGTAAAGGAAAACTTTACGTAATTAACAAGAAAAACCCTAAATACAAGCAACGTCAGGGATAATTAAAACATTTGGAACGAAATTCCGTACAACGGTGGCCCGCCGTTCGGTCGTTCATTTAAAAACAATTTATAAATATGGCAAGGATTTCAGGTATTGATTTACCAAGAAACAAAAGAGGCGAGATTGGATTAACCTATATTTATGGTATAGGTAGATCAACTGCTCAAAGTATATTAACTCAGGCAGGTATCAGCCTTGATAAAAAAGTACAGGAATGGTCTGATGATGAGTTGGCCGCTATCCGTACTATCATTAATGACACTATCAAAGTTGAAGGTGCTTTACGTTCAGAAGTACAATTAAACATTAAACGTTTAATGGATATTGGCTGTTACAGAGGTTTACGTCACAGAAAAGGTTTGCCTTCTCGTGGTCAGCGTACTAAAAACAACTCTCGTACACGTAAAGGAAAGAGAAAAACAGTTGCTAACAAGAAAAAAGCATCTAAATAATCATTAGATTACAGATTTACGGTAGCGGATTACTGAGTTAGTTCAAGTTCGTAAGTCATAAATCGTTAAAACAAAATGGCTAAGAGTAAAAAAGTTACAAAAAAACGTATTGTTAATATTGAACCTGTTGGTCAGGCACATATTAATGCTACGTTCAACAACATCATTGTTACTTTAACTAATAACAATGGGCAAACCATTTCATGGTCTTCTGCAGGTAAAATGGGTTTTAAAGGTTCTAAAAAGAATACACCTTATGCTGCCGGACAAGCTGCTCAGGATTGTGGTAAAGTAGCTTATGATTTAGGTTTACGTAAAGTTGAAGTATTTGTAAAAGGTCCTGGTTCAGGTCGTGAGTCTGCTATCAGAACTTTACAAGTTGCAGGATTAGAAGTAACATCTATTAAAGATATTACCCCACTTCCTCACAACGGATGTCGTCCTCCTAAAAAGAGAAGAGTTTAATCAATTAATTTTTTAAAGCTAAGAGTCGCCCGATGCGGTCGGGTTGATACTTTAAAATCAACAACAAATGGCAAGATATACCGGACCAAAGTCCAAAATCGCCCGTAAATTCAGAGAGCCTATTTTTGGCCCTGACAAAGTATTAGAAAGAAAAAATTATCCTCCAGGCCAACATGGTGCCTCTAAAAGAAGAGGAAAACAATCTGAATATGCTATTCAGTTACAGGAAAAACAGAAAGTAAAATACACTTATGGGGTATTAGAAAAACAGTTCCGTAACTTATTTACAAGAGCTTCAGCTCGTCAAGGTATCACAGGTGATAACTTGTTGAAATTATTGGAAGCACGTTTAGACAACACTGTTTACAGATTAGGTATTGCACCTAGCCGTTCTGGTGCTCGTCAGTTAGTTAGCCATAAGCACATTACAGTTAACGGTGAAGTTGTAAACATCCCATCATATCAATTAAAATCTGGAGATGTGATTGCAGTTCGTGAAAAATCTAAATCATTAGAAGCAATTACAAACTCAGTAGCTGGTAAAGCAATCAACAAACACTCTTGGTTAGAGTGGAACGCTAGCGAGTTAAGCGGTAAATTTTTAAATTATCCTAACCGTGATGAGATACCAGAAAACATTAAGGAAAACCTTATAGTAGAGTTGTACTCTAAGTAATCATATTGGTTAAAGCCTGTAAAGGCTTTAACTTTTTTAGTTACACAACATTAATAAACGATCTAAAAACATTATAAATGGCAATTTTAGCATTTCAGAAACCAGATAAGGTAATCATGCAGAAATCAACTGATTTCGATGGTCAATTTGAATTTCGTCCTTTAGAGCCCGGTTTCGGTGTAACAATTGGTAATGCCCTAAGAAGAATTTTACTTTCTTCATTAGAAGGTTTTGCTATTACAAGCATTCGTTTTTCAGGCGTTTCACATGAGTTTTCTACAATCAAAGGTGTAGTTGAAGATTTAACGGAGATTATCCTTAACTTAAAACAAGTTCGTTTTAAAAAAGTAGGTGAATCAGGTGATTCAGAAAAAGTGTTTATCGTGATTAATGGTCAGGAGCAGTTTTTGGCCGGTGATATCACTAAATTCTCAAATAATTTTGAGGTTTTAAATCCTGAATTAGTGATTTGCAATATGGAAAAATCAGTTACTTTAGAGGTAGAATTAACTATCAATAAAGGACGTGGTTATGTTCCTGCAGAAGAAAATAAAGTTAATGATTCTGTAGTTGGTGTAATCGCTATCGATTCGATCTTCACACCAATGAAGAACGTTAAATATACGATTGAAAACTATCGTGTTGAACAAAAAACGGACTACGAGAAATTAATTTTAGATATTTCTACAGACGGTTCTATTCATCCTGAAGAAGCTTTAAAAGAGGCAGCTAAAATTTTGATCCAACACTTTATGCTATTTTCTGATGAGAATTTAGTGTTAGAATCTCAGGCTAAAGAAGAAACTAAAGAAGTTGATGAGGAAATCTTACATATGCGTAAAATCCTGAAAACAGAATTAGTTGATCTAGATCTTTCTGTGCGCGCATTAAACTGCTTAAAAGCAGCTGATATCCGTACTTTAGCTGATCTTGTTTCTTATGATGTTGCTGATATGTTAAAATTCAGAAACTTTGGTAAGAAATCTTTAACTGAAATTCAGGAATTGGTAAAATCTAAACAATTATCGTTTGGAATGAACCTTTCTAAGTATAAGTTAGACGAAGAGTAATTAGTCGGAAGTTGAAAGTCGATAAGTTCGAAGTTCAATAACCAAAAAGAATAAATTAAATATTCACTGTGCATAATTCCCTCAGATTAAGTTCAAAGAGACGGTATGCACTTTAAAAATTAAAAAATGAGACACGGAAAAAAAGTTAACCATTTAGGCAGAACTGCATCGCACAGAAAAGCGATGTTAGCAAACATGGCTTCTTCGTTAATTAAACACAAAAGAATTACTACTACATTAGCTAAAGCTAAAGCTTTACGTGTTTATGTAGAGCCGATTATTACAAAATCTAAAAACGATACTACTCACTCACGCCGTACAGTTTTTGCTTACTTACAAGATAAAGAGGTCGTAACAGAATTGTTCCGTGACGTAGCAGCTAAAGTAGCTAACCGCCCAGGTGGTTATACCCGTATCATCAAGTTAAACAATCGTTTAGGTGATAACGCTGAGATGGCCTTAATCGAACTTGTTGATTATAACGAAGTTTACGGTAAAAATGTTTCAGTAGAAGAGAAGAAAACTACACGTAGAGGTAGAAGTAAATCTTCAGCAAAAAAAGCTGACGCCCCTGTTGCCGAAGCAAAAGTTGAAGAAACTCCTGTTGTTGAAGAAGCTCCTGCAGCTGACTCTACTGAGGAAGAAGCAAAATAGTTTTTCAAATATTAGTAGAAAAATTTTTATACAACAAAGCCCTTTAGTTTTACTAAGGGGCTTTTGCTTTTAAAAAAGTGAATGACCAATTTTGTAGTTAATATGGTAAACGATTCTAATTTAATATCATTTATAGAACAGCTTGCGCAAGCTTTGGCTAATAAGCATTTTGTTAAATTATCATTAGGGAATTATAAAGGCACAGAAGATAATCTTAAAAATATCTATGTTAAACCAGTTTTAATTAAGAAAACGGAGAAACTGTCTTTTACTTATCGTTATAAAACAAAAGATATCGTTAAGAATTATGACCTGAATGAAAGTGTACATTTAATAGCCGATTATTTGCAAAATGGTTTCAGAATAGCTACCATATTTACTTTACAGGAAGAAATCATAGGTGAATACAATAACAAGTATCTTTTTAAGATTAGAAATAAGGTTCTAGACAGAGCTCTTACTTCTTGCTTATCACATGATAAAGAAAAGAAGCGGATTATTGAAAGAAAAAGCAGCTACTTACAAGCTTTAGGACTTACAGACAAGGAGGGTAGTGTTTTTAAAAATGCGCAAGACAAGTATAGACAGATTAATCAGTACATTGAGATATTAAGTACCTTGATTAAGGAATTACCAATCGGAGCAATTAAAAACGTAGTAGATATGGGCTCAGGGAAAGGTTATTTAACCTTTGCATTATATGATTATTTATTGAAACATCAACAAAAGACTAAGGTAACTGGAGTAGAGTTTAGAAAGGATATGGTTGATTTATGTAATGATATTGCTATTAATGCGGGCTTTAACCAACTTTCTTTTGTACAGGGGACTATTGAAAGCTATCATAGTTCTGATATAAATTTACTGATTGCTCTGCATGCTTGCGATACGGCTACTGATGATGCTATTTATAAAGGGATAAAAGCCAGTGCCGATCTGATTGTAGTTGCCCCTTGCTGCCACAGGCAAATACGTAGAGAAATGGAAAAGGGTAAGGCAAAAAATGAGTTAAACTTTCTAACTAAGCATGGTATATTTTTGGAAAGGCAGTCTGAAATGGTTACTGATGGTTTACGTGCTTTAATTCTCGAATACTTTGGTTATAGAACAAAGGTTTTTGAGTTTGTATCAGACGTGCATACGCCTAAAAATGTATTGGTAGTAGGAATTAAGAATAAAAACCAAGATGTCAAAACTAAAGATGAGACCTTGCAAAAGATTAAAGCAACAAAGGCTTATTTTGGTATAGGTTATCATCATTTAGAACGTTTACTGGGGCTTTAGTTATATATCCAAAGTAGGACGGCTTTTCTTTTTCTAATAAGTAGTTTGTCTATTTTGGACATGGTATCATCCGATATGACCGGACAACCTGCGCTTTGACCGAATAAAGTTTGTGGATAGATTTCATAGTTTGGAACCGGAGTGTAAGAATGCAGTACAATTATTCGTTTAAAAGCATTACTATTCGTTTTTTCCAAACCATACATTTTATAGTGAATGTTAATACCCAGTTACTATAAGATCTGTTATTTACCTTATACTTCCCTAAAGACGTGCAATTACTACCTACTTCGTTACTAAAAACTGGTTTTGTAGCAGTACTACCACCGCCAACTCCATGTGCGCATAAGCCCGAAATGATAACCTTCTTTTGTTTAAAGTCGTAAACAAATAATCTGTTCTTCCCCGAGGGAATGCTCATATCTACCATGATGCAAATGGCTGTATCTAATTGGTTTTTCTTGCAAAAGATATAGGCTTCTTGAAGCTTTTCGCTTTTAATAATCGTTAGAGATGCCCACATATTCAAGAAAAGTAACAGTAATTTAAGATTCATCACTTTTAAAGGTAATTAATTGTTTTTTTATTTTTACACCAGCTATAGTTTCTACCGCTCTCTTAATCTCTGCCAAGCTGTCATTTGTTAATAAGTCAAATTTTACATTTTAACAGGGTTTTTGACCGAAAATCTGCCAAAACCCAATTGGCACATTGCTTGTTAAACTTGTGTAACAATCAATAAAAAGTAAAAAATATTAAAAATCATATGGGAAAAATAATTGGTATTGACTTAGGTACAACAAACTCTTGTGTTGCAGTAATGGAGGGTAACGAGCCTGTTGTTATTGCTAATGCAGAAGGTAAACGTACAACGCCATCTATTGTTGCTTTTGCAGAAAATGGCGAACGTAAAGTTGGGGAGCCTGCAAAACGCCAGGCAATTACAAACCCAACTAAAACTATATATTCTATCAAGCGATTTATGGGCAGCAGCTATGCTGAAGTTGAGAAAGAAATTTCTCGTGTTCCTTATAAAGTTGTAAAAGGAGATAATAATACTCCTCGTGTTGAAATTGATGATCGTAAATATACGCCTCAGGAAATTTCGGCAATGATTTTACAGAAAATGAAGAAAACCGCTGAAGATTTCTTAGGTCAGGAAGTAACAGAGGCTGTAATTACCGTTCCTGCATATTTTAATGATGCACAACGTCAGGCTACTAAAGAGGCTGGAGAGATTGCAGGTTTACAAGTAAAGCGTATCATTAATGAACCTACAGCAGCAGCTTTGGCTTACGGCTTAGATAAAGCCCACAAGGACATGAAAATTGTAGTGTTTGATTGCGGCGGTGGTACACATGACGTATCTGTATTGGAATTAGGCGATGGCGTTTTCGAAGTGAAATCAACTGATGGTGATACCCACTTAGGTGGTGACGACTTTGACCATGTAATTATCGAGTGGTTGGCAGAAGAATTTAAAAACGAGAACGGCATGGATTTACATAAAGATCCTATGGCGTTACAACGTTTAAAAGAAGCTGCTGAAAAAGCTAAAATTGAGCTTTCAAGCACAACCTCTACAGAAATTAATTTGCCTTACATCACTGCTGATGCCAGCGGTCCAAAACACTTGGTTAGAACTTTAAGCAGAGCTAAATTTGAGCAATTGGTATCTGATTTAGTTAAACGTACTATAGAACCTTGTAAATCAGCATTGAAAAATGCAGGCTTATCAGTTGGTGATATTGACGAAATCATTTTAGTAGGTGGTTCTACCCGTATTCCTGCTATACAAGAAGCGGTTAAAAATTTCTTTGGAAAAGAACCTTCTAAAGGTGTAAACCCTGATGAGGTTGTTGCTATTGGTGCAGCTATCCAGGGTGGCGTATTAACAGGAGATGTTAAAGATGTGTTATTGTTAGATGTTACCCCACTTTCATTAGGTATTGAAACTATGGGTGGTGTAATGACTAAATTAATTGAGGCTAATACAACTATCCCAACTAAAAAAACAGAAACTTTCTCTACTGCGGCTGATAACCAACCTTCTGTAGAGATCCATATTTTACAAGGTGAGCGTCCGATGGCAGCTCAAAACCGTACAATTGGACGTTTCATGTTAGATGGTATTCCACCAGCACCTCGTGGTGTGCCTCAAATTGAAGTGGCTTTTGATATCGATGCTAACGGTATTTTACATGTAAGTGCAAAAGATAAAGCTACTGGCAAAGAACAAAAAATCCGTATCGAAGCTTCTTCCGGTTTAACTGATGCCGAAATTCAAAAAATGAAGCAAGAAGCTGAGGCAAATGCAGAAGCAGATGCTAAAGCTAAAGAAGAAGCAGATAAAATAAACAGTGCTGATGCATTGATTTTCTCTACTGAAAAACAATTGAAAGAGTTTGGAGATAAATTATCTGCCGATAAAAAAGCGCCGATTGAAGAAGGTTTGAAAAAATTAAAAGATGCGCATGCTGCCCGTAATTTTGCAGATATCGAAGCTGCCCAAACTGAATTACAAAACGCATGGAATGCAGCTTCTGAAGAAATGTACAAAGCAGGACAAGATGCTCAGCAACCTCAGGGTGATGCTTCGCAAGCAGAACCTCAACAAGGAGGCGGTGATAGTGTAACTGACGTAGATTTTGAAGAAGTTAAAGATGATGATAAGAAGTAATCATAACTGTTTCTTATAAAAAAAGCCCCAATGATATCCACTGGGGCTTTTTTATTTTATTTAGTTGATTATAATCTTTTTCTATTTTCTGTGCCTTGCTTTAGGTTTTTCATGGTATTCTAAATGGTTTGCTTTGCCAAAGTAACGGTTCAACATAAAAATTGCCGGCCATATCAGGGCCGGAGTGAACCTGCTCAACATATTTAATCCATTCTCTCTAGGTAATATCATATCAATAAGAGCACCTAAAAGAAAAATTACAGGTACAATGAGGGTTCTTGAACGAGCCAATTGTCGAGCCTTAATGTCATCAAACCCATTCGAAATTCTTCCTTTGTGTTTAATGATATAAGCCAGCATTCGGTAATTTAAAAGGCCCGTTAAAGCTATATTGAACGAATAAAACCAAAAAGGTAAGCTATAACTTGTATTATCGCTGTAATATGCAGAGCTAAATGGCATTAAGATAATTGAAAATAGAAAAGCAAAATTTTGCCAGATTAGTTTATCATCGTAATCTTTTACAAAAGAAAAAAGGCGATGATGAGAACGCCAATAGATGGCAATGACAAAAAAGCTGATGAAAAACCCAATAAATTTAGGGGTCAGCATCAATAATTGATCTGCCATTTGGGCGGTTGTCATACCTTTATGGACCTCGGGTGATTTAATCTCTATAATTAAAAGGGTAATGGCGATGGCAAAAACAGCATCTGTGAATAAGATCATTCTTTCGATCTGGAATTCCTTTTTTAATTCGTTACCGGCTTGCGACATTTTGTATCTATATTAAATAACTCTCTATAATATCTTGTAATTCTTTTTCGTTAATGTTTAACTCGTATAAAAGCCTGAATTGATTTTTTGCCCTGTCTAAGTTTTGCGTAACATATTTTACCGGATAGTAAATGCTTCCGTTTAAATAATCAGTTAAAAATCTAATCGCCTGCATATAGATAATGTATTTACCGCTAAATAAGATTAGCTCTTTCTCTACAGGTGTTAAAATATTCTTCATTTCTGATAAATAGCCTTCTATCATAGCAGAGAAATAAGGTAGTCTGATATTAATCTTATCGAGATCTGTTTCATTCTCAGAAAAGGCACACAGGTAAGTCCGCATCATATCTCCCAAGTCAGAAATAAATTTACCCGGCATCAATGTATCCAGATCTATTACGCATACACCATTAAATGTTTGTGCATCAAGTAAAACATTGCTGATCTTGGTATCGTGATGCATAACCCTGTCTTGAAAATCGGGATTGTTCTGATATGACTTGAAATAATCTAAAATATAATGATGACCAACAGCTTGTTCAATTTCATCCTCACAGCTTTGTTTCAAAGAGGTGGAAGCAAGGTCCAAAGCCTGCGTGAACTGTGCATATCTTAATTCGAGATCATGAAACCCAGGTATGGTAAGCTGAAGCTGGCTGCTATCAAAATGATTAAGTAACCTGCTTAGCTTGCCAAATTGCTTTGCTGCTTCGTAAGCCTGTTTAGGGTCACTTAATGTATCTAAAGCTACAGTTTGAGGTACATAAGGCATTAAACGCCAGTATTCATTTTCATATTGAACCATTTCCCCACCTTTTGTTGTTTTTATAGAAGAAGGGAAAAGATATTCGGGATAATGCCTATGTAGATATCGGGCAACGATACTGATATTGTGCGCTATGGCTTCGGGTTGTTTAAAAACTTCAGTATTGATATGCTGAAGGATATATTTTTGATCAGGGGTACTAAGTAAATAGGTTCTGTTGATGTGTCCAGAACCTATTTGATGGATTTGTACATCAGCTGTAGAAAATCCGTATTCTTTTAAAATATTTTCAGCAATTTCTAACTCCATAAACTGGTAGGGTATTCGCCATTACTAATTAGTTTATTGATACTTTCCTGTACCAAAGGTTTGTCTTCTTTATAAGTAACACCAAACCACTGGCTACTGGTTGGGATTACTTTAAATTTGGCTACATTGGTTTTGATAAGGTTTTCACCGATTAAAGGAATAAAAAATTCAGCCTTAGGTCTGTCTTTGTTTTCGACGGCAAAGGTTTTAAACAGCTCTTCTGTTGTTTTAAAAACGGCAGGTGTAAAACCCCAGAAATTCATAGATACAGGTGTGTCAAAAGAAAGAGGGGTTTCGGTTTCATTTTCTTCAAAAACGATTGCATCATCTTTTTTGTAAATCTTTGTACGTTCTGTAATATTGGTCAGGTTTTGGGCCTGGTCTACCTCACATACGCCTCTCGATACTGATCCGTATTCAGATAGGGTTTTACCTAACTGATAACCAATTATAGCATAATTTTCATCGTTTGCTTCTGTGGTTAAGAAAGTCATCATTTTCTTAAATGAATCATAACCATAAAAATCATCTGCATTAATTACACAAAAAGGCTCTTTGATTACATTTCTTGCTGAAAGTATAGCATGGGCTGTTCCCCATGGTTTTTCTCTATAGATTTCTTCATTAATACCGAATTGCTTCAGATCAAAGTTCTGGAAAACATAATCAACTTCTATTTTCCCGTTAAGTTTAACATTAAAACGTTCTTTAAAGCTATCTGCAAATTCTTCTTTAATAATGAATATAACTTTACCAAAGCCCGCTTTGATGGCATCGTAAATAGAATAATCTATAATGGTTTCATTGTTAGGGCCAAAGCCATCAATTTGTTTCATGCTGCCATACCTGCTGGCCATTCCTGCAGCTAAAATTAATAAGGTGGGTTTCATTAAAAGATATAATAATTTAAAATTCGTTAATTAGTTTATTTATAAAGATAACTAGCCTCTTGGTTTTTTACCGGTAAGCATACCAAATATTCCTCTCACAATTTCACGCCCTATCTGACGTGTCATTGTAGAATTCATGACTTGTTCGATAAATGTTTTTTCGCCCGGTTTACGTTTGTTTTCCTGTTCTTCACGTTTTGCCTCTTCTTGTTGGGCTTTGATTTGATTTTCTTCTGCTTGTTTTTGATTGATTTTATCTGTTAAAATTTCAAAAGCACTTACCGGATCTATTTTTTCCTGATATTTTTTATAAAGTGGGCTGGCTGTGAAAAGCTTTTCACAATCTGCATTTGTCATAGGACCCATTATAGATTTAGGTGAAGCCAGCATAGTCGCAGAAACCTCGGTAGGTGCACCTTTTTCGTTCAATACCGTAATTAATGCCTGACCTGTACCCAAAGAAGTTAATACTTTATCTATTTGATAGAATTCTGAATGTGGATAGGTATTAACGGTTTTTTTAAGCGCATCAACATCATTTGGTGTAAAGGCACGTAAAGCATGCTGTACACGATTACCGAGTTGAGCTAGAACACTTTCAGGAACATCGATAGGTGATTGGGTGCAGAAAAATACACCAATACCTTTAGATCTGATCAATCGGATAATAGTGTTTACTTGATCTAAAAATGCTTTTGAAGCACCGTTAAATAACAAATGAGCTTCATCAAAGAAAAATACCAGTTTAGGTTTGTCCAGATCGCCTACTTCAGGCATCGACTGGAAGATTTCAGCTAAAAGACTTAATAAAAAAGTTGAGTAGAGAACAGGCTGGTTCTGAACATCTGATATGTTTAACAGACTGATCAGCCCTTTGCCATCAACCTTATTAAATAAATCATCTATATCAAAAGACTTCTCGCCAAACATAGTGCCCAGTCCCTGTTGTTCAATCGCTACGATTTTGCGTAAAATCGTACTGGCCGTAGCAGGCGATATAGAACCATAACTGGCTTTTATTTCGGCAGCTCCATCACCTTCAGATAAATATGAAAGTAGTTTTTTAAGGTCGCCTAAATCAACAACAGGCATTTGATTGTCGTCTGCATATTTGAAAATAACAGCCAACACACCTGTTTGCGTATCATTTAACTCGAGAATTTTAGCCAATAAGATTGGGCCAAACTCTGTTACCGTTGCCCGCATCTGTGCGCCAAGTTTGCCACTTAGAGAGTAGAGCTCAACGGGATAACTGCTAGGTGTAAAAGGTTTGTTCAATTGTGTAGCACGATCTTCAAGCTTAGGATTAGAAGAGCCTTCCTGATTTAAGCCCGATAAATCTCCTTTCACATCCAACATAAAAACAGGTACGCCTGCATCAGAGAGTTGCTCTGCTAAAAGTTGTAAAGTACGGGTCTTTCCGGTTCCGGTTGCTCCGGCAACTAATCCATGGCGGTTCATCATGCGCAGGGGTAGGTTAATTTCTGCCTCGGCAATTACTTCACCGTCAAGGATACCTGCGCCTAGGTAAATGAACTCACCGGAAGGTGCATAAGAAGCTTTTATTTTTTGGGTAAAATTTTCTTTGTTGCTACTCATAAGCTAAAATTTTCAGGGTTTAAGTTAGTAAAGAAATGTGGTAAATGAGCTATTAAACGGTTAATTTTTTAAGTATTTCGGCAATTTTTTTTTTACTCCCATAAGTTGACAAGCTTTGTGCCAAAAAAAACATTTAGTGTTTAGGTTGCATTAGGATTGGATTAATTTTACTGTAATTATGATACGAATATGCCCTAAATTTAATTGCTTTATTTTATCTTTAGCGAGTTTTAATATGAGCTGCTAAAAGTTTAGCGCTAATTCTTTAATGTTTAATATCATAAATAAGAAATGTCAAATTCATCAAAAATTTTCTATACTAAAACAGACGAAGCTCCAATGCTGGCTACCTATTCTTTATTACCTATTATACAGGCTTTTACAGCGTCGGCCGGTATAGAGGTGGAACTTAGGGATATTTCTCTGGCCGGGAGAATTTTAGCTAACTTTCCTGAGTTTTTAAATAACAGTCAGAAAATTGGAGATGCTTTAACAGAGCTTGGTAATTTAGCCACTACTCCAGAAGCTAATATTATTAAACTTCCTAATATTTCGGCTTCAATACCTCAGTTAAAAGCTGCAATTGCCGAGTTGCAGACGCAGGGTTTTGCCTTGCCGGCTTATCCGGATGAAGCTCAGACCGAGGAAGAAAAAGCAATCAAAGCAAAATATGCGAAAGTTTTAGGTTCGGCTGTTAACCCGGTTTTACGTGAAGGAAATTCAGATCGTAGGGCGCCCAAAGCGGTTAAGAATTATGCAAAAGCAAATCCACATTCAATGGGAGCTTGGTCTGCGCAATCAAAAACAAAAGTAGCTTCTATGGATAAAGGTGATTTTTACGGCTCAGAAAAATCTCTGACTATTGAAAACGCTACCCAATTTAAAATAGAATTTGTTGCAGCAAATGGTACAGTTACCGAACTTAAAGGTTTGGCAAATCTTGAGGCAGGAGAAGTGATTGATTCTTCTGTAATGAATTTGGCAGCCTTAAAGGCTTTTGTTGCTAAAACCAAAGAAGAAGCTAAAGCAGAGGGTGTTTTATTATCAGCTCACCTTAAAGCTACCATGATGAAAGTTTCGGACCCAATTATTTTCGGGGCTATTGTAGAGGTATACTTTGCGGATGTCTTTGCGAAATATGGAGAGTTATTTAAATCTTTAGGGATTAATAAAAATAATGGCTTAGGCGAGGTTTATGCGAAAATTGCAGGCACACCGCAAGAAGCTGAGGTAAAATCGGCTATTGAAGCAGCAATTGCAAATGGACCAGCTTTGGCTATGGTAAACTCTGATAAAGGAATTACCAATTTACACGTTCCTTCTGATGTGATTGTAGATGCATCTATGCCCGCTATGATCCGTACCTCGGGTCAAATGTGGAATGCGGAAGGTAAACAACAAGATACCATTGCTATTATACCAGACCGTTGTTATGCGGGTGTTTATACTGCGGTAATTGATGATTGCAAAGCTAACGGAGCTTTAGATCCACGTACAATGGGCTCTGTGCCTAATGTTGGTTTAATGGCGCAAAAGGCTGAAGAATATGGGTCACATGATAAAACTTTCCAGGCAGTTACCAATGGCGTTATCCGTGTAACAGATGCTAATGGAAATGTATTAATGGAGCAACTTGTTGAGGCAGGAGATATTTTCCGTATGTGCCAGACCAAAGATGCCCCAATTCAAGACTGGGTAAAACTGGCTGTTAACAGAGCTCGTTTATCAAATACTCCAGCTGTGTTCTGGTTAGACGAAAATAGAGCGCATGACAGAGAGATCATTAAAAAAGTTAATAAATATTTGCCTGATTTTGATACTAAAGATTTAGATATTCGTATTCTTTCACCAATAGAAGCTTGTAAATTTTCATTAGAAAGAATCAGAAAAGGTGAAGATACTATTTCTGTTACCGGTAATGTGTTGCGTGATTACTTAACAGATTTATTCCCTATTTTAGAATTAGGCACTTCGGCGAAAATGTTATCTATTGTTCCTTTAATGAATGGTGGCGGATTGTTTGAAACCGGAGCAGGGGGGTCTGCACCTAAACATATTGAGCAATTCTTGCAGGAAGGCTATTTGCGTTGGG
The DNA here is from genome assembly GCF_046462515.1 of Pedobacter sp. GTDB lineage: Bacteria > Bacteroidota > Bacteroidia > Sphingobacteriales > Sphingobacteriaceae > Pedobacter. The sequence goes on from NZ_JBKGVD010000005.1 coordinate 32,729, forward strand.
ATTCATTGGGCGAGTTCTTGGCTTTAGGAGCATCGTTAGAACATTTAGCACAAACGCAAAATAATCCTAAAGCTCAGGTATTGGCCGAAGCCTTAGATGTAGCTACTGAAAAATTCCTGGCTAACGATAAATCTCCGGCACGTAAAGTAGGACAGATTGATAACCGTGGTTCTCATTATTATTTGGCTTTATATTGGGCAGAAGCTTTAGCTGCGCAAACTAAAGATCAGGAATTAGCAGATAAATTCTCAACTTTAGCTAATTCTCTCGGTGCAAATGAAGCTAAAATTAATGATGAATTAATAGGTGCACAAGGAAGACCACAAGATATTGGAGGTTATTATAATCCTAATAATGCCTTGGCTAGCCAAGCAATGCGGCCAAGCAAAACCTTGAATAATGCTTTAGCTAATTTCTAATAGAAGTTAAATCGTTAGTCAAAGTCCGGTTATTCTAAATGGCTGGACTTTTGTATTTTTATAGCTTCTTTTTAATGAAATAAGTCTTAAGCTAATAAAACCCATAAGAAGCACATTTATGGAAATAAATACAAATACCGAAAAGTTAAAGGGCTTGTTGAGGCGTTCATAAACGATTTTATCATCTGCGCCAACTCTGTACACTTTCGGCCTTACGGTATTAAAATCTTTTGAAAACAAAAGAATACTTTAAGTCGTTTTAAACGAAAGAGTAGAAATATGGAGAACAAAACAAACAAAGGCGCAAAAGATAAATTGCATGATGAGCTTCGCGCATCGCAGGATATAGATAATCTGGCTTTTAATGAAGAGAAGCAAAGTTTTGAGTACGATACTGAAAGTACTGATGATACATATCGACATCCCTTAGATTATGATACGGTTTCAACAGGAGCGGTAAATGACGATTCAAGCTACGATGAAGCCAATCCTTATGTAGGGGATGAATATGATGATAATAATGCTTTAATACATGATGAGCTGGAAGAGAATGCCATGCATATAGATGAAACAGGCGAAAGTGTAAATTTAAATATGGAAGATAAAATTTTAGGCCGAACAGATGAAGACCTGAGAGATGACCTGGATGAAGAAGGTTATCCTAAAAAAGATACCCCATAGAAATAGCCTTAAGGCAAGAGGTCTAAGTTAAATCTGCGGCGCAATTCTTCAAGCTGCGGATTTTTTTCGACCATGTAATTGTACTTATCTTTATTAGTATAAATCCTGTTGCTTTGCTTGCTTGCAATCCTTTTGGCTTGGATTTGCAGATCGAAATTTTTTAGGTTGGCCCTTAGAAAGTTTAATAAATCAATTTTTTCATTGTGAAAAGTGCTTTCCAAAGCAAGATTTTCTACCAATATGGTGATTTCGGTACCCTCAATTAAAGGCTTATTTGAGCTTAATAAAGTGAAGAGGTTAATCTTATCTTCATTTTTAGCCTTAATACTCAGTTGCTCCCAGTAAAAATAAAACTGCTCTTCCGTAAAGTGTTCGCGATCTGTTCCGTATATATACTGAGGTTCATTTACTTCTTGTCCATTTATTGCTCGGTCTAAATCTGTTAAAGAAGGAACTAATGCGGTGGCTTTGGTATTTGTGCTTGTGCTAAGCTTAATAGAATTGCTTACGGGTATGTGACTGATATCTATAGACGAAAGATAATTCACAGGTTCAGGCTTTTCTCTCTCTTCAACAGGTACAGTTTTGTTTAAAGAGATATGGTTGGATAAATCCTGTGTTTTGCTTTTTTCGACAGAGGTATTATCTGTATTTTTTTTAGGCTCGGGCTGCTCAGTATGATTTGGGGTTATCTGTTTGGTGTTAGTGATAAGATCATGTACAACAGGTTCCGACGATTTAATTAAAGTTTTTTTTTTATCCTGATCTTCGTCAGTTGCTTTAATGGTATTCGCTAATTGTATGACCGAAGGAATGTGGCACATTTTGATGAGCGCAAGCTCCACCTGTAAACGCTGATTTTTGCTGTTTTTATAGTTCAGATCGCATTGGTTGGCCAAATTAAGTGCTGTTAACACAAAACCCAGCTCAATGCTGTTGCTTTGTGCAAGGTAATTTTGTTTGATGGTTTCGCTAACTTCCAACAGGCTGATGGTCTGCTTGTCTTTGGCTACCAATAGGTTTCTAAAATGGCTGGCTAATCCGTTAATGAAATTATTTCCGTCAAAACCATTATTTAGAATCTCGTTGAACAGCAGTAAGGTATTGCTTACATCGCCTTTGATAAGGTAATCTGTCAGTTTGAAATAATAGTCGTAATCTAAAATATTAAGGTTATCGATAACAGATTTGTAGGTAACGTTGCGGTTAGTATAACTTACAATCTGATCAAACATAGAGAGGGCATCACGTAAGCCTCCATCAGCTTTTTGTGCAATGATATGTAAACCATCATTATCAAAACTGATGTTTTCACGACCCGCAATCTTAGCCAGATGTCCTGAAATATCATCAACCTGAATGCGGTTAAAATCAAATATCTGGCAACGAGATAAGATAGTAGGAAGTATCTTGTGTTTTTCGGTAGTAGCTAAAATAAAAATAGCATAGGAAGGCGGTTCTTCCAAAGTTTTTAGAAAAGCATTAAATGCACTTGCAGAAAGCATATGTACCTCATCTATGATGTAAGTTTTAAACTTACCAGCCTGGGGCGGTATGCGTACCTGTTCTATCAAACTCCTGATATCGTCAACCGAGTTATTAGAAGCCGCATCCAGTTCATGGAAATTAAAAGAATGTCCGCTTTGAAAAGAAACACATGATTCGCAGGTGCCACAGGCTTCCTGTTCAGAAGTTAAATTGGTACAGTTTATGGTTTTGGCTAAAATCCTTGCGCAAGTAGTTTTCCCCACTCCACGAGGACCGCAAAATAAAAAAGCCTGCGCCAGTTGATTGTTTTTAATGGCATTTTTTAGCGTTCCAGTAATATGCTGTTGGCCAACTACGGTTTCAAATGTAGCTGGTCTGTATTTTCTAGCCGAAACAATAAAATTTTCCATCAGGCACGAAAATAAGGAAAATTTAGTGGTAAGCTAAAAATAACAAGAATCTGTGGAAAAATTTTTTGCGTAAACCTGTCTTTTTGCGTCAGGAGAAATGTTTTTCACTTTAACAGCAATCAGATATAACAAATAGTTTTATGAACCAAATATATTTCTACCTTTGCCGCTTTAAAACAAGAGCGCTCAGAATGAAAAAAATAGCTGAATTTTCGAAATTTGTAGGAGGTTTTCTAACTTATCTTTATAGTTTAACCAAGATTATTTGCTCAATTTATTTTCTCTAAAACTTGTTTTAGCAAGTGTTTTTCCTTTGTTGTGGCTTCAGATTTAAAACTTCTTTTGTGCTAAACTTCTTTAAGTGCTTGTTAAATAGAAAATTATTATCTAAATTTGCAACCCGTTTTAAATGGCGGATAATAAATTAAAAATCAATTAAATAACAACAATGAATCAGTACGAAACTGTTATCGTTCTTACCCCATTGTTATCAGAAGATGCTGCAAAAGAAGCACTTGCTAAATTTAAAAGCATTCTTACTGATGGCGGAGCCGAAATTATCGCAGAAGATAATTGGGGTTTGAGAAAATTAGCATATCCGATTGACAAAAAGGTTAACGGATATTTTCACCTTACCGAATACAAAACCGAAGGTGAATTAATAAGCAAGTTAGAGCTAGAATTAAAACGCGATGAACGTGTTTTACGTTTCTTAACTGTAAAATTAGATCGTCATGCGGTTGCCTACAACGAGAAAAAACGTAGTGGGGCCTTTAACAAAAAACCTAAGAAAGAGGAGGCTACAGCATAATGGCAAAAGAACAAATTCAATATGTTACTGCTCCAAAAGTGGACGATAACAGAAAAAAATATTGCCGTTTTAAAAAGAACGGTATCAAATATATTGATTACAAAGACGCAAACTTCTTATTAAAGTTTGTGAATGAGCAAGGTAAAATTTTACCTCGTCGCTTAACGGGTACTTCTTTAAAGTTCCAACGTAAAGTGGCTCAAGCTGTAAAACGTGCTCGTCATATCGGTTTATTACCTTTTGTTACAGACCAATTAAAATAGGAATTGAGCAATGGAAGTTATTTTAAAACAAGATATCAAATCACTAGGTGAGAAAGATGATATCGTTACGGTAAAGCCTGGTTATGGTCGTAACTATTTAATCCCGCAAGGTTTTGCTATTTTAGCAACTCCATCTGCAAAAAAAGTATTAGCAGAAAACCTGAAACAAGCAGCTTTCAAACAAGAGAAAGTGAAGAAAGATGCTGAAGCTATAGCTACACAATTAGCTGATATTAAATTAACTATTGGTGCTAAAGCTGGTGAGACAGGAAAGATTTTTGGTGCAGTAAACACTATTATGATTTCTGATGCTTTAAAAGCTAAAGGTTTTGAAGTAGATCGTCGTCGCATTACTTTCGAAACCGAGCCTAAAACTCTAGGCGAATATGTAGCTAACTTAAACTTACACAAAGAAGTTAAAGTTAAAGTACCTTTTGAGGTTGTTGCTGAGTAATTCAGTTTAACTATACATGAGAGGCCCTTCAGGAAATATCCTGAAGGGTTTTTTGTTTTTATAAAAAATAGATTTAAATAGATTGTGTGGGGTTTTGGGGAGGATGTTTACTAAATAATTCATAATCAATAAAATATATCTTGGTTTTATTTACGGGTTATACCTAAAATGTGGAAAAATAACCGTACCTTTGCCCCTTAATTTCAAAAAAATAGAATGACGAACCCATTTAGTAAATTGGGGATAAGTGATGATGTCGTTAATGCCGTTAAAGCGTTAGGTTTCGAAAACCCAACGCCGATTCAGGAACAAGCCATTCCTGTGCTGTTAGAGGGTAGTAACGATTTTGTTGGTTTGGCCCAAACAGGAACAGGAAAAACAGCCGCTTTTGGATTGCCGCTGTTAGAATTAATCGATTTTAAAGTTAATAAACCGCAGGCATTAATTTTATGCCCTACGCGTGAACTTTGCTTGCAGATAGCTAACGATATTAGAAATTTCTCTAAAAACCTAGCCAATGCGCATGTGGTTGCAGTATACGGCGGAGCCAGTATTGTACAGCAATTACGTGAAATCAGAAACGGAGTGCAGATTGTAGTTGCTACTCCAGGACGTATGTTAGATATCATTGATAGAAAAGCTATTGATTTTTCTAACGTGAATTATGTGGTATTAGATGAAGCTGACGAGATGTTAAACATGGGTTTCCAGGAAGACATCAACAGCATTTTATCAACAACACCAGATGATAAAAAAACTTGGTTATTCTCTGCAACTATGCCACCTGAGGTACGCAGAATTGCCAAAAATTACATGGAAAACCCTACGGAGTTAACTATGGGTACCAAGAATACAGGTAATGCCAATATTGAACATGAATATTATGTGGTAAGAGCACGGGATAAATATGCTGCTTTGAAACGTATTGTTGATTATAATCCTGATATTTTTGGAGTGGTTTTTTGTAAAACCAAAATGGATACGCAGGATGTTGCCGAACATTTAATTAAAGACGGTTATAATGCTGATGCTTTACATGGTGATTTGTCTCAACAACAGCGGGATAAAGTAATGAAACGTTTCCGTGAGCGCAGTATGCAGCTTTTAATCGCAACAGACGTAGCAGCGAGAGGTATTGATGTTAATGACGTAACGCACGTAATAAACTTTGCACTGCCTGATGAGATAGAGAGTTACACCCACAGAAGCGGTCGTACTGCCCGTGCAGGAAAAACAGGTACTTCAATCTGTATCATCAATTCAAAAGAAATTGGTAAAATCAGACAAATTGAAAAGATTATCGGTAAAAAGTTTACCAAAGCTGAATTACCAACTGGTTTTGATGTTTGTGAAAAGCAATTGTTTGGATTGATACATCGTGTACATAATGTAGAGGTGAACGAAGAGCAAATCGATAAATACATGTCTCGTATCAACGATGAATTTACTGATTTGACCAAAGAAGAAGTAATCAAGAAATTTGCTTCGCTTGAATTTAACCGCTTTTTAGAGTATTATCAGAATGCTCCTGATTTAAATATCAGAGAAGATGAAAAATTTGAAAGAAGCAGTCGCGGATCAAGAACTTTTGAAAATAACGGAGGTTATACCCGTTTATTTATCAACGTTGGGTCTGTAGATGACTTTACCAGAGGAGATTTATTGGGCTTTGTGTGCAATAATGGTAAAATTAGTGGTAAAACCATTGGTAAGATAGACTTGAAAGGCGTATTTTCTTTTGTTGAAGTAGAAAATAGCCAGGTAGATACCTTGTTCACCAACTTTAAAGATGTTAGCTATAATGGCAGAGAAGTAAGGATTGAAGTAAGTGGAGAGCCAAGTACAAGCAGAGGTAATGGAGACCGTAGAAGAGGCGGAGGAGGTTTTGGATCTGAACGCAGAAGAGAAGGTGGAGGCGAAAGAAGAAACGACAGACGCAGTGGGGGCAGACGTGAAGGCGGTAGCAGCGGATCTGGCTTCAGAGATTTCTCAGGTCGTAAACGTGAAGAGAGAAGTGGCAGGAGGGAAGGCAGTAACGACAGAAAAAGAAGATCATAAATAAAAAAGCGAAGTTTAACTTCGCTTTTTTATTTCCTTTTAATTATTATCTTTTTTAGGTCTGTTTTTAATCTGGCTTGATTTTAAATAAATTTTAGCACCTTTTTTGTTTACATAATATTTTCTGTTTTTACTGTCTATGTAAACATCACTTCCATCAGGGGCCATTTTGCCATCCCATACTTTATCTGCTACTTTTGCTGTTCCTTTTACAGCTACTTCAGCAGTTTTGTTACCTACGGCTGTGGCACCTTTTTCAATTGCATTACCTGTTTTTTGTAAGGCCTTACCTACCTCTGTCTTTTTCTTTTCTTGTTTTTTTTCTTGCGCATAAGAGGCAGAAGAAACGCTACAAATAATAAGAGCGGCTGCTACGCTCATTAAATATTTTCTTTTCATAGGCTTAGATTTTAGAGTTGAAACCTTAATTTAACCTATATAACAAGCTATAAAACAAAAAGTTTGCAGGCAATTTAGCTTAATTTTTCAGTTAAAAGCTTTATGCTTTGTTGAGGCGTTTCTTTTTCGTAAAGGATACGGTATACGGCGCTGAGTATAGGCATATTTACCCCGAAATTTTTGTTGATCTGGTACATGCTATTTGTGGCATAAAAACCTTCTGCAATCATATTCATTTCCAGTTGTGCAGACTTAACTGTATAGCCTTTACCAATCATATTGCCAAAAGTACGGTTTCTGCTAAATTGCGAATAAGCTGTTACCAGCAGATCTCCCAAATAAGCAGATTCCTTGATATCTCTCTCAATAGGGTGCACTGCATCTACAAAATCTTTAATCTCTCTGATGGCATTAGAAATTAAAACGGCCTGAAAATTATCTCCATAACCTAAACCATGACAAATGCCACTGGCAACTGCATAAATATTTTTGAGTACTGCTGCATATTCTGTTCCGAATATGTCATCAGATGTAATCGTTTTTATATAACGATTGCTTAAAAAGTCGGAGAAAACAGCAGCAAGTTTTTTGTCTGTTCCTGCAATGGTAAGATAAGATAGTTTTTCAAGGGCTACTTCTTCTGCATGACATGGCCCGCTAATTACTAGGATATTATGATACGGAACATCAAAGTTTTCGTTTAAAAAAGTAGCAACGATCTGATTATATTCAGGTACCATTCCTTTAATAGCAGAAATGATTTTTTTGCCCTTTAACTGTTCTCGGCTTAACCCAGAAAGAGTACTCTTTAAAAAAGCGGCCGGAACATTAAGAATAATATAGTCTGCATGATCAACTACAAAATTTAAATCAACTGAAACATTTGAAGAAGGAATATTGATTTCTACTGCGCTTAAGTATTTGGGATTATGCTTAAAATTTTTAATATAAGCTATTGCCTCGGTGTCACGCATCCACCAAAAAATTTCTTTTGATGAAATATTATCCGAAAGCATTTTTATAATTGCGGTTGCCCAACTGCCACCACCTATAACGGCTATTTTGCTAGTCATGTTTTTAATTAATTCTTTTAACCAGATTGTTTCTTTGCCTGGTTAAAGCAAGCTGTTTATTACAACTTTAAAAAAGCGAAAAGGTTTAAATTAACCATTTGTTAACAGCTAATTTAAACCTTTTCAAAATTAATTAAATATTTAAGATAAAGTAAGATTACTTTTTATTGTCTGAAGTAAACAGTTTGTCTTTTGTTGTTTTTTCTACTTTAGCCCCATCTTTTAATTTATTCTGAATAGCTGAGTAAGGACCTGATACAATTTCCTGATTTGCTTTTAAACCAGATTTAACAATAATAAACTGATCGTTTTGTATGCCGGTAGCTACTTCCTGTTTTTTTACAGTACTGGTTTTGGCATCAAAAAGATATACATATTGTTTTACTTTCTTATCAGTTAGTCTGCTTTTCTGCTTCTCGTTATTAGAATTGTTGTTATTACCAGAAGAAGAATTTGTTTCAGATTTATCATTACCTGTAAATACAGCCTGAATAGGGACAGCTAAACCTTTTACACTTTCAGTCTCGATGTCGACAGTAGCAGACAAACCCGGTCTGAAAGGAGAGGGAAGGTCTTTGGCCCCACCTTTTACTTTTTCATATGAATCTGCTGAAAGCCTAACTTTTACAGAGAAATTGGTAACTTGATCAACAGATGTTGTGGCAGAACCAACTGCATTTGATGAGCTCGCAATTTCGGTTACTACACCTCTGAATTTTTTATCGCTGAAAGCATCAATCTCAACAGTAGCACTGTCGCCAATGCTTACACGATTAATATCATTTTCATTAACATCTACATTCGCTTCCATATTACTCAGGTTGGAAATACGCATAATTTCAGTTCCGGCCATTTGTGCGGTTCCTAATATACGATCGCCAAGTTCAATAGATAACTTTGAAACCACACCATTAACAGGAGCGTAAATAGTGGTTTTAGCTAAATTGGCCCCTGCTTCCTTAACGTTTGCTCCCGATTGCTCTAATCCAAATTTAGTGCCTACAACATTTTCTTTAGCACTGGCCAGAGATGATTTTGAGGTTAAATAGGCAGCCTTTGCAGCATCAAATTCTGAAGCTGATATCACTTTTCTATTATATAATTCTACATTACGTTTATAGGTAGCATTGGCATTGTCATAATTCGCCTGAGCCTGTATTAACTGCTGTTCTGCAGATGCTACGCTGGCTTTTTGGGCATTATATGAAGCAACTGCTCTTTCGTAACCAGATTGTAATACATCAGGGCGCACTTTACAGAGCAACTGGCCTTTTTTAACCACATCGCCTTCTTTTACCAAAAGCTCAATCACCTCGCCCGATACTTCGGAACTTAATTTTACTTCTGTTTCAGGTTGTATTTTACCGCTGGCCGTAACAGTTTCAGTAATTTTGTTTTCTGTTACTTTATCAACGGTAACCTTTTCAAGCTGCTCTTTGCCTATTACACCCGTTACTTTAAGTACAATTAATAACACCAGTACGGCGCCAATTGCTATCAAAATGTGCTTTAATTTCATGTTAAATGATATGGATATTTTGTTTCGTTAAAATACTATTTGTTTGCCTAAATAATAATCGATAACCTTAGCCTTAAACAATAAATCGTATTTAGCCTGTATCATATCGGTTTCGGCTTTATTTTTATTGGTTAATGCTGTGCTGTAGTCTAAAGAATTTACCAAACCTACCTGATAGCGTTGATCTATTACATAAAATGCGTCTTTTTGCGCATCAAATGCATTCTTTGTTGATGCAAAACGACTTTCGGCCGCTTTTAAATCTGCAACAGCCTGATGGATTATTTTATTTAAATTGTTTTTAGTTAATTGTTCTTGTATACGTGTATTTTCATAGCTTATTCTTGCTTTTCTAACGCTTGATCGGGCGTTAAAACCATTGAAAATAGGGACAGAAAGGCTAAGACCTACATATTGGCCAAAGTTGTCTTTGATTTGAGATGAGAAACTCTGAGTTGTAAAACTGCTTGAATAATTACTTCCTAAACCCCCTCCCATTGATAAACGAGGGAAGTATGAGCCTTTGGCAATATCAATTGCTTTGGCTGCTGCAAGGGTTCTAAAAGAAGCTAATTTCACATCAGGGAAATTACTTGCGGCAGTATTATATACCTCATTTGCAGAATAAGTATTTAAAACCGCTAACTGATCAACTAACGGTGCCTGGACTTCGAATGTATAACTTGCGGGTTTTTCCATTAATTGAGTTAATGAAAGAAAAGATATGTTCAAATTGTTCTCTGCATTTGTAACATTAAGCTCCGAGGTTGCAACCTGAGATTTTGCCTGAGAGATGTCTGCTAAAGTTTTGTTTCCAACTTCAAGTAATTGCTGTTGCTGGTTTAATTGTTGTTTAGCTACATCAAGCTGATCTTTGGCTACTTTTAGTAGGTCCTTGTTGTATAAAACCTGCATATAAGCTGTAACAACCTGAAGAATTAAATCATTTTTGACTTTATCTACATTCGTTTTATCTACGTCTAATAACAGCTTGTTCTGTTTAATCTGGTTTAATTTTTGCCATCCTGAAAATAAATCTAAACCGGCAGACAAATTTCCATTTATTGAGTTAAACTGTTGACTGATGTACTGGTTTGTTGAAGGGTCAATACTTCTACCAAAGTTTTTGTTAAAGCCGCTATTGGCATTTAAGGTAGGCAGTAAGGCATTTTTGGATTGTTTTAAATTTTCATCGCTTAATGCATAATTAAACTGTGCTTGTTTGATCTGTAAATTGTTTTTTAATGTACTGTCAATAGCCTGCTGAATGGTAATAACTTCCTGCGCTTTAGATTGTCCGATAAAGCCAAATAAAGGCATACCGGTTAATAAACATAATTGCGTCAGATAAATAAATTTTTTGTTTTTTTTCATAAATTACTGTTGTACCATGTAAAATAAAACCTTCGGGTTTTCATAAATTTTTAAAGCACAGCACTAAAATTTTTACTTTTATGCCATGTACTTAGTCAGGCCACCTTTCTTTTTAAAATGGTACTATTCGAGTTTAGTCTGGAATAAAGATACCACTAAAAAAACAATCTACTTAACATTTGACGATGGCCCTATACCAAATGTTACAGATTTTGTATTAAATACCTTAAAAAGGTTTAACATTAAGGCAACTTTTTTCTGTATTGGTGATAATATTAGTAAGCACCCGCATGTTTATGAACGTTTAAAATTAGAAGGGCATGCTGTTGGTAATCATACTTTTAATCATTTAAAAGGATGGAAAACAGATGACCAAGTTTACCTGGAAAATTTTTTAAAATGTCAGGAGTTTACCCAAACCAATTTATTTCGTCCGCCATATGGCAGGATCAGAAAATCTCAAATAGCTCAACTTAAATCACAAATGCCCAAACTCCATATCATAATGTGGGATGTGCTAAGTGGCGATTTTGATCTTTCTCTATCACCAGAAAAATGCTACCAGAACGTTGTTAAAAATGTTAGAAACGGATCCATCATTGTTTTTCATGATAGTTTGAAAGCCTGGGACAGGTTAGAATATGCGCTGCCTAAAGCTATTGAAACACTCATCAATAAAGGATATCAATTTGAAACGTTATAACATTGCTTTTTGAGCTATTGCTATGCCAAAAAGTTAATTAAGTCTCAAACCATATGTAAATGTTATCCGTTATAAACATTGCTGTTCGTTTTTGTACTAAAGTGTTCGATTTTGTACAATTTAATACAGGTAATGATAAATAGAATAAGCTCTTTATTTTGTTTATAGGGCGTTTATCAGAGTTGTTTGGAATTATTCCAAATAATATAATGAGATTAAGATTATCTTCATAGCCCTATTTTTTTTGTAAATTCGCTCGGAAATAAGATTTTATAACCTTTTAATAAAAGACGATCAATGGCATTTGATATAGAAATGATTAAAAAGGTTTATGCAAACTTTAGCAGTCGTGTAGATGCGGCTCGTAATGTAGTTGGTAAACCTTTAACACTTGCAGAGAAAATTTTATATGCTCACTTATGGGACGGAAATGCTACTAAGGCGTTTGTAAGAGGAACGGATTATGTAGATTTTGCCCCAGACAGAGTAGCCATGCAGGATGCAACTGCGCAAATGGCTCTATTACAATTCATGCAAGCTGGTAGACCTAAGGTAGCAGTTCCTTCTACTGTTCATTGCGATCACTTGATTACTGCAAAAGAAGGTGCTGATATTGATTTGCCAAGAGCAAAAACGGAGAGTGCCGAAGTATTTGATTTTTTATCATCGGTATCTAATAAATACGGAATTGGCTTCTGGAAACCAGGAGCAGGTATCATACACCAGGTAGTTCTAGAAAATTATGCGTTCCCTGGCGGAATGATGATAGGTACAGATAGTCATACGGTAAACGCAGGAGGTTTAGGTATGGTTGCTATTGGTGTTGGGGGTGCAGATGCATGCGATGTAATGGCTGGCTTGCCTTGGGAACTTAAATTCCCTAAACTGATTGGAGTTAAATTAACCGGTAAATTAAATGGGTGGACCTCAGCTAAAGATGTGATTTTAAAAGTAGCAGGTATTCTGACTGTAAAAGGTGGTACTGGTTCTATTGTAGAATATTTTGGTGAGGGTGCAAAAAATCTGAGCTGTACAGGTAAAGGAACAATCTGTAACATGGGGGCAGAGATTGGTGCTACTACATCAACTTTTGGATTTGATGATAGTATGGAACGTTACCTTCGTGCTACCAATCGTGCAGATGTAGCTGATGCTGCAAATGCAATTAAAGACCACTTAACAGGAGATCCTGAAGTTTACGCAAATCCGGAGCAATATTTTGACCAGGTTATAGAAATTAATCTTGATGAATTGGAACCTTATTTGAACGGTCCGTTTACACCTGATTTGGCTACACCTATTTCTAAAATGAAAGAAGTTGCAGCAGCTAACGGATGGCCATCTAAAGTAGAATGGGGTTTAATTGGCTCATGTACCAATTCATCTTATGAAGACTTATCACGTGCGGCATCTGTAGCTAAACAGGCTATAGCTAAAGGCTTAGGTAAAAAAGCAGAATTTGGTATTAACCCAGGTTCAGAACAAGTACGCTATACGGCAAACAGAGATGGATTATTAGAAACTTTTGAGGATTTAGATGCGACTATTTTTACCAATGCATGTGGTCCTTGTATCGGTATGTGGGACCGCGTAGGAGCTGAGAAGCAAGAGAAGAATACAATTGTACATTCATTTAACCGTAACTTTGCTAAACGTGCAGATGGCAATCCTAATACTTACGCTTTTGTAACTTCACCTGAATTGGTGGCAGCTTTGGCAATCGCTGGTGATTTAGGTTTTAACCCCATTACAGATACTTTGACTAACGATAAAGGCGAGCAGGTAAAATTAGATCCACCAGTTGGAGATGAACTACCGGTAAAGGGATATGCTGTAGAAGATGCAGGTTATCAGGCGCCGGCAGAAGATGGCTCTAAAGTAGAAGTGCTGGTTTCTCCAACTTCGCACCGTTTACAATTATTAGATCCGTTTGCGCCGTGGGAAGGCACAGACCTTAAAGGTTTAAAATTATTAATCAAAGCTAAAGGTAAATGTACTACCGACCATATTTCAATGGCCGGTCCTTGGTTAAAATTCCGTGGTCACTTAGATAATATCTCCAATAATATGTTGATTGGTGCTGTAAACTTCTTTAATGATAAAACAGACAGCGTTAAAAACCAGCTAACAGGAGAATATGGTGCAGTTCCGGCTACACAGCGTGCTTATAAAGCTGCGGGTATCGGTTCTATTGTGGTGGGTGATGAGAATTATGGAGAAGGATCATCTCGTGAGCATGCAGCTATGGAGCCTCGTCATTTAGGTGTGCGTGCGGTATTGGTAAAATCTTTTGCCCGTATTCACGAAACTAACCTTAAAAAACAAGGTATGTTAGCATTAACCTTTGCTGATAAAGACGATTATAATAAAATCAAAGAAGATGATATTATTGACATTATTGGTTTAACAGAATTCGCGCCTAATAAACCTTTAAGCGTGGTCTTGCACCATGCTGATGGTTCAGAAGATACAATTGCAGTAAATCATAGTTATAATGATCAGCAAATAGAATGGTTTAAAGCAGGTGGGGCTTTAAACATCATCAGAAGAGAAGCCGCTGCTAAAGCAGGAAAATAAAAAATAATTTTTCTATATAATCCCTCTTGGTTTAAACTAAGAGGGATTTTTTATTTTGTATTGATCTTATTATTGATTTTAAAGCACCTTATACTCTTTTTTGTTGTGTTGATTAGAAATATCAGTATTTTTGCCAGTTAACCAGAAATTATAAAATTATATGAAGAAACTATTATTAATAGCGTTGTCTCTATTGATGTTAACAAACGCTAAAGCACAAGATGCTAAAAACACCATTAAAATCAATCCTTTAAGTGCTCTTATAGGTGTAGGCTCTGTTTTTTATGAAAGAAAAGTAGATGACAACAGTTCTATACAATTAGGTGTTGCCTACACAGGCTTAAAATTGGATGATGTCAAGTTTACCGGCTTGGCTATTACACCTGAATACAGATTTTATTTTAAACAAAAAGCAATTAGCGGAGTATATGCGGCGCCATATTTAAGGTATCAAAATTATAAGGTAAAAAGCGGTAATGATGAGGGTACCTACAGTTCTATAGGTGGTGGTGCGCTTATTGGCCGTCAGTGGGTATATGGTAGCGGTTTTACTTTAGATTTATTCTTCGGGCCATCTTATAACAGTGGAGATTATAAAATAAAAAGTGGTTCGGAGCCTGAACTTAAAGCCGGAATTGACGGGATAGGTATCAGGACCGGTATTGCATTAGGTTTTGGTTTTTAAGAAAACAATCCTTTCATAAAAAAGGAGGCAAAATGCCTCCTTTTTTATTTACTCCTCTAAAGGGAGATCTTCCTGTAAAAATCTGCTAATCTCAGGTATATCCTTTTCGAATACATGCAATTGTATACCGCTTATTGAACTGTCTAACATCGGACGTAACCAGGCGGTATTTTCTCCTGAAAGAAAGCACTCAAAACCTGCATCTCTTAAACGGGTAAGTGTTATCTGCGCTTCGATCGGGTTTTCGTAATTTTTATATATGACTATTTTATCTGCTCCCATAAGTTCTAAAATAGCGTTTTATTTTACTTTTTCAAAAAAACCTGCCACCAGTACCCAGAGTTTTTTATAGTCCTTTTTTGAGTTCTAAAATCATTGTGAACCAACCCGAATTTGGCCTTATATCCTTCAGCCCATTCAAAGTTATCAATAAGTGTCCAGGCAAAATAGCCCGTTACCGGAGCTCCGTTTTTTTTTGCTTTTAACAAAGCTGCTAAATAGGCTTTAAAATAATCGATTCGTTCCTGATCATTAATTGTACTATTTATCATTTTGTCATTAAAAGCAGCTCCATTTTCTGTAATCATAATATTTTTTATTGCAGGATAAGAAGCAAACTGCATAATGATATCATAAAAGCTTTCAGCGTTAATTTCCCAACCCATGGCAGTATGAGGTTTGTGCCTGCTTTTGGCTTTTACTTCCCAAGCATTAACAATAGGAACAAACGTATTGTACTTAATCACCAAAGGGAAATAATTTTGTAAACCAATAAAATCAAAATCGAAAGTCATTTTTTCTTTGTAGCGCCAAATAGAATTACTAATGGCAAACTTTTCGAGGATATCCCAGTTTGCTGTAGGAAAATCCAAACCCAAAGCTGGCTCGATAAAAAGCCTGTTCATTAGACAGTTTACCCGTTCTGCAGCCATGATATCTGCCTGTTTATCTGTATAAGGAATTATTTTAGAGCAAGAAAAAGTAGTACCAATATTTGCATTGATAATTTCTGAACGTAAGATTCTGCCTCCTTCTGCCTGTGCAATTGCCGTGTGTTTAACCGCGTTTAAAAAATTTTCGAGGCCAGTTAATCCAGGTGCATGCACGCCCAGCATATAACCTAAAGAAGTATAACCGAAAGGTTCATTTAGTACAATCCAGTTTTTTACTTTGTAGCCATATTCTACAGCACAAAGCCTTACAAACTCGTTAAAAGCTTCATTTATGGAATAAACGGTCCAGCCTCCTTCTTTCGAAAGTGCTTCTGGCAAATCCCAATGGTAAAGTGTAATATAGGGTGTAAGGTCTAAAGCAAGACAGGCATCAATTACCTCATGATAAAATTTTAAACCTTCTTTATTGATTTTTCCTCTTCCTAAAGGCAATATACGCGACCAAGCTATTGAAAATCGGAATGCTTTAAACCCCAATAATTTGACAAGAGCCAGATCTTCAGAATATTTATGGTAAAAATCACAGGCAATTTTTGGATTTCCTCCATTTTTGATTTTGCCTAATTTTCCTGCAAAAGTATCCCAAATGGATAATCCTTTACCGTAACTGTTGGCAGCGCCTTCAATTTGCGTGGCAGCGGTTGCTATGCCCCATATAAAATCCGGACCAAAATCTGATGAATGCATATGTATTCTTAGACCGACAAATTGCCATAACTAAGTTAATGTGATGTTAATTATTTATGAAATTTTCAAAAGTTAACTTAAATCTAACCCGATCTGTTTTAACAATACAGCAGCATTAAAGGTTTTACATGGTCCATTTTTAATTAAATAATCAAATTCCATTTCATCATGTGAAATCTGAATATCAAAATGATAATTGCGTATAGATTGTGTATATTGATCTTCAAGTTCAGAAAGCTGCAGGTCGTGGGTAGCAAAAAGAGTAGGGGTTTTAAGCGTAATCATTTTTTCAATAAACACTTTTGAACCTGAAAATTTGTCTTTGCTGTTGGTTCCTCTTAACATTTCATCTATCAATACTAAAGCATTGTGATGTGCTATTACGTTAGCTAAAATCATTTTTAAACGGTCAAGCTCTGCTTTAAAAGTAGAAGTGTTCTCATTTAAATTGTCTTTTATCCGCATATAGGTTAATATTTTAAATATGCTGATCTGCATTTTATTTGCGCATACATTTGCACCCGCATAAGCTAAGATCATATTGATGCCTATTGTTCTTAGAAAAGTACTTTTGCCAGCCATATTTGAACCGGTAATAATATCAACAGTGGGCTGCGTTTTAAATTCGTAGTTATTTTTAATACATTTTTTAGGTGCAATTAGAGGATGGCCTATAGCTTCAGTCTTAAAAACAAAATCATCTTCGATTTTTGGAGAGGTCCATTCGGGATGGTTAAAATGTAAGGTAGCGAAAGCAATGATCTCTTCGCAATGGCTAATTGATTCGAGTCCATCAACAACATTATCTGAGGCTTTGTTACACCATTTTTGTAAATCAATGCAGCACTTTATATCCCAGAGGAAAAAGTAGTTCAGGAGGATAATCATTACCATATTTAAACGGGCATCAAAAGCCTGTATGATCTTTGATAAATCTTTGATTTGTATACTTAGTTTGTTTTTTCTTGAGAGATATCGTGCCAGATATGGGCTTTGCCATTCTTTTTCTTCCGTCCAGCTAATTACATCGGCATAATTACTAATGAGACCTGAACTACCACTGAAACCAAAATAAACCTGATTGATTTTTTTCATAAAGCCGAAAATGAGCGAAGCATTTAAAATGGCGATAAGACTTAGCAAAGACCAGAACTTGCCTCCAAATATGATGGCAATAATTAAAATGCCGAATGAAAGATAAGGGATGATTTTTACATAAGTGCGTAGGTAAATATTTTTAGTAAATTGTAATTGGTCTTGTAATGAATGATTGAGTTTTTGCTTGATCAGTTTGATTTTATTGCCATCATGTTCTTTTAATTTTGCTCTGAATTCAAATGTATTTTTAATAATACCATACATTTCGGCTATGGCTTCCTGCCTTTCTGCAATCTGGCTTTTGTTTTTTTCTGTATCCAGACTTCTGGCTAACTCGTCTTTGCCTTTTTGGGTAGCACAACGGTTAATGAGCTGGTATAATGAGCCTGGCCCAAAAATATCAAGATCTGAACTGTATGAATGATGTTCACTATTGTAATCCTGCCCATTTCCATAACCGTTACTTTGAGCAGTTAGAACATCAACTTCGTTCTCAAAAATCCATTTAAGGTGTTGTTCATATTCTTCCTGGCTAATTAATCTATTCTGTTTTTTTACAATTACGATAAACCCGATAACGGGAAACAATAACATTACACTCCAAAATACAGTAGTCGTATTATTTTTTGAGCTTAGCAGAAATACAAAGAAAAGTACTTCTATACCCATTGCAACTAAACGTGCTACAGAATGTCTGTTAATTTGTTTTTTAAATAAGGAGATTTGCTGTGTACACCGATTAATCTGTTCTTTATAATAGGCTAATACTTCAGACTGCGTTTTAAACATTATATATTTGAATTGTTTTAGGATAAAGATAAACAATAACTGCAATTTGATTTTTAAAAGAGCTTATTGTTACTTGTAATTAATTTTAATGAAAATCACTTTAATAGCAATTGGCAAGACAGAAGATAAATACCTGATTGAAGGTATGGAGAAATATTTAAACCGGTTAAAGCATTATATTAACTTTTCATTGTTTATTATTCCTGATATTAAGAATACTAAAAATCTAACGCAAGCCCAACAAAAAACAAAGGAAGCAGAACTTATCTTAAAACAACTAAATAATAGTGATACGGTAATGTTATTGGATGAGAAAGGGAAAAAATATACCTCTGTAAAATTTGCCGATTACTTAAATAAACAAATGGTTGGCAGTATTCAGCATCTGGTTTTTATCATTGGCGGACCTTATGGTTTTGATCAAAGTATTTACCAACGGGCAAATGGAAGTCTTTCATTGTCTGATATGACCTTCTCGCATCAAATGGTAAGATTGTTTTTTATAGAGCAGTTGTATCGGGCGTTCACTATTTTAAAAAATGAGCCTTATCACCATGAATAGTTATGGAAATTATAAAAAATTAGCATCTTTAGAAAAAAGCCGTTTTTATGTTACCAAGCGATTATAAACGTAAGTATAGGTTTAGAACTGATACTACGAATGAAAGAAAATATATGAAAGCCGTATTATATGTTACTGTTATAGTTTTGGCAGTTCTATGGTATTTAATGAAGTAAAATCTTATTGAAATAAAAAGGAGGCCTTATATACAATAAGGCCTCCTTTTTTATAGATTTATTATCTTAACCTGTCAGCAGATCTGATCAGTTTTTCGTCGTGGTTAATACCCCTGATAGCCAAGAAATTAAAGATAATGGAAACTAAAGGTAACCCTATGCCGATGCCCAGATCAATACTGGTTAAAGTACCCGGAATCTGCTTGGTTAATTGCGAAAACCAAAAAGAAAGAACAATAATTAAAAGAATATTCAGAAAAATAATTCTTTTTTGCAAGGTACGGTTTCTATAATTAAAGATATTTACAAGATTAATTAATGCAGCTAATGCGGTGCTGGTCAATAATAGAACATTAGTTGTACTTTCAGTTGTATTGCCCCAGTGTTTATCTATACTCTTAACCATTACGATATAAGTTGCATCAGTAGTTATTGCTGTAAAGAGAGGTGCAAAACATAAACATGCTAATGTGATAGCGGCCATAAGAAGCCATACAGACTGTATTCTTTGTATCATAAAGTTTCTTTTTTCTTCAAAAGTAATCAAAATAAGCTGTTTGATTAACAAGCTTAACGTGTAAAAATGTTTTTAGGTAAATAACTTTTAACTTTGCAGGGTGTTACTCAAAAGGTTTTTTATAGAGATCAGTTATGATGGAACTGATTTTCATGGCTGGCAAATACAGCCTAACGCAATTACCGTACAATTTTGTTTAGATAAAGCTTTAAGTACATTTTTTAGGCAGGAGGTTAATACCGTAGGCTGCGGACGGACAGATACAGGGGTACACGCGACACAATTTTTTGCACATTTTGACCTGAAAGAAATCTCTGAGTTTAAATCTCAGGCTGCAATTACAGGTATTAATGCTTTATTGCCTTTCAGTATTGCAGTTAGAAATATTTTTGAGGTTGACTTAGATGCCAATTCACGTTTTGATGCAGTTTCAAGAACCTATAAATATTATATCCATTTTAATAAAGATCCTTTCAAGGTTAATAGATCCTGGCTGTATAAGTGGCCCTTAGATTTGCACATGATGAACGAAGCCGCTGCTGCTTTGATGGATTATACAGATTTCTCCTGTTTCAGTAAAAGTAAAACGCAAACATTTACAAACAACTGCAAATTAATGCATGCAAAATTTGAGGAAACAGATGGAGGGCTGGTTTTTACAGTAAAGGCAGATCGTTTTTTACGTAATATGGTAAGGGCGATTGTAGGAACTTTAATTATGGTAGGCAAAGGAGATATTGGAGTTGATGAGGTTAAGAAAATTGTAGAAAGTAAGAGCAGAAGTAATGCTGGGCAATCTGTTCCGGCATGCGGGTTGTACCTTTTTCACATTGCTTATCCCTCAACAGAAAAAGTAGAAATATAGATACAAATCTCCTTTTTTGTATATTTGTTCGTTTACCCAATATCATGTTATGAGGTTAATACTTTTATTTTGTTTGTTTAGCTTTGGTACTTATGCCCAAGAGATACAAACAAAACAGCCTGATACAGTAGTTCAAACTATTTTTACTACTTATTATGCTAAAAAATTTGAAGGTAGAAAAACTACAAGCGGAGAACGGTACAGATCTTCTAAATTTACCGCAGCACATCGAACCTTGCCATTTGGAACCATCATAAAAGTGAAAAACTTACATAATGGTAAGACGGTAGTAGTACGCGTTAATGACCGCGGCCCTTTCAGTAAAAAATTCGCTTTAGATATTTCAAGAGCAGCAGCTAAAGCCCTCGGTATTTTCAATTTAGGTTATGCCAGAGTAGAGATCTCTTATGTGACAAAATAACATGCTGAAACTGCCCTTTCAAAATTATTAACACCATAAAAAAAATGCTAAGCACTTAAAATTAATTAATTAGTATTTTTTTGCGCAGGTCTTCACTCTAAAAAGAGCTAAAATCAACACTCAGCCAGAGTCATGTTAACAACTTTAAAAGTTATTCAGTAAGGTAAGTTTTATATTTGTTAAGCAGAGTTCTTTAATAGAAAGCATCCCGTTTATTTTATAAATATTTAGGCATTAACAGGTTACAAAGGTTAACAATTTAAACTTTTTAAATCTGGTTGAATGTGCCCGCTTCGATGCACTATAAAGCTGCGATAAGGTAAATGTAAAGTGATCATGAAATACATTTCATGCACGCTTGCTGAAAATTGCTATTTCTAAACGTTAAAAAATTTATACATATGGAGCAAGATGAGTTACTACTAAGAGAAAATAAAGACCGCTTTGTTTTATTACCCATAAAGTATCCGGCAATTTGGGAAATGTATAAAAAAGCTGAAGCAAGTTTTTGGACAGCCGAAGAGATCGACTTGTCTGATGATCTTAAACATTGGGAGAATCTGAACAGTGGTGAACGTCATTTCATTTCTCACATTTTAGCATTTTTTGCTGCTAGTGATGGTATCGTAAATGAGAACCTTGCTGTTAACTTTATGAGTGAGGTACAGATACCTGAAGCCCGTTGTTATTACGGATTTCAAATCATGATGGAAAACATCCATTCAGAAACCTATGCACTGTTAATTGATACTTATGTTAAAGATCCGGAAGAAAAAGATCGTTTATTCCATGCCATAGAAACGGTTCCGGCTGTAAAAAGAAAAGCAGAATGGGCTTTAAGATGGATAGAGAATGGTTCTTTTGCTGAGCGTTTGGTTGCCTTTGCCGCAGTGGAGGGTATTTTCTTTAGCGGTAGTTTCTGTTCTATTTTCTGGCTTAAGAAGCGCGGACTGATGCCAGGATTAACTTTTAGTAACGAATTGATCTCGAGAGATGAAGGATCTCACTGTGAGTTTGCCTGTTTATTATATAGTATGTTGAAAAATAAACTGAGCCAGGAGCAGGTACATACCATTATCAAGGATGCAGTAGAGATTGAAAAAATGTTCATTACCGATGCTTTACCAGTGGCTTTAATTGGTATGAACGCCAAATTAATGAGCCAGTATATAGAATTTGTAGCCGACAGATGGTTAACTGAACTGGGCTATACAAAAATCTATAATTCTGCAAACCCGTTTGATTTTATGGAAATGATTTCCCTGCAAGGGAAAACCAATTTCTTTGAGAAACGTGTAGGGGATTACCAAAAAAGCGGTGTGTTAACCGCTTCAGAAGATAAAGCTCAGGCTTTTTCTTTAGACGAAGATTTTTAGGCAACAATGATAAAAATATAAAATGATTGAATTTTGAGAATAGTCTGCGTATAGCAAATATTCGATTATTTAATCATTCAAAATTCAATAATTAAATTTTGTAAGGATGTTTGTAATAAAAAGAGATGGCCGCAAAGAAGCGGTAAAATTTGATAAGATTACAGCTCGTATTGAGAAGCTGTGCTATGGTTTTAATGCTGATCTGGTAGATCCTATTGACGTAGCCAGAAAAGTAATTGAAGGTTTATATGATGGAGTAACTACGTCTGAACTGGATAATCTGGCAGCAGAAACAGCCGCATCTTTAACAACCAAACATCCTGATTATGCGTTGCTGGCATCACGTATTGCTGTTTCTAACTTACATAAAAACACCTTAAAGTCTTTCTCTAAAACCATGGAGATGCTTTATAATTATGTAGATCCAAAAACAGGAAAAGATTCAGCTTTAATTGCTGATGATGTATGGAAAGTTATCGAAGAAAATGCAGAAATTTTGGATAGCACCATTATTTACGACAGAGATTTCGGTTTTGATTACTTTGGTTTTAAAACTTTAGAAAAATCGTATTTACTAAAAGTTAACGGCAAAATTGTTGAGCGTCCTCAACATTTATTTATGCGTGTTGCTGTGGGTATCCATAAAGAAGATATTGATAGTGCAATCGCTACTTATAATTTAATGAGTGAGCGCTGGTTTACACATGCAACGCCTACTTTATTTAATGCTGCAACACCAAAACCTCAAATGTCTTCTTGCTTCTTGTTAACTATGCAGGATGACAGTATCGAGGGTATTTATGATACATTGAAACAAACGGCTAAGATTTCTCAGAGTGCAGGTGGTATTGGTTTAAGCATCCACAATATCCGTGCTACAGGTGCTTATATTGGTGGTACAAATGGAACAAGTAATGGTATTGTACCTATGTTACGTGTTTTCAATGACACTGCTCGCTATGTGGATCAAGGTGGAGGTAAACGTAAAGGTGCCTTTGCTATTTATTTAGAACCTTGGCATGCCGATATTTTTGAATTCTTAGACCTGCGTAAAAATCACGGTAAAGAAGAAATGCGTGCCCGTGATTTATTCTATGCACTTTGGATTAACGATTTGTTTATGCAACGTGTGGAAGAGAATGGCGATTGGAGTTTGTTCTCGCCAGATGAGGCCCCAGGTCTAGCAGATTGCCATAGTGAAGAATTTAATAAACTATATGTTAAATATGAACAGGAGGGCAGAGCCCGTAAAACGGTTAAAGCGCAAGAATTATGGTTTGCTATTTTAGATGCTCAAATTGAAACAGGTACACCTTATTTGTTGTATAAAGATGCTGCTAATAGCAAATCGAACCAACAAAATCTAGGTACTATCAAGTCTTCGAACTTGTGTACTGAAATTATTGAATATACTTCTAAAGATGAAGTAGCAGTATGTAATTTGGCTTCATTAGCGTTACCTCGTTTTGTAATTAACGGTGAATTTGATCATCAGAAATTATATGATGTAACCTACCAAGCTACTTTAAACCTGAATAAAATTATTGACCATAACTATTATCCAGTAAAAGAAGCGGAGAATTCAAACTTACGCCACCGTCCGGTTGGTTTAGGTGTACAGGGATTAGCTGACGCATTTATTTTAATGCGTTATCCTTTTGAGAGTGATGCAGCTAAAAGACTGAATAAAGATATTTTTGAAACAATCTATTTCGCTGCAATGACTGCTTCAGCAGATTTAGCAGAGAAACATGGAGCTTATAAAACCTTTAAAGGTTCTCCGTTATCAAAAGGACAATTTCAGTTTGACTTATGGAATGTAACACCAGACAGTAATCGTTGGGATTGGGAAAGCTTAAGAAAACGTGTGGTTAAAAAAGGTGTTTACAATTCACTTTTAGTAGCACCAATGCCTACGGCTTCAACTTCTCAAATCTTAGGTAATAACGAATGTTTCGAGCCCTATACTTCTAATATCTACACTCGTCGTGTATTAAGTGGAGAGTTTATCGTGGTAAACAAACATTTATTGAAAGATCTGGTAGCTTTAGGTTTGTGGAGTCCGCAAATGAAAGATAGAATTATTTTAGCTAATGGTTCTATACAAGATATTCCTGAAATACCAGATTATATCAAAGAGTTGTATAAAACGGTTTGGGAAATTAAAATGCGTAATATTATAGATATGGCAGCCGATAGAGGTGCTTATATCTGTCAATCACAATCATTGAATTTATTTGTAAACTCTCCAAATACTTCAAAACTAACTTCAATGCACTTCTACGCATGGAAAAAAGGTTTGAAAACAGGTATGTACTATCTACGTACACAAGCTGCCGGACAAGCAGTTAAATTTACTGTAGAAAACCAAGCGGGTAAAGCTATGGAAGCTGTTATACCTGAAGTAATTGAGAACGCAGCTGAGGAAATCATCTCAGGTCCGGTTTGTACAATGGAAGAAGGATGTATCAGTTGTTCAGGATAATATATCTTAAAGATTAATTTAACAAATCGCTATAATGTAAGGTTTTGCAACAAAATGCAAAACCTTATTTTTTGTCTGTATTTTTACATCATGCCAGCTCAAGAAATCAATGAAAAACATGAAACAATCAGCTGTGAACGCTGTGGTACAGCTATGGTGTGCAAAGCCAATGCATATACCAAGTGTCAATGCAGTGTGGTGCCTTTAAATCTTAATGAAACGCAATACATTAGCGAACTGTATGATGGTTGTTTATGTGCTGCATGTTTATTTTCTTTAAAACAGGAATTTAATGAAAATTATAATGACTGATCGTAGGTGACATATCTTTTAAACCTTACCTTATAAGTTTCATTATCTAAATTGTTACAATGCAGCATGTTCTTTTGTGCCTGAGAATGTTAGGTTTGTAGATTAAGAAAGCCGTACTGTATAGCTGCTTTCCTAAAAAACAGACCAAATATTTATTTAAGGTAACCAAACCGTTATTAAAAGCCTAAAGTTTATATTGTCACAAACACCTTTTACTTTGTAGTAAAGGTGTTGCTAAAATTCGCTCTTTACTATTTATTGATGATTATATAACAATAATTATAATAGTCTTATTTAATAAACAAGAATGTCGGCTTATCATAGCTATAGCGAAGACCAGTTAATTGCCTTTTTACGGATGGGAGATCATGCTGCCTTTACCGAAATATATAATAGGTATTGGGAGATGTTAGTTGATGCGGCATACCAGCGTTTACGTTCTCGCGAAGACGCAGAAGAAGTGGTACAAAGCGTATTTGTAAGTTTATATACACGGAGACAAGACTTTTTTCCAAAATCTACTCTTGAAGCTTATTTAAAGGCTTCCCTTAAATATAAGGTAATAGATGCCTATCGGTCTCAACAATTATACTACCGCCATTTAGATAATTTAATAACTGAACACAATTTGCGTAGCTCTTCTACACCTCATGAACAGGTAGAAGAGAAACAGCTCAAAGAGCAAGTATTATTGGCTACTCATAAACTTCCTGATAAATGCAGGGAGGTGTTTATCTTGAGTCGTTTTGAACAGCTTTCAAACCAAGAAATTGCCGATCGTACGGGTACATCTATAAGTACAGTAAAAAAACATATTCATAAAGCCCTTTTAGCATTAAGAAATACGTTTAAGAACGGGCCGTTTAATCTCTTATTGGTCAATATCATAATTTTTAAAATAATTTTCTTTCTGTAAATTAAAATTATCTCTTTGCTAATCAGTTGTTTGTGATTTTTTTTGAGATATTTTTTATTTTGAGTAGAACCTCATAGCCTTTTCTTCGAATACATTGTATATATGAATATTGACGAAGAAAAATATAAAGCACATATTCTGGAGGTTATGGAACGCTATGCCAAAGGGGAAGCATCTGAAGCTGATAAGCAGGAGCTTGATCGTTGGTATGCTAATTTTCCATCATCTGAAAAATATGCCGATGGAATGACTACCTCTGAAAAACTGCTGGCCAAAGATAAGATGCTGCATAATATCAACAAGCAGATTTACCTGGAGGCAGTGCCAATAGAGCAAGTTCAGGGTAATCACATTCTTCGTCGTTTAATGTGGGCAACCATGATAATGGTTATAGGCTGTGGTGGAGTATTGTTCTACCGATCAGAGACGAAGCATACCCATATCGAGAAACAGCTAGTTCAGCACCAAGATATTATACCCGGGGGGAACAGGGCTTTTTTAACGCTAGCTGATGGCAGTCGTATTTCGCTAACTGATGCAGCTAATGGAAGTATAGCAAAACAAGCGGGTGTTACTATTAGTAAAACAGCTAACGGCCAGTTAATTTATACAACTCAGGGCGGGTCAGATAATAACATGGAAAGAAATGATGGTTATAATATCATAGAAACGCCAAGTGGAGGGCAATACCAGTTAAAGCTACCAGATGGTACAGTTGTATGGCTTAATGCAACTTCAAGTTTAAAGTATCCTGTTAGTTTTGCTCAAAAGAAACAACGTCATGTACAACTTACTGGCGAGGCATATTTTGAAGTGGCTAAAAATAAAGACCTTCCTTTTGTTGTAACCGTTAGCTCTTCTATTGATGCCAAGAAAGAACAGGAAGTTGAAGTATTGGGAACTCATTTTAACATTAACGCTTATCACGATGACAATACGATTAAAACAACTTTACTAGAAGGCAGTATAAAAGTAACGCTTCCTTCCTCTTCAACTATAAAACTTAATCCCGGCCAGCAATCGGTAAATAAAGGTAATGCTCTACAGGTTTCTGAGGTTAATACAGAATATGCTGTGGCTTGGAAAGAGGGTTATTTTCGTTTTAACGATAAAACATTAGATATGGCCATGAAAGAAATTGCCCGCTGGTATAATGTAAATGTACAATATAAGAACCCGGCACTGAAAAACGAACCTTTAGCTGGAACGATCAGTAAATACAGCAGTATTGAACAAGTATTAAAAAAGATGGAATTAACGGGGATGTTTCATTTTACTGTTAAAGCCAGAGAAATCATAGTTGAATGATAAAAGACATTATAAATAACAATTAACTTATTAACCAAACCTGAACGAAACATGAAAGAAAAAAGAAAATATCCTTGATAGAATGTCTGCGGGTACAAAAAACGGAACTCCGACGGCCATCGGAGTTCCGGAAATGTCCTGCCTGATTAAAATTAATGTGTAAACTATTTTTTGACCAACAAGACAGACAAACTTAGGAAATATTGCCGTAATAAACTACTCCGGGGTAGTCCCGGGGTAGGGCGATATGAAAGCTTTTCGTAGGCTGCTAAGCTCTGTTCTACAACAAATTACGAAATGAATAAAATTTATCCTAAACTCCTGCTTATAATGAAACTAACGACTTTATTATTAATCGTTACCATCATACAGGTTAGCGCAGCCGGATATGCACAAAAACTGACATTAAAGCAGAAAGATGCAAATATTAGCCTGGTGTTTGATGAAATAAAGAAGCAAACCGGTTATGATGTTTTCTATCTGCCCAAAGTTTTAAATACTGGCAAAAAAATCAATGCAAATTTTAAAGAAGCATCACTTGATGAGGTAATGAAAGTTTGCTTACAAGATCAACAGGTAAAATATACCATAGATGAAAAAACGATAGTAATTACCAGAACAGGTGAGACACCAATTTTAGTTAACAACTCAACTTACCTGTCTGCAATTGATGTGAGGGGAAAAATTGTTGATGATAAAGGCTTGCCTTTGCCAGGTGCGAATGTAAGTGTTAAAGGCAAGAAGATTGGCATTTCGGCAGATACTCAAGGAGAGTTCGTACTCAAAAATGTATCTGAGGGCGATATTTTGGTGATTTCTTTTTTGGGCTACCAAACCAAAGAAGTTGTAGCCAGCGTAAACATGGGAACAATCGTTTTGAAAGAAGCTAAGAATGAGCTGGAAGAAATCGTAGTACAAGCTTATGGTGTTACGAAAAAGAAATCGTTAACAAATGCCGTTTCTACTATTTCTGTAAAAGAGATTGAAAATAGGCAAATTTCTAATGTTACTACCGCATTGGTAGGCGCAGCGCCTGGCATTCAGACCACCACTGGAAGTGGGCAGCCTGGATCTGGGCCTTCGATTAGGATCAGAGGTTTCGGAAGTATTAATGGAGGAGTAGATCCTTTATATGTGGTTGATGGAGCACCTTTTGATGGTACTTTAAATCACATTAACCCTGATGATATTGAAACCATTTCTATCCTTAAAGATGCCTCTGCTACAGCTTTATATGGTTCAAGAGCATCTAATGGCATTGTATTGATTACCACAAAAAAAGGTAAAAAGGGAGAACCAGTACTTACGGCAAAAGTAACACAAGGTTTAAACTCAAGAGGGCTACAGGATTATGAAACAGTTAACGCCTATCAATATTATCCCCTGTTATGGGAATCGATGAGAAATACTTACCTCGCAGCTGGAAATACAGGCAGTGTAGCAGCAAATAAAGCTACCAATGAAATTGTTGCTGCTTTAGGTTATAATCCTTTTAATGTGCCTGATAATCAGGTGGTTTTAGAGAGCGGAGCAATTAATCCAAATGCAAAACTGCTAAATCCAGATGCCCTGGACTGGAAAAAGAATATCAGAAAAACAGGATTACGAAGTGAGTACAATTTGAATTACAGGGGCGGAAGCGATAAGAGTGATTTTTTTGCCTCAGCGGGTTACCTAAAAGATGAGGGGTACTCAGTATTAACTGATTTTAGCCGTTTTAATGGGAGAGTAAATGTAAACAGTCAGATTAAAGAATGGTTAAAAACCGGAGCTAATTTATATGGTACTTTTCAAAAAACCAGAATAGGAAATGAAGATAGTGGTACATGGGAAAATCCATTCTACGTAGATATGATATTTGCACCTATCTACCCAGTTTACAAACTCAATGCCGATGGTTCTTATATGCTGGATGCTATGGGCGAAAAGATTTTTGACGAAGGGCTTACAAGAGCGATTGCACCAGGTAAAAACGTTTTAGCTGAAACTACCTTTAACGATAACTTTACAGAAAGAAATTTGTTTAGCGGTAAAACTTACTTAGAAGCAAAATTTTTGAAAAACTTTAAGTTTACAACAAACTTTAGTATTGATCTGAACAACTATCGTTATAATATCTTTGATAACCCAATGATTGGTGATGGTGTGGCAAATGGCGGACTTTCTGTAAGATCAATATCTGCTACCAGAACCATCAATATTAACCAATTATTGAACTACAATAAAAGTATAGACAAACATAATATTGATGTACTTGCTGGTCATGAAACCTATCAAAAAAGATATGATTATAGCTATGGCCGTGCTACAGGGCAAATCGTGAGCGGTTCTACAGAGTTAAAAAACTTTAATACGATAACCAATCTTTATTCATACCAGGATAACTACAATGTAGAATCATATTTTGGTCGTGCAGAGTACTCATTCGATAACAAATACTTCTTTTCTACATCGTTTAGAAGAGATGGGTCTTCAAGGTTCTCGCCAAGTTCAAGATGGGGTAATTTTTGGTCTGTAGGTGCAGGCTGGACTATCAGCAACGAGAAATTCTTTAATGTAAAAGCTATTAACAACTTAAAACTGAGAGCTTCTTACGGCTTGGTAGGTTCAGATGACTTGGGTAGCTATTACCTGTACCAGACTTTTTATGATACGGGCTTTAAAAATGGTAACGAACCGGGTTTAAAACAATCTTTAACTTTAGGTAATGAGGATCTGATCTGGGAAACCAATAAAAATATGGATATAGCTGTTGAGTTTGGCCTTTTTAAGAATCGTATCAATGGTGCTGTTGAAGTATTTAAACGCCATACAGATAATTTACTTTTTAGTGTGCCTTTAGCAGTCTCTTCAGGTTTAAATTACCAATATCAAAATTTCGGGCGTTTGGAAAATAGTGGGATAGAAATTCAGTTGGATGGAGTTGCTATACAAAGCCCTAATTTTAAGTGGAATGTAGGAATTAATCTTACCTCTTTCAAAAATGTTATTGCTAAGCTTCCTTTTGATGAGTATATCGATGGAACTAAAAAATACATGGTGGGCAAATCACGCTATGATTATTGGTTAAGACAGTGGTATGGGGTTGATCCGGCTACTGGCGGTGAACTATATGTAGCCAGCAGCCCAACTGTTGCTGGTGCAAAAACGATGCCCGATGGTACAGTTGTAACACCAAATGGAACAGATGCTAAATTTGATTATTCAGGGCAATCTATACCTGATTTTTATGGAAGCCTAAACAATACGTTAACCTATAAAAATTTCAGTTTAGATTTCAGATTTATTTACCAGATTGGTGGTGTCGCTATGGATAAAGACTATCAATCGTTAATGTACAGTGGTACTTATGGTCGTAACTTACATGTTGATGCTTTAAACGCATGGAGAAACCCGGGTGATATTACCGATGTGCCTAAAAGGATAACCGGAACCACCATGTATGATAGTAATAAATGGTTAATAGACGCATCATATTTATATTTAAGATCGGCTAGCTTGAGCTATGATCTGCCGAAATCATTCATCCAAAAATTAAACATTGGTCCAACCAAAGTTTATCTCACCGGAGAAAATATGTTCATGTTATCTAAACGCAAAGGATTTGATCCGTCTCAAGCGTTTAATGGTAACAGTTCTTACACCTATGCCCCGGTAAGGATAATCTCTCTTGGCCTTAATTTAACACTATAATTTTTGAGTAACATGAAAAATAAGATATATATATTTATGCTGGCCGGAAGTTTAATGACTACCATTGGCTGCAAAAAAGATTTTTTAAATACTTTTCCTACAGATCAGGTAGCTCAAACTACCGTGTTTGAAAACATTACCAATGCTAAATTAGCTGTAAACGGTATGTACCGTTTGCTTTATCTTCAGATTAGTAACCAGTCGCAAGACGGGCATGCAGCTATGATGATCAATATGGATGCAATGGGAGAGGATTTAGTATGGTCTGGAAATACCTATACCTATCATAAACCTGCTTTACGTTGGGAAGATCACAGGAATGCGGCCAGCGCTCTGGCTAAATATCCCTATATGCTTTACTATCGTATTAACAGTAATGCTAATATGATTATTGACAATATAGATGGGATTGAAGGAGCAGAAACAGATAAAAATACGATTAAAGGAGAAGCACTTGCTATGAGAGCATGGTGTCACTTTAACCTGGTACAGTTGTATGGCAAACGTTATGAAGCCAGTAAGCAAAATACGCAGCCTGGTATTCCTATTGTGATTTCATCTGATGGAGTAGACCAACCCAGATCATCTGTAGAAGCTGTTTATGCGCAGATTAATAAAGACCTAGATTTGGCTATTTCTTTACTTGGTCATGCCAATACTACAATTAATACGCACATTAATGTAAACGTAGCCAAAGGTATTAAAGCTCGTGTAGCCTTAACCATGCAGGATTGGCCCAATGCTGTTAAATATGCCAGCGAGGCCAGAGCAGGTAAAGCTTTGATGACCGGCACAGAATATGTTGACAAGTTTACTACAATGGATAACAAAGAATGGCTTTGGAGTATTAACCAATTAGGCGATCAATTACCTAATTATGGAGCTTTCTACTCGTATATAGCAGGTAATTATGCTTCTTCTTTTAGTAGGGTTGAGCCAAAGATGATTAACTCCATCCTATTTAACCGACTAACTTCAACAGATATTAGGAAAAAGTTGTGGTGGGATGGATCTGCCGCCGATAAACAATATTTTGGTGTTAGAGACGGAAATACAGGAAATCCTCCGAGTGGCACGGCTTATGTTAAGTACATGAACAGAAAATTCATGGTGCCAGACATTAAAAGCAGGGCAGGAGATATTCCTTTGATGAGAACTGCAGAATTAATTTTGATTGAAGCTGAGGCATTGGCAAGAATGGGGGGTAGGGATGCAGATGCAGCACAGGTGCTTTATATTTTAGCCAAGAACAGAGATGCCAGTTATACACTTTCAACCAAAACAGGAGCTGCTCTTATCGATGAGATTATGTTTCAACGCAGGGTAGAATTATGGGGAGAAGGTTTTAGATTTTACGATCTGAAGAGAACCGATTCTGACATGGACAGGAATGGAATGGATAACCCTAGAGTAAGTTCTGTAAGCTATCTAACCATTGCTTTTACCCTGTTTAAAGAAAGGGCTTCAAAGAATGATTTATGGGAGTATAAAATTCCTCAGGATGAGTTGAATACAAATAAAGCTATGAAGCCAACAGACCAAAATCCATAACAGTAAGAGGCTGTCTGAAAATCTTTCTTGTTTGTCATTCTGAACTTGTTTCAGAAAGTTCGTATTAGGTACAGAATGACGATAAAGAAAATCAGACAGCCTCTTTTTACTATTGTTTTTTTACATTTTTCAGTATCATTAAGGCTAAAGGATTAATCTGATAATCAGATATATTATTCTGTACCATTACCACGCACTGGTCATATAATAAAGGCACAACCGGTGCATCCTCTACAATCATATTTTCCATTTTATGATAAAGGTCATATCGTTTCCGGTTATCTTTTTCATAATAACTCTGCTCAAATAAGCGGTCAAATTCTTTGTTGAAATAACCTGTATAATTAGGGCCAAAAGGAACTTTATTCTTCGAATAAAATACAGAAAGGTAATTCTCCCCATCAGGATAATCAGATATCCATGAGCCTCTGAAAAACGCAACCTCATTTTTCGACATCAGATCACGTAAGCCAGCTGCGGGCATCACATCTACTTTTACTTTCATGCCAATATTGGTAAGTTCACCCTGTATAAACTCAATAAGATCTTTATAAGTAGTTGAGGTGGTAAGTGTAACTACAGGCATTCCCTTGCCATGGGGGAAACCTGCTTCAGCCAATAATTGTTCGGCTTTACTTAAGTCGTAAACATAACCTTTAACTTTAGCGCTGTCAAAGCCGGGCATACCTTCAGGTATGAAACCCGAAGTTGCCGGTATGCCAATGCTGTTTCGTAAATATTTAATTAGTTTAGGTTTATCTATGGCATAGTTAACAGCCTGACGTACTTTTTTCAACGCCAAGGGCGAACCTTTAACCAAAGCATTATTAGGGTCTACTAAAATACCTACATATTCCGTACACAAATATGGCCCCTTAAAAAGCTGAAACTTGCCTTTGTATTTATGGGTCATCTTTCCACTCTTGGTTAAAATATCATCTCGGTAACTTCCATCAACACTATAAAAAAAGTCGAGTTCCTTTTTGATGAAATTCATGAAAGCATTTTGCTTATCACTGATGAAGGTTACTTTTACCGCGTCTAAAAATGGTAACCTGTTATTTTCAGGATCTTTCTCCCAGTAATTTTCGTTTTTTAATAAAACTAAGATCTCATCTTCTTTCCAGTATTTGAATCTGAAAGGGCCTGTACCAACGGGGTGATTCCTAAAATCTTTTCCATAATGCTCTACTACCTCTTTGGGTACTACAGAACAATATTGTGCGGTTAAAAGATTAAGAAAAGCAGGAAAGGGCTTGGTTAATTTAATCTGAAAAGTAGTGTCGTTAACTGCGGTAAAACTGTTTTGATCTTTAACCTTATCACTAAAAATCCAGCCACCAGAAGAAGCAACTTTAGGATCTATTAAACGGTAAAAACTGTACACAAAATCAGAAGCAACTACTTTTCTTCCTTTTCCGTCTTTAAAAAGAGGGTCATCATGAAAATATACATCATTACGCAGGTTAAAAGTATAAGTTAGACCATCTTCATCAACTAACCATGATTTAGCGATGCAAGGAACGGTATTCAGATCTTTATCAATTTGTACCAGCCCGTTAAAAACCTGATTGATCATCCAGATGGCATTTTGATTCCGGGCAAAGGCCGGATCTAGAGAAGTAAGATTCTGATCAAGATTGATATTGAAAACCTTTTTATTGTCGTTGTCTGCTTTTCTGCTACATGAAATAAAAAGAACAACACTTAAAAGCCAAAATAAGTATGTTTTTATTGTTTGCATCGGAATTAGAATAGTATTTTTGCCAAATTAATAAATAAAATCTCATGTCTGGTTTAAATAGACTTATAAAAAGCGAAATTGATGCAAATCTGAGGGAAGAGTTAGAAGAACGTTTGGCTATTGTTGAGCATAAAATTAAGT
The DNA here is from genome assembly GCF_046462515.1 of Pedobacter sp. Taxonomy (GTDB): domain Bacteria; phylum Bacteroidota; class Bacteroidia; order Sphingobacteriales; family Sphingobacteriaceae; genus Pedobacter. The sequence continues at coordinate 67,237 of NZ_JBKGVD010000005.1, forward strand.
TTATGGATAAGGTCCCGGTTTGTGTTTTAGATACACTTGCTCATCCGGGTTTAACTTTAATGGACTATGCTGAAAAGGCTGGAGCAGCTCTAACTACGAATGCAGGTGAAGCCGCTTTCCTGATTTTTTATGAGGAAGGAAGAACACTGGAAGAACTGATGCGGCTTGTACCGATATTATTGGATGAAAATTGGTCTGCAGTTAAGTATAATCGTGTCTATTTATTGGCAGATGCCTACCAAAACACCAAGCCTGCGGATGCTGTTGCTTTAACCGAAGATATTGCAGAAATGATACATCCGGGGCATTTTATTTTTGGCTTTGAGGGAGATAAGTGGATAAAATTTACGCTCTAATAGCTTATAAATTTATCCATTTGCTCATTTACGAACTTTAAAGTATCCTCTTTGTAAAAATAGCCGTTCTCATTAAGCTCTTGCTTAATTTGAGAGATATGGATGCGTAATGGCATTACATTAAGATGTAAATAGGCACAAACTCCGTTAAAGTGTTCTACACCCCTTATATTTCCATACCTGCCGGATGAGATGCCTGTTAAACAGGCCTTTTTATTGTAGAAACTTTCAGGAAAAACACAAGCATCTATAAATGCTTTAAGCACACCGGGATAACTGCCATTGTACTCCGGTATAATGAACAAGAACTTCTCGGTTTGCGTAACCATAAGTTGTATTTTCTCAAATTCTTCACTTTTTTTTCCGTACAAATCGTTGGCAATAAAATTATCTGGTAAATCCTGTAAGTTGAAAAGATGGGTTTCTAACCCCTTTTTAGCCAATTCTTTTTGATAAAATTTAGCAACTTTTAAGGAAAAACTGTTCGGGCGATTGGTGCCAACAATGATGGTATTCATGCAAAAAATGTTAATAACATGTGAAAAACACTTAAGGGTAAAGTGCGTATTTTTAGTTTTACTTCGTATCTTAGCTAACTGTTAAAATGTGCAATATACTGTACAAAAATAGCATTTTTTAAAAGAAATATTTTTAAAATAAGTCGTGGCCTGCCATGGCTTTGTTCATAAAAGCAAATGAGTAAAATAATAGCTTTAGCCAACCAAAAAGGAGGAGTTGGAAAAACAACTTCATCTATTAATTTAGCTGCCAGCTTAGCGGTTTTAGAATATAGAACCCTATTGGTTGATGCCGATCCACAGGCCAACTCTACTTCAGGAATAGGTTTTGATCCTCGCAATATCAAAAACAGTATTTATGAGTGTATCATAAATGGTATTGAGGCTACTGAAGCCATTATCAAAACAGATACACCTAACCTTGATCTTTTACCGGCTCATATAGATTTAGTAGGGGCTGAGATAGAAATGATCAACATGGCCGAGCGTGAATATAAAATGAAAGCGGTGTTGGATAAAGTAAGAGACCAATATGATTTTATCATTATTGATTGTTCCCCTTCTTTAGGTTTAATCACTATTAACTCATTAACTGCGGCTGATTCTGTTATTATACCCGTACAATGTGAGTATTTTGCATTGGAAGGATTGGGTAAATTATTAAATACCATTAAAATTGTACAAAACAGATTAAATACCTCGTTAGAAATTGAAGGTATTTTACTGACAATGTATGATGTAAGATTACGTTTATCTAACCAGGTAGTAGAAGAAGTAAAAACGCATTTCCAAGAATTGGTATTTGATACAATTATACAACGTAATACCCGTTTAAGTGAAGCTCCGAGCTATGGTGTATCGGTAATTATGCATGATGCAAGCTGTAAAGGTGCTATCAATTATTTAAACCTTGCCAGAGAAATTGTGCGTAAAAATGGTCTGGTAACAGAAGATGAGGAGATTAAAACCGCAACAATTTAAATTATTTAAATGACTTCATTTCAGCGAAAAACAGGATTAGGAAAAGGATTAAGTGCACTTTTAGATGACAACGAAACTGTAAATGCCACTAAAACCAGTACAGAAGTTGCTGCAGCTCCTGCCGTAGGCAGTATCAGCTTTATCAGAATAGAGGATATAGAGACCAATCCTTATCAGCCACGTACAGAATTTGATCAAGTTGCACTAAATGAATTGTCTGATTCCATAAAAGTACAGGGGCTTATACAACCTATAACTGTTCGTAAGAATGGTGATAAATACCAGTTAATTTCAGGTGAACGAAGATTTAGGGCTTCAAAACTTGCCGGACTTACTGAGATACCAGCTTACATCCGTACTGCAGATAACCAGCAGATGCTGGAAATGGCGCTTATTGAGAATATCCAAAGAGAAAATCTGAATGCTATTGAAGTAGCCTTAAGTTTTCAGCAGATGATAGATGAGTGTAATCTTAAGGCAGAACAGTTAGGAGAGCGGGTAGGTAAAAATAGAACTACAGTAAGTAATTATTTACGTTTACTTAAATTACCTCCGGTAATCCAGGCTTCTATTCGCGATGGAAAGATCTCTATGGGACATGCCCGTGCTTTGATCAGTGTTGAAGAAACAGATAAACAGCTTTATATTCACCATGAAATTATTGATAAAGGCCTTTCTGTTCGTAAAGTAGAAGAAATGGTTCGTGGTATCAATCATGTTGTTGTAAAACCACAAATCGCACCAGAACCTGTATCTTTTGAATACCAGAAATTGCAAAATGATTTATCTTCTAAATTTTCAACTAAAGTTAAGTTAAAAGTAAAAGACAATGGAAAAGGAAGTATAGAAATACCTTTTGTGAATAGCAACGATCTTAACCGAATTTTAGAATTATTAGACTGGTAATGCGAAACCTGCTCACATTTTTTTTACTTACTTTAACCTTTTATTATGCAAAAGGACAGCAGAATAATAAAAAGAAAGTATCCGATAGTATAAAAAATGAAAGAACTTTAGATACGCTTAATGCGCCTAAGTATGTAAATCAGGGTAAGATTGCCGGTAAAAAAGCTGTTTATCGTTCTTTAATTTTCCCGGGATTAGGCCAGGCATATAATTATGGGCTTATTGTAGATGATATAAAAAGTGGCAGAGTGCAAACTAAAAGAGTAGGCCAGAAAATTTATATCATTGGCAAAATTGCTGCGATTTATGGCGGGGGAACTTTACTAGTAAGCTCTTATATAGATAACAACAATAGCTATAAGCGTTTTTTACACGAGCTTCAGTACAGGCAATCACACAATAATCAACCCGATCCTGAAGGCAACCTGCAGAATTATCCTAATACAGATGCTTTAATTGTAGCTAAGAATATATATAAACGAAACAGAGAAGTAGTACTCATTTCATTAGTGGGTTTATATGGCTTAAATGTTTTAGATGCTTATATTACGGCTCGGTTAAAGTATTTTAGTGTAGATGAAACTTTATCTTTTAAGATATCTCCGTCGGTAATTTCAACAGGTACGGCTACCATGTATGGATACCAGTCTGTACCAGCAATGAAACTCACCTTACGTTTTTAACCCTAAATTTAAAATAAACATGAGAATAGCACTTTTAGGTTATGGTAAAATGGGGCAAATGATAGAGCGTATGGCAATGCAACGCGGTCATGATATTGTGCTTAAAATTACAGAGAATAACCTGGGCCATCTTAACAAAGAAAATTTAAGTAAAGCAGATATTGCCATAGACTTTAGCACACCCGATGCTGTAATTGGTAATATATATAAATGTTTTGAGGTAAACTTACCTATAGTGGTGGGCACTACTGGATGGTATGGAGAATTACAGAACGTTAAAAATGATTGCTTGGCAAGTAACAATACCCTTTTATATGGCTCTAATTTTAGTGTAGGTGTTAATCTGTTTTTTCATCTTAACAAATTTTTAGCTAAGTTGATGAATAATTATCCTGAATATGATGTGCAGGTAGAAGAAATACACCATACCCAAAAATTGGATGCACCAAGTGGAACAGCAATGACCATAGCAGAAAGCATTATAGACCAATTGGAACGTAAAAATGAATGGGTTAATGAACTGATAGGAAGCCAGGAATTAGAGGTAGTAAAGAATGACCAGTTATTGATAGAATCTCATCGTATTGAAAACGTTCCGGGCACGCATTCTGTGCTTTACAGTTCGGAAGTAGACGATATAGAAATTAAACACACTGCACATAACAGGGCGGGTTTCGCCTTAGGTGCAGTAATAGCAGCAGAATGGCTGCAAAATAAACAAGGCTTTTACAACATAGCCGATGTTTTTAATTTTAATGCATAAGTTATATGAATTTAAAATTCTGGCAGAAGAAAAAAACAGACCAGCCTAAAAAGAAAAAAACTAAAACCAGAGAATGGATAGATGCAATTGTTTTTGCAGTCATTGCCGCTACCATAATCAGAGTGTTTTTCATCGAAGCTTATACCATTCCTTCAGGGTCTATGGAACGTTCGCTTTTAGTGGGCGACTTTTTATTTGTAAGTAAAGTAAATTATGGTGCGCGTATTCCAATGACACCGGTTGCTTTCCCTTTTGCGCATCATACCATGCCTATAATTGGCACAAAAGCTTATTATGATGGTGTACAATGGAAATACAGAAGATTACCGGGTTTTCAGGATATTAAACGCAATGATGTAGTGGTGTTTAATTTTCCCGAAGGAGATACTGCTATGATCGAAGCACCTGATGATAATTATTACCAGATGCAGTTAAGGGGAGAAACACCCCAGTCTATCCGATCTCATTTTACAGTGGTAAGCAGGCCGGTAGATAAAAGAGAAAACTTTATTAAACGTTGTATTGCCATTGCAGGGGATACCATAAGCATGGAGAGAGGAATGGCTATTGTTAATGGTAAAAAAGAACCATTAAAAGGTACCGGGTGGTTCTCTTATGTGGTAGAATTTAAGACATCGGATATCAACTTTAAATTATTTGAAGATTTAGGCTTTAAAATAGCTCCAACAGCCTTGCCAAATATCTACCAGATGGATGGAACCCCTGATATGATTACAGAGCTAAAGAAATCTGAATATGTAAAGAGTATCCAAGAGAATATAGAAGAAAAAGGTTATTTCGATAAATTGATTTTTCCCCATGATGATAAACGTGCTTGGAACTTAGATAATTTTGGTCCTTTTGTAGTGCCTAAAAAAGGATGGACAGTAACTTTAGATAGCTTAAATATGCCCCTTTATGAACGTGCAATACGGGTTTATGAAGGGAATACATTACAAAAAATTGGTAACGACTGGATTTTAAATGGCAAAAAAGCAACTTCTTATACTTTCAAAATGAATTATTATTGGATGATGGGAGATAACCGTCATCAATCTGCGGATTCAAGATATTGGGGATTTGTACCTGAAGATCATATTGTAGGTAAAGCCCTGTTTATATGGCTAAGTATAGATAGTGATGCTTCTTTCTTTAAAAAGATAAGGTGGAGCAGAATATTGAAAGGCATTCATTAAAAATAAGAAAGCATTACCTTAGGTAATGCTTTCTTATTTTTAGTATATTTTCTTAAAGCTTTTCTACACCCAGTTTTTCTGCCAGTTGGTTTAGATCGTTTACTACAATATCTATTAATGGAATACCGTTTATTTTACGTTCCTGTTCAAATTTAAACTCAGGTTCGCCAGGTATGATAATATCCTGTTCAGGATTAACTGGTTCGGCTTTTTTAAAACGTTCAATCCAGTTATCCATATGATCTTTAAATTCTTGTGCCGGACGGAAACCATTTACACTTAAAGCACCCAAAAAATGCCCTAAACCTTGTCCAACAGGATTAGCTGAAGGTTCTAAAAATGCAACAAAAGGTGGTGCCCAGGGACCATAATTTGCACCTGATAAAACAGCAGATAAAATATCTACTGTTGCTCCCAGACCATAGCCTTTATGACTACCATGGTCCTTGTCGCTACCTAATGGCAATAAAGAGCCGCCTTCTTTTAATTCATTCGCATTTATAGAAGGTTCTCCTGCTTGATTTTGTACCCATCCTGAAGGAATATCTTTTTGGGCTCTTTGCGCAATCTCAAGTTTCCCGTTTGCAGCAGCAGCAGTTGCCATATCAACAACTACAGGTGGATATTTAGAAGCAGGAAAAGCATAACACATTGGGTTGGTACCTAACATGCGTTCTTTAGAAAAAGTAGGGGCAACTAAAGGGCTTGCATTGGTCATACTGATACCTATCATATTTTTTTCAACCGCCATTAAGGCATGGTAGCCAGCTATACCAAAGTGATTTGAATTTTTAACAGCAACCCAGCCACTTCCATATTTTTCTGCTTTTTCAACAGCAATCTGCATGGCAAATGGAGCTACTACCAAACCTAAACCAGCATCACCGTCAATGGTAGCAGTAGTAGCGGTCTCGTGTATGATTTTTATATCAGGTTTTGCATTGATTCTTTTTTTCTCCCACAAACGTACATAACCACTTAAGCGGGCAACACCGTGCGAATCGATACCTCTCAAATCAGCTTTGATTAAAACATCTGCAGCTAAATTGGCATGTTCATCAGAACAGCCCATATGCTTGAAAATACGATAGGTAAATGTTCTTAATCGGTCTTCAGTAAAATTGATGTAATGCATTTGGTTATTTTATTTAAGGGATAATGACTGTGAAATCGCCCCCTAATGGGTCAAAGTTTTCAATTAATGTAGAGATGAAGTCATCGCCATAATTTACATACATTGGAGCAATATTCGTTACCCGTTCTTGTAATACCCCATTAGGGAATAAACGTTTTTTCAGATTTTCAATCTGTGTTACTGATACCTCATGTTTACGCTTTTCAGCTTTGTATAATTTTTTTTCTAATTGAGCTAACAGCTTATTGGTCTTAGTTTTTGCTGCTTCTGCTGAGTGTTCTAGTGTTTTATCTATTTTAAAAGCATTCAGCTTAATACGATCAAAACCGGCGTTGATAATTGCCGCTTCATCAGCTAAACTGAGCTTTTCCTGGCTGTTTTCCTTGATCCATTTCTCCTGTAGCTTGCTCACCGGTAAAAAAATATCTTCAAGGCTAAAACCCAAAGAATGGATATTATTCATACTACGTTCATCTACAAGCAATGCAGAATTTCTTAGCAATAAAACAGGAAAATCAGTTTTATAAAAATCGAAGTTTTCTTTAAGCTGCATCCAGTAGGCTACTTCAGCTCCTCCACCTATATAAGCAATATTAGGCAGGATCACTTCCTGATATAGGGGCCGCATAATTACATTGGGGCTAAATCTTTCAGGATGTATATCGATTTCTTTTATTAATTCATCTTCAGTGAAAGAGATATCAGTATGGTTAACCTCATATTTTTCTCCGTTCTTTACAATACGTTCTCTTAGATTTTCTTTAAGATAGAAGAAATTAATGTCTCTGCTGCTAACCTGGTTTTTATAACCCAGATTTGCCAATCTGTTGCTGGCTTTATGAACCAAAGCAGAGCTATTCTGCTTTAAAATATCCTGTTTAATAATTGTAGAGAATTCATGCTTGAGTACAGCATGATCGGCATCTATAACTACTAACCCGTATTTCTCAAAAAGCTGGTTTACTAATGATCTTGTGGCATCAGCTAAATTGCTGTTCTTGAGGTAAGCATCCTCAACTATTTTGGCAAGCTTTTTACCATTTTCACTTATGCCTAAATAAGCTTTATATGCATGTACCGCTGCGCTAACCGTTTGTGTGCTGTGCCGGCCTGTAGCACCATTGGTTTGTTGTATCCAGCTGATGTTTTTTTCATCAACACTGATATGATTGATCTCTTCAAAATCATGGTCTTCTGTAGCCATCCAATATATGGGTACAAAATTCTTTTCAGGATAGGCAATCTTTAAATCAAGAGCCAGATTAATGGTACTTACAATTTTATAGATGAAATATAGGGGACCTGTAAATAAATTGAGCTGATGCCCGGTGGTTACTGTAAATGTATTTTCATGGAGCAAAAGCTTGATATTGTTGCTAACTGCAGGCTTAATATTAATGTTAGCGTACTGGCTTTGTAATACTTCTACAAGCTTTTGCCTGCTGCCCTTAAAGTTTCTTTTATTAGCGGCTTCTTTAATTCCTTTAATATCGGGTCTGTAGCTGTAGAAAGGTTTTAAAGAAGGGTTATCGTTAACATAATCTATTACGAGATTAGAAAATGCGTGTGTTTCGTGATATGCAATATATTTTGCCTTCATAATGTTCAGCTAATTTAAATGAAATTACTCAATGAAATAATTAAGTCAAGTTATTTTACATTCTGTACACAGGTAAGGTAATTTACAAATAAAGCCGAAGCATTTGCTTCGGCTTTTACAATATCTTGAAATTTAAACAATCATTTATTGTATCATGTGACCATAAAGATCAAAATCTTCTGCCCGATCAATCTTAACGCTTACAAAGCTGCCTATTGCGGCATAACCTGTGGCCGCATCTATTAAAACTTCGTTATCTACTTCTGGAGAGTCGAACTCGGTTCTGCCTATAAAGAAATCGCCCTCTTTTCTGTCAACAAGCACTTTGTAGGTATGGCCTACCTTTTCCTGATTAATGTCATAAGAAATGCCCTGTTGTAGTTCCATGATGGTGTCTACACGTTCCTGTTTAATTTCTTCAGGTATATCATCTCTTAAACTGTGGGCATGTGTTTTTTCTTCATGAGAATAAGTGAAGCAGCCTAAACGATCAAAACGAGTTTGTTCTACCCAGTTATACATTTCTTCAAAATCAGCATCAGTTTCGCCCGGATATCCGCAAATTAATGTAGTACGCATAGCTATATTCGGAACCTTACTTCTTATCTCGTTAACCAGATCTATGGTTTTCTGCTTGGTAATACCCCTGCGCATTGATCTTAACATATTATCAGTAATATGTTGCAAAGGCATATCTAAATATTTGCAAATATTCTCACGCTCGTTCATGGCATCTAATATTTCCATTGGGAAGCCCGATGGATAGGCATATTGCAACCTGATCCATTCTATGCCATTAACATCTGATAAACGTCTTAATAGCTCATCTAAATTGCGTTTGCCATACAGATCTAAGCCATAATAGGTTAGATCCTGTGCAATCAAAATCAATTCCTTTGTGCCATTGGCAGCCAAAATTTTTGCTTCATTTACTAGCTCGTTCATATCGCGTGATAAGTGTTTGCCACGCATTAGAGGGATAGCACAGAATGAGCAAGGTCGATTACAACCCTCTGCTATTTTAAAATAAGCAAAATGAGAAGGAGTAGTAAGTAAACGCTCACCAATTAATTCATGTTTATAATCTGCTCCTAAATTTTGTAGTATATTTTGCAGGTCGTTGGTACCATAAAAAGCATCAACATTAGTAATTTCGGCTTCTAATTCTGGTTTGTAGCGCTCAGATAAACATCCCGTAACAATTACTTTTCCTACTTTTCCCTGCTCTTTTAACTGACTGTATTGCAAAATGGTATCTATGGATTCCTGTTTAGCGTTATCAATAAAGCCACAGGTATTAATAACTACGATATCATTTTTTCCAACCTTATCAGATTCATGCTCTACATTAAGATTATTTCCTTTTAGCTGTCCCATTAAAACTTCAGAATCATAAGTGTTTTTTGAACAGCCCAAAGTAATGACGTTTATTTTAGGTTGAGCACTTGCTTTTATCTTTGCAGATTTATTTTTAGTAATCATGAATATTATTTGAATAACGAATTCACAAAATCTTTTTTATCGAATAATTGCAAATCGTCCATTTTTTCTCCTACACCAATATATTTAACAGGTATTTTGAACTGGTCTGAAATACCTATCACCACACCACCTTTAGCAGTTCCATCTAATTTAGTAATCGCTAAGGCATTTACATCGGTTGCTTCTGTAAACTGCTTGCATTGTTCAAATGCATTTTGACCTGTAGATCCATCTAAAACAAGCAAAATTTCATGAGGAGCATCAAGCACAACTTTTTGCATCACCTTTTTAATCTTACTTAATTCATTCATTAAGCCTACCTTATTATGTAAACGGCCAGCTGTATCGATGATAACTACATCTTCCTGATTGGCCACGGCCGATTGGAGTGTATCAAATGCAACTGAAGCAGGATCAGAACCCATTGCTTGAGCAACTACTCGTACACCTACACGTTCTCCCCATAATTTAATTTGATCAACTGCTGCGGCTCTGAAAGTATCTGCTGCTCCAAGCACCACTTTAAGCCCTTCTTTTTTAAGCTTATGTGCCAATTTGCCAATTGTGGTGGTTTTGCCTACACCATTAACGCCAACAACCATAATTACATAAGGCTTATGATTGCCATATTCGAAATTCCTGAAATCATTGCTATTATTTTCGGCCAATAACAACTGGATTTCATCACGGAGTAGATGATTTAATTCAGAAGTAGAAAGGTATTTATCTTTGGCTACCCTTTCCTGAATGCGCTCTATAATTTTTAAAGTTGTACTAACGCCTACATCTGAGGTAACCAGTACTTCCTCTAAGTTATCGAGTACATCGTCATCAACGGTTGATTTACCCGCTACGGCTTTAGTTAATTTTGAAAAGAAACCCTCCTTTGTTTTTTCAAGCCCCTTATCCAAAGCTTCCTGTGCTTCGGGAGCAGTTTCCTTTTTCTTGAAAAAATCGAATAAACCCATAAATTTAAAAATAAAAAAGCCCTTCCATAGAAACGGAACGGCTCTAAAGTTATTTTAGACTATACTTATTTGCTGTTTGCAGCAGCAATAGCATCTTTAACGTGATCGTTATGAACGATAGATTCTTTAAATGAATATGCGCCAGTTTTAGGTGATCTAACCATAGTGATCACTTTTGAGTACTCCTTACCGGTACCTGTTTTTAAGGTCGCAACTACTTTCTTTGCCATGTTATTTAAAATTAATGATTGAATAAACAGGTTTCAGTGAAAGCCTGCTATTCATTTTAACCATCTAATTATTTTATCTCCTTGTGTACGGTTACTTTCTTTAAAACCGGGTTGTATTTTTTCAACTCTAAACGCTCTGTAGTGTTTTTACGGTTTTTAGTAGAAATGTATCTAGACATACCTGGCATTCCGCTAGCTTTATGCTCTGTACATTCTAAAATAACTTGTACTCTATTACCTTTTTTTGCCATTTTAATAATAATTACAGCCGCTATTTAGCCGGCTAGTGTTTTTACAAATATCCTTTTTTCAAGAAGCGGTTAATTGCTTCAGAAACTCCAATTTTATTGATAGTTTTAATAGCAGAAGTAGATACCTTTAGTGTTATCCAACGATCTTCTTCAGGGATATAAAACTTCTGAAGTTGTAGGTTCGGATAAAACTTACGTTTGGTTTTAACGTTCGAGTGCGAAACGTTATGGCCTTTCATGGCAGTCTTTCCGGTTAAATCACAAACTCTTGACATGACTTTATTTTGTTATTTAATTATTGTCGCTTAATTTTTTAAGAGTGTGCAAATATCTGAATAATAATTATAAATAGCAACAGATATTAATTAATTATTTTTATATATCACATTTATATCCCAGGTACCTTTTTCCTTTATTTCAAATTCAATAAAGTTTTTACCATCTCGCATTTTCAGATGTAAAGGGAATACCACGTCTTTTAGGGTGTATAAGTTTTGTGTTGTGGTTTGTTTAACTACGCTAATGTCACTGTAATTACCACTTAAGATATCAATCTTATCGAAAATAGGACCTGTCTGGTCTTTCCTTTCCTGAGATTCGGTCGTTCCTGATATGCCAAGCGAAGCAGCATGTTCATTTTTGTTTTTAATTTCTCTGCTGCCTACCATCAAAAAAATCTTATTGTCACCTTTTTTCTTCTTGCTAATTAAAACTCCTTCTATATTGCCTGATTTATTAATTACAGTATAAGGTTTAACGGAATCTGTTTGTAAGCTAATAGAGGCAAAAGCCTTGATATTGGCAATGCTGAACAATACAATAAATAATAGAAATACTTTTCTCTTCATGTTGATATAATTTAGTTCCTGAATATCAAATATAATCATATTGAAATGTATTTCGCTTATAAAAAGGATTTAAACTTTCAGAGAAATCAACAAGATACTTTTTGTTGAAATTTTATAGTTTTTTGTGATAAACATCCATTTTTTTGGATAAAATACCCAGAATTGGGTATTCTTTAAGGAGCTAATATGCCTTACATTTGTGATATACAATCTGTATTAATGCTTCAAAAAGAATTTGATAGGTTCTTTTAAACCCCGTCATCTTTACGCCAGTGCTCTTTATATGAGTAGGGGAAGGCGAAATTAACTATCTTACATCCCTTTGCACAAACTCCACTGTTATGGTAGAGGGATGTTTTTATTCTGGTTTAAAAGGAAAAGCATATTGTTTAAGTATTAAATTGTTTAATTTAGCAGGTAAGAAAACAATGATTTAATATTATGCAGATCACATCTTTTGAGCAGTATCAGGAAAACTATAAAAAAAGCGTTGAAAACCCAGAGCAATTCTGGGGTGAGATCGCTCAAAACTTTACATGGAGAAAGCCTTGGTATAAAGTTCTGTCCTGGAACTTTGAAGAACCCAATATAAAATGGTTTGAAGGGGCTAAATTAAACATTACAGAAAACTGTCTGGATCGCCATTTAGCTAAAAATGGCGATAAGCCTGCAATTATATGGGAGCCTAATAATCCCGAAGAAGAAAGTATCACTTTGACTTATAAAATGCTACACGAACGTGTTTGCAGGTTTGCCAACGTTTTGAAAAGGAATGGCGCTAAGAAAGGTGACAGAATATGTATTTACATGCCTATGGTGCCCGAACTGGCTATAGCGGTACTTGCTTGTGCCCGTATTGGAGCTGTACATTCGGTAGTTTTCGGAGGTTTCTCTGCCAAATCTATTGCCGACAGAATAAATGATGCACAGTGTAAGCTTGTAATCACTGCAGATGGTGTATACCGTGGTGCAAAACCTATTCCTTTGAAAGAAGTGATAGATGATGCTTTGATCGCATGTCCTTCAGTTGAGAAAGTTATTGTGCTTACACATGTAAGAACACCGGTAAGTATGCTTAAAGGAAGAGATGTATGGTGGGAAGATGAGGTAAAACATGTAGATGCTGTATGCGAAGCCGAAGAAATGGATGCAGAAGATATGTTGTTTATCTTATATACATCGGGTTCAACGGGTAAACCTAAAGGTGTGGTTCATACTTGTGGTGGATATATGGTATATGCCGGTTATACTTTTACCAATGTATTTAACTATCAGCCCGAAGAGGTTTATTTCTGTACGGCAGACATTGGTTGGATTACAGGTCATTCGTATATTGTATATGGACCGTTATCTCAAGGTGCCACCACCCTGCTTTTTGAAGGGGTACCAACATATCCAACTCCTGCTCGTTTTTGGGAAATTGTTGAAAAGCATAAAGTTAATATCTTATATACCGCTCCAACAGCGATAAGAAGCTTGATGGGATTTGGAGAAGAACCTTTACAGGGTAAAGATTTAAGTACTTTGAGAGTTTTGGGTTCTGTTGGTGAACCTATCAATGAAGAAGCATGGCATTGGTTTAATGAAAAAGTAGGCCATAAACAGGCTCCGATTGTTGATACCTGGTGGCAGACGGAAACTGGAGGTATCATGATCTCACCAATTGCTACCGTAACTAAAACCAAGCCAAGCTTTGCAACTTTACCTTTACCAGGCATACAACCCATATTGGTTGATGAGAATGGAAAAGAAATTGAAGGGAATAATGTAAGTGGAAATTTATGTATTAAGTTTCCTTGGCCTGGCATGCTAAGGACAACTTATGGAGACCATGAGCGTTGTCGCCAGACTTACTTCTCTACTTATCCTGGTTTATATTTTACGGGAGATGGCTGTTTACGTGATGAAGACGGATACTATAGAATTACCGGAAGGGTAGATGATGTATTAAACGTTTCGGGTCACAGAATTGGCACTGCAGAAGTAGAGAATGCCATTAATATGCATGCCGGAGTAATAGAAAGTGCAGTTGTAGGCTATCCGCATGATGTTAAAGGGCAGGGAATTTATGCTTTTGTTATTTATCCTAACCATCATCATGATGATGATCTGACTAAGAAAGATATTCTTCAGACAGTAAGTCGTGTGATCGGAGCTATTGCAAAACCAGATAAGATTTTATTTGTTTCGGGATTGCCAAAAACCCGTTCCGGCAAGATTATGCGTAGGATTTTAAGGAAGATTGCTGAAGGAGAGACTTCAAATTTAGGAGATATTTCAACCTTGTTAGACCCTGCCGTAGTTGAAGAAATTATAGCAGCGGCAGCTAAGCTTAAATAAGATTTATAAATAGAAAAGGCCTTGTTAAAGGCCTTTTCTATTTCTTTCCATTTACAGTAAAAGTGTATTCGTTGTAAATAACACCTTTAGCATTTATCCCCTGTATAATGATTTTAAATTTTCCGGAAATATCACCGCTATAAAAACTGATTTGTTGTTTTTCGTTAGGTTTTAAAAAGATACCATGGTTCCAATACAAAGTAGAAAAGAAAGCGGGTTCCATAGGATCCCTGTAATCATTTATATAGAACTCCTTAGCCTCCTGTATACCTTTTATTTCAAGAAATGTTTTCTTATCAGGTATAGAGCAACCAGTATATAAAGTACTGTGCCCATCTAACATATAACTTTTACCTTGTTCGGGGGCACGATTCATCGGATCGCCGATATGATTTCTGCAATTTAAAATATTGAATCTACATACATAATCTCCGCAGGCATTTGGTCCACCCCCATAAAATGTATTGTCCTTACTGGTTTTTATAACCACTTCTTTAAGCTGAATGATCTTTTCATTATTTTTTAAAACAAGCTCGGTGTTATTGATCAATGCAGAAGGTAACATACTTTCCTGATTTCGCCAGTTTCTACGGGTACGTACGCCTTCGTTAAGCATTTCATCATTCACAATGAGGTCGTAATTTGTATTATCTTTTCCATTTATAAAAAGATAAATTTTCTTACCCGAAGCCATGATTAACTGATCATTATTAAAGCTGAAATTTCCGTTATTTTGAGTTGTGATTACATTAAGTGTGGCAGTACCCATTGTACCAAGAGATACAGGTTTATTTAGAGGTTTATTGTTGCGGGTAGCTCTACCATTTAAGATCATATTGCTTGTTTTTAACAGGGTATCGCTTGCTTTAATATGGGTAAGTTTTGTCCAATCGTATTTACGCCACCCCTTAACTAATAAAAGTTGTTCTGCATAATTAATATTCTTATAACCTGGTCCATTTAAGCTTACAGGTAAATTTTCAAGTTCATTCTGCAGATATGTATAGGTTTCTATATCTAATTTGTTTTTTGTTTCTATCCGGTTTTCCTGTACACATGCGATAGAAGCAAAAGAAGGGAGTGCTGTTTCGGCTAAATCTAAGTCTAAGGTTATTTTTTCTCGGGTGTTGTAACTTGGTTTATCTGTTGCTAAATGGATATCTTTCTGATCTTTATCATAATGGGCAAAAAATAGCCGTTCTGCTAATGGCCTTTCTAAGCTATCGGTTATGGTAATTGCTTTTATTCCTTTTGGAACTTCATTTAATGGTATGCTAAAAGAAGTAACGCCCTTATTAATCAGATAAGGAAAGTAAGCGAAAACATCTTTAAAATTGTGAACTCTGATGATGATTTTTTGAGAATTTGTAGAATTTATAACGAACCTTACAGTATCATTAGGTAGTGCGTTTCTTACGATTACATTCAGCCCTTCTTTTAAAGAAGTCGGCAGTTTATACAAACTATCTTTTACATCAGAATGCAAGAGTTTTAACTGGTAAGAACTATTTACATCGGGAACGATAAAAAAATGTCCAATCCCATAATCACTCGTTTCAATGGTATCTATAGGAAGATTGTTTCTATATAAAACAGCTTTTGTAGATAAGGGGCGTTTGTGTAGGTCTTTAACTTCCCAACCTACTTTATTTTTACACCCTGCAATTAAATTTCCTCCTTCAGGATAAAATTTAACTGATGCGTTCCCTTTGGGCTGAGGCAAGGGCATATGGATAAAAGTGCTGTCTTTCTGGTATTTTACTTTGGCATATAGATTAGGATCAGTTTGATTAACAGTTTCTGGTATTTTTAACATTAACTGTCCGGAAGGGCTGGTTTGTCCCTTATTTGTTTTGTTATTGTAAATATAAGTAACTGATGCAGGCTTGGCCAGAAATGTATTTTTAGCCGAAAGAACAGAAACCAGAACATTGTTAAAACCATTTTCTTTAGACAGAAATTGCATGTTTACCTTAAAACTGGGATCCAGAGCAGATTTTACAGTTATGGGCTGAGAAAAAAACAACTCGGGCTCATTGTTCAACAAAACATCGGTAAAGGCGTTTAAGTGATAATTACCCGGAATTATGGAATCTGGTACTGCAAATTGCCCAAATGATAAACCGTTGCCCGCAACAAACTTTTCCTGTTTAATAACTGTGCTATCTACATCTCTTACCAATACAACAGATAAAATCTGATGCTGGTTAAAATCTCTGGCTTTTAGAATATAGGCAGTAAAATACACTTGCTCATTGCTTGCATATACATTCTTATCAAAATGAACAAATAAGCTTCCATTGCTAATGGCCTTTTTATACCATGAAAAATTATTTTGTAAAGGATCCTGAGCCTTTATTGAACTATATAAGATAAATAGAAGTAGGAAGAAAGATAGTTTACGCATTGTAGTTCTAAAAGTAGTGATTCTAAAAATTTTCTCATAAAAAAACTGGGAGTGGTAGTACCCCCAGTTTTCTCATTTTTCTGATAAGGCTATTCTATTGCCTAATAACCAAATAACTGTTCTAAAGTTAAAGTGGTAACCTTGCCAAATTTCTGCATATCTTCTTGTTTTACACGTTTATCTGATGCAACAATGAGGTATGTATAAGGTTTATGCGCAATTTTTTGCTCATGGAAGGTATTGATATTGTCGAAAGTAATTGGTTTTGCAGCTTTATAGCGATCTATTCTTGAATCATAATTATAACCTAATTTCTTATCAGCGAAATAGTAATTAAAGATAGCGTCTTTTACAATTCTTGCAGATTCGTAACCGGTTAACACATTGGTTTTAGCACCTTCAAAAGTTTTTTCATTGCGAGGAAGCGTATTTAATAACTCGTTCATACCCGCAACTGCTTCATTCATTTTGTCGGCCTGACTACCTACATAAGCAATCATACTATAATCTTTATCTGCTCTGTCAGGAGTTACATAGCTGGCAAAAGTAGAATAAGCTAAGGCTTTAGATTCTCTAATGGTTTGGAATACGATAGAACCCATACCACCACCAAAATAGCTGTTAAAAACTTCGATGGTTCCCCCATCATTTTTATTATATACACCTGTGTTTCTTAACCAGCGTATTTCTGATTGTACCATATCATAATTAGCGAAATATACTTGATTCTCGGTTTGAGAGGTATATTTATACTGATGTGCAGGGGCAGCAGGAGTAAATTCTTTTGGCAGGGTATGTAATTTAGCAATATCAGCAGAAAAAGCATTAAGATCTTTTGGTCCGTAATAAGTAATTACATGCTCATAATTATTTAAGTTTTTCAGCAGGCTGATTAGATCTTCAGCTTTAATGTTTTTCACTTCATCATTACTTAGAACATTATTGTAAGGATTTAATGATCCAAACTGAGCGTAAGAAGTTAATGCGTTCATGATCGCACCTTTATTCAGTTTGCTGTTTTCCCTTGATTTTAAGATATTGCTTTTCAGTTCGGCAAGCGCTTTTTCATTAACCTGAATATTATTGAAAATATGCTCTACCAATCCTACAGCTTTTTCAAAGTTTTCCTGTAAGCCGCTAATGTTAATAGTGGTTACGTCACTACCTACATTAAGGCTGTAAGAACATGCTATGTCATAAAATTGTTTACTTAATTGCTCAGCAGAATATTTATTGGTGCTCAAGTAAGTTAGGTAAGAAGAAGCATACGGTAATAGTTTATAGTTATTAGTTCCCATATTAAATCTGTATGACATCCTGAAAATTGGATTTTCAGTGTTTTTGATTGTCATTACCTCTGCAATACCAGATTTACCGAAAGAAATATCTTTCTGGTAGTCTAAGAATTTAGGCGAAAGAGGTTTTATTGGGGCATTGATAATGTTTTTAACAAATGGAGAACTTAAATCACTATTAGGGTTGATAGGTGTAATAGCTGGTTTTTCAACTTTTGTTACATTTTTATCTTCTCCTTTGTGTTTAAAGCCGATTACATAGTTGTCTTTGAAGAATGTTTTAGCAAAAGCAATTACTTGAGCTTTGGTTATTTTAGCAAGGTCATTATTTTCGTTCAAACTTTTCTCCCATTCAGTACCGCGATTCATAATGAATTCAGTAGAAAGGTATTCAGCACGACTGTTGTTGCTATCGAAAGCTTGTAAGAAGCTTAATTTTTTATTAGCTACAATAGCTTTTAATAAATCATCGTCAAACTTTCCTGCTTTTAATAGATCTATCTGTTCTAAAAGAAGTTTCGCAGCATCTTCTAAAGATTGACCTTGTTTAGGTTGAGCAGATAAATTAAATACGCCGTAATCTTTCATTTGTTGATATCCGGCACTTGCTCTCAATACTTTTTGTTGCTTGTTCAGGTTGATGTCAATTAAACCTGCTTTACCATTGGTAAGAATGCTGCGTATCAAAGAAAGCATTAAGGCTTCTTTGGTATTTTGCGCAAACCCGCGATAATAGATATCTACCATTTCGGCACTTGGGCCATATACATCTACTTTTTGTATTTCTGTAAGTGGTTTTTCAGGTGCAGGATTGTATAAAGTAACAGGCTTAGGTACCATGTAGCTAAATGATCTGTCTATTTTTTTAATCATTTCATCCGGATTAAAATCACCTGCGAAAATGGCAGCCATATTATTAGGTACATAATACTTGTTATAGTATTTTTTGATCTCAATTAGCGAAGGGTTTTTCAGGTGCTCAATCGTACCTATAGTAGTTTGCTGGCCGTAGTTATGCGTTGGAAACAATTTATCCATCATGGCCTCATCTAATTTATTACCGTCATTATCTAATCCTCTGTTTTTTTCTTCATAAACAGCTTCAAGCTCTGTATGGAAAATACGGAAAATAGGTTGACGGAAACGCTCAGCCTGTATAGCTAAAAATTTATCAATGGCGTTAGATGGAAAATCCTCATTATAAACGGTTTCTTCATACCAGGTATGAGCGTTTGTAGATTTACCACCTATGCTTTGCATCATTTTATCATATTCATTTGCTATAGAATAATTTGATGCTTCACCTGATACTTTATCGATTTCTTTATAAATCTCTTTACGCTGAGCAGGATCAGTGGTTTTATTGTATTTTTCATAAAGCGCATCAATTTTATCCAGATAAGGTTTTTCTTTAGCGAAATCTACCGTTCCGAATTTGTCGGTGCCTTTAAATAACAAATGCTCTAGGTAATGCGCTAAACCAGTAGCATTTTTTGGGTCAGTATTACTTCCGGCTCTAACGCTCATTCTGAACTCAATCTTCGGTTCAACGTAATTAGGAGATAAAATAACTGTTAAACCGTTTTTTAAAGTGTAAAAGCGGGTTTTAGATGGGTCGTTAGTTACATATTTATAGGTATAACCACCAGAAGTGGCCGTTTTCCATTGATATGAGGTTTGTGCTAACAGATTTGAGCCTAAAAATAATAGGCATACAAACAGTAAAAGTTTAATTTTCATTCGTTCTTGGATTTTTCAAGTTATTTGGTGATTTAAATTATGAGGCTTTGTATGTAACAACAAAGCTACAGCTCAAATATAATGCTTATCAAAATAAATAGTTATACAAACTGTTAAAAATAGATGGCATTAGCTTCAATTTATTTCTCGTATTTTTACCTTCATGAAAAAGCACACTAAACCCACCATATTGGTTGTAAACGATGATGGTATAACAGCAACTGGAATTAAAGCCCTGTTAGAAGTTATGCAAGAAATAGGAACGGTAACCGTAGTTGCTCCCGATGGTCCTCAATCGGGTATGGGGCATGCCATAACTATTGGTAAACCTTTACGTTTTAGCAAGGTTGATTTGTACGAGGGGGTAGAAATGTATAAATGTTCGGGTACACCTGTGGATTGTGTTAAATTAGCAGTAAATAAGGTTTTTAAGGGCAAAAAACCCGATCTGTGTGTTTCAGGGATTAACCATGGATTAAATAACTCTATTAATGTAATTTACTCAGGTACCATGTCTGCTGCGGTAGAAGGGGCCATAGAGAAAATTCCATCGATAGGTTTTTCTTTGGATGATTTTGATCCCGATGCAGACTTTTCGCACTGCAAAAAGTTTGTAAAACAAATTGCTTTACAGGTTTTGGAAAAGGGTTTGCCTGAAGGTACATTGCTTAATGTGAATTTTCCTAAAGGCAATCAGATCAAAGGAATTAAAATCTGTAGGCAGGCAAATGCGAAATGGGCCGAAGATTTTGATGAAAGAAAAGATCCTTATAACAGACCTTATTATTGGCTTACGGGGGTGTTCGAAAATTATGACAAAGGCGAAGATACGGATGTATGGGCCTTAAATCACGGTTATGCCAGTGTGGTTCCGGTACAATTTGATCTAACAGCTCATCATGTAATACCTATTCTTAACAGCTGGGATCTTGGTAATGGAGAGGCGGAAATAGAGAGAATATCAGGGCCTGACGGAACAAATTTAGGTTAATATGAGCTTGATTTCGAAGCTTAAAAATTCTGTATGGATTGGATTGATAATTGGTTTTGTCATACCCTTTGTACTGGTAAGTGTGGCTTGGTATTTAATGCACCATGTTAAAGCATTAAAAGAAGCTGATTTATTACTCATAGGTTGTGTTGCCGTAAATGCTTTTTTGATGAATTATTTTTTTAAGATCAATAAAGAATATATAGGCAGAGGAATATTAGCTGTTACTTTTCTGTGGGCCTTTGCTTTTTTTATTTATAAACTGATGCAGGAGATTAATGTTGCGTCTTAATTTTTTTTAAATGAAGTATTATTTGGTGGCAGGAGAAGCCTCAGGAGATTTGCATGGCGCTAATTTGATAAAAGCTTTAAAAGTTGCTGATCAAAATGCTGATTTCAGGTTTTTTGGAGGAGATAAAATGCTTGCCGAAGGTGGTATGCTGGTAAAGCATTATGCCGATATGGCTTTTATGGGGTTTACGGAAGTGCTAATGAATCTTCGCACCATATTTAAAAACCTGAGACAATGCAAAGCCGATATATTAGGTTACCAACCTGATGTTTTGATTCTGATTGATTTTCCGGGATTTAACCTGAAAATTGCTGAATTTGCAAAACAGCATGGTATTAAAGTATGTTATTATATCTCGCCAAAAGTATGGGCGTGGAATCAAAAACGTGTTTTAAAAATTAAAAAGATTGTAGATAGGATGTTTTGTATTTTACCTTTTGAGGTAGATTTTTACAAAACATGGGGTATGAAAGTTGATTACGTGGGCAATCCTTTATTAGACGAAATCAGCAAGTTTAAACCAGATCATAGTTTTAAAGAACGCAATCAACTTACAAATAAACCTATTATTGCTTTATTGCCAGGCAGTCGTAAACAGGAAATAGAACGTTTGTTATTGCCTATGCTTTCGGTTATGCCGCAGTTTAAAGATTACCAGTTTGTTATAGCGGCAGCACCTACTTTCAGTAAAGAATACTACCAAACCTTTATTAAAGATAAGACAGTAAGTCTTGTATTTTCAGATACTTATAATCTTTTAAATGTTGCACATGCTGCAGTAGTTGCTTCTGGTACAGCAACTTTAGAAACAGCTCTTTTTAAAGTTCCTCAGGTAGTGGTTTACAAAGGAGGATCAATTTCTATAGCCATTGCCAGGCTTTTGGTTAAGATCAAATTCATATCTCTTGTGAATTTAATTATGGATAAAAAAGTGGTAACTGAACTTATACAAGAAGAATGCAGTACCGCAAACATCATTAGAGAACTAAAAGATATTGTTGAAGGTGAAGGCAGGGTTGATATGTTGAATAACTATAATGATTTGTTACTGAAAATGGGTAGTGCAGGAGCATCAGAAAAAACAGCAGAACTGATTGGTCTTTTTTTAGCAGAAAATAAAAAGATTTAAACTGAAATTTTTGAATTGTAACAAATTTGTTTAAATTACGGCAAATTTAGTTATAGTTTGTTTTTGATACAGATTTAAAATGAACGGGTAACTATAAATAAGACTTGGTTTAAATCAAAATACCCAGTACTGGGTATTGGTCGATATTTAATGCGAACTTATTTTTGGCAAAAACAAATAAAGTTTGTTTAGCTATTAAATAAGTTGTGTGTGGGAGAGCTGGATGGCTTTCCCTTTTTTATTTCTTTACCTTAAAAGAAAAGTGTTTCTGTGAAAAATAACTGAAAATGGCTAATAATACGGTAATAAGAGCCTTCGATACAGAAGGATAAAAACCGAAGCCTTCGACCAATATTTTTAACAGGGCATAATTGAGTAATATATTGGTAATCACAACGGTTCCATACCTAAATAACTGTATTCTTCCTTTTAAATTAGACTGTGTAAATACAAGGTATTTATTTAGTACAAAACCCAAGCAAAAAGTAAAAGCAGATTCTAAGGCTAAAGCCGCAACAGGGGCTGTTATTAAATACTCATCAATTCGTATATCTGTTTGATGAAGGATGTAATTATAAATGATGAAATAGGCTACAATACCACTAATTGCTGTAAAACCCCCGCTGGCGATATATCTGAACGTATGTAAACTAAACCAGCTTTTAAAAGGAGGATAAAAGAAATCAATACACTTTAAAATAGCTTTTCTCATTTATTGGGCAGTAAGTTTATTGGCAATCATACGGTTATTGTATTGCTGTATAAAAGCTTTGAGATATTTCTCCATATTTAAAACGGTATCAGGTTGCAGGCTTAACAGGTTCTTTTTTAGCAAACGGTCTTGCTTAAGATTATATAGAGATTGCGATTGTTTGCCATCATTAATCAATAAGTAATCGCCTTTGTAAAAGTTAAAATTTCCATCATTATTGTTTACCACAAAATTGTGCTGTGTTTTATCCATGGCATCAAAACCAAAAGCAAAATAAGGCTTATCGTAATTTAGGTAATTCAAGACTGTAGGCATAATGTCAATCTGTTGTATCAGCTTGTCTGTTCTTCCTTTTAAATCGCCTCCAGGATAATAAAAAAGAATAGGAATAGAAAAATAGCCGGGTATGGTCTGATATTCGGGTAAATAAGATACGGTAGCATGATCTGCGCAAAGCACAAAAAGCGTATTGTTAAACCAGGGCATTTTTTTTGCAGTTTCAAAGAATTTTCGCAATGCCATATCAGTATAACCCAAAGGCTCCTGCACGGGTAACGGACCTTTCTTAAATTTTCCTTGATATTTTTCGGGTATTTTAAAAGGATGATGGGAAGAAACCGAAAAAAATGCAGTAAAAAAAGGAGGTTTAAAAGTGTTCATGGTCTTAGCCATGTACTGCATAAAAGGTTCGTCCCAAATACCCCAGATACCGTCAAAATCTTGATCATTATTGTATTCGGTTTTACCATAATAATGTTTGATGCCTGCTAAATTAACATAGGCCGAAAATCCCATAGAGCCATTTGGTGCACCATGAAAAAAGGCAGTCTCGTAACCCTCATTTCCTAAAAGTTTGGCAATACTGGTAGTATTGTTGTTTGAATAGCTAGATAGAACAAAAGGTTCTTTTATTGAAGGGATGCCTGTAATAACAGAAGGCAATGCATCAATAGATTTACGCCCATTGGCATAAGTTCTTGTGGAGGTAAAACTCTGTTCTGCCAAGCTATCTATAAAAGGCGTATAACCTTTATATGTGCCATTGAGCAAATCTTTGTTAAGCGTACCGATATGCTCTTTGCCAAGACTTTCTATAATTAAAAAAACAACATTCAGTTTTTTAAACTCACCTTTATGTTGCGGTTGGTGTATAGGATTATAGAGCGAATCCAATTCACTTTCACTAAAATAATGTACAGGTTTTAGATTGGCGGCTTTTAAAGTTTTTAAGATACTGAAAGGTGTATTGAGCACCAGGCTCATATCTGCAGGCACCTTTACAAAATCACCGGCATTACTTAATGTAATGGGTCTTGTACTATGCCTCCAACCACCTCTAACACCTATAACAAATAATCCGGCAATCAGCACCAAAGCTATGGTTTGCCACAGAAATGTTTTTAAGCGATAGCTGTAACATTTTTTAACTTTTACGAGATCATACAGTTTGATGAAACCGTAAATGAATAAAATAAGAATAATAAACAAATACCAGTAATCCAGTAAAAAATCGAACAACAGTTTTGCCTTGTTTTGCTCATTGCTAAATTGCGAGAAAACACTTGCTGTTGTACGCTTTAAAGTGAATTTGTAATAGGCAAAATCAGAGAAATTGGCGATAAAACCTATGGTATTTGTAAGGATAAACAGCCACTTGCAAAAAGTTTGGTAACCCTGTCGGTATTTTATTTTAAAGGGCAGTGCCTGTAAAACAATAAATAAAGAATTGATATAAAGAACAGCTACAATATCAAACTTAAGCCCTCCCAAGAAAATAACACCCAGCTCTTGCGTAGACAAATGCTTAAATAAGGAATAATTGCTTAAATAAAAACCCAATCGACACAGGGTATAGCATAATAACACTAAAAAAATCCTGTAAATTAAAGTAGGATATAGGTTTGCAGTTCTTTCTTGTAAACGGGACATTTATTTTTAATAGGGCGCAAATTTAATTAAACCCAGCTTTAAATGAAACAAAAGCCAATCATACTTTATGGCGCAATAATGGTAAATAAATAGGCTGCAAAAATGGTTAACAGAACTATGCCCTGTAAAATGTTGGTTTTGCCACTGCCAAATGAAATAATGATACTCAGTTGGGCCAGTAGTAATAACACCATAGATTTCATATCAATGCCTAAGGTGATGGTCATTCCGGTAATAAGAGCAACAATAGCAACCGCAGGAATAGTCAGGCCAATACTGGCCAGCGCAGAGCCTAAAGCCAGATTCAAAGAGGTTTGCAGGCGATTTTTTTTAGCTGCACGATAAGCCGCCAAACCTTCTGGTAATAATACAACCGTTGCTATAATTACACCCACCAACGATTTTGGTGCACCTATATTTACAACTGCATTTTCAATATCGGGAGCTAAAGCTTTGGCTAAAAGCACTACAATACCTAAACATACTAATAATAACAAGCCACTTAGCAAAGCCACTTTTGTTGTGGGAGGAGCCGCATGATGATCTTCATCGCCATCATCGTCTGGAGGAAGGAAAAAGTCTCGGTGTCTTACGGCTTGTACCATTACAAATGCCCCATATAAAATAAGTGATATAACAGCTACAAAAACTAACTGTGCATTGTTATAATAAGGACCTGCAATACTTGTGGTGTAATTGGGTAAGATTAAAGTTAAGGTTAAAATTGCCATTAAAGTAACCAGGGCCGCTTTAACGCCACTTGATGTAAATAGCTGTTCACGGTATTTAACCCCTCCAACCAAAAGACAGATGCCAATCATGCCTGTTAGAATAATCATTACAGCTGCGAAGACTGTGTCACGGGCTAAAGCTGCGGTTTCCGGTCCCCCTGTAAGCATTAATGAAACAATCAAAGATACTTCTATAACAGTTACCGCCAATGCTAATAGCAGGGTTCCAAACGGTTCACCAACCCGATGTGCAACCACCTCTGCATGATGCACAGCAGCTAAGACACTGCCTATCAGCAGTAAGGTTTTTAAAGCTATGGCAAAACCACCGGCTTCGGCCAGAGGAAGCATATATGTAACCCATGCCAATACGGGAAGAATAATCGTCCAGAGGGGAAGAGGGAGTTTTTTTAGCATAAAATATGTTTAACTCTTAAAAATAGAAAAACCAATTTTTAAATTTAACAATTCATTTACCATAAATGTAAATATTTAATTACCCGATTTGTTACTAACATATTTTTACCCAGCTTTGATTTTATGAAGTTATTTTCTTTTTCAGTTTTATTGATTTTGTGCTTTAGAGGTACTGTTCTTGCTCAAATTGATACTACTGCTTACCACGATATTTTTAAAAAGGTGCAAAAACAATATGCTCCCGATAAAAGAGATATTTATTTTAATATTCAGTTTAAAAGAGATTCTGTGATTACCGAAAGTAGTTCTGCCGAAGTTTTAAAAGCTTTTAAGCAACAGGTAGCTGCTTTAGATCAAACTAAATTAAGAACAGAATTGTTGCCAGCTGCACAGTTAAGCGGAAAAATTTATGGCGTAACTACA
Source organism: Pedobacter sp. (assembly GCF_046462515.1). GTDB lineage: Bacteria > Bacteroidota > Bacteroidia > Sphingobacteriales > Sphingobacteriaceae > Pedobacter. The sequence goes on from NZ_JBKGVD010000005.1 coordinate 93,560, forward strand.
ATTTCAGTTGCCAATCATCGTAGCCAACCTGTACATGGGGCAGAGTTAATGACCCAAACCTTATTAGGAACACCTTTACATATCTTAAAAAAGCAAGGTGGATTTTATCTGGTAAGATCGCCAGATGGTTATTTAGCCTGGACTGATGGAGGTGGTGTGGCCAGTATGACTGCTGCCGAATTTAACGACTGGCAGAAAGCAAAGAAAATTGTTTTTACAGATGATTATGGGCATAGTTATGCAGAGAAGGAATTGAAATCAAGAAGAGTATCTGATCTGGTTAAAGGAGATATTTTAAAGCTATTGGGTGCTGAAGGCGCATTTCTCAAAGTAGCTTATCCCGATCACCGTGAAGCCTATGTACAGAAAAATCAAGTTACTGATTATATTGAATGGGTAAAACGACCAAATCCAAAGGCTACAGATATTTTACAGGTTGCCGAAACCTTAATAGGCGTGCCCTATTTATGGGGTGGTACCTCTATAAAAGGAGTAGATTGTAGTGGTTTTACCAAAACAGCTTTCTTCCTGAATGGAATTATTATACCAAGAGATGCTTCTCAGCAAGCTTTGGTAGGTAAAGCAGTAGATGTAATGGAAAATGATACCATCAGCGTTAGTAAATGTCTGCAAAACTTACAACCGGGCGATCTGATGTTTTTTTCTGCATCAAAACGCAGAGGTACAACTGGAGGTAGAATAACACATACGGCCATTTACATAGGTAAAGGAGAATTTATTCAGTCGGCGGGAATGGTTAAAATTAGCAGTATTTTGCCAGATGCGCCAAATTATGATGAAGGTCAGACCAGAACCTTAGTGAGTGCCCGCAGAATGCTTACGGAAATAGGTACACCAAAAATTACAAGAATAGATCAGCAGGAATGGTATAAATAAAAAAATCCCTGTGTTTCTTACACAGGGATTTTTGCTTCACCCTGAATTTATTTCAGGGTCTTTTATATAATAACTAAAGTTTATCAGCCTAACAAGGTTCTCCAGTTTACTTTACTGTCTATTGTAAAATGTAAGTCTTTTATAGCTATACGTTGCTGTTCCATAGTGTCTCTGTGACGTATCGTTACGGTATCATCTTCTAAAGTTTGATGATCTACTGTAATACAGAAAGGCGTTCCTACAGCATCTTGTCTGCGGTAACGTTTACCAATAGCATCTTTTTCCTCATAGATACAGTTGAAATCAATTTTCAATTTATCCATAATTTCACGGGCTTTTTCAGGTAAGCCATCTTTTTTGGTAAGTGGGAAAACAGCTGCTTTGTAAGGCGCAAGTGCCGGATGTAATTTCAACACGGTTCTGCTATCTTGTTTTTCTTCTGTACTTAAGTCTTCTTCAACTAAGGCATTGATCATGGTTAACAAGAACATCCTGTCTAAACCAATAGAGGTTTCAATTACATAGGGAACATAATTACCATAAGGTTTTCCATTTTCATCTAATTCTGCATCGAAATACTGCATTTTTTTACCACTGTATTCCTGGTGCTGTGTTAAATCAAAATCTGTTCTACTGTGGATACCTTCAACTTCTTTAAATCCAAATGGGAATTCGAACTCAATATCTGTAGCTGCATTGGCATAATGTGCCAATTTGGTATGGTCATGATAGCGGTATTTTTCAGAAGCGGTACCCAAAGCACGGTGCCATTTTAAACGGGCTTCTTTCCAGTATTCAAACCATTTTTTATCTTCTCCCGGGCGCACAAAGAATTGCATCTCCATTTGCTCAAATTCACGCATACGCATAATGAACTGGCGGGCAATAACCTCATTTCTGAAAGCCTTGCCAATTTGTGCAATGCCAAAAGGAATTTTCATGCGGCCGGTTTTCTGTACATTAAGGAAATTTACAAAAATACCCTGTGCAGTTTCAGGACGTAGATACACCACATCACTGCCCTCTGCCATAGCACCAAACTGGGTGTTGAACATCAGATTGAACTGGCGAACATCTGTCCAATTGCGGGTACCGCTGATAGGGCATACAATTTCGTGTTCTTCAATCAATACTTTTAAATGAGGCAGGTCTTCGGCTTTTAAAGCATCGTCCATGTCTGCCTGCAATTTGGCAGCTTTATCTGTTTTGCCATCTTTTTCGTATTTGGCAATCTTATCTTCTAATAACTGATCGGCACGGTAACGTTTTTTTGAATCTTTGTTATCGATCATCGGATCGTTAAATCCATCAACATGTCCGCTGGCTTTCCACACCTTAGGATGCATAAATATAGCAGCATCAATGCCTACAATATTTTCATGCATTTGCACCATGGCTTTCCACCAATAGGTTTTAATGTTATTTTTAAGCTCAGCCCCAAGCTGACCATAATCATATACTGCACTTAATCCGTCATATATTTCGCTACTTGGAAAAACAAAACCGTATTCCTTAGCATGTGAGATTACATTTTTAAACTGTTCGTCGTTATTTTTCTGCGCCATAATGCCACAAAGATAGTAAATAAGCTGATACTAAATATTTAGCCTGATCAGCAATAATAATTTGAATTTGATCCATAAAATTTAAGGAGATATGATGCTTAAAAAGAAGGTTAAATTACCCATTTCTCACAGCCTGCAAGAAAATCTTCTTTAGCATCGGCACCAATTCCGATGGTATCGGGTACATCTAAAATGTAGCCGTCGTAAGATAGACCTCCCGTAGTTGGGTCAACCAGATGCCCAAGCAAACAAGTATCTAAATCAAAAAATACTACGTTAGAACTTGCTAATGCAAAATGTAGATTAGCGGTTAAAGCAATTTTGCTTTCCATCATACTGCCAATCATACATTTTACGCCACGTTGTAGGGCTTCTTCGTGTATTTTCTGAGCTTCTAAAATACCTCCAGATTTGGCAAACTTTATATTAATGTATTCGCAGGATTTTGAATTTAATAATTTTCTCGCGTCATGATGATTGTAGCAGCTTTCATCGGCCATGATTTTTATGGGCGAGTTCAAAGCCAATTCAGGCAACCTGTCGTCAAACCATGTACGCATAGGCTGCTCGCAAAATTCGATGTCCTGATCAGCTAATTCGCCTAATGCAAAAACAGCATCATCAAAACTCCATCCCTGATTAGCATCTAAGCGTAAAGTAAGGTCACTGCCCACAGCCTTTCTGATCTGTCTTACACGTTCTATATCTTCATGAACTTTTTTACCTAATTTAATCTTAATGATCCGGCAGCCATTTTCTTTGTATTTCAGCGCTGTAGCAGCCATTCCTTCAGGAGTATCTATGCCAATGGTCATATCAGTTTCAATTACCTTTTTACGGCCACCCAAGAACTGGTATAAAGGTTTTTTAGCATATTTTGCCGAAATATCAAACAAAGCCATATCAAATGCACTTTTAATGGTAGCATTGTGATCTGCATAAGCTAAGAGATCCTGCATACGTTCTGGAATCTCCAAAGGATTTTTTCCTTTCCAGATACTGGCAAAATCTTTAGCCATGGTTAAACAAGTTTCCTGTGTTTCGCCTACAATCATCGGAAAAGCTGAACATTCACCTACGCCATAAATTCCAGCATCGGTATATACTCTTATAAAAACATTCTGGGCAAATTCCATAGTGCCTGTTGCAATTACAAAAGGCTCCATCGGAATACTAAAACGGTAGATCTCGGTATGCGTAATTTTCATTGTATAAATTGTAATTTGGCAAACCTAAAGGTATTACGACTTTGTTTATTAATCAAGAAAATAAGTAAAATAACAAAAGTTTAGTATCTAAAACATAAAACCCTACCTTTATTCCATGTCAAAACAGGCCAATAACCTTATACACGCCTCTTCTCCGTATCTATTACAGCATGCTTATAACCCTGTTGAATGGTATGAATGGGGGCCGGAAGCTTTGCAAAAAGCCAAAGATGAAAATAAGCTTATTATTGTAAGCATAGGTTATTCTGCATGCCATTGGTGCCATGTAATGGAACGTGAAAGTTTTGAAAATTATGAAGTTGCTGAAGTAATGAACAAGCACTTTATATGTATAAAGGTGGATAGGGAAGAACGACCTGATATAGATCAGGTTTATATGCTGGCTGTTCAACTTATGAACGGTAATGGAGGGTGGCCTTTAAATGCGATTTGCCTCCCTGACCAGAAGCCCGTCTATGGAGGCACTTATTTTAGGAAAAGCGACTGGATAAATATTCTATTAAATTTGGCTAAAATGTGGGAAGAACAACCCGCAAAAGCAACAGCATATGCCGAAAGATTAATAGAAGGTGTGCATCAGGCAGAGAAAATTATTCCGGTTAAAGAAGATATCATCTTTGAACTTACGCAAATAGAAAAAATTGTAGCACCTTGGCAGCGTAGTTTTGATATAACAGACGGAGGTTATAACAGAGCACCTAAATTTCCTTTACCCAATAATTGGGCTTTCTTGTTACGTTATGGTTTTTTAGCAGAAAATCAATCCATATTTAATGCCGCTATGAACACTTTAGAAAAAATGATGATGGGGGGCATTTACGATCATCTTGCAGGGGGCTTTGCCCGGTATTCGGTTGATGATAAATGGCATGTTCCTCATTTCGAAAAAATGTTGTATGATAATGCGCAGCTATTGAGCCTTTATACAGAAGCTTATCAATGTCTAAAGCATAAACCTTTTAGACAGATTGCTATTGAAACGATAGACTGGTTATTTAATGAAATGATGGATGAGAGTGGATTGTTCTACTCGGCCTTGGATGCCGACAGCGAAGGCATAGAAGGCAAATTTTATGTGTGGGATAAAAAAGAATTTGATGAGGTAGTGGGAGAAGATACTGAACTCCTGTCGGCCTATTTTAATGTAACAGAACAAGGTAATTGGGAGGAAGAGGAAACTAATATCTTGCGTAGAGTAAGAGCTGATGAAGCTTTAATGGAGCAATTTGGTATAGATGAAGAAACCCTGAATGATAAAGTGGGATTGGCGAAAGCAAAATTACAGGGTGTACGTAATAAAAGAGTAAGACCAGGATTGGATGATAAATGCCTTACAGCTTGGAATGCGATGACCATAAAGGCATTGACAGATGCGGCATATGTTTTCAACTATCCGGTATATTATGGCTGGGCTAAATGCGCAATGGAATTTATACTGGAGAATTTGGCCACCAGCAAAGGTGGATTATACAGAAATTACAAACAAGGAAAAGTAAGTATCAACGGATTTTTAGATGATTATGCCTTTACTATTGATGCATTAATTGCCCTATATGAATATGATTTCAATGAAAAATGGCTACAAAAAGCATTAAACCTTACTGATTATGTAACGGAGCATTTTGCAGATGATGAAACCGAGATGTTCTTTTATACTGATAAAATGGAAGAAGCTTTGATTGCACGTAAACACGAGGTGATGGATAATGTAATACCGGCATCTAATTCTGTTATGGCACAAAATCTCCAAAAACTGGCTTTATATTTTGACCAAAATGAATATGCCGAAAAAGCGGCGGCTATGCTTAAATCTGTGCTGCCACGTATCAAAAATTATGGTTCGGGCTATTCAAACTGGTGCATACAGCTTTTAAATGAAATATACGGAATTAATGAAATAGCTATTGCAGGTAAAGATATTGAGGGGGTAAGAGCTGAATTTTCAAAAGTTTATATTCCTAACAAAATTAGGATGGGAGGAACAAATTCTACACTTCCTTTGTTAAAAGATAAGCAAAGCGACGAAACAAAAATCTATATTTGCCGAAATAAGACCTGTCAGCTTCCTGTAGAAACAGTAGAAGAGGCGGTTAATTATATTAATTAAATTAAAAAGAATGAATATTAGTTCAAACAGCGTTGTGGCTTTAACTTATGAGCTGCATACTACCACCCCTGAGGGTAACCAGGTCTTCGTAGAAAAAGCAAATGATGAAAATCCGTTAGTATTTTTATATGGAGTAGGCATGATGCTGCCTAAATTTGAAGAGCATTTAAGCGGCCTTAAAGCAGGTGATGAATATAATTTTGAATTATCTCCATCAGAAGGATATGGAGAAATAGATCCGGCTGCCCATGTTGATTTGCCAATTACTATGTTTAAAGAAGCTGGAGGTGAATTGCCAAATGTTGGTGATGTAATTCCTTTACAGGATAATCAGGGAAATCAATTCCGTGCAGGTGTAACCGGTGTTCATGAAGAATTTATTTCAGTAGATTTAAATCACCCTATGGCAGGTAAAAATCTGATTTTCTCAGGTAAAATTCTAAATGTAAGACAAGCAACAGAAGATGAATTAAGTCACGGTCATGCGCACGGTATAGATGGCCATTCTGGACACTAATTCAATCTCTTATAAATAAAAAAAGCATCACTTTAGTGATGCTTTTTTTATGGTATGAACTTTAAGTTAAAGTACCTTGCCGCTAACTAAACTTACCGGAGGCTGATCCATTGCGTTGGCTGTACTCAGTTTTAATATACCTTTAACTTTAATAGTTTGATAGGTGAATTTTACCGGTTCAACCAGATCTACATGTACCATAATTGGGATACCATTCTTCCCACAATAAAAACACTGGTTTATAGGTAAGGTAGATAGCATAAATTTGGTTTGTTTCATTCCATCTTTTATAGGAACAATATAGCCTTCTAGCTCAAAGGGCTTGTTTGCATATTTTTTAATCTCGTTACCAAATATGGCATACATTTCGGTTTCTTTAACGGTTTTAAAATCAACTGAGCCAATAATATCCCAGTTTGCCGACAGGATTTGATCACTTGGATCGTGTTGTGCTTTTGCCTGTATGCCAAGGCCGATAAATGCTAAAAATAAAAAAGCGAGTTTTTTCATGATATTAGTTTTTTGCTAAAATTTTTGAAATGTTTGAACGATAAGCCTGTATAGCCGGAATAATAGCAGCGAATATACCAATGGCTAGTCCAATTAATAAAAGATAAACCTCATGTGGTAAAAAAATCAGTCCGGTTAAGCGTGCTTGACTACTTTCCTGGTAAGAACCTATGATCTGTAAAATTCCATGTCCAACGGCTAGCCCTATTAAAGAACCTATAACAGTTAAAATCAAGCCCTCTAAAATAATGATGATAAATAGTTTTAATCTTGACGCACCTAAAGTACGCATTACAGCCAAATCATAAGTGCGCTCTTTTAAAGAATTGTATAAATTTACAAATACGCTTATGCCCGCTACCAACATGATCAATACCGCAAACCATTGCAAGGTATCAACGCCTACACCTATTAAAGAAAATAAGCGTGTGCTTTCCATTGCTGGACTGGCAGATTGTAAACTGGTCATTTGGTTTACCATCCGTGGAAACATAGCTACCGACATGGGAGAACGGTATTGGATGAGTAAAGAAGTAATTTCTTTACCTTCTGTCTCTTGTTCGCTTTTAAAATCAGCATGGTCATGGCCTTCATGTACATGCGCCTCTCCTTCATCATGCATATGCCAGATGCTGGCTACATTGGTTAAGATCAGGTTATCGGTTACATTTCTTTGAGGAGCCAGAATACCTACCACTTTATAGGCATGTTCTTTATGCTGGTCGCTCATTTCGGTAAGTCCGTGTCCACCATAAAAAGTATCGCCAACTTTAAGATTTTGCTCTTTGGCTACTGTAGCGCCAATGGTAGCGTCCATATCTTCTTTCCAAAACTTACCTTCTTTAATTTTAAGTTTATAAAGACCTATATAATTGGTGTCGGTTCCAACAATGCGTACGCCATTGTAATTATCGCCTAAAGCGAGAGGGACAGCTCGTTTTACAAATGGATTTTTAGCTAGTTCATTCGCTTCTTTCAAAGGAATATTTCCGGTAGGGAAATCAATGTAATAGATACTGCTTAGAATGAGCTGCAAAGGACTGCCTTTGGCCCCAACAACTAAATCTATATCTTTTGAATTGTTCTCCAGTTTTTGCTCTATTTGAGTAGATGCGAGTAGAAGTACGGTTAAAATACAAGTACCGAACGTTATCAAAAGAATGTTCAATGTAGCATTTAGGGGTTTAGACCATAAATTTTTCCAGCTTAATTTAAAAGGGCTCATGATAAACTGTAGGTGTTTGTAAATGCTTCTTTAATTCTTTGATCGTGCGTTGCAATAACCAAAGTGGTATGATTTAATTGAGATTGTTCTAAGAGCAGGTTAAGCACAGCTCGTGCATTTTTATCATCTAAACTCGAAGTCGGTTCATCAGCTATGAGCAGGGTAGGTCTGTTTAATACAGCACGGGCAATAGATGCACGTTGCAACTGCCCTTGACTTAGCTGATCGGGTTTGCTGTTCTTTTTAGATAAGATATTTAAAGAATCCAACACTTCATCTATACGATTGGTATTTACCGCTAAACCGGCTAAGCTCTGTGTAAGCTGGAGATTTTCTGTAATGCTAAGGCTTTTTAAAAGATGAGGTTTTTGAAAAACGATGCCCACATGCTGACCTCTAAACTGATCTAATGCTTTAGGCGAGAGCTGGTAAATTTCGGTGCTATCGATTTTGACGCTTCCCTGCGTAGGCTTTAAGATACCTGTTAAAATATGTAATAGGGTGGTTTTTCCGCTGCCAGATTCTCCTAAAAGCAACCACTGCTGGTTATTTTCGATTTGCCAGTCTTTAAAAACAATCTCATGATTGTTGCTGTATTGATGCTTTATATCTTTTATTTTGATCATTTTTTTAGCCTTGTCACAAAAATAATTTATTGTATCAAAGTAAAAAATGTAAAGCGTGTAAAGTATTTGCTACTTCGATGCTTGAAATACGATGAAAGATGGAGGTTTTATTGAAAAAGGAGCTGTTTAAAAAGTCTTGAAATTCGTCATTCTGAACTTGTTTCAGAATCTGAAACATTGTTATAGTATCACTACAAGCAGACCCTGAAATGAATTCAGGGTGACGACTAATTTTTTAGACAGCCCCTTCTTAATTATTTATACATTTCGGCCCTTTGCTTGGCAATCTCTTCGTTGCTGATATACTCATCGTAAGTCATCAATTTATCGATTACCCCATTTGGCGTAATTTCGATGATTCTATTGGCAACAGATTCTGTAAGGGCATGATCTCGTGAGGTAAATAAGATAGTTCCTTTAAAATCTTTCATGCCATTGTTCAAAGCTGTAATAGATTCTAAGTCTAAGTGGTTGGTAGGTTCATCAAACATTAAGAAATTGGCCTGCTGTAGCATCATTTTAGAGAACATACAGCGCATTTTTTCACCTCCTGAAAGTACTTTAACATTCTTCAATACTTCTTCTCCGCTAAATAGCATACGTCCTAAAAAGCTACGAACAAATTGTTCATCAGCTTCAGTTCCCGAATATTCCCTTAGCCAGTCGATTAAATTTTCATCTTTACCTTCAAAAAACTTAGCGTTATCATTTGGAATATCAGCAGAGCTGATGGTTACACCAAATTTGAACTCGCCGCTGTAATCTTTATCATTACCGTTTAAAACTTCGTAGAATGCAGTAGTAGCTAAGCTATTTTGAGAGATAACGGCAATCTTATCGCCTTTGTTAACCATAAAAGTAATATTTTTGAACAGCGTTTCGCCATTAACTACTTTGGTTAAGTTCTCGGCCTGTAAAATCTGGTCGCCAGCTTCTCTTGCGCCATTGTTAAACATAATGGCCGGGTATTTACGGTTAGAAGCTTTGATTTCACTGATATCTATTTTCTCTAAAGCTTTTTTACGTGAAGTTGCCTGTTTTGATTTACTCGCGTTAGCACTAAACCTGCGGATAAACTCTTGTAATTCTTTTACTTTATCTTCAAGTTTCTTGTTTTGGTCGGCACGTTGCTTCAATGCCAATTGACTACTTTCATACCAGAAGGTATAGTTACCGGTATAAATGCTCATTTTACCAAAATCAATATCTACAATGTGCGTACATACCGCATCTAAAAAGTGACGGTCGTGACTCACTACCAAAACAATATTTTGATAATCGGCCAAAAAGTTTTCTAACCAGGCAATGGTATCAATATCTAAATCGTTGGTAGGCTCATCCAGTATCAATATATCAGGATTGCCAAATAAAGCCTGTGCCAATAACACACGTACTTTCTGGTTACCATCTAATTCTTTTACAGTTTTATAATGGAATTCTTCTTTAATGCCAAGATTGCTTAACAGGGTAGCAGCATTGCTTTCCATGTTCCATCCATCCATTTCCGCAAAAAGATTTTCCAATTCTCCGGCACGTTCGCCATCTTTTTCCGTAAAATCTTCTTTCATGTAAATGGCATCTTTTTCCTTCATGATGTCATAAAGCTGTTTATGGCCCATCATTACGGTTTCAATTACAGTAAATTCATCAAACTCATAGTGGTTTTGTTTTAAAACAGCCATGCGTTCGCCGGGTGTAATAGCTACCGAACCACCTGTTTGGGCAACATCGCCACTTAAAATTTTTAGGAAAGTAGATTTACCTGCGCCATTTGCACCAATAATACCATAGCAATTGCCATGTGTAAACTTAAGGTTAACTTCCTCAAAAAGAGTGCGTTTTCCGTAACGCAGCGATAAATTTGAAACTGAAATCATGCTTGAAAAAATAAAGTGCAAAGGTACGGAAAAAGGTTGAGGGATAAAAGCCTTAAAGAAAACCACTTATAATAATATGCCAAATCATTTGTATTTTTGCGGCAATGGCAACACTGGTAGATAGCGGAATTAAAGGATATAGGAATTATGGTAATTACTTACGCGAGAAATATAAAGGACAACGCGTATTTAAAGTAATTGTTGATGGAGGTTTTACATGCCCCAATAGGGATGGAAGTAAGGGGTATGGGGGATGTACCTATTGTAATGTAGATAGCTTTACACCCGAGCCATCGCGAAAACTGCCGACAATAAACGAACAACTGGAAGAAGGGATTAGAAGGGCAAGAACCTCATACCGTGCAGATAAATTTATTGTTTATTTTCAGCCCAATACCAATACTTATGCGCCTGCACACTATTTAAAAATGATGTACGATGAGGCTTTGTCTGTGAACAAAGAAGATGTGGTAGGTTTTGCCGTTGGTACCCGCCCTGATTGCCTTGATGCAGAAAAAGTAGCCTTGTTAGAAAGCTACGCAGATAGGTATGATGTGGATCTGGAAATGGGGATGGAGTCAATCTACAATGAAACACTTGAAAAGATAAACAGAGGTTGTAGCCACGAAGAATTTGTAGCTGCGGTTGAACTGTTAAAAGACAGTAAACTGGATTTGTGTGTACATACCATCTTTGGATTTCCTTGGGAGACCCGCGAAATGATGAAAGGTTATATCCATGAAATCAATCGTTTCCCTCAGATTAAATTTGTGAAATTCCACCATCTGCACATTGTTGAAGGTTCTATAATGGGGGTAAAATATAAGAGAGAGCCTTTTAAATTATTTACACTAGAAGAATATACTGATTTGTTGTGTGAGCTTATCCCTTTACTTCGCCCGGATATCGTGATACAGCGTTTATTCGGCATCTCTGATTGGGATTTGCTGATTGCGCCAAACTGGGGGCTAAACAAATCGGCTATACAAACTTATATAGATAAAGAAATTGAGCGTAGGGGAGTGGTACAAGGCTCTGCTTATACGGCTAAGGCTTAAAAAAGGTTGTTCTAAAGCTTAATGAACCATTTTGTCGGCACAGGTAGAGCTGGCAAAAGCTTCGGGTTTTGCTTTAAAAATAAAGCCCATGCTTAAAATATACCCCATTGCATCATTTAATGCTTTGTTAGATTTAAACATAGGGTTTGTATTGATATCCGCGTGCACTTCAAGAGCTACATCATAAATATCCAACAGATCACAAATAGAGTAAGCTGTTTCTATTGATTTTTGTACCTCTAATAACATCCGTTCTTTAATGCCCATGTTAGTGGTCGCTTTGTCTTGGCTGATGTACATAAAACCACCATGATGCTCTCTCAGCAGTACGATTACGGTTGCAAAATCGATGTGATTGCTTTTTACCTGTGAGTCTGTTCCTATGCAAACTTTCAGTTTGTAGCCATTTTGGGTTTCACGAATAATGGCCTGTTCTACTTCTTCTAAAATGCTTGAACGGATGAGTTCTCCACTAAATTTTTTCCAAGTCATAATTATATAAGTTTAAATTGATTCTGTTTTATACCTGCATAACATAAAAATAAATGGTTGCTGTTAAATATATATTAATTTAATGCGGTTTATTTTTTAACAATATCTTGTTTTTCAACAAGATATGTGCTGCGGTTCTGCGGTTGTTTTACTAGGTAGGGGTTCTGTGTAAAATGTAAAATGCAGCGCTTATTGTAATAAAGCGCTACCTTTGCTGATGTAATGAATTTGCCTCAGATTTTATCCAAATTAAAAATAGAGCAATTAAACACCATGCAGTTAAAAGTAATGGAGGTGTTTAATGCAGGTAATGATGTATGTTTGCTTTCGCCCACCGGCAGCGGTAAAACATTGGCATTTTTACTTCCCCTTATTAAGCAGTTGCAGCATGGAGTTTCTGGGGTACAGGCCTTAATTCTGGTGCCTACACGCGAGCTTGCACTGCAAATAGAAACAGTGTTTAAACAAATTACTACAGATTTTAAGATTAACAGCTGTTATGGAGGGCATGCTTATAAAACAGAACGAAATAATCTTTCTCAGGCACCGGCAGTAATTGTGGGTACTCCCGGACGAGTGGCTGATCATTTAAGCAGCGGCAATTTTAAAGCCTTTAACATCCGTTTATTGGTGCTTGATGAGTTCGACAAATCTTTGGAGTATGGTTTTGCAGGTGATATGTCCTATATCTTGGCAAGATTGCCTGAAAATAAACAAAGTATATTAACTTCTGCCACTGGAATAGATCATGTCCCTGATTTTGTAAAGCTTTCAGATCCAAAGGAGCTAAATTTTTTAGAAGATAAAGGCACTTCCTCTAAGCTGAGGCAAAAAATTATCTTTCATCATGAAGCGGATAAAAATGAAAAGCTGTTTAAGCTGTTATGTAAAATAGGCAACCAAACCGCTATTATATTTTGCAATTACAGAGATGAGGTAAACGCCGTAAGCGATTATTTGATTGATAAAGATTTGGTGCATGATATTTTTCATGGGGGAATGGAGCAATATGAAAGAGAAAGAGCGCTACTTAAAGTACGAAATGGCAGTAATCAGATCTTGATTACAACAGATCTCGCGTCAAGAGGTATTGATATACCCGAAATCAGGCATGTAATTCATTACCAGATGCCCAAAACCGAAGAAGCCTTTATACACCGTAATGGGAGAACAGCACGTATGCAGTCTGATGGGGATGCTTACCTTTTTCTGACTGCTGATGAGCAGATCGATTATTTAAAACCCAACATGGAACAAGAAAATCTGGATGCTAATTCTAAAAGGCCGAAAGATCCTTGCTGGAAAACACTCCATATCAATGCAGGTAAAAAGAATAAAATAAATAAAATAGACATTGTTGGTTTATTAATAAACAAAACCGAGCTTAATAAAGATGATATTGGCTTAATTGAAGTTAAAGATTATGATGCCTATGTTGCTGTAAAAAGAAATAAGGTTGATGCAGTTTTGAGGTCTGTAACTGATGAAAAAATTAAGCAAAAAAAGATCAGGATTGAACCGGCTATTTAAATAAGATCAATAATATATAATGTAAAATGAGTAATAACGAAATTATGAAAAAGTTAAGAGTTGCCCTCTCTTTAACTTCAGAACAAATTATTGAAATATGTAATCTGGTAAACTTTAAAGTTACCAAAAGCGAGTTGGGTGATATTTTCAGAAAAGAAGACCATCCCAATTTTAAAAAATGTGGAGATCAGATTTTACGTAACTTTTTAAATGGTTTGGTAATTTATAAACGTGGGGTTAAAGAAGAAAAACAAGCTTAATTGGGGTTTTCCTGATGTGTAAGGCGATCAATCTTACTTAAGAAATTATCCAACTTAAACGGTTTGGGTAAAAAATCATCAGGAGCCGTTTCTGTAGAAGCTAAAATTTCCTGCTCATTATATAAAGCAGACATCAGAAGTATAGGTATATGTTTATATGCCATGCTAGATTTAAGCTGGTGCGTAAGAGAACGCCCGTCAATTTTCCCTAAAACTACATCTAATAAAATCAGGTCAGGTTCAAAGTCGCTTATAGCTTCAAAAATACGTTCGGCATTGTCAAGAGGCTCAACATCATATCCTCCAATTTCAAGCACTAACTGTATCGTCTCTAAAACATCTTCATCGTCGTCAACAACAAGTATTTTTTTCATACGGCAGCAAATATATAGTTTGTTTCATGGTATTAATAACAACGTAAAAAAAAATCAGTTTAATTTATTTTTTAAAATTTGAAATTATTCTTTTTTTGAAAAAAAACTTCTTGCAGGAAATGTAATTCCTTAGAATGGATGCGTAACTCTAAGATATTCAATAAATTTTTTCTGTCTAAATTTAATTTTAGATTTCTTTTTTATATATTTGCAGCCCCAAGAAAAATAAAAAAACGAGAGGAGGTATTTTCAACGATATGATTATTATTAATATTAAAGACGGTGAATCATTAGATAAAGCGTTAAAACGTTTCAAGAAGAAATTCGAAAAAACAGGAGTTTTAAGAGAACTACGTAGCCGTCAGGCGTTTGAAAAAAAATCTGTAACTCGTCGTACTGAAGTTAAGCATGCGATTTACGTACAGGGTCTTAATAAAGACGTTAACGCGTAATTATTACCATATAAAATTTTTAAAAGCCTTTAGATTTTCAAATCTAAAGGCTTTTTTGTTTTTATTGACTTTGATTAAAATTTTTGTATATTCACTCTTGAACCAAATCTGCGTGAGAGATGATGTATGTAGAAGATTTTTTAAAATATTTAATACATGAGAAAAGATATTCATCTCATACATCACAATCCTATCATACAGATCTTATTCAGTTCTCAGGCTTTGTTACAAATACTTTTGCCGTTCATCTGTTAGAAGTAAAAAGTACACACATTAGAACTTATATGGCAACTTTAATAGATGAAGGTATCTCTTCGTCAACTGTAGCCAGAAAACTATCAACCTTGCGTTCTTATTATAAATTCTTATTGAGAGAAAACAGGATAGAGCACAGTCCTGTTCAACTTTTAAAAGCGCCGAAACAATCTGTTAAATTACCTGTTTTTGTAGAAGAAAATAAAATGGAAACGCTTTTAGATCAGGAACTAGCTTTTGATAACAGTTTTACAGGTCTGCGTGATAAAGCGGTTATTGAAATTCTTTTTGGAACAGGCTTAAGGCTGGCAGAACTGATTTCGTTAAAAGATCAGGATATAGATTACTATAACCATACAGTAAAAATATTAGGAAAGCGAAACAAAGAAAGGATTGTGCCGTTAAATATTAATGTATTAAATGCGATAGCAGACTATAATAAAGCCAAAAACATGCAAGGATTTCCGGTTCGTAATGAATGGTTAATCGTAACCAACAAAGGAGCAAAGGCCTATCCTCAGTTAATTTACCGGATTGTAAATGCGTGTTTAAGTTTAATATCTACACAAACTAAAAAAAGCCCGCATGTTTTGAGGCATAGTTTTGCTACAAGCCTGTTAAACAGGGGTGCCGATTTAAATGCAATAAAGGAGCTACTGGGGCATGCAAGCTTAGCAGCAACCCAGGTATATACCCATAATTCAATAGAGCGATTAAAATCTATATATAAACAAGCCCATCCAAAGGCATAAAAAAGGGAGGAAAAATGAAAATCAGAGTTCAATCAATTCATTTCAATGCTGACAAAAAATTATTAGAGTTTATTCAGAAAAAAGTGGACAAATTAGATTTGTTTTTTGATCAGATTATTGGAGGTGAGGTTTATTTAAGGTTAGAGAATGTAGAAGATGAAGCAAATAAAATTACCGAAATTAAATTAATAGTGCCGGGGATGACAATGTTTGCAAAAGAGCAGTGCAAGAGCTTTGAAGAAGCAACAGATTTAGCAATAGAATCGTTAAGAAAGCAGATCAATAAACATAAAGATAAAACCAGAATAAAATTAAGTGAACATAAAGCTATATTGAACTCAGATCAAATGGCTGATTATTAGATAAATGCTGTTTAAATACAGTTAAATAAGGTTGATGAATGAAAATTCATCAACTTTTTTTTAAAATAAATTTTTAACAAAAAAATATTTGTGTACATTTGCAATCCGTTTCCGAAAGGGCATTGTCTTGAAAGAAACGAGTTAGTTCTCTGAAGAGAAAAAAATGAAAAAAAAGTGAGCAAAGTTTGTAATTAACAATTTATTTATATCTTTGCGCCACATAAAAATAAAAGCCTCCTTAGCTCAGCTGGTAGAGCAACTGACTTGTAATCAGTAGGTCATTGGTTCGATTCCGATAGGAGGCTCTTTTTATTTTACAGCGTTTCATAATGTTGTGGATAAAAGGGGGGAGATACCAGAGTGGCCAAATGGGACAGACTGTAACTCTGTTGTCGCAAGACTTCGAAGGTTCGAATCCTTCTCTCCCCACAAATAGATTTTAGATTGTAGATTTCAGGGTAAATCATGAGTTTTCAATCGTAAATCAAAAAGCGGAAGTAGCTCAGTTGGTAGAGCGATAGCCTTCCAAGCTATAGGTCGCGAGTTCGAACCTCGTCTTCCGCTCAAAAATAAAGATGGGCAGTTGGCACTTGTAGTAGTAAGTTTAACTATAGTTAAATGCTGCTGCTTAGAAGAGAAAAAAGCCGAAGTAGCTCAGCGGTAGAGCACTTCCTTGGTAAGGAAGAGGTCGTGGGTTCAAGTCCCATCTTTGGCTCAAAATAAACAGCTTTGTTAATCTGTAAAAAAAAATGTACAGACTAAACAAGGTTTTTTGTGTTAAGATTGTGTTTTAACAATAATAAATAAAAAATTTAACCTACTAATAGTATACAAAAATGGCAAAAGAGAAATTTGACCGTAGCAAACCGCACTTAAATATCGGTACAATCGGTCACGTTGACCACGGTAAAACAACTACAACTGCAGCTATTACTAAAGTTCTAGCTGATAAAGGTTTATCAGAAGTTCGTTCATTTGACTCAATTGACTCTGCTCCTGAAGAAAAAGAGCGTGGTATCACAATTAACACTTCACACGTAGAATACCAGACTGCTAACCGTCACTATGCACACGTTGACTGTCCAGGTCACGCGGATTACGTGAAAAACATGGTAACAGGTGCTGCTCAGATGGACGGAGCTATCATTGTAGTTGCTGCAACTGATGGTCCTATGCCACAAACTCGTGAGCACATCCTTTTAGCTCGTCAGGTAGGTGTACCAGCGTTGGTAGTTTTCTTGAACAAAGTTGACATGGTTGATGACCCTGAGTTATTAGAGCTTGTTGAAATGGAAGTTCGTGAATTATTATCATTCTACGAATTCCCTGGAGATGATATCCCTGTAATTAAAGGATCGGCATTAGGCGCATTAAACGGTGAGCCTAAATGGGTAGATTCAATTATGGAGCTTATGGACGCTGTAGATAACTACATTCCAATCCCTCCACGTTTAACAGACCTTCCATTCTTGATGCCAGTTGAGGACGTATTCTCAATCACTGGTCGTGGTACAGTAGCAACTGGCCGTATCGAGCGTGGTGTAATCAACTCTGGTGATCCAGTTGAGATCTTAGGTATGGGTGCTGAGAACTTGAAATCTACAGTAACAGGTGTTGAGATGTTCCGTAAAATCTTAGATTATGGTGAGGCTGGTGATAACGTAGGTTTATTGTTACGTGGTATTGAGAAAACTGATATCCGTCGTGGTATGGTTATCTGTAAACCAGGTTCAGTAACTCCTCACACTACTTTCAAAGCTGAGGTTTACGTATTATCAAAAGCAGAAGGTGGTCGTCACACTCCGTTCTTCAACAAATACCGTCCTCAGTTCTATTTCCGTACTACAGACGTAACTGGTGAGATTTCACTAGCTGAAGGTACTGAGATGGTTATGCCAGGTGATAACGTTACAATCACAGTAAAATTGATCAACGCTATCGCGATGGAAAAAGGTCTACGTTTCGCTATCCGTGAAGGTGGTAGAACAGTAGGTGCTGGTCAGGTAACTGAAATCTTAGCTTAATCTTAAGCTATAAACATATAAAAAGAGCTGGTTAAAGCTAGCTCTTTTTTATACACGGGAATAGTTCAATGGTAGAATAGAGGTCTCCAAAACCTTTGATCAGGGTTCGAATCCTTGTTCCCGTGCAAATAATCAAATAAATATGAAAGTAGTTCAGTTTATTAAAGAATCATACGAAGAAATGACCCAAAAGGTTACCTGGCCTACTTGGGGTGAGCTACAAAACTCTGCAGTACTCGTTTTAGTTGCCTCTTTAATTATTGCACTTGTTATTTTTGCAATGGATAAAGGTTCGCACTATGTATTAGATACTTTTTATAAATCAATTTAAATTTATTTCGGCAAATGAACGATCAGTTAAAATGGTACGTAGTTAGAGCTGTAAGTGGTAAGGAAAAGAAGGTAAAGCAATACATCGATGCCGAGATCAATCGTTTGGGCATTACACATTTGGTTCCACAGGTTTTAATTCCTATGGAAAAATATTACCAAATGAAAGATGGTAAAAAGATTGCAAAAGAACGTAACTATTATCCGGGATATGTTTTAATAGAAGCTGCTTTGGATGGAGAGCTAGAGCACGTAATTAAAGGTATCAATAGTGTTATTGGCTTCTTAGGAGATAATGCCGGAAATCCAATACCGATGCGCCAAGCAGAAGTTAACCGTATTTTAGGTAAGGTTGATGAGATGAGCCAACAAAGTGAGACCATGAGTGTTGCTTATTATGTTGGTGAAAACGTAAAAGTAATGGATGGACCTTTCAATGGGTTCAGCGGTATCATCGAAGAAGTTAACGAAGAGAAGAAAAAATTGAAAGTTATGGTTAAGATTTTTGGTAGAAAAACGCCACTTGAACTTAACTATATGCAAGTAGAAAAAGAATAAAATAAAATTTTCAGAAAGTATTGTGGGACTGCGAGATAATTTATATCTTTGCAGTCCTTTTTGTTTTATAGGAATAAAAAGTCTTAAATGTTACATGCTTCCAAATTTAACATTGAGTATTACAATTAACAAATTAGAAAATGGCAAAAGAAGTCGGTGCACTTGTTAAATTACAAATCAAAGGTGGAGCGGCAAACCCATCGCCACCGGTAGGACCTGCATTAGGTGCTAAAGGTGTTAACATTATGGAGTTTTGCAAGCAATTTAATGCTCGTACCCAAGATAAGCCTGGTAAGGTATTGCCGGTTGTGATTACTGTATATACTGACAAGTCTTTCGATTTTATCATCAAAACCCCTCCGGTAGCTATCCAATTAAAAGAAGCTACTAAATTACAGAGTGGTTCTGCTGAACCTAACCGTAAAAAGGTTGGATCGGTGACTTGGGATCAAGTTAAGGCGATTGCTGAAGATAAAATGAGTGACTTGAACTCATTTACCGTTGAGGCTGCTATGAGAATGGTAGCTGGAACAGCTCGCAGTATGGGTATCACTGTTAGCGGTGATGCACCTTGGACTAATTAATTCACAAAAAACAGTTTACAACAGTGGCTAAGTTAACAAAAAATCAAAAAATAGCACACGCTAAACTAGAAGCCGGTAAGTTGTATTCTTTAAAGGATGCAGCTGCTTTGGTAAAAGAGATTACCATGACCAAATTTGATGCGTCAGTTGATATTGACGTAGCTTTAGGTGTTGATCCTCGTAAAGCAAATCAAATGGTTAGAGGTATTGCTACTTTACCTCATGGTACCGGTAAAACTGTTCGCGTTTTGGCTTTAGTAACTCCTGATAAGGAAGAAGAAGCTAAAGCAGCGGGAGCAGACTACGTAGGTTTAGACGAGTATGTGGCTAAAATTGAAGGCGGTTGGACAGATGTTGACATTATCATCACTACTCCTGCATGTATGGCAAAAGTAGGTAAGTTAGGACGGGTTTTAGGTCCGCGTAACTTAATGCCAAATCCTAAATCAGGTACAGTAACTAACGAAGTTGGTAAAGCTGTAACTGATGTAAAAGGTGGTAAGATTGATTTTAAAGTTGACAAAACTGGTATCATCCACGCTTCAATCGGAAAAGTATCATTCTCGGCAGAGAAAATATATGAGAATGCTTTGGAGGTTCTTCAAACCATCTCAAAATTAAAACCATCTGCTGCTAAAGGAACTTATTTCAAGAGCATTCACGTTTCTTCGACAATGAGTCCTGGCATTGCAATTGAAACTAAAACAGTAGTGGGGATCTAATTATGAACAGAGAAGAAAAACAAGAAGTAGTTTTAACACTTCAAGAGAAAATTAAGGAGTATGGCAATTTCTATATTGCTGATACTGCTAACTTATCTGTTGAGAATGTAAATAATATCCGCCGCAAATGTTTCGAAAGCGGGATCGAGATGAAAGTTGCTAAAAATACCTTGATCAAATTAGCGATCGAAGGATTAGAAGGTAACACAGAAGAGATCTTCCCTGCTTTAAAAGGGCAATCAGCATTATTGTTTTCTAAAGTAGGTAACGGACCAGCTAAGCTGATCAAAGCCTTGAGAAAAACATCTGATAAACCTATTTTAAAAGCAGCTTATGTTGATACAGCAATCTTTGTTGGAGATAACCAATTAGATGCTTTAGTAAGCTTGAAATCAAAAGAAGAGCTTGTTGGAGAAATCATTGGCCTATTACAATCGCCAGCTAAAAATGTTCTATCGGCATTGCAATCAAGCGGTGGTAAACTTGCAGGTATTGTTAAAACATTACAAGAAAGAGGTTAACGAACACCTTAAGTTCGCAAAATTTAAACAAAATTATTTTTACGTAAATTTTTAAAATCTTAATAAAATGGCAGATTTAAAAGCGTTTGCTGAGCAATTAGTAAACTTAACAGTTAAAGAAGTTAATGAGTTAGCTCAAATTTTAAAAGACGAGTATGGCATCGAGCCTGCTGCTGCAGCTGTAGCTGTTGCTGCTCCTGCTGCTGGTGGCGATGCTCCAGCTGCTGAAGAGAAAACATCTTTTGATGTAATCTTAAAAGATGCTGGTGGTCAGAAATTAGCAGTTGTTAAATTAGTTAAAGACTTAACTGGTTTAGGTTTGAAAGAAGCTAAAGATCTAGTTGACGGTGCACCTAAAGAATTAAAAGCTGGTGTTGCTAAAGACGAAGCAGAAGCTCTTAAAAAACAATTAGAAGAAGCTGGAGCTGTAGTTGAGATTAAGTAATCCCTTAATTATAGCGAAACTCTAAGAAAAGACTCCGACTTTAAAGTCGGAGTCTATTCCCGTTTATAAACATTTCATTTGTTTGGTTGATGAGATGTCTCCTTTTTAAAACCAAAAAATAGTTTAATTCTTAAACTAAAAAATTTAGTCCCTTGGCAAACAAAGTAGACCAAAGAGTAAATTTTGCACGTAGTAAGCACATTATCGATTATCCAGATTTTCTGGATGTGCAGTTGCAATCATTTAGAGAATTTTTTCAGATAGAAACCACTTCAGATAACCGTCATACAGAAGGTTTATTTAAGGTTTTTGCCGAAAATTTTCCAATTACAGATTCTAGAAACATTTTTGTTTTAGAGTTCTTAGATTATTTTATTGATCCGCCACGTTATGACATCGCTGAATGTATAGATCGCGGATTAACGTACAGTGTGCCGTTAAAAGCAAAGCTTAAGCTTTCTTGTAATGATGCAGAACACGAAGATTTTGAAACGATTATCCAAGATGTATATTTAGGAACCATTCCTTACATGACCCCTAAAGGTACTTTTGTGATTAACGGAGCAGAACGTGTAATTGTATCGCAGTTGCACAGATCGCCAGGTGTGTTCTTTGGGCAAAGCCGCCACACTAACGGAACAAAACTTTATTCAGCCCGTGTTATTCCGTTTAAAGGTTCTTGGATTGAGTTTGCTACAGACGTTAACAACGTAATGTATGCTTATATCGACCGTAAGAAAAAATTCCCTGTAACTACATTATTGAGGGCTATCGGTTACGATTCTGATAAAGATATCTTGGAACTTTTTGATTTAGCTGACGAAGTAAAAGTGAGCAAATCTGGTTTGAAGAAATATATCGGACGTAAATTAGCCGCCAGAGTTTTAAGAAAATGGGTTGAAGATTTCGTAGATGAAGATACAGGTGAGGTAGTTTCAATTGACCGTAACGAAGTTATCTTAGACAGGGATACCATTTTAGAAGATGAGCATATTGATTTAATCATCGATGCGGGTGTTAAAACTATCATCCTATCTAAAGATGATGGTGCATCGCAAGCTGATTATACCATTATATATAATACTTTACAGAAAGATACTTCAAACTCTGAGAAAGAGGCTGTAGAGAACATTTACCGTGCTCTGCGTAATGCAGAACCGCCTGATGAGGAAACAGCAAGAGGTATCATCGAGCGTTTATTCTTCTCAGACAAACGTTATGATTTAGGGGATGTAGGTCGTTACCGCATCAACCGTAAATTGAAAATGGATACTCCTGAAGATGTTAAGGTTTTAACAAAAGCAGATATCATAGCGATCGTTAAATATTTGATCAAACTAATCAATTCTAAAGAAGAAGTAGATGATATCGATCACTTGTCTAACCGTCGTGTACGGACCGTAGGCGAGCAGTTGTACGCACAGTTCGGTGTAGGTTTGGCACGTATGGCCCGAACAATCCGTGAGCGTATGAACATCCGCGATAACGAAGTGTTTACTCCAACAGATCTGATCAATGCTCGTACATTATCATCTGTTATCAACTCTTTCTTTGGTACCAACCAACTTTCACAGTTCATGGACCAAACCAACCCATTGGCAGAAATTACGCACAAGCGTCGTCTTTCGGCTTTAGGTCCAGGTGGTTTATCTCGTGAGCGTGCAGGTTTCGAGGTTCGTGACGTTCACTATACGCACTACGGTCGTTTGTGTACTATCGAAACTCCTGAGGGGCCAAACATTGGTTTGATTTCATCTCTTTGCGTTCATGCTAAAATCAATAATTTAGGTTTTATCGAAACTCCTTACAAAAAAGTAGTTGATGGTAAAGTTGTAGTTGATGAGGATGTAATCTATCTTTCTGCAGAGGATGAGGATGGTAAAACTATTGCTCAGGCTAATGCTCAGTACGATGATAAAGGAAATTTCGCAACATCACGTGTTAAAGCACGTTATGAAGGTGACTTCCCAATTATCGAGCCTGAGAAATTAGACTTGATGGATATTGCGCCTAACCAGATTACTTCAATTGCAGCTTCGTTAATTCCGTTCTTAGAGCATGATGATGCGAACCGTGCATTGATGGGATCGAACATGCAACGTCAGGCTGTACCATTGTTACGTCCAGAAGCTCCTATTGTAGGTACAGGTTTAGAAGGTCGCGTGGCCCGTGACTCAAGAACTTTAATCAATGCGGAGGGAAATGGAGTTGTAGAATATGTGGATGCAAATGAGATCACTATTAAATATGAGAGAAACGAAATAGATCGTTTGATTTCTTTTGAAGGTGATAGCAGAACATATAAATTGACCAAGTTCAAGAAAACCAACCAAAATACTTGTATCAACTTGAAACCTATCGTTAAGAAAGGTCAAAAAGTTACTAAAGGACAGGTGCTTTGCGAAGGTTATGCAACTCAAGATGGTGAGTTGGCATTAGGAAGAAACTTAAAAGTAGCTTTCATGCCTTGGCAAGGATATAACTTTGAGGATGCGATTGTAATTAACGAGCGTATTGTTAGAGAAGATATCTTTACTTCATTACACATCGAAGAATTTGAACTTGAAGTACGTGATACTAAACGTGGTGAAGAGGAGTTAACTCCGGATATTCCTAACGTTTCTGAAGAGGCTACTAAAGATCTTGATGAAAATGGTATCATCCGTATCGGTGCTGAAGTTAAAGAAGGCGATATCCTGATTGGTAAAATTACACCAAAAGGAGAGTCTGATCCTTCGCCAGAGGAAAAATTACTTCGTGCTATCTTTGGTGATAAAGCAGGTGATGTAAAAGATGCATCTTTAAAAACACCTCCATCAATCAAAGGCGTAGTTATCGATACTAAATTATTCTCAAGAGCTAAGAAAACTTCTAAAGCAGAAGAAAAAGCGGCTATTGAGAAATTAGATAAAAAATATAATATCATCAGCGAAAATCTTAAAAACGAATTAGTTGATAAGTTATTCCAGATTGTAAATGGTAAAACATCTCAGGGTGTATTTAATGTGTACAAGGAAATGCTTATTGCTAAAGGTGCTAAGTTTACGCAAAAATTATTATCTGATATTGATTACAATCACATCAATCCATTTAAATGGACTACTGATGAGGATAAAAATGAGCAGATCAAGATCTTGTTACATAACTACGGTATCAGAGTTAATGAAGAATTAGGTGCATATAAACGTGAGAAATTTGCGATCAGCGTTGGTGATGAGTTACCTTCAGGAATTGTACAGATGGCTAAAGTTTATATCGCTAAAAAACGTAAGTTAAAAGTAGGTGATAAGATGGCCGGTCGTCACGGTAACAAGGGTATTGTTGCCCGTATTGTACGTGATGAAGATATGCCTTTCTTAGACGATGGAACTCCGGTTGATATTGTGTTGAACCCACTGGGTGTACCTTCGCGTATGAACTTGGGCCAGATCTACGAAACTGTACTGGCTTGGGCCGGTAAAGAATTGGGTGTGAAATTCGCTACTCCAATTTTTGACGGTGCTAAGAGTGATGAGGTTGAAGAGTGGATTGCTAAAGCAGGCTTGCCAGCTTCTGGCAGAACGTACTTAAATAATGGTTTAACAGGCGAGAAATTTGACCAGCCAACTACTGTAGGTATTATCTATATGCTGAAACTAGGTCACATGGTTGATGATAAGATGCACGCCCGTTCTATCGGACCATACTCATTAATTACACAGCAACCATTGGGTGGTAAAGCCCAGTTTGGTGGTCAGCGTTTTGGTGAGATGGAGGTTTGGGCATTAGAGGCATTCGGTGCTGCTAATATCCTTCAAGAGATCTTGACCGTTAAATCGGATGATGTTATTGGAAGAGCCAAAACTTACGAAGCCATTGTTAAAGGCGAAAACTTACCGACTCCTGGCGTACCAGAATCGTTCAACGTATTGGTACACGAGTTACGCGGCTTAGGTTTAGATATTACGTTAGACTAATAGAATGAAAGAATGAGTGGATGAGTGAATGATGGTTAGCCCATTATTTACTCATTCAATCACTCAATCCTTCAATCATTAAAGAAAAAGATATGTCTTACAAAAAGGATAATAAATTAAAAAGTAACTTCACTTCCATTACCATTAGCTTGGCTTCTCCAGAGAACATTTTGGAGCGTTCGAGCGGTGAAGTTTTAAAACCTGAGACCATTAATTATCGTACTTACAAACCAGAACGTGATGGTTTGTTCTGCGAGCGTATTTTTGGTCCGGTAAAAGATTACGAATGTCATTGCGGTAAATACAAACGTATCCGTTATAAAGGTATTGTTTGTGACCGTTGTGGTGTTGAAGTAACTGAAAAGAAAGTACGTAGAGAGCGTATGGGACACATCAATTTGGTGGTTCCAGTTGCGCATATCTGGTATTTCCGTTCTTTACCTAACAAAATCGGTTATCTTTTAGGTTTGCCAACCAAAAAATTAGACTTGATCATTTACTACGAGCGTTATGTAGTTATCCAAGCTGGTTTAATGGCTGAGCAGGGTATCCAGTTCATGGATTTCTTAACCGAAGAGGAGTACCTTGATATTTTAGATAAATTACCTAAAGAAAACCAATACTTAGACGACAAAGACCCTAATAAATTTGTAGCCAAAATGGGTGCAGAAGCTTTAGAAGATTTGTTGAAACGTATTGACTTAGATAGCTTATCTTATAACTTACGTCACCAGGCAGCTAACGAAACTTCTCAGCAACGTAAAAATGAAGCGTTAAAACGTCTTCAAGTTGTGGAGGCTTTCCGTGGCTCAAGAAAAAATATCGAGAATAACCCAGAATGGATGATCATCAAGATTGTTCCGGTTATTCCACCAGAGTTACGTCCATTAGTTCCATTGGAAGGTGGTCGTTTCGCAACTTCAGATTTGAACGATTTATATCGTCGTGTAATTATCCGTAACAACCGTTTAAAACGTTTGATCGAGATTAAAGCGCCAGAAGTTATTTTACGTAACGAAAAACGTATGTTACAGGAAGCTGTAGATTCGTTATTTGATAACTCACGTAAAGTAAATGCGGTTAAAACTGAAGGTAACCGTGCCTTGAAATCGCTTTCAGATATCTTGAAAGGTAAACAAGGTCGTTTCCGTCAAAACTTATTAGGTAAACGTGTGGATTATTCTGCTCGTTCGGTAATTGTTGTAGGTCCAAACCTTAAATTACATGAATGCGGTTTACCAAAAGATATGGCTGCCGAGCTTTACAAACCGTTCATCATTCGTAAGATGATTGAAAGAGGTGTAGTAAAAACCGTAAAATCAGCTAAAAAAATCGTAGATAGAAAAGATCCTATTGTTTGGGACATTCTTGAAAACGTATTAAAAGGACATCCAGTATTGCTAAACCGTGCACCTACGTTACACCGTTTAGGTATTCAGGCTTTTCAACCTAAATTAGTTGAGGGTAAAGCTATCCAGTTACACCCATTAGTATGTACAGCGTTCAACGCCGACTTTGACGGTGACCAGATGGCAGTTCACTTACCATTAGGTAATGCTGCAATTTTAGAAGCCCAAGTGTTGATGTTGGCTGCTCACAATATCTTAAACCCTGCTAACGGTACGCCTATTACTGTACCTTCTCAAGACATGGTTTTGGGTCTTTACTATATCACTAAAGGCCGTAAAACTGACGATAAGAGAGTAGTAAAAGGTCAGGGAATGAGCTTCTATTCGGCAGAAGAGGTTATTATTGCTTACAATGAGCAAAAAGTTGACCTTCATGCCTGGATCAAGGTAAAAGCAAACGTTAAAGAAGCAGATGGAACTATTGTAAACAAGTTAATTGATACTACTGTAGGCCGTGTGTTATTTAATCAATTAGTACCTGAAGAAGTAGGTTATATCAACGAACTATTAACCAAAAAATCTTTAAGAGATATTATTGGTGAAGTCGTAAAAATGACTGGTATGGCCCGTTCATCTAAATTCTTGGATGATATCAAAGAATTAGGTTTCCAAAGTGCATTCCGCGGAGGTTTATCGTTCAACTTACAAGACGTAAACATTCCGGTTGAAAAACATACTTTATTAGAACAGGCTGCTAACGAAGTTGAAGAGGTAAGAAACAACTATAATATGGGTTTCATTACCAACAACGAACGCTACAACCAAATTATCGATATCTGGACTCGTATCAACAACCGTTTAACAACGTTTGTGATGAACCAATTATCATCAGATAACCAAGGTTTCAACTCTGTTTACATGATGCTTGACTCCGGAGCCCGTGGTTCTAAAGAGCAGATCCGTCAGTTGGCAGGTATGAGGGGCTTGATGGCGAAACCTCAGAAATCTGGTTCAGGTGGTGATATTATTGAAAACCCGATCCTTTCAAACTTTAAAGAAGGTTTATCTGTATTAGAATACTTTATCTCTACCCACGGTGCCCGTAAAGGTTTGGCGGATACGGCGTTAAAAACGGCGGATGCGGGTTACTTAACTCGTCGTTTGCATGACGTAGCACAAGATATGATCGTTAATGATGTAGATTGTGGTACTTTAAGAGGTATGTACACTACAGCGTTGAAAGATAACGAAGATATTGTAGAACCTTTATATGAACGTATTTTAGGACGTACTTCATTACACGATGTGTACAACCCATTAAACGGTGAGTTATTGGTAGGTGCAGGTCAGGATATTGATGAAGATATCGCTAAAGCTATTGAAGAGTCTCCGTTGGAAGGTATCGAAATCCGTTCGGTATTAACTTGTGAGAACAAGCGTGGTGTTTGTGCATTATGTTATGGTCGCAACTTAGCAACTGGTAAACGTGTACAAAAAGGTGAAGCTGTAGGTGTAATCGCTGCACAATCAATTGGTGAGCCGGGTACACAGTTAACACTTCGTACTTTCCACGTGGGTGGTACGGCGAGTAACATTGCTGCTGAGTCTCAAATTACCGCGAAATTTGATGGTGTTATAGAATTTGAGAACTTACGTACTGTACCAACTAAAACCGAAGATGGAGAAGTTGAAGTAGTATTAGGTCGTTCTGGTGAGTTTAGGATTGTTGAACCGGGGACTAATAAAGTTATCGTTAATAACAATATTCCTTACGGTGCATTCTTGTTTGTTAAAGAAGGAGATAAAGTTGCTAAAGGAGATAAAATAGTTTCTTGGGATCCATACAATGCGGTTATCATCTCAGAATTTGCTGGTAAAATCGAATTCGATGCAATTATCGAAGGTGTAACTTTCCGTGAAGAATCTGATGAGCAAACTGGTCACCGTGAAAAAGTAATTATCGATACTCGTGATAAAACGAAAAACCCTTCTATTAAGGTATTAGATAAAAAAGGCGAATTGATCAGGTCTTATAATATTCCTGTAGGCGCACACATTGCTGTTGATGAAGGTGAAAACGTTCAAAGCGGTCAGGTATTAGTTAAGATACCTCGAGCTACTGGTAAAACCCGAGATATTACGGGTGGTTTACCTCGTGTAACTGAGTTATTTGAAGCTCGTAACCCTTCAAACCCTGCAGTTGTTACTGAGATTGATGGTGTGGTAACTTTAGGTGGTATCAAACGTGGTAACCGTGAGATTACGATAGAATCAAGAGATGGTGAAATGAAGAAATATCTTGTTCCACTTTCTAAACATATTTTGGTTCAGGATAACGACTTTGTTAAAGCCGGTATGCCTTTATCAGATGGTTCTATTTCTCCGGCTGATATCTTAGCTATTAAAGGACCTGCTGCTGTACAAGAATACTTAGTGAATGGTATCCAAGAGGTTTATCGTTTACAAGGTGTAAAAATCAATGATAAACACTTTGAAGTAATTGTACATCAAATGATGCAGAAAGTTCATATTGAAGATCCGGGAGATACCCGTTTCTTAGAAAATGATGCTGTAGACCGTTGGGACTTTATGGATGAGAACGATGACATCTTTGATAAGAAAGTTGTTGTTGAAGCAGGTGATTCAACTACTGTAAAACCTGGTCAGATTATTTCTTTACGTAAATTAAGAGACGAAAATTCTCAATTAAAACGTCAGGATCTGGCTCAGATTGAAGTACGTGATGCAAGACCAGCAACGGCAAGTTCTATCTTACAAGGTATCACCAGAGCTTCATTAGGTACTAAATCGTTTATCTCTGCCGCTTCATTCCAAGAAACCACTAAGGTGCTGAACGAAGCTGCTATTGCAGGTAAAAAAGACAGTATGCTGGGACTGAAAGAGAATGTAATTGTAGGGCACTTAATCCCTTCTGGAACGGGTTTACGTGGCTATGAGCGCATCATTGTAGGTTCTCAGGAAGAATATGATAAATTATTAGCTTCTAAAGAAGAAGTAGAGGCTTAATCCTATAACAGACCGAAAGGTTTGACTAAATCCCTGGTGTTTTCGCTAGGGATTTTTTATTGAGTAATTAATCCTTTATCAATAAAATAATTAGCTTTGTGAGATGGAAGAGCAACAAAACGACAATCAATTAAATATAGAACTGTCTGAAGAAGTGGCAGAAGGTACTTTTTCTAACTTAGCTATTATTACCCACTCTAACACAGAGTTTGTGCTGGATTTTATCAGGGTTATGCCGGGAATACCTAAAGCCAAAGTTAAATCAAGAATTATTTTAACGCCAGAGCATGCTAAACGTTTAGCGCAGGCATTACAGGATAATATAGATAAGTTTGAACAAGCCAACGGAAGAATTAAAACATTTGATGAAAATTCAGGTTTCCCGATGGGATTTGGTGGACCAACAGCACAAGCTTAAATCTTGGCTAAAATATTTTCAATAATCAATTGTTAAATTGTTAAAAATATTTAGATTTGCCGTCGCAATGGGGGTTTAGCTCATTTGGCTAGAGCGCTTGCCTGGCAGGCAAGAGGTGGCCGGTTCGAATCCGGCAATCTCCACTTAAAGCGGAAGTGATTTATTTCTTCCGCTTTTTTTATTGGTTTCCTATCAAGAACTGGTCTATATCATCCAGTGCTGTAAAAAAGTAGCTAAACCAAGAAATACTGCAAAACCGATAATATCTTGAAATGCTGTTTCAAAAGGACCCGCAGTAGTAGCAGGATCAAAGCCTAACTTTTTTGAAACAGAAGGGATAACAGTACCCATTAAACCCGCTGTAAGCATTGAACAGGTAAGTGCTATGCCAATTACAATACCGAATGGAACATGTTTTGCCCATATGGCACCTATGGTACCCAATACCAAACCACAGGCAACGGCCATCAATAAAGTAGTTAAACTCTCTTTTTTTAAAGATACCCAGATATTCTTTTTGGTTGATTTCATATCCAATGCCCTAACAGTAATGGCTGCAGCCTGTAAGCCTACATTACCCGATATTGCTGATATTACCGGCATAAATGATGTAAGTAGAATAATCTTCTGAAGCACAGAATCAAAGTGGGAAATAATCATACCCGCCATAAGTTCGATCAGCATTGTACCCAAAAGCCAGGGAACCCGTAATTTTGCAGCTTGTAATGGACTTAGTCGTTCCATATTTTCTGCATCAGTACCTACAGCCTGCGTATATAATTGACGTAATCTGTTTACAATGATGGGCATTAAATCATCTGCTGGTATAACACCAACCAAATAACCATTCTGATCCGTTACCGGTAAGCTCATAAACTTATATTTTGAAAGAATGGCTGCAGCATCAGTTTCATCTGCATTTGCAATAACAGAAACGACATCCGTAGCCATTACATCATCAACAATTGAATGTGGATCACTCATCAATATTTCTCGGATAGAAATTACGCCTAACAAACGATAGCCCGAAGAATTTTGAATTTCTTCCACAACATATACATCATCAGGTATGTCTATAGCGGGATCTGTACTTTTAATGATATTTATTGCTTCTGCTATTGAAGTGCCTTTAGCTAAACGTACAAACTGGGTAGTCATCAATCTTCCTACAGAACCTTTAGGGTAACAGAGCCTGTTTTGAGCATCTTCCACTGCCTCTAAATCTGCTATTTTCTTTTGCTGTGCTTTTCTCAATTGAGAAGGGATATCTGTGATGATTGCAGCAGCTTCACGTGGAGGTAATGATTTAATGAGATCTGGTAATCTTTCAGGATGTAATTCAAGAATTTTATTTGTTCTTTCAGGCTCAAGTTTAGCTAATACTTCAGTTGCTGTAGAAATATCGAGAGACTCGATCACCTGACATGAGTGCTCAGGTGATAGTTCTTCCATTGCAAGCGCTATATTGGCTGTCGCTTGTCCCTTCAATATATCTTTTAATCCTTCTGTTAGGTTAATCTTATTTTTATCGGCTAATAAAGCATCTAATCTTTTTGCTAAGTCTTTCCATTCTAATTCCTGATGCATATCTTAATATTTTTATCTCATCATTTTTCTCCAAACTAGTAGGGAAAATAGATATACTGAGTTTTAATGATTTATTTTTTACAAATCAGCACCGATAAAACATACCAAAATTACCCTAAAGCAGTTAAGAGAGAACCGTAAACGCTAAGCATATAAACATTATAATCTCTGATATGGTTTCTTTAAATTTTAATGATATTATTTAAGATGTTAAGTGATGATTTATCCAAACTTTAGCTTGTTAAAAGCCTTCTTAGGATTTTAGGCTTTGCAGTCAGGATTTTTTCGTAATAGAAAAAAGTGATATATTAGTCTTTGAATAATATTTCCGCATCATGAAGTCCCAATTATTTAAAGAAGTTTCAGAAAATTTACAAGAGCAAGGATTTAGGGTAACGGGTTATGAAGAAAACCGACCGTGGGGTGGTTTCTTTTATATTGATGAAACTCAGGCTCAGAAATTTGCAGATACTTACTTTAAAGGATTAGATGTTGACTTACTTAAGATAAGCGGCAAATTAAGTCCTAAAATGTTAATTGTAGCTCCCTATACACGTTTATCGTGGCAGTATCACCATCGCAGAGCTGAGATCTGGCAAGTGGTAAAAGGCAAAGTGGCTATTATAACGAGTCCAACAGATGAGGCAGGACCTCAAGTAACTTTGAATGAGGGAGAGCAGGTTAAAATAGATTGTGGTACGCGTCACCGCCTAGTGGGTTTAGATGACTGGGCAATTGTGGCCGAGATCTGGCAACATACGGATGCTAATCATCCTTCAGATGAAGATGATATTGTTAGGGTCCAAGATGATTTCGGGAGACAAGATTAAATTCCTAATGTCTACATATCTTAAGCCTTTACTTCTTATTTTTTTCTTCTTTACTTTTTGTGCGAATGCTCAAAAGACAGAAAAAAACAAAAATGAATTTGACGGCCCTTATTTAATTTATCAAGGCGACAGTATTTTAGTTAAAACAATAGATTACAGATCTGTAAATGCTTCTTTAAAGTCTTACGCCCGGATAAATAAGGGAAACGTTAAAATTGAAGTTAAGTTTTCTGATTTTCCTGATAAGAATTTTCAGGTGGATTTAAGAAAGAACATAACAAATGAACCATCTGTATGGAAGCAGCCAGAAAAAATGTTTGTAATTTCTGATATTGAAGGTGAGTTTGATGCGTTTAGGAATCTGTTATTGGCTAATAAGATCATTAACGAAAAGTACGAATGGACGTTTGGTAAAGGTCATGTAGTGGTTTGTGGTGATTTATTTGACAGAGGAAAAGAAGTTCCGGCAACCCTCTGGTTATTGTATAAACTGGAGGATGATGCTAAGACCAAGGGTGGTTATGTACATACGATTTTAGGCAATCATGATATTATGAATTTAGCGGGTAATCTAAAATACCTCGATAAAAAATATCTAAAAAGTGCCGAATTGATGAATACTTCTTATGATAATCTGTATGATGAAAACACGGAATTGGGGAGGTGGTTAAGGAGTAAAAACCTTATAGAGAAAATAGGTAATAACCTGTGTCTTCACGGAGGTATATCGCCAGAAGTAAATGGCCTGAAGTTAAGTGTAGAAGAATTAAATCAAATATCTAAGCCTTATATAGGTTGGAAAGATCTTAAAAATACAGTTACGGATCAAAAGATATTGGATATATTTAGCAGTACAATAGGCTTATTTTGGTACCGGGGATATTTTAAGGGACCCCCTTTGGAAGAAAGTGCTGTAGATCAGACTTTAAAAATGTACCATGCAAAATGTATAATAGTTGGGCATACCATTTTAAAAAATAACATCAGCTTTTATTATAATGGCAAAGTACTTGCTGTTGATGTGAACCAGCATGAAGGAAATCACCAAGCCGTGTTGTATGAAAATAAACAGTGGTATAAACTTGACCTTACAGGTGATAAGAAACCACTAAATAAATAACTGGGATTATCCCCAGTTATTTATGTCTTTGCCCTTTTCGGTGAAATTTCTTTTGTT
This sequence comes from Pedobacter sp., assembly GCF_046462515.1. GTDB lineage: Bacteria > Bacteroidota > Bacteroidia > Sphingobacteriales > Sphingobacteriaceae > Pedobacter. The sequence continues at coordinate 127,176 of NZ_JBKGVD010000005.1, forward strand.
TATTTTTTGTTGCGGCTGCATTGCTCTTGCTGTCTTTCTGAGGCTTTCTGCTTACTTCTTTCTGGGCTATCATTTTTTGCCAGCTTAAAGGGTAAGGATGTTGTTCCACAATAGGGATTACTCTTTTGATCAATTTATGAATAGCAATCAGGTATTCGTTCTCCTCTGCATCAACAAAAGAAATGGCATTTCCATTTACTCCAGCTCTACCTGTTCTGCCAATTCGGTGTACATAGGTTTCGGGGATATTGGGAAGATCGAAATTGAAAACATGTGTTAAGTCATCGATATCAATACCTCGAGCGGCAATATCGGTAGCTACTAATACATTGATTTTTCTGTCTTTAAAATCGGTTAAAGCTCTTTGTCTTGCACCTTGGGATTTATCACCGTGTATGGCAGCAGCTTTGATACCTTCTTTTGCTAAATCTTTTGCTATCCGATCAGCTCCATGCTTTGTACGGGTAAAAACCAAAGTATGATCAATCTTAAGCTCAGTTAAAAGATGTTTAAAAAGTTTCTTTTTATCGGGTTTATCTACAAAATAAACAGATTGGTTAATGGTTTCGGCGGTAGAAGATACAGGGGTAACTTCTACGGTAACCGGATCTTTTAAAATGGTATTTGCTAGTTTTTGTATTTCTGGAGGCATTGTAGCTGAGAAAAACAAGGTTTGTCTTTTCGCTGGGAGCTTGCTTACTATTTTTTTAACGTCATGAATAAACCCCATATCTAACATACGGTCGGCTTCATCCAGTACAAAAATCTCTATATCATTTAAGCTAATATAGCCCTGATTCATCAGATCTAATAATCTGCCGGGAGTAGCTACGAGAATATCAACACCTTTTTTTAATGCATCTACTTGAGGCTGTTGCCCAACACCGCCATAAACAACGGTATTTTTAACGGGAAGATTTTTGCCATAAGCATTAAAACTGTCCTGTATCTGAATAGCTAATTCTCTTGTAGGGGTTAATACTAAGGCTTTGATCGCTTTTTTATTGGTTTTAAGGTGCCTCATGTGCAGAATTTGCAACATAGGTATGGCGAAAGCCGCGGTTTTACCCGTCCCAGTTTGTGCACAGCCTAAAAGGTCTTTTATTTTTAAAATGCTTGGTATAGCTTTTTCCTGTATAGGGGTTGGCTTTTGATATCCTTCTGATTCAACAGCCTTTAATATAGGGTCAATTAAATTTAATTGTGTAAACAACATTTTGTTAAGTAAAAAGTAAAAAGTAAAAAGTAAAAAGTAAAAACGCTGATATTAGATACTAACGTTTCTTGTCGAAGAAGCCAGAACAATCATTTATTTGAAGGACTAACTTGCGAGTTGCTTTAAATGATTAAAGAAATTCTGCTTCGAGTTGCAAAGGTAATGAAAATTTATCTTAATGTTTTGGACCGGGCATCTGGACAGATTCTTAAATACAAAGCTTTAAGCTATATCTTAATGTTAACCCTTAAATCAATGTTAGTAAAAGTTAATTTTACCAAGTCATAAAGGGTTTTATTGTCAAATTAGAGTTAGCATACCTTAGGTCGTCGGTTATATTTTTGTTTACCCAATTTGGTATTGAATATTTTTCGTCTTCATCCGTCAATTCTATCTCTGCAACAATAAGCCCATTGTTCAACCCTTTAAATTCATCTACTTCCCAAGTGTTACTGTCATGAGTTACAATATGTCTTGTCTTTTCAATTAGATTTGAACAAAATTTATTTATTAATTCATTAGCGTCTGCTATTGGTATTTCATATTCGAATTCAAGCCTAGTAGCACCAACAGTATTACCTTTAATAGTAATGAACCCAGATTTGTCTTTTGTTCTGATACGAATTGTTTTCTCAGGGTCAGTTTGTAAATATGCCTGTCTGATTTCAACACTTTTATCTGGAATTATATTTTTCCAAATATCTAGGTTTACTAAATACTTGTGTTCTATTTCTGTAGCCATAAATTGTTGTTAACTCATTTATATTTTCTTTAATGCCTGTTCTAAATCCTTAATTAAATATTCATGGTCTTCCAAGCCAACATATACCCTAATCAGGATATGCCTTTTGTTTTTGATATCAAAATCAGTTTTACTGATGCCTGCACAAGCTGGTATGATTAAACTTTCATAACCTCCCCATGATACTGCCATTGAAAAATGTTTTAATTCATTGCAAAAAGTTTCAATTTGGTCAATGCTACTTTCTTTTAAGGTAAAACTAAACAGACCTCCACATTTTTTCATCTGTTTTTTAGCCAGTTCAACTGTTATATTATTGGGGTTAAAAGGATAAATAACCTGATCTATCTTAGGGTGTGAGTTTAAAAAACGGATTACTTTTATGGCTGTAGAACTACTTTGTTCCAATCTAAGAGGAAGAGTTCTTAATCCGCGTAAGATGAGCCAAGCATTTTGAGGCGACATGGAGGCACCTATGTTCATGTATTCCTTTTCAAATATTTGTTTGATTAAGCTCTTTTTACCCGTAATTACTCCGGCTACAACATCACTGTGACCACTTAAATATTTGGTTGCAGATTGTGCTACCAAATCAATGCCATAGCTAATAGGTTGTTGATACAGTGGGGTACAGTAACTATTGTCAATCATTGTATAAATGCCATACTGTTTAGCTATTTTAGCAATAGCTTCTAAATCCTGTACATCAAAACTAAATGTATTGGGCGATTCCAGATAAATCAACTTAGTTTGTGGTGTAATGGCTTTTTCAATAGCTTGAGTTTGGCTTCCATCAACGAAGGTGGTTTTTATTCCAAATTTTGGAAGAAAATCATTAAAGAGTTTAATGGTCCAGCTATATGGATTTTCGACACATATAACTTCATCACCGCTTTGTAATAAAGCTAATACAGGTATGGTTACTGCAGCAATACCACTGCCAAAAACTAAGGCATCTTCTGCTCCATCTAATGCAGCCAGTTTCTTCCTTAGAATATCAATAGTAGGGTTAAAACCCCTTGAATATAAATTTCCCTGGTATTCATCTGAAAGGGCCTGTCGAAACGCTTCTACTGTATCGAACTTAAAATTACTTGTTTGTATAATAGGGGGAGCAATGGAGTTAAAATAGCTTTCCCTTTCTTCGCCCAGTTCGTTCAATATGTAAGAAATATCCACTTTGTTAAGTTAAAATTTAAAAATCAAAAGCTAAAATTGGATTAGATGGTTTTACTTCTATTTAAAAACTTACTGATAAAATAGATAGCTACAAATCCAAAGAAAATATAAATGCCGTTTAATGCGGCGTTTGGATCATCATTATAAATGCTGATGGCTACAAATAAATAAGCTCCTATAAAAATGATTGGCATTAAAGGATATAGCTTCATCGTATAAATGGTGTTTTTATCCAGATGTGCAGTTTTTTTACGCAGATAAAAAATGGTAGCCGCAGAGAAAATCATACCCGCTCCATCCATAAAAATGGTGTAGTTTAAAATTTTGTCGAAGGTTTTGGCATAAAATAAGGTAAAGATAGATAGAATAGTAAAAAGGGTTAGACTTACCACCATCACGTCGTTCTTCTTTGTTTTTTTAGTAAATATTTTAGGCAGCGCACCTTCTTCGCCCATGGCATACATAGCTCTTGGGTTACTCAATAAATTCACATTTACGTAGCCGAGCACAGATAAGAATATCAATACCGAAAGTATGGTAAACCCTGTTGGACCAAATATCTGTCCGGCTAAAATAGCTGCAATGCTTTGTGCTGTTTTTAGCTGCTCAAAACCAATTACTTTTACATAAGCATAGTTAATAGCCATATACAAGGTAATGATAATGCCTAAGCCTACTAAAATTGAACGTGGAATAACGGTTTTTGCTTCTTTAGCCTCACCGCCAAAATTGATGGTTTGCTGGTAGCCACCAAAGCTGAACGAAACGGCAATTAAACAAATTCCAAGAGCTTTTCCATAATCACTCCAGGTAGCTGGCAATCCGCTTTCTGTATTAAAAACTGATGGTAATTGCTGTGTTTGTCCTCCAAAAAATATGGCACAAATTAAAGTGATTACCATTGCCAGCTTAATAATAGTTAGCACATTTTGTGTTCTGGAACTGGTTCTTAATCCCAAAAGGTTAATGGTATAAAATATGATAATGCTCACTAAACCAATGAGGATACGATGATCATTGGTTTGCATTTCAATAGGAAAAAGTGCCTTATTGAGGTATTCTGCGCCTATTAACGAAACGCCTGCTACTGAGGCCGCATTACTCACAACAATAATGCAATTGATGGCAAAAGCAATGGAAGGATGATAGCAGACTGAAAAAATCTTGTAATAACCGCCGGTTACAGGATATCGGGAGCCAATTTCTGCATAAGTTAAAGCACCACATAAAGCTACAAAACCTCCAACTATCCATGCTAAAAAAAACAGTTCGGGAATCTGCGCTTTAGCAGCTACGTTAACAGGGGTTCTAAAAATTCCCATGCCTATTACCAGGCTTACTACGATCATTGATAAGTCAAAGAGGGAAAGTTGCTTCTTTTCTTCCATTATTTATAGTTTAGTTTTAGGTTTCAATCTGCAATTTAACAATTATTAGCATAAGCCCTTGCTATATGGTAAAAATGTATAAATGTTGATATTTCTGCTAACAAAAGACAGAATAAACAGCTATTTTTGCTTATAATGGTTAAATCTTTAGTTTTTTATCAAACTATAAAATCAAAACATAATGGCTAACCCTGCATATAACGAAGATAGTATCAAATCACTCGACTGGCAAGAACATATTCGCCGCAGACCGGGTATGTATATAGGTAAGCTGGGAGATGGTTCTGCACAGGATGATGGCATCTATGTTTTATTAAAAGAAATTCTGGATAACTCCATTGATGAGTTTATGATGGGAGCAGGGCGTACAATAGACATTACTGTATCTGATCATAAAGTAAATGTGCGTGATTACGGACGTGGTATTCCTTTGGGTAAAGTGATAGATTGTGTGTCAAAAATGAATACTGGAGGTAAATATGACAGTAGTGCATTTCAGAAATCGGTAGGAATGAACGGTGTAGGAACAAAAGCGGTAAATGCCTTGTCTACAACTTTTATTGTGCAGAGTTATCGCGATGGCAAAACCAAGAAAGTAGAATTCAGTAAAGGATTGATCACTACCGATCATCCTGAAATTGAGACTACTCAGCGAAACGGAACGGCTATAACTTTCTATCCGGATGATAGTATCTTTAGAAACTACCATTATATCCCTGATTTTGTAGAGAGCATGATTTGGAATTATGTTTTCCTGAATACGGGTTTAACAATTAATTTTAATAACCAGAAATATTTTTCTGAGCGGGGATTGTATGATTTATTATCACGCCAGAATAAACCGGAAGAAATTCGTTATCCGATTATACACCTTAAAGGACACGATATTGAGGTGGCTATGACGCACGGACAGCAATATGGAGAGGAATACCATTCTTTTGTAAATGGACAATACACCACCCAAGGCGGAACCCATCAGGCTGCATTTAGGGAAGCTGTAGTGAAAACGCTGAGAGAATATTACAATAAAGATTATGATGCATCAGATATCAGGGCTTCTATTATTGCTGCAATTGCCATTCGCGTTCAGGAACCTGTTTTTGAATCGCAGACCAAAACAAAGCTGGGATCTGAAAGAGTAGCACCTGATGGCCAAACAGTTCGCACTTTTGTAAATGATTTTTTAAAGAAAGAATTAGACGACTATTTACATAAACATAAAGACGTAGCAGATGCTATTGAAACTCGTATCAAGCAATCTGAACGTGAGCGGAAAGACATTGCAGGTATCAAAAAACTGGCCAATGAACGTGCGAAAAAAGCTTCGCTGCACAATAAAAAGTTGAGAGACTGTAAAATACATTTTAATTCCAATCATGACAGAAGATATGAAACAACCTTGTTTATTACAGAAGGGGATTCTGCTTCGGGATCGATAACTAAATCGAGAGATGTAGAAACCCAAGCAGTTTTCAGTTTAAAAGGTAAGCCTTTAAACTGTTTTGAGCTTACTAAAAAAGTAGTTTACGAAAATGAAGAGTTTAACCTTTTACAACATGCTTTAAATATTGAGGATGGGTTAGAGGGCCTACATTATAATAACATCGTTATTGCTACTGATGCGGATGTTGATGGCATGCATATACGGTTGTTGATGATGACTTTTTTTCTACAGTTTTTCCCCGATTTGGTTAAAGCCGGACACGTTTATATTTTGCAAACTCCGCTGTTCAGGGTACGTAATAAAAAAGAAACTATTTATTGTTACAGTGACGAAGAACGTAAGAATGCAATAGAGAAGCTGGGTGGCAAGCCAGAGATTACCCGTTTTAAAGGTTTAGGTGAAATCTCTCCTGATGAGTTTGGTATATTTATTGGTAACGATATTCGGCTGGATCCTGTGATTTTAAAAGAGCAAACTATTAAGAGTCTTTTAGAATATTACATGGGAAAAAATACACCAGAAAGGCAGCAGCATATTATCAGAAATTTGCGCATTGAGAAAGATGAAGCCGAGGAAGCGCGTAAAGCTGAAGCAGAAGAATTAGTATTAAATGAATAATCTCTGCTTTATGTTATTTAAGATGATATGATGCTTAAATAAATCATTAAACTTAGATAAAATTGTTTAACCATAAAAAGGACGGTACATTTCGTTACTGGTTAGTTGCGCTACTTATTTTAACAATGTTGGTTTCTTCAATTTTCTTCTACCTGAAGAAAAGAAGAGTACCTGCACTGATATCCCATTTAAAGGAACTTTGGCAAAATAAAACTGATTTTGCTGCAGTTGATTCATGTGTTGTTTTACTTTATAGGGCAGATAACGATTGTCGTTTGTATGAAGTGACCGCTGATAAAAAATACATACAGAGCTTTAATAAAAAAATAGATACGATTTCAAGTATCATTGCCCGTATAGATACCAATAATAATAGTAAACTGGCAGATCTGTTTGAGCAGAAAAGACAAAAAACAGCGCTTTATCTTAAGCTTAAGAACCTTACTGATAGTCTGGTTAAGGTTTCAGCAGGTATAGATACCGCTATCAGAACTGCTGAACCTAAAACTTATGGTGAGTTTAAATTTGGAAGGTTTAAGACCATGATTACGGTAGATACGGTAAGAACTACTGTTCAGGAAAAAAACAGAAAAAAACTTCTTGGCCGTTTGGTTGATGCTTTCAAGGCTAAACGAAATCAGGATTCGCTCATAACATTTGTCCGTAAAGAAGTTAAACTCGATACAGCATTACAGAGTAAACAGTATAATCTTGTTCATCTTAAAAGGATGAACAATTATTTCAGAAACCTATACTCAAGAAAAAATCTTTTATCAAAAGCAGAACTTGAAATATTAGGTTTAAATACCACAATAATCAGGGATGTGGTAAAAACTTTAAAAAGTTTTAAAGCCAACGAAATCATATTGCATGAGAAAACAGAAGAAATCTTAAAAGATAATATAGATGCTAATATGAGTACAATAGATAAGCTTTATAGAATAGCTATTGTACTACTCTGTTTATTAGGTATTATTATACTCTATAATCTCTTCAAAATCTATAAAAATGAAAAGTACCTGGTTGATTATACCAAAAAGGCCACGCAATATGCACAATCTAAAAGCAGGTTTCTTGCAAATATGAGTCATGAGATCAGAACACCTTTAAATTCGGTTATAGGCTTTTCGGAACAACTCATACAGCAGGATCTTACACCTAAACAATCTGAGCAAGTAAATGCTATACGTACCTCGTCTATTATGTTATTGGATGTGGTGAATGATATTCTTGATTTTTCTAAATATGAAACTGGCAAAGTTAGCTTTGATGAAGTTGTTTTTAATCCTGCCGAATTATTAAAGGAGCTGATTAGTAGTATTTCCATACAAGCATCAGCAAAAGGACTGAAACTTGAAACAGATATTACCTTTAATGATAGTATTAATCTTAAAGGAGATTCTTTAAGATTAAAGCAGGTAGTTATGAACTTGCTAAGTAATGCCATTAAGTTTACCGATCATGGTTCAGTTACACTTAAAGCTGATATTGTTACAGGGGCTAAAAAACAGGAAATTTTAAAAGTACAGGTTGTTGATACTGGTGTTGGTATAGCACAGGAAGATATTCATATGATTTTTGAGGAATTTGCTCAAGTTTATTACTCTTCTTCCAAAGTAAAACAAAAAGGTACAGGTTTAGGTTTGGCTATATGCAAACGTATTATTGAGCTGCAAGGCGGAACAATTGGTGTGGAAAGCGAGTTAGGAAAAGGATCTAATTTTTTCTTTGAGATAGGCTATGAGTATGCTGAAGTAAAAGACTATCAGCAATTGAACATTATAGGGGCAGGTAATTTAAGCCGTTTATCAGGAAAACGAGTGTTGCTGGCCGATGATAACAAAATGAACATACTCTTAGCGGAAACTGTGATTAAAAAATATAATATTAGTATTGATACCGCGCTTGATGGTAAACAAGCCTTACATTTATTTGAACATAACAATTACGATCTGGTTTTGACCGATATCCAAATGCCTGAAATGGGTGGTGTAGAGCTTACGCAACGTATCAGAAAGCTGAAAAATAAAAGCAAATCATCTATTCATATTTTAGCTATAACGGCCAATGTATTGGAAGAAGACAGAATTAAATACTTATCGTCCGGAATTAATGATCTGGTACTAAAACCATTTTCTGAAAAAGAATTGATGGATAAGATTACAAAGTATATTAATTAGAATTTCTACCGATCAAAAAATAAATGTAAGATAAGTCAATTTTACCTTGCATTTTCATTGGCTTCAAAAATACCAAAAGTATTGTTGTCTGCATCTAAAAAATAACCCTGCCAGTATTTGCCCGCTACAGCGAATTTGGGTAAAGTTACCCGACCGCCATTCTCTATAATAAGCGCTGCGGTTAAGTCAAAATTTTCTACTTGGATAGAACAGGTATAGGCATTGGTGCCAGATGCTATTGGAGGGAGAGCTGCAGGACGTTTTAATAGCCCCCTGCAATCCCGTTTGTTTCTATCCGGTAATACTCAATAGGTAAATCTTCCTGTTTAATAAAAAGCCCAGTTAAAACACGTTGATAAAATTTAATATCACGTTCAGGATCAGAAGATTGTACCTCAAAATAAGCAATGGTATGCATTATGTCTTTTTAGCTGTTTTTACAGGTGTAATCTCTTCAGGGTGTTGAGGCGGCAGCTCTTTTACTTCTTTTTCTATAACTACCGTTTTTAAATGTACTGCATACTTTGAAGGACTAATTCCTTTGTCAAATTTTTCGGCATAAGCCTGGGTAAATTCTGCGCCAAAATATAAAATTATGGAAGTGTAATATATCCATACTAAAATTACGATAATAGAGCTCGCAGCACCAAATGTAGATCCCGGGTTACCTTTTTCAATGTAAATTCCAATAAGGTATTTGCCTAAGCTAAACAGCAATGCCGTAAAAAGTGCACCTACAATAGCCGATTTCCATTTCAGTTTTACATCTGGGAGGACTTTAAAGATTACCACAAATATGGTCGTTATTACGGCATAAGTTAGGATGTTTGTAATGATGAGCATGAGGAGTTCAGAAACTGAACCTATGCCTAATCGTTGTGCATAAATATCTAATTTACCTCCAATAGCTACTACTACGCTATTAAGGATAAGTGATACAAGTAGCAAAAAACCTAACGATGCAATAAGTGAAAAGGATAACAACCTGTTAACGATAAATTTTAACCATCCCTTTTTGGGTATGGCCTTAACTTTCCAGATCAGATTAATACTATCTTGTATTTCTACAAAAATTGCTGAAGAACCTATCAATAAGGTAATAATACCAATAGTTAAACCCAAAGTACTCCTCCCACTAAGATTGGCATTGTTTACAAATGTTCTTAACTGACCTGTAGCTTGAGTACCTATGAGTTCACTGATTCCTCCAAATATTTTTGTCCCGGGGTCTAGATTATCACCCAGAAATAAAGTAACAGAAGAAAGAATAATAATGATGAGAGGAGTTAGTGAAAAGATGGTATAATAGGCCAAAGAGGCGCTTAATTTCATCACTCTATCATCAATAAAGCCTTGACCTGCAGCAGCAAAAAGCTGGTACAGGTTATGGAAAAATAACTTTATTATTCTCAATAGTCTCTTCATGGCATTAAAACGGATAACCTATTCCGATATTTAAAATTAAATTGTCTTTACGCCAGTTCTTACTTCCAAAATCGATCTGGTTCAAAACCCAGCGATTTCCGGTAGGTAGGTAAGGTTTTCTTAATGGAAACGCTCCATCAAGTCTTATGACAAATATTTTGGCATCTACACGCAAACCTAAGCCTGTGCCAACAGCCATTTCACCTAAAGCATTTTTAAGTTTAAATCCAGACCCGGGTCTGTCATCGGCTTTACGGAGCCAGATATTACCGGCATCAACAAAAGCAGCTCCTTCAAATATGCTCACTAATTTAAATCTTAATTCTGAATTAAAAAGCGCTTTAATATCTCCAGATTGGTCTGCATAAGTAACATTATCAGGTATCTGATAGGTGCCCGGTCCTAAAGATCGTGCCCTGAAAGCACGAACATCACTGCTTCCGCCAGCAAAGAACTGCCTAATAAAAGGCATTGAAGTGCTGTTACCATAAGCATAGCCATAGCCTAAATTTAAACGGTTAACCCAGGTTACCTTACGATTAATCTTATAATAATCACGCAGGTCGGTTTCTATCCTTACAAACTGGGTTAAGGGCTGGCCAAATAAAGTTCTTTCTCCTTCTGAATTTTTTACGTTGAATAAACCCAGCAGATTTCCTGATGTTTCAATTCCGCCAAAGAAATAAATGTTATTTCGACGATTGGTTAGAGCTTGATTGGTGTAGGTGAAATTATAGGTACTACCTAATATAAATTGTTTCTGTAAAGATTGTTTAAGCCCAGGATTTTGTGCTTCCAAATCTGCTAATTTTAAACTATCTCCTTTACTTGGTTTTACCAGATTAATTACAAAAGGGTTTAGATTGTGCTCTTTAAACTGGTTTTCTTTCCAGTTATAACCATATTCTGCCTTAAACGAATTAAGCGTATAAAGAGTGTCTCTCTTTAGCAACTGGTAAGTCAATGATATAATAGTTTTAGGGATAAAAGCTGTTGTGCTTTCGAACTTAAAAAAGGGAATGATAAATCTTGGAAAAGTTAGTTTACCATTCGTGGTAAGAGAATAAGAATTTATGCCACTTGTACGACCACTGTATTGAGTTTCGAACCCCCCACTTACACTTACATCTAATTGTTCGGCACCTCTAAATAAGTTACGAGTTGTTTGGGTTAACTTAATTTCAGATCCTATAAAATTGTTCGACTTGTTTGTACCCGTAACCGAAAAAGTAAGTGAGTTTTTTTTCAAGGGGGTTAAGTAAATATTTAAATCCAGAATATCATCTTTAAACCCGCTATGAGGTATAAATTCCATTCTTACATCCTGAAAGGTGCCTAAATTCACCATACGGTTTAACGATTGATTATGGTCTTTACGGTTGTAAGTTTCGCCTTTTGAAAAGAAAACCAGACGATCAAAAACTTTTGGTTTAAAGGTATTCCGGTTATCGTAAATGTTAAAGTCTTTATAAGTGGTTGGTGTTAGTTTCCTCAAGATGCTATCGCGGCGAAGATTGTAATTAGGAAAAATATTGATGTTATTGATCCTGTAAGGCTTCAATGCCTCAGCAGGACTGGTATTTTTTATTCTTACGTTTACATTGGTCATGTTTTTGCCAATTGTACTGTCAACCTGCATAATAATAAAGTCGGGATTAAAATAAAAGAATCCTCGCTCTTTTAATTCATTATCAATTCTTAAACGCTCATTTTTGAAAGTTTCGAGGTCATAAAAGTTTCCCGTTTTTACCAAGCTTTTTGGTGATGTTTGCTGAATAACCGAGGTAAGATTACCTGTATCAGGAGGAAAGGTAACTCGATTAATTTTGTATCGGATATCTGTATTGGCAGTATATATGGCTTTGCCTTTTTTATTTTTTATTACAGTATCAGCCGTTACTGTTGCCTGTAAATATCCTTTGCTGATCAGGTAGCTTTTTAGTACATCTGTATTGTATTTTAGCTTTACATCACTGAGTAATACCGGTGGTTCACCAACTTTGGTTCTAAGCCAATGTCTAAAACCTTTGGGTTTTGTAGGTTCTCCAGCCAGGTTATAAATAAACAATTTAAATTTTAAACCTAATATAGACTTGTTAGGGGCGGGCCTGGTTTTGCTTTCGAGATCTTTTACCAGTTGTTTCTGATCGTCTACTTTTTTGGCACTATCGGGATTAACTTTTACAACAGCGCCTGTATAAAGTATCTGCCCCGGTTTTAAATAACGGGTATTACTGCAACTTGTTAAAACCGAATAGGTAAATAGCAAAGTTACTCCGGCAATTAAATTAATTTTTAGGTTTCTGTTCACTCTCATTTCTTACCCGGTTTCTTCTTTTTTGAAAAATTTCGCGAAACTTATTGTAATCTACCACCATTGTAAAACCTAAGCCCGTTTCAATGATCTGGCCTTCAATTACAGCTTCGGTTTGGTTGCGTCTATATGCTCTTAACCTATATCTTCCATCTCTTGATAATGCATATTCAACATTTACATTTCCTGCAATATTCGTTGCATTTTGGTTAGAGGTATTTGATCCTTCCAATGCAAAAGAGCTGCCTACAGTAACAGTAAGCCTATCATCAAATAATTTTTTAGATAAGGCCACTTCTAAATCGGTTTTATGTTCTAAGGCACCAGTAGAATAATCATCGGTAGAATTAAGGTCAAAGTTAATATCCACTCCCTGTATAAGATCCGAAGCCAGGCTATTTAACTGTGCGCTTAACAACTTGCTTACACTTGAACGTGCCATTGAATTTACGCTTGTTCCGCCTGCAAGGCTTTGAAAAGGATTATCGGCAATGAACCTATTTAAAGCCAGTAAAGCAAAAACTTGTTTATTAAGCTCATTCTCATCACGGTTAATAATTTGCAATTTGGTATAAGCCAAAGTTCCCACATCAGAACTTCTTTCTTCCTCAGGCAGATCTATCTTGAATGAAATCAGCGGTTTTAATAACTCTCCTTTTATATATAAATACACCTGAAAAGGCATTTTAGTTTTTGCCGTTACATTTGAAGGGTCATTTAAAAGGTCTATAGGTGCTGCACTAACTTCATATAAAGCCGTTAGATTAACATTGGCCTGTGTAGGTTCGCCTGTCCAGATAATGGTACTGCCTTTAACCAGTTTAAATGGTTTTTTGGATAAAGGAATAACCGATAAACTATAAGATCCATCTTCTACTTCATATTTTCCAGTCATACTTATTTTACCACTTGGATCAATGGTAGCATTCAAATCGGCTATACCCCGGGCGGTAAGTATATCATTGTTTGCTGGGTCAACTACTACGCTTAGCTCTGCTTCAGGATCAATGCTGATATTGGCTACCAAATTCATTCCTTTAAAAGAAGATGTACTGATACTATCAACCTTTAGGCTTTTTTCGCCATTAAATGAAGGGGCGTCTTCATCAATAAATTGTACAATGCCTTCCTGGTCAATTACCGAAGGGTCTGAAACCGGAAGGGCATAAAAGAATTTAGTTCCTTTGTTTATTTTCAGGTTCATGTTTACATCAGGACTGTTTAAAGTACCGCGTACTTTAATTGTACTTGTAAGATAAAGTGTACCATAAATCATATTATTATCTTGTACAGTTGAACTGATCAACCTGAAATTATTGGTTCTGGCATCGATGCCAAATTTAATGTTCTTGAAATCGGCAGTGTAAATGGTTCCATCAATAATAGCAGACTGCCCCAAAGAGTCGAGCAGATTAAAGCGATTGAAATGTACTCCCTCGGTATCAAATTTTATTTCCTGATTTGGAACCCTGAAGAATGAGTTTACATAAGCAACTCTGAAAGAGGCATCATTAAATTTTAATGAACCTAAAATCTGGGGAGCAGCTGGTTCACCTTTTATGCTGAACGTACCGTTTAGGGTACCTTTGCCCTGTTTGATTTGTCCCATGCTCAAGCTTTCAATCTGTTGCAAATCTATTTTGGCAATATTTACTTTTAAATCTAAACTGCTTTTAGGCGAGGTATAATAAAAGCCCGATGCATTAAGTTCATGCACACCAGTTAAACCTGCGTTTATTTCAAAAGCATTTTTTGTTTCGTTGTTAACTTTTAAGCTCAGGTCACCTAATTCGTCTTTTAGATATCTTAGTTTATTAACCGTAAGATTTGCTTCAAATTTAGGACTGCCGATGAGTTCTTTAACATTTACCAGACCGTTAATTGTTCCGCCAACCAAGGTACTGTCCGTTTCGGCAAATTTTGTGAGCGTTTCTATCTTAAAGTTCTTGAACTCTACGTTTACAGGTGCATTGAGCTGATCTGAAGTACTGTTGATATTTAATACTTCTTCATTTCTGCTCATATTGAAGTTATGTGCCAGAATACCTGTTTTGCCAAATTGTATATAATTATCAGGTGATACGGTCCATTTTTCATAATCCAATATTAGCTTGTCGGGAATGAGGTTGAATCTGAAATCTTGGTTAACTGCTTGCAACAGACCTGACAATGTATATTTATCTTTTCGTTGCCTGTCTCTTAAAAATAAGTTTATACCTAAATTGTTACTGGCTACCTCGCCTGATAATTCTGTATTAAACAATTGAATGGAAGGGCTTTGGATATGGTTAACAGTAAGCTTATAGCTTAACTTGTTATTCTCATTACTTGTATTGAATTTAACTGTATCAATATTGAAATTGCTATATAGAATTTTAGGGAAGGAAGCATTTAAAATCAGGCTGTCTTTTTGGGTGTCTAAGAAACCATTGAGCTGAGCGGGAGCAAAATCCGTAAGCTGTGGAACAAAATCTTTGATAAACTTGGGATAGTACAAGTTAACATTAAATCTAACTGATTGGGGGTCTATTTTAGTACTTTCGCCAAATTGGTAATATTTGTTGATCTGGTTAATAAAAGCGTTGCCCAACTTGCTTAATTCATATTTGCCTTCTACTTGCGCCGTAAGTATTTCAGATTTAACGGTAAGTTTATTGGCTATGCTTGTACTGCTTGCGCTGATTTGTATGGTATCTAAGGCATAGTGGTGATTATCTTTTACCAATTGGAGTTTGGTAGCAAAAATATCTCCGTTTAGAAAATCTACATCAGCAGTTTTAATGTCGGCGTTGATGCTTCCGGCTATCCTTAAAGGTGTTTTACTGAAGTTTAGTTTTTGCAGGTCTATTTGCTTGAGATTGACTACACCTTTAACAGAAGGGTATTTAGATGCTAAACCCGCATTTAAGTCCAGATTAAAATTGGCATTGCTATCGGTCATAGCGCCTTTAACACTAACATTCTGTTTTTTATAGAGGCCTGAAAGAATTAAGTTTTTGTAAGTGTATTTATTATAAGAAGCGGTAAATACTTGCGCTTTAAAAGTTGCATCTATTTTTTTAGGATCGAAATACTTACCTCTTATCTGTGCTTTTGTAGTAATGCGACCCATGGTTTGCGCTTGCTTGATGAGCCTGCCTACATTAAAATTTAACAAATCAATATCTGCAGCATAAGTTTCATGCCCCTTTCTACCTCCAAGCTTAGCAATAAGTTTTGCATTACCCATATCGGTATGAATGTCAAACCGAGCGTTAAAGGCAGACATGCTACCGTTAAATTTACCTTTAGCGTTAATAATACCAGGTAGCTCTATGTTTTTGGGTAACGATTTTTTAGGAATAACAGCCAGCAGATCTCTTTTGGTGAGATTAAATTTCCTGATATCGAGGTCGAGGAAAGTTTTGTTAATATCGGGCAATCCCTTTGCATGGCCGCTAATATCAATTTCTGTATGCTTTAATCCGTTTATCTGTAATTCTGGAATAGATAGATTACCTAAATAACCATTCACTCTGCCGTTAATCTTAATTTTTTCATTGATATAATTTTTAGGAATGGCATTGCTGAAATAAGCAGCATCTTTTAATCCAATGATGGTATTCTTTAGCCTGAGGTTTACTTTCACTTTTTCAGGATGCTTGGAAAAATCATCAAGTGATGAATAATTGATTTCAGTTGTATTTTCAATATTAGTATAAGGTGTTTTAAGAATCAAACCCGATAGTTTGATTTGTTTATCTGAGTAAATAGCACTGCCGCTAAGCTGATTTAGTTTAAAACCACTTTTATCTGTTAAAGAACCATATTTCACATTTGCTTTTGTAGCTATGGTGTTGTATTGTAGGTCTGTTGCACCTAAAAACAGTCTGCTCACATCAAGATGGTTAAAATCTATCCCTGATGAAGTTGCTTTGGCTACCAGATTATCAAATTTAAAGGCATTGTCCTTAATATCTATCTGTTTTACCATTACCAACAGGGGTGAGGGTTGTTTATACACACTATCTTTTAATTTACTGAGATTATTGGATGGCGCAGGTTTAAAGGCAAAACCTACATTTGAATGATAAAGAAAGGCTTTATCAGCTATGTATTTACTACTTGCCAAATCAACCTTTAAATTGGTAAAGCCAAGGGTATCAATCAAACTTTTTAAGCGGGTTACAGCCAATTCATCGTTGTAATTGATATTAATCCGGTTTAGATCAAGTGTCTCAAATTCTATCGTAGGCAATTTTCCGGTTTGTTTTTGCGTACTGTCAACGCTATTAACAATATGCTGTGCAAGATGTACCAATGGCTTTTGCTGTAAATAGTTTAATGAAGTATTTTGTAGTGCTAAGTTTTTGATTACATAGCGTTGGTTGTTTAGATCAAAAGATTTGATTTTTGTCTTGAGACTTCCTAAACTGAAATGGATATCGTTTCCTGCTACATCATCATGATAACGGATATTTATTTTGTTGAAACTAATTTGGTCTATTGCAAATTTTAGTGTCGAACTGCTGTCTTTTTTTACCTTTTCTTCAGGCTTTTCCTGTTCGCTCATAAAAGCATTAACTAAAAAAGAGAAGTTAAAGGTGGTGTCGGGACTAATACGTTTTACATTGGCGGTAACACTGCTTAGTTCAAGGTCTTTGATTTCAATTTTATTGGAAAAAATAAGCGCGAATAAATTGAGATTCACATTAAGCTTATCAGCATAAAGCAGTGTGTCTTTTTTGAGGTCGGCTACGTAGAGCTTGTTTAGTGAAATATCATCAGGGAAAGCAATCCGTACTTTTTCTAAACTGATTTCGGTCTTTGTTTTGTTTTTTAAATAGCTTACAATCTGATTTTTGATGAGGTTCTGGATAAATGAAAAATTGATCAGTATAATAAGCAAGATTGCCAAACTCAAAAGCCCGGTTATAACCCAAAGAAATACTTTAAGACTTTTGCTGTAAAACTGCTTCAAAACGGAAGAATTAGAATTTATAAAACTGAAATCGACTTATCTAAATATTATAAACTTAAACAATAAAAGCCAATAAAAGGTTTAGATAGAGGAATAAAAATTGATTTTTTTCTTAAAAAACTGGAATAATGATTATGTTTAACAATTATGGAAAAATTGGAGTTTACAATTAACTACGAAACCTACTATAATTTAACAGAATTAAGTGATGAAGACAAGCTGCTTTGTGAAAAAGCTGAAGCGGCTTTAAGTACTTCTTATTCTCCTTATTCTAAATTTAAGGTAGGCAATGCAGTTTTATTGAACAGCGGGGAGATTATTTTAGGAAGCAACCAGGAAAATGTAGCCTATCCTTCAGGTTTATGTGCTGAGCGGGTGGCATTGTTTGGTATAGGTGCCAAATATCCCGATGCAGTAATTAGTAAAATGGCCATTACAGCATATACAGATCAGTTCAAGATAGAACAACCTGTAACCTCATGCGGTGCCTGTTTACAAGTTATGGCAGAGTTTGAACAGAAACAAAAGACACCAATAACCGTATTGTTTTACTGTATAGGTGGAAAAATTCTAAAAGTTAAGGGTATTAAAAGCTTGCTGCCTTTTTTATTTGTAGAGAACAGGTTAAGTGTGGGCGCTTAAGATGCAATAACAGTGTTTAGATAAGATAGAATTTCTTGTGTTTGCTGAGGTTCAAACCATTTAATCTCCTCATCACGTTTAAACCAGGTAATTTGTCTTTTAGCAAAACGCCTGGTATTTTGTTTGATTTTTTCTATAGTAGTTTCAAGATCAGCTTTACCATCCAAATATTCAAATACTTCACTGTAGCCAACAGTATTGAGCGCATTGTAATTTCTGTATTTTTCTAAACTTCTAACTTCTTCAATTAGTCCTTCCTTAACCATTAAATCTACCCTTTGGTTAATGCGGTTATAAAGATTTTCACGTTTGGTGTTTAAACCAATTTTTATCATGCTAAAAGGCCGTTGTTTTTTTTGGGAAGTTAGCATTGAGCTCAGTTTCTTACCGGTAGATAAAACCACTTCTAAGCCTCTGATCATGCGCTGAGGGTTACGCTGATCAACCTTTGCAAAATATTCAGGATCTAACAGTGCTAATTTACTTCTGATGGCTTCTATGCCCTCATTTTCAAAAAGAAGATTCAATTGTGCTCTTATATTCAGATCTATTTCTGGCAAGTCATCCAAACCATTGCATACCGCATTGATGTATAAACCCGAACCGCCCACCATAATGATGGTATCATGTGTTTTAAAAAGCTTTTCTATAAGTTGCAGTGCTTCTAATTCAAAATCGCCTGTACTGAACAAAGTGTTAACACTATGCGAACCGATAAAATGATGTGGAGCGGCAGCCTGCTCTTCTATTGAAGGTTTGGCTGTGCCAATGTTCATCTCTTTAAAAAACTGACGTGAATCTGCAGATATGATTTCGGTATTAAATGCCTTAGCTAATTCTATGGCTAAGGCAGTTTTACCAATGGCTGTTGGCCCAACTACAACGATAAGATTTTTTTGCGGCATGGGCTTGTCGTAATATTTAAGGTTTTGAACGGGCAGTTTATTTAATAATCATCGCGGTCTTCACTATAATCATCATTGCCATATTCGTCCTCGTCGTTAGAAAATACATCATCTTCTTCACTTTCATCTTCCTCATCTTCTTCCTGCGCATTGATGCCTCGGCCGCCCATGGCTTCAAGTTCATCGGTGTCTTCAGGTACAAAATCCATTTCGTTAAGGAAATCAAAATCATCTGATGAAGAACTGCTGGCAACGTTTACACTGCCTACAGAGCCGCTTTTATCCATGATTTTTGGTGCTTCGCCAACACTTTTTACAATATAAGGGTATTCAATATTCGGATCGTTTTCCAGAATGATCTTAATCAGTTCAACGTGGAAATCATACGGACGTTCAAAATTATAGATATAGTAAAATTTTTGATGAGGGTCTTCTATAAAACTGCTGATCTTTGCTTTTTCCATTAACACCACACCATTATCTATTTTACGCTGATTAGGCATAAGCGCAATTTCTTCGCCTTTGATCCAGTTATCTGTACTTACATAAAACGAAGAAGGTTTTTCGGCGTTATAGCCTGTTGACTTGTGTATCGCTCTGTGTAAATCTTCGAAAGTCTGACCAGGTTTAATATCTATTTCTCTGTTAATGTCATCAAAATCTTCAAAAGATATTCTAAATCTGTAAATTGCCATTCTGGGTATTAAAATAAATTGCTAACGTAAAAATATAAATTATTAATGATTTTTGAGCGTTTTAAATTATTCTGACGAAGGATTTAAGCCCATCTCCCTGCCTTTTTCAAGCATAAAATCATAGGCTTCCTGATAATTATTGCTTATTTCGCCTTCTAATATAGCTTCTCTTATTGCATTCTTTAGTAAGCCTACTTCCTTACCCGCATTTAGACCAAAGGTTTGCATAATATCATTACCTGTAACAGGCGGCTGCCAATTGCGTAATTGGTCACGTTCCTCAACATCCTTGAGCTTTTGTTTTACCAGCTCAAAGTTATTGCGGTATTTTTTTACCTTATATTCATTTTTGGTTGTAACATCTGCCTGGCATAACAACATAAGGCTTTCTATTTCATTTCCGGCTTCAAAAAGAAGTCTGCGTACGGCTGAGTCAGTTACTTTATCTTGTGCTAAAACAATAGGGCGAAGATGAAGTAATACCAGCTTTTGCACAAACTTCATCTTATCATTAAGTGGTAACTTAAGGTGAGCGAAGATTTGAGGTACCATCCTTGCACCTTTATCTTCATGTCCGTGAAAGGTCCACCCATGTCCTTCTTCAAAGCGCTTGGTAGCTGGCTTGGCGATATCGTGTAATATGGCTGCCCAACGTAACCACAGATCATCAGAAGTTTGACTGATATTATCTAAAACCTGTAAAGTATGATAAAAATTATCCTTGTGAGCTTTCCCGTTTCGAGTATCAACTCCATGCAATTTTGCCATTTGCGGGAAAATTAGATGCAGCAAGCCCGTATCAAACAGGTAGTTAAAGCCAATAGAAGGGGTTTTGGCTAAAATAATCTTGTTCAACTCATCGGTAATGCGTTCTTTTGATACGATATTGATGCGTTCTTTCTGTGTATGTATGGCAACTAAAGCTACCTGATCTATTTTAAAATCGAGTTGCGTTGCAAAGCGTGTGGCCCGCATCATGCGGAGTGGATCATCAGAAAAGGTAACAGCAGGGTCTAAAGGTGTACGAATTAGCTTATTTTCCAGATCTTCCAGTCCGTTAAAAGGATCTATAACCTCGCCATAATTATTTGGATTAAGTGAAATCGCTAAAGCGTTTATGGTGAAATCTCTGCGCAATTGATCATCGGCTAAGGTGCCATTTTCTACAATAGGTTTGCGTGAATTGGCCCGGTATGATTCTTTTCTGGCACCCACAAACTCAATTTCCAGTTCGTTGTATTTAAGCATGGCCGTACCAAAATTCTTGAATACGGAAACGGTAGACCGGAGTTTTTTACCAACTTTTTCGGCAAAATCTATCCCATTTCCCAATACCACAATATCAATGTCTTTAGAAGGTCTTTTTAAGAATATATCTCTTACAAAACCTCCTATTACGTATATCTCGGTTCTTTCCTTAGCTGCGGTTTCGGCTAATATCTGAAAAACAGGGTCTTCTAAATTAATTTTATACAAGTTGATAGGTGTATTTGAGGGATTAATCCTGTGTATGTAAAAACGCTCCTGCAAAGTTAATAAAACACAGTAAAATAAGCTTTAAAGAAAAAGCCTATTATTTTCTGATGAATTCAAACTGTCCGGATGGGCTCAATTTGATAATGGTTGAGGGCTTTTTAACTGTTCTATTTTCCTGTTCCCAGTTAATTACATAATCTACCGCTTCCAGAATTTCATCACTGATCTCATCAAAAAAGCGAGGAGTGGGCTGTCCGCTGATGTTTGCTGAAGTAGAAACAATGGGTTTTCTAAAACGTTGTAAAAGCTGCTGGCAAAACTCATATTTTGGAATACGGATACCTATACTTCCATCGGCATTGATTGCACTTGGGGCAAGGTTTTTAGCATTTGAAAAAACAATAGTTAAAGGATTTTCGGCATATTCAATAAGATCATAAGCAACTTCAGGTATGTCGTTTACATAAGAGGCGAGTTTATTGTCATTATCTAACAATATAATAAGGCTTTTATCTGCCGATCTGCCCTTGATTTGGTTTACTTTTGCAACAGCGGTTTCATTTGTGGCATCGCAGCCTAAGCCCCAAACCGTATCGGTAGGATAAAGAATTACACCACCGTTTTTGAGTACTTCCAACGCTTTATTGATTTCTTCTTTCATGACTACAACCATTTGGTTTTTTTACCGGTTATTGAATTTTTTATGGTATCGATAATATTTTCTAAACTGATATTTACATCTACCTGTTTTTGAAGTTGTCTGTTTTTGTGGCGCGATCTGGCAATGTCTGTATGCATCATCAAAAATTGTTTCAAACTTTTTAATATCCAGAAATCACCTTTTATGAAATGGCCAAGCAAAGTAAGTGTGAACAGTTGTACATACCATAAGGTTCTTTTAGTCCCATTTAAATGGATACTTTGCAAAATAAAACTGTTTCTGTTGTAAATGATTTTAACAAAGTTTGATTTGTTAAGTTTATTGGTAGATGAACTGATTTGGTGAAAACAAACAGCTTTATGTTCGTAGTATAAAGACCAGCCCATTTTCCATGCTCTAAGGCCTAAATCAAAATCTTCAAAATAAAAAGGCGAATAGATTTCATCAAAGCCATTTAACATGATAAGTTTTTTACGGTCTATTAAAGCATTGGCACCCGATAGATAACAGGTAAACGTTAGATGGCCGGTATCTTCAACATAATAAAAACGATTGGCTTTAAATTTAAAGCCCTTAAATTTTGGCATTCTGGCGGCATCTTCAATTTTCTTTCCGTCGAAATTCATAATGCAACCCATTACACCAAAGGTATCGGGCAAATTAAAATAGCCTAATTGTTTTTCGAAATAATCAGGAGTAAGTTCAACATCAGAGTTAAGCAAAAGAATAAGATCTTTAGATGCATGCTGTATCCCTTGATTACAGGTATAAGAAAAACCAGCGTTGTATAGGTTTTTGATCAGCTGTATTTTGGGATAATGTTGTTGGATAAACTCAACAGAACCGTCGCATGAACAATCATCAATCACAATAAACTCAAAATCGAGCTGACTCTGATGTAACGCTTGGTAAACAGAAGGAATATATTTTTCCAATAAATGTTTACCATTATAGTTAGGTAAAACTACCGAAATACTTTTAAAGTTCTCTGTCATTTACCTATGCTACCTTTTTATAATTTTTATATTCAAAACACCTAATGCCAGTTATTTTTTCTATCCATGCCAGTGCTTTACGTCTAAAAGGCATTTTATTTTTGAGATGTGTAGGGTCAAAATTAAATTTCCAGTTGCCATTTTTTACCCTTGAGCTAAAAACAGATGGATGGCTACCAGTGAACTTGAACAACTCATCGGCATTGCCATAATCAAAATCAGTAGCTTCAGGATAAGTATTGTCTATCCACTGATCGTTCTGAGTATAAAACTTATTGAAATTTCTTACCTTTTGGTTAAGGCCTTTGGGTGGTTTTACCCAGCCGTAATGATAAATATAGGCATCAATATGTTTAACCCTGATTTTACGGTCGTTGAACCTAAAACCCTGCGCATCGCGATAAGAGTGCATGCCTTTAATATTACGGATTACCCTGATTTCCCTTCTGTACCAACGCCTTGATTGTGCAAAGAAATCATAAGAACCGTAGAAATGTTTATAGTTAAACAATAAACCTTCTATACGTTGATCATTTAAGCATAATTCCATTTCTTTTTTGATAACAGGCAAATATTTCTCATGCACACACTCATCGGCCTGTATATAAAAAGCCCAGTCAGCATCAGCGCTGATAGCATTAAAAGCCTTATCAGTTTCCTGTGCAAAGGTTCTGCCGCCTTCTCTTAGGTCATCATCCCATACCGTTTGTATAATCCTGATTTTATCTGAGCCGATTTGTTTAATCAGTTTAAGTGTATCATCATCAGAATTGCCATGAGCTACAATAAATTCATCACAGATGGGAAGAATGGAAGTGATAGCTTCTACTACGGGGTAATCATTCTTAACGGCATTGCGAATAAATGTAAAACCTGCAACTTTCATTAACGGTAAAAAGATTTAATTGTTTAAGAGATAAATAAAGGACTTGGTTTTAGTTGCTCAAAGTTTTAAGGTAGCAATTCATAAGATTATGTGCAACTAAATTGTTATTAAACTTTTGAACGTACTCATAACCTTTATGTTGCATTTGCTTTGCCAAAGCGGGATTTGATAAAATATGGTTACTTGTTTTTGCCAATGCCTCAGCATCATCAGGCTGTATATATAAGCTGTCTGGTCCGCCTGCCTCTTCAAGACACGAACCAGCGGTGGCAATTACGGGAACTTTACTGTATAAAGCTTCTATAACAGGAATACCAAAGCCTTCATATCTGGAAGGATAGATAAATAAGTTTGCATTCTGATAAATTGCCGGAAAATCAGAAAATGGAACATTCTTGAGAAAAATTACCCTGTTTTCAAGCTGCTTGTTTTTTATTTTTTCTTTTACCAATGTTGCATAGCTGGTTTCTTTACCAATAACAACCAGTTTATATTTCTCGTTAATATGAGGTAAAGCATCTATGATCAGTCCTAAATTTTTTCTTGCTTCAATGGTTCCAACACTTAACATATAATGTTCGGGTAATTGGTGTTTTTCACGAGCCGATTTTTTGGTTTCTTCTGTAAGTGGCTTTTTAAAAATATCATCACAACTTTGGTAAACCACATCAATTTTTGAGGGTGGTATGTTGTAAAAATCGATGATATCTTTTTTGGTACATTCACTTATGGCAATAATCCGGTCGGCATTTACACAGGCATAACGGCTCTTAACTGTATAGATTTTTCGGTCAATCCATTTATAAAGCTGCGGCATGCGTAAAAAAATGAGATCATGTATGGTTACAACACTTTTAACCTGAGTATGCTGTATGCCAAAAGGTATTTCGTGGCTCAGACCATGAAACAGATTGATCTGATCTTTAATGAGCTGTTTTTTTACAGAAAAGCTTCGCCATATCACTTTAGCTACACCTTTAACTTTAGCTAACTTTAAATGTACATTATCTAATTTAAACAGGGGTAACTGTAAGAGATTTTCTTTGATTTTAGCGGTATAGATATAAAAATTATGTGCAGGATAAATTACAGCTAACTGTTCAATAAGCGAACGACTGTAATTGCCTAGACCTGTAAGGTTATTTGCTGCTCTCTTTCCGTCGTAGCCAATCTTTAAAGTAGAAAGCTCAAAGCTGTCAAAAGACTTTGAGCTCTCCTGTAGTGCAGTATGTAAATCGTTTTGTTGCTCCAATTTCAGATTTGCTTAAACAGCTACATTATTTTCTCTTAATGCGTCATTTAAGGATGTTTTCTTATCGGTAGATTCTTTACGTTTTCCAATAATTAAGGCACAAGGCACTTGATATTCACCCGAAGGGAATTTTTTGGTATAAGAACCGGGAATAACTACCGAACGTGAAGGTACCACACCTTTGTATTCAACAGGTGTTTCGCCGGTTACATCAATAATTTTTGTAGAGGCGGTAAGCACTACATTAGCGCCTAAAACAGCTTCTTTTTCTACTCTTACGCCTTCTACTACTATTGCTCTTGAACCTATAAAGCAATCATCTTCTATAATTACCGGAGCAGCCTGTACAGGTTCTAAAACACCGCCAATGCCTACTCCTCCACTTAAATGCACACGTTTACCAATTTGGGCGCATGAACCAACAGTAGCCCAAGTATCAACCATTGTACCCTCATCTACATGAGCGCCTATGTTTACATATGAAGGCATCATTATGACTCCGGGAGCTAAATAAGCGCCATAACGAGCTATAGCGTGCGGCACTACTCTTACACCGGCATCTTTGTAATTAGTCTTCAGATCCATTTTATCATGAAAAACAAAAGGGCCAACTTTTGTTTCTTTCATCTGCTTTATCGGAAAATATAAAATAACGGCTTTTTTTACCCATTCGTTAATGCCCCAGCTATTTAATACTGGCTCAGCAACTCGTAATTCGCCTTTATCAAGCCTTTGTACCACTTCTTCAATTGCTTCGCAATAATTATTGTAAATAAGCAAACCTCTGTCTTCCCAGGCCTCTTCTATAAGTTTTTTTAAATCTGCAACCATGATAAAATTTAAATTTTTACAAAATAAATCAAAATATTGTAATAGGTCATGCTTTAGTTGCTTATTTTTGAATTATTTATGGACGATAAAGAAAAATTACGTGTAGATAAATATTTGTGGGCCATCAGAATGTTTAAAACGAGGAGCATGGCAACAGAGGCCTGTAAGGCCGGAAGAGTAAAATTAAATGGCCAGAATGTGAAACCATCGGCTATTGTAAAGATTGGTGATGTTTACCATTTGTCTAAAGGACCAGAACGTAAGATTATAGAGGTACTGGAGCTTTCTTATAACCGTACAGATGCCAAAATAGCGGTAACCAAATACAAAGACCTTACACCGGTTGAAGAAACAAAAGCTTATAAGTCTGTTTTTTATGCACCTGCTTTACGCAGAGACCGTGGAACCGGTAGACCAACTAAGAAAGAACGCAGAGATACCGATGAGCTTTTAGATAACTGGTTTGAGACAGAAGATGAATAATGTGAAAATTCTTAAAAAAATATTAGATGGTAAAAATACCTGTAATTATAATGGGTGGCACAAATAGACCAAATACCAATTTGTTCTGCTAAAAAGTGCTTTTAAAGCATTTGAAAGTATAATTTAATTTGTTTATCATTGCTCTCAACCAAATATAAATCTAACAAAACTGTTTAAATTAAAATGCATCTAAGCAAATGATTTAAACAGTTTTTTGTTTTTAATCTTTATCAATTATGCAATCAGGCTTTAGCTTTGAAGTAAGCGAGAACCAACGGATCATTAGAAAAATGGTAAGTGATTTTGCCGAGAAAAAAATCAGGCAAAATGTAATGGAATGGGACGAACAGCAATATTTTCCAGTCGAAATCTTTAAACAATTAGGAGAATTAGGCTTAATGGGAGTGCTCGTGCCTGAAAATTACGGCGGATCAGGTTTTGGGTATCAGGAATATGTGGATGTTATTGTAGAGATAGCCAGGGTTTGCGGTTCGATAGGCCTTTCTGTAGCTGCGCATAATTCTTTATGTACAGGGCATATCTTAGCTTTTGGTAACGAAGAACAAAAGCAAAAATGGTTGCCTAAATTGGCTACTGCTCAATGGATAGGAGCTTGGGGTTTGACCGAAGCCAATACAGGTTCTGATGCACTGCGCATGAAAACCACAGCAGTATTAGATGGAGATCACTATGTAATTAATGGTGCCAAGAACTGGATTACGCATGGTAAATCTGGCGATGTTGCAGTAGTAATGGTGCGTACAGGAGAAGCTGGAAGTTCAAAAGGTATTTCTGCAATTGTTGTTGAAAGAGGAACTCCGGGTTTTTCGGCAGGTAAAAAAGAAAATAAATTAGGTATGAGGGCATCAGAAACTACTGAGATGATTTTTGATAATTGCCGCGTGCCTAAAGAAAACTTATTAGGGGTAGAAGGCGAAGGTTTTAAACAAGCCATGAAAGTATTAGACGGCGGTCGCATTTCTATTGCTGCCCTTGCCCTGGGTATTGCCAGAGGCGCATATGATGCAGCTTTGGCTTACGCGCAGGAACGACAACAGTTTGGTGTGCCGATCTCTTCTTTTCAAGGAATAAGTTTTAAACTGGCAGATATGGCAACAGAAATTGAAGCGGCTGAATTGCTGATCAGGCAGGCTGCCTACCTGAAGAACAACGGTTTACCTGTAACCAAGCAATCGGCTATGGCAAAATATTATGCCTCTGAAGTATCGGTGAGAGTAGCTACAGATGCAGTTCAGATTTTTGGCGGCTACGGTTATACCAAAGATTTTCCAGTAGAAAAATTTTATCGCGATAGCAAATTATGTACAATAGGAGAAGGAACTTCTGAAATACAGAAGATTGTAATCGCACGCGAAATTTTAAAGTAAAACTATTAACTAATCTATACTAAATCCGGCATCTCTGAACAGGGATGCCTTTTTTGTATAACAGAAAAAAGAAAGGGTTCAAAGGTCTTGGCTTCATTTCGTACTTGATAGAATCTTAGCATAATTTTTCTTGCTCTCAAGATCCTGAAACGAGTTCGGGATGATGAAGTAAGTCGACTCTTTGAACACCTTAACGAGGAAACTACCCCAGTTTTTTATATCTGATGCGCTTAGGCGTAACATCTCCCAAACGTTTCTTACGATTTTCTTCGTAATCAGAGTAATTACCTTCAAAGAAATACACTTGCGAATCGCCTTCGAAAGCTAAAATGTGCGTACAGATACGATCTAAGAACCATCTGTCGTGAGAAATAACCACAGCGCAACCACCAAAGTTTTCTAACGCTTCTTCTAAAGCACGCAGAGTATTTACGTCAATATCATTGGTAGGCTCATCCAGTAATAAAACGTTGGCACCTTCTTTTAGGGTAATGGCTAAATGAACGCGGTTACGTTCACCACCTGATAATACGCCTACTTTCTTTTGCTGGTCTGCACCATTGAAATTGAATTTAGAAACATAGGCTCTTGAATTTACTTGTTTGTTTCCCAATAACATATTATCTAAGCCATCGGTAATGTTTTCGTAAACCGTTTTATCAGGGTTAAGATCATTGTGCATTTGGTCTACATAACCCAATTTTACCGTTTCGCCAACTTTAAAATCGCCACTGTCTGGTTGTTCCTGACCGGTAATTAGACGGAAAAGGGTGGTTTTACCTGCACCATTTGGTCCAATAATGCCTACAATACCAGCTGGTGGTAAAGAGAAGCTTAAGTTTTCAAACAGCAATTTACCATCGTAAGCTTTGGAAATGTTATTGGCTTCAATTACTACATTACCCAAACGAGGTCCTGCAGGAATAAACAGCTCTAATTTTTCTTCACGCTCTCTTCCATCTTCGCTGGCTAATTTTTCGTAGTTAGATAAACGTGCTTTTGATTTGGCATGACGAGCTTTTGGTGCCATACGAACCCATTCTAACTCACGTTCTAAGGCTTTTTGGCGTTTGCTTTCGGTTTTTTCTTCCTGTGCTAAACGTTTTGCTTTTTGGTCTAACCATGAAGAGTAATTGCCTTTCCATGGAATACCTTCTCCACGATCCAATTCTAAAATCCAGCCCGCAACATTATCTAAGAAATACCTATCGTGGGTTACGGCAATTACAGTACCTTCGTAGTTTTGTAAGAATTGTTCTAACCAGTCGATGCTTTCGGCATCTAAGTGGTTGGTAGGCTCATCTAACAACAATACATCTGGTGATTGTAGCAGCAAACGGCATAAGGCTACTCGACGACGTTCACCACCTGATAATACACTGATTTTGGTATCAGGGTCCGGACAACGTAAAGCGTCCATTGCACGCTCTAATTTGTTGTCTAATTCCCAGGCGTTAGAAGCATCAATTTTATCTTGAAGCTCGCCCTGGCGTTGCATCAACTTGTCCATTTTGTCGGCATCAGAATAGTTTTCTTCTAAACCAAATGCTTCATTGATTTCTTCGTATTCTTTAAGGATCGCAGTTATTTCGGCTACACCTTCTTCAACTACTTCACGTACGGTTTTTTCAGGATCTAATTCTGGTTCTTGCGCTAAATAACCTACCGAGTAACCTGGTGAAAACACCACTTCGCCCTGGATAGATTTATCTAATCCCGCAATGATTTTTAATAAGGATGATTTTCCCGAACCGTTTAAACCTACAACGCCAATCTTAGCACCGTAAAAAAAGGATAAATATATATTTTTTAAGACTTGTTTTTGTGGCGGGTAAATTTTACTTACACCGGCCATTGAAAAAATGATCTTCTCGTCTGACATAGTAATTTTAATTAAGCGTACAAAGATGCAGTTAAAACTTGAGAGCTAAAAATATAAATATTGTCTCCTTTATTCGTTTTTTAGTGCACTGATAAAAAGCATCATCTTC
This sequence comes from Pedobacter sp., assembly GCF_046462515.1. Taxonomy (GTDB): domain Bacteria; phylum Bacteroidota; class Bacteroidia; order Sphingobacteriales; family Sphingobacteriaceae; genus Pedobacter. The sequence continues at coordinate 156,847 of NZ_JBKGVD010000005.1, forward strand.
TGCCAACTTAGCGCTTTTCTTTACGTTTGCTGGCAATTTGGCTGATTTTTGCTGTTACATAAACCTTACAATTTACCGACAAAGCCTTTTATAGCCTTGTTTTTAGCTGTTTTTATGCTTTTCATCCAAAATAATCGCTTAGCTATGCCAGAGATAACCGCCTTAATCCACCAAAATGGCTTAATTGTTGATAAAATATAAAAATCGAGGCGTAGGTTTTATAAAACAAATTTATAGCTTAGCATTGTCTCGATATGAACAAATTATGGAAGCTAAATTTTCTCCACAGGTAAAAGACGTGATTTCTTTCAGCAGGGAAGAAGCGTTGAGGTTAGGACACGAGTATATTGGCGCTGAACATTTATTGTTGGGCCTTATACGTGAAGGTGATGGAATGGCTATTAAGATCTTAAAATCTTTAGGTATAGATACAGCTAAATTACGTCGCTCAGTTGAAGATGCTGTACGGGGCACCTCAAGTGTTACGGTAAATTTGGGCAATATACCTTTGACCAAACAGGCCGAAAAAATTTTAAAAATAACCTATTTAGAAGCTAAAATATTTAAAAGTGATCTGATCGGTACGGAACATTTACTATTGTCTATATTAAGAGACGATGATAATATTGCATCGCAGATTTTAATGCAGTACAATATCACTTATGATTTATTTAAGCAAGAAGTAGAAACCAATAAAAACGGTTTTAAAGATGAAGCACAGACCGGGGGCACAGCCGGCGGTGATGATGATTATCAGGAAGAAGACGGTGGCAGTTTCTCTGCTCCTAAAAAAGTTTCTGACATCAAATCTAAAACTCCGGTATTAGATAATTTTGGTCGTGATCTTACACGTGCGGCAGAAGAAGGTCGTTTAGACCCGATAGTTGGTCGTGAAAAGGAGATTGAGCGTGTATCACAGATCTTATCCCGTCGTAAAAAGAACAACCCCATTTTAATTGGTGAACCGGGTGTTGGTAAAAGTGCTATAGCCGAAGGTTTGGCACTGCGCATTGTGCAACGTAAGGTTTCGCGTGTATTGTTTGGAAAAAGAGTAGTTACTTTAGATCTGGCTTCTTTGGTTGCCGGAACTAAATACCGCGGTCAATTTGAAGAACGTATGAAAGCTGTGATGAATGAATTGGAAAAATCACCTGATGTGATTCTATTCATTGATGAGATCCATACTATTGTGGGTGCGGGAGGTGCTTCAGGTTCTTTAGACGCTTCAAACATGTTTAAGCCAGCATTGGCCAGAGGCGAAATACAATGTATAGGAGCAACAACTTTGGATGAATACCGTCAGTTTATTGAAAAAGACGGAGCATTGGATCGTCGTTTCCAGAAAGTGATGATTGAACCGGCTACACCTGACGAGACCATCGAAATTCTGAACAGGATAAAAGAGAAATACGAAGACCACCATGGTGTAACTTATACCGAAGATGCCATAAAGGCATGCGTGGCTTTAACATCGAGATATATTACAGACAGATTTTTACCCGATAAAGCAATTGATGCTTTAGATGAAGCAGGTTCACGTGTTCATTTAACCAATATTCACGTGCCTGAAAATATCATTGCCATAGAAAGCAAGATAGAGGATATTAAACAGGAAAAAAACCGTGTGGTAAAAAGTCAGAAATACGAAGAGGCCGCAAGGTTACGTGATACGGAGAAAAGCTTGTTAGAAGAATTGGATAAAGCTAAAGCTGACTGGGAAGCTGAAACGAAAGCTAAACGCTATGTGGTAACAGAAGATAATGTAGCCGAAGTAGTTTCTATGATGACTGGTATTCCGTTGCAACGTGTTGGACAAACAGATAGTAATAAGCTGTTGAAAATGTACGATACCATTGCAGATAAGATTATTGGTCAGGATGATGCGATTAAAAAGCTTACCAAAGCCATCCAACGTACAAGAGCCGGATTAAAAGATCCTAAAAAACCAATTGGATCGTTTATTTTCTTAGGCCCTACGGGTGTAGGTAAAACCGAATTAGCCAAAGAGCTTGCCCGTTTTATGTTTGATAGCGATGATGCATTGATCCAGATAGATATGAGCGAGTACATGGAAAAATTCGCTGTTTCTCGTTTGGTTGGTGCGCCTCCGGGTTATGTGGGTTATGAAGAAGGTGGTCAATTAACGGAGAAAGTGCGTCGTAAACCTTATTCGGTAGTTTTATTGGATGAGATTGAAAAAGCGCATCCTGATGTGTTTAATATTTTACTGCAAGTACTTGATGAGGGGCAATTGACCGATAGTTTGGGCAGGAAAGTAGATTTCAGGAATACGATCATCATTATGACTTCAAATATTGGTGCCCGTCAGTTGAAAGATTTTGGACAGGGTGTAGGTTTTTCTACCAATGCTAAAATGAGCCAGACTGAAGCCCATAGCCGTAATGTAATAGAAAATGCACTTAAACGTGCGTTTGCTCCTGAGTTCTTGAACCGTATTGATGATGTGGTTGTGTTTAACAGCTTAGGCAGAGAAGAAATATTTAAAATTATTGATATTGAGTTAAAAGCCTTGTTTAGCAGAGTACATAACTTAGGTTATGAAGTAAAACTTACAGACGCTGCTAAAGACTTTATCGCAGAGAAAGGTTACGATAGCAGTTTTGGGGCTCGTCCGTTAAAACGCGCTATTCAGAAATACCTTGAAGATCCGATTGCTGAAGAAATCTTAAAAGGAGAGATTCATGAGGGAGATACTTTAGAGGTTGATTTCAATAAAGAAAAAGAAGAAATCATTGTGCAGGCAAAAGGTAGCGGTAAGAAAAAGAAAAAAGAAGAAGGCGCTTAAGCACACAGAATTAAACTGAAAAAGGATGGCATTGCCATCCTTTTTTGTTAATTATTTTCTCACGAGAGCCTGTTGAAATGTAAAAGGAATTTCCCCAACTGTTACTCTAACTTTTTTCCTCGGCGTCATCCTAAATTTATTTCAGGATCTATCGCTTATATTAAGGTGCTTGCCCATAGAGAACTAAAGGTGCTGAAACGAGTTCCGTATGATGATTAATTTTGTAAACCAATTAAATTACTCAAAGCCTCGTAATACTTTTCATAACTATTTTGATCAGTTTCTAAAAACAAGAAGGGCTCTATAAGCTCTAATTCCATTAAATGAAACACGCCATTTAAATATACCCCGTCAACACGGGCATAAAGGCAAGATTGTGCAAACTGTTTAACATACTGTTCTGCTGCTTGGGTTTCATTTAGTGTAACCGCTTTAGGCGTAATTGTTCCGCCAAAAGTATGTTGCACCCTAAAATCGCCCGGTTTGGCAGTTTTCAATAATGCATGACTAAATTTACCATCAAAAAATAGATAAGACCATTCTCCATTTTCTTCAATTTCCTTCAAGAAAGGCTGAACAATAAAATCTTCATCTTTAAGAAAGTTATGGAGTTTCTGTTCTGACTCGGCTAGATTTTCAGGAGTGATTTTCAGCGTGTTTTTTGCGCCGCCGCTTACTGTAGGTTTTACAATCAGCTGTTGGGTATTAAAATGGGTAAAGTAAAACCTCAGATCAATAGATTCTCCTTTTGGTAAAAATGCACTTGGTGTTACATTTAAGCCCGCATCAGCAATATCCTTTAAGTAATGTTTATCGCTGTTCCATCTTACTATATTAAAAGGATTGAGCAATTTAACACCTGCCACTTCAATTTGATTGAGCCATACATTGAAATCATTGATTAGGTCAAAATAATCCCATGGAGATTTAAGTATCGCATATTCAAAATCAGACCACTTTACATTCTGATCATTCCATATTACCTTTTCTATGTTTAATCCTTTGCTCTTTAAAAAACGCAACAAGATATCATCTTCATTTTCGGCAGTAGGAGAGGCGTATTTTCCTTTGTCGAGATAAGTGATTAATGCTAATTTCATCATTCAATTTTTTGCTAAATTATAAAAATACCCGCTTCAAAAAATTATAAAAGCGTTAAGAATGCTTAAAATAAACTGAGCTGCGGCGTAGGGATCCTGAACAAATCGGTCCGTAACTCGGTACGGTTTACATTCAATTGGTTTATGCGGCAATGTAGTTTGAAAGTATCATGTATTATATCTGCAATATTACCTTCGCCCCGCATTCTTACAGAATAGCGACTGTCATTCACATTTCCATTGTGGCAACTTTGGATCTGATGCCATACTTTTTCGCAACGATCTGGAAAACTCTTTTTTAGCCAATCTTCAAAAATACTTGCAATGGCGCCATTTAACCTTACAATGGTATATCCAGCGGCTAAAGCCCCGGCATTTGCCGATGCTTTAAGTAAAGCAGGAATTTCATGGTCATTCAAGCTTGGTATAATAGGCGCCGTCATTACACCTGAAGGTACATTGAGTGCGCTCAGCTCTTCTATTACTTTTAAACGTTGCTTTGCGGTTGTGGTACGCGGCTCAAGCTTTTGCCTTAACTTTTCATTTAAACTGGTAATGGAAACCATTACATGAACCAGATTGAGTTTTGCCAGTTCTGCTAAAAGATCTTTATCTCTCAAGATCAACGCATTTTTAGTAATCATAGAGACAGGGTGCTTGTAAGCCAAAGCAATCTCTAAAATCTGTCTGGTGAGTTTAAATTTTCTTTCGCAGGGTTGGTAACAATCTGTATTACCTGATATTGAAATAGGCACCACGCTCCAGCTTTTTTTCTCTATAAACTGTTTAAACAATTGAGGGGCATTATGCTTGATGAGAATTTTACTTTCAAAATCCAGTCCGGCGCTATATCCCCAGTATTCGTGAGAATTACGGGCATAACAATAAATACATCCATGCTCACAACCTTGGTAAGGGTTTAGTGAATAGAACATGGCAGTATCAGGACTGTCAACTTTGTTAACAATGGTTTTAGGGTAAGTAGGTATAAAAGCGGTCTTGGGATTTTCTATTTCCCAATCATCAATAGCTTCTGTATGTTCAATTACCAGATTGTTTTTGGCATACCGATTATGTGTATTGATTTGGGCCCCTCTACCGCTGAGATAATCAGTTGAATTAGCATTTTCCATTAAGTAAAAATGCTAAAATTTTTAGCAAAATGAAAATTAATTTGTCACCGTTGGCTCAAATTCAAGAGGTAAAAGCTCTGCAATTTTTTTGTAAGACCAATAACCTTTAAATAACATGCTTCTAGGATCTGCAACATTGCCATTGTTAAAGAAAAAAATATGAGGGCTTAATTTTTGAACAACCGAAACCTGGTAGTTTGCATAATCCATAGGCTTAGACATGCTGAAATTTAAATTAGCATACTCTCTGTCTTCTTGTGCTTTAGTATAAGCAATATAAAGCTCATCGCTAAAGTTCAGATATTTAACTTCAGTATTATAAGTTTTAACTAAGGTATCGGTATTTACCTGTGCCCGGCTTAACATGCTAATGGTTTTAGGTTTTGATCTTTCCTTGCTCCAAAACGCAAGCGAGTCTGATTTGGTAAAAGTGAGTACATTTATAGAACGCATGTTATTGGTAATTTGCTTGATCTTTGCATTGATCAAACTGTCAGGAAGTCGGTTTTTATTAGGAATAGTAATCAGCTTATTGATAATAAAACCTTCTTGTTGAGCAGTACCTTTTGCAAGTGATTTGAAAAAATGGACATATGAGCCATAATAAGCTTCGTTTCTCATTTTTTGCCATTTTCTATGCTTTGATTTCGAACCCTGAAGTTCTTCAAAATAAGGATAACCAGCGTAAAATATAATCTGCGTACGGTAATCATATTCAAAATATTGTAGCAGGTATTTTAAACGGTAGCCCAGCGCTTTGTTCTCTATAATTAAGAAATCATCACTTTTTAGACTTAAAACACGATCTTTCTGATTATAATCAACCTGTAATACTTCACTGTTTAACACTTTGCATTGTTTTGCATTGGGGCTTTGACCCAAAAATAATTCATAAAATAAACGCAGGTACGCTAAACGGTTAGGATCGGGTTTGATGACTACTTCTTTCAAGGAAATTTCACTTTCTTCCAGAACAATATTCATCTGTATATTTTTATTGAGAACCTCTACATTTTGAACAAAAGGTTTATAGCCGATCATTTTTACAATCACGTCATAATTGCCGGGGCTAAGATTAGGGAGCATAAATTTGCCCTCATTATTGCTCATGGTAGATATTTTGGTATTACCTATATATATACCTGCACCCGGCAAACTTTCTCTCTTGTCTTTTACTATACCGCTTATGGTAAAAGAGTTTTGCGCCATTGCTACTACATTAATCTGTATGAAGAGCAGTACAATAAATCGTTTGAAGTTCATGATTAGCTTTGTGAACTAAGGTAAACAGATTTAATTTTCAGTGCAAGAAAAATTACGAAAATATCGTAGATTGGTTTTGAAGCGAAAAGCCGGTATACAAAAACTCCCCGAAAGAATGATACATCTCTTTGGGGAGTTCGCTTTTCTTATGGTTATTGCAAGATTTATTTTTTCAATGCCTCTCTTACTTTAGGAGCAATCTGCGTACCATATAACTCAATTGATTTCATCATGTGTTCATGAGATGGCCCGCCCACATCCATATGTGCTGAAAAACGGGTTAGACCAAAAAGCTCATGCATTTGCAGAATTTTATCTATAGCTTCATTTACATCGCCTATAATTAACGCCCCATGCTTTGAACGCCCGAAATCGAACTGGCCTTTTTGAAAAGGAGGCCACCCTCTTGAACGTCCGATACGATCCATTTGAGCTGCATATACAGGGTAATAATAATCGGCAACAGCTTGGCTGTTCTCCCCAAAGAACGAGTGCATATGAACTCCAACTTTGAAATTATTCATATCGTGGCCATTGTCTTCATAGGCCTGTTTATAGTATTCAAACAAAGGTTGAAACTGTGCCGGATTACCACCAATAATGGCAAACATTACAGGTAAACCCAATTTACCTGCACGTACAACAGAGGCAGGTGTACCACCTACAGCTACCCAGATATTAAGGTGATCATGGTCTGCACGGGGTAAAACCATCTGTTCATTTAGCTCGGCTCTGAACTTACCTTTCCAGGTAATGGTTTCGTTCTGGTTTATTTTTACCAACAAATCTAATTTCTCTTCAAAAAGCGCATCATAATCTGCCAGGTTGTACCCAAAAAGTGGGAATGATTCTATAAAACTGCCTCTGCCTGCCATTAACTCTGCCCGTCCATTAGAAATAAGGTCTATGGTAGCAAAGTTCTGGTAAAGTTTAACAGGATCAGAAGAGCTTAGCACAGAAACAGCACTGCCCAATCTGATATTTTTAGTAACTGTAGCTGCTGCTGCCAATACAATTTCAGGACTTGATACGGCATAATCTGGACGATGGTGTTCACCTATTCCATAAAAATCAAGGCCTACTTCATCCATCAGCTTAATTTCTTCGATGATTTCCTGTAAACGTTGTTTTGCCGGTTGTATTTCTCCTTTGGCATTTACTTGTAAATCGCCAAACATTCCGATACCTAATTCCATAATATTTAATTTTTTAACAAAGATAGGAGCGATTATACATTTAAATTTTGACCTATGTTAAGAAGTTTGCTAAATGTTTTGGTTTAATTACACTATTTATCTGTTGTTAAAAGTTCGATTTTACCGGTAGACAATTTTTTTGATATCCAATTCTTTAGCTTGGATTTATCTTGGGTACTTAATTGCGGATTGGCTTCGTAATACAATGTAGTTAACATAAAATTGGTGTCGGCCTTTGCCAGATTTTGTTTTGCCAGAGCTATTGCTTTTATGGCAGGGAAGAGCGCATTAGCTTCACTATATAATTGTTTATTATCAAAATTGCCCTCGTTTATTTTATCTTTTAATAAAGCAATTTGCTTGTCTTTTTCATCTAATTCTCCACCATTTCTTTTTACCTCGTTCAGGATATCATTTTTTAACGCTTGAAGATTATCACCAGAATCCTGAACAATGATCAACTTTGTGTTTTGCAATCCATATGATGCGAGCTTGTTATTAAAAGACCTGATTTCGTTATTTGTAAATTTCTTTTTTAATAAAGCCAGTTCTATTGTTCTCGATGGGTTGTTATAACTGATTTTTTGGTAAACAACCGTATTGTCGTGCTGTAGAAATTCTTTACTGATAAAATTTTCGGCCGACTGTTTAAACTGTTGTTCTTTAAACAAACTAAAAGCAAAATAAGCACTTGGTAGGAGCATAAATACAACTAATAATGTGATGCTATATTTTACCTGTTTTTGTTGCTTTTCATCAACTTGTTGAACTGCTGGGTATTTTAGGTATTTTACGATTGAAAAAGTTGCGATACAGATAAATACGCAGTTGATGATGTATAGAAATAAAGCACCCAGAAAAAACCTGATGTTACCGGTAGCTAAGCCATAACCGGCAGTACAAAGCGGGGGCATTAATGCGGTTGCAATGGCTACACCCGGGATAGGATTGCCTTTCTCTTTACGTGTTATGGCAATTACACCTACTACGCCTCCAAAAAAAGCGATTAACACATCGTAAATATTGGGCGATGTTCTGGCCAGCAGTTCTGACTGGATCTGTTTAAATGGGCTGATGTAAAAATAGATAAAAGCAACAATTAAACTGGCAACAGTAGCTATAAGTAAATTTAAAAGTGATCTTTTCAATAACTTAAAATCGTACATGCCTAAGGCAAATCCAGCACCTATGATCGGTCCCATTAAAGGAGATATGAGCATTGCACCAATAATAACCGCTGTTGAGTTTACATTTAACCCTATTGAAGCTACAATGATAGCACAAACCAAAATCCAAAGATTTGAGCCTGTAAAAGAAATATTGCTTTTAACGGCATCTAAAGTTTTCTGTTTGTCTTCTTCTCCTCTCTGTAAATTAAAAAGATATCTGATAATTCTGCTCATCTGCGTTTTGGGTTAAATGGTTGATAAAGAAACCATAGAAACTATACATTGTTTGGTACTTTATTCAATTAAGATCTTGACGTAGTAGTTTGGTTAAATATAATTCAAAATAGCCACCAAGGTAACCAAAGATACAAATACCCATAAAAATATACCTTGCAGTACAGGTTTTAATCCGGTTGAAAACAAAACTTCTTTAGACAGGCCACAACCAATTAAAAATATGGTAAGCATTAATCCGCATTTAGCTGTATAAACAATATAGCTGCTTATTGAGCGAAAAAAAGGAGAATACGTATTTAAGAGAATGGCAATAATAAATCCACCGATAAAGTATGGAAGTTTAATTTTAACCCCTTTTGATCTAAAAATTAAAAGGCTGAAAAAAGCTACAGGAATGATCCACAATGCTCTTGCTAATTTTACGGTGGTTGCAACAGCAAGTGCCTCATTACCAAATTTAGCTGCAGCTCCAACTACCGAACTGGTATCATGAATTGCAATAGCGCACCATAAACCAAACTGTTGCTGGGAAAGATGCAATAAATGCCCAAGAAAAGGAAAAAGCAGAAGGGCCACTGAATTTAAGATGAAAACCGTTGCTAAAGCAATGCTGATCTGTTTATGGCCCGCTTTAATTACAGGAGCAATTGCCGCAATGGCACTGCCTCCGCAAATGGCTGTGCCTGCTGTGATGAGATATGAAATTTTAAGGTCTATCTTAAGTGCCTTACCCATAAGATACCCTAAGATCAACGTGCCAACTATAGAAAATATGGTAAAGAGAAAACCACTTTTTCCTGCATTTATTGCTGTTTGCATATCCATGCCAAAACCTAAACCTATTACCGAAAATTGTAATAATAATTGTGTGATTTTATGATTGTGTTGTGGATATGGATGACCTACAAACCAAGCAAAGCCTATACCTGCTAATAAAGCTAAAGGAGCAGATAGAAAGGGTGTAAGACATAAAGCAACAATGGAAAAGAAACCGGCCCTTTTAGCCCAAAAAGGGATGCCTGTTTTTAAAGGCTTAATATTGTTTTTGTTCATGGTACATAAAAATTAATTTATGTACAAAAGTGTTAAGACCTTAGTTGTTGTTTAAATTGATAATGGCTATGCTTAATTACCTCTGGCTATGGGTTAACAAAAATCTTTGAAAAATAAGAGGGAGAGTTTCGGTTTGCCCTTGCTCATTAACCAGATAAAAGTGTCTTTCAATCTCAAAATCCTTAATGTCAATGATTTTCATTTCCTTATTTAGGAGTTCTTTATAAATGGAATGGATCGATAAAAAAGCAAAAGCCTTAGAGTTCAGCAAGTAATTTTTAATGCTTTCGGTGCTTTCTAATACCAGTTCAATATTTAAATGAGAGAGATTAAAATTTGCTTTAGACAAAGCATTGTGGATAACTTCGAGTGTACCTGATCCTTGCTCACGTGTAATCAAGGGTAATTTACCAATCGAATTTAATGTAATTGAAGATGTTTTAACCAAATTGTTGTTAATATGGGTACATAAAACAATCTCATCTTTTGCAAAAGCAAGATAATTTAAATTTCTGCGCTTGGAATAACCTTCAATAATACCCATGTCTATCTTATGATCAAGAAGTAGGGCTTCTATATTGTCGGTATTTTGAGTAGTAAGTTTTATACTAATGTCGGGAAACTGCTCTTTAAATGCAGCAAGATAGCTGGGTAGAACATATTGGGCAATAGTAGTACTCACGCCTAAGTGTAAAGTACCCTTATTGTCATGTTTAAGAGAATCCAGATCTAAATCTATATTACGGTATATTTTAAAGAGCTGTTCTGTGTGGCGGAATAAGATAGTACCAGCTTTGGTTAATTTTATTTTAGTGCCATTACGGTCAAAAAGCTTGGTTTGGTAATAATTCTCAATCTCTTTAATGTGTTTTGTAACAGAAGGTTGGGTAATATATAATTCTTGCGCAGCTTTAGTGAAATTCAATCGCCGGGCAACTGTGTAAAATACTTTTAACCTGAAGTCGAACATCTTTCAATTATAGCAAAATAAGCATTAATATCGAGGATTTATGCAAAAAGATAAGAACCCGTACATTATTTCCAAAATTCGTCGTTCCAGTTATCGGCAATTACGTGCTGATGTTGCTCAAGCAATTCCAATTGCTCAGGAGTGGCCTGCTGTTGAATTTCATTGAAAAGAACTCTTTCTTCAAACCTGATATGATTTTCTAATTCTTCTTCAATCAGACTCAGGGTTCGAATTGGCTCGCTTTCTCCGGTAAATAAACGCTTTAATCTGCGGTGTTCTGATAAGGCTTTTCTGATATGTTCGTTTTGAGCAGGTAGAATGGAAAAGAGATATTTTTCTTCTGCGTTAAAATGTGGATTTAGATGATTTTCCCAAAACCAATCAACGTATTTCTTTATACGTTCGGGCGCTATATTACGCTTAAAGCCTTCCCGTATTTTCCAGCTTAATAACAGTCCGTAATGATGTTCTCTGCTTAAAGGTTGTAGGGCGGGATGACGTCTTAGGGGAGTATTCATTATGAGCTTCTATTTTATTTTCTTTAAAACATCCAATAATACAATGGCATGATTTATTTTAGGATCTTTGGCCGCATACACAAGGGTAAGGTTCTGTTGATCCATAATACTCTTAACTCGATGTAGTTCTTCTACTTTGCCTGAAAGCTCTTCCCTGTAAAGTAAGGTAAACATATCAAAAAGTTCTTCTTTATGATTGAACTGTTTTCTGAGTGCTGTTGAAGGGGAAAGTTCCTTATTCCATTCATCTAAATGAGCATCTTCTTTTTTGATACCACGTGGCCATAACCTGTCAACCAATATGCGGTAACCATCGGCCTTTTCAGGCTTTTCATATACTCTTTTAATTTTTACCGTGTACATTATTTTATTGCTTTTCTGAGATGTTCTACCAGCTTAGAAGATCTGTAGCCAAAATCTGCCCCAAAACTGTTGATTACCATTCCCTTAATGTTATGTTTATCTGATGATATGGCAAATACAATGCTTTCGTCCGCAGGATCGGTCATGCCTTCAAACCGATAGATTTCATCTATTACAAAATCATCCGGAGATAATTCATAAGAGTTATCTGAGCATATCAGGTAATCCTGATCAGATTTTAATAAAAAATCGGTAGTATAACCTCTTTTTATCAGGTCGTTAACGGCCTCGCTGAGTGTATTGTAGCTGTACATATACTAAAGTTAATCAAAAACCTATACTAATAAGGATAGAACTATCTATTACTTATAACAAATATAGATAAATTTTTATTTCAGATAAATTTATCTGAAATAAAGTAACCTTATTCAAAATAAAAAGCAACAACTGCATACCATAAACCCAGATATGGCGAACTTTTATGTATTTCTTTCGTTTCCTGAAAGTCTATTAACAGCGATAATTGTTTTTAAAGCATGGAAATGCCAAAATTTGGAACAAGCTAAAATGGTTTTAAATAACTTTGTTTTTTTAGCGATAAAAAGGAGAGTGTTGGTAAAGGATTAGCTTTTGCAAAAATGCCAGAAACTCATTTGTCTCCTGATTTCAAAACCTAATTTATGGTAAAGAGCTATTGCTCCTTTATTGGTTTGGGTAACATGTAGAAAGGGAATCTTATTTTCACTGAAAATCTTATTAGATACGTAGTTTACCAATTGTTTTGCATAACCCTGGCCTGTATAATGAGGATGGGTTACAACGGCACTGATTTCTGTATAAGCATTCATTTTCATTCTTTCGCCTGTAACAGCAACCAGTTGTTCATCTTTATAAATTCCATAATAATCTCCCAATTGAGGAGTGTGTTCTCTAAAATAGCCTGGCTGAACAAGGTTTACCAATTTAATCAGGTCGTCTTCATGCTTATTGTTAAGATGCTGGATATTTTCGTCAATAGATGTATCTACGGGGTTTTCTAAAATCATCTGCTCACAAATCAGTTCTGTTTTTAATTTAACCGTATCTGTATACATGGGTTGATTGCCAACTACAAAAAAATCGGCAGACAGTTCTGCATAGCTGCTCAGACTTTGAGGAACATTGCATTCAGGGCCAAGTGCCCCGAAAGGGCAAAAGCGGGGGTGGTAAAATTTGATGCTGTGGTCTGGCGATAAACAGAATGCAGCATGTGTTTCATTTAAAGCAGACCAAACGGGGTTATCTAATGGATTTATCATTTAATTATTATGGAACGGCTGAATTAAATTGGTTCAAGGTTTATCTCGTCCTACAAATCTACTCTTACCCAACAAAAAATCAATCGCCTTAACTATATTTCTATCGATACTTTCTTGTGATTTTAAATTAGATATATATCGTATCATCTCTTTTTGAAGATAAGGAGGAAGCGTTAAAAATATCTTTTCTGCTTCTCTGTTTCCTGCTAAGGCTTCTGTAAATTTTGGGTGGGGCTTTATGCTGCGGTCATCATTATCATATTGAATGGTAATATGTACTATTTCGCCAATTCTCTTGGGCGAGTTTTTAAGCATCTTTGTGTTGATGTATAGCCGCCATTCACCTGCATATTTTACCAAAGTCTGTTTATAGCTTTGATTATTAATCAAGCCATAAACAGGAATGTGCCCCTTATTTTTGCCGGCTTTTGCAAAAATATCTTCAAGGATAGCTACAGGAACATAAACAAAAGGATTGATGCCAATAATCTCTAAAGCAGCTTTAAACTGATGCATGCTAAGTTTGATTTTTGTGGTTAATATAGGCAAAAGCTAAATAAATGTAAAAACTCTAATCCGAAATAACAGCTCCATTCTTGCAGAATGAATGTTAAAAACTTCTGTCGTATAAATGCACCTCAAATCTTATATTTACGCATCCCAAAAACTTTTGAGCGCATGAGTGAAGAATTAGATAACGTAAACGAAAATCAGGAATCTAACGGACAAGATAATAAGCATACTGTAATGCCTATTAACGGCTTGTATGAAAACTGGTTTCTGGATTATGCTTCTTATGTAATTTTAGATAGGGCCGTACCCCATATTAACGATGGTTTTAAACCGGTACAGCGCCGTATTATGCACTCGCTTAAGGAAATGGACGATGGACGTTTTAACAAAGCGGCTAATGTAATAGGGAATACCATGAAATATCACCCGCATGGTGATGCTTCAATTGGTGATGCAATGGTTCAATTGGGGCAAAAAGATTTGCTCATTGATTGCCAGGGAAACTGGGGCGATCCGGTTACAGGTGATAGTGCAGCGGCGCCACGTTATATTGAGGCGCGTTTATCTAAATTTGCCAATGATGTGGTATTTAATCCTGATACTACAGAATGGCAATTGAGCTATGATGGACGTAACCAGGAACCGGTAACTTTACCTGTTAAATTTCCTTTGCTACTTGCACAGGGAGCTGAGGGAATAGCTGTGGGGCTTGCTACCAAGATCATGCCGCATAATTTTGTTGAACTATTAGATGCTTCTATAGAAATTCTACGCGGTAATCGTTCTAACATATTGCCCGATTTCTTTACCGGTGGCATGGCCGATTTTTCTAACTATAATGAAGGGCAACGTGGCGGAAAAATCAGGGTTAGGGCTAAAATCACAGAGCGAGATAAAAAAACATTAGTTATTACTGAGGTACCTTACAGTACAACTACAGGCTCAGTAATTGATAGTATCCTTGCTGCTAATGATAAGGGTAAGATTAAGATTAAGAAAATAGAAGACAACACGGCGGCCAATGTTGAAATAGTGGTACATCTTGCGCCAGGTATTTCGCCTGATGTAACCATAGACGCTTTATATGCCTTTACTTCCTGCGAGGTATCTATCTCTCCGAATACCTGTGTAATTAAAGATGAAAAACCTTATTTCTTAAGTGTTAATGATATTCTAGAGCAGAACACCAAAAGCACAAAAGCACTTCTTAAAAAAGAACTCGAGATTAGATTGCACGAATTGCAGGAGAAGATATTCTTTAGTTCTTTACTTAAGATATTTATACAAGAAGGTATGTATAAGCATACCGATTATGAAAATTCGGGAGATTTTGATACGGTAGTTGCGGTGTTGCATCGTTTGTTTGAACCATTTAAACCTTCTTTATACCGCGAAATACAGCCTGAAGATTTCAAGAAGCTGATCGATAAACCGATGAGTAGCATTACACGCTTTGATGTGAAAAAGGCAGATGAGCAGATGAAAGCGCTTGAAGAAGAGATCAAACAAGTTAAAAGCAATCTGCGTCATCTTACAGAATACACCATTGCATGGTTCCAGAAAATCAAAGATAAGTACGGTAAAGGTCGCGAACGTAAAACAGAAATCAGGTTATTTGATAAAGTAGAAGCTGCAAAAGTAGCCTTGGCTAACGTAAAACTGTACATGAACCGCGAAGATGGTTTCATTGGGACGGGTCTTAGAAAAGATGAATTTGTGGGCGATTGTTCTGATATAGATGAAATTATCGTTTTCAGGGAAGACGGACGTTTTATCGTAACCAAAGTAGCTGATAAAACCTTTGTAGGTAAACATATAATACATGCTCAGGTATTTAAAAAAGGCGATGATCGTACGGTTTATAATATGATCTATAAAGATGGAGGTAGCGGCATTAGTTATATCAAACGTTTTTCTGTTTTAGGGGTAACCCGCGATAAAGAATATGATCTGACTAAAGGTACCAAGGGATCTAAAGTATTGTACTTTACGGCAAATCCAAATGGAGAGGCAGAGATCGTTACCGTTCAGTTAAAGCCGCATTCAAAACTTAAGAAATTAAGTATTGATGTTGATTTTGCCAATGTTGCGATAAAAGGCCGGGGTTCTATGGGCAATATTGTAGTTAAGTATCCGGTTAAAAAAGTATTGCTGAAGAGTAAGGGCGTTTCTACACTGTCGGGCATCAAAATATGGTATGATGATATTTTAAAACGTTTAAATGTGGATGGTCGTGGTAAATACCTCGGTGAATTTGATGGCGATGATAAGATTTTGCAGGTATATGGTAGCGGTACTTATGAGCTGAGCACATTTGAACTGAACAACCATTTTGATGAAGGTATTGTACTCATGCAGAAATTTAATCCCGAACATGTTTACAGTGTTGTACACTATGATGGTAAGGCCAAGAACTATTTTATAAAGAGATTTGTTTTTGAAACCCAGCCTATTGGTAAAGTAGTGAGCTTTATCAGCGAAGAAAATGGTTCTAAAATGATTCTCATTACCGGAAAATCTGACGCCAAGATCATATTGGATGTAGAAAAAGGAAAAACTAAGATGCCAGAAAGTTTAGAGTTGGAACTTGCAGGATTGATAGATGTTAAAGGCTGGAAAGCCAATGGTAACCGTTTATCTCCGCACGTAGTTAAACAGGTACAACTTATAGATGCTGAACTTGAAATAGGTATTGTTGAAGAAGAAGAATCACTACAGAATAACGATGCAGAAACTACAGAAGAGGAAGTAAATAGCGCAGAAACTGGTTCGGGAGAAACTGAAAAGGAGGAAACGCCTAAAGCTAAACCTACATTCAAATCGACTGCTAAGCCCGAAGCTTCTGAACCTGCTGTAGAGAAACCGGAACCAAAGCCAAAAGAAAATGAAGAACCAAAACCCGAAAAGAAGAAAATATCATTTGAAATTACCAATCCTGATGATATCAAGATGGATGATAAAGGACAGTTAGGTTTTTTCTAAGCTAATTTAATAGAAAAGTAAGGCATTGTGCCTTACTTTTTATTCTCTATATTTGCCTTACTCAAAGGGGTGCTTGTTTATTTTAATTCATTATTAACAGGCTGAGATTATACCCGGTTTTTGAGTTGAAAGTAGTGTGTTTAAAGTTTAACTGTCACACTTTTAACTTTTACTTTCCGCTTTTAACTTTTAAAACGCACCTGATGCGGATAATACCGACGTAGGGAGGAGGTTACACTGCAATACTGTTTTGCCCTGAAAGCAGTTATTCAATTAATTTTCTTGGTTTTGAATTAAAATTCATTGAAGATGGAATTTCAGGAATGGCTTTCTTTATTTAAAGAACAGGTATTGGCAACTTCTTTTTTAGAATGGTTTGCAGTTGTTTTTGGTGTGGCCGAAGTTTTATTGGCACGTAAAAACAATATTTTATTATATCCAGCAGGTATCATATCTGTTGTATTGTCTATGTATCTTTTGTTACATGCCATGCTCTATGCCGAAGCTTTGTTAAATCTGTATTATCTGATCATGAGTGTTTATGGTTGGGCAGTATGGGGGCGACGAAATTATCGAGGAGCTTTAACTGTATCATGGACCAATAAACGCGAAATGTTTGTGGCTTGTTTAATAGTTGCAGCAGGTTATGTGGTACTATATACCGTACTGCTTAAATTTACAAAATCTGATGTGCCTGTTTTAGACGCTTTTGTTTCATCTACTGCCTGGGCAGGCATGTGGCTGCTGGCACGTCGCAAGATAGAGAACTGGATTTTTCTGAATATTTCCAATATTGTGGCTATACCTTTGCTTATACATAAGGGTTTGCTCATGATGGCCTTACTTACGGCTTTCTTGTTTGCCGTAGCCATTTTTGGATTTATAGATTGGAAAAGATTATATAAAGCGCAATATCAGCAGCAATGGGTATAGATATGGAAAGCATTTTAACAAAAGAACATCGTGAGCTGGTACGTTCTTTAGCGGCAGAATCAGAAAAATCAGGTCAATTGCATCCCTTATTATTAAATATGGCTTATCAGCATAACTGGTTTAAACTTTTTGTGCCCGAAGTTTATGGCGGACCAGGTATGAAACTGCCCGATATCTTAAAATTGGAAGAAGAACTAGCTTATTTAGATGGAAGTCTGGCATGGACCATAACATTATGTAGCGGGGCTTCGTGGTTTACAGGATTTATAGAACCCTCATTGGTTAAAGACATCTTGACAGATGAACAGGTTTGTTTTGCAGGTAGCGGTTCAATAGGAGGCACAGCCAGAAAAACAGCGAAAGGCTATATTGTTAATGGTAAATGGCAATATGCAAGCGGTGCATTGCACGCTACAGTTTTTACTGCTAACTGCGTTTTGCAGGATGATAAAGGTAATACTTTGCAAGATGGTGAAGGCAATGCTTTAAGCAAATCATTTGTTTTTAAAAAATCAGAAGTACAGGTGCTGCCGGGCTGGTCATACATGGGTATGGTTGCTACAGGAAGTCATGCGTTTGAGGTAAACGAATTAGAGGTGCCAGAAAACCGCTCTTTTGTGATTAATGCACACATACAGATAACGGATGAAGGATTTGATTATCCTTTTCTTCAACTGGCAGAAACTACACTTGCTGTAAATAGTTTGGGAATGGCAAGACATTTTACAGATTTAGTAGAACAGCATTTCTTTACCAGAGCAGCGGCTAAAAGATATGAAGCTCAACAAATTAATATTTTTGCAATAGAACTCAAAAAAATCAAAGATGAACTGAAAACTATTCGTAATGAATTTTATCAAGTTTTTGAAGATTCATGGCAACAGTTAAGAACAAATAGAGCCATTGATGAGAATACTTTGCTTAGAGTAAGTAAATTAAGTAGAGCGCTGGCGCATCAGGCCAGAACAGGTGTAGACAAACTTTACCCTTATGCCGGCTTAGAAGCAGCAAAAAAAGAAACAGAAATGAATAGGGTATGGCGTGATCTGCATACTGCTAGCCAGCATGCTTTGCTTACGTTTGATCTTTAATTATAATCTAACCCCTAAAATAATAGAGGATATTTAAAGCCTATTCTTTCGTTGTCATTTTGAACTTGTAATAATAACGAAAGGCTTTAAATATCCTCTTCTTTTTGATCAATTACTGATACTGAATGTAAATAGGAACGGGTTTTAATTTCATGAGTTCCTCAGGAGTCATTAAACGATTGGGTGTTTTTTTCAAATCGTTTTTATAGAATAATTTGAAACCCGTAAACTGTACCGGTTCACCATAAATAAAATGCCTATAAGTTCCTAATTTCAAATCAGGTTCTCCCCAGCCATCCATATGCATTACAATCTGTACCTCTGGTCTTAATTTAATATTTTGATAGTTGGTAACCATTTTCTTGGTAAAACGATGTACTACAAATACTTTAGGAGGTAAATTGTGTTTCTTTACAAGGTCTGCAAGATAACCTGATACATAGTTAACATCTGCAGCGTCATAAGTACCAATTTTTTTACCTGGAAGAGAACCATCTTTCATAGAAAACTCAGGGTCTATACCTAAGTGCACGTAAGGCAGTTCCAGGTATTTTTCAATATGAGGAAGTTCAGATTTGATGTTACTTAATGCTACTTGTAAATCTAAAAATACAATCGTATTTGGGCGCATTTTGGCAATTTTCAATACAGAATCGATCTGAGAGTTAGCCATGCGGTTAATGTATTTACCATCTTTACCCGCAGTACCACTTGCAACAGCGGCTATATAGTGTAAACCAGCTTGTACAGGCGTACTTGGGTCTACTTTTTCCCAATGCTTGATTTCTGCGTTTAAGCGTTTCCACATTTCTTTAGGCTCATACTCACCCAGAGCACCCATTTTTTTTGAATGCAGATTGCCATAATAAACCACAATACGTTTAAAAGGTAGAATAGCACCAGCCAATGGGTAAGGTTGGTTTTTTACAGGCCATTTTCCGGTAGTATCACCATTTGCCAGTTTTTTTACCAGTTCATTGTACTTTGCTGTATCAACAGGTGTTCTGGTATCTATTTCTTCTTCCGCTACGGTTTCGGTTCCTGTGCTATCCGTTTTCTTAGAACCGTTAGTTTTACCAGGTACTTTTTTAGCATCAGAAGTACAGTAAGAGAATGTACTGATTACTAATGCAGCTAAGGCCAGTGCCCCTGCCATCCTTTTTAATTTCATGTTAGATATAAAAATTTAGTTTTCCCAATTTGCCAAAAGTAAGCTAATTAAACAAGTAAAATTGTGATAATTATCAACACTTTAACATTATAATTCCTTATTTGAATTTGAGCTTAAAATAAGGGTTAAAAAAAAGCTCCGAAAATTACTTCGGAGCTTTTTTTATTTTAATTTTTAATGTATAAACTAAGCTACGATTGCCTCAGCTAATACAATGATTTTATTGTCTAAAACTTCAACAACCCCACCTTTAATGTTAAAGATTTCTTCGTTGTTACTGTTTTTAACTATTACTGGTCCATCTTCCAAAGTTGATATAATAGGAGCATGATCTCTCAAAATCTGAAAAGAACCTGATGTTCCCGGCACAGTAACCGCAATTACTTCGCCTTCATAAACTTTTTTATCCGGAGTTAATATTTCTAAATTCATTCTTTAATTAGATTTGAGATTTGAGATCGAGATTTGAGTCTAACTCATTGTCTCATATCTCAATATCTGGTGTCTCACATCTCTTAATTAGCCTCGGCTAATAATTTTTTACCTTTTTCAATAGCATCTTCTATCGTACCAACTAAGTTAAATGCTGCCTCAGGGTATTCATCAACCTCACCATCCATGATCATGTTAAATCCTTTAATGGTTTCTTTAATGTCAACTAATACGCCTTTTAAACCGGTAAACTGTTCTGCAACATGGAACGGCTGAGATAAGAAACGTTGTACACGGCGGGCTCTGTGTACAGTTAATTTATCTTCCTCAGATAACTCATCCATACCTAAGATGGCAATGATATCTTGAAGTTCTTTGTAACGTTGTAGAATTTCTTTAACGCGTTGTGCTGTATTGTAGTGCTCATCACCTAAAACAGCAGGGTTTAAGATACGTGAAGTAGAATCTAATGGATCTACCGCAGGATAAATACCTAACTCAGAAATTTTACGTGATAATACGGTTGTAGCGTCTAAGTGGGCAAATGTTGTAGCCGGAGCAGGGTCAGTTAAGTCGTCGGCAGGTACATATACAGCCTGTACAGAAGTAATTGAACCGCGTTTAGTTGAAGTAATACGCTCCTGCATTAAACCCATCTCGGTAGCTAATGTAGGCTGGTAACCTACTGCCGAAGGCATACGGCCTAAAAGTGCCGATACCTCAGAACCTGCTTGGGTGAAACGGAAGATGTTATCAACGAAGAAAAGGATGTCTTTTCCTGCGCCTTCACCATCTCCATCGCGGAAATATTCAGCAACAGTTAATCCTGATAGGGCTACACGAGCACGTGCGCCAGGAGGCTCGTTCATCTGTCCGAATACCAATGTTGCTTTTGAATCTTTTAATTTTTCAGTATCTACTTTAGATAAATCCCATCCACCTTTTTCCATTGAGTGTAAGAATTCATCCCCATAAGTGATTACACCAGACTCGATAAACTCGCGTAAAAGGTCATTACCTTCACGGGTACGCTCACCCACACCGGCAAATACAGATAAACCTGAATAAGCCTTGGCAATGTTGTTTACCAATTCCATGATCAATACGGTTTTACCTACACCGGCACCACCAAATAAACCGATTTTACCACCTTTTGCATAAGGCTCTAATAAATCGATTACTTTGATAACTGTAAAAAGTACCTCTGTTTCAGTAGAAAGCTCATCAAATTTTGGTGCTTCTCTGTGGATAGGCAGACCTGTATTTTTAGAAACCTGCTGAATTCCGTCGATCGCATCACCCACTACGTTGAATAGACGCCCGTAAACACCGTCACCAGTGGGCATCGTGATTTG